>CAWJWG010000001.1:0-1527500 GCA_963846545.1 uncultured Gemmatimonadales bacterium | reverse complement strand
ACGGTGAAAGCCCGGTAACTAGACGCGTACGGCCCCTAGTGGTATCCCGAGTAGCGCGGAGCACGTGGAATTCTGCGCGAATCTGGGGGGACCACCCTCCAAGCCTAAATACTCCTCGATGACCGATAGTGCACGAGTACCGTGAGGGAAAGGTGAAAAGCACGCCTGGTGGCGAGTGAAATAGATCCTGAAACCGTGTGCCGACAAGCGGTAGGAGGGTCGTCTTCGGACGGCCTGACTGCGTGCCTTTTGCATTATGATCCGGCGAGTTACTGCTCACGTGCAGGTTAAGGCCTTCAGGGCCGGAGCCGAAGCGAAAGCGAGTCTGATAAGGGCGATTCGTACGTGGGCGTAGACCCGAAGCCGTGGCGATCTACCCTTGAGCAGGTTGAAGCCGCCGTAACAGGCGGTGGAGGACCGAACCCATGTGGGTTGAAAACCGCTGGGATGACTTGAGGGTAGGGGTGAAAGGCCAATCAAGCTCGGAGATAGCTGGTTCTCCCCGAAATATATTTTGGTATAGCCTCGGGAAATGAGTTCACAGGAGGTAGAGCACTGGATGGGTCCGGGTCGTGAATAACGATACCTCCCCCAACCAAACTCCGAATGCCTGTTGAATGCTGCCCGGGAGGCAGTCGCGGTGCGCTAATGTACCGCGGCGAGAGGGAAAGAACCCAGAGCCTCAGCTAAGGCCCCGGAGTGGCGGCTTAG
This sequence comes from uncultured Gemmatimonadales bacterium, assembly GCA_963846545.1. Taxonomy (GTDB): domain Bacteria; phylum Gemmatimonadota; class Gemmatimonadetes; order Gemmatimonadales; family GWC2-71-9; genus CAVVWJ01. The sequence goes on along the minus strand of CAWJWG010000001.1, from coordinate 1,526,789 downwards.
TGTAGCAAAGGATGTGGGTATGCTGTGACAACTGGGAGGTTGGCTTAGAAGCAGCCATTCCTTTAAAGAGTGCGTAATAGCTCACCAGTCCAGCGTAGCCGCGCCGATAATGGTCGGGACTTCAAGCCGCCCGCCGAAGCTAGGTCTTCTACACGCCAGCTTACGCTCGCGCGTAGAGGGGTAGGGGAGCGTTCCCAGAGCGGTGAAGCCGGGGCGGAAGCCTTCCGGTGGAGCGATGGGAAGTGAGGATGCCGGATTAAGTACGCGTGAAACCAGGTGAAAACCCTGGTCCCCGTAAGCCTAAGGGTTCCTGAGCCATGTCGATCAGCTCAGGGTCAGTCGGTCCCTAAGTCGAGGCCGAGAGGCGTAGACGATGGGAAACGGGTCAACATTCCCGTACCAACTGTAAGCCGTTACGAGTTCGAGGAGGGACGCAGGAGCAAGGTTACCGGCGGGTGGTGGATTTTCCGCTGCAAGGTGGTAGACGTTGCCCGGTAGGCAAATCCGCCGGGTTAGTCGAGAACCGATGCCGAAGGGGCCGTTAGGCCCCGTCAAGGGTGGCTGACGCACACTGCCAAGAAAAGCTTCGCGAACCAGGACTACAGTTGACCGTACCGCAATCCGACACAGGTGGGCGAGGCGAGCAGCCTAAGGGGCTCGAGTGATTTACGGAAAAGGAACTCGGCAAAATGACCCCGTAACTTCGGGATAAGGGGTGCCGGTTGTAGGTGACTCCGTACAGGAGAAGCCCAAGCCGGCCGCAGAGAATCGTCCCAAGCGACTGTTTAGCAAAAACACAGGAGCGTGCCAAGGCATTGTCCAAGCCGACGTATACGCTCTGACTCCTGCCCGGTGCCGGAAGGTTAAGGTGAGCGGTCAGCCGCAAGGCGAAGCTGCGAACCGAAGCCCCGGTAAACGGCGGCCGTAACTATAACGGTCCTAAGGTAGCGAAATTCCTTGTCGGGTAAGTTCCGACCTGCACGAATGGAGTAACGACTTGGGAGCTGTCTCTTCCGTAAGCTCGGCGAAATAGCAGTATCGGTGAGGATTCCGATTACCCGCGACAGGACAAAAAGACCCCGTGCACCTTTACTACAACCTGTCATTGAACGTCGGTATAACCTGCGTAGCATAGGTGGGAGCCATTGAGGCGCCGGTTTCGGCTGGCGCGGAGGCACCAGTGAAATACCACCCTTGTTTTACTAACGTTCTCACTCAGGCGGCAACCCCGCCGAGGACCGTGGCTGGTGGGTAGTTTGACTGGGGCGGTCGCCTCCTAAAGAGTACCGGAGGCGCGCTATGGTGGGCTCAGTGCGGTCGGTAATCGCACGACGAGTGTATAAGCAGAAGCCCGCCTGACTGCGAGCGCGACGGCGCGAGCAGGGACGAAAGTCGGCTTAAGTGATCCGGTGATCCCGTGTGGATGGGTCATCGCTCATCGGATAAAAGGTACGCTGGGGATAACAGGCTTATCGCGCCCGAGAGTTCACATCGACGGCGCGGTTTGGCACCTCGATGTCGGCTTATCACATCCTGGGGCTGGAGAAGGTCCCAAGGGTCCGGCTGTTCGCCGGTTAAAGTGGTACATGAGCTGGGTTCAGAACGTCGTGAGACAGTTCGGTCTGTATCCGTCGTGGGCGTGGGAGTGTTGAGGGACGTCGTCTCTAGTACGAGAGGACCGAGACGAAGCGACCGCTCGTGTACGGGCTGTTCCGCCAGGGGCAGCGCCCGGTAGCGATGTCGCGCGGAGATAACCGCTGAAAGCATCTAAGTGGGAAACTCTTCCCAAGATGAACACTCCTGGACCATAAGGTCCCTAAAGGGCCCTGGGAGACTACCAGGTTGATAGGGCGCAGATGTACGGAGGGCAACCTCTTCAGTCGAGCGCTACTAATCGCCCGTGAAGTTTGATCTCTTCGATCGATTCCACGCACTATATCATCCATTCATCGGTTGTTTGGTTTAGCTGGAAGCTATGAGCTAATAGCTACGAGCTCTCCAGCTCATAGCTACCGGCTCATAGCTATCAGCTCCTAGCTCCAAAAAAATGGCTGACGACTAGCGCGCAGGGGCCACACCCGTTCCCATTCCGAACACGGCAGTTAAGCCCTGTAGCGCCGATGGTACTGCCACTGAGAGGTGGTGGGAGAGTAGGCCGTCGCCAGCCACTCCTGTCACGAAGCCCGGCATCCCCTCGAGGATGCCGGGCTTCGTTCGTTGTCGCCCTACGTACCGCACCACGGGAAACACGAAGGGCGGCCCCGCTCGGTGCCGCCCTCCATGCCCACCCTCACCCCACCGCCCGAGTGCCGTGTAGGGGCACCCTCCCGCACGACCTCAGCGAACCGTCCCGCAGATCTGCGGGGTGACGCCCGGGAACTGATGGCAGATCCGATCGCCCCGGCGGACCCGGTAGTTGAGCGCGGCCTGCGTGTAGTTGGCGAACAGGTCATCGCCCACGTAGTTGGGTCCGAACTTGCCCGACTTCGCCAGGATGAAGCCGTTCAGCCGGATCTGGGCGTTGGTCCGGAACTTCGCCGTCCTCACGACCGCGTCCGCCCGGGCGGTCCTGAGCACGAAGTTGTTGTTGTTGGTGCCGGTGATGTTGACGCAGAGCCGGTGCCAGGCGTTGCGGACGCAGGTGACCGCCTGCGGGTCTACCGAGGCCTTGCCTTTCCCTGCGGTCGCCGGCCGGGCGCCGCCCTGCCGTACCGCGCCGCCTTCCTCGTCGACGGCCACCATGTCGGCGGTCTCGTCCAGGACCAGCGTGAGCTGCTCGCCACCGGCCGGCTCCGAGGGCGCGGTGGGAGAGTTGGTATCCGAACACGCGCCGATGAGCAGCGCGGCGGCCAGGGCCGACAGCATTCTCGTGCGGGACATAGGACCTCCTGATGGCGGGTTGGCAGGGTGAGCGGGGACCTACCTTGAATGCGGGAATCCCCGAAAAACCTGCTCACCTTGCCGAGGTCTCCCTGGCCGCAGCCCTGGTGCAAGTAATTGCAGCGGGCCTCGGCGCCCGGGGCTAACCACGCCGGCGGTCCCGCGGATGACTCGATCGCGCGTATAATTGAGGAGGGGGGCGCAGCCTGCGCCGCCCGTGAGTTCCCATCCTCCGGCACGGATTCCGAAGCACACAACCATGGCGACCCAGCCACCTGGCGAGATCACCAGCCTCCTTCAGAACCTGAGTCAAGGTGACCAGGCGACCTTCGACCGACTCTTCCCCCTGGTGTACCAGGAGCTGCGCGGCGTGGCGCATCGGCACCTGGCCCGGGAACGGACCGGTCACACCCTCGATTCCGTCGCCCTGGTCAACGAGGCCTACCTCCGCTTGATCGGCTCGGATGTGGAGTGCCAGAATCGGAGCCACTTTTTCGGTATCGCATCCCGCGCCATGCGGACCATTCTGATCGATTACGCCCGGGCCCGGCTCGCGGTCAAGCGCGGGTCGGGCGCGGTGGCCGTTCCCCTGGAGGACGCCACCGCCGTGCTGGCCGACGACAGGGTCGAAGACCTGCTGTCTCTGGATGAGGCGCTGCGGCGCTTGGAGCACGTGAGTCCCGAGGCCTGCCGCACGGTCGAATGCCGCTATTTCGCCGGACTGTCCCTGGAGGAGGCCGCCGAGGCGTTGGATATGTCGGTGGCCACGGTCCGGCGACGCTGGAGCTTCGCTAAGGCATGGCTCCGTCGGGAGCTGGAACAGGCGTCCTGAGAGCCCGCTTGCGGCACCCGAAACGGGCTTGTAACGTGGACTAGCACTCACCGTTTCCCCTGTGGCCATCTCTCGCCCGACACCGGATCCAGCGTCGCCTCACTCCATGCGGAATAACCCGCCGAGTCCGCTCACGCCCGCCAACCGCCAGGCCGCTGACTCGGCGGCGCGGAGCGTCAGCGTGCAGGAGCTCTTCGACGCCGCGCTCGAGCTGTCGCTCGAGAGTCGGGCCGCGTACTTGGACGAGGCCTGTCGCGCCGACCCCGACCTCCGCCGTGGGGTGGGCGACCTCCTTGCCGTGCTCGACCGGGCCCACACCAACGAGCTGTTCCCGCCACTCGCGGACGCCCCCCGCGGCCTGCTGGCCTTCGGGGAGCGCATCGGGCCCTACCGGGTCCTGCACGAGCTCGGCGCGGGGGGCATGGGGGTGGTCTTTCTCGCGGAGCGAGAGGACATCCAGAAGCGGGTCGCCCTCAAGCTGGTCAGGGAAGGCGGTCTCGCCTCCGGCGATCGGGTGCGGCGCTTCCTGCTGGAGCGCCAGGTTCTCGCCCGCCTCGAGCACCCCAACATCGCCCGCCTGCTCGACGCCGGCGTCACCGAGCTGCGCCTTCCGTACTTCGCGATGGAGTACGTATCGGGCACGCCGATCGACCGGTACTGCGACGAGCGTCGCCTGCCGATCGCCGAGCGGCTGAGCCTGTTCCGCACCGTCTGCGAGGCGGTCCACCACGCCCACCAGAATCTGGTGGTGCATCGCGACCTCAAGCCCAGCAACATCCTCGTGACCGCCGACGGCCAGGTGAAGCTGCTGGACTTCGGCATCGCGAAGCTGCTGGCGCAGCACGAGTCGTCCAGTGAGGAAGCGGCCCATACGGGACTGCTGATGCTGACGCCGGAGTACGCATCGCCCGAGCAGGTCCGGGGCGAGCCGGTCACGACAGCGAGCGACATTTACTCGCTCGGCGTCGTGCTCTACCAGCTTCTCACCGGCCATCGCCCCTACCGGTTCGACGCCAGGACCCCGGCCGAGATCGAGCGCGTAGTCTGCCGCGAGTCGGCGCCGCGCCCCTCGGACGTGGTGACCCGAACGGTGACGGGAACACAAGTCGCGGCGACGCACGTCCCCCTCACGCCCGAGTGGGTGGGGGTCGCACGGAACATCTCGCCCGAGCGGCTGCGGCGCCGGCTGCGCGGGGACCTCGATACGATGGTGATGAAGGCGCTGAGCAAGGAGCCGGGCCGGCGCTACGTCTCGGCCGCGCAATTCGCCGACGATCTCCGCCGCCACCTGGTCGGCCTGCCGGTCCTGGCCCGGAAAGACACGGCGTCGTATCGGGCCGGCAAGTTCCTCCGCCGGCACCTGGTCGGCGTGGTGGCCGTGGTCGTGCTGGTCTCGACGCTCGTGACGGGGGTGGTGTCGACCGCGTGGCAGGCCCAGCGCGCCGAGGCGCAGCGCATCGTCGCCGAAGAGCGCTTCCGGGACGTCCATTCCCTGGCGACGACGGTGCTCTTCGAGATCCACGACGCGATCGCCGATCTCCCCGGCGCGACCCGGGCCCGAGCCCTCATCGTGGACCGCGGGCTCGACTATCTCGGTCGTCTGACTCGCCAGAGCCAGGGCGACGAGACCCTCGAGCGGGAGAGCGCAGAGGCATACATCCGTCTGGGGATGGCGCAGGGCTACCCCACCGGCGCCAACCTGGGCGATCTGGCCGGCGCCCGCGGCAGCCTGGTCCGGGCCCTCGCCCTCGCGTCGCCGCTGGTGGCCGCGCATCCCGAAGACCTGCGCTCCCGCCGAACCCTCGCCCTGGCCTACGAGAAGCTGGGGGACGTGAAAGCCTGGACCGGGGATGTCGCCGGCGCGGTTCAGGACGCGCGATCCGCGCTCCACCACTGGGCGCTCCTGGCCGAATCCCAGCCCTCGAGCTTCCGCGCCCGCCTCTCGCTCGCCATCAGCACCATCAAGCTGGGCGACCTCCTGGGGCATCCGTCGTTCCCCAACCTGGGAGATCGGCCGGCGGCGGAAGCGCAGTACCGCCGGGCACTGGAGCTGATGGAGACCGCGCCACCCGACTCGGCCGGCCAGCGGGGCAAGACCCGGCAGGTGGGCCTCGCGCAGGAGCGGCTCGGCGCCATGCTGCGCCTCGAAGGGCGCCTCGACGAATCGCTTGCGGCGTTCGAGCGCTCGCTCGCGCTGCGCGAGGGTCTGGCCCGGGAGGACGGCACCAGCACCGAAGCCGCCAGGGATGTCGCGGTCTCGCGGGAAGGGCTCTGCGAGGTCCAGCGGCTCCGCGGGGATCTGGGCACCGCGCTGAGGCACTGCGAGGCGGCGGTGACGCTGTATCAGGATCTGCGGGACGCCGATCGCGGCAACGTGCAGGGGCTCAGCGACCTGGCTACGGCGCGGAGCGCGCTCTCATCCGTGCTGGCTTCGCAGGGCCGCAGGACGGCAGCGGTCGCCGAGCTCGACGGGAGCACGGAGCTGCTGCATGAGTTCCTCCAGGCGAATCCCGGCAACCTGCGCGCCGGCCGAGAGCTGGCGCGCAACCTCCTGACGGCAACCCTGCTCCGCGTTCAGCTGGCCTCGATGGCCGCCTCGAGCGGCCGGCCCGACACACTGCTCCGGAGCGCGCAGGCGCAGTATGCCGAGGGGCGTCGTGCGCTGAGGGAATCGCTGGCTGGCGCCGCCACCGTGGACGATTCGGCGGACGAAGCACTGGCGCGGGAGGCCGCCGACGCGCTGGCCCGCGCCCCCAGACCTTGACGCGTTCGGATTACCCCGCGGTCGCAAGCTGACAGCGCCCAAGGGGGGCCGGTGCGCATTCGTGGCGTGATAACGCTGAAACGCGACATTCTGGCCGTTCCTCACCCCTCCCCGGATCGCCGCTCCCCCTTTCTTCGCCGGCCCGCCTCTAGGTACCCTTCGCGGCGGGCATCTCGTGCATCGCCATCTCTGATCACACGCGGCACCAGTCACAACAACCGGCACACCAAGCCTTTCCCAGCGCGGCTTCGGATCGACACTCCATGCAGCTGCTTGCCTTCCAGCTGTCGGGTCGCCGGCTCGCCATCCCCGTCGAGCGGCTGCACACCATCGTGTGGGCCGTGGCGATCTCACCACTGCCGCACGCCCCCGTGTTCGTGGAAGGCGTGATCAACCTGCGCGGCCGGGTGCTTCCGGTGATCGACCTGCGCCGTCGCTTCGGCCTGCCGTCGGTGCCGCTGTCGCTGGACCACCGCTTCATCGTGGCGCGATGCGGACCGCGCGCCCTCGCGCTCAGGGTGGACCAGGTCGAGGCGGTGATCGATGTGGCGGCCAACGCGGTGCAGAGCGCGAGCCGGCTCATCCCCGGCGCCCAGCACGCCGCTGGCATCGTCCGCCTTCCCGACGGCGTGATCGTGATCCAGGACCTGGAGGCTCTCCTCTCCTCCGAGGACGATGCCCAGCTCGAGCAGGCCCTGTCGGACGCCCCCGATCTCGCTGCGGCGGGGCGGCAGCCGTAATGCGGCCCGAGGACGTCAATCACGAGCTGGATCGATGCCGCACTCGAGCTGGTGCGCCGCCGCACGGGTCTGGTCTTCTCCGCGGCACGCCGGCCGGCATTCGAGTCCGGGCTGCTGACCGCGATGCACCGGTCGGGGGCCGGCAACCTCCCGGTCTACCTGCGCGCGCTGGTGGATACCCCGGCCGCGCTCGACGAGCTGGTCGCCGAGATCACGGTCGGGGAGACCTATTTCCTCCGGGACGCGGATCAATGGGGGCAGCTCCGGACCCACCTGTTGCCCCCGTTGCTCGCTCGCGGTGAACGACCCATACGGATCTGGAGCGCGGGCTGTGCGTCGGGCGAGGAGCCGTACAGCGCCGCCATCGTGCTGCACCAGCTCGGTGCGGCGGGCCGGGCCATCATCGTCGGGACCGACATCTCCCGGCCCGCGCTCGCCCGGGCGCGCCGGGCGGAGTATTCCGATTGGGCGCTGCGGAACGTGCCGGACGACGTCACCCGCACCTATTTCCGCCGGATGAACAAGCGGTACGAGCTCTTGCCGGCGATCCGGCGCGAGGTCGAGTTCAGGTACCTCAATCTGGCTGACGAGTCACCCAGCCTCCGGCACGGCCTCGGCGAGATGGATCTGGTCCTCTGCCGGAACGTGCTGATCTACTTCGACACCGAGACCGTCGCGCGGGTGGCCCGCCGGCTGCTGGACTCCCTCGGGGACGAGGGCTGGCTGGTACTGGGCGCGTCGGACCCACTGATCGGCCACATGGTCGCGTGCGAGGTGGAAATGACCGGGGCGGGACTCATGTACCGCCGGGCGTCTCGACGCGGCCTCGGCGCGGCTCGCTCCCCGGTCTCGCTTCCGCTGCCGGCGGATGCGTCGCCGGGGATGGTGGAGTCGGCCGTGACGTTGCCGTCCCAGATGTTCGCCGAGCCGGCGCCTGCCGACCCGCCGCGGATGATGGGGGAGCGCGGAGGGGCACCGGGTTCCGACCCGCTGGCCGAGGTCCGGCGCCGATACGCCGTGAAGGACTACGCCGACGCCGCCGATCTCGCGCGGGACCTCATCGCCGCGGGCGAGCCCGATCCGACCGCCCACGTGCTCCTGGTGCGGGCGCTCGCCAACCGGGGGGATCTGGTCGAGGCTGGTCGCGCCTGCGCCTCCGGGCTGGACGCCCACCGCACCTGCGCGGAGCTGATCTATCTCCACGCCATCCTGCTCAGCCAGGCGGGCAACCACGCCGAAGCGGCCGACGCGCTCCGGCGTGCGCTGTACCTCGACCGCCGCCTGATCGTGGCCCACCTCGCGCTCGGCGATGTCCTCACCCGCTTGGGCGAGGCGGCGGCCGCCCGGCGGGCGTTTCGGGCGGCCGAGCAACTGTTGGGTGAGCTGGTGCCGTCCGACGCGGTTTCCGCTTCCGATGGCGAGCCGGCTGCGCACCTGGCCGAGGTGGCGCGCTCGCAGATTCGCATGCTGGATGGCTCGGCCGCATGACGGCGCGGCGAGTGGCCAGGACCGGGCGTGGGATCGACTGGGCCGACCTCAAGCGGAGGGTGGACGCCGCGGGCGAGGCGATGGCCGGTTCCGCGCTGACCTCGCCGGAGGTGGTGCGCGCGGTGCTCGAGGACCGCGCCCGGGCCCTCGCGCGCCCCACGGTCGAGATGGATCGGGCCGATGCAGCCCGGATCATCACCTTTCACGTCGGGCAGGAGCAGTACGGCGTCGAGCCTCGGCGCGTGCTCGAGATCACCCGGACCGCGCACGTCGTGCCGCTGCCCGGCGCCGAGCCCTGGATCGCCGGCCTCACCGGATGGCGGGGCGAGCTGGTGCTGGTGGTGGACCTGCGCGCCCTGCTCGGCGGGAGGGCCGGGGCGCGGCCGGAGGGGGCGACGCTCGTCGTCCTGGGCACCGATCGGCCGCAGCTGGGCGTGCTGGCCGACGCGCCGGGTGAGCTTCGCGCACTGGTGGCGTCCGAACTGCGGCCGCCTCCGGAGGGATTCGCGGGGCGGGAGTTCCTTCGCGCCATGACCGGGGACGCGATCCTGCTGCTCGACGCGGATCGCCTGATGGACACCGTGGGAGCTGGCCCAGCCTGATCGGAGGAGGCATGTCTATGACCGTCGGTCGCCGCATCGTCATCGGGTTCGCGGTCCCTCTCGTCCTTCTCGCCATCGTGGTCGCGGTGGCGAGCGTGGCCTTGCGCCGGCTGAGCGGCGAGATGACCACCGGATCGAGCCAGCAGGAGCTTCTGCTCGAGTCCAGCCGAGTCGTTCGCGGCGCGGTGCGGGACGCAGAGCGGGATATGCTCGACTATCTGCTGACCGGAGATCCCGGGCGAGCGACCGCCCGTCACGGCCACATCGCCGAAGCCCGCAAGGGGCTGGAGAGCATGCAGCGCGTGACGGGGCTCGAGGGCGAGCGTCTCCGCAGCCTGATCGGCGAGTTCGACGAGTGGGTCAGGCTGACCGATCCGGTCATGGCGGTGGGGCAGCGGCAGGGTATCGAGGCGGCGGCGAAGTACCGGCAGGAGAGCGTGCCCGGCTCGGTGTACGACCGCCTGCGCACTGGCATCGACGCCCAGGTCGCCAGTGCCAGTGAAGCGCTGCGGACGGCGGCGGCCACGACCGTCGCGACGGCGGATCGCACCCGCGCGCAGATCGTGACGGTGGGGCTGGTGGCCCTTCTGGTGGGTGCGATCGCCGGGTGGATGCTGTTCCGGGCGGTCAGCCGCCCGCTCCGCGAAGCGACGGCCGTGCTGGCGTCGAGCACCTCCGAGATTCTCGCGGCCATGACGCAGCAGGCCTCCGGCGCCAGCGAGTCGTCGGCCGCCGTGGCGCAGACGGTCGCGACGGTGGACGAGGTGGCCCAGACCGCCGATCAGGCCGCCCAGCGCGCCAAGACCGTGGGGGACAACGCGCAGAGGGCGGCCGAGATCGCCCGGTCGGGACGCCAGGCGGTGGAGGAGTCCACCGCCTCGATCGGCGCGGTGCGGGACCAGGTCGAGTCCATCGCGGAGAGCATCCTCGCCCTGGCCGAGCAGGCCCAGGCGATCGGCGAGATCATCGCCACCGTGAACGACATCGCCGAGCAGACCAACCTCCTCGCCCTCAACGCCGCGGTCGAGGCCGCTCGGGCCGGCGAGCACGGGCGCGGCTTCGCGGTGGTCGCGGGCGAAGTGAAGAGCCTCGCGGAGCAATGCAAGAAGGCAACGGTGCAGGTGCGCCAGATTCTGGGCGAGATCCAGCGAGCCACCAGCACGGCGGTGATGACGACGGAGCAGGGGACCAAGCAGGTCGCCGCCACCGCGCGTCAGGTCACCGAGGCGGGACAGACGATCCAGACCCTCACCGCGGCGGTGGGCGAGGCGGCGCAGTCGGCTGCCCAGATCGTGGCCTCGGCCGGACAGCAGGCGGTCGGCATGGCCCAGATCCGCCAGGCCATGGCCAACATCCACGAGGCCACGCAACAGAACCTGGCGTCCACCAAGCAGTCCGAGCGCTCCGCCCAGGATCTCAACATCATGGGGCGGCGCCTTCTTCTGCTGGTCTCGGGCGATCGGGGCTTCAACGGGTCCAACGGACACCGATGAGCCAGGACGGACTGCTCGCCCGGCTCCGCGCCACGTTCGCCGCCGAGCTGGGCGATCAGGTGCGGCTCATGAACGCCGACCTGCTGGCGCTGGAGGCCGAGCCGACCGATCCCGCGCGACTCAAGTCACTGTTCCGAGTGGCCCACACTTTGAAGGGTGCCGCGCGGACGGCGGACGTGCCGCTGGTCGAGGAGGTCTGCCACGACTTGGAGTCTCTGCTGGTCGAGGCACGGGATGGGGCGCGGCGCCTCGAAGCGGAGGACTTCCAGCTGTTCTTCGCCGCGGCCGATGCGCTGGCCGAAGCCGGCGATCGACTCAAGGCGTCGGCGCCAGTGGAGACCCCCGCGCTGACCTACGTGCTCCAGCGGCTCCGAACCGGGCGGGTCTCGCCTCGGGCCCGCGGCGAATCGTCGCCCCCCCGACCGACCCACTTCGCCGCGCCGACGGCGCCGATGCCGGAGTCGGTGCCAGCGGTTGCTGCGCGCCGCGATGGGCGGGACGACATGCTTCGCGTCGATCCCGCCAGGCTCGATGTGCTCCTGGCGTCCAGCAGCCAGCTCCTGATGGTCAGTGGCCGGCTCTCCGATCGGCCCGCCGAGCTCGACGCGCTGCACGAGTCCGCCAAGGAGCTCCTGGCGAAGTGGCGGCGCGCCCGAAGCCGGGTCCGTGACGGACCGAACGGCAACGCGAAGTCGTGGGCGGAGGTCGTGACCTGGGTGGAGGCGCAGATCACCACGCTGGCGCAACAGTCGCGGCGCCTCGCGGCCGATGCCGTCGAGGACGCGCGCTCGGTCGGCCAGGTGACGGAGCGCATGCTGGACGAGATCCGCCGGCTGCGTGTGCGCCCGTTCAGTGAAGCGTGCGAAGCCTTGCCGCGAGCCGCGCGCGATCTCGCCGCCGCCGCGGGCAAGGAGATCACGCTGGAGATTGCGCATGGAGGCGTCGAGGCGGACCGCGCGGTCCTCGACGGATTGCGCGAGGCGCTGCTCCAGCTGCTCAGGAACGCCGTGGATCACGGCATCGAGCTGCCCGCGGTTCGCGAGCGGCTCGGCAAGCCTCGCCGGGGACGCATCCGAGTGACCGCCGAGCTGCGCGGGGAGCGGCTCCGCGTCGCCGTGTCCGACGATGGGTCCGGACTCGACGAGGCCTCGATCCGCGCGCGGCTCGCGGTCCGCGGACAGCCCGACCCCGCGACACGGCACGAACTGGTGCGTGTGCTGCTCGAGGGCGGCACGTCCACCCGGACCGAAGCCGACGCGATCTCAGGCCGCGGGGTCGGGCTCGACATCGTCCGGTCCGCGGTCGAGCGAATCCACGGCCGGGTGGAAGTGGACTGGGCGGAGGGGCGAGGCACGACCTTTACGCTTACCTGCCCGCCGTCGCCGTCGAGCACCCGCGCGCTGCTCGTGACCGTGGGCGGGCAGGTCGTGGCGATCCCGATGGCGGACATCGCGGCAGCTGCCGCGACGCCGGTCGGTGCGATCCGCCGGGCCGCGGGTCGCGACACCGCGCCCACGGCCGAGGGTCCGGTCCCGATGGTGTCGCTCGCCACGATGCTGGGCCACCCAGCCGCGGCGCCGCCGGCCACCGGCAGGTTGCCGATGGTCGTGGTGCGGAGCGGCGACCGGCGCGTGGCGCTGGTCGTGGACGCGCTGCTGACCGAACGCGACATCGTGCTCCGCCCCATTCCGGGCCGGGAAGGACGATTCCCGCTGCTCAACGGCGCGGCGATTCTGGCGACCGGCCAGGTGGCGCTGGTGCTGGATGCGGTGTCGGCGATCGATCGGGCGGCCACCGTCGCGGCGACGGTGGCCCCGGTCGTGCCGAGCCCCGTCGAGCCGCTGACCGAGCGGACCCGGCTCCGCGTGCTCGTAGTGGAGGACTCGATTACCACTCGGACGCTGGAGCAGAGTATCCTCGAGGCAGCGGGATACGCGGTGGCGACCGCGGTGGACGGCGCCGAGGGCCTGGCCTGGCTGCAGGAACACGCCTGCGATCTCGTGGTGGCGGACGTGGACATGCCTCGGATGGATGGACTGTCGCTCTGTCAGGCGGTCCGGGCCGCCCCCCACCTCAAGCGAGTGCCGTTCATCCTCGTCACGGCGCGGGAGAGCCCCGAAGACCGTGCCCGCGGGCTCGAGGTCGGCGCCGACGCCTACCTCGGAAAATCGAGTTTCGATCAACAGGGGCTGTTGGACACGGTCCGACAGCTCATCGGATAGGCGGCGGATGATTCGCGTGCTGATCGCGGAGGACTCGGTCACCGACCGAGAGCTGCTGGCGGAGATCCTGGGCGGCGATCCGGAGATACAGGTGGTGGGGATGGCCGAGAACGGCGCCCGCGCCGTAGAGCTCGCGCGCGAGCTCCGGCCCGACCTGATCACCATGGACGTGTTCATGCCAGTGCTCGATGGGCTCGAGGCCACCAAGGACATCATGGTGCATACCCCGACGCCGATCCTGGTGGTCTCCTCCGCGTTGCGCGAGCGCGGGGTCGAGCTCAGCCTGCACGCGATCCGCGCCGGGGCGCTGATGGCCGTCGAGAAGCCGGGAACGCCCGGGTCGCCGGACTTTCCAGAGCGGCGCGACCGCTTTCTCGCGCTGGCCAAGTCGATGGCCGAGGTGAAGGTGGTCCGGCGGTGGGCCGACCGTAATGCGCCCTCGCCTCCGTCGGACCGGGGGCCGCCGGACCGTCTCTCCCGCCCCGCGCGGCTCGTGGCGATCGCCGGCTCGACCGGCGGGCCGGCCGCGCTTCAGCGCGTACTGGGCGACCTGCCGGGTGACTTTCCGCTGCCGATCGTCGTCGTCCAGCACATCGCGGCGGGCTTCGTGACCGGGCTCGCCGAGTGGCTGCGGTCCAGCTGCAGTCTCCGCGTCAAGGTGGCGGAGGACGGCGAGACGCTGGCCCCGCGCACCGCCTACCTCGCGTCCGACGACCGCCATCTGGGCGTTACCCGCGCGCGGACGATCGAGATGTCCTGCGGCGAGCCGATCAACGGCTTTCGGCCCTCCGCCACCCATCTGTTCGAGACCGCGGCGCATGCCTACGGCATCGGTGTGGCCGCCGTGGTCCTCACGGGGATGGGGAGCGACGGAGTCGACGGACTGCGGGCCGTGAAGCAGGCGGGCGGACGGGTGATCGCCCAGAACGAGGCGACGTCGGTCATCTACGGAATGCCGCGGGAAGCGGTGGCCGCGGGGGTGGTGGACGTCGAACTTCCCATCAGCGAGATCGGTCCACGGCTGACGGCGTTGATCGCAGGAGGGAAAGGATGACCGCACGCATCCTCGTGGTCGAGGACAGCAGGACGCAAGCCGAGGCCTTGAGCGTCGTCCTGGAGCAGAACGGGTATCAGCCGGAGGTGGCTCCCGACGGCGAGACCGCGCTCGAGCTGGTGAGGAAGGGCGGCTTCGATCTGGTCATCAGTGACGTGACCATGCCCGGCATCAGCGGCTACGAGGTCTGCCGCCAGATCAAGGCGGTGCTGCGCCGTCGGGATCTCCCGGTTCTCCTGCTGACCGCGCTGAGCGATCCCATGGATATCGTGCAGGGTCTCGAAGCCGGTGCCGACAGCTACGTGACCAAGCCCTATGAGCCGGCGCAGCTGCTGACGCGGGTCGAGCATATCCTCAAGAACCGTGAGCTTCGCAGGTCGGTCCCCACCCGGCTCGGCGTGAACGTGACCTTTCTGGGCTCCACGTTCACCATCAACTCGGAAAAGGAGCAGATCCTCGACCTGCTCATCTCGACCTTCGAGGACGCGGTCATCCAGAACCGGCAGCTGCGCCAGCGGGAGGAGGAGCTCCAGGCCGCCAAGCGCCAGCTCTCCCGCTATGCCGGCACCCTCGAGGAGCGTCTCCGGAGCATCCTCGAGTCGGTGCCCGACGTCCTGTTCAGCGTCAGCGCGGAAGGCACCCGCTTCCACTACGTCTCGCCGGCCTCCACGCAGGTGCTCGGGTTCACGCCCGAGCGGCTGGCCGAGGACATGCTGCTCTGGGACGCGTCGGTGCACCCGGACGACGTCGAACGGGTCCGCGCGGAGTTCAAACAGGCGGTCGCGACCAGGCGGACCTCGACCTTCGCCTACCGGTTTCTCCACCCCGACGGTACCAGCCGGTGGATCAGCGCGACCCTCATCCCCGCGCTCGACGCCCAGGGGCAGGTGCTGCGGATCGACGGCCTGGCGCGCGACGTCACCCAGCGCATGGAGGACGAGGTCGCCATTCGCCAGCAGAAGGAGTTCCTCGGCAAGGTGATCGACACCAGTCCCAGCATGATCTGGGTCAAGGACTGGGAGGGGCGATACATCCTGGCGAACGAGGCGGTGGCGCGGCTGCTCACGACGACGGTCGAGGACCTGATCGGTCACACCGAGGCGGAGTTCAATCCCAACGCCGACGAAGTCGCCCGCAACCAGGCGGACGACCGCGACGTGATGACCACGCAGCAGTCGAAGCACACTGCCGAGCAGCGGGTGACCCAGCAGGGCGGGGCGGTGCGCTGGGTGCAGAGCGTGAAGGTGCCGATCACCTCGCCCGACGGCGGCTCCCGGCAGCTGCTGGGTGTGGCCACCGACATCACCGAGCGAAAGCAGCTCGAGCAGCAGGTGCGGCTGGCACAAAAGCTCGAAGCCGTGGGCACGCTGGCCGGTGGCGTGGCCCACGACTTCAACAACGTGCTCGCCGCGATCCGCGCCACGGTGGATCTGACGCTGTTGCAGCTGGAGCAGACGAACCCGGTGCGCCCGGAGCTGCAGGAGATCGGCGGCATCGTCGACCGGGGTGCGGCGCTCACGCGGCAGCTCCTGGCCTTCAGCCGGCGCCAGGTGCTCGAGGCCCAGCCGCTCGAGCTCACGGATCTGGTGGGTAACACCCTGAAGATGCTGGAGCGGATCATCGGGGCGGACGTCCGGCTCAGCATGAAACCGGGTGGGCGAGCGTGCACCGTGCTCGCCGATCCCGGCCAGCTGGAACAGGTGCTGATGAACCTCTGCGTCAACGCGCGTGACGCCATGCCGGAGGGTGGCGACCTCGCGCTGGAGACCAATCGCCTGATCATCGACGACGAGTTCTGCGCGCTCCATCCCTGGGCGAAGAGCGGCGATTTCGTCTGCCTGACCGTGGCCGACAGCGGGGTCGGCATGAGCGCCGAGGTCCAGGCGCGGATTTTCGAGCCGTTCTATACCACCAAGGAGCTGGGGCAGGGTACCGGCCTGGGCCTGGCCGTGGTCTACGGCATCGTGAATCAGCACGGAGGGATGATCCACGTGTACAGCGAGGTCGGTCGGGGGACCACCTTCCGAATCTACCTCCCGTTCGTGGACCAGGCCGCCGCGGTGCGGACGAAGGAGGAGCCGCGCCAGCTGGTGGGCGGCAGCGAGACCGTTCTCCTGGCGGAGGACGACCGCGTCCTCCGGAATGCCACCGCGAAGCTGCTCGCCCGCCTCGGCTACCGGATCATTCCGGTGGCCACCGGGCGGGAGGCACTCGACACCATCGTCGCGCTCGGCAAGGAGATCGACCTGGCGGTGCTCGACGTCGTCATGCCGGAGATGAACGGCCGCACCGTGTTCGACATCGCGCGAGGCAGCTTCCCCCAGCTCCGCTTCCTCTTCACCACCGGATACAGCCCGGCGGCTTTCAATATCGGCGGGTTGCAGGTCCTCTCGGTCGAGGTGCTGCACAAGCCGTATGGCTTCGCCGATCTGGCGCGTGCGGTGCGGCGCGCCCTCGATCCGGCCGTTCCCGCGGCGTGACCCGCGCCGGTCACGTCGCGCTCGCGGGCGCGCCCAACGTCGGCAAGTCGTCGCTGCTCAACGCGCTCGTTGGGACCCACCTGGCCATCGTGAGCCCCAAGGCGCAGGCCACCCGGATCCCGGTCGTGGGCCTTCGCACCGAGGGAGACACGCAGTACGTATTTCACGATCTGCCCGGCCTGCTCGAGCCGACCTACATGCTGCAGGCCCGCATGCGCGACCTGGCGCTCGAGCGCCTGGCCGCAATGGACCTGATCCTGGCGCTGCATCCGGCGCCTGACGCACCAGCGCCGGACTTCCGCCGTCTCGCGGGACTTCCGACCCTGCCGGTGGCCCCCATTCTCACCGTCTACACCAAGGCCGACCTCGTGGCCCCGGCTCGGCGGGCCACGCTGGCCGAAAGCGCCCTGGTGGTCTCCGCCACCACCGGCGAGGGAGTGGAGGCCCTGCTCGGCCGGATGCGTGGACACCTTCCGGAGGCAGACTTCCCGCACGATCCGGAGGATGTCGGCACCCAGCAGATGCGTTTCTTCGTGGTCGAGTATCTGCGCGAGGCGGCCTTCGACCTCCTGGGCGACGAGCTGCCGTACAGCTTCAACGCGGAAGTGGAGGAGTTTCGCGAGGCGGAACGGCCCGTGTACATTCGGGTCACGCTCTTCGTGGAGCGGGAATCGCAGAAGGGAATCGTCATCGGGCACGGCGGCCGGACCATCGCCGCCATCGGCACCCATGCCCGCATGAGGCTCGAAGCGCTGCTCGGCGCGCCGGTCTACCTGGACTCGTGGGTGAAGGTGCTCCCGAACTGGCGGCGGAATGCGGCGGCACTGACGCGCTTCGGATTCCCCGAGCCCAACTCGATGGCGGGTGCGCCGCCATCCTCACAGGAATCCACATGACCCTCGCGCCTGACCTGCTGGAGATTCTGGTCTGCCCCAAGTGCAAGGGCGATCTCGAGTATCGCACCGAGCCTGAGTCGCTGGTCTGTCACACCTGCCGTCTGGTCTATGCGGTCGAGGACGGCATCCCGATCATGCTCATCGAAGAGGCCAAACCGCTCTGAGCTCTGACCCGACCCCCCGCGTCAAACCTCACACGCTGAGCGAAGGCGCCGAAGAGGCGTTGGCACAGGCGAGGGACGAAGCGATCCGGCTGGGCCACGACTCGATCGGAGCGGAGCACGTCGTCCTGGCGCTGCTCCGTCCCGGCGGCATGGCCGAGCCCGTGTTGCGGCGCCTCGGCCTCGACCCCGTGCACGTGCGGGGGAAGTTGGAGGCCGGCGGCCGTCGGGGACGGGCGCGCAAGGACGGAGAGGAGTTGGCGTACACGTCCCACGCCAAGCGACTGATCGAGGCGGCCTCGAAGACGGCGCGAGAAGCGGGCACGGAGATCACGGTCGACCAACTGCTCCAAGCGGCGTTGGACGAGCCTCGGGGCGCGATGGCCCGGATCCTGAGTGACGCGGGCGCCTCACCGGCCGCCGGTCGTTCCGGATCGGATGCTGGGGACGACACGCCAGCGCCCGCCCGCCGGCCGCCGAAGGGAGTGCCCGGCGACCGGCCCGCATCGCCCAAGGCCGAGAAGAGTGGGCCTAGAGAGCGGAGCGAACCGCCCAGGCGCACACCCGCCGAGCCGCGGCGTGAGCGGGAAGGTCGCGCCGCGCACACCGGCCTTCCACCGCACCTGCAGAAGTCTCCCATCCCTCGCTGGCGCCTGGTGCTGTTGCTCGCCGTACCGATCAGTATCGTCCTCGGCTACGTGGTCCACGCGCCCGGTGTGTGGGTGTTCGTCACCGCCTGCCTCGGCGTGCTTCCGCTGGCCGCATTCATGGGGGATTCGACCGAGCACCTTGCCCACCGCACCGGTCCGACGATCGGCGGACTGCTGAACGCGACGTTCGGCAACGCTGCCGAGCTGATCATCGCGCTGGTAGCGCTCCGGGCCGGACTGGTCGATCTGGTGAAGGCGTCCATCACCGGCAGCATCCTCGGCAATCTCCTGCTGATCATGGGGCTCGCGCTCATCGCGGGTGGGCTCAACCGGTCGGAGCTCAAGTTCAACCGCACCAGCGTGGGAATGAGTGCGGGCATGCTCACGCTCTCCGTCGTGGCGCTGGGATTTCCCGCGCTCTACCACGCCGTGCATCCCGAGGCGGCCGCCCGGGCCTCCGAGCTGTACATGTCGGAGGCGGTGGCCGTCGTGCTGATCCTCACCTACGGCTTCTCGCTCCTGTTCAGCTTGCGGACGCACCGCAGTCTGCTGGGGGGTGAGGCCCATCCGATCGATGGGCCCGTCTGGAGCGTGGGAAAGGCGGTTTTTATCCTGGCCGCGGCCACGGTGGGTGTGGCGGTCGAGTCCGAGCTGCTGGTCCACGCGGCCACCGAAGCCACCGAGGCGCTGGGGCTCTCCACGCTGTTCCTCGGCCTGATCATCATCCCCATCATCGGCAATGCGGCCGAGCACGCCGCTGCGGTCGTGCTGTCCCGGAAGGGCCAGATCGAACTCGGGCTGCAGATCGCCCTGGGGTCGAGCACCCAGATCGCGCTCCTGGTGGCGCCGATCCTCGTTTTCGCCGGAGCGGCGATGGGGACCGGCATGAACCTGGTGTTCAAGCCCTTCGAGGTACTGGCCCTGGCCATGGCCACGGCGGTGACGGCGATCATCACCCTGGACGGCGAATCCCACTGGTTTGAGGGGGTTCAGCTCCTGGCCGTCTACCTGATGGTCGCGGTCGGGGCGTTCTTCCTTTGATTGACTTGCGCGGGCCAGTCTCCTAAGTTAGCTAGTCGTAAATCCTTACGAGAGGTTACTGGGTGCGGACTCGCCCGACGATTCTCTTCTACTCGCCGGACGGCTCCCCGGTTCCGGCGTTGGTCCGCCAGTGGGCGGCTGCCAACGCATTCCCCCTCCTGGTGTTCAGTCGCCCCGATGAGGTCGAGTCCATCGTCCTGCGCGGACACCCCTGCCTCCTGTTCGTGGACGGCAATGGGACGGGCAACGAGGGTGTAGGCCTCGTCCGGCGGCTCAAGAGCGACGCCTTCACCGCCATCGTTCCCGTCACCGCCCTGGCGGCGGACCATCACCCCGAACAAGTGCAGGCGTGGTTTTCGGCGGGGGCCGACGAGGTCATCAGCAGCCTCTTTTCCCCCGCCGAGCAGCGCGCGCGCCTCGACGCGATGCTGGTGCGAACCGAGCGCGACGTGTCGGTGCACCCCAGCACCAGGCTCCCCGGCACCACCGAGATCGAGCGGGAAATCCGGCGGCGGCTCGAGTCGGACCAGGAGTTCGCGGTCTGCTACGCCGACCTCGATCATTTCAAGGAGTTCAACGACCGCTACAGCTACTACGATGGCGATCGCGTCATCTACCTGTTGTCCCGGATCCTCCACGACGTGGTGAAGGGGTTGCTCGGCGCCAAGGGGTTCGTGGGCCACATCGGAGGCGACGATTTCATCTTCGTCGTCCCGGCCCCGGAGATCAGTATCGTCTGCAGCGAGATTCTCGACGTGTTCGACACGCTGATCCCGCTGCAGTACAACGACCAGGACCGCCGGGCCGGCTATTTCTTCGGCAAGGATCGCCGGGGCCAGCTCCACCGCGTCCCGCTCATGACTCTCTCCATCGGCATCGTCACCAACCGTCACCGCAAGTTTGCGCATCCGGCACAGGTGAGCGAGCTTGCCACCGAGATGAAGAGTTACGCCAAGACGCTCCCGGGCTCGGTGTTCGTGGTCGACCGGCGCCAGGGGACCAACGGCGAGGAGCGCCAGGGGTCTGGCGCCAGGGACCTGTCGTGAGGACGATGCGATGAACGTCACCTGTCCGAACTGCGCCACCGTCTATCGGGTGGACCCCGCCAAGGTCCCCCAGAGCGGGGTGCGCGCGCGCTGCGCGGTGTGCAGCGCCGTCTTCGCGGTGAGCCGCGAGATGCAGGATGCCGAGGCGCCGCGGCGGAGTTCCCCGGTCGCCGCGCCGGAGCCGCCGCCGCCTCCGGTGTCACCCGTCGCCGAGCCCCGGGACGCGCCCCCGCTCTCCGCGCCCCCGCTCTCCGCGCCCCCGGCGACACGGCCTCCGCCGGCCTCGCGTCCCCTCGCCGCTCCGGCCGCTCCGAGGCCGATGCGGTCCGCCGCTCCGGTCGGCTCCGCGCCGATGCCGCCTAGGCCGGCCGCCCCGGCGCAGGGGCTCAACCCACCGGCGTTCAACCCGCCGCCGGTTCCCGCGTCGCCACCGCCGCCAGTGAGCCGGCCCGTCGCCGGGCCGCCGAGCCCCGGCGGACGTCCGGCCAACCCCTTCCTCTCACAGGATCCTTCGCTCAAGGCCAAGCGGCTCGCGCGTGCGCTGGTCTCGGATATCGTGGTCTACCATCCCGCCAAGCGGCAGGAAGGCATCCGGGACGGCACGCTGAAAGAGCTCTTCGAGGAGGAGATCAAGAAGAGCTGGGAGGAGTACACCGAGCAGGTCGGGCGCGAAGTCGCCGAATCCACCGGATTCTTCCGCGAAGCGTTGAACGAGATCCTGGCGGGCGGCCGGCAGCTCTTCTAGGCCGGACTTCCCGCTCCTCTGGCCGCTGGCCCGCTTACCTTTCAGCCATACCCCCACAGCGAGGGCCACGCATGTCGGATCTGTTCGACCGTCTCAGCGAGCTGCACCAGCGGGTCACCGAACTCCGAGACTTTCTTTGACCTTCCCGCCAAGTCGGAGCGCCTGAACGCGCTCGAAGCGCGGCAGGCCGAGGCTGGCTTCTGGTCCAACGCGGAGTCGGCCCGGGCGTCGGTGCAGGAGATCAAGACCCTGAAGGCCTGGGTCACCCCCTACGAGAATCTGAATCAGCGCATCGGCGGCGCGGTCGAGATGGCCCAGCTGCTCGAGGCCGAGCCGGATCAGGCGATGGAGGCCGAGGTCGCTCGCGAGGCAGACGAGCTCGCCGGCGGCGTCCGCGCGTTCGAGCTGCAGGCCATGCTCCAGGGCCCCGAAGACACCCGCGACGCGCTGCTCACGATTCACCCGGGCGCGGGCGGCACGGAATCCCAGGACTGGGCCGAGATGCTCATGCGGATGTACGTGCGGTGGGCGGAGCGCCACGGCTTTCAGGTGTCCGTGCTGGATCTCCTGCCCGGCGAAGAGGCGGGGATCAAGTCGGTGAGCATCCTGATCAAGGGCGAGTACGCCTACGGCTATCTCAAGGCGGAGAAGGGCGTGCACCGTCTGGTGCGGATCTCGCCCTACGACTCGCAGGCGCGGCGGCACACGTCGTTCGCCTCGGTCTTCGTCTATCCTGACGTCGACGACACCATCGAGATCGATATCCGCGAGGAAGACATCAAGATGGACGTCTTCCGTGCGTCCGGTGCCGGCGGCCAGCACGTCAACAAGACCTCGTCGGCCGTGCGGCTGACGCACGTGCCGACCGGCGTGGTGGTCTCCTGCCAGCAGGAGCGGAGCCAGACCAAGAATCGGGCGACCGCCATGAAGATGTTGCGGGCCGCGTTGTACCAGCGAAAGTTGGAGGAACAAGAGGCGGCGCGGGCCGTGGTCGAGGCGACCAAGACCGACAACTCCTGGGGCAACCAGATCCGGTCCTACGTCTTCCAGCCGTACACCATGGTCAACGACCACAGGACCGAAGTGAAGGTGGGCGACGTCCAACGAGTCATGGACGGCGACTTGGATGAGTTCATCCGGGCGTATCTCAAGCGATTCGGGGGCAAGGCGGCGTGAGCGCGGTCGAGGAGCGGTCCTACGTCGAAACGGCGCGGCGGGAGAAGCGCGCGGCGCTCGAGGCCGCCGGTGTGCCCGCCTTCGCCTACCGGTTCGACCGGAGCCACGGCGTGGCGGAGGCGCGCGAGCTGTACCGGGACGAGATGGGGGACCAGGGTCCCGTGGTCGCCCTGGCGGGCCGGATCGCGTCGCTCCGCTCGCAGGGCAAGACCACGTTCCTCGATCTGGAGGATGGGACCGCCAGGATCCAGGTGTATCTCCGTCGCGACGAGCTGGGCGAGCGCTACGCGCTGCTGGAGCAACTCGACCTGGACGATCACATCGGGGTGACGGGCCGGCTCTTCCGCACCAAGCGGGGCGAGTTGAGCGTTCGCCCGAGCGACCTCACCCTGCTCGCCAAGTCGCTTCGGCCGCTGCCGCGGGGCAAGACCCAGGACACCGGAGAGGGCGCCGTGACCTTCGGCGGACTGGTGGATCCCGAGGTGCGGTACCGCCAGCGCTATGCCGACCTCGCCGTGCACCCGGAGGTGCGCGAGGTCTTCCGGCTCAGGGCGAGGGCCGTGAGCTGGATCCGACGCTACCTGGACGAGCGCGACTTCCTCGAGGTGGAGACGCCCATCCTGCAGCCGCTCTACGGCGGCGCGGTGGCACGGCCGTTCGTGACCCACCACAACGCGCTCGACATGCCGCTCTACCTCCGCATCGCCGACGAGCTTTACCTCAAGCGGCTGCTCGTGGGCGGGCTCGAGCGGGTCTACGAGATCGGGCACGACTTCCGCAACGAAGGCATGGATCGAAGTCACAATCCCGAGTTCACCATGCTCGAGGTGTATCAGGCGTATGCCGACTACACCGACATGATGGCGCTTACCGAGGGGATCGTGGGGGGCGCGATCGAGCATTGCCTCGGCACCCGGACACTGGAGCGCGGCGGGGTCACCCTCGACTTCACGCCGCCCTTCCGGCGCGTCAGCTTCATCGAGGGCATTCGCGAGCGTTGCGGCCTCGATCTCCGGACGGCAAGCGACGAAGCGATGCGCGGCGTCCTCGTGAAGGCGGGCGGACCGGCCGACGTGGTCGCCACCATGAGCGGAGGCAAGCTGCAGGACGAAGTGTTCAAGGTCGTGCTGGAGCCGGACATGGTGCAGCCCACCTTCGTGCTCGACTATCCCAAGCCGCTCTCGCCGCTGGCCAAGGAACACCGGAGCGACCCGGCGCTGACCGAGCGCTTCGAGCTGTTTGTCGGCGGGCGCGAGCTCGCGAACGCCTTCAGCGAGCTCAACGATCCGGACGACCAGCGTCGCCGATTCGAGGACCAGGTGCGACAGCGGGCCGCGGGCAACGAGGAGGCACACGCCTTCGACGCCGACTACATCCGCGCGCTCGAATACGGTATGCCGCCCGCCGGCGGGATGGGCCTGGGTGTGGACCGGTTGATGATGGTGATCGCCGACCAGGCGTCCATCCGGGACGTCATTCTCTATCCCGCCATGCGGCCGGAGGAGACATGAGCCGTCTCGCTGGCCTCCGTCGCTCGCTCGGCGAGCTGGCGCGCACCTTCCGCTGGCCGACCCGGCTCGAGTGGCGGATCGCGCGGCGCTACCTCAGGAGCCGTCGGGGCGCGCGGACCGCATCGCTCAACACCGTGATCTCCACCGGCGGCGTCGCGGTCGGGGTCACGGCGCTCATCGTCGTGCTCGGTGTGATGAACGGGCTCCGGAACGACCTGCGCGAGCGGATCCTGGTCGCCAACCCGCATCTGCGCGTGCTGACCTACGGCGCGGGCCTTCGGGTGGACGATTGGCGGCAGGCCCTGGCGACGACCCGGAAAGAGCCCGGCGTGGTGGCCGCCGCCGCTGAAGTCATCAGCCAGGCCGGAATCACGGCGGGCCAGGATTACGGGGAAGGGGTCAACCTGCTCGGGTTCGATCCCGATACCGGCAAGATGGCCGTGACCTCGCTCCCACAGGCCATCGCCAAGGGCGATCTCACCTTCAAGGCGACCAAGCCCAACGTCGACGGCGGCATCCTCCTCGGCACGCGTCTGGCGGGACGCTTATCCGTCTACCCAGGGGACATCGTTACGCTGGTTCCGGTCACCGAGGCCAAGATGAATGCGGCGCTCGGTGTCGCGGTGCCCCGGTTCTGGAAGTTCGAGGTCACCGGGCTCTTCGACACCGGCATGTTCCAGTACGACAATCAGTTCGTCGTGATGTCGCTGCAGACCGCTCAGCGCTTTACCGGGCTGGGGGACGCGGTGTCGGGGATCGCGGTGCGGGTGTCGGACCCCGATCTGGCGCCGGTCATCGGCGAAGCGCTCGAGAAGCGGCTGGGCTATCCCTACCGCGCGCTCGACTGGCAGACGCAGAACGCGAATCTATTCAGCGCGCTCCAGCTCGAGAAGCTGGCCATGGGACTGATTATTTTCTTCATCATGGTGGTGGCGGCGTTCAACATCGTCGGCACCCTCACCATGGTGGTCACCGACAAGACCAAGGAGATCGGTATCCTCCGGGCGATGGGCCTCACGTCGCCGGCGGTGGCTCGAATCTTTCTCGTGCAGGGCGCCGTGATCGGCATCGTCGGGACGTTCGCCGGACTGCTGATGGGTCTCGTCGTCGCCTACGTGGTGGATGCCTCGGGGTGGATCAAGATCAACCCGGCGGTCTATTTCATCGATCACCTTCCGGTGCACGTCGAGCCGGCGGACGTCCTGGTGATCGTGGGCGCGAGTATCGCGGTCGCGGTGCTGGCGACGATCTACCCGTCGCGCACCGCGGCGGGGCTCACCCCGGTCGAAGCGATCCGCCACGAATGAGCGCGATCCTCGAGGCCGTGGGCCTCCGCAAGGTGTATGAGGGCGGCGACGGCTTTCCCATCGAGGTCCTCGCCGGTGTGGACCTGTCGGTGAGTCGCGGTGAGTTCGTGGCGATCGTCGGCTCGAGCGGATCGGGGAAGAGCACGCTGCTGCATCTGCTCGGCGCGCTGGACACGCCCTCGAGCGGGACGGTGGAGCTCGACGGCCGTCTCTTCGGCGAGCTTCCGCCCGACGCGCTGGCGATGGTGCGCAACCGGAAGATCGGATTCGTCTTCCAGTTCCATCACCTGCTGCGCGAGTTCACCGCGCTGGAAAACGTGATGCTACCGCTGCTCATCGCGGGCGAGGACGACGCGCGGGCGCGATCCCGGGCCGAGGAGCTGCTCGCCGCCGTGGGACTGGCGGGGCGGATGACCCACCGACCGGCCGCGCTTTCGGGCGGCGAGCAGCAGCGGGCCGCTGTCGCCCGCGCCCTGGCAGCGGATCCGCTCGTTCTGCTGGCGGACGAGCCGTCAGGAAACCTCGACGCCGGCAACAGCGAGAGGCTGCATCAGTTGTTCGCGCGGCTGTCGCGCGAGTTCGAGACCGCGCTCGTCGTGGTCACGCACAATCGAAGCCTGGCCGCGCGGGCCGACCGCGTGCTGTCCCTGGAGGGCGGCCGCTTGGTGCCGCTCGCCAGCGTGGAATTGATGCCCTGATGCCCTGCGATCAGTGTCACGAGCGCGAGGCGGTCATCCACCTCACCCAGATCGTCAACGAACAGGTGACGACCCTCCACCTGTGCGAGCGCTGCGCGGCGGAGAAGGGCGTCGAGAGCCCGAGCGGTGTGGTGAAGACGCCGCTGGGCAGCTTTCTCGCCGCCATGGGAAAGAATCTGCCCGACGCCGAGCCGGCCCCCCGGGCGGGGGACACCTGTCTTCGCTGCGGTGGATCGTTCCAGGACTTCCGGGAGAGCGGAAGGCTCGGCTGTCCCGAGTGCTATCGCTCGTTCGAGGTGCCTTTGCGTGATCTCCTCCGGCGGCTGCACGGCTCTACCCATCACGTGGGTGAGCGCTACTCGGAGCGGGGTGCCCCGGCGCCGGCCGAGCGGCCGGTCGAGACGGCCGACCTTCGGGAACAGCTCCGTCTGGCGGTTGAGACCGAGAACTTCGAGCTGGCGGCCGAGCTGCGGGACCGGCTGCGGGTGATGGAATGATCGACCTGAGCCTGCTGACCGACGGTGGGGTCGGGTGGCTGGACGCCAGCGGGCCGTCGAGCCACTTGGTGCTTTCCACCCGGATCCGCCTGGCGAGAAATCTCGCCGGCCGCGTGTTCCAGGGACGCAACTCCGAGACCGAGCGGGAGGACATCCTGTCGGTTGTGGAGGGTGCCGCCCGGGAGTCGGTGCTGCTCCGCCAGGCCACCAAGTTCCGGCTGGACCGGCTCGATCGCACCGACCGCCAGCTACTCCACGAGCGGCATCTCGTGAGCAAGGAACTGGCCGGTCTCGACCCCGATGGACGGGTCCGGTCGGGGGCGTCGGTGCTGGTCCAGGATCGGATCGGCGTGATGCTGAACGAGGAGGATCACCTGCGGATTCAGGGCCTCCATTCGGGGTTCGCGCTGGAGGCCACATACGCCGAGGTCGACCGGCTGGATTCCGAACTGGGACAACGACTTGCTTTCGCATTTCACCCTGAGTTCGGTTATCTTACCTCCTGCCCGACCAACGTGGGCACCGGCCTCCGTGCCTCGGTGCTCATCCACCTCCCCGGCTTGGTGCTCACCAAGGAAATCTCGAAGGTGTTGCAGGGCTTGGCGCAGGTGGGACTGACGTTCCGCGGGCTGTACGGGGAGGGAAGCGAAGTCGTCGGCAATTTCTTCCAACTGTCCAACCAGACGACGCTGGGAAGCACCGAGCACGAGCTGCTCGACCATCTGGGCAAGATGGTTCGTCAGGTCATGGATTACGAGGAACAGGCGCGCCAGGTCCTGCTGCGCGACGCGCCGACGATCATCGAGGACAAGGTCTGGCGCGCGTACGGCCTCCTCCGCTACGCCCGGGCGCTTTCGTTCGAGGAGGCGATGAACCTGTTGAGCGGCGTGCGGCTCGGCGTCGGCGTGGGTCTGATCCCGGACGTCGCGATGTACACCCTCAACAAGCTGCTGGTCTACACGCAGCCGGCCCACTTGGCGGTGGCGGAGGGGCGTGGCACCGACCGATGCCGACCTGCCGATTCGGCGGGCACGGTTCGTGCGCAAAGTGTTGGAATCCGAAGTGGGGCGCCGTGGATGAGCCAGGGCGACGGCTTTCGGAGTGAGCCACGTGGGGCACCGCGATGAACGGCTACAACTTCACTGATCGGGTCCGCAAGGTCCTCGCAGATGGCGCGCGAAGAGGCCGCCCGCCTGCATCACGAATACGTCGGGACCGAGCACATCCTGCTCGGCCTCATCCGCGAGGGTGAGGGGGTGGCGGCGGCCGTCCTGCACGAATCTCAACGTCGACCTCGAAGACATTCAGCAGAAAATCGAAGAGACGGTCAAGAAGGGGAAAGCCGCCGCGGCGGCCGGCCCCGATCTCCCGTACACCTCGCGCGCCAAGAAGGTGCTCGAGCTGGCCATGACCGAAGCTCGCGAGCTGAACCACTCCTACGTCGGCACCGAGCACCTGCTGCTCGGCCTGCTGCGTGAGGAGAAGGGCATCGCGGCACAGGTCCTCACCGACGCGGGTGTGAACCTGGAGCAGTCGCGCGCGGAAACGCTGCGTCTCCTCGGCAGTGACATGCCGCAGGCCTCGGCGGGCACCGCGGGCAACCAGCCGAGCGCGGCGCCCAAGGGCGAAAAGAAGTCCAAGACCCCCGCGCTCGATCACTTCTGCCGCGACCTCACCCAGCTCGCTGCGGAAGGCCAGCTCGATCCGACCATCGGACGGGCCAAGGAAATCGAGCGCGTCATGGAGATCCTGGCGCGCCGCAAGAAGAACAACCCGGTCCTGATCGGCGAGCCGGGCGTCGGCAAGACGGCCATCGTCGAAGGCCTGGCCCTGCTGATCGCCAACGGACGAGTGCCCCGACGTCGCTGCGCGATCACCGCGTGCTCTCGCTCGACATGGCCGCCGTCATCGCCGGCACCAAGTACCGTGGTCAGTTCGAGGAGCGACTCAAGGCGGTCATGAACGAGATCGCCCAGAACAAGCAGATCATTCTCTTCATCGACGAGCTGCACACGCTGGTCGGCGCTGGCGCGGCCGAAGGCGCGATCGACGCCTCGCAACATGCTCAAGCCCGCGCTCGCGCGCGGTGAGCTGCAGTGCGTGGGCGCCTCGACGCTGAACGAGTATCGCAAGTACATCGAGAAGGACGGGGCGCTCGAGCGCCGCTTCCAGACGGTCGTGGTCGAGCCGCCCTCGGTCGCCGAGACGGTCGAGATCCTGAAGGGCCTCCGGAAGAAGTACGAGGACCATCACCGGATCAGCATCCCCGACGCCACGCTCGCGGCGGCCGCGAAGCTCTCCGAGCGCTACATCACGGACCGATTCCTGCCGGACAAGGCGATCGACGTGATCGACGAGGCCGGCGCGCGCGCCCGTCTCGCCTCGCAGGTCCCGCCGCCGGAGGTGGCCGAGCTCAAGGCCGCAGCTGGAGAAGGTCAACTCCGAGAAGGAGGATGCCGTCCGCGACCAGAACTTCGAGCGGGCCGCGTCCCTTCGCGACCAGGAGCGCGATCTGCAGAATCAGATCCGGCTCAAGCAGGAGGAGTGGGAGAAGCGATCGGCAGACCCACCGCCCGGTGATCGACGAAGAGGACATCGCTTTCATCGTCTGCCGCTGGACCGGCATCCCGGTCACCCGGCTGCAGGAGGCCGAGACCGCGCGGCTGCTGCGGATGGAAGACGAGATGCACGCCTCGGTGGTCGGCCAGGACGAGGCGATCGTGGCGGTGTCGCGCGCCATCCGGCGCTCGCGCGCCGGCCTCAAGGACCCCAACCGCCCGATCGGATCGTTCATCTTCTCCGGCCCCACCGGAGTCGGCAAGACCGAGCTGGCGCGGGCGCTGGCGAAGTTCCTCTTCGCCGACGCCCAGGCGCTCATCCGGGTGGACATGTCCGAGTACATGGAGAAGTTCTCCGTGTCAGCCGGCTCATCGGTGCCCCTCCGGGCTACGTCGGGTACGAGGATTCCGGCACGTTGACCAAGGCTGTGCGCCGGAAGCCCTACTCGGTCGTCCTGCTCGACGAGATCGAGAAGGCGCACCCGGACGTGTTCAACATCCTGCTCCAGGTGCTCGACGAAGGCCACCTGACCGACAACTACGGCCGGGTGATCGACTTCAAGAACACCGTGGTGATCATGACCTCGAACGTGGGCGCGCGGGACATCATGCAGGGCAAGTCCCTCGGCTTCCACGGGGCGGACGCCAAGTCCAGCTTCGAGAAGATGCAGGAGCGGATCAAGGACGAAATGCAGAAGGTGTTCAACCCGGAGTTCCTGAACCGGCTGGACGACGTCATCGTGTTCCACCCGCTCTCGAGGGAGCATATCGCCCAGATCGTCACCATCCTGCTCAAGGAAGTGCAGCGGCGCCTGGGCGACGAGGTCAGGCTCACCCAGAGCGCGGTGGACTTCCTGGTCCAGAAGGGATACGACGAGAACTACGGCGCCCGGCCGCTCAAGCGGGCGATCCAGAAGTTCATCGAGGATCCCCTGAGCGAGAAGATTCTCATGGGCGAGTTCGGCCGTGGCGACGAGATCGAGGTGGATGTCGCGCCCGACGGTGAGCGGCTGGCCTTCCGGGCCCTGACCGGGACCCAGGCCTGACGTCGCCGGCGCCGGCCCCCAGCGGGGGCCGGCGCGCCACACTCTACCCAGTGCTGATGCAGCGTTTCCGTGCCGCTTTCGCCGCCGTCGCCCTCCTCATGGGGGGACCGGCGGCTCTCACTGCCCAGGACCCGCAGCCCGAGCCGCAGGCTCCGGCCATCGTCGACAGCATCGTCGTCGAAGGCAACGCGCGTCTCACACCCTCCCAGATCATCGGCACCGCCGGACTCGTCGTACGCCAGCCGATCAACTACCGCGACATCCAGCGAGCGATCACCAACCTGTTCCGCACCGGCCAGTTCGACGACGTCGTCGTCGAGCAACGGACCGCCGGCGAGAAGCTGGTGCTGGCGCTCAAGGTCAAAGAGCGGCCAGTGCTGGAGCGGTGGGCGGTCCGGGGCACCGATCGCGTCTCCGAAGGCTCCGTGAAGGGACGGGTGAAGCTGGTGGAGGGTCGCCCCCTCGACCGGAATGCGGTGGAGCAGTCGCGCGCATCCATCGATTCGCTCTACAAGGACGCCGGCTACTACGCCGCCGAGGTCAAGACGCTGGAGCTGCCGCAGGACGGCGGCAAGACCCGTGTCGTTTTCGACGTGAAGGAGGGCAGCCGGGTCGCGATCAGCCAGGTGGACGTGGAGGGGAACGCGCGTTTCAACGACAAGACCGTCGTGAAGCAGATGTCCACGCGTCCAGAGGGCTTCTGGTGGTTCCAGAAGGGCGAATACGACGAGGACAAGCTGGAGACGGACGTCCGGGAGAAGCTGCCGGGCTGGTACGCCAACCGTGGCTTCGTGGACTTCCAGGTGACCGGGGACAGCCTCGCCGCTGACAGCGCGGGGGGCAAGGCCACCCTCCATCTCAAGGTGGACGAAGGTCAGCAGTACTCCGTCGGCATTTTCGACATGGAGGGGAACCGCCGGTTCTCCACCGATGAGCTGATGGCGTACTATCCCTTCGGGCCGGTGGACAAGGCCGGGTCGCCCGCGGGCGGGGCTCGCGCGTTCAACCGCGCCGAGTGGGACGCGGCGACTGAGAAGCTTCAGAACCTCTACGCCAATAACGGCTACATCTACGCGTCGGTGACGCCGGAGGAAGTCCGGCGCACGGCGGCCGACGGCAAGCCGTTCATCGATCTCAGCTGGGCGGTTCGCGAAGGCTCGCCCGCGACGATCAACAAGATCGAGATCGTGGGGAACGACGTCACGCACGAGCGGGTCATCCGCGAGGCGATCGTCATGCTCCCCGGCGATCTCTTCAGCCGCGACCGCCTGATCCGGTCGTATCAGAACGTCTCGAACCTCGGATTCTTCCAGCAGCCCATGCCGTCGCCGGACGTGAAACCGTCCGAGAACGGGGTGGACGTGGACATCGTGTTCCGGGTCGAGGAGCGCCGCACCGGCAACATCAACTTCGGCGCGTCGCTGGGGCAGGGCACCGGGGTCGGCGGCTTCCTCGGGCTCGAGGAGCCCAATCTCTTCGGCCGCGGGAAGCGGGGCCGGCTGCAGTGGCAGTTCGGCAAGAACATCAACGATTTCACCCTCAGTTACACCGATCCGAACATCCGCGAGAGCCGCATTTCGGGGACGGTGTCGCTGTTCGACAGCCGCGCGCGGTTCACCGTCGGCGACCTCGGCCGCCGCAAGCAGACCGGCGGGTCAGTGCAGCTCGGCTTCCCGTTCTTCGGCTCGCGCTACACCCGGCTGTTCACCTCCTATTCGTTCCAGCGCATCCGGTACAGCGGCGGCTCGACCGATCTGCGCGAGCGCTTCCGCTGCACGGCCTGCACCCGGTCCACCCTCGGCACCAGCGTTCTCCGGGACACCCGCTTCGGCCTCCCCTTCGCGACCGGCGGGTCCCTGACCCAGATCAGCGGGGAGTTGAACGGCGGTATCCTGGGTGGGACAGGGAATTACCGGAAAGTGGACTTGGAGGGGCGCTGGTACGCTCCGCTGGGCGGCGCGGGGGGCGAAGGCGAGTTCGGCGGCGGGGTACAGTTCGTGCTAGGCATCACCGCCAAGTCGGGTTTCATCTTCGGCGACGCTGGGCCTTTCTTCACCGAGCTGTACTCCCTCGGCGGCGTGCAGTTCGGCATCCCGCTGCGGGGATACGACGAGTTCGCGATCACGCCGAACGGGTTCGATCCGCAGGCGAGCGGCAATCAGGCGAGCCCGGACGCGTTCGGTAAGTCATATGCCGCATTCACCGTCGAGGCGGGCGCGCGGATCAGCCAGTCGCTGTACGTGAGCACGTTCTTCGACGCGGGCAACGTCTATCGGTCCGCCCGGCAGTGGGACCCGACGCGATTGTTCCGCGGCGCGGGCTTCGGAGCGGCGGTGATCTCGCCGCTGGGTCCGATCGGCGTGGACCTGGGCTATGGATTCGACCGGGTGGACGGCAGCGGCCGTCCCGATCCCGGATGGCAGCTGCATTTCAAGCTGGGGAATTTCTTTTGAGTCAGAAGCCATGAGCTATGAGACCTGCTTGCTCCTCCGCTGTCCCAGGGCAGCACCGAATCGGAGCTCACAGCTCATAGCTCACAGCTCATAGCTTAACTACCCTTCATCTGGAGCCTCGCATGAAGCTGTTCGTCGTGGGAACCTGGATCGCGTCCTGTACGCTGCTGGGAGCCGGCACGGCCGCCGCGCAGCAGGGTGGAGGGAAGGGGGTCGCCTACGTCAACACCCAGGCGATCTTGAAGTCGACGCCCGGGTATGCCCAGGCCGAATCCACGTTCACCAAAGAGGTCGAGACCTACCGCGTCGAGGTGCAGAAGCTGCAGGCCACACTCGACTCCGCGGCGTCGGACTTCGAGCAGAAGTCGGTCATGCTGAGCCCGACCCAGCGCGACGCCAAGCGGAAGGAGCTCACGGGGCAGCAACAGAAGCTCGAGCAGCGGACCCAGGAGTTGCAGCAGAAGGCCGCGTCGCGCGAGCGCGAGCTGCTCGATCCGATCCAGACCAAGGTGAACAGTGTCATCGAAGGCGTCCGTGCGGCCGGCAACTATGCCGTCATCTTCGATGTGAGCGCGCCCAACAGCGGCATCGTCACGGCCGACAAGGCGCTGGACCTTACCCAGCGCGTCATTCAGCAGCTCAAGTCCGGCACCTGAGCGGCGTGACGTCGGACGGGCTCACCGCACAGGCGGTCGCCGACCTGGTCGGTGGCCGCCTGCTTGGCGATGGGGGGGTGCCGGTCACGTCGGTCGCCCCCATCGATCGAGCCGGGCCCGGCGCACTCACCATGGCGATCTCGCCCCGGTACGCCGGGGCCCTCGCATCCTGTGGCGCGAGTGCCGTCCTGCTGCCGCCCGCGCTCGCGGACACGCCATCCGCAGCGCCGGCCCGGATCGTCGTCGCCGATCCCTATGCGGCGCTGGTCGGCGTCCTTCGTCGTCTCTTCCCCACGCCGGCCCTCACCGCTGGAATCGATCCCACCGCCCGCATCGGCACCGGCACCCGGCTGGGCGCGGACGTCTCCATTGGACCGTTCGTGGTGCTGGGCCGCAACGTGCGCCTGGGCGACCGGTGTGTGCTGGCGGAGGGCGTCTCGATCGGGGATGATGTCGTCGTCGGCGACGACGCCCGAATGGACGCCCGCGTGGTGTGCTACGCCGGGGCTCGGATCGGTCAGCGGGTGATCGTCAAGGCGGGGGCAGTGATCGGCGGCGACGGGTTCGGGTATCTTTCCCGCGGCGCTGGGCACGAGCGGATTCCCCATGTCGGGGGATGCCTGATCGGGGACGACGTCGAGATCGGCTCGAACTCGTGCGTGGACCGCGGAAGTCTCGACGACACCGTCATCGGACGGGGGACCAAGCTGGACAATCTCGTGCACGTGGGGCACAACGTCCGGATCGGGGTGCGCTGCCTGCTGATGGCCGGCGTGGGCGTCGCGGGGAGCACGCGCCTGGGTGACGACGTCATCCTGGCGGGCCACGTGGGCGTCACCGACCATCTCACGATCGGCGACCGGGTCCAGGTGGCCGCCAAGAGCGCGGTGATCGGCAACGTGCCGGCCGGCTCGGTCGTGAGCGGCCATCCGGCTCGACCCAACCGGCAGGTGCTGCGGGCGCAGGCCGCGCTCTACCGGCTGGCCCCCCTCGTGGGCGATATCGAGAGCCTGGTGGCGGAGAGACGTCGGGATGCCTAGGCGCACGCTCGCCGGTGAAGCCACGATCACCGGCGTGGGACTTCACACCGGGGCTCACGTGACGGCTCGGTGCGTCGGGGCGGAGCCCGGGAGCGGCATCGTCTTCCGGCGAATGGATCTGGCGGGCTGCCCCGAAGTGCCGGCACGGCTCTCCCAGGTCCGATCCACCGAGCGACGTACGGCGCTGGGCGACTCGCCGGGAACCGTGGAGACGGTCGAGCATCTTCTCGCCGCCGCGGCCGCGCTCCAGCTCGACGATCTCCTGGTGGAGCTGGACGGCCCCGAGCCGCCCATCGGCGACGGCTCCTTCGAGCCGTACCGCGAGGCCCTCTGCTCCGCGGGCATCGCCGAACAGCCCGGCGATCCGGTGATCTACAAGGTCACCGCGCCCTTCCACCTCACCGAGGGCGACAGCACCTACGTCGTGGCGCCGTCGGCCTCGCTCCGGCTCACCACCACGATCGAGTGGGCGCATCCCCTGATTGGCCGGCAATCCGGCAGCTACGACATCACGCCGGACGCGTTCGCCCGCGAGCTGGCGCCGGCCCGGACGTTCGGGTTCGTCCGCGAGGCCGAGGCGCTGCGGGCCCGGGGGCTGGCGCAGGGTGCCGACCTGGACTCGACCCTGATACTCTCCGACGACGGTCTGGTCGGCGGGGCGCTCCGCTGGCCCGACGAGTTCGTGCGCCACAAGGCGGGCGACATCCTCGGCGATCTCGCCCTCGTGGGCGGGCGAGTCCAGGCGCACGTGGTCGCGAGCAAGCCAAGCCACCAGGGCAACATCGCGCTGGCCCGATGGCTCCGCCGGACCGGACAGCGCGTCGGAGGCGTCGCGATGGACATCGGCAGGATCCTGGACGTCATCCCCCACCGCTATCCCTTCCTCCTCGTGGACCGGATCATCGAGGTCGAGGGGACGACGCGGATCGTCGGGATCAAGAACGTCACCATCAACGAGCCGTTCTTCCAGGGCCATTTCCCGGGCCATCCGATCATGCCCGGGGTGCTGATCATCGAGGCGATGGCGCAGGTCGGTGGGATGCTGCTGCTCGGGACCATCGAGGACCCGGACCAGAAGGTCGTGTACTTCATGTCGCTGGACAACGTGAAGTTCCGGCGGCCGGTCCTTCCGGGTGACCAACTCCGCTGCGAGCTCGAGATGCTGCAGAACCGCGGCCGGACCTGCCGGATGAAGGGCGTGGCGTTCGTGGACGGCAACGTCGTGGCCGAGGCCGAGATGATGGCGCGGGTGGTGGACCGGTGACGACCGTCATCCACTCGACGGCGATCGTCGATCCGGGCGCGAAGCTCGGGGCGGACGTCGAGGTCGGTCCCTGGGTGCTGATCGGTTCCAACGTGACGGTAGGCGATCGCTGCCGGATCGGCCCGCGCGCCCGTCTCCAGCGGAACGTCCGGCTGGCCGCCGGGGTGCGCGTCGGCGACGGCTCGATCCTCGGCGGGGATCCGCAGGACCTCAAGTACCGCGGCGAGGAGACCTGGGTCGAGATCGGGGAGGACACGATCATCCGGGAGTACTCCACGATCAATCGCGCCACCTCGGCCACGTACCGGACCGTCGTCGGGGCCCGCTGCTTCATCATGACGTACGTGCATCTGGCACACGATTGCCACGTCGGCGACGACGTCACGATCGCCAACGGCACCCAGTGCGCCGGACATGTCACCATCCACGACCGCGCGGTCCTGAGCGGCCTCAACGCGATCCACCAGTTCGTCACCATCGGCTGCTACGCCTTCGTCGGCGGTGGCTCACGCGTGAACCAGGATATCCCCCCGTACGTGAAGGCGGTCGGCAACCCGATGGAGCTGTACGGCCTCAACTCCATCGGCCTGCAGCGCGCGGGGTTCTCCGGCGAGACGATCGCCGCGCTGAAGCGCGCCTACCGGCTGTTCTTCAACTCCGATCTGAACCTCTCGCAGGCGCTCGAGCGCGCCCGCGCCGACCTCCCGCCCATCCCCGAGGTCGAGCGCTTCATCGACTTCGTGGAATCGTCGGAGCGAGGCGTTCCGGCGTGACCCCGCCGCTGCCGGTCGGGGTGATCGGCGTCGGCGCCCTCGGCCGGCACCACGCCCGGCATCTATCCCAACTCGACGGTGCCCGGTTGGTGGGCGTGACCGACATCGATCCCGAGCGGGCTCGCGCGGTGGCGGCCGAGCTCGGCACCCAGGCGTGCGGGCTGGAAGAGCTGCTCGCCCGGGTGGCGGCGGTGTCCATCGCCGTGCCGACGCCGGCCCACGCCGAGGTCGGTCTGCGCGCGCTGGCGTGCGGCCTCCCTGTGCTCATGGAGAAGCCGCTCGCGGCGACCCTGGTCGAAGCCGATCAGTTGATCGCGGCCGCGGCGGCCAAGGGCGTCCAGATCCAGGTCGGGCACATCGAGCGCTACAATCGGGCGCTCCGCGCCGCCGAGCCGTACCTGGATGGGCCGCGGTACATCGAGAGCCAGCGGTTGGCGCCCTTCCAGCCGCGCGGCACCGACGTGGCCGTCGTGCTCGACCTGATGATTCACGACCTGGACCTCGTCCTGCATCTGACCGGGGGCGCCGAGGCCACCGAGGTGCGCGCGTCCGGGCTGTCGGTCCTCTCTTCCCATCTCGACATGGCCAACGCCCGCGTCGAGTTCGCCAATGGCGCGGTTGCGCTCGCCACCGCGTCGCGGGTCTCACGCGAGCGGATTCGGCGCCTCCGCCTTTTCCAGCCGAACGGCTACCTCTCCCTCGACCTCGCGACCGGGGGTGGGGAATTCATGCGCCTCCGCAGCGACTGGCGTCCGGGCACGGGCGCGCAGCTCTCGGACGTCGTCGAGCGCGTGGTGCTGCAGGCTCCGGAGGCCGATGCCCTCCAGCTGGAGCTGCAGAGCTTCGTGCACGCGGTGCGGGGCGACCGGGAGGTCGTCGTGGGTGGAGCGGAGGGCCGGGCGGCCCTGGCGCTCGCACTCCGGGTCGCCGCCGTGGTCCAGACGGCACCGCTCGTCGCGCCCACCGCGGAATGATCGCCCGCGTCGGACCGCGTGTGTTCGTATCCGCGGGCGAACCCTCAGGTGACCTGCACGGCGCCGGCGTGGTCCGCGCGCTGCGCGCACGGTATCCCGACGCCGCGATCGAGGCGCTCGGCGGCCCGTGCATGGCGGAGGCGGGCGCGACGGTGCGCTATCCGATGGAGGGGCTCGCGGCCTTCGGCGTCGTCGAGATTCTCAGCAAGCTCGGCGCCCACTGGCGGCTGCTGCGGGCGCTGCGCGAAGACTTCCGGGCCGGCCGCTACGACCTGGTGATTCTCATCGACTATCCCGGATTTCACCTGCGCGTAGCCGAGGCGGCGCGCGCCGCCGGCACCAAGGTGCTCTACTACATCGCCCCACAGCTCTGGGCCTGGCGGCCGGAGCGCGCGCGGCGGCTCGCCGCGGCGGTCGACCGCCTCGCGGTCGTGCTCCCCTTCGAACAGCCCTTCTTCGGGCGGCTCGGGCTCCGGAGCGACTACGTGGGACATCCCCTGGTGGACCGCACGCCGGCACCGTCCCGCGACGCGGCGCGCGCGAGCCTCGGCGTGGACCCCGGCGCCAGGGTGCTCGGCCTCTTTCCGGGCAGTCGGGCGCAGGAGATCCGCCGGCTCTGGCCGCCGTTCCGCGACGCGGCCGCCCGTCTCCGGCGCGAGGGACGCTGCGATCAGGTGCTGGTGGCGGCGACCGACTGGGGGGAGTACCCCGACGCGGGGGACGCCGTCATCGTGCGCAGCGATCCCGCGCGCCTGCTCGCCGCCGCGGATGCGGCCCTGGTGAAGTCCGGGACCACCACGCTCGAGGCGGCCCTCGCTGGAACGCCGATGGTGGTGGCCTACAAGGTCCACCCGCTGACCTATCGCGTATTCCAGCGTTTGCGGACCGTGGACTGGGTGAGCCTCGTGAACCTGGTGGCGGACCGCGAGGTCGTCCCGGAGCTGCTGCAGGACCACGCCGACGCGGAGGCGCTGGCCGACGCGGTGCGGCCACTGCTCGACCCGGCTGACCCGAGGACTGTCGCGCAACGCGAGGGCTTCGCTGTGGTGCGCCGCCGTCTGGGAGAGCCGGGTGCGACGACTCGCGTGGTGGCGCTCGCCGGCGAGCTGCTGGGCGCGTGAGGCTCCGCGTTCCGCCTGCGGTCGCGCGCGCGCTTGCCGCGCCCGCGATGCGGCTGCTCGCGGCGTCGTGGCGGATGCGGACCGAACATGAGGACCACTGGCGGCCGCTCTACGAAGCGGGCCGGCCGCACGTGTTTCTGCTCTGGCACGAGGTCCTGCTGCCGCTGCTCTGGCACCACCGCCGCCAGGACATCGCCATCGTCGTGAGTGAAAATCGGGACGGCCAGTACCTGGCCGACTTCGCCCGGAAGCTGGGGTATCGCGCGGTGCGCGGTTCGAGCTCCCGGGGCGCGGCCCGCGCCCTGCTCGGAGCGGTGAGGGAGCTCCGGTCGGGGCGCGCGGTCGCCTTCACGCCCGACGGGCCTCGCGGCCCGCGGCGAGAGCTCAAGGCGGGCGTGGTCGCGGCGGCACAGCGAGGGAACGGCATCATCGTCCCGATCCACGCCCGGGCGGACCGCGAGTGGCGGTTAGATTCGTGGGACCGATTTCTGATCCCCAAGCCGGGCGCCCGGGTGACGGTGACGTACGGGCGGCCGTTCGAGGTGGCAGCGGGGGACGATGGGCTGGCGACTGGGCTGAGGGAGGCCGGTGTGAGGCTGGCGGAGATCGTGGACGGACGCGAATGACGAGGCGGGGCGATTCCCACCGGGTGATGCGCTGGCTCTGGACCAGCGGCCGGCCCGACGCGCGACTCGCGCGTCTGGCGCTGCTGCCGGCGTCCGGCCTCTGGCGCGGCGCGATGGCGTTGCGCGGCCTCGCCTATCGCCGCGGGTGGTTCGCGGTCCACGACCTCCCGCTTCCCGCGGTCGGGGTGGGGAATCTCACCGTCGGCGGATCCGGAAAGACGCCGATCGCCATCTGGATCGCGCGCTACTACCTCGAGCACGGGTTGGTGCCAGGCGTCCTGCTGCGCGGCTACGGCGGCGACGAGAACCTGGTGCATCAGCACGCGGTTCCCCGCGCGGTCGTGGTCGCCGACCCCGATCGCGCGGCGGGGGCCGAACGGGCGCTCGCCAACGGGGCGCAGGTGCTGGTACTCGACGACGCCTATCAGCGGCTCGACGTCCGGCGCGACCTCAACATCCTGGTCATGAGCGCGGAGACGACCCGCGCCGTGCGCTGGCCACTCCCCGCCGGTCCCTGGCGCGAGAGCTGGGCCTCACTCGATCGGGCCGACGCGGTGATCGTGACCCGCAAGCGCGCCACGCGCGAGGCCGCGCAGGCGCTTGCGATGGAGATCCAGGCACGGGTCCGGGGCCCGGTGGCGATCGCGCATCTCGGCCTGCAGTCGCTGGAGGGACTGGTGAGCGGACGGAGAGCCCCCGCCGAGGCGCTCGCCGGCAAGCGAGTGGTGGCGGCTTCCGGCATCGCGGATCCCGATGCGTTCGTCTCGCAGGTGAAGGGGACCGGTGCGGCGGTCCAGGTGGCCACCTGGAAGGACCATCACGACTACCGGGACGAAGATGTCGCCTGGCTGGCCCACGCGGCCCGGCGGGCCGATCACGTCGTCATCACGGAGAAGGACGCGGTCAAGCTGCGTGACCGCTGGCCGCACGCGGTCCCCGAGCCGCTCGTGGCGGTGCTCGACCTCGTGTGGGAGGAGGGCGGCCAACGGATCACGGCCGCGCTGGACGCCGTCGTCACGCCCGTGGAACGGCTGTAACACCAACCTCGGACATCGCATCCATGACCACTGCGTCACGCTCGAGTCAAGACGTCATCCGTCCCGACAAGGACAGCGCGCTCCTCGCAGAGGAGAATCCGTTCGAGGCGATGATGTCGCGCTTCGACCGCGCGGCGCAGCTGCTTGACCTCGACCCCGGCCTCTACAAGGTGCTGCGCGCCCCCGAAAAGCAGATCATCGTGTCGGTTCCCATCGTGCGCGACAACGGCGAGGTGGAGGTGTACACCGGGTACCGCGTGCTCTACAACACGTCGCGCGGGCCGGCGAAGGGCGGCATTCGCTTCGACATCGCCGTGACGCTCGACGAGGTGAAGGCGCTCGCCGCGTGGATGACGTGGAAGTGCGCGGTGGTCAACCTACCGTTCGGCGGCGCCAAGGGCGGCGTCGTCTGCGATCCCTTCCAGCTCTGCAATGCCGAGCTCGAGCGGCTCACGCGGCGCTACACCGCCGCGATCATCGACACGCTGGGCCCGGACTCGGACGTGCCCGCGCCCGACGTCAACACCAACGAGCGCGTGATGGCGTGGATCATGGACACCTACTCCATGCACAAGCGGCACACGGTCACCGCCGTCGTCACCGGCAAGCCGGTCGAGATGGGCGGGTCGCTCGGTCGGCGCGAGGCGACCGGGCGCGGCTGCATGATCGTCACGAGGGAGGCGCTCAAGCATCTCCGGATGCCGATCGAGGGCACCACGGTGGCCGTGCAGGGCTTCGGCAACGTCGGCTCGGTCGCCGCACAGCTCATGGAGAATCTGGGCCTGAGCGTAGTCGCGATCAGCGACAAGTCGGGCGGGATCTACAATCCCAGAGGACTCGAGATCCGCGACGTCCTCCAGCACTCACGCCAGAAACGCTTCCTGAGCGACTACAAGGAGGCCGAGCACATCACCAACGACGATCTCCTCACGCTCGACTGCGACGTGCTCGTGCCCGCCGCGCTCGAGAACGTGATCACCAGCCAGAACGCCAAATCGATCAAGGCCCGGATCATCTGCGAAGGCGCCAACGGTCCGACGACGGCGGGCGCCGACCGGATTCTCGAGGAGAACGGCGTCTTCGTGATCCCCGACATCCTCGCCAACGCGGGCGGCGTGACGGTCTGCTACTTCGAATGGGTCCAGGACCGCGGCGGCTACTTCTGGGACGAGGACACGGTCAACCAGCGGCTGGAGCGCATCATGGTCGAGTCGTTCGAGGAGGTCGCGAGCATGGCGGGACGACACGGGATCAATCTGCGCATCGGCGCCTACATGCTGGCGATCGAGCGGGTCTCGGCGGTCCACCGGCTACGGGGCATGTACGCCTAGCCCATGGACCTGCTGCTCCTCGCGGTCGGCCGGCTGCGCCCTTCCTACCGCGAGTCCTGCGACGACTACCTCCGCCGCCTGAGCCGCTATGCGAAGGTGAAGGAAGTCGAGGTGCGCGAGGCCAGCCGCGCTCCCAACCCTGGAGCGCAGCGGTCGGAGGAGGCCGAGCGCCTGGCCGCGCGCATTCCCTCGGGGGCGGCGGTGGTGGCCCTCGCCCGCGAAGGATCCGCGTGGTCCAGCGAGGAACTCGCGCGACGAGTGGACGGTTGGAGGATCGCGGCGCGTCCGGTCGCCGTTGTCATCGGCGGGTCCACCGGACTCGCCGATGGCCTTCTTTCGAAGGCAGGGGCTCGGTGGAGCCTGGGGCCGCTCACCCTGCCGCACGAGCTCGCGCGCGTCGTCGTCGTCGAGCAGCTGTACCGCGCCTTCACCATCCTTCGCGGCGAGCCGTATCACAAGGGACGACCCTGACACCCGATGCCCGAATGGTTCGAGGAGTGGTTCGGTGAGGATTACCTCCAGCTCTACCCCCATCGCGACGAGGCCGAAGCGGTCAGGGCGGTGGCGCTGGTTGCCCGTGTCACGGGTATGCAGCCGGGCTGGCGCGTGCTCGACGTGGCCTGCGGCGCGGGCCGCCACGCCCGGGCGTTTCGCGCGGCCGACGCCCGATGCTACGGTCTCGACCTCTCGCTCACTCTCCTGCGCGTCGCGCGCGGCGTGACCGATGCCCCGCTCGTGCGGGCCGACATGCGCCGGCTCCCCATCCGGTCTCGCAGCATGGATCTCACCGTGAGCCTCTTCACCAGCTTCGGATACTTCGAGCACGATGAGGAGCACGCCGGCGCGCTGCACGAGATGGTTTCGACCATCCGGCAGGGTGGCTGGTTCGTGATCGACTTCCTCAACGCGGCCGCGGTGCGGGCGGGTCTCGTGCCACGGGAGCAGGTGGCAGTGCGAGCCGGAACCGTCGATGTCACCCGGTCGGTATCGCCTGATGGCCGGTACGTGCGGAAGACCATCGTGACACCGGGCGGCCGCGACTATGTCGAGCGGGTGCGGCTCTTCGAGCCGGCCGAGATCGAGCGGATGTTGGGCCACGCCGGCATCGCAGTCCGGGGCCGATTCGGCGATTATGACGCGACGCCGATCGCGCCCGGATCGCCGCGCACCATTCTCGCCGGGATACGCGCGTGACCTTCCGATTCGTCCCGACCGCGCTCGATGCGCCCCTCCACATCCCTCCCGCCCGTTCCGGGGGTCTCGATCCGGCGCTGGAGCCGGCGTTCGTCCCCAGCCCCGCGCGGGATGCCGCCGTCGCCCGGCTCCGGCAACCGGGCGCGCTGGCCGTCACCAGCGGCCAGCAGCCCGGGCTCTTCACCGGTCCGCTCTACACGGTTCACAAAGCGCTGTCGACGGCGGCTGTGGCCCGCCTGCTCCAGCGGCGGTGGGGCCGTCCGGTCGTACCGATCTTCTGGCTCGCCGGGGACGACCACGATTTCACCGAGGCCGGCACGACCTCCTGGCTCACGGCGGATGGCTCGCTCGCCTCCGCGACCCTGCCGCCGCGGCCGCCGGAGGCCCCACTCACGCCGATGTACCGCCAGCCGCTGGGAGAGGGCGTGGAGAGCGCCCTGGAGGCCTTGGCCTCGAGTCTCCCGGCCACCGAGTTCCGGGACGAGACCCTCGCCTGGCTGCGTCGTCACTACCGCGCCGACGCCACTGTGGCCGCGGCGTTCGCCGGTGCGATGGCGGAGCTGCTCGCGCCGGCCGGGATCGTCTGCTTCGACAGCACCCACCCGTCGGCCAAGCGGGCCGCGGCGCCACTCGTGCTGCGTGCGCTGGAGCGCGCCGCGGACATCGACGATGCCCTGGAGCGGGAGGCGGAATCGGCGGGCGAGAACGCCCGCACCTCGGGCGTCGTCCTGGGCGACGGGGCGGCGCTGGTGATGCTGGAGGCGTCCCAGGGTCGCGACCGCCTGGTCGCTGCCGATGGCGGGTTCGTGACCCGCCGCGGGAAGGAGCGGTTCACACTCGATGACCTGCGGCGCATCGCCGAGACCGATCCCACGCGCCTCTCGCCCAATGTGCTGCTGCGCCCGGTGGTCGAG
The DNA here is from genome assembly GCA_963846545.1 of uncultured Gemmatimonadales bacterium. Taxonomy (GTDB): domain Bacteria; phylum Gemmatimonadota; class Gemmatimonadetes; order Gemmatimonadales; family GWC2-71-9; genus CAVVWJ01. Next base: position 1,483,519 of record CAWJWG010000001.1, on the reverse strand, counting down.
AGCGTGCTGCTGCCGACCGTCGCCTACCTCGGTGGCCCGGGTGAGTTGCGCTACCTCCGCCTGACTCCGCCCGTCTATCGCGTGCTCGGCCTCGAGGCTCAGCGCCCGCTGCCCCGTTGGTCCGGGGTGTTGGTCGAGCCGCGCGTCGACCGCACCCTGGAGAAGTTCGGCATCGAGCTGGGAGACCTGCTGGACCCGTCCGGCGGACTGGAGTCCCGGCTGGTGCGCTCCCAGCTTCCGGCCGAGGCGGTGACCGCGCTTGCCGAGATCCGCGCCGCCGTGGAGGCGGGCTACGGGGCGCTCGAGCGCGCAGCGAAGGAGATCGATCCCACGCTGGTCCGGCCGGTGCAGGGGGCGCGCCACCAGGCCGTGGCCGGCACGCAGGACACCGAGAAGAAGCTGGTGCAGCACCTCAAGCGCCGGCAGGAGACGGAGCTGAGCCAGATCGGCCGCGCGCGGACCGCTGTTCTCCCCGGCGGCAAGCCGCAGGAGCGTGTGCTGACCGTCGCGCCATTCCTCGCTCGGTATGGACCGGCGCTGATCACCGATCTGGAGGCCGCCATCGAGAGCTGGTACGGCGACGCTCTCGAGCGAAGCCCTTGAAGGCGCCTCGACGCGGTCTTAGACTCGAACTATGTCCGTGATCGCGCTCATCCTCCTCGTGGCGCTCCTCATCCCGATCATGGGCATCGTGGTCGATTCGCCGATCGGGCGCGCGCTCGCCCGGCGCCTCGAGGGATCGCGGGACGTCCCACCCGGACTCGACGAGCTGTCCAAGAAGGTGGACCTGCTCGAGGCGGAGGTGGACGATCTCACCCGGAGCGTCCAGGCTCTGCAGGACGAGAACGCATTCCTGCAACGCCTGCTCGGCGACGGCTCCTCCCGCTCCACGCTCCCACGGCCGCCCGCCTGAAGACCACCGAGGCCCGGGCGTCCCGGCCTGCGGTGATGGTCGGGACAGGGATCCTGCTCAGCCGGATCATCGGTCTCGTTCGCAACCGGGTCTTCGCGCACTACTTCGGCACCTCCGACGCGGCCGACGCGTTCAACGCCGCGTTCCGGATTCCCAACTTCCTCCAGAACCTGTTCGGCGAAGGGGTGCTGTCCGCCTCCTTCATCCCGGTCTACGCCGGTCTTCGGGCGCGCGACCAGGCGCGGGACGCCTCCGCCGTGGCGGCGGCCGTGGCAGCGCTGCTCGCGCTGACGGTGTCGGTGCTCGTGCTCGCGGGCATGCTGCTCGCGCCCTGGCTCATCGATCTCATCGCTCCTGGCTTTGCCGGCGAGAAGAGGGACGCGACCACCCGCCTAGTCCGCATCCTCTTCCCGGGCGCGGGACTGCTGGTGCTGTCCGCCTGGTGTCTCGGCGTGCTCAACAGCCACCGCCGGTTCTTTCTCTCCTACGTCGCGCCGGTGGTGTGGAACGCCGCCATCATCGTGGCGCTGCTCGCGGCGGGCGGTGGGCTGGGGCACTATCGGCTCGCGGAGATCGCCGCGTGGGGCTCGGTCGTGGGCAGCCTCCTCCAGTTCGGCGTCCAGCTCCCGACCGTCCTCGGGCTGCTCGGCGGCCTGCATCCCGGCCGCCTGCTCGCGGAGCCGGTGCGGGCCGTGGTGCGCACCTTCGTGCCCGTGTTCATCGGGCGGGGCGTGGTCCAGATCAGTGCCTATGTGGACACCATGATCGCGAGTCTGCTGCCGACGGGGGCCGTGGCGGCTGTGTCCTACGCGCAGGTGCTCTACACCCTCCCGGTCAGTCTGTTCGGGATGTCCGTGTCCGCGGCGGAGCTGCCGGAGATGTCGAGCGCGACGGGAACCGAGGCCGAGCGGGCCACCCACCTCCGCACCCGCTTGGAGAACGGCCTCCGGCAGATCGCGTTCTTCGTGGTGCCCTCCGCGGTCGCCTTCATCGCGCTGGGCGACGTGGTGACCGGAGCGCTGTACCAGTCCGGAGAATTCACCCGCGAGATGACGGTCTACGTGTGGGCGATTCTCGCGGCCGCTTCGGTGGGCCTCCTGCCTTCCACTCTCGGACGTCTCTACGCCTCCGCGTTCTACGCCCTGCACGATACCAGGACTCCGCTACGCATCGCACTCGTGCGCGTGGGACTCGGAGTCGTCCTGGGATTCACCCTGGCGCTCCACGGCCCGACGGCCGCGGGGATAGGGCCGGGGTGGGGTGCCGCCGGCATCACGCTGGCCTCGGGGCTCGCCGCGGGCGTGGAGTACCTGCTCCTGCGAGCTGCCCTGGGCCGCCGCATCGGCCGGACACGGCTGGACCGCGGATTGACGCTGCGGCTCTGGGTTGCGGCGGCCGCCGGTGTCGGTGCCGGATGGGCCCTGCGGCCGGTCGTGGGCACGCTCCACCCCATCGGGGTCGCGGTCGTCATCCTCGGCGCGTACGGCGGTGCCTATCTGGCGGTCGCGGCGGCGCTCGGCGTTCCGCAGGCGCGCCGGCTGCTGCGCCTCGGTGCGGCCTAGGCCGGGGCTCACGACCGCGGCCCCGGCGCGGTGGGCATTAACTTTCCAGTGTATGACGGATCCCTCCCTTCCCGAATCGCTTCAACGCAAGCTCGACACGCTGCCCGACGGCCCAGGAGTCTACCTCTGGCGCGACGCGCAGGGTGAGGTGCTGTACGTCGGGAAGGCGAAGCGACTCAAGAGCCGGGTACGGAGCTATTTCGCGACGGATTTCCCGACCAGCGCGCGGAATCAGGTGCTCCAGCGGCTGATCGCCGACGTCGAGACCATCGTGGTGCCGAGCGAGGCGCAATCGCTCATCCTCGAGAACAACCTGATCAAGGAGTACCGGCCCCGGTTCAACGTCCGGCTGAAGGACGACAAGAGCTACCCCTCGATCGCCGTCACCCTGGGCGAGCCGTTTCCCCGAGTCCTGGTGACCCGCCGCCGGAACATTCCGGGCGCGCGGTACTTCGGGCCTTACACCGACGTTGGGCAGCTGCGGCGCACACTGGCGATCATCCGGCGGCTCTACACCGTCCGGAGCTGCCACGACATCCTGCCCGAGGAGCGCCGCGAGCGTCCTTGCCTCGACTATCACATCGGACGGTGCCAGGCGCCCTGCATGGGATGGCAGGAAGGCGCCGACTATCGCCGCATGGTGGATGACGTGCTGCAGTTTCTCGAAGGCAAGACGGGAGACCTGCGGGGCCGAGTACGCGAGTCGATGCTCGAGGCGAGTGGCGCCGAGAACTATGAGCGCGCCCGGGAGCTCCGCGATGCGCTCCGCTGGCTGGAGCGGCTTGAGCAGCCGGTGGCCGTCGAGGTGATCGGCACCGGCGACGCCGACGCCATCGGGTTCGCCCGGGATGGCGACGACGCGGTGGCGGTGCTCATTCGCGTGCGCGACGGGCGGGTGGTCGGCCGCGAGCATCGGTTCCTCGAGGGCCTCGAGGAGGAAACCGACCCCGCGATCCTGAGCGCGTTCCTGGTCCGGTACTACGTGCCGGCCGAGGGGCGCTCGCGCCGGGTGGTGGTGCCGTTTCCGCCCGAGGACTGGGACGCCCTCCGTGAGCTGCTGCCCGAGGCCGACTGGATCGTGCCCCAGCGCGGCACCGCGCACCGCTGGCTCGAACTCGCGGACCACAACGCGCGGCACCTGCTGGAGAGTCTCCGCATCGAGTCCTTCGAGACCGAGGAGCGGGCCGAGGACCCGGTCTACGCGCTGGGCCGCGATCTCGGGCTCACGTCGGTCCCGCGCAGTCTGGTATGCATCGACATCTCGCACAACCAGGGGAAGGACACGGTCGGCTCGCTGGTCTGGTTCGAGGCCGGCCGCCCCAAGAAGAGCGAGTACCGGAAGTTCAGAATCGAAGGGGCAGGGGAGCAGGACGACTTCGCCGCGATTCACCAGGTGGTGACACGCTACCTGACCCGACGCCGCGATGAGTCGCTCCCGATACCGGATTTGCTGCTGATCGACGGCGGCAAGGGCCAGCTCAACGCCGCGCTCGAGGCCGCGGAGGCGCTGGGAATGGGCGGTCTTCAGTTCGCGAGTCTCGCCAAACGGGAGGAGGAGGTCTTCCTGCCGGGCCGGCCGGACTGCCTTCGCCTGTCGCGCCGGAGCCCGTCGCTTCGGCTGCTGCAGCGGATCCGGGACGAGGCGCACCGGTTCGGCCTCGCCTACAATCGCAAGCGGCGCACCCAGCGCACGATCACCTCCGAGCTACTCGACATCCCCGGCGTAGGTCCTCGCCGTCGTCGCCTGCTGCTGGAGCGGTTCGGCAGCCTGGCCGGTGTGAGATCGGCGTCGGTGTCGGAGCTGGCCACCGTGCCCGGCTTCTCGGCGCGTCTCGCCGCGCGCGTGCTCGAGCATTTGCAGACCAGAGCCTGAGGTGCCGGAGCTGCCCGATGTCGTGGTGTACCTGGAGGCGCTCGAGCGGCGGATCGTCGGGCGGTGTCTCCTGGGTGTCCGGCTCTCGAGTCCCTTCGTCCTCCGCACGGTGGATCCACCGCTCTCGGCGCTCGCCGGACGCGAGGTGCGCGGGCTGCGTCGGATGGGCAAGCGACTGGTGTGGGAGATGGAGGGTGAGCTCTTCCTGGTGATTCATCTCATGATCGCCGGTCGCTTCCGCTGGGGGTCTTCGGGGGCCAAGGCGCCTGGCAAGATCGGCCTCGCGGCGTTCGACTTCGAGGGCGGAACGCTGTTGCTCACGGAGGCGGGGTCCAAGCGGCGTGCGTCGCTCCACTTGATGGCGGGCCGTCCCGCGCTCGCCGTGTTCGAGCGAGGCGGGCTCGAGCCCTTGGAGGCTGACGCGGCGGCGTTCGCGGAGCGGCTGGGTTCGGAGAACCACACGCTCAAGCGCGCTCTCACCGACCCTCGGCTCTTCAGCGGCATAGGCAACGCCTACTCCGACGAGATTCTGCACCGGGCACGCCTGTCGCCGCTCCAGCTGACGAGCCGCCTCTCGGACGAAGAGGCGGGAAGGCTGTACGCCGCGACCCGGGCCGTGCTGCTGGACTGGACCGATCGCCTGCGCAAGGAGGCTGGTGACGGGTTCCCGCTGAAGGTCACGGCGTTTCGGGAGGGGATGGCCGCGCACGGCAGGTACCGTCAGCCGTGCCCCGACTGCGGCACGCCGATTCAGCGGATCCGGTACGCGGAGAACGAGACCAACTACTGTCCCAGTTGCCAGACCGAGGGGCGTCTGCTGGCCGACCGGGGGCTGTCCCGGTTGCTCAAGGAGGACTGGCCGAGGAGCCTGGAGGAGCTGGACGAGCGCCTCAAGTCCTGATCCGGAAGGTGGTTGGCCGAAAACGCTCGGGAATTGCTACTCGGGGCGCGCCCTGCCATATTTATAAGTCTATGTCAGATGGACGTTTTGCCATCCTCGACCCGGCCGCCGGGATCAGCGGTGACATGCTGCTCGGCGCGCTGGTTGCCGCCGGTGCGCCGGAAGCGTGGGTTCGGGGCATCCCCGAGCGTCTGGGCCTCGCTGACGTCCGGGTTGAAGTGCGCTCGGTCGACCGGTGCGGTGTCCGTGCGACCAAGGTCGACGTGCTCCTCGCCGACGGTCGCCAGGAAGGCCCGAGCGAGCTGGTCCATTCCCCTCACGCCCATCCCCACGCCCACGACGATCACCACGCCCCGCACCGCCACGTCGGTGAACTGATCGACATCCTCGCGCGTGCGCCGTTGTCCGAGTGGGTTCGCACGCGGGCGATGAAGGCGTTCGAGCTTCTCGGCGAGGTGGAGGGCCGGATTCACGGTGTGCCCGCGGAGCAGGTCGCGCTGCACGAAGTGGGAGCACTCGATGCGCTCGTCGACATCGTGGGCGCGATCGAAGGGTTCGAGCAGCTCGGCATCGATCGGATCTACCATCGCCCGGTGGCGGTGGGCAGCGGCTGGGTGCGAGCCGCGCACGGCACAATCCCGGTGCCCGCGCCCGCCACGGCCGTGTTGCTCGAGGGCCTGGAGATCGTCACCGGTGGTCCGGTCGTTGGCGAAGCGACGACGCCCACCGGCGCGGTTCTGCTTCGAGTGCTGTCCTCCGGGACGCCTCCGGCGCGCTGGCGCATCGTGGGCGCAGGCGCGTGGGGCGCAGGTGGCCGGGATCCGGAGTCGTACCCGAATGCGCTCCGACTCATCGTGGCCGAGGCCGCGGGCGAAGCGGGCGAGGTGGCCGTCGTGTCCACCGACCTCGACGACCTCAGCCCGGAGTATCTCGAGCCGCTGCGCGAAGCGCTCATGGACGCCGGCGCGCTCGACGTGCAGGTATGGGCGACCCAGATGAAGAAGGGCCGCATCGGATTCCGGGTGGAGGCGGTGGTGCCCCCGGCGGAGGCCGATCGGGTCACCGACGCCCTCGTGCGGCACAGCACGACGGCCGGTGTCCGTCGCCAGATGGCCCAGCGGTACACCTTGCCGCGGCGGGTGCTCGAGGTGGACGCCGGCGGCGGCATCAACGTGCGTGTCAAGGTGTTGGACGGCCCCGATGGTCCAAGGTTGAAGCCGGAGTTCGATGATGTCGCGGCGGTGGCTCGCAAGACCGGCCGCCCCGCTCACGAGGTGGCAAGGGACTTGCACCAGCGGGCTCTCCGCCTGGTGGGCCCCGATGGAGCCGCCAAGGCTGTGACCCCGAACAAGGAGTCGTGACGAGTGAAAGCGACGATTGCGTCGGCCCTGATGCTTTTCCCCCTGGCCGCCGGCGCCGCCCAATCCCAGCAGCGTGTCATCAGCGCCCGAGTCGCGCAGTCGATGCCGAGTGGGTACCAGGCTCCGGACTGTGGCCTGAAGTCAGGCCACTTCAAGGTGAGCAGCGGCGCGACCTATTTGAAGACCAGCATCGAGTCCGATGTCCCCGAGAACAAGCAGCGGACGTTGGACAGCGGGGAGAAGGTGCTCCTCGAGGCGATGCAGCAGAATAAGCAGGACGTGAATCCGGCGGCCTGGTACTACCTCGGCCGCATCTATCTGCAGCGAGGCGACCTCTACGGCGCCGACACCGCGCTCACGCGTGCGGAGAAGCTCGCGCCGGCCTGCGCCAAGGAGATCGACGGGTATCGCCGAAACGCCTGGGTCGCGCTCATCAAGGGCGGCAATGGCTTCGAGGAGCAGAAGAATCTGGACTCGGCGCTCGTGCTCTATCATCAGGCGGGCATTGCGTACCGGAAGTCGCCGATCCCGTTCTATCAGGCGGCCGCAGTGTTCAATGAGAAGGGGATGACCGACAGCGCCGCGGCTTTCTATGGCAAGGCGGTAGCGGCCAGCACGAACGTGACCGACACGACCGAGCAGAAGATCAGGAACCGCTCGGCGTTCAACCAGGGCGCGATCCTGCTCAACGCCCAGAAGCATGCCGAGGCCGCGGCCGCCTTCGAGCGGTATCTCAAGTGGGTACCGAACGACGTCGAGGCCAAGCGGGGTCTGGCCGGCGCGTACCGGGGCCAGGGTCAGGCGGAGAAGGCGCAGGCGATCGAGCAGCAGATCGTGGCCTCGGGCGGGTCGGCGTCGCCGACAGGCGGCGCGGGGGCCGGGGCCGGCAGCGCCGATCTCATGAACGTCGGCGTGAATCTCTACAACGACAAGAAATACGCCGAGGCCGCCGAGGCATTCGGCAAGGTCGCCCAGGCCGAGCCGTATAACCGCGACGCGCTGTTCAATCTGTCGAACACGTACTTGGCGCTGAAGGACGGTCCGAAGCTGCTGGAGACCGCGCAACGCCTGTCGGCGCTGGAGCCGATGAACGAGAACTCCCTCAAGCTGGTGGGTGAGGGATACAAACAGGCCAAGAACGTGGACGAGGCCGTCAAGGTCGCCGAGAAGGTCCTGGCGCTGCCGGTCGACCTGAAGGTGACGGACTTCGCGACCGGGACGAACACTGCTACCTGGACCGCCACGGCGACCGGGCGCGAGGCGCAGACGCCCGCGGGCAAGCCTATAGCGCCGAAGGCCGCGGTGGTGGCGGTGGAGTTCCTGGATGCCAAGGGCACGGCGGTCGGCAGCCAGGACGTGCAGGTACCCGCGCTCGCGGCGGGGAAGACCCAGGAGCTCAAGGCCACGGCACAGGGCGCCGGCATCGTCGCGTGGCGGTACAAACAGAAGTAGCCAGGAGAGAACCGTATGGCGGGCATCCAGGCCACGAGCGGGCTCACCACGACGCGGGCGCCGTTCATCGAACAGGCGCAGGCCGAAGGCCGCCTCTATATCCACCAGCCCTACGAGCTCTACTCCGAGGGCAATCATGACGCGTGGCGGCGGCTGTTCACCCGGATGGGGGATCGGTGGCGCCGCTACGCGAACCCCCGCTTCCTCCAGGGTATCGACAGTCTGTGCCTGGATCCCGCGCGGGTGCCGAAGCTCGAGGACGTCAACCGATTTCTCAGCCCGCTGACCGGTTTCCAGGCGAAGCCGGTCAGCGGGTACGTTCCCTCGTTCCTCTTCTTCGACAGTCTGCGGAACCGCGAGTTTCCCACCACCATCACCATCCGCGACGGCGCCACGCTCGACTACCTGCCCGAGCCCGACATCTTCCACGACATCGCCGGGCACGTGCCGATGCATACGGATCGCGCCTTCGCGGATACGCTGGTGCGCTTCGGCGACTGCGCGCACACGGCCGCCGAGATCGCGTCGGGGATCACCGACGAGGCGGAAAAGATCCGGCGGGTGAGCAGCATCTTCAAGGCGATGGCGCGCTTCTTCTGGTTCACCATCGAGTTCGGGCTGATGCGAAGCCCCACCGGTCTCAAGGCGTACGGCAGCGGCCTGCTCAGCTCCTATGGCGAGATCGCCCACTCCATCGACTCGCCCGACGTGCAGCGCTATCCGCTCCAGCTCGAATGGGTCATCAACCAGTACTTCGAGATCGATCACTACCAGCCGCTGCTCTTCACGGTGGACTCGTTCGACCACCTGTTCGAGCTGGTGGGCGAGCTGGAGCGCTGGATGCGCGAGGGGCGGCTGGACAACGTCGCGCCGGGTGAGCCTGCCGTGAGCGAGCCGGATCTCCGAAGCTTTCTGGAGGCGTCGCGCGCCAAGTAGGGCCGCTTGACTCTCCCGGGGCCCGGGCTGACATTACCCGGCGAATTGCGGGCGTAATTCAGTGGTAGAATGCCAGCTTCCCAAGCTGGACGTCGCCGGTTCGAGTCCGGTCGCCCGCTCTCCGACACACCTGGTACGACAGAGCCACATACAGCCACCCCCGCCGCGAGCCGTCGCGGCGGGGGTGAGTGCTTCTACGGGACCATCGTCCCGATCTATCGAGAATCGCACTCTCCACTCTGCGTGGCGACCACTCGGCCCTGCGCGTTGAGGATCTCGGCCATGACATCCGCACCGGGCCGGCTGCGGACGAAGTTCGCCGCGATCCTGGTAGCGCCTTCGCGCACGTCGTTCCGGTTGCTGTCGAAGTCGAACTCGGCCTCGTCGCCCACCGCCCTCTGCGTGCCGGAAGTGGCCGTGCCGCCGCCGGCGCGGACCCGCGCGCGGAACGTGCCCCCGCGCGGCGTGAGGTTGCGGCCGTCCACGGAGATCTTCGAGCGGTTCGCGCGGCGCTCACAGCGCAGGCGAAGGCCGGCCGCGTTCGGCGTAGCCGTCGACAGGTCGCTCGCGGCGCTGCGAGCGGTGGCGTCGCTCCCATTAGGCCCGCTGGGATCCGCGATGCTCGCGGCGTCGGCGGCACAGGCGGCCGACACGGCGATGATGAGGGCCGAGGCGACAGCGGCGATTGCGAGCTGGAATTTCGACATGGTGGGTCTCTCCGGATGCAGTTCAACTCGGTGCCTGAGGAAATGTTGGAGGGCATCGCGTCTCCGACGCCCGGATCCGGAAAAGGCAATCGATGCGCCAAAATGCACTCGAGCGATAACGCGTGAAGTGGCAGATACTTGCCCGAAGACGCTGGGATCGAGACCATGCAACGGCACGTTACAGGTGGAACGAAACGAGGCTCCGTCTCGAGGCTCGAGACACGGGTGCAGACTCCATCGCTTGACACCTGGGGTCCTCCGCCCATTTTGCAAAGACCCCATCACATGCTGTGAAGCATCATCGAGTCGTCGAGCGTACCAGTTCGCGCCGACGAGAGGACGCGTCGAAGTGCCTACCATCCTGTTGACAGATGACGAAGCAGGGGTTCGCGCGCCGCTCCGCCGGATCCTGGAGGACTCGGGTTACCGCGTGATGGACGCCGGCGGCGGGGAAGAGGCACTGGCGCTGGCCCAAGAGCTCGACGAGCCGATCCACTTGCTGCTCACCGATGTGGTGATGCCGGGGATGAGTGGCGATGAGCTGGCACGGCGGCTGACCGCGGAGCGCCCGGCCGTGAAGATCCTCTTCATGTCGGGGTACAGCCAGGAGGCCATCGCGACCCACGGGCACCTCGTCGCCGGGGCCGGTTTCCTGCCCAAGCCGTTCAGCGCGGCCGACTTGGTGGACCGTGTTCAGGAGACACTCTCCACTCCCACAGGCGACGTACCTCCTCGTGGCACGCCCCCCACACGTGAGCCTCCTCACAGCCGTAAGTAGATAATCTCGAACATCTTAAGTAGGTTTCCCATCCCTGCGGGATGGCGTAGTTCCTGCATGAAGGAACTGCGCTCGACCTCGTTGCCGACCCGGCAGTTACCCCTGGACTCTCAAGGCCCATGAAGCTTCATACCGGACTTGCTGCTCGAATCGCTGTGCTCCTTCTCGGTGCCGCTACGCTCCGCTGCAGCGGCAGCGACCCGATCGACCCTCGCGGTACAGCGACCACGATCGCGCTGGTCTCGGGAAACGACCAGGAAGGGACGGTCGGTGCCGTCCTGCCTGACTCGCAGATCGTCCGGGTGACGGACGAGAGCGGGGAACCGGTGGCGGGCGTAGCAATCGCCTGGGCCGCCCAGGACGGCGGCAGCGTATCCGATGCTACGGTCGAGACGGGGGAAGACGGGCGAGCCGGCATCCGTCGAACCCTCGGCCCGGCGGCTGGGACGCAAGGCACCACGGCCACCGTGACTGACCTCGAGGGGTCACCGGTCATCTTCACGGCAACGGCGGTGGATGGCCTGCCGCCGGTGCCTGAGCTCATCATCGTCACCCAGCCTCCCGCAACCGCGCTCGATGGCGAAGTGTTCGGCGCCGCGTCCCAGCCGGTAGTGCGGGTCGAGGACGGCAGCGGCAACCCCAGCGCCGGCGTCACCGTCACGGCCGCCTTGGCCTCCGGCAGCGGGACGCTGGAGGGCGCGACCACGGCGGTCAGCGGGAGCGACGGCGTCGCCACGTTCGGCGACCTGGGAGTGGCGGGGCAGGGCAGTCACACCATCACGTTCACCGGGTCCGACGCATCGGCCACCTCGTCCGCGATCGCGCTGTCGGCGCTGCCGGCCGAGGCGACCAGTGGCGAATGGGGCCCCCAGGTGGCCTGGAACATCGTGCCGCTCCACATCTCGCTGCTTCCCAGCGGCAAGGTGCTCGCATGGGGCCGGGAAGAGATCGGCGGCGGAATGGGCCAGCCGAGGCTCTGGGATCCCACATCTGGCGCGCCGACCGCGGCGATCACGGTGGCGAACGACACGATGCTCTTCTGCGCGGGCCACGCGCTCATGCCCGATGGCAACGTGATGGTGTCGGGCGGTCACAAGGCCGACGACCGCGGGCTCGACGTCACCAACATTTTCAACGCCGCATCCGAGACCTGGACCCCCGGGCTTCCCAAGATGGCTCACGGCCGGTGGTACCCGACCGTCACGACGCTGCCCGACGGCCGACTGGTCACCGTGGCGGGCCAGGACAGCGCATCCAACGTGGTACGCATCCCCGAGATCTGGGAGAACAACGCCTGGGTGGAACTTCCGGGCGCCGGCAACGTCGAGCTGCCGTACTACCCTCGTGACTTCGTCGACCCGCTCGATGGAAGGCTCTTCATGGCGGGTGAGCGGGTGACCTCGCGCTGGCTCGATGTGGACGGATCGACGTCGGGCAACCGAGGGAGCTGGACCACTGGACCGACGCACCTCTGGCTGTTCAATCGCGACTACGGCTCCGCGGCGATGTACGAGTCGGGGAAGATCATCTACGTCGGCGGTGGCGGGTACACCGGGTGGGACACGCCCGATCCCAAGTCGCCCACACCGACGGAGACTGCCGAAAAAGTCGATCTCAACGCCGGCACGCCGGCATGGACCAGCGCGGGAAGCCTGAGCTCCCCGCGTCGCCACCTCAACGCCACGGTGCTGCCCGACGGTCAGGTGCTGGTCACCGGGGGCGTCAGCGGCGGGGGGTTCAACGACGTCAACTCCGGTGTCCACGCCGCGGAGATCTGGGATCCGGCCACCAACGACTGGACGACACTGGCGAGCAATACCGTGACCCGGGCCTATCACTCCGTGTCGATCCTCATGGTGGACGGAACCGTCCTGCATGGGGCGAGCGGGGACGCCAACGTCCCCGGCACCGGCACGCCCTACCCGGCACAGCGAAACCACGAGATCTTCCGCCCGCCGTACCTCTACAAGGGCGCGCGTCCGGAGATCGCCGATGCTCCCACCAGCGTGGGCTACGGGCAAAGCTTTACCGTCACTACGCCGGCGGCGGCGCAGATCACCCACGTACGTTGGATTCGCCTGGGCTCGGTGACCCACGCGTTCGATGCGAACACGATGGCGATCTCGCTGGACTTCACGCGCGGGGAGGGGAGCCTGTCCGTCACGGCACCGCCCAATCCCAACGTGGCCCCCCCGGGTCACTACATGATCTTCGCGCTGAACCGGAACGGCGTCCCGTCGGTAGGCAGGGTCATCCGCGTGCAGTAGCGCGGCGCCGCTCGCGCGGTCAGGAACCAGTTTGCGGAGGCTCGGCAGCCATGGCTGTCGGGCCTCCGCTAGATTTCCGGACGTGGCTTCACCCTGTGCGCCTCCGCCCACCGCCGCCGATCTCGATCGGGCACTGCACGAGCGATTCGGTCTCGCGGCCTTTCGACCGGGGCAGCGCGAGGCGGCGCTCGCCGTGCTCGAGGGCCGGAACCTGGTGGCGGTGATGCCCACCGGGGCCGGTAAGTCACTCTGCTTTCAGCTGCCCGCGCTCCTGCTCGACGGCCCCACCGTGGTGGTCTCGCCGCTCATCGCACTCATGAAGGACCAGGTGGACGCGCTCCGGGCGCGGGGACTGCCAGCGGCCGCGCTGCACTCGGGCATGTCGGGCGCCGAGCGACAGGCGGCGGAAGCAGAGCTGGGTGCGGGCGAACTCAAGCTGATCTACGTGGCTCCGGAGCGCCTGGGGCACGCCGGATTCCGCGCGTCTCTCGCCCGGGCGCGGCCGGCGCGGTTGATCGTGGACGAGGCCCACTGCATCAGCCAGTGGGGACACGATTTCCGTCCGGACTACCGGCGGCTGGCCGTCTTTCGCGCCGAGCTCGGCGTGCCGGCCGCGGCCTTCACCGCGACCGCAACGCCCGATGTGCGGGTCGACATCGCCGAGCAGCTCGGCCTCTCCGCCCCGCTGGAGCTGGTCACCGGCTTCGAGCGGCCCAACCTCACGCTCGCCGTCGAGCGGTGCCGGGGCCGGGACGACAAGGGCCGGGCGCTCGAGCGGATCGTGCGCGAGGTAGGACTGCCCGGGATCGTGTACGCTGCCACGCGGAAGTCGGTGGACCTCTGGAGCGCAGCCCTGGCGGAGCTGGGCCTTCGCACGGGACGCTACCACGCCGGCATGATGGACCAGGAGCGCCGCGCCGCGCAGGACGCGTTTCTCGCGGGTCGGACCGATGTCATCGTCGCCACGAATGCGTTCGGCATGGGTGTCGACAAGGCGGACATCCGATTCGTGGTGCATGCGGAGCTGCCTGGCAGCATCGAGTCCTACTATCAGGAAGTCGGCCGGGCGGGCCGCGATGGGCTCCCTGCCCGATGCACACTCCTGTTCGCCCCTGCCGACGTCCGCACCCAGGAGTTCTTCCTGGCCGGCGCGAATCCCGCCGCGACGGTGTTCAAAGAGGTGTGGCGTCGGCTGGCCGACGGGGCCACCGACGATCAGATCGAGTCGGACTTCGATGCCGGCGAGCGCGCGATGGCCGCGGTGACCGCGGCCCGGCTGCTGCGGCGCGCGGCGGAGCAGTCCGGCACCCCGCTCGGCGCGGGCGCGCCCCCCGTGGACATGGATGCTCGCGCGCTCAAGTCCCGTCGGGATCGGGAGCGACTCGACACCATGGTCCGGTACGCGTTCTCCCGCGGATGTCGCACCCGGTTCGTCTACGACTATTTCGCCGGCAGCGCGCGAGGAGGCTCGGTACCCCGATGCGGGGTCTGCGACGTCTGCCTAGGCTGGCGCCGCGGGGCCGTACGAGCGCTCGAAGACGACGAGCTGCTCCGCGTGCGGATCGCGCTGTCGGCGGTGGGCCGCCTGTCGGGTCGTTTCGGAGTCGAACGGGTGGCGCAAGTGCTGGTCGGCAGCGGTGGGAAGGAAGTGCTGGCGCACGGGCTGGACCGCATCCCCACTTACGGCAAGCTCTCCACCGTGCCGCTCGATCAGGTGAAGGACCTGCTTGGCGTGCTGGCGGACTCCGGGTTGGTGGAGCGCCAGGGTATCGAAGGAGGCCGACCCGGAGCCTTCGTCCTCGCGCTGACGGCGGAGGGCCGCGCGGTGGCTCGGGGAGAGAGCCGGCCGGAGCTGGAGTTGCCCGGCCGCTCGGCCCTCAGGAGCCGCGGATCCTCACGCGGCGGCAGTCGCCGTCGACCGAGCGCCGGTGCGGGGGGAGGAGACGCAGTCGTGTCGGACGGGTCGGGCGCGGATCCCGAGCTCTTCGCTCGTCTCAAGACGTGGCGCACGGAGGAGGCGCGACGGCGCAGCGTGCCGCCCTACGTCGTCTTCCACGATCGTACGCTCGCCGCGGTGGCGGCGGCCCGCCCCGCGGACGCGGGCGAGCTCGCGCGAATCAGCGGCATCGGTCCGGCGAAGCTGGCCGCCTACGGAGATGCGATCCTCGCGCTGATCGCTTAGCGCGCGTCAGCCGGGGATACGCCGTGGGGCTCGGCGATCTCCAGGAACTCCGTTGGCGGGGCCATGACCGGACCACCACCCGACGGCGTGAAGGTCGTCTCCCACCAGTGTCGCGCGTCGTCCTGGGTCCACTGGTCAGCCCCCGCCGCGGAGAGGCCTCGTCCGAGGGCGGCCGCGTCCGGTGGCCGATCGTCGGGATTCTTGGCCAGGCAGTCGAGCACCAGGCGCTCGAGCTCGTCCGGGAGCGGGCGGCCGAGTCGCGTCGAGGGCGGCACCGGGGCGGCCTGGAGGTGCTTGAGGATCTGCTGCATCGCGTTGTCCCCGTCGAACACCAGAGTCCCCGTCAGCAGGAAGTACCCGACGCAGCCCAGGGCGTAGAGATCCGCGCGGCCATCGACCGCCTCGCCTCCCGCCATCTCCGGCGCCATGTAGGCCGGGGTTCCGCTCATGGATTCAGGCGCCGTCAGTCGCACGTCGTCAGCCCGCTGGCTGTGACCCTGCTTCACCAGGCCGAAGTCGAGCACTTTCACGAAGTCATACTCCAGCCCGAACCGTCCAACGTGGAGGTTGGCCGGCTTGATGTCCCGATGGACCATCCCCGCGGCATGCGCCTCGGCAAGGGAGTGACACGCCTGGCGCAAAATGTGGGCGACCCGGGCCGGCGGTTGCGGACCGAAGCGCCCTACCAGCGACTCGAGATCGCTGCCTTCGAGGAGCTCCATCACGTAATACAGCCGCCGATCACGCGCGATGCCGAAATCGTAGAGCTGGATCGTGTGAGGCGATCGCAGCTCCGCGGCGGCTTCCGCCTCGCGGCGAAACCGCTCGGCGGCGACCCGCCCGGATCCCTCGAGCAGCCCGTAGCCCGCGATCAGCTTGATTGCTGCCGGCCGGGCGAAGAGCTGGTGCTCCGCCTTCCAGACCTCACCCATGCCGCCGCGACCGATCAGCTCCACGAGACGGTAGCTGCCGAGCTGGCGAGCGCGGCTCACCTTTCGGCTGAGGCGCACGATGATCCGGGATGGAATCACGGCGAGGAAGGCGCAGATGTAGTTGGGCAAGTAGGTCCAGATCAGCAGCCCCAGGGGCTGGAGCTCGATGCCCCTGGCACGCGCGATCGCGAGCCCCACCGGATCCATCGTCGCGGCGATCAGTGACCCGATCAGAATCTTGCGCGGCGGGCCAGGCACGATGGAAGGAAAGATCAGTATGATGACCACAAGCCAAGAGAGCCGGCCTGCCAGGGCGCGGGGCTCCCATTGGTTGATTACCCCCACGGCGAAGGCCACCAGAACCTCGTACACCATCGACAACGTGGACAGCCGCCCCGGAACCCTCGCGGCGCGTGGCGCGATCCAGAACACGACGGCCGATAGCGCGATGCAGCCCACCGCGAAGAAGTTGGCGACCGGCGGGAAGGGAATGACCTGGTCTGCCGGGAGTCCCAAGTTCGGCGCTACGAGATGATTCATGACGAGCAGGATGATCCAGAGCAGCGTCAGCACGGCGCACAACACGCGCAGCCGCTGCGCCGCCTCGAGCGCGAGATCGTCGGCCACCGGCTCCGACCGTTGCGTCTCGGTGGACGGCGCGGTCAGCGGGTGCGGATCGACGAGCCTGGAGTCGGGCATGTGGGCCCTAGCGGGGTGGGAACGTCTCAATCTCACGCGCGGACCGACGTTTGCCAATGCCGGCGGCACCTTGACTGCCCTCCCGACCGGCCCATCTTTCGGGCACCCAACATCGCCAATCGCCGGAGGAGGTGGGACGTGACGGATGGCGGCCGCCGGCCCCTGGCACGATTCAGTGAGCAGCCCGTCGTCCGGGTCGCCGCATACTACGTGCTTCTCGCCGCGGGAACCGCTCTGCTCTGGCAGATCTTCCCCGGGCTCGCCGCGGTGTTCTCCGCCGAGCGTCTCGACGCCGTCAGCACCGCCACCCCGTCATCAGATCCCCTGCTCGAGGCGCTCGGTGCCGCCGCGCCGGCGATGTCGCCCCCGGTGGCGCTCGCCGTGACGACCGCGCTCTGCATGGTCGGCGCGTTCGTGCTGATGCTCCCGGTCAGCTGGGTTTACATCCTCACCCGGCAGAAGAAGGGCTTCCGGCAGTCG
This sequence comes from uncultured Gemmatimonadales bacterium, assembly GCA_963846545.1. GTDB lineage: Bacteria > Gemmatimonadota > Gemmatimonadetes > Gemmatimonadales > GWC2-71-9 > CAVVWJ01. The sequence continues at coordinate 1,466,476 of CAWJWG010000001.1, read as the reverse complement.
GTGGTCCAGACTCTCATCATTCTCCCGATCGTCGTCGCCGGCGTCGTGCTGCTGGTCAAGAACAGCATCGCGCTCGCCTTCAGCCTCGGCGGCATCGTGGCGGCGGTGAGCTTCCGGAACACGCTGCGCGACACCAAGGACGCGGTCTACATCTTCCTGGCCATCGGCGTGGGACTCGCCGCCGGGGTGCAGGTGATGTCGGCCGCCGCCGTCATGTCCTTCCTCTTCAACGTCCTCATCCTGGTCTTCTGGTACACCGACTTCGGGCGGGCGCCTTCGCACCTGGAAGGCCCCCGCGCGGCCCGGCGGCTGGAACGGTCGCTCGCGCTGGCCAATCGGACCGGTGCCTTCGTGGCCCAGCTCGACCGCGACATCCTCAAATCGATGTCGCCCGAACAGCTCCAGGCCCTGGCCTCCCGGGCGCGCCGGCGCGTCGGCGAAGGGGGCAAGTCGGACCTGCCGAAGCCGCCCAAGCCCCCCAAGCCGCTCGACACGGTGCTCCGGGTCCAGACTACCGATCCGGAGAATGCGCGGCCCCAGATCGAGGCGGTGCTGGCGACACAGGTGAAGGAGTGGAAATACGCCGCCACGCAACGCGACACGGCCGGCCAGGCGATACTCGAGTACCGCGTGCGCCTGCGCAAGAGCGTGCCGGCCGCGCAGCTTTCCGGAGAATTGCGAACGCGCCTCGGCGCGCGCGCGACCGGGGTCGAGACGAGGTAATCACCCGCCCGCGTGAGCGATCTCCTCAATCAGATCCAGCAAGTCCTGGGCGACCGCTACATCGTCGAACGTGAGGTCGGCCGCGGCGGCATGGCCTACGTCTTTCTCGCCCGCGACCGCCGCTACGAGCGCCAGGTCGCCATCAAGGTGCTCGACCCCGAGATCGCCACCGCGGTCGGCGCGGAGCGGTTCCTTCGCGAGATCCGGATCACCGCCCAGCTGCAGCATCCCCACATCGTGTCGCTGCTCGACTCCGGCGAGGCGCGCAACCTGTTGTACGCCGTCATGCCGTTCGTCGAGGGCGAGTCACTCCGCGACCGGCTGATGGCGCATTCGCGGCTCTCCACCACCGAAGCGGTGACCATCGCCTGGGAAGTGGCGGACGCGCTGGACTACGCCCATCGCCGGGGCGTGGTCCACCGGGACATCAAGCCCGAGAACATCCTCGTATCCAACGGTCACGCGTTGGTGGCGGACTTCGGCATCGCCCGAGCGATCGGGCTCGCCGGCGGGTCGACGCTGACCGGGGTCGGGTTCCCCATCGGCACCGCCGCCTATATGAGCCCCGAACAAGCGACGGCGGCGTCGCCGGTGGATGGCCGGAGCGACATCTACAGCCTGGGCTGCGTGCTCTACGAAATGCTCGCGGGCCGGATGGCGTTCAGTGGGCCCAGCCTCAAGAGCGTCCTGACGCAGCAGCTCACCATCGACCCGCCACTGGTCCACATCACGCGCCCCGACGTTCCCCAGCAGGTCATCGCCATCGTCCGCCGCTGCATGATGAAGCAGCCGGACGAGCGCTACGCCACCGCGGGCGAGCTGGCGGAGGATCTGCGTGGTGCCCTGACGGACTTGCCGCGCCTCTCGACCCCGGTGCCGCGCCCGGTGATGTCCGCACCCGAGCTGGAGAGTGACGGCCTGCTGTCGGCCGCGGGGAGGTGGATCGTGCCCGCCGCCCTGCTCGCGATACTGCTCCTCGGCGTGATGTTCTTCTACCGCCAGCGAGAGCGCCGAGCCGGCAACGCGCCGGGACCCGACGGTCCCTACACGGCGTCCGTGGCGGTGCTGCCGTTCACCGATCTGAGCGGCGGCACCGGCAACGACTATTTCAGCGAGGGCATCACCGACGAGATCATCAGCCAGCTCGCGCAGGTGGAGAGCCTCAAGGTCATCTCCCGCACCTCGGTGCTCGCGCTCAAGGGCAGTCCGCTCACGCTGCCTCAGATCGCGGACACGCTCGGCGTTCGCCACATCGTCGAGGGGTCGGTGCGGCGCCAGGGTACGCGCGTCCGGGTGTCGGCAGAGCTGATCGAGGCGGCGAGCGACGCGCATCTCTGGTCCGGGACCTTCGAGGGCGATCTCGCCGACAGCTTCCGGGTCCAGGAGGAAATCGCCCGCAAGGTGAGCGGGGAGCTGCTCACCACGATCCGCGGCGTGCGCCCGATGGCGCCGGGCGCGATGCCTAGCCAGAGCGCGGCGTTCGACGCGCTGCTCCTGGGCCGGCACCTGCTGGAGCGCCGGTCGCCGGAGGCGGTCCACGGCGCCACGCGTGCCTTTCAGGACGCGATCCGGGCCGACTCGGGATACGCCCCGGCGTACGCTGGCCTCTCCTCCGCCTACGCGCTCCACGTCATCTACGGCGCGCCCGGTGGCGTCGATCCGTACGTCGCCGTGGCCCGTGCCCTGGCTCTCGCCGACCGCGCCGTGAAGCTCGACTCGGAATTGGCCGACGCCCATCTCGCGCGCTCCGACGCCCTGCTCATCAGCCTGGCTCCGCACGAAGACGTGTTGCGCGCACTGCGTGAGGCGCGCCAGCTCTCCCCCGGCTCGGTGGCGGTCTATCTCTCGGTCGCCCACGCGCTGGAGCACATGGGGCGCTGGGACGCCGCGCTGCAGCAGGCCCGCCGCGCCCTGGCGCTCGACCCGCTGTCCACCGGCGTGCGCCACTCCGCGATCGCCATCGCGCTGGGCGACCGTCAGTACGACATGGCGCTGGAGGAGGCCCGACGCGCGCACGCGTTCGATCCCAACGATCAGATCGCGTCGATGCTCGAGGGGATCGCGCGGCTGCTCAAGGGCGACGCCGAGGGCTGCCTGAAGCTCGATCTGCGCCCGTGGATCGGCACCCGCGCCACCTGCCTGCACGAGGCGGGGCGGACGGCGGAAGCGGACGCGCTGGCCGACTCGCTCGCCGGTCTGCTGGATCGGGGCCAATATGCCACCGGGCCGCAGTTCGCCGCGTTGGCGGCCTACCGCGCCTGGCTGGGCGACGTGACGGGCACCGTCAGCTGGCTGCAGAAGGCGGCCGAGATCTCGCCCATGATCCACTACTGGCACCTCGAGTCGGGGCTGTTCGATCGGGTCCGGCGCGACACCGCGTTCATCACCGGGATGTCGCGGATGGAGAGCGGCATCCGCACGCGGATCGCCGAGGCGCGTCGCGAGCTGGGAAACCGGCTGGAATGACGGCTTCGAGCGCGGCGGAGGTCAAATGGGATGTCGCCTCGCCCGAGCGCCTGGGAGAACTGCGGGACGCGCCGCCTCCGGCGAATCTTCGCGTCACGGCGACGACATCCGGACACCAACGCGACCTCTACTACGACACCGCCGACGGCTCACTCGCACGTCGGGGAGTCACCTGCCGCTTCAGGATCGGCGCCGACGACCGACGCGAGCTGAGCGTCACCCTCAGCCACCCGCGCGAGCGATTCGTGTCCCCGGTGACGGAGCTGGAGCTGGCCGCCGCGCTCCGTGGCGAGAGTGAGGCGGCACGCCGCCTCCGAGGCCTCGTGGACCCCGCCGCGCTCGAGCCGCTGGTCGTGCTGGAGATCGAGCGTACCACCCGAACGGTGCGCGGCCCCTGGCCGTGGAGCGCCCGTTACGAGCTGGTCTATGACGCCGTCACCGTGCGTCACGACCGGCTGTCGCGCCGCTTCCAGGAGCTCAAGCTCCGCGCCCGCAAGTCGGGCCGTCCCGACATGCCGGCCGTTGCGGCCGCGATGCAGGGAGGGGCCGGGATCCGCGCGATCCTGGAGACCAAGCTGGCGCGGGCGCAGCGGATGGTCGCCACGCTGGAGGGGGAAGCGCTGGCGCGCTCGCTCGGCACCGGACGGGCCGTGACCCTCCTCGCGCTCGACGAGGGTGCGCTGGCACTACAGCGCAAGGGCGGCGCACTGGTGCTCCCCATCGCGGACGGCCAGGGTGAGGATGCCGCGCGACATCTCCTCCGCGCCGCATTCGGGAGCGCGGTCGGCGACCTGGCGCTCCTGGGCACCGCGAGCGGACGGGGTGCGGCGGGGCGGCTGCAGGAGGTGTGGGTCGCGCGGCGGCTCCGACTGGACGGCGCGCCGGCGGAAGACATCGAATGGCTCGACCTCGCGGAGATCGGGGAGCGCGCCGGCACCGGGGGGCTCCACGACCCCGATACGCTGGCCGCGCTCTCGGTGGCCACCCGCTCGGATCTCTTCCGGGCCGGCGAGTCGGCCGTGCGCATCCGGCCCGCGCGTCCCAAGGCCCCGCCGCCGGTGGGTCCCGACGAGGCCCACCTGCTGCTCGACGCGGATCTGAGCACGCTCGAATTCCAGAGCCGGGTGATGGCGCTGGCGGAAGATCCGGCCACCCCGCTGCTGGAACGACTCAACTTCCTGGCCATCGTGAGCGCGAATCTCGACGAGTTCTACATGGTGAATGTCGGGGCGCTGAAGGCGCAGGAGGGCGGTGAGCACGACGGGTTGCTCGAGGCGATCGGCATTCGTGTGCGCGCGCTGCTCGCCCGACAGCACCGCGCACTCGCCAAGGGTCTCGCGGAACTGGCGCAGTCGGGCGTCCGGCTTCGCGGCTGGCGGGACCTGCCGCCCACCAGCCGTGCCCTGCTGGAGGATCAGTTCCAGCGCGAGATCTTCCCGCTGCTGACGCCGCGCGCCATCACCGTCAGCCCCGGCTTTCCCGTGCCGGTCATGCCGCACCTCATTCCGCTGCTGGCCGTGGTCCTCAAGGACGCCAGGGCGGGACCGCATTTCGCGTATCTCCGACTCCCCGAGCGGATCCCGCGATTGCTCCCGATTCCGGATTCGAACGACCTGATTCCGCTCGAGGACGTGATCCGGGCGAATCTCCACCTGGTGTATCCCGAGCGGGAAATCGAGGGCACCTGGCTCTTCCGGCTGACCCGGGCGGCGGAGCTGGACCTCGCGGACGAGGACGCGGGGAATCTGCTCCAGGCGATCGAGGAGTCGGTCGGTCGGCGCGCGCTGAACGCGATCGTCCGGGTGGAGGTGGAGCGCGCCATGCCGTCGCCGCTGCGCGAGCGGCTCCTCTGGGAGCTCCGCTTCGAGCGCGGCGCCGATGCGGGCGCCGTGAGGGAACAGGATCTGGTCGAGATCGACGAGATGCTGGATCTGCGAGCCCTGCGCGAGCTGATGGGAGCACCGGTGCCCGGCGGCCGATATCCGGCGTTCGAGGGTCGGAACCCCTGGTCCCAGGACCGCGAGATCTGGAGCGCGCTCAGACAGCGCGACGTGCTGGTGTACCATCCCTACGAGCGATTCTCCGACACGACGGTGCGCTTCTTCTCCGACGCCGCGGACGACCCGGCGGTCGTGGCCATTCGCCTGACGCTGTACCGGGTGGGGGAGCGTTCCCCGATCGTGGAGGCGCTGACGCGTGCGCTCGAGCGCAAGAAGGAAGTGGCGCTGTTCGTCGAGCTCAAGGCGCGCTTCGACGAGACCCGCAACGTGGGATGGGTCCGGCGCCTGGAGGAGGCCGGCGCCACGGTGGTCTATGGTGTGGTCGGGCTCAAGAACCACGCGAAGGTCGGACTGGTGCTGCGGCGGGAGGAGGACGGGCTGCGCCAGTACGTTCACATCGGGACCGGCAACTACAACGCGGCGACGGCCAAGGTCTACACCGATCTCTCGCTCTTCTCCGCCGATCGGGATCTCGGTGCCGACGTGCACGATCTGTTTAACCAGCTCACCGGCTCCAGCCGTGCGCCGGCCGGCTCGTTCCGCCGCATCGCGGTCGCCCCCGAGGGCCTGCTCCCCTGGGTGCTTGGCCGGATCGACCGGGAGATCGCGCACGCCGCCGCAGGGCGTCCGGCACGCATCCGGGCCAAGCTCAACGGGCTCGCCGACACCGAGGTCATCCAGGCGCTCTACCGCGCCTCGCGCGCCGGGGTGAGCGTCGAGCTCGTGGTGCGCGGCCTCTGCACCCTCAGGCCCGGCGTGCCGGGTCACTCCGATCGCATCCGGGTGGTGAGCCGGCTGGGCCGCTTCCTGGAGCACGCGCGGATCTATCACTTCGGGAATGGCGGGGAGGACGAGTTCTGGATCGGCTCCGCCGACTGGCGCACGCGCAACCTCCGGGTGCGGGTCGAGGTGGTGGCGCCGGTCAGTGACCCGCAGGCTCGCACGACCCTCGATGGCATGCTCACCAAGGAGCTGTCCGATCCGGAGGCCTGGGAGCTGGGCTCCGATGGGGGGTACCGGCGGGCGGCCCCTCCGAGGACGACCTGAGAAGGTACTTCCGACCCTCGCACTGAAGTATCAGCCGATCTTGAATTTAGCGTCCCGTTGGGCGATCTTCCCGCCGGCCATACTGTAGCCGACGACGCCGGAACGAGGACGCATGATCAGGGTCACCGCCGTACAGCCGGATTCGATCGCCCATGAGCTCGGGCTCCGCGCGGGGACCGAGCTCCTGTCGGTGAACGGCCGGGAGCTCGAGGACTTCCTCGACTGGGAGTTTCTCTCGGCGGACGAGCAGTTCCTTCTGCAGGTGCGTCAGCCCGACGGTGAGGAGATCGAGTTCGATATCGAGCGGCCGCTCACCGAGCCGATCGGTCTCTCACTCGAGCCAGCCCGCATCCGTCGCTGCGCCAACCGGTGCGACTTCTGTTTCGTCGACGGCCTGCCTGACGGACTGCGCGACGTGCTGTACATCCGCGACGACGACTACCGTCTGTCCTTCCGCTACGGCAACTTCGCGACCCTGACCAATCTCAAGGAGCGCGACGCCGAGCGCATCATCGAGTATCGCCTCTCTCCGCTCTACGTCTCGGTGCATGCCACCGATCCCACGGTGCGGCGCTATCTGCTTCGCAATCCCACCGCGCCGGACATCCTCCCTCAGCTTCGCCTGTTCGCCGAACACGGCATCGAGTTCCACACCCAGGTGGTCATGTCTCCCGGCGTGAACGACGGTGAGGTACTGCGACAGACGCTGCGCGAGCTGTACCAGTTCGGTCCTTCGATTCTCGGCTGCTCGGTGGTGCCTGTGGGCCTGACGGAGTACAGCAAGCACCATCTCGTCCGGGAGCCGACGGCGGAGGAGTGTCGCGCCGCGGTCGGGCTGGTCGAAGCGCGCGGCGCCATCGCGCTCGCCGAGCGGGGAAGCCACTGGGCGTTCGGCGCCGACGAGCTGTACCTCCGGGCCGAGCTCGATCTGCCTCCGGCGGAGATCTACGACGGCTTCGACCAGGTGGAGAACGGCGTCGGGTCGGTGCGATGGCTGCAGCGCCGGATCGAGTCGCGCGCGGCGGCGATCACCGGGTGGGAGGGCCGCCGTATCGGTGTGGTTACGGGCACCGCGATGGGCAGGCTGATGCCGATGGTGCTCGAGCCGCTGGCCCGCGTATCCGGCGCGCGCTTCGAGCTGCTTCCCGTCGTCAACTCCGTGTTCGGTGCGTCCGTGACGACGGCCGGCTTGCTCCCGGGGGTCGCGGTGCAGGAGGCGCTCCGCGGCCGCAACGATCTCGATCTGGCGTTGCTGCCGGGAGAATCGGTGAACGACGACGGTCTCTTTATCGACGGCATGAGCGCGGCGCTGCTGGCAGTGGCCTTGCCGATGGAGCTCCGTTTCAGCAAGGATTTCGCCGACGCGCTCGAGCTGGGGGTGGCCGCGTGAGCAAGCCGACCGTGGCCATCGTCGGTCGCCCGAACGTCGGGAAGTCGACCCTGTTCAATCGCATTCTCGGCGGGAGGCCGGCGATCGTCTCCGATCGGCCGGGCACCACGCGAGACCGCCACTTCGGCGACGCCGAGTGGCAAGGGCGCCGGTTCTGGCTGGTGGACACCGGCGGGCTCGTACCGGAGTCCGACGACTCGATGGATCGCGCGATACGGCAGCAGGTCGAGTTCGCGCTCGCGGAGTCGGATGTGGTGCTCTTTCTCGTGGACGGCAAGGACGGCGTGCAGCCGGTGGACCAGGCGATCACGCAGCGGCTTCGTCGATCCCGGTCGCCTGTCGTGCTCGCGGTCAACAAGCTCGACGACCTCGAGCGCAGCACCGCGCAGCTCGACTTCTACGAGCTCGGTTTCGGCGATCCGATCGGCGTGAGCGCGGCGATCGGGAAGGGAAGCGGCGACCTGCTCGACGCGGTCGTGGCCCTGCTGCCCCCCTACGATCCCGCGGAATCCGAGGACACGATCGGTGTCGCCGTCGTCGGCCGACCGAATGCGGGGAAGTCTTCGCTGGTCAATAAGCTCCTCGGGGAGGAGCGCCATGTCGTCGCTCCGGAGGCGGGTACCACCCGGGATGCGATCGACTCCCTCTTGCGCTACCAGGGCAAGAACCTCAACTTCATTGATACAGCGGGGTTACGGCGCAAGGCTAAAGTACAAGATGATCTGGAATTCTACTCCACGCTGCGCACCGAGCGCGCGGTCGAGCGGGCCCAGGTGTGCGTCCTGGTGGTGGACGCGACCCTCGGTCTGCACAATCAGGATCTCCGGATCGCCACCGAGGCGTGGGACCGCGGGTGCGGTCTGGTCATCGCCGTCAACAAGTGGGACCTGATCGAGGAAAAAGACACGAACACGGCGTACCGCGGGCAGGAGGAGCTCATCGCCAAGGCCCCGTTTCTCCGGCACGTGCCGTTCATCTATCTCTCGGCGCTCACCGGCCAGCGCGCCCGCAAGGTGCTGGATGAGATCCTCGAGGTCGCCGACGCGCGGGAGCAGCGTATTCCCACCGCCGAGGTCAACCGCGTGCTGGGCTCGCTGCTGGAGCGGAGCGCGCCGCCGCAGAAGCCGGGCGAGGAAGTGAAGCTGCTCTACGCTTCGCAGATCGGCACGGCGCCGCCCACCTTCGCGATCGTCAGCAATCGTCCGGACGACGTGCCCGAGTCCTACCAGCGGTATCTCACCAACGGCTTTCGCGAGGTGTGGCCCTTCCTCGGCTCACCGCTGCGGCTCAAGTTCACCAGCCGCGGGGCAAAGCGGTGACCGCGGCGGCGGCCGCGTGCCTCGCTCTCTCGTACTTCGTCGGCGCGATGCCGACCAGCTACCTCGCCGCGCGGCTCTTCCGCGGTATCGACCTCCGCGAGCACGGCAGCAAGAATCTCGGTGCCACCAACGTCTACCGAACGCTCGGCTGGCGGTACGCGATCCCAGTCGCCCTGGTGGACATCGCCAAGGGCGCCGTCCCCGTGCTCGTCGTCGCGCCTCGCGCGAGCGATTCGCAGCTCTTCGCCCTCGCCTGCGGCATCGCCGCGATCATCGGTCACGTGTTCTCGGTCTTTGTCCGGTTTCGTGGCGGCAAGGGCGTCGCCACCGCGGCCGGCGTGATGCTGGGGCTCACCCCGCTCGCGCTCGGCATCGCGGCCGCGGCCTGGGTCGCCATCCTCACGCTGACCGGCTACGTCTCGCTCGCGAGCATCTCGGCCGCCGCGATCCTGCCGGTGGCCGTGCACTTCCTCGAGCGCCTGGATCACCCGGAGATCCTCTGGCTCGACGCGCTGGTGGCCGCGGCCATCATCTGGTTCCATCGCGCCAACATCCGCCGCCTGCTGAACGGAACCGAGAGCCGCTTCGGCCGTCGCGCCGTGCCCGAGGCGCACCCGTGACGACGATCGCGGTGCTCGGGGCAGGGAGCTGGGGCACGACGCTCGCGAATCTGCTCGCGTGCAAGGGCCACGACGTCCGGCTCTGGGCCTACGAGGCGGAGGTGGTGGAGTCGGTCAATCGCGACCGGGAGAACGCACTCTTCCTGGCGGGCGTGCCGCTTTCGGCCAAGGTGCGGGCCTTCGGCGATGCCCGTGAAGCCGTCGCCGGCTGCGAAGTCATCGTGTCGGCCCCGCCCAGTCATGCGGTACGCTCCGTGGTTCGCGCGCTGGACGGCGCCATCCCCTCCGGTACGCTGGTCGTCAGCGCCACCAAGGGGATCGAGACCGACACGCTGGCGCTCATGTCCGAGGTGTTCGCGCAGTGCCTGCCGGCGGTCCGCTTCGCGGTACTCTCGGGTCCCAGTTTCGCGGTGGAGGTGTGCCAGGGCCAACCCACGGCGGTGGTCGCCGCCGCGGGCGACCTCGAGACGGCCCGCGCCGTGCAGCGCGTCTTCGCCACCCCGGCGTTCCGGGTCTACAGCAATCTCGACGTCGTCGGAGTGGAGCTCGCGGGCGCCCTCAAGAACGTGATCGCCGTCGCCGCCGGGATCGCCGAGGGACTCGGCATGGGGCACAATCCGCGGGCGGCGCTGATCACGCGCGGCCTCGCGGAGATCACGCGCCTCGGCGTGGCCATGGGCGCAGATCCGCTGACCTTCGCCGGTCTCGCCGGGATGGGCGATCTGGTGCTCACCACGACCGGCAGCCTGAGCCGCAATCGGGCGCTCGGCGTCGCCATGGCGGAGGGGCGGCGCTTCGAGGATTACCGCGCCACTCACCGCAGCGTGGCCGAGGGAGCGAACACCTCGCTCGCCGGCGCGGCGCTGGGCCGGCGACTCGGCATCGAGCTGCCGATCACCGAGCAGGTCTGCGCCGTGCTGTTCGAGGACAAGCCTCCCCGGGAGGCGATCACCGAGCTGATGAGCCGCGAACTCAAGTCGGAGCAATGGCGATGAGCACCACCCGTCAGGTGCAGGAGTTCTATTCGATCGGCGAAGTCTGCTCGCTGACCGACCTCAAGCCCCATGTGCTCCGCTACTGGGAAAGCCAGTTCCGCTTTCTCAATCCGGCGAAGAACCGCTCGGGCAACCGGGTCTACAAGAGCCGGGAGGTCGAGCTGATCATGCTGGTGAAGCATCTGCTGTACACCGAGAAATTCACGATCGACGGGGCGCGGCAGCGCATCGACCAGCAGCGGCGCACGGGTGAGCTGAAGGCCTCCGCGCGGAAGGCCTTCGAGGCCGAGGTGGCGGGAGAGGCCCGCGCCGCGGTCGACGCCATCATCGCCATTCTGGACGGCAAGGCGCCGCCCACCGTGCCGGCTCCCCCGGCGGCCGCCGCGCCCGCGGCACGAGGCGGCAAGTCGGGCCGATAGGCCGGCCCTCCGCTATCTTGTCTCCCCATGAACATCCTCGTCACCAACGACGACGGCATTCTCGCGCCCGGCCTGGCCCTGCTGGCCGACGTCTGCCGCGAAGTGGGCGACGTCACGGTGGTGGCGCCCGATCGGGAGCAGAGCGGAACCTCGCATTCGCTGACGCTGCACCGGCCGCTCCGCCCCGCGCGGCGGCCCGACGGCGCATGGCAGATCGACGGCACGCCGACCGACTGTGCCATGCTGGCGATCCAGGCACTGATGCCGGAGCGGCCCGAGTTCGTGTTCTCGGGCGTGAACCACGGGCCGAACATGGGCGAGGACGTCCTCTACTCCGGCACCGTGGCGGCCGCGATGGAGGCCGTGACGCTCGGGGTGCCCGGCATCGGCATCTCGTTCTCGGGGAACCAGCCCGAGACGATGGAGACGTACAAGGACCTCCTGACACAGCTGGTTCGGCGCGTGGTGAGCGTTCCCGACTTCCCGGAGCAGACGCTGCTCAACATCAACCTGCCCAAGATCCCCGCCTCCGAGGTCCGTGGCATCAAGGTGACCAAGCTGGGCAGCCGGTTCTTCTCCGAGTCGCTCACACGGATGAAGGATCCATGGGGCCGCGAGATCTACTGGATCGGCGGCGGGACGATCACCTGGACCGGCACCGAGAACTCCGATCACCTCGCCGTGGCGGAAGGATTCATCTCGGTGACACCGCTCCACATGGATCTCACCAACTACTCGCTGCTCGAGACCGTGCGCGGATGGTCGCTGGAGGGGTAGGGGAGGGCGACGGCTACGGCGGCTACCGCAGCCAGCTCGTCGAGACCCTTCGGCAGAAGGGCATTCGCGATCTCGCGGTGCTGCGCGCCGTGCGGATGGTGCCGCGCCACCTCTTCGTGCCCGAGAGCGTGCGTCACCGGGCCTACGACGACGCGGCGCTTCCCATCGGGAGCAGCCAGACCATCTCCCAGCCGTGGGTGCAGGCGCGCTACCTCGAGCTGCTGTGCCTCACCGGCCGCGAGCGGGTGCTGGAGATCGGCACCGGCTCGGGGTATCAGACCGCGCTGCTGGCGCTGCTGTGCGACGCGGTCTTCAGCGTGGAGCGCATCCCGGCGCTGGCCGGCCGCGCGCGCGAGGCACTGGAGTCGTCGGGCGTTCGCAACGTGACGGTGCTGGTCGGGGACGGCACACTCGGGTGGCGGCCGTTCGCGCCATACGATGCGATCCTGGTCGCGGCCGCCTCGCCCGAGGTCCCCGCGCCGCTGGTCGAGCAGCTCGGTCCGACCGGCAGGATGGTGATTCCCCTGGGCGACCGGGACGCCCAGACGCTCACGCTCGTGCGCCGTGACGGCGACGCGCTACACACCAGCACCGTGGCCGACGTCCGATTCGTCCCGCTGCTCGGTGAGTTCGGCTTCCGCTAGCACTTCGGAGACCTGGCATGGATTTCGTGCGGTCCGTCGTCGACCTGTTCCTCCACCTCGACCAGCACCTGAGTCGCGTCATCGCCGACTACGGCGTCTGGACGCACCTCATCCTCTTTCTCATTGTCTTCGCCGAGACGGGACTCGTGGTGACCCCGTTCCTGCCCGGCGACTCGCTGCTGTTCGCCGCCGGCACGTTCGCCGCGCTCGGATCGCTCGACCTAGGCTTGCTGATGGTGCTGCTGATCGGTGCGGCCATCCTGGGCGACACGGTGAACTACTGGGTAGGGGCGTGGATCGGGCCGCGCGCGTTCAGCGGGAACGTGCGGTTCCTGCGCAAGGACTACATCGACCGCACGCACGCCTTCTACGAGAAGCACGGCGGCAAGACCATCATCCTCGCTCGGTTCGTGCCGATCATCCGGACCTTCGCGCCGTTCGTAGCCGGGGTGGGCGCGATGAGCTACTCCAAGTTCATCACCTACAACATCGTCGGCGCCGTCCTGTGGGTGGGGCTCTTCGTGCCGGCGGGCTACTTCTTCGGGACGATCCCCGCGGTGCAGAAGAACTTCACGCTCGTCATCCTGGCGATCGTCGCGCTTTCCGTGTTGCCGATCGCCATCGAGGCGATCAAGGCGAGGAGGAGCCGGCCCGCGTGACGACCCGGTTTCTGGTGACCGGTGTGGTGCAGGGGGTCGGGTTCCGCTGGTTCGTGGCGCGTCACGCGCGTGCGCTCGGCTTGGGCGGCTACGCCCAGAACCTCCCGGACGGGCGCGTCGAGGTGGTAGCGTCGAGCGGGGAGCTATCCGCACTCACGCGCCTGGAGGAGCTGCTTCGCTCGGGGCCGGCCCACTCGAGGGTGGATAGGCTGGAGCGCGAGGACGACGTGGACGAAACCGTATCCCCCAGGAGCTTCGACATCCGATGAGCGCGACGTTGACGGTGGAGCAGCGAGTCCGGGAGACCCTCCGGCCGATCCCGGACTACCCCAAACCCGGCATCCTGTTCCAGGACATCACGCCGGTTCTGGGCGACGGGGCGCTTCTGCGCGCGGTCATCCAGGCGCTCGCCGAGCCGTTCGCCCAGGCGGCCGTGAGCCACGTGGTCGGGATCGAGGCCCGGGGATTCATCCTGGGCGGCGCGGTGGCGACGGCCTTGGGCGCGGGCTTCGTGCCGGTCCGGAAGCCGGGCAAGCTGCCGTGGGAGCGGGTGACCGAAGAGTACGCCCTGGAGTACGGGACCGACGCGCTGGAATGCCATCGAGACGGCCTGAAGGCGGGCAGCAGGGCACTGATCGTGGACGACGTGCTGGCCACGGGGGGCACCGCCAGGGCAGCCGGCTCGCTCGCCCGGAAGCTGGGCGCCGAGGTCGTGGGCTGGTCGTTCCTCCTCGAGATCGCCTTCCTGAAGGGGCGAGAGCGGTTGGAAGGCGCCCGATGCCACGCGGTGGCGGCCGTGTAGGCTGCGGGTTGCCCGAAGACCTCCCGGCATGGCATCTTTACAGGTTGCGGAGCAGGTGGCTCCCGGCCCCCGTAGCTCAGATGGATAGAGCAGCAGTTTCCTAAACTGTTGGCCGCGTGTTCGAGTCACGCCGGGGGCACTCGGACGTGGGCAGCTCGACCGGCGCCTTTTCAACTTCACTCGCGACTCGACATGGCAACGATGGTGGAAGCTTCGACGGGAAGACAATCGACCACGGACGGCACGACGGTCGTCTGGTACCGCGACACGCGGCGAATGGCCGGGGCGGCGACGCTCGGCGTGCTGCTGCTCGGGGTGGTGGTGTGGCTGGTGGTGAGCAGCGGACGGCGGAAGGAGGAGTTCGCCGCCCGGAGCCTCAACCAGGCGCGGACGACCGCGGAGGCCGGCAACCTCCCGCTGGCGTCCAGCGAGTTGCAGCGGCTGATCGACACCTACCAGGGCACCGACGCGGCCACCGAGGCCGTCATCACCCTGAACCAGGTCCGGATGGTCAACGGCCAGAGCGAGCTGGCGGCGGTCGGCCTCCGGGACTTCCTGGCCAAGCAGCCCGCCAGAAAGTACCTGGCGCCGGCGTACGCGCTCCTGGGTACGGCGCTGGAGAACTCGAAGCGGCCCGCGGAGGCGGCTGAGGCCTTCGCGAACGCATCGAAATCGGCCGATCTGGACTACCTGCGGGCCAGGTATCTGGTCGATGCCGGACGGGCTTACCGAGCGGCGGGCAAGACGGCGGAGGCGGCCGCGGCCTATCGGGAGATCATCCAGAAGCACCCCAAGAGCTCGAGCTTCACGGAAGCGCAGGTCCGGCTGGCCGAGATGACCGACGGGAAGATGTAGGCTTGGCGTAGGGGGGCTTGGGCTGGCCACGGTGGAGTAGCTGGCAGGTCGGGGGGCCGCGTGCACGGCCCCCTTCTGATGTGCCTAGTTCAACGACGTATAAGATATATTATGTTAAGTAGTGCTGGGGAAAACTGTGGAGAAGTGGTTGCCCCGAACTTCACCATGATCCGTAATTGACTGTCAGATTTGTACTTGCGAGATCGATCACCAAGGTGGGAAACCACGGCCCTCAGGTGCCCTCCCAGACCCCTCGGAACAGCAGCCGGCCTTGACCCCCGAGCCAGACCTCACTCGCGCGACCCCCTTCGAGCTCGGCGCGGACCACCAGCTCGGGCCCTCCCCTGCTGCGGAACCGTAACGGCAGGCCGACCTCGCCACGGGCGGCCAGGGCGATCGCGGCGGCCACGGTTCCGGTGCCGCAAGCCAGCGTCTCGCCCTCGACGCCACGCTCGTACGTCCGGATCGCCCAGGGATCTCCCGGAGACACGCCCGGCGCCACCCAGTTCACGTTGGCGCCAGCCTCGCCCAAGCGCCGGTCGAATCGAAGGGCCCGGCCTCGAGCCGGAAGATCGATGGCCTCGATGTCGTCCACCCGGATGATCAGGTGTGGGACGCCGACCGTGCCGAAGGACAGCCAGCGCTCGCCCTCGACCGCCTCGATGTCCTTCAGCTCGACCGGAAGCTCCGCATCCGGCAGACGGATCTCGGCGGCATCCCCGGCTCCCTCGCACCGCGCCGGAATCACCCCGGCGTCGGTCAGGAGGCACAAGTCGCCAGGTTGGGCCAGCTCGAGGTACACCGCCAGCCGGGAGCTGCAGAGCGCCGCGTTGCCGCACATGGCCGCCCGCGAGCCGTCCGAATTCCAATAGGTCATGCGGACCCGGCCGGGGCCGTCGGGCGTCAGGATCACCAGGCCGTCCGCGCCGACGCCCGAGCGCCGGTCGCAGATCGTGACCACCCGCGTGGCCGGCCAGCGCTCAGCCGAAGTGAAGCGGCCATCGAGCATCACGAAATCGTTGCCCGAGCCGGTCATCTTGTAGATGACGGTGCCTCTCACAGCTGGCCGACCAGTGACTTGGCACGGAGCCACCAGACCATCCAGATGGCCTCCCGCACGATCCGCTTGTTCATCTTGCTCTGCCCTTCGACGCGATCGGTGAACACGATCGGGATTTCCTTCAGGCGGAACCCCTTCTTCCATGCCCGGAAGCTCATCTCGATCTGAAAGGAATAGCCGTTGGACCGCACCTGGTCGAAATCGATCGCTTGCAGCACCCGCCGGCGAAAGCATTTGAACCCGCCGGTGGAGTCCACGATCGGCAGTCCCGTGATCCATTGGGCGTACTGGTTCGCGCCGAGGGACAGGAGGAGCCGGGAGATCGGCCAGTTGATGACGTTGACGCCTGTCTTGTAGCGCGAGCCGATGACGAGGTCGGCATCCTTCGCTTCGTCGAGAAAGATGCTCAGGAACCGGGGATCGTGACTGAAGTCGGCGTCCATCTCGAAGACGAACTCGTAGTCCCGCTCCAGCGCCCACCGGAATCCGGCGAGGTAGGCTTTCCCGAGCCCGGCCTTGCTCGGCCGGTGCATGACGTGGATGCGGGGATTCGTCGCCGCCATCTCGTCGGCCATACGGCCCGTGCCGTCGGGCGAGTTGTCGTCGACGACCAGCACGTCGAGACGGGGATCCTGCACCAGGATCTGGGGCACGATCAGCGGCAGGTTGGCCGATTCGTTGTACGTCGGCACCACGACCAGCGCCCGCTCAGACATGGGCCACCCTGCGGCGGGCCACGAGCGTCCCTCCGTACAGGCCGGCGATGGCGAGGAGCGCGAGAAGACTCACCAGCTTGCCGCGGGCGTACTCGGGCGAGTCGAAGCGCAGGGTGACTTCGCGCGCGCCGGGCGGCACCTCCACGGCGAGGAGCGCGTGGTCGCCGCGGTGGACGGGCGCCGGCGTCCCATCGATCGTGGCGAGCCAGTCCTTGTACCAGGTCTCGCTCACCAGGAGGTACCGGGGCACGCTGTCGCTGCCCGAGAGGGTGATGCGCATGGCACCGGGGCGCCAGTCCGCCATGGTGGCCTTCACCGCCGTGGTGTCCGCGCCGCCGGTCCGAATGGGCGCCGGCGACAGGGAGGCCGTGTCGGGGAAAACGACGACGTCGTTGCGTGGGAAGCGTGGATCGATCACCGTCGGGACCACCTGGGCATCGGGCAGCTTGGCGCCGGCGGGCACGATGCGCACGTAGTCGGGCGCGGTATCCCGGCGGTACAGCACCGCGTTCGCGCCGTGCCGCGTGGCGACCGGCCCCGCGACCTGGTGAAAGCCCGGGACCGTCTGCGTGTCCGGCAGCAGGAGGTAGCGCACCGCGAGCAGGTCATGCAGCGTCGGGTTGCCGAGATTCCGCCACTCGTTCTTCCCGCCGAGCAGCTCGTCGTAGTAGCGAACCTCGACGCCATGATAGCCAAGGACGGTCTGGATCCGCGACGCCATGAGCACCGCGCCTGGATACACGCCGACGTCGAGAACCCGGAACGGTCGCGGCTCCTGCTTGAGCAGGGTCGTCACTGGATCATCGGCGAACAGCTCCGCCGCCGGCGGCTTGAAGTCGAAGAACCGGCGGTCGACGCTCCAGAGATCGCCCACTGTGACGACCGCGAGTGCGGCGGCCGCCGCGGCTCCCCGGATTCTCCCGGTCCACACCGCCCAAAACGCCCCCGCGGCGAGCGCCACCACGACGAGCAGGCGCAGGCCCCCGCCCCGGAGGTCTGCCGCGTTCGCCAGCACCCGGGGCGCCTGCTCCGGCGAGGCCAGGAGCGTGGCCACGCGCTCGAGCACCCCGAGGGCGCCGAGGAGAGCCAGGAATCCGAGCACCGCCACCGGGGTCATCAGCGCTCGGAGCGAGACTTCACGGCGGAGCAGCCGTTCGACACCGAAAGCGGCGTAGACGCAGACCGGAAGCGCGACGAGGTAGAACGCCATGCCGGGAGCTCGCACCTTGTTCATCATCGGCATGACTTCGTACCAGAGACGGTAGAACGGCGTGTGGCCGCCGAGCGAGATGAGCAGGAAGAGCAGCGCGATCGCCCCGAATGCCTGGACCAGTCTTCGCCGGCCGCGGTCGCCGACCCCGATCGCCGCCAGCGCCACGACTACCGCGCCCAGATATTCGGTGTGCAGCTTGAAAAAGTTGCGACCCCAATACTTCTCGAGCACGCCGTTGAACTGCGGGAGCACCGTGGTAAACACTTCCTCCGGCGGCATGCTGTACGCGATGGCGTAGTCCCACCCGCCACTCGGGCCGCCTTCGCCCCGCGGCGAGAACGGCACGTACGCCAGGAACGGGAGCACCTGGATCGCGGAGAGGGCCACACCGAGTCCGATGGCGGCCAGCGCCAGCCCGAGCGCGACGGGCCAGCGGGTGTCAGGTGGCCGCTCGGGGTCGAAGAACGTGAGGTAGAGCGACCAAATCCCGCAGGCCACCAGGAGGTAGTACGCCATCTGGTATTGCGGACTCAGGATGGCGAGACCGACGATGAGCGCGAACAGCGCGTACCCGGCCGGATTGCGTCCGCGGATCGCCTTGAGCAGCGCCAGGAGCGCGAGCGGCGCGAGCGCGGAGACGAACAGCTTGCCGTCGTGGCCCGGCTTCACCAGAGACGCGAGGATGCCGGTGAGCTCGTAGGCGAGTCCGCCCACGAGCGCCGCGGTCCATTCCAGGCGGAGCGCCCGGAGAAACAGGTACATCGCCCATCCGGCCAGAATCAGGTGCAACGCGAAGCCGAGACTCATGCCCAGGTCCACCGGCAGGATCCAACGCAGCCACGCGGTGGGATAGAAGATGTCCCCGTGCATCGCGGCGATGAACGGCAGGCCCCCGAACAGATACGGATTCCACTGGGGGATAGCGCCGGTCTCGCGGAACATTTCGGCGCCGAACAGCCGGAAGCTGTAGCCCGCCACGTACTGGTCGTCGCCCAGCAGAAAGCGGCCGACGAGAATGGGCCAGCAGAGGGTGAGTGCTGCTAATACGAAAGCGAGAAACGCCAACAGGTTGGGGTGTCGTGGCTCAAGTGGCGGGTGAGGTTCGTCAATGGGCGACACGGGCTCTCCCGCGCGGGGCAAGCAGGAACGGAACCGCGGCGCCGAGCTCGGTCACGGTGAGCAGCAGGCGGGAGGCGATCGCGAGCGCCGTCGCGGCCCCGATGCCGATGGGTCCCTGTAACATCAGAATGAATACACTCTCGCGGACGCCGATCCCACCCGGGGCGAACAGCGCCAGGAAGCCCGCCAGGTACGACGCCGTAAACACCGCGATCGAGGTCGGAAGGTCCAGCCCCGCCGCTGGGAGCAGCCCACGCGCGAGCAGCCACAGCGCAAGCCCGTACCCCAGCCACGCCACCGTGTTCGCGACCACACCGAATGCCACCGCGCCGACCGGAGGCGCGATGGTGCCCGCCTCCGGGGCCGCGAGGCGGAGCACTCGGTTCACCAGCGGAGGCCAGAGCACGAGTCCGATGCCGGCGACGGCCGCGACGAGGATGGCGACCAGACCGGTGGTGGCGCCGGGATAGGCGGCCCCCAGCACGGTCCACCCGGTGGCGGCGGCGACAGCCGCACCGGTGCCGATGGCCAGTACCTGCAGGATCACCGCCGAGCCGGTCGCCGCCCCTGCCCCGACGCCGGCCTGCTGCGCCATGACCGCCATGCCGGCGACTGCCCACACTTTCCCGGGCACGTACTTGCCCAGGCTCGACACCGTCCAGATGCGGCTGGCCGACCAGAGATCGAGGCCTCGGCCCCAGGCGGCGAGCATCCGTCGCCACGCCACGATCAGCAGCGCGTACATCAGCCAGGTCACGAGCGCGCTCAGGAGGATCCAGCCTGGCTCCACCCGCCAATGCAGCGGCTGGGCGCTGAGCTGCTCCCAGTTTCTCGCCAGGGAGCGCGCGGCGAAGCCCATGATCGCCACGCCGAGGACCGCTTGCAGGATGCGGAGCCGGCGATCACCCACCCACGGCCTCGCGATACCAGCCCTCGCAGACTTCCGCCACGTGATCGGGATCGAGGCGGGCGCGCCACGACTCGCCGACCAGTTGCGCCATGTCGCGCCGGTCGTGCTCCGCGAGCAGCCCGAGGATGGCGTCGCCCATCGCCTCGGGCGCGGGGAGCGTGAGTCGCCCGGCGCCGGTGGGCGGAACGATGTCGAGGACCCCGCCGCCATCCCAGCACGCCACCACCGGCACGCCGGCCATCAGCGCCTCCGCAGCCACCAGCCCGAACCCTTCGCCTTGCGCGGGAAAGATCAGGAGATCCGCTCGCGCCAGATAGGCCGGGACGTCGGCCGATGGGACGGCGCCGGTGAAATGGACGAACGCCGTGACGCCGAGTTTCTCGACCAGCTTTTCGAGGGTCGCGCGCTCCGGGCCGTCGCCCACGATCGTGAGCGGCAGCTCGTGGCCGCAGGAGGCGAGGAACGCGACGGTTTCGATCGCCAGGCTCACGCGCTTCTGGGCGCTGAGACGCGCGATGACGAGGGCGCCGCCTCCACCGATCGACCAGGGGTGTGTGCTGCTGTTCACCGGCATCGGCTGCACGTGATCCGGGTCCACGAAGCGACCGGTGTGGGCATGGACCCATGCGGCCAGCTCGCGTGAGACCGCGGTCACGACGTTGGCCCGTCGGAACACCGGCCGCGCGAGGGTGCGGGCGATCCGGGATCGCCGGAGCAATGCCGCATCGGTGCCGTGCACCGTGAGCACGCTCGGCGCGTTCTTGGGCAGCGCCATGCCGCCGGGCACCCACCAGTGCGCGTGAAAGACATCCGCACCCGCATGGGCCTCCTCGCGGGCCGCGCGACGGAGCGCCCGCCAGAGCCCGGCGAGCGCGCCCAATCCGGCGGGTGCCTTGAGGGCGGACTGCATGGTGCCGCGATAGGCGAGCGTCTCGGCGGCCGCCGGCGCGTAGCGCACGCGGCGCACTACGATCCCGTCGAGCTCGTCCTCGCCTCCCCTGCCCTCATCGCTCGGTGCTATGACCCGGATGGTGTGGCCACGGCGTGCCAGCCCTCCGGCGAGCGTGGCGAGGAACCCGCCCGACACGTCGCCCGCCCACCGAGGATAGTTGTGCGTCAGGAAGACTACCCGCACCGCTCAATCCCGCACGTCGAGTTTGTCCAGGCGGGCCAGGGTGCGCGCCACTTCGCGGGTTTCCTCCTGCATGCCGGCGATCATCTCGCCCAGGAGGCCGAACCCGAAGAGCACGATGCCGCTGATCACCATGGTCTCGACCAGGTTGAGCAGCGGACGGAGGCCGATGCCGTACCCGAAGCGGAGCACCAGTGCGGTGATGCCGGCCGACAGGCCGATGAGGAACAGCACGGCGCCGACCACGCCGAAGAAGAGCATGGGCTTGCGGCCGAACCGCAGCTGAAACCAGACCGAGACCAGGTCGAAGACACCGACGGGGATCCGACGCCAGTTGAACTTCGAGATCCCGGCCTTGCGCGGATAGAGCGGCACCGGCAGGGCGTCGAGCCGGAAGCCGTCGGCCGCGGCGATCACCACCATGTAGCGGTGCCAGTCGGGCCGGAGCGGAACGTTCAGCATGACTTCCCGCCGGTACGCCTTGACCGAGTTGAGGTCGGTGACCCGGACACCAAAGAGCCAGCGGCAGAGCGCGTTGTAGACCCGGGACACGAAGGCACGCTCGTACTTGCCCTGCTTGGTCCCGGTCACGATGTCCGACCGTCCGGCCAGGATCGGCGACACGAGGCCGGGGATGTCGGCGGGGAGGTACTGCAGGTCCGCGGGATAGAACACGAAGATGTCGCCCCGTGCCACGTCGCCCGCTGAGCGGAGCGCGTCCGCGATGCCCCGCTGCCGCCGGTGGGTGACGACGCGCAGAAACGAGTACTCCCGCTCGAGGTCGCGCAGGACGCGCGCGCTGTCGTCACGGGAGCCGTCGTTCACGATCACTACTTCGAAGGAAAACCCGGCGGGGACGAGCGCCTCGGCGCAGAGCCGGACGAACTCGGGAAGATTGAGGGCCTCGTCCTTGGCCGGTACGAGGACGCTGACATCCAGCGCCTCGGCGGGAAGGGTCATACGCGCTTCCGCATGCGCGCCGGCAGGATCCCGAGCTGGTCCCGGTACTTGGCGACGGTGCGCCGGGCGATCTGGATGCCCTGCTCCTGGAAGAGATGGACGATCTGCTGGTCGGTGAGCGGCTTTCCGCTGTCCTCGTCGGCCACCAACTTCTGCAGCTTGGCGCGGATGGACCGCGCGCTCGCCTCTTCGCCGGATGCGGTGGCGAGGGCGCTCGAGAAGAAGAACTTGAGCGGCAGCACGCCGCGCGGCGTCTGCACGTACTTCTCGTTGGTCACCCGGCTGACCGTGGACTCGTGCATGTTGATGACTTCCGCCACCTCGCGGAGGGTGAGCGGCTTCAGGTATTCGATCCCCTTCTCGAAGAAGTCGCGCTGGCGGTCCACGATGAAGTTCATCACCTTCAGCATCGTCTGGCGCCGCTGCTCGATCGCCTGAATCATCCAGTTGGCGCTGTTCATCTTGGAGGCGATGAACTCCCGGTTCTCCGGGGTCATCTTCTTCTTGTCGCGCGCGATCTCCTGGTAGGAGCGGCTCAGCCGGAGCCTCGGCATCCCCGTGTCGTTCAGGAACACCTGGTAGCGGGTGCCGATCTTCTCGACGATCAGGTCGGGGATGATGTACCCGTCGTTCTGATTGGCGTACTTGAGCCCCGGCTTGGGATCGAGCCGCGCGAGTCCGTCGGCGGCGGCCTGCACCCCGGCCGGCTCCACGCCGAAGCGTTTGGCGAGATCATTCCAGCGGTGCGCGATCAAGTCGGCGAATGCTTCGTCCACCAGGCGGAACGTGAGGCCGTCGACGTCCTTGTCCTCCCGCAGCTGGATCAGCAGGCACTCGCGCAGGTCGCGGGCGCCGATGCCGGGCGGGTCGAGCTTCTGGATGACGCCGAGCATCTCCTCCATCTCCGCGACGGAGTAGTACGGGGGCGACGGCAGATCGTCGGGCAGCGGCGTGGCGCTCTCCTCCCCCAGGGCGCCGTTCACCGGATCTTCGACGTTGCCGATCAGCGCCTCCGGATCGAACTGGGCGATGGCGACCTCGGGGTCGAGATCCGCGGCCTCACCCTCGTCGGGCGTGGAGCGCTTCACGTGCGCCGCGACGAGCTGATTCACCGAGGCGCGGATCTCCTCGACCGTGGCCGCGAGATACCCTTCCTCGTTGATGTTGCCGAGGAACTCCTCCGCGAGGAGGAGCTGGCGGGGATTGAGCGTCAGCATCTGGAGCTGCTCGCGCAGGTGATCGATCAGATCCTTGGTCTCGACCGTCACCGGCTCGGTGTACTCGAGCTGCTCGAACTGCTCCCGGGTGCCGCCCACCTCGAAGCCGTTGAGGAGGATCTCCTCCCAGTCCATCTCCTCTTCCTTCTCCTTCTGCTCCTTCTCCTGCTCCGCGTCCTTCTGCTCCGGCGTCTCCTCCTCGGGCTCGAGCAGCTCGAGGAAGGGGTTGGACAGCAGCTCCTGCTTGAGATGCTGCTGCAGGTCCATCATGGGCATGTACAGCATGTCCATCGCCTGGTAGAGCCGCGGATTGACCCGCAGCTCCTGGCGGAGACTCGTGTGCTGGGAGAGACCGGTCTTCATGCCACCGCCTCGAGACGCGCTCGCAAGCGCGCGGTCAGGGTGGGACCCAGATAGAGTTGGGCGACGCGGTCGTCGTACACGAGATCGCGCACGCTCCCCGATGCCTGCACTTTGCCCTCGAACATGATGTAGGCCCGGTCGACGATGTCGAGCGTCTGCTCGACGTTGTGGTCGGTGATGAGCACACCGATGCCGCGATGTCGCAGCCCCGCGACGATGGTCTGAATGTCGTGCACCGCGATCGGATCCACCCCGGCGAACGGCTCGTCCAGCAGCATGAACTTCGGGTCGGTCACCAGTGCCCGAGTGATCTCCAGCCGCCGGCGCTCTCCACCGCTCAACGAATAGGCCTTGCTCCGGCGGAGATGCTTGATCGAGAGCTCGTCCAGCATCCGGTCGAGCCGCAGGTGCCGCTCGCTGCGGCCCAGGTCGCGAGTCTCCAGGATCGCCAGAATATTTTCCTCGACGGTCATTTTCCGGAAGATCGAGGGCTCCTGCGCCAGGTAGCCGATCCCGGCCCGCGCCCGCTTATACATCGGAGCGCGCGTCAGATCGAGGCCGTCCATCAGGACCCGCCCGTCATCCGGCCGGATCAGGCCCGTTATAAGGTAGAACGTCGTGGTCTTTCCCGCGCCGTTCGGGCCGAGCAGGCCGACGATCTCGCCCTGCTGGACCCGGACGGTGACGTTGTCCACCACCTTGCGTCCCTTGAAGCTCTTCAGCAGATCCATGCCCTCCAGCACGCTCGCCGAGGGCGCCTGGGCGGTGACCGGCTTCGCCCGCTGGGCCGCACGGCGGGCGGCTTCGAGCAGGGCTTCGTATACGCCCTGGCGTGCCTCGGGTGTCTGTCCCCACCAGGGCACCCGCGGGCGCACCGGGTTCCAGTCGGCGTTCGGCGCATCGAGGATCCACCCCTCGGTGGCCAGGCGAGGCAGCACGGAGCGCGTCAGGTGATCGCGCACCTCGTCGCCGGTGATCTCGACCTGGACCGGACCGTGGAGCGGCCGGTGGCAGGCGATGTGCGCCTCGCGGTAGCTCATCACCAGGTCGGCGAAATCCACCGTGTCCGCCGCGCCGGCCGCGCGGGTGATGGCCGCCAGCGCGATCGGGACCGAGGGATCGCGATCGCCGAGTGAGGCGATCCATTCCGGGGCGCTCATCGGGCCACGCGTCTCCCGGACGTGGAGTCCGACGCTGTCGCCGGTGCGGCCGGTGCTTGCGGTGTTGCCCTCGTCCCGGGCCGAGCGCCTGGAGTGGCGGCCGGCGCGTCCGCGGGGCCCGCGTCGGCCTCGAGCTGGACACCGTCCACCTTGCCGCGCACGTCCACTCGGTCCACGCCGGCTCCCACCGCCGTCCCGGACTTCATCGTGACCGTGATCGCGTCTCCACGCGCGTAGTTGATGGAGGGTCGTTGCGGCAGGCGCTTGTTGGGCTCGACGTGATAGGACTGCGCCGCCTGTCGGGCGTCGATCCGGCTCAACACGGCGCGCTCCGCGCCGGCCGAGTCGCGGGCGACGAACCGGGCGACGATCGTGTCTCCCCGCATCCAGTCGCGGTCCTGCGTCGGCGCGTAGACGCTGCCGCCGAGCCAGGCCTTCCCGAAGCCTCGCACTTCCTGGAGCGTCTGGTTGGGCGTGTCGAGCGCGAGGGAGTCGGCTTTCATCGCGTAGGCGGGCGACGTGGCCGAGGGCCGGGTGCCGTCTCCCCAGGCCAGGGTCTGTTCCAGCTTCCGCTGGTTGACGTCGAGGGCGATGGTGTCGGCGACGAGATCCCATTCCTTGCTGATCGCCCGCGCTTTCCCCCTGGCCAGGAGGTAGGTCAGATCCCGCTGGTCCAGGGTCAGGTCGATGCGCGTGCCGGTGATGGAGAAGCTGTCGGCCCCGACGCCCTGCAGCGTCGGCGTGTCTCCCAGCAGCGTCCCGTCGCTCCCCGCCCCCGTGTCGAGCCGCAGCGAGTCCGAGCGCGACTTGAAGTCGCTCCGGTCCACCGTCACCTTGCCGCCCGCGAAGATCCGGTCGTCACCCTTGAAGCGGACGCGCTCGCCGACGATCACGTACGGCTCCGCGGGCTTCCCGCCCGAGTCGGTCGGAAAATACTTGATGGTGGGGCGGCCGGTGGCGTACATCTCGAGCGTGTCTCTGACGCCCTTCACCACCCTGAGGTAGTCGAGCGCCGGACCGGTCAGCGTGGAGCCGGTCTTGAGGTTCTGCGTCGTCACCTTGCCCCGGGCTTCCCATCGCTCCTTGCTCTTGTAGTAGATACCCCGGTCGGCATCCATGGTCAGCGTGGAGTCGCGGTACTTCACCCGGCCGATGAACTGGACCACGTTGCCGCCATAGGCGGCCACGCTGTCGCTCTGCATGGTGATCTTGGTCCCGCGGCAACTCAGCTTGACGTTGCCGCCCGCGAAGTAGTTGGTCCCCTGCGAGGTCTCGACCACGCTCCCCTGCCGGTCGACGTTGTCGATCTGGAAGACGCACCGCTCACTTTGCGCGGAGAGGGGCGCCGCCACCGCCAGCGTGGCGATCCCGATCGCAACGGCTCCCTGCCTCACGGCTCGCCCTGCTGGCCGGGCAGCAGCATGCCGTCGCCCGCAACCCCTCGCGGGCGATCGGTCACCACGTTCTTGAAATCCGGATCCGAGCGGAAGCTGTTGCCTTCCAGGTGCTCGTCGCCGCGATCGAAAGTGAAATGCCGGTCGGTCGAAATCTGATTGCTCCCGTTGTCGTAGCGCAGTCGGTCGGTGGTGAGACGCCGGCCATCGGGTGCCACGACCACCACGTTGTCGTTCGCTTCCATCGAGCCGTCCTGCCAGCGATACAGCCCTCGCTTGGCGGTCAGCGTCGAGCTCTCGGCGCCCTTCAGGTCGTAGAACGTGACCTTGAGCTTGGCCAGGTTCGTGATCTGCGTGCTCTCGTAGAAGTAGGCCGTGTCCGCCTCCACCCGGCTGCGGCGGATCCCCTCGTTGGTCGCGTAGTGCGAGAACCCCTCGAGGATCTGGTCCGCACTGTCCGGCGCCTGAATCGTCGTCGTGGGACGGGCGCCGGGATCCTCGCAAGCGCCGAGGGTGCCGATGGCGATCAGAGCCGCCAATGTCGCGGCGGCCGGGAGGCCGGGCGGAAGGGCGGACGCGAATGACCTATGCCCCCAAGCGCCGAGCAGAGCCCTTCCACCCGTCCGGCCGTCCGCCAGCTCGCCCCTGCTCACACCGCTCCCGCTCGCATCAGGTCGTGGAGATGGACCACGCCCTCGACCGCGCCGCCGTCCGAGACGACGGGAAGCACGATCACGCCCTTGGCCTGCATCGTCCCCACCGCGCCCGCCGCGAGATCGTCGGGGTGGGCGGTCTTGGGGTCGGTCGACATCACCTGCGACACCGGCCGGCCGAGAAAGTCGGGATCCCGCTCGGCGAGACGCGTGAGGTCGCCAGTGGTCACCACGCCCGCGAGGAGGCCGCTCTCCCCCACCAACGCGATGCCGCGATCCCGCGCGAGGCTGACGACGGCGTCGCGCATGGTCGCCTGCGGTGCCAGCAGCCGGCCGGCGGGCAGCATGACATCCCGCACGCGCAGCAGCAGCCGACGACCGAGGCTGCCACCCGGATGCAGCTCGGCGAACTGCTCCCGGCGGAATCCCTTGAGCTCGAGCACCGCCACCGCGAGCGCGTCTCCCACCGCCAGCGCGGCCGTGGTGCTCGATGTCGGCGCGAGATCGTGGGGGCACGCCTCTTCGGCCACCGAGGCGTCAAGCACGACTCTGGCCACATGCGCCAACGCAGAGTCCGTTCCGCCCGTCACCGCGATGATCGGCACGCCCAGGCGCTGCAGCGAGCCGAGCAGGCCGAACAGGTCCTGCGAATGCCCGCTCTTGCTCAGAACGATCGCGACGTCGTCGGCACCCACGATTCCCAGATCGCCATGAAGCGAATCGATGGGGTGCAGGTAGCTCGCCGGCGTGCCCGTCGAGGTCAGCGTCGAAGCGATCTTGCGCGCCACCAGCCCCGACTTCCCCACGCCGGAGACGATCACCCGGCCCTTCGCCTGCCGGATGAGCAGTGCCGCTTCCGCGAACCTCGCGTCGAGCCGGTCGGCGATCGCGGCGACCGCCGAGGCCTCCAGCCGCAGCACTCGCCGGCCCAGCTCTACCAACGCTGCGGAATCAGGCATGGCGCGACGCGTGGTCGCTGAAATAGCGCTCGAGCATCTCGGGCCAGACCCCGCGCGCCTTGAGCAGGGCATCGGCGACCTCGCGCACCGCGCCGTAGCCACCCCGGGCGCTGGTCACGCAGTCCGAGACCGCGCGAATCTCCGGCACGGCGTTGGCCACGGCGATGGCCAGCCCGACCTTCCGCATCACCTGCAGATCGGCCAGATCGTCCCCCACGAAGGCGAGCTCCTCCCAGGCGAGCCCGCGCCGGGTCCGCACGCCTTCCATGGCCTCGAGCTTCTCCGGCCCCGGGACCTGCAGTACCTCATCCACCTTCAATTCCGCGGCGCGCATCGACGTGGCTTCGGAGTGGCGGCCGCTCAGCCACACGATGGGGATGCCCGCGGTCCGGACCAGGCGGAGGCCGAGGCCGTCCTGGATGTCGAACCGCTTGAGCTCGACCCGCTCGCCCTGCACCGGCCCGATCCAGATCCCGTTGTCGGTCAGCACGCCGTCCACGTCCAGCGCGAGCACGCGGACCCGGGACGCCTTGGCCGCGTCAATCTCCATGGGCCCGCATCCACAGATCGAGCGTCCGGTCGAGCAGGTCCGGCAGCCGGTCGAGCGGCCACTGGGTAGCGGCATCGCTCGGGGCCCGTGTCGGATCGGGATGCGTCTCCAGGAAAAATCCGTCGGCCCCCGCCACCGCGGCCGCCGCGAGCAGCGACGGAATGCTGTCCCGGTCGCCACCGCTGGCTCCGGCCTCGCCCTGTCCCGGGCGCTGAACGCTGTGCGTGGCATCGAAGACCACGGGCACGCCGGTGGCCATGCGCAGGCGTCCGAAATTCCGCATGTCCACCACGAGATCGCCGTAGCCGAAAAAGGTGCCGCGCTCGGTGACCGCGATGTCCCGCGTCCCACCGCTTCGGACCTTTTCGACCGACCCCGCCATCCCCTCCGCCGCCATCCACTGCCCCTTCTTCACGTTCACCGGCCGGCCGGTGCGACCCGCCGCGACCAACAGATCGGTCTGTCGGCAGAGGAACGCCGGGATCTGGAGCACATCGGCCACTTCCGCGACGCCCGCCGCCTGGTCGGCTTCGTGAATGTCGGTCAGCACGGGAAGACCCGTCGCGGCGCGCACCCGCTCCAGCGCGCGGAGGCCTTGGTCCAGTCCTGGGCCGCGCGCGCCTGCCAGGCGCGAGCGGTTCGCCTTGTCGAAGCTGGCCTTGAAGCACACCGGGACTCCCCGCCTGCCGGCCCAGGTGGCCAACACATCGCCGATCCGGGGCAGGACATCACCCGCCTCGACCACGCAGGGACCCGCGATCACGAACGGCGTGCGCGCAAACGACCATCCGCTCAACGGACGGCTTCCGCCATCGTCTTCACGGCCGGGGACCCTTCGCTGCCGCGGGACTGCCGTCCGCGCAGGGCCGCGCCGATGAACCCGGCGAACAACGGATGCGGACGCGTCGGCCGCGACTTCAGCTCCGGATGGAACTGACAGCCGATGAACCACGCGTGATCCGGCAGCTCGATGACTTCGACCAGACCGCCGTCGGGTGACTGGCCCGACAGGCGGAGCCCGTACTCGGCGAGCACGTCGCGATAGGCGTTGTTCACCTCCCACCGGTGCCGATGCCGCTCGCTGATCTCGGGCACGCCATACGCCTGCGCCGCGCGCGAGCCCGCGCGCAACCGCGCCGTGTAGGCGCCGAGCCGCATGGTGCCGCCGAGATTGGAGACGTCGCGCTGCGACTGCATGAGCGCGATCACCGGCGACGCACAGTCCGGGGCGAACTCGGTGCTGTTGCCCTCGGGCAACCGGCAGACGTTGCGGGCGAACTCGATGATCGCCACCTGCAGTCCGAGACAGATGCCGAAGAACGGCAGGTTGTTCTCTCGCGCCCATCGCACCGCGTTGACCATGCCTTCGATGCCGCGCTCGCCGAACCCGCCGGGAACCAGCACGCCGTCGAATCCGGCGAGAGCCTGCCCCGCCGCGCTCTGGTCGGCGAACCGGTCGCTCGCGATCCACTCGATCTCGACCCGGGCGTCGTGCGCGATGCCGCCGTGCACCAGCGCTTCCTGTACCGACTTGTAGGCATCGTGGAGCGCGGTGTACTTGCCCACGACCGCGATCCGCACCTTCTGGGAGGGCCGGAGCACGCGGGCCACGATCGCCTCCCACGGGCCGAGGTCCGGCTCCTTGGTCTCCAGCCTGAGACGCTCGCAGACCACGCGGTCGAGGCCCTGGTCGTGGAAGCGCAGCGGGATCTCGTAGATCGAGCTCACGTCGGGACTCTCGACCACGCAGTCGAAGTCCACGTTGCAGAACAGCGCGATCTTGCGCTTGATGTCGGCGGAGATGGCCTGTTCGCTCCGGCAGATCAGGATGTCGGGCTGGATTCCGATCTGCATGAGCTCGCGGACGGAGTGCTGCGTCGGCTTGGTCTTGAGCTCGCCGGCGGCCGCGAGGAACGGCACGAGGGTGAGGTGGATGAACAGCGCGTTGTCCCGGCCGACTTCCTGGCGGAACTGTCGGATCGCCTCGAGGAATGGCAGCGACTCGATGTCGCCCACCGTGCCCCCGATCTCCGTGATCACCACGTCGTACCCGGGCGCCGTGCGGCGAATCGCGTTCTTGATCTCGTCGGTGATGTGCGGGATCACCTGCACCGTCGAGCCGAGATACTCTCCCCGCCGCTCCTTGTTGATGACGGACTGGTAGATGCGGCCCGTGGTGATGTTGTTCTGCTGGGAGAGGGAGCGGTCGATGAAGCGTTCATAGTGGCCCAGATCCAGATCCGTCTCCGCCCCGTCGTCGGTCACGAAGACCTCGCCGTGCTGGAACGGCGACATCGTCCCGGGATCCACGTTGATGTAGGGATCGAACTTCTGCATCGTCACGGTCAACCCGCGCTCGACCAACAGTCGTCCAAGTGACGCGGCGGCGATGCCTTTTCCGAGGGAAGAGACGACGCCGCCGGTGACGAAGATGTATTTGGTCGCGTTCGGACCCGGATTCATAGCTTCACCTCTGTAGTGCTTGCCAATGGGCTTCCGCCCGCCGAAGGTCGTCGAGAGTGTCCACGCCGGGCTCTACCGGATCGGCCAACAGCGCGACGCCGATGGTGAGACCGTGATGCAGCGCCCGCAACTGCTCCAGCCGCTCCGCGAGCTCGGCCGGACTCGGCCCCAGCCGTGACCAGCGTTCCAGCGCCTCTCGGGCGAAGGCGTAGATGCCGAGATGCTGCCAGTACAGTCCGTCGGCATCATCCGAGGCCTCGCGCCGGTGCGGGATCACCGCGCGTGAGAAGTAGAGCGCACGACCGTCGGCGTCGGTCACCACCTTCACCCGCGAGGGATCGGCTGCCAATCCCGGGTCGAGCGGCGCGGCCGCCGTGCCGATGTCATCGCCCCGGGCGATCCGCTCGAGGGATCCGGCCAGCGCCTCCCTCGCCAGGAAGGGCTCGTCGCCCTGGACGTTGACCACCGCGTCGTATCCCGCGAACTCGGGCCGAGCCGCCACCTCCGCCACCCGGTCGGTTCCCGTCTCGTGCCGGCGATCCGTGAGAACGGCCCGGACCTGCGAGCGCTCCACCACCTGAGCCACCATCGGCGAATCGGTCGCCACCACGAGCTCGTCGGTCAGCCCATGCTCCTGGACGCGCTGGATGACCCGGGTGATGAGGGGTTCGCCGGCCAGCATCTGGAGCGGTTTGTTTGGGAGTCGGGTGGAGCCAAGACGTGCCGGGATGACACCTAGGACGCGCATCACGGAAACTAACAGGCCACTGGGTCGGAGTCAAAACCCGTGCCGCGCTTACACGCATCCGAGCATCAGACCGTATCAGCTTGAGAACGAAAGGCTTATGCTACGAGCGCGAGGAAGTTCGCGAGGAGGCGCTTGCCGGGGGCTGTGCCCACTGATTCGGGGTGAAATTGCACGCCGTACACGGGCAGCTCGCGGTGGCAGAGGGCCATGATCTCGGAGCCGGCCGCACGGTCGTCGGACCAGGCCGTCACCTCGAGCTCCGCAGGCAGGCCCTCGGGCGACACCACGAGCGAGTGGTAGCGCATGGCCTCGAATGGCGCCGGAATATCCTGGAACAGCGGATGGCCATTGTGGGCGACCGGCGTGGTCTTGCCATGCATCAGCCGAGTCGCGCGGACCACCCTCCCGCCGAACGCCTCCCCGATGGCCTGGTGGCCGAGACACACGCCGAGCACCGGCACACGCCCGGCGGCCGCGCGGATCAGGGCGACTGAGATGCCTGCCTCCGTTGGGGTACAGGGTCCCGGCGAGACGACGATGGCGCGGGGACGGAGGGCGAGTGCCTCCTCGACGGCCAAGGCATCGTTCCGGTAGACTACCGGGTCGGCGCCGAGCTCGCCCGCGTACTGAACGAGGTTGTAGGTGAAGCTGTCGTAATTGTCGAGGACGAGGAGCATTGTCCGCGGAAGCTATTGGCCCTCGGCTTCCTCCGCTATCCGCTTCTTCGCCTCCATGACGAGCGAGTCGCGCATGCGCATGGTCGAGCGGACGATCGAATCGGTCGCCTGACGAATGGAGTCGGTATTGGCGATCTGTCGAGCCACCGCCGCCTCGATCGAGTCCGCGTCGGGCACATTGATCTGCAGCGAATCACCGTCCGCGGACGCGGAGTCATGCCCGAAGTCCAGCGACCGCAGCTGTTCCACCAGGTCGGTCGACAGGAGCAGCGGGACCTCGATTTCCCCGGGCTGGAAGATGGCGACACCGTATTCGACCAGATCGGCCGGAGTCGAATCACCCGCCAGACAGCGGAAGGCGCCCTCCGCCTTCTGGCCGACGCGGATGTTTACCCCCCGGTCGGCCTTGTCGTCCTCGAGGTTGGCCACGAGCCGGCAACCGGAGAGTCCCTGCGCCACCAGGGAGTCCGAGAGATCGATGCTCAGC
Organism: uncultured Gemmatimonadales bacterium; assembly: GCA_963846545.1. Classification (GTDB taxonomy): domain Bacteria; phylum Gemmatimonadota; class Gemmatimonadetes; order Gemmatimonadales; family GWC2-71-9; genus CAVVWJ01. The sequence continues at coordinate 1,433,979 of CAWJWG010000001.1, read as the reverse complement.
TCGACGTCGCTCACGTTGGAGGGGGATTCGCGGTTGAGGGTGACATGATTCAGCTTGCCGAGCCGCTCGCCGCCCAGCACGAAGGGGATCAGCCCCAGCGGGATGGTGATGGGGCCGTCGCCCTCGACGACGCTGCTGACCTTGGCGACCCCGCCTCGGACCAGCGACACCCCGATCATCCCGATCGCGAAGATGCCCAGGGCCCCGAGGAGAATTTTCAGCCAGTAGTTCCGCATAGGTGACTCCGAGCGATCCGGGCCGGCGCGTTGGTACGTGACAGCCTCAGTAATAGGGCCTTGGCCCCAATGTTTCAACTAGAGACGCCTGGCGGCGTGGGAAAGTTTCAGTGATCGAGGTCGAAAGTCTTCACAAGGTGTACGGCGAGCTGACCGCGGTCCAGGACCTGTCGTTCCGGGTCAGGCCCGGAGAAGTCATCGGCCTGGTCGGACCCAACGGGGCCGGCAAGACCACCACCCTCCTGTGCCTGGCCGGCATTACGGTGCCGAGTGGGGGACGAATCCGGGTGGCCGGCCACGACCTGGCCACGGCTGCGGTCGCCGCGAAGGCCGCCCTCGCCTTCGTTCCGGACGAGCCCCACCTCTTCGAGTATCTGACCGTAGAGGAGCACCTCCGCTTCGTCGCCCGGTTGTACGGCGTGACCGATGTGGCTGCGAGGCTGCCCGGCGTGCTCCGCGAGCTCGACCTGGCCGATCGTCGAGGGTCCCTGCCCGAGGAGCTGTCGCGGGGCATGCGGCAGAAGCTCGCCATCGCCTGCGCGCTCATCCACGATCCCAAGGCTCTCCTGCTGGACGAGCCGCTCACCGGGCTCGATCCCGTGGGCATCCGCCGGATGAAGACGACGATCGTCGAGCATGCGGGGGCTGGCGCGGCGGTGCTGCTGAGCTCGCATCTGCTCCACCTGGTCGAGGAAATCTGCACTCGGGTCCTGATCATGCATCAGGGCCGCGTGCTCGCCTTTGGGACGATCGGGGAGATCGTTCAGGCGAGACCGGGCCTCGCCGGCAGAAGTCTCGAGGACGTCTTTCTCGGCATCCTGGGCGACGAGGGCGCGGCCGCGTCGTGACCAGTCCGCTCTGGTATCTGGCCGGTCGCTCCACCCGGAACCGACTCGCCCGACAGTTTCGCCGGCTCCGCACCCCACGGTACGCATTGGCCCTGCTTCTCGGGCTGGCCTACCTCTGGTTCGTGGGGATCTACCAGCGATCGTCCTCCACCCCACCGGAGCTGTCGGCGGCGGCGCTCGACCTGATGGCCGCGACGGGCGTGCTGGCTGTCGTGGCCTGGGTCTGGGTCTTCGGCGCGGATCGCCGTGCGCTCGCCTTCTCTCGGGCGGAAGTCACCTTCCTCTTCCCCGCCCCCGTGACGCGCCGGGAGCTGGTGCGCTACAAGCTTCTGCGCGGACAGCTCGTCATCCTGTTCAACACCGTTCTGTGGACCGTCCTCTTCACCGGTGGCTGGGGTGGCACGGCGCCGTGGCGGCGGGCGCTGGCGATCTGGACCGTGCTCACGACGCTCGCTCTCCATCGACTCGGTGTCGCGCTGCTGCGCAGCAGTCTGGCGGAGTATGGTGTCCGCGCCGTTCGGACGCGCGCGCTCACGCTCGTGGTATTCGGCGGCGTCGCGGTGGCCTGTCTCCTGGAGCTACGGGAGGTGCTGCCCACGCTCCGGGCGGGGTGGGAGCTCGGATTCCGTGAGTTCCTCGCCGCGGCCGAGCGCGCGGCGACCCGCCCGATCGTGGCCGTGGTCCTCCTGCCTGCCCGCCTGCTGGTCAGGCCGCTGGTGACGCCCGACTTGGTCGAATGGATTCAAGCGATGCTCCCCGCGCTGGCGGTCCTGGGCCTGCACTACTTCTGGGTGGTGCGGTCCGACGCCGCGTTCGAAGAGTCCGCCGCAGCGGCCGCCCTCACCCGCGGGCGGCGCGGACCCGGTACGCGCGCACCGAAGTTCACGGCCAGGCGCGTGCCCCCTCTCTCGCAGACCGGCTGGCCTGCCGGCGCGCTGCTCTGGAAGAATCTGGCCGCCGTGGTGCGCACGGGACGCGCGCGGGGCGCCGTCATCGGCTTCGCGGTGGCGATCGTCGTGATCGTGACCCTCTCGGTCGCGAACGTGGCGACCGGTCTGCTCGAAGCCGCCGGGTGGCTCGCGGCAATGTGGGTTGGCTTCCTCCTCTTCCTGGGTCCGCAGTGGGTGAGAAACGACCTGCGGTCCGATCTGTCACGACTGGCGATGCTTCGGAGCTACCCGCTGCGGGGCGCATCGGTCGTGGCTGCCGAGACGGCCGGATCCACCGCCACCCTGACGCTGATGCAAGTGGGTCTCCTGCTCGTGGCGTACCTCGCCCTCTGGGGAGCGCGCGTGGACGACCCGGACCCGCAGTTCCGCACCCTGATTCTGGCGGGTGCGGTGGCAGGACTGCCCGCAGTGAACTTCCTCGCGATGCTGATCCAGAATGGGGCCGCGCTGCTCCTGCCCGCATGGATCCGGGTGGGACCCGAGCGTCCGATCGGAGTCGAGGCGCTGGGACAGAACATGCTGGTGATGACGGGATTCCTGCTTGTGCTCGGCGTGCTGTTGCTCGTGCCGGCGGCGGCCGCCGCCGCGAGCTTCCTGGCCCTCGAGCCGAGCATCGGCTGGTGGGCGGCGGCGCCGGCCGCCGCCGCCGGCGTGACGACGATCGCTCTCGAGGCGCGGCTCATCCTCTCGCGCCTCGGCCGGGTGTTCGAGCGCACCGATCCCGGCGCGGTGCCCGCGGTGGAGCGCGCTTGAGGACGCTGAAGGCTACCTGGCCGTGAGGTAGCGCTTCCGGATCTTGGCCACCACGGAGTACGCCGGGTCCACGATGTTGGCGACCGTGCTCTCGCCCACCTGTCCCAGGACGGTGTACGCGTCCAGCCGCTCGAACCCGTAGTCCTCCTCCATCCATTCGATCAGCTCGATGTGGGCCAGCCGGAACGCATCGATCAACGGCCGCCCGCTTCCCACCACCATGATGTGCTCGCCATCCTCGAGGCGCGGCCAATCGATCGTCTTGTTCTTCACGACGTCGATTTTCAGCACCACGTCCATGCTTGTCTCCAACCCGGTGCCTGCCACCTCACCGTGACCCTGGCGGGCGTGCCCGTCGCCGAAGTACAGGTAGGCGCCATCGTGGAAGACCGGCAGGTACACGGTAGTGCCTTCCCGCAGCTCCTGCGCGTCCATGTTGCCGCCGAAGTCACCGGGCCAGAGACCGGCGAAGGCCTCTTCACCTTGCGGAGCCACGGCCAGGCGGCCGAGCATCGGCTTGAGGTCGATCTCCATCCGCTTGACCTTGCTCCGCGGCATGTCCGTCGTGCCGACCATGCGTGTAGTGTCGAGACGCCACAGGTAGCGCCGGGCGGCGATCGGCTCGTTGAGCATGCGCACGCGGCTGTCGCTCGCCAGCCCGCCGAAGTCGGAATAGACCTGTGACGCCGCGAGCGGGGCGTTGGGATGCACCCGGACGATCTGAATCTTGAGCATGTCCTTCGTAGTGGCGCCCTCGATGTAGATCGGTCCCACTTCGCCCGGGAAGGCGCCGCCCGCCTCGCTGTAGTACGGGCCGAAGTGGGTCTTGCTCACGAGCACGGTGCCCGGACGGACGCGCAGGACGGGCTCGCGGACGGCGAAGGTGGGCTGCTGCACCTTCGGCGTGAACCGAACCGTGTCCTGCGCGGACAAGGCCGCGGGAACGAGCAGGACCGGCAACAGGCGGAGCCAGGTCATTGGAGTGCCTCCTCGGCGTCGAAGTCGCGGCGGTCGGTGAACCGGCCGATACGCAGGGCCAGGGTGGGAAGAACGAAGAGCGTCAGCAGGGTCGAGGTGATCAGGCCGCCCAGGATGACCACCGCCATGGGGCCCTCGATCTCCCGTCCGGGGTCGCCGCTGCCGAGCGCGAGCGGCAGGAGGCCCAGGCCGGTGACCAGCGCCGTCATCAGGATCGGGCCGAGCCGCTCAATGGCGCCTCGGGTGGCGGCCTCCGCTCCCCACGCCACGCCTTCGCGTCCGACCAGATGATCGTAGTGCGACACCAGCATGACCGCATTGCGCGTGGCGATGCCGAAGAGGGTGACGAAGCCGACGAGGGAGCCCAGCGAGAGGAGCCCGCCGGTGACGAACACCGCCAACACGCCCCCCACCAGGGCGAAGGGCAGATTCGCCAGCACCAGTGCCAGCCGAGTCGCTTCGCCGAACGCGAGCCACAACAGCATCACGATGCCGGCGGCGGCCAGCAGGCTGTTCCGCAGCAGCTCGCTCCGCGCTTCGCGTTGTGCGGTCCCGGACCCGCCGACCTCCGCGTACACGCCGGACGGCAGCTTCCCCCGTTCCAGTCGTCGCTCGATCGCGCGGGTGGCGCCTTCGGTATCGCCTCCCGAGACGTTGGCCGTGACGGTCTGCACGCGCCGCGTCCCAACGTGCATGATCAGCGACCGGCCCGTCGTCCGTGCCACGTCCGCGACCTGGCGCAACTCGACCATTCGGCCGGCATCGGACACGAGGGGGAGGCCGCTCAGATCCTCCGGGCGAGCCCGGCGATCGGGCAGCAGCGTGACGACTACATCGGTCGACCGGTTGCCGTCGTAGACCTGGGCCACGCGCACGCCGCGGGTCGCCGCCTCCACCGCGCCGAGCACCTCGTCGGGACGGAGCCCGAAGGCGGCGACATCGCGCGGCCGCAAGCGGACGGCGACCTCGGGCGTGACGGGCGGGGGGTCGTACTGGACGTCGGTGGCTCCGGGGACGGCCGACACCGCTTCGGCCACGGTGCGCGCGGCGAGATCGAGGCTGTCGAGGTCGTCCCCGACCACCCGCACCACCAGCTCGGCCGTCGATCCGGTCAGGGTCTCCTCGATCCGCTCGGAGAGAAATCCGCGGATGGCGAAGTTCACGCCGGGAAATCCTGACAGCAGGCCGCGAAGATCGTGTTCCACGGTTTTCGCCGCCTCACCGGTCAGCGGGACGATGCTCACCTCGAACTCGGTGTAGTGCGTGCCCCACGTGTCCTCGGAGAGCTCGGCCCTTCCGATGCGCTGCGCCACCGAGCGCACCCGCGGGTCGGCCCGCAGTGCGTGGGTGACACGCTGCCCCAGCCGCAGGGATTCGTCGAGCGAGGTGCCGGGCACGGCACTCATGTGAATGAGGTAGTGCCCTTCCCGGAACTCGGGAAGGAACGTGGCGCCGAAGGTGGGCACGACAACAGCCGCCGCCACGCAGATCAGGGCGGCCGCGCCCGCCACCGTGCCGGGACGCATCAGGCTCCAAGCGAGCCCCTGGCGGTATCGGGTCTTGAGCCACCGGAGCACCGGAGCCTCGGTCTCGCGGCCTTCGCTACCGCCGAGGAGCAGGAGGGTGAGGGCCGGCGTGACCGTCAGCGCGACGACGAGCGACGCCAATGTCGCCAGGATGTAGGCCATGGACAGCGGTCGGAAGAGCGCACCCTGGACACCGGTGAGCAGCAGGACCGGGATGAACACCAGCGCTACCACCAACGTCGCGTACACGACGCTGCTCCGCACCTCGAGCGACGCATCCAGCACCACGCGCGCCACCGGCGCCGGGTCGGGCCGGAGCCGGTTGAGCCGCAGGCGGCGGGCGATGTTCTCTACGTCGATGATCGCGTCGTCCACCACCTCGCCCAGCGCGATCGCCAGCCCGCCCAGGGTCAGGGTATTGATGCCGAGGCCGAGGTAGTCGAGCGCGAGAATGGCCGCGAGGAGCGAGAGCGGGATCGCCGTCAACGAAATCGCGGCGGCGCGCGCGTCGGCCAGGAAGAGCACCAGCACGAGCGCCACGAGCCCCGCGCCGAGGACGAGCGATGTGGTGATGTTGCGGAGGGCCAGGTCGATGAACTCCGAGGGACGGAAGAGGCTCGGGTGCAGCGTCAGCCCCGCCGCGGCGATGGTCGGCTCGAGCCGTGAGAGCGCGGCCTCGACCCGGGCGGCCACCACTTTGGTATTGGCGCCGAGCTGGCCGGAGACGACGACTACCAGTCCGCGCTCACCGTTGACGCCGCCCTCGCCGAACCGGGTCTCCGGCGCGTAGACCACGCGTCCCAGGTCGCTGAGGCGCAGAACCGTCCCCTCGCGCTCGCGCACCACCGTGGCACCCAGATCCTCGGGCGACGAGCTCTGTCCTTCCGTGCGCACCGTGATCCGTTGGTTCGGCTGGTCGAGGACCCCGCCTCCGCGCACGCCGGTCGAGCGTGCAGCCGCGTCCGCCACTTCGGTGATCCCGATCCCGTGCAGTCGCAGCCGCTCGGGGTCGAGCTGCACCTGCAGCTGCCGCACCTCCCCGCCAAAGACCGCCACCTTGCTGACCCCGGGTACCGCCAACAGCCGGGGTCGGAGCACCCAGTCCACGAAGCTGCGCTGCTCCATGGGCCCGAGAGAGTCCGACGTGATGCCGACGACGAGGACCGTGCTGGACGACGACGTGAGGGGGGTGAGGACGGGTGGCTCCACCGTCCCCGGCAGTCGGATCGCCACCTCGCCGAGCCGCTCGGCGAGCGCCTGGCGCGCCTGGTGGATGTCCACCCGCTCGCCGAGGACGGCGGTGACGACGGACAGCCCCTGAATGGACTGCGATCGCACGGCGGCGATGCCCTGGACACCGTTGATCGCATCCTCGATCGGCTTGGTGACCTGGAGCTCGACCTGCTCCGGGGAGAGCCCCGGCGCCTCGGTCTGGATCGACACCTGCGGCGGTGCGAACTCGGGGAATACGTCGAGCGGCGCGCGTCGCAGCGTCCCGGCGCCGACTACGACGAGCGACGCCGCGAGCCCGAGCACCACGACCCGGTGCCGGATGGAGCCACGGACCAGCGCGTTCAGCACCGGCGAGTCGCCTGCGTCACTCGCCCGACTCTTCGCCGACGGTTACCCGCGAGCGGAATTCCTCCGAGAGCAGCTCCTGTACGCCCGCGACAACGACCGTGTCCCCCGCCTCGAGCGGGCTCCCGGCGAGCCAACCGCCGCGCGCCGGACGATCGGTGGGCACGCGTACGCGTACATACACTCCCGGGGAGCGCTGGACGTAGGCCCACGCGAGCCCCTCCCATTGCACGACCGCGACATCGGGAATCAGGGCTCCCTCGATCCGACCCTCGCGGGGGACGGACACCGTTACCGCCGTGCCGGGCACGGCACCCGGCCAGGGTGTTCTCGCCCGGTAGAGGTAGGCGGGTAGGCGTGTGAGGGGATCCGCCGCCGGCGCCGGTCCGATCAGCGTGGCCGTCACGGAGGCGCCTCCCGGCGGAAGCAACGTCACGCGGTCGCGCGCGGGGGCGGTATCCGGCCACGACACGCGCACCACGGGCCGGCTGTTGTCCGCCAGCTCCAGCAGCACCTGCCCTGCCTCGACGATCTCTCCCGGCCTGGCCCCGACACGCGTCACGACGCCAGCGATCGGGACCGAGAGCGGCTGCGCGTCGGACACACGACCGACGGCAGTCCCGGCAGGCATCATCTCTCCGAGGGCGGGCCACCGGCGCCCCTCGACCGTATTGAGGCGGCCGGCCACTGGAGCCCGCAGCGTCACCGTCCGCTCGGGCTCGGGCACCACCTGCCCCATCAGCCGCTGGCCGGCTTCCGCGGCGGCCGGCTCCAGCTTCGCGGTGGTCAACCCGATTCGACGAATCTCCCCGCTGTCGAGCACGACGCGGGTCTCGCCCTGATCGTTGCTGACTCGGCTCGGCGCCACGATCGGATCGTCGGTGTCTTCGGTGTCGTCTGCGCCGCTGACGCCGGTCCCGCCATCGCCGCGGGTCAGGAGGAAGGCGGCGATGAGCACGACCAGGAACATCAGGACCAATGTCCAGCGGGATCTCACCGGTTCGCCTCCTCGCCTTGGTTCTGCCGCGGATCGGGCCAGGCCTCGCCGGCGTGCGGACCACCTGCCGCTCGTGCCAGGTCGAGCGCGGCGCGCGTCGCGCCCCGTTCGGCCGACCGCCGAGCCTCGAGGGCGCGAAACTGTTGGAGCTCGGCACGGGCCGGATCGAGGCGCGAAGTCTCGCCTCGCTCGTACGCGCCCCGCTCGCGCTGCAACAAGCGATCGGCCGCGGCCACGACGGAGTCGGCCGCCGCGAGCTCGAGCGCGGCTCCCCGACAACCCTGGATGGCCGTCTCAACGTCCGCGAAAACCGAATCCTGAACGGCGGCCACAGCCAGGCCAGCCACCACACGGGCCGCTTCGGCCTCGCGGATGGCGCCGCGGTTTCGGCTGCCGAGCAGCGCTGGCAAGGCCAGTGCGAGCGTCCAGCGGTTGACGCCCTGGTCCCAGATGAAGCCTGGGCCGAGCTCGAGGTCTGGGATCTGGTGGGCTACCTCTTCACGGACGCGCGCCTCGGCCAGCGCGTACTCGCCGAGCGCCAGCCCGACCTCGTGGCGGCGACTCACGGCGCTGGTCACGAAGGAATCCACCGGCATCGAGTCGAGACGATCGCACCCGACGGGCCCGACCTCGGGCTCGATCGCCTCGATTGCTCGCACCGGAACCGCCAGCGCCGCGGCGAGGGCCGCCCGACCCGCCAGCACGTCACGCTCAGCCTGCGCGAGGGAGAGCCGCGCGCGCTGTACGTCGGACGCCGTGCGGGCGAGATCCGATGCACCGAGCGCCGCCTCGGCATAACGCGCGCTCTCGAGCGTCTCCACCTGCTCGAGGAGGCGGATCTCTTGCCGGGCGTCTGCCGCCGAGCCGATCGCCCGGGCCAGGTCGGCGGTTGCCCGGCGGGCCTCCGAGACCGATCCCCACACCGCACCGAGCATCCGGCTCTCGGCCAGCACGACGCGAGCCCGAGCCGCCTGGACCCGGGCACCACGCTTCCCGCCCAGGTCGATCGTGAACAGTCCCCCGACGCCGACGACCCAGGGACTGCCCTCGTCGCGTCCGCTTATCCGTCGCTCCACCTCCGCCTGGGCTCCGACCGGGGGACGCTCTCCCGCCCGTCGCAAGCCGGCCTCCGCGGCCCGCCACTCGGCGCGGAGACGACGAAGGTCGGTGCGGAAGTGGAGTCCCACCACCGCGAGCTGACGGTCGGTCCAGCGACGTCCGTCCTGCCGCCCGGCGTATCGCGCGACGGTGGACTGGACGGTGGTATCGGTCAGCGTGCGCGCGCGAAGCTCGAGCGAGTGGTCCGACGGGTCGATCGGCTGCGGCTCATACCTGACGCACGCGGCGCAGGCCACGGCAAGTCCGAGGGCGAGCCGCATCACGTGAGTCAGCCGCGCGGATGGAACTGCTTGTGGACCGAGCGGAGATACTCGCGGTCCACATGGGTATAGATCTGGGTGGTCGAAAGGTCCGCGTGGCCCAGCATCTCCTGCACCGCGCGAAGATCGGCGCCGCCCTCGAGGAGATGGGTGGCGAAGCTATGTCGGAGCGTGTGCGGGGTCACCCGCTTCCGGATGCCGGCGCGCTCGGTGGCGCGCTTCACGACGCCCCACGCTCCGACGCGGGAGAGCGGCTCGCCGCGCGCGTTGAGCAGAACCCGTCCGCCCGAGTGGCCCCGATCCAGTGTGGGACGCAATGTGTGCAGGTAGACCGAGACACCACCGATGGTCTTCCGTCCGAGGGGCACGAGGCGCTGCTTGCCGCCCTTGCCCAGGACGCGCACGAGACTCTCCGGCAGCAGCAGGTCGGTAAGAACGAGCCCACACAGCTCGGAGACGCGGAGGCCCGCGCCGTACGCCAGCTCCAGCAGGGCGCGGTCACGCCAGCCGAGCGGATCGTCGATGCCCGGGGCCGCCAGCAGACTCTCCACCTCGCGCACCGAGAGCGTGTGGGGAAGCGTCCGTCCCCGACGCGGCGTCTCCAGCCTGTCGCTGGGATCGTCGGCGACGCGTCCCTCGCCCACAAGGAATGCGTAGTAGGTCCGGATGGCGGAGACCTCTCGGCGGATCGTGGCGGCACTGAGGCCGAGGTCCTTGAGCAGATAGACGAAGTCACGCAGCAACGGTCGGCCGACGCGCGCCGGATCGCGGACGCCGCGGGAGAAGGCGAACTCGCCCATGCGCCGCAGGTCGCGCAGGTAGGCCTCGACGGTATTGGAGCTGTGTCCTGCCTCGAGCGAGAGAAAATCGCGGAACCCTTCGAGCCAGAAGTCGCGCTCGATCTCGTCCCGAATCGCCGGGACCGTCACGGTGCCGGCCTGCTCTGCTGCCGGCGCCGGATCTCGGCCACCTCGGCGGGACCGACGCCCAGCAGCTCCGCGGCCACCGCCATCAGGCGATCCTCCTGAGCTCCGATCGCCCCGTCGCCGAAGGCGACGATCCACATCCGCTCAACCAGCTCGAGACGCTGCGCGCGGCCGAAGCGTTGACGGAGCCGGTCGGCGTAGAGCGCGAAGCGCGTCCGGCGCTCCTCTTCGGGAGCCGGGTCATTCAGTGGGCGCGTGGTTCCGAGCCCCCACCGTTCGCGGAGGTGACCGGCCACCAGATCGCGGTCCGCCGGGGTGAGCACCGGGTCAGCGTAGGCCAGCTCGAGCACGAGCAACGCGGCCGCCTCCCTCGCGGAGCCCTCAGCGATGTCGGTTCCCTGCAGGAATGTCGGTGCCGCTGGGTCGAGCGCCATGCGGGTGGCGTGCCAGAGCCGCTCTCGTGCCCGCCGGCGCCGGCTCATCCCGTACCAGGCCGCGCCGATCACAATGAGCACTCCCGCAAGTATGCCCATCGTGCGGTTGACGCCGTTGAGGATGCCGACGATCCGCTCCCACTGCGCGCCGATCAGGGAGCCGAGCAGCGTGATACCACCGTACCAGATGGCGGACGCCGCCGCCATCGGCACGAGGGTGCGCGCCGCGCCGAGCCGGACGAGACCCGCGAAGGGCGGCACTACGGCCCGAATGCCCGGGAGGAAGCGGCTGAAGAAGATGCCGGTCATGCCGAAGCGGAGGTATTCGCGCTCGATCACTGCCAGCGCCCGTGGGGCGAGAAGACGGCGGCCGGTCCGGCCGGCGAAGAGGCGGTGTCCGTAGTGGTGAGCGGCGAGGTACACGAGACCCGCGCCGATGAGATTGGCGATCCAGGTGACGAGGAAGACAACGACCGGCGTGGTGAGTCCGCGGTGGGAGAGAAACGCGCCTAGGCCCACCGCCGCATCGGAAGGGACGGGGGGAACCACGTTCTCCACGGCGGCGAGCAGTGCCAGCACCCCGTAGACCGCCGCCGGGTGGAGATTCGAGACCCAGGCGAGCAGGCTTTCGATCAGCGGGCCTCCAACACCGCCACGGCGATGACGGCGAGCCCCTCACCCCGGCCGATGAAGCCCATCCCTTCATTGCTCTTCGCCTTCACACCGACGGCTCCGGCCGACACACCGAGTCTCCCCGCCAGCGACGCGGCCATGGCGACGAGATGAGGGGCGAGCCGGGGGGCTTCGGTGATGACGGTCAGATCGGCCTGCACGAAGGCGAAGCCGCGCCCTCGGACGAGCTCATGCGCCGTTCGCAGGAGCTCCATCGAGTCGGCGTCCTTCCATTGGGGATCGTTGTCGGGAAAAAGCTGGCCGATGTTTCCCGCCGCGGCGGCACCCAGAATGGCGTCCGTGAGCGCGTGGGCGACCGCATCGGCGTCGGAGTGGCCGTCGAGGCCACGCTCGCCCGGAATCCGGACACCGGCCAGAACCAGCGGCCTGCCGTCGGTGAAGCGGTGCGAGTCGTAGCCGATGCCGACCCTCATGGACCGCACGCCGGCGCCGCGCCGGTCATGCCGCGGCGACCTCCTCGATCACCGAGTAGTCCTGCCGCCGCCGGCGAGGCTCGTAGCCGGCATCGCGAATGATCCGATCGATCTCGCCGAGGGTCGTGCGGTAGGTGGTGCCCGCCGCAGACACGACATTCTCCTCCATCATCAGGCTGCCGTAGTCGTTGGCGCCGAAGCGAAGGGCTACCTGTCCCACCTTGTGTCCCATGGTCACCCAGGACGACTGGAGGTTCGGCACGTTCTGCAGGACGATCCGCGCGAGCGCCAGGGTTCGGAGATAGGTCACCGCGTCGGTCTTCTGGTAGTGCGACATCTCCGGCGTTCCCTCGGGCTGCAGCGGCCAGCAGATGAACGCGGTGAATCCTCCCGTCCGGGCCTGGACCTCGCGCACGCGAAAGAGGTGCTCGAGGCGATCCGCGTCGGTCTCTCCCAGCCCATACATCATGGTCACCGAGGTCTTCATCCCCTGCCGGTGTGCCTCCTCCTGGACGCCGAGCCACTCTTCGGTCTGCGCCTTCTTCTTGGCCACCCGCTCGCGGATCTCGTCCACCAGGATCTCCCCTCCGCCGCCGGGAATGCTGTCGAGGCCGGCCTCCCGGAGCTGGCGCACGACCTCGGCCACCGGGAGGCCGAACCGCTCGCTGAAGAAGACCACCTCGCTGGGGGAGAAGCCGTGGATGTGAATCGGGTGGTGCCGCTTGATGTAGCGCATCAGCTCGAGATACCACTCGAAGGGGATGTAGGGATTGTGCCCACCCTGGAGCAGGATCTGTACGCCGCCAATCGCCTTGCACTCGTCGATCTTCGCCCCGATCTGCTCGTAACTCAGCACGTACCCTTCGGTGTGGCGGGGCCGGCGATAGAACGCGCAGAACCCGCAGTCCGCTACGCAGACATTGGTGTAGTTGATGTTGCGATCGATGATGTAGGTGATCACCCGCTCGGGGTGCAGCCGCCATCGCTCGGCGTCCGCGAGCTGCCCGAGCTCCAGCAGCGGCGCCCGCTGATAGAGGTCGAGATACTCCTTGAATTCACTTGAAGTGCGGTCTACAACCGTCATTGTTACAACCTTTTAGCTGGACGCCGCCAGAGCGATCAGGCCGCGGTGATGAACGACAGGGAGCCATCCGGCACCAGGCCCTCCGCGGCGAGCCGGCCGAAGAAATCGGTGAGGCCGGCGAGGTGCCGGTACGACAGCGCATAGTCCAGGTCGCCGAGATAGGCGCGGCAGGCCGCCTCGCCTACCCCGGTTCGGCGGTGCGCTTCCGCGGCCAGCTGGTCCAGGTGCGCCAATCCCCACGCACGCGACTCGAGCAGCCCCCGATGCACCGCTTTGACCCCCTCGGCTCGAGCGTCGCGCCTCGCCGCCCATACGGCGAAGACGAACGGCAACCCCGTCCATTCCTTCCACGCCGCGCCGAGGTCCACACGCACGGGATACCGCGACTGCGCCGCCAACAGGAGGGCCGCGTCCCCGATCACCAGCACCGCCTCATGCGGCAGCCCCTCGAGACCGGCCAGGTCGGGTGCCTCGGCTCGCGCGGAGACGAAATGCGGTCGCACGCCCCAGCGGTGGCGACAGAGCAGCTCGAGCAGCAGAACGCTCGTCCGGGACGAGGCCGTGATCAGGATCGTGCGTCCGTCGAGCTCCGTCGGAGGCCGGCGGCTGAACAGCGCGACGCTGTGGACCGGCCCGTCGCAGGTGATCGCCAGGTCGGGGAGGAGATGGTACTCCACCGCGTTCCGGGCATACTCCACCGCCGAGACCACGCTCACCTGGAGCTCACCCGCCGCGAGCAGGTCGTTCAGCTCGGAGGCCGTGCCGCTCACCAGGTCTGCGGGCACGGACACCAGCCCCCGGTCGATGGCCGCGTAGACGGGATAGCAGTTGATCCAGGGGATCCGGCCCAGCTTCATGCCGCGTGGACCACCGGCAGCGCCGAGCCCCGCCGCAGCGAGGGCTCGGGGGGAGGATCATCGAACTGGTCGCGCACGGTCCGGTAGAGGCTGTCTCGCTCCTCCGGCCGCTTCCCCGCTCCGCGGATGAGCCGCACCAGCTCGTGATACGGCAAGTGCATGTCCGTGAGCGCGCCTGCCTCGTGGTAGATCCGCTCGTACACCACGGTGCCCTCGACGTCGTCGCACCCGAAGTCGAGCGCGATCTGCGAGAGAAACGGTGTGACCATCGGCCAGTGCGTCTTCACGTGCGGAATATTGTCGAGGAAGAGTCGAGCGACCGCGATGTTCTTGAGATCCTCGTAGCCGGTGGTGGCAGTGCCGACCCGGCCCATCTCCTCACCCAGCTCGTTGTGGTCGGGGTGATAGGCCAGCGGGATGTAAGTCAGGAATCCATCGGTGTCGTCCTGCAGTGCGCGGAGCTGGGAGAGATGGGCGATCCGATCCTCGGCGGTCTCCACGTGACCGTAGAGCATGGTGCAGTTGGTGGGGATCCCGAGCTCGTGGGCCACGCGGTGCACGCGGAGCCACTCCTCGCCGGTCAGCTTCCGCTCGGCGATCGTGGCGCGGACCGCGGTGCTGAACACCTCGGCGCCGCCTCCGGGCAGGCTGGTGAGGCCGGCCCCCTTCATGGCCTGCAGCACCTCGCGCTCGGAGATCTTCTCGATGCGCGCCAGGTGGGCGATCTCGACCGCGGTCAGCGCCTTGATGTGCACCTGCGGATGGCGCTCCTTGAGTCCGCGGATCATGTCCGTGTAGTAGGAGAGCCGGAGCTTGGGGTGCAGGCCGCCGACGATGTGGAACTCGCGCGTCGGCGTGCCGCGCGCCTGCTCCGCCTCGTGAAACACTTCCTCCAGCGACCGGGTGTAGGAACCGTCCTCCTTGGGCATCCGTGCGAAGGAACAGAACACGCACGTGTTCCGGAGGATGCAGACGTTGGTGGGATTGATGTGCTGGTTGGCGGAGAAGAACACCCGGTCGCCGTTGCGGCGGCGATTGGCGAAATCCGCGAGGGTGCCGAGCCCGAGGAGGTCGGTCGTGCCGTAGAGCGCCACGCCCTCCCCGGGCGTCAGACGCTGCCCCGCCACAACCTTGTCGGCGATGGGGCGCAGCACGGGGTCGCGCAGACGGCCGCCATCGATGGTGCCGGACATCCTATCTCCTTGCGGCTGCGGAGGTAACGATGTCGGAATGTACACCGGTGGCGGCGCCGCGTGCCAGCGCGCGACTCAGGCCCGGAAGGCGCTCACGGCCAACGAGACGTTGTGTCCGCCGAAGCCGAAGGAATTGGAGACTGCGACATCCACCATGCGGTCGATCTTGTGGTTGGGGGCGCAGTCGAGATCGCACTCGGGGTCGGGCGTGAACTGGTTGATCGTCGGGGGGATCACACCGCAGGTCGTGACCAGGAGGCTGACGCCGAACTCGAGCGCGCCGGCGGCGCCGAGCAGGTGGCCGGTCATCGACTTGGTCGAGCCGAAAACGAGCTGCCGCGCGTGGTCGCCGAACACCGCCTTGACCGCCTCGGTCTCGGCCACGTCGCCCTGCTGAGTGGAGGTGCCGTGGGCGTTGATGTAATTCACGCGCGTGGGCTCGACCTTGCCGTCGGCGAGGCAGGCCCGCATCGCGCGCTGGGCGCCTTCGCCGTGCTCGGCCGGCGAGGTGATGTGGTAGGCGTCGCCGCTCGCACCGTAGCCGAGCACCTCGCCCAGGATCGTGGCCCCGCGTCGCTCCGCGTGCTCGAGGCTCTCGAGCACCACGATGGCGCCGCCGTCGGCCAGCACGAACCCGTCGCGGTCGCGGTCGAACGGACGACTGGCCGTCTCCGGGCTGTCGTTGCGCGCCGACAGGGCCTTCATGTTGGAGAAGGCGGCGACGGTCAGTCCGGTGATCGAGGCCTCGGCCCCGCCGGTGACCATGGCGTCGGCCATGCCGTGACGGATGAGGTTGAGCGACTCGCCGATCGCATGCGCCGACGAGGCGCAGGCCGAGACGGTGGCGAAGTTGGGTCCCTTGAGGCCGTACCGGATGGACACCAGGCCGGCGGCGATGTCGGGGATGAACATCGGGACGAAGAACGGGGACACCCGGTCGGGGCCCTTGGTGATGTACGCCCGGCAGTTCTCCTCGTACGTCTGCATGCCGCCGATCCCGCTCCCGATGACGACACCGGTGCGGTCGGGGGCCGGCACGTCGCGATCGAGCCCCGCCTGGGTGACCGCCTGGTGCGCCGCCGCCAGGGCAAACTGCGCGAAGAGATCGTACCTTCGCGCTTCCTTCCGGTCGATGTACTGCAGCGGGTCGAAGCCCTTGACCTCGCACGCGAAGCGGACGGAGAGCTGCGCGGGGTCGAACTTCTTGATCGGGGCGGCGCCGGGCGTGCCCGCGAGCAGCGCGGACCAGGTGGAGTCGACGTCATTCCCGACCGGAGTCACCAGCCCGAGGCCGGTGACGACGACACGTTTCGTCAAGCTACTTCCCGATCTTCTCGTGCAGGTAGTTCATCGCGTCGCCCACCGTGCGCAGCTTTTCCGCGTCCTCGTCGGGGATGTCGATGTCGAATTCCTTCTCGAAGGCCATGACCAGCTCGACGGTGTCAAGGCTGTCCGCGCCGAGATCCTCCATGAAGCTCGCTTCGCCGGTCAGCTTCTCCCGTTCCACGCCCAGCTCCTCGACGATGATGTCCTTGACCTTCTCTTCGACGTTGCTCATGTGATCCTCGATTGGAGATTCAAGCTCACTCAGATGACCATACCGCCGTCGACCACCAAGACCTGGCCGGTGATGTAAGCGGCGAGATCGGAGGCGAGAAACAGGGCCGCACCGGCCACGTCCTCGGGCCGACCCAGGCGCCCCAACGCGATGTCCTGTAATAATGTGGCCTTGGCGGCATCGGGCAAGCCGCTGGTCATGTCGGTCTCGATGTATCCCGGGGCGATGCAGTTCGCCAGGATACCGCGGCCGGCATACTCCTTCGCTACGGACTTGGTGAAGCCGATCAGGCCCGCCTTGCTGGCGGCGTAGTTGGCCTGGCCCTTGTTCCCGACCAGTCCGACGATGCTCGTCACGTTGATGATGCGGCCGCTCCGCCGCTTCATCATCCCCTTGATCGCGAGGCGCGTGGTGTGAAAGGCGCCCTTCAGATTGGCGTCGAGCACCGCGTCCCAGTCCGCCTCGGTGAGCCGGAGCAGGATGTTGTCCCGGGTGAGCCCCGCATTGTTCACCAGGATATCGATCGGTCCGAGGCCGGCTTCGACCGCCGTCAACGCCGCCTCGACCTGGTCGCCGTGCGCGACGTCGCAGCCGACCCCGATCGTGCGGTCGCCGAGCTCCGCCGCAACGGCACGGGCCCTCTCCGCCTCCCGCCCGACGATGGCCACCTTGGCACCGGCGCCGTGATAAGCCCGCGCGATCGCGAGCCCGATGCCGCGCGTGCTGCCGGTCACCAACGCGACCTTGCCGGTGAGATCGAGCGGACCGGAGCTCATGCGAGGAACTTCTCCACCTCATCCGCCGTCCCGAGCGTCACCGCCCGCGCATCGGGGACGATGCGCTTGAGCAGGCCCGCGAGCACGGCACCGGGCCCCACCTCGACGAACGTCGCGCCGGGCGCCAAGTCCGCGGCCGCGCGCATGCACGCGACCCAACGCACGGGCGCGGTGAGCTGATCCGCGAGCAGTCGCTTGGCGTCGAGACCGGTGCGCACCGCGGCCCCGCTGGCGTTGGCGATCACCGGGAACTCCGGGTCGGCGAACGTCACCGCCGCGAGCGCCTCGCGAAGGCCGTCCACCGACGGCGCCATGAGCGGGGAGTGGAACGCGCCGCTCACCTTCAGAGCGATGACGCGCTTGGCGCCGCGGGCCTTGCAGTCCTCGCCGGCGGCGGCGACGGCCTCGGGATCGCCCGAGATGACGGTCTGGTCCGGAGCATTGAGATTGGCCGCGACCGCGACGCCGCGCTCATCCGAGGCGCCGTTGCAGGCGCGTTCGACCTCGGCGGTCGCGAGGCCGAGCACGGCCGCCATGGCGCCGGGCCGAGCCTGGCCGGCGGCCAGCATGAGCTCGCCGCGCCGGCGGACGAGCCGCGCGCCGTCGGTCACCGTGAGTGCGCGGGCGGCCACATGCGCGCTGTACTCTCCGAGGCTGTGCCCCGCCGCGGCCGACACCGATCCGATCCGCTCGCCCACGACCGCGAGCACCGCCGCGGTATGGGCGAGAATCGCCGGCTGCGCGTTGTGGGTGAGCGTCAACTCGTCCTCGGGCCCCTGCCACATGATTCGGGAGAGGGGCACGCCGAGCGTCTCGTCGATCGCCCCGAACGTGTCGCGCGCCTGTGGAAAGCGTTCGGCGAGATCCTTCCCCATGCCGACGCGCTGCGCGCCCTGGCCCGGACACATCAGCACCGTCACCACCGGACGACGGCGCTTCCCCAGGTGAAGCCGGCGCCGAAGGCCACCAGCAGCACCAGCGAGCCCGGCCCTACCCGTCCTTCGGCCACCGCCTGGTCGAGGGCGAGCGGAATGGACGCGGACGAGGTGTTCCCGTAGCGGTCCAGGTTGACCATCACCTTCGACATCGGGATGCCCGCGTGCTTCGCGGTGGCGTCGATGATCCGGAGGTTGGCTTGGTGTGGAATCAGGAGGTCGATCTGATCGGCGGTGACGCCCGCCCGCTTGAGGGCCTCGTCGCATGCCTCCGCCATGGCGAGGACGGCCGCCTTGAACACCTCCCGGCCCGCCATCTTCATGAAATGCGACCGGTCGCAGACCACCTTCTCGCTGATCGGGTCGGACGAACCGCCTCCGGGGCGGTAGAGCAGCGGCGCCAGGCGCCCATCCGACTTGAGAAAGGTCGAGAGCAGTCCCCGTCCCGGCGCCGACGACCGGCGCACGACCGATGCTCCTGCCCCGTCGCCGAAGAGGATGGCGGTCGAGCGGTCGGTGAAGTCGGTGATGGTGGACAGCTTCTCCGCCCCGACCACCAGCACGGTGCGGCTCTGCCCCGAGGCGATCAGCCCTTCGGCCACGGTGAGGGCGTAGAGGTAGCCGGGACACGCGGCCCCGATGTCGAACGCCGCGGCGTGGTCGGCGCCGAGCAGCGCCTGCAGGTCGCACGCGGTGGACGGCAGGAGACGGTCGGGGCTCGCGGTCGCCAGCACGATGCTGTCGAGGTCGGCCGCCGTGACGCCGGCGCGCTCCAGCGCAATCTCCGCCGCCGTGCAGCTCAGCATGGCGACGCTCTCGTCCTGGCGGGCGATCCGGCGCTCGCGTATGCCGGTACGCTCGACGATCCACTCGTCCGTGGTGTCGAGCGTCCGCATGAGGTCGTGGTTGGTGAGGACCCCTTCAGGAACGGCCGTGCCGACGCTGGCGAGCTCGGCGAAGGGACGTGGGATCACGCCGGAGCCGCCGTCTGCTGCGCGAACTCGGCGCCGATGTGTTGGCTCAAGCCGGCACTGGCCGCCTGCACCGCCACCCGGATGGCATTCTTGATGGCGTTCGGGCTGGACGCGCCGTGACCCACGATCGACACGCCCTTCACGCCGAGCAGTGGCGCCCCACCGTAGGTGGAGTAGTCGAGGATCCGGTTGAGATCGGCCATCTCCGGCCGGTCGAATACGTCGGGAATCCGCTCTTTCAGCAGGCCGACGAAGACCCGGGCCGAGGATTCGTAGAATTTGAGTACCACGTTGCCGACGAAGCCGTCGCAGACGACGACGTCGATCGGGATGCGCTGCTGGGGCCCCGGGAGAATGTCCCGGCCCTCGATGTTGCCCGCGTAGTTGATCCGGGGAGCCTGCTTGAGCAGCTGGTGCGCCTCGCGCACGATGGCGGTGCCCTTCTCTTCTTCCTCACCGATGTTGAGGAGGCCGACGACCGGGTTCGGCCGTCCCATGAGATCGCGCATGTAGACGGTGCCGAGGTAGGCGAAGCCGAGCAGCTCCCGGGGGGAGCAGTCGAGGTTCGCGCCGCCATCGAGAACCAGGACGGGGTCGGATCCAGTGGGGAACAGCGTGGCCACGGTGGCGCGATCGACGCCGTCGTGAAGCCCGAGGAGCATGGTGGAGCCGGCGAGCATCGCGCCGGTGTTGCCCGCGGAGATGAAGGCGTCGGAGCGGCCGTCGCGCTGCAGACTCAGTCCGACCACCAGGCTCGACTTCGGCTTCCTCCGGACCGCCTGGAGCGGCTTCTCGCTCATGCCGATGACGTCGGGGGCTTCGTGCAGCTCGAGCCGATCCCGATTCAGGCCGGGGTGGCGCGCCAGCTCCGCTTCGATCGCGCTCGTGCGACCCACCAGCTGGATCAGGAACCCGTCAGGCAGCTCCTTGAGGGCTTCCACCATCCCCGCGATTTCGGCCCGCGGAGCGCTGTCCCCGCCCATCGCGTCCAGCGCGACGCGAATCACGCTCAGGCGTCCTCGACCTCGACCCGCTTCTTGCCGCCGTAATAGCCGCAGGAATCGCAGACCCGGTGTGGCAGCTTAGGCGAGCTGCACCGCGGACACGCCTGGGTCCGAATGCCGGCGGCCGTGTGATGGCCCCGGCGCAGACGCTTCTTCATCTTCGAGGTTCGGCGCTTCGGAACTGCCATGTGACCCTCAGACTGGTTCGGCGGGAGTGTGACAGGCGCACGGCCCCGCGTTCAAATCGGCCCCACACGTGGGGCAGAGCCCCGCGCAATCGTCCCGGCAGAGCAGCAGATGCGCCTGGGCGGCCAGGGCCAGCTCCTCCCGAACCACCGCCGCGACGTCCACCGCGCCCGCACGTTCCGGTAGGGGATAGAAATCGGGGTCGTCGACCGCATCGGGGTCGGAGCTGAAGACGGCCGCATTCACCGCGACGTCCACCTCGTCGATGACCTCGATCAGGCAGCGCCGGCATTCCCCCCGCACCGCTCCGTGGAGGTCACCGCGCCAGAGGTACTCGCCGTCCCCTGTCGCTTGCAGCTGGCCCTCGACCGTCACCGGACCGACCAGGTCGAGGCCGAGCCCTTCGAACGTCGGATCCTCGGGCGGCAGCTCGCCCACCGTCCGGACAGGCCCCCGCTGGAGGTCCCGAATGTCCACGCGCAGCATAGCCGCTTAACCTAACTGGGACAACCACTTGAAGCAACCTACGACCAGAGTCCCGCCACCTCGCCCTCGCTGAAGAAGAAGCGGACTTCCCGATCGGCGTTCTCCTGGCTGTCGGAGGCGTGAATTGCGTTCCGTCCCTTGGATTCGGCGTAGAGCTTCCGGATCGTTCCGGCCGCGGCCTCCGCCGGATCGGTCGCGCCGATGACCGTACGGAGATGCGCGACCGCGTCCTCGCGCTCGAGCGCCATGGGGAGGCAGGGGCCGCTGGTCATGAATTGGACCAGCTCCTCGTAGAACGGGCGACCCCGGTGCACCTCATAGAAGGCGCCTGCCTGAGCGGTCGTCAGGCGGGTGAGCCGGGCGGCGCGCAACGCGAAGCCCGCCTGCTCCAGATGGGCGACGATCTTGCCTGCCTTGTTCCCGGCGACGGCGTCCGGCTTGACGATGCCGAGCGTGAGCGTGTGTGATGCCAAGCGGATCTCCTGAACGAGTGGCTACTTCTTCGCGGTCTTGCCGCGGGGCTTCGCCTTCAGCAGGTCGACCACGTCGATCGGCCTGCGCATGATGGAGATGCCGGCCCTCTCGAAGGCCGCCAGCTTCTCTTCCGCGGTGCCGGACGAGCCCGAGATGATGGCGCCCGCGTGACCCATCCGCCTGCCCTTGGGTGCCGTCTGACCCGCGATGAATCCGACCACCGGCTTGGTGACCTTGGCCTTCACGAACGCCGCGGCGTTCTGCTCATCGGTGCCGCCGATCTCGCCGATCATGACGATCGCGTCGGTCTCCGGGTCGTCCTGAAAGGCGGCGAGGCAGTCGATGAAGTTGGTCCCGATGATGGGATCTCCGCCGATCCCGACGCACGTACTTTGGCCGATGCCGTTCCGCGTGAGATGGTTCACCACCTCGTAGGTCAGGGTGCCGCTGCGGGACACCAGACCGACCCGCCCGGGCGAGCAGATGTTGCCGGGGATGATCCCGATCTTGGCGCGCCCGCCCGGCGTGATCAGCCCCGGGCAATTGGGCCCGATCAGCCGGACTCCTCGGCTCCGGACGAACGGCATGGCCCGGCTCATGTGCAGGACTGGAATGCCCTCGGTGATGCACACCACCAGCGGGATTCCCGCGTCAGCCGCCTCGATCACGGCGGCGGCCGCGCCCATCGGCGGCACGTAGATGACGGTCGTGTTCGCCTGGGTCGCCTTCACGGCGTCGGCGACGGTGTTGAACACCGGCACCTTGCCTTCGAACGTCTGCCCACCCTTCCCCGGCGTGACGCCCGCTACGACGTCGGTGCCGTACTCGATCATCTGGCGGGCGTGAAAGGATCCCTCGCGACCGGTGATCCCTTGGATGACGAGGCGGGTCCCGGCGTCGGCGAAGATGCTCACGCGCCCTCCCGCGCCAGCTGCACCACCCGCTGCACCGCTTCGTCCATGTCGCTCAAGGCGGGCATGCCGACCTCATTGAGGATCCGGATGGCCTCGGTCTCATTGGTGCCGGTGAGACGGATGACGATCGGCACGTTCACCTTGAACTGACGGGTGGCGGCGACGATGCCGTTGGCCACGTCATCGGTCCGGGTGATCCCGCCAAAGATGTTGAAGAGGATCGCCTTCACGTGCGGGTCGGCGGTGATGATCTTGAGCGCGTTGATGACCTTCTCCGGGCTCGAGCTGCCGCCGATATCGAGGAAGTTGGCCGGCTCCCCGCCGTAGTACTTGACCAGGTCCATCGTCGCCATGGCGAGTCCGGCGCCGTTGACCACACATCCCACGTCGCCATCGAGCTTGATGAACGACAGGTTGGCGCGGCGGGCCGCGGCCTCGCTCGGCTCCTCGGCCGAGTCGTCGCGCAGCACGCCGAGATCCGGACGCCAGAAGAGCTCGTTGTCGTCGATGACGATCTTGGCGTCGAGCGCCAGCACCTTGCCGTCGGGGGTGGTGACCAGCGGGTTGATCTCGGCGAGCGACGCACCGTTATCGATGAAGGCCCGGTACAGCTGCTCCATCATCTTGGCCGCGGCTTTCACCTGCGCGAAATCCCGGTACAGCATGAACGCGAGCGAGAGCGCCTGATGCGGGAAGAGGCCGAACGTGGGGTCCACCGGCAAGCGCACGATCTTGTCCGGCGTCTTGGCCGCCACCTCCTCGATGTCCACGCCGCCGGCCGAGCTGACCATGAACACCGGCTGCTGCGTCTCGCGGTCCATGATGAGGCCGACGTAGCTCTCGGTCACGATCTCCGCGGCCGGGACCACCAGCACCTTGTGGACCGTCAGTCCCTTGATCGTCATGCCCAGTATCTGGGACGCCTCGTCCGCCGCCTCGGCGGGGTTGCGCGCCAGCTTCACGCCGCCGGCCTTGCCCCGGCCTCCGGAGTGGACCTGGGCCTTGATGACGACGGTGCCCCCGATCCGGCGCGCGATGGCCTCTACCTCGGTGGGCGTGGAGGCCACGTCGCCTTCCGACATGGCGATGCCGGCGGCCTTGAGCAGCGTTCGCGCCTGGTACTCGTGCAGGTTCACGCATCCCTCACGATCGTGGTGCCGGCCACGCCCTCGAGGGCGGCCGGTCCTGAGCCCATATGGGCGATGATCGCCCGACCTTCGCCGCCCCGGGCGAATGCCGCGGCCGCTTCGACCTTGGGCCGCATGCCGCCGGCGTCGAACGCGCCGGCCGCGATCATCTCATCCGCCCGCGTCACCGTCATGCGGCGGATCGGCCGGGCCGACGGTGTGTCCCATCCCTCGTAGACCGCGTCCACGTTTGTCAGGATCATCAGCACGTCGGCCTCGAGCTGCCTCGCGAACACCGCCGCGACGCGGTCCTTGTCCACCACCGCGTCCACGCCCTCGAGACCCAGCAGCGGATCGTCGTAGACCGGCGGCCCTCCGCCTCCCGCGGCGATCACGATGACGCCCTCGTCGAGAAGCGTCCGCACCAGTGGGAACTCGACCACGGCGAGTGGCGTCGGGCTCGTCGTCATCCGCCGCCACGCGCCCGAGCCGTCCCGCGCGACGGCTCGTCCCGCCTCGGTCAGCAGCGTCGCTTCCGCCTCGGACAGCGGCTGGCCGATCGGCTTCGTCGGCATGCCGAGCGCGGGATCGAATCGGTCCACCAGGGTCTGGGTCACCAGGGTGACGACCGGTCGGCGAACCTGGCCCGACGCGAGCGCGTTCTGCAGCGTCTGCTGGAGCATGTAGCCGATCCAGCCGGCCGTCTCTGCCACCAGGACACCGAGTGGAAGCGGCTCGACCACGCGACGCGCGACTTCATTGCGGACGAGGGAGTCGCCCACCTGGGGGCCGTTCCCGTGCACGATCACGATCCGCCATCCCTGTCGCGCCAGCGTGACCACTGCCGCCATGCTCTCGCGCGCCCGGCGGAACTGATTCGCGATCGTCGCCGGCTCGTCGGCGCGTGACAGCGCGTTGCCGCCGAGTGCGAGCACCGCTGTGCTCACGCGATCCGCCCCCCGAAAACGCGCTGCAAGCTAGTCCTTGCTCTAGAGGCGAGCAAGCTCATCGGCCCACCGTGTCCGCGGGAAGGCCGAGTGCGTCGCGCAGCCCGCGCCATGCCTGACCGAAGACGGTCCAGTCGCCGGTGCGGAGCGCGGAATCCGCGCGCTCGACCCACCGCCGCGCCTCGTCCAGACGGGTCGCCTGGGCCGTCCCCGCGATGGACGGCACCGACGCGCCCAGCAGATTGTTCCACGCTTCCGGCAGGGTGCGCCCCGCGCCGAGGCGGTCGCCGCGCGCGGCCACGCTCACCCAGGAGAGAACCACCCCGCGGCGCGGATGCACGGCAAAGTGCGACTGGTAGGCGACGACGCCCCCGTCCGTCAGATCGATCCGGACCGGTCCCCGCTCGAGTTTCCCGCCGTCGTCGCCGATCGAGTCGCCGAGCGCATCGTAGGATGCGAACCTGCCCCACCGACTCTCCAGGCCCGCCCGCGTCTGCAGCGCGGTGGTGGAATCGAAATGCGTCAGACGCAACTCGTCCCCCGAGCCGGACCGAACTCCGGTGAGTACCGCGCCGAGCAGTCGGTCGGTGGCCTTTTCGTACACCGCCACGCGGACCGGGCCCGCGGTGTCGGCGCTCCAGGCGATGTCCGTGGCCGGCACCTCTGGTCTGCGCGATCCGGGGGGGCCGCCCAGGCTGCCGATATCGGAGAGCCGCTGTTCGACGTAGCTCGCCTGGACCTGGAAGAGCTCGACCGGATATGGCGCCGCCTGCAGGATGGCCTCGGGAATCGCGGAGGCCGGCTCCACCAACCCGCTGGCCACAGCGGCCCAGGCGGCGGCGAGGGCGTTTGCGCCGGGGCGAAGGTAGACGCGGGTCGCGCCGGTCGAGGCGTCCACCGTGCCAAGGAAGCCGGCCTGGAGTGAGCCGACCTCTCGGCCGCGCCACGTGAGCCGTGTACTGAGGGGAAACGTGCGCGGAGCGAGGTACCCGTCCACCAGCCAGACCAGGCCCCGGTTCGCCAGTCGGGGGGCCGGCTCGCCCCAGCGCGCGAAGGGCGCCAGCGCCGCCAGGCGCTCCGCGGGAGAAAGGCGCCAGTCCACCTTTGCCTGTGGGGGCACGTGGCGCAGCAGGCCGCCGGCCTGCAGCGCCCACGCGAGGAGCAGCCGCCTCGGCCACCCGCCCACCTGGATGCCCCGCCGCTCGGCGGTTCCGATGCGGTAGGCTGCCGCATCCGGCCGATAGCTTTCCGGGCCGAGCTCCAGATAGAGCGCCCGATCCGGCTCCGGAATCGTGTCGCTCGGCGAATAGAACAGCGGTTGCCCCTGGGAGCCGACTCGGTCGTCGGCGATTGCCGATACCGTCGTCCTCCCGGTGGCCGAGCCGCGCACCACCAACCAGACCGGCCGCGGGCTTCCGCGGACCGACAGGACCGATGGATTCACCGCCAGGACCTCGCTCGAGTCCGCCGCGGCGACCTTGCCGACCGACTCGACATTCCAGAGCGACGGCACCGATGGCGGTGCGGGCGCGCCGCGCGGCGTCTGCCGTTTCTCCGAGAGTGTCTCGAGCCCATAGGCGGCCCGGTTGAGTCGGTCCCTGATCACCGCGGACGCGGCCGGCTCGCCGTCTCCCTCCATGGCCGGAGGAACCATCCAGTGTCCGACGAGCGAGGCGAACGACAGGACGATCCACCCTGCCGCGGCCAGTGCATGTCGTGGACGGATGGCCCAGGTGGCGCTCAGCGCCGCGGTGGCGAGGGCGACACCGACCAGCAGCGGGGAGACAAGCGAGGTGGCCCGCCAGGCCGCGAGGTCCACCGGGCGGCCCAATCCCGCCACCAGCTCGTAGCGCTCCAGGCTGTAGCCCCACACCAGGGAGAGTGCGAGCGCGGTCAACAGCCAGCCGAGGTGCGACCGCGCGTGATCGTTGATCGCCGGGCGGCCTTCGAGCCAGCGGACGGCGCCCACCAGAGCATACAGACCGAATACGATCCCCAGCGCGAGGACCACCAGGAGCAGCGCGAAGCCGTGCGCCAGACGCCACACCGGGAGCTGCGCGACATAGAGCCCGGCATCGTTCTGCAGCAGCGGATCGCCGATGCCGTAGCTGACTCCCTGCCATGCCAGCGCGACCGGTTGCCAGCGGTCGCCGCCGCCGGTACCGACGAGGAGACCCAACAGGGCACCGCCGCCGACGGCGATCGCGAGGAGAATGCCGGGGGTCAGCGCCTCCCGGAACTCGAGATTGGCGACATGGCGGCGCACCTGGACCGACCCGACGGCGCGATAGACGATGAGCAGATGACCGATGAACCAGGCGGACGCGAGCAGGAAGCCGGCGAGGTCCAACGTGAGGCGGAGGATGTGCCAGTCGGTGAGGAAGGCGATGGCGGCAGGCGACACCTGCTCGGCCCACCAGCGGTCGGCGAGGAGTCCGGCCACCCATCGGCCCAGGAACAGCAGGCCGACCACTCCGGCGATCGCGGCGATCAGCCGTCGGCCGCGACGGTTCACGGCGCTACGCGCGAACGCCCTGCCCGGCGAGCCACCCGACCACCTCGCCGCGGTACGCGTCCAACGCGGCCGAATCGGTCGCCTCGAACCGAAGCACGAGAATCGCCTGGGTGTTCGAGGCGCGGACAAGGCCCCAGCCCTTGGGGAAGGTGATGCGTACCCCATCGATGGTGTTGACGGGATAGAGGGCCGTGAAATGCTTCGCCGCGCGCTCGACGATGGCGAACTTCTCCTCCTCCGGCGCGTCCACGCGCATCTCGGGCGTGGCGAAGGTCTTCGGCAGATCGGCCAAGTGGGTGGCGAGCCCGAACGGCTTCCGGCTCACGATCTCCAGCAGCCGGGCGGCGGCGAAGATCGCGTCGTCGAATCCGAAGTAGTCGCCGCCGAAGAACATGTGCCCGCTCATCTCGCCCGCGAGCGGCGCGTGCAACTCCTTCATCTTGGACTTGATGAGTGAGTGGCCGGTCTTCCACATCACCGGCTCGGCGCCGGCTTGCCGGAGGGCCGTGGGGAGCACCTCGGAGCACTTGACGTCGAAGATGACCGGCGTGCCCGGCCCGTACCGCCGCACCGCGTCACGGCCGAAGATGACCAGCAGCTGGTCGCCCCAGATGATCTCGCCGGACTCGTCCACCGCCCCGATCCGGTCCGCGTCACCGTCGAAGGCGATGCCCAGCTCGGCACCCGTGCGGCGGACGGCGGCCTGGAGATCCGCGAGGTTCTCGGGGACGGTGGGATCGGGGTGGTGGTTGGGGAAGGTGCCGTCCGACTCGCAGAAGAGAGGCGTCACCTCCGCGCCCAGCGCCTCGAGCGTGGAGACGGCGATCACGCTCCCCACGCCGTTGCCGCAGTCGGCCACGACCCTGACCCGGCGCTCCAGCTTGTGCCGCGCGACGATCGCCTCGCGATAGCGCTGGAGCACTGAGCTGTCGGTGGTCTCGCTCCCGCGAGCGCTGCGCCACCGCTCGGCCACGATGATCTCCCACAGGCCGAGAATGTCGTCACCGTGAAAGGCCTCTCCCGCCAGCACCATCTTGAACCCGTTGAACTCGGGTGGATTGTGCGACCCGGTGACCTGCACGCCGGCGTCGGTTTCCAGCGCGGAGACCGCGAAGTAGAGCGCGGGGGTCGGCAGGGTCCCGACGTCCACCGCGGTGCCGCCGGCATCGGTGATGCCCTGCCGCACGCCCTGCGACAGCGCGGGACCCGACGGTCGGTTGTCGCGACCGACCGCGATGGTGGGCGCACGACCCGTCCGGTCCCATGCGACAGTCGCGAAGGCGCGGCCAAGGGCGCGGGCGAACTCCGGGGTGAGCTGGCTGTCGACCAGACCTCGGACGTCGTACTGCCGAAAGATGGACTTCGGGACGTTCACGGGGCTCCCGTCGGGCGGCGGCTCACCGGCCGGCCATGGGCAGCGCGGTCTGGGTCAGGGTCCGTGCGCTCGAGCCGGCGACCTGAAGCACGCTCCGGGGCCAGACTCCGAGCAGGAGGACGACCACGACGGAGAGGACGATCGCGCCCGCCGCCGTGGGGCTCAGGGCCACCGTCGAGTGCCGATCCGCGCTCGGGGCGGACCGCATGTACATCGCCATGATCACCGGCAGATAATAACCCGCCGACACGACGCTGGTGAGCACCAGGATGACCGGCAGGATCATCTGGTTCTCGGCGACCGTGGCCGTCAGGATGTACCACTTGCCGATGAAACCCACCGTCCCCGGGAAGCCGAGCAGCGAGAGCATGCAGACACTGAGCCCGAGGGCGATGCCCGGACGCGTGGCAGCGAGGCCCGCGATGTCGTCGTAGGTCACGTCCCGTTCCCCGCCCCGTCCGAGCGCCGTCAGGAATCCGAAGCTGGCGAGGGTGGTCAATCCGTAGGCCAGGAGATACAGCAGCACCGAGCCGGCACCCGCCTGGCTTCCGGTCCACACCGCCACCAGCATGTACCCGGCGTGCGCGATCGAGCTGTACGCGAGCATCCGCTTGAGCGACCGCTGCGAGAGGGCCACGAGATTGCCTAGCACCATCGAGGCGATGGCGAGGGCGGCGATCACCGGCTGCCAGAGATCCATGGCCGACGGGAAGGCCTCGAGCAGTACCCGGACCAGCGCGGCGAACGCGGCCGCCTTGACGCCGGTCGCCATGAACCCGCTGACCGGCGTGGGCGACCCGTCGTACACGTCGGGCGCCCACATGTGGAACGGAACCGCCGAGATCTTGAACGCCATGCCGATGAGCAGCAGACCCAGGCCCAGCGCGGCCATCAGCGGAATGGGCCGCCCGGCGAGCTGCGCGCCGATGAGCGCGAGGTTGGTCGTGCCGGTCGTTCCGTACACCAGCGCGATACCGTAGAGCAGGAAGCCCGACGCGAACGCGCCGATCAGGAAGTACTTGAGTGCCGCCTCGGAGGAGAACGGATCCTTGCGGTTGAAGCCCGCGAGCACGTACACCGCGACCGACATGACCTCGAGCCCGAGGAAGAGGACGATCAGGTCCTCGGCGCCCGCGAGGAACATCATTCCCGCGGTGGCGAAGAGGATCAGCGGGTAGTACTCCGGGGCCAGCAAGTCCTCCCGTTCCATGTAGCCGAGCGAGATCAGGATCGTGCCGGCGGCCGCGAGCAGCGTCAGCGCGGCCGCGCCGTAGCGATACGAATCGAGCGCGATCATCTGGGGGAGACCGTCCGGCGAGGCGCCGCTCACCCAGAGGCCGGCCAGGCCCGCGCCGGTGACGACGAGAGCCGCGAGGCTGAGCCACCCCGCAAGGCGGCTGTCCGCGGCGGTTTCATGGCGCCAGCTCACTACCAGGAGCACGATCAGCGACCAGCCGGTGAGCAGCAGCTCGGGCAGGAGCGCCGCCGCCAGGCCGAGGGGCGAGCCCAGGTCGATGCGGCTCACGGACGCACCTCCACGACCGATCCCGACACCGCGATCGGTGCCGTGCCGCGTGCAGGCTGGGTGAGCTGGATGTAGCGCTTGGCCGACGGCTCCATCCGCCGCAGCACCGGCCCTGGATAGAGTCCGAGCCAGACGATCCCGACGAGCAGTGGGACCATGATGGCGAGCTCTCGGCCGTCCAGGTCCTTGAGCGAGCCGTTCTCGGGGTTGTCGAGCCGGTTGAAGATCATGCGCTGGAGGGCCCAGAGAAGGTACGCCGCTGCGAAGATCACGCCGGTCGTGGCGAGCACCGTGGCCAGGGGGAAGGCCCCGAAGCTGCCCAGCAGCACCAGGAACTCGCCCACGAAGCCATTGAGCCCCGGTAGTCCGATGGACGAGAGCGCCACCACCGTGAGGATGAGGCTGAACACCGGCACCACCCGGGCGATGCCGCCGTAGTCGGCGATGAGCCGGGTGTGCCGCCGCTCGTAGATCATCCCGATCAGCAGGAACAGCGCGCCGGTCGAGATCCCATGGCTGATCATGACCATGAGCGAGCCCTGGACGCTCTGCAGCGTGCCGCCCCAGATCCCCAACATGACGAAGCCGAGATGGCTCACCGATGAGTAGGCGACCAGCTTCTTGATGTCGGGCTGAACCATGGCCACGAGGGCGCCGTAGATGATTCCGATCACCGCCAGGACCACCACGATCCGGCTGACGGTCGGGCTCAGCGCCACCTGAGGAAACAGCGGCACTGCGAACCGGAGGAAGCCGTAGGTCCCGATCTTGAGCATCACGGCGGCCAGCAGCACGCTGCCCGCGGTCGGTGCTTCCACGTGCGCATCCGGCAGCCAGGTGTGGAACGGAAATATCGGGACCTTGATCGCGAAGGCGATCGCGAAGGCCGCGAAGAGCCAGGGCGCGAGCGGGCCCACCACACTCGCGTGCTCCAGCACCTGGTCGTAGGAGAAGGAGATGGAGCCCGTGACGCTCTGGATCCGCCACACCAGCGCCACGATCGCCACCAGCATCAGCAGCGAGCCGGCCATCGTGTAGATGAAGAACTTGATGGCGGCGTAGAGCCGGTTGGGGCCGCCCCAGATCCCGATGATGAAATACATCGGGATCAGCATGACCTCGAAGAAGACGTAGAACAGGAAGAGGTCGAGGGCGACGAAGACACCGACCAGGCCGGTGAGCAGCGCGAGCATCAGCGCGTAGAACCCGCGCTCCTGCTTCGTGATGTAGCGCCAGCTGCCGAGCACGCTGATGGGCATCAGGGCGGTCGTGAGAAGGACCATCACGAGCGAGATGCCATCGATCCCGACGCGGTAGCTGATGCCCCAGTCGGGGATCCACGGCGTGTTCGACACCAGCTGCAGCGTGCCGCGCGTGGGGTCGAGGGCCCACCAGAGCCCGAGCGACAGCACGAACTCGAGCGTGGTCACGATCAGCGCGGTCCATTTGGCGGACGCCTCGGTGCCCAGGAGCACCGGCACGATGCCGAGGAGCGGCAGAAGCACGAGCAGATGGAGAATCCACTGCCCGTAGCCGAAGGAGTCGAGAAGCTCGGTCATCGCCGCGTCACCGGATCATGGCGCGCAGGATCCAAAGCGCGCCTACGAGGAAGAGCACGACGTAGACACCCACCTGCCCGGTCTGCAGCCGGCTGCCCAGCCATCCGAGCCCGCGCGAGAGCTTGGCCGTACCGTTGACCGCGGCGCCGTCCACCACACCCTGGTCCACACCCTTCCAGAGCACCACTCGCGACAGCCAGACCAGCGGTCCCACGATCACGGCGTCGTACAGCTCGTCCACGAAGTACTTCCGGTTGAGCACCAGTCCCAGTCCGGTCTCGGCCGGCGCTTCCCGGGCGACCGGAATGGGTCGCGCGAGGGTCCAGCGGATACCGAGGACGAGGCCGACCACGCCGATGAGAATGGCGCCACCCACCAGCGCCAGCTCGGTCGACCCGTGCGGCATCTCGAGCCGCACGAAGCGGGCGCCGGGTTCCAGCACCGGCTCGAGCCACTGCTCCAGGCCGTGATGGCCACCGACGAAGGTCGGCAGGTTGATGGCCCCGCCGATCACCGACAGGATGCCGAGCACGAGCAGCGGCCCCGTCATGATCCAGGGCGCCTCGTGCAGGTGAGGACGCTCCTCGGCGCCGGTGCGATTGTCTCCGAGGAACGTCATCGCGAGGAGCCGGGCCATGTAGAAGGCGGTGAGCAGCGCGGACACCGCGCCGAAGGCGTAGAACAAGTAGTAGACCGGCATCTCCGCCCCGCGCGCGAAGGCGGCCGCGAGAATCTCGTCCTTGGAGAAGAACCCGGACAGCGGCGGGATCCCGGCGATCGCGAGCGTGGCGATGGTCATCAGCCAGAACGTAAGCGGCATGTGCGCCCGCAGCCCGCCCATGTTGCGCATGTCCTGCGCATCCTCGTGCGAGTGCGTGGCATGATAGGCGTGGTGCATGGCGTGGATCACGCTGCCGGCGCCGAGGAAGAGCAGCGCCTTGAAGAACGCGTGCGTGACCAGGTGGAAGATGCCGCCCGCGAACGCCGCCGAGCCGACGGCGAGGAACATGTAGCCGAGCTGAGAGACCGTGGAGTAGGCCAGCACCTTCTTGATGTCGTACTGGCGGACCGCGATCGTGGCCGCGAAGAGCGCCGTGGTCGCTCCGATGCCGGCGACCACCGCGCTCGACACCGGCGCCATCGCGAAGAGCACGTTGGTGCGGGCGACGAGGTAGACCCCCGCCGTCACCATCGTGGCCGCGTGGATCAGGGCCGAGACCGGCGTGGGGCCGGCCATCGCGTCGGGCAGCCAGGTGTAGAGCGGAATCTGGGCGGACTTGCCGGTGCAGCCGAGGAAGAGGGCCAGGGTGATGAGGGTCACCACCGACCCGCCGGCCACCAGACCGTCGGGCGCCCGTTCGGCGATCTGCGCGAAGTCGAGGGTGCCGAGCTCCCGCCAGAGCAGGAACATCGCGACCAGCACGCCGAAGTCGCCGATCCGGTTCATGATGAAGGCCTTCTTGCCGGCGTCGGCGTTGGCCTTGTCGGTGAACCAGAATCCGATCAGGAGATAGGAGCAGAGGCCCACGCCTTCCCAGCCGATGAACAGCACCGGCAGGTTGGCGCCGAGCACCAGGACCAGCATGAAGACCACGAAGAGGTTGAGGTAGGCGAAGTAGCGCGCGTACCCCGGGTCTTCCTTCATGTATCCCACGCTGAAGAGGTGGATCAGACTTCCCACCCCCGTCACCACGAGCAGCATGACCGCGGAGAGCTGATCGACCTGGAATGCGAGATTCACGGTGAGCGTGCCGGCCGCCATCCACTGCCACAGGGTGACGATGTGCGGCTCGTGGGGCGGGTGCGCGCGGAGGCCTAGAAACACCCCGGCGCAGACCACGAACGCCGCGAGGAGCACGCCCGGCCCGATGATGGACACCGCCGTCTTGGACGGGGCCGGCCGAAGCGCGAGCGCCCCGTTGACCAGGAATCCCCCCAGCGGCAGGGCGACGGCGAGCCAGATCCATTCAGGTGCGATCATCAGCCCCGCAGCAGGTTGATGTTCTGGAGGTCGACCGACTGCTTGTGCCGGAAGATGGCGAGAATGATGGCCAGCCCGACCGCCGCCTCGGCGGCGGCCACCGTCATCACGAAGAACACCATCACCTGCCCGCTCGCCCCATGGAGCTGCGCCAGGGCGACGAAGGTCAGATTGACCGCGTTCAGCATGAGCTCGATGCAGACGAACAGGACGATCACGTTGCGGCGCAGCAGGACGCCAGCGACGCCCAGGCTGAAGAGGATCGCCGACAGGCCGAGCGCCGGGCCGAGCAGCAGGGGACTCTCCGGCATCAGATCTTCCGCTTGGCCAGCACCACCGCGCCGACGATGGCCGCGAGGAGCAGGAGGGAGGTGATCTCGAACGGCACCAGGTAGGTCTGGAAGAGCGGCGCGGCGACGGCGCCGACGACCCCGTGGGTGAGCGCATCCTCCCGGGCGAGCCGGCCCGCGGCGAATACGGTGCCGGGGTCGCTCAGCTGCGGGGCCTGCGCCACCTCCGCCGCCAGGCGGCCGGGGGTGTACTGCCACAGCGCAAAGAGCTGAATGACGAGCAGGCCGCCGATGACGATGGTGGTGGCCACCGCGGCCGGACCCCGCATGTCGGTCGTGGGGTGCCCCAGGTTCAGCAGCATGATCACGAAGAGGAACAGGACCATGACGGCGCCGGCGTAGACCAGCACCTGGATGGCGGCCACGAACTCGGCGCTCAGGAGGACGTAGATCGCCGCCAGCGAGAGCATCGTCGCGGTGAGCCAGAGGACCGCGGCCATGGCGCTTCGGGAGAGAATGCACATCGCGGCGGTCAGGAGGGTCACCGCGGCGAAGACGTAGAACACGACCTCGGTCATCTACTCGCCCTCGGGGTCCGTCGGGTCCCACAGCGTCGAGACGGCGTGGGTCTGCGACGAGAGCCGCTCCAGGTCGTAGACGAACCGTCCACGGCTGTACTCGGAGTTCTCGAAGTGCACGCCGACGTGAATCGCCTCCTCCGGACAGACCTCCTGGCAGTAACCGCAGAAGATGCAGCGGAACTCATCGATTTCGTAGATGAGGGGATACCGATTCCCCTGCTCGTCCTCACCCGGCACCAGCTTGATGCAGTTCGCCGGACAGATCTGGGGGCAGAGTCCGCACGCCACACACTTCGACCGACCCTGCTCGTCGGTGAGCATCCGGTGCGTGCCGCGCCAGCGCGACGAGAGCGCATAGGTGCCCATGCCGTGGTCCTGATCCGTGCTCTTCTGCTCCGGGTACTGCATCGTCACCTTCTTCTCAAACATGTGCTTGAAGGTGAGCGCCATGCCCTTGAGCGTCGCCCGGACGTAGCTGACCTGCTGGTCGGGCCGCTTCATGACTTTCACGCCGATGGCCATCAGCCCGCCACTGCGGCCCGTTGGCCGCGCGCCGTGTGAACCTTCTGCCGGGCGCCGGAGCCCCGGATGAACATCCCGCTGTCGAGCACGCCGAAGAGCAGCACCGCGATCCCGATGTTGAGCCCGAACAGGATGAGCGGTCCCAGCACTGGCCCCCGGATGCCGAACACGTGCTCAATCAGGTAGATCGCGCCGCAGGTGACCATGATGTAGGCGAGGGCCAGCGGCATCATGACCTTCCAGCCCAGCGCCATCAGCTGGTCGTAGCGGAACCGCGGCAGCGTCCAGCGGATCCACATCACGAAGAACACCCAGAACAGGACCTTGAGGAAGAACACCAGCCACGTCGCCAGCGTCGGCAGGATGCCGCCGGATCGGTCCCAGTCGGTGAACGGGATGTCCCACCCACCGAAGAAGAGCGTGGTGATCATGGCGCATACCGTCACCACGTTGGCGTACTCCGCGATGAAGAAGAAGGAGAACTTCATCGCGCTGTATTCGGTGTGGTAGCCGGTGATGAGCTCGGACTCCGCCTCCGGCAGGTCGAACGGCAGCCTGTTGGTCTCGGCGAATCCGGCGACCGTGAAGATGAAGAACGAGAGGAACAGGGGCATCGCGTACCAGAGCCCCGCCTGCTGCTTGGCGATGATGACGGAAAACGAGACGTCGCCCGACATGAGCAGCACAGGGATGAGACTCAGCCCCATCGCCACTTCGTAAGAGACCATCTGCGCGCTCGCGCGCATGCCGCCGAGCAGCGCGTACTTGCTGTTGGAGGACCAGCCGGCCAGCGCGATGCCGTAGACCCCGAGCGAGCTCACCGCGATCACGAAGAGGAACCCGACCGGGAGGTCGGCCACGACCATCGGCATCGGCCCGTGGTGCACGAAGCGACCGAGCGGGCCGAGAGTGACGTCGAAGTCCACCGGCAGCGGGGCCGCGAACGGGATGACCGCGGACAGGAGGAGCGCGGGGATGAACGAGAGGGCCGGGGCCACCGTGAACAGCCACTTGTTGGCCATGGCCGGGAGCGTCTCTTCCTTCAGGATGTTCTTCACCCCGTCGGCCGCGGGCTGCAGCAGCCCGGCCCAGCCCACCCGGTTGGGTCCGTGGCGGTTCTGCATCCAGGCGCTGACCTTCCGTTCCATCAGCGTCAGCAGGGCCACCCCGATCATGATGATCGTGAAGACGATCAACATCTTGATCGCGCTGAGGACGAGGTACCCCTTGAGCTCCGGTGTCATCGCGCGGCTCCCACGGCGGCCGGCGCGTCGGCCAGGATCCGGCCGGTGTAGCCCAGGTCGTCGTGGGTCACGCCGGCGAACACCGGCCAGCGCTCACCGAGCAGCGCGAAGGCCTCCGCGGCGGTCCCCGGCGCGGACGGGTCGGGTCCCGGCCCTGCCAGAACCTCGCCCGCGATCCACCAGGCCGGGCGGGCCATGCCGGGCTGCGCCTTGGCCTGCTGATACCGCTGCAGGCGGCGGTCGCGATTGACGTAGGTCCCGTTCTCCTCCGTCATGTTGGTGAGCGGGAGGATGAGCTCCGCGTTCCGGATGTCGGGGATGACGGTGGAGAGCACGACCACCAGGCCCTGCGCTCCGGCCAACGCCGCCTCGTCGTCCGGCGTGAGGTCGGCGTCGAGCACGACCACGACCCCGGCCCCGCGCACCTGTCCCAGGGCGCCCGCCCAGTCGGCCGAGTAACCCAGGAGCTGCGCTCCCGCCAGGTTGGGCGCGCGCTCGCGCCGGAGGGCGAGGCCGGGTATCCCGGCGATCGGCGCCTCATCGCCCAGCGGCACCTGCACCGCGGAGGTCACCTGGAACAGCTCGAGCATCCGGCGCACGAGCCCGAGGGACTCGGTGGATGCCCGCGCTGATGCGAGGATGACCGCACTGCCCGACGCTCCCCGGACGACCTGGTCCAGCCGCGCGAGCGCGGTATCCCAGTCCGTGGCCACGTGGCGGCCACCATCGCGCACCAGCGGTGCCTCCACCCGGTCGCCGCGGTTCATCCACCGGTAGTTCATCCGGCCGTAGTCACAGATGAAGTGTCGGTTCACCTCGAGATTGGGGCGCGGACGGATCCGGACGACCACGTCGTCTCGCGTGTCGAGGTTGATGTTGCAACCCTGGGTGCATCCGGGGCAGACGCTCGCGGTCTTGTCCAGGTCCCAGGCTCTCGCCTTGTGCAGGAAGTCCTTGGAGAGCAGCGATCCCACGGGACAGAGATCCACCACGTTCCCGGCCCACGGGTGGTCCAGCCGCTCCTGCTCGGCGATCCCGATGAAGGCGCGGTCGCCGCGCTCCGAGACGTTGAGTACCGGCGTCTTCACGACGTCTTCCATGAAGCGCACGCAGCGGGTGCAGAGGATGCAGCGGTTCGGCACGTAGAGGACGTCGGGGCCAAAATCCTCGACCGGGTTGTAGCGCTTGGCGTATTCCGTGTACCGCGTCCCCGCCCGGCCCTCCTGGAACACGTAGTTCTGCAGCTCGCACTCGCCGGCCTGGTCGCAGATCGGGCAGTCGAGCGGGTGGTTGATCAGCAGCAGCTCGAGCACGCCCTCGCGCGCCTTCTTGGCCGTCGGGCTGTCGTTCACGTGGACGACCTGGCCCTCCGCCACCGTGGTGACGCAGGCGGGCATCAGCTTCGGCGCCTTCTCCACTTCCACCAGACACATCCGGCAGACCGCGGGCGACGGGAGCGACGGGTGGTAGCAGTAGTGGGGGACCAGCACCCCCGCCTGCTTGGCGGCCTCGATGATCGAGGTGCCCTTCGGCACCGCGATCTGCATTCCGTCGATCGTCACCGTGACCAGTTCGTCCGCCATGCTCGTCCCTTCCTGGGTACCGGTGCTCAGATGGCGGCCATGGCCGGCTCGCGCGCGCCGGCCATGTACGCCTCGAACTCGGAGCGGAACTTGCGGATGCCGCTCACCACCGGCGCCGCGCAGGAGTCGCTCAGCACACAGATCGTCTTGCCCGTCATGTTGTCCGAGAGGTCGAGCAGCAGCTGGAAATCGTCCTGCCGCCCCTTCCCCGACAGGATGCGCTCCAGGATCCGGGTGGTCCACGCCGTGCCCTCGCGGCACTGGGTGCACTGGGCGCACGACTCGTGGGCGTAGAAGCGCGCCAACCGCCAGATCTGATAGACCATGTCGGTGCTGTCGTCCATCACGATCATACCGGCGGAGCCGAGCATGGAGCCCTGCTCGACGATGCCCTCGTAGTCGAAGAGGGCGGCCTCGGCCTCGGCGATGGTCATGATCGGCACCGATGAACCGCCCGGGATGACGGCCTTGAACGTGCGCCCCGCCGGCGGCCCACCGCACATGTCGTACAGGATGTCGCGGACGGGTGTGCCCATGGTGACTTCGTAGTTGCCCGGACGCTGCACGTGGCCGCACACGGAGACCAGCTTGGTCCCGGTGCTCTTCGGGTTGCCGAGACACAGCGCCTTGTACCACGCGGCGCCGCGCGTCAGGATGTGGGGCACCGCCGCGAGCGTCTCGACGTTGTTGATGGTCGTCGGCATGCCGAAGAGACCCGCCACGGCGGGAAACGGCGGCTTGATCCTGGGATTGCCGCGCCGCCCCTCGATCGAATTCATCATCGCGGTCTCTTCACCGCAGATGTAGGCCCCGGCGCCGCGATGCAGCACCATCTCCACCCGCTTGCCGCTCCCGAACACGTTGTCGCCGAGCGCGCCGTTGGCGAGCGCTTCCTCGACCGCGGCCGTCATCACTCGCCAGGGCTCGGTGAACTCGCCCCGGATGTAGATGTAGCAGCGCTCCGCCCCGATGGCGTATGCCGCGATCGCGCACCCTTCGATCAGCGCGTGCGGTGTCCAGCGCATGATCTCCCGGTCCTTGAACGTCCCCGGCTCCGATTCGTCGGCGTTGCAGACGAGGTAGTGCGGCTTGACCACGTCTTTCGGCATGAAGGACCACTTGAGCCCGGTCGGGAAGCCGGCGCCGCCACGGCCGCGGAGTCCCGACGCCTTGACCTCCTCCACGATCGCCTCGCGCGTCATCCCGACGGCCTTGCGCAGGCCATCGTAGCCGCCGCGCTTCACCCAGCCGGCGTAGGTGCGCGCCTCGGGGTCGCCGAAGTGCCGGGAGAGGACGACGGTCTCTTGCGGATGGCTCGGATGCGGGTAGCCCATCTAGCGGTATCTCTTCACGATGCCCGCGGCCTTCTCGGGCGTGACGTTCTCGATGAAATCGTCGTCCACCAGGATCGGCGTGGGGAAGCCGCAGGCGCCGAGGCATTCGACCTCGATCACGGTGAACTGCCCGTCGGGGCTGGTGGCCCCCAGCTCCCCGCAGCCGGTCTCCTGCAGCAGGGCCCGCACCACGTCCTCGGCGCCGCAGATGTTGCAGGGGCTGGTGGTGCATACCTGGATGAAATGCCGTCCGACCGGATGCGTGTGGTACATCGTGTAGAACGTGACGACGCCCTTCACGTAGGCCGGTGTGAGGTCGAGGACCTGTGCGACCTCGGCTACGCCGGCCTCGGAGATCCAGCCCCGCGCCTCCTGCACCATCCACAGCGCGGGCAGGAGGCACGCCTGCTTGTTCGGATACTTGGTGAAGAGCTGGTCCAGCCGGGCGCGCGTCGGGCCGGTGAAGACCGGCACGTATGCCTCGGCCGACGCCGTCCCGTGTCCGCTCGCCGCGCTCACCGGTCCACCTCGCCCATCACGATATCCACGCTGGCGTTGATTGCGATGACGTCGGCGAGCAGGGCGCCTTCGCACATGCGCGGCAGGCTCGAGAGGTTGATGAACGACGGCGGCCGGATCCGCCACCGCACCGGCTTGGCGGTGCCGTCGGAGACGAAGTAGTACCCCAGCTCACCCTTGGGGTTCTCTACACCCATGTAGGCTTCGCCGGCCGGCGGCTTGACCCCGTCCATCACCTGCTTGAAGTGGAAGATCATGGCCTCCATGTCGCTCATCGCGCGCGACTTGGGCGGCAGGATGACGCGCGGATCGTCCACGTTGATCGGCGCGCCCTTGAGTCGGGCCAGCCGGTCGAGTGCCTGCTCGAGGATGCGGTTGGACTGCGTCATCTCCTCGAGGCGGAGGCGGTACCGGTCGTAGATGTCGCCGTGCTCCCCGACCGGCACGTCGAAATCGTAGGTCTCGTACCCGAGGTAGGGACGATCCTTCCGCACGTCGTAGTCCACCCCGCTTGCCCGGAGCATCGGTCCGCTCAGCGAATGGTTGGTGGCCTCCTCGGCCGAGAGCACCCCGACGCCCTGCGTCCGCCCGATCCAGATCGCGTTGCGGGTGAACATGGTGTCCACCTCACGCAGCGTATCCGGGAAGGTCTGGGTGAAGTGGCGAAGCCCCTCTTCGAACCCGGTGGGCACGTCGGCCATGAGACCGCCCACGCGGGTGAGGCTGGTGGTGAGGCGCGCCCCGGTCCACATCTCCTGCAGGTTGTAGATCCGCTCGCGCTCCTGGAACGACCACAGGAAGGGCGTGAAGGCACCGAGGTCGATGCCGGTCGTGCCCAGCCACACCAGGTGCGAGATGATGCGACTCATCTCGCAGGCGATCACCCGCAGCACTTGGCACCGCTCGGTGACCTCGAGTCCCATCAGCTTCTCGACCGCCAACGCCAGACAGACGTTGTTGGCCATGGGCGAGAGGTAGTCGGTGCGGTCGGTGAGGGGGATGATCTGGTTGTAGTGGCGGTACTCGCCGAGCTTTTCGAAGCCAGAATGCAGATAGCCGAGATGCGGAATACAGCGTTTGACGGTCTCGCCTTCCAGCTCGATCACCAGCCGGAGCACCCCGTGTGTGGCGGGGTGCTGGGGACCGATGTTCACCAGCATGCGCTCGGCGCCGAAGTCGTCGTCGTAGGCGCCGGGCGTGGATCGGCCTGCGCCCAGCGGCACGCGGGTCGGCGTCCCCTCCCGGTCGAGACCGGGGGTGGCGAGTGCCATCTCGACGGTCCGCAGGCTCATCGCAGGAATCCCCGCTCTCCGCGCGCCAGGCGGTCGCGAACGTCCGCGGGCAGCTCGTTGTACGCGTCGGCGATGGAGAGCTCTTCCAGGGAGTAGTGGGCTTCGGGATTGGCGGCGAGGGCCTGGCGTGTCTGCTCCGCGCGGCTGAAATGCCCGCGGAGCGGGAAATCCTTCCGCAGTGGATAGCCCTCGGCGTAGGTCTCCCACATCAGGATGCGTCTGAGGTCCGGGTGGCCGGTGAACACGATGCCGAACATGTCGAACGTCTCGCGCTCGAGCCAATCGGCGCCGCGCCAGAGATCCACCACCGAGCGCACCTCGAGGGCCTCGCGCTTGTCCAGAGCCACCTTGACCCGGAGGTCGGCCTTCCGGCGAAGGGAGCGCAGCTGGTACACGACCTCGAGCGGCACCTCGGGATCGCGATAC
Source organism: uncultured Gemmatimonadales bacterium (assembly GCA_963846545.1). Classification (GTDB taxonomy): domain Bacteria; phylum Gemmatimonadota; class Gemmatimonadetes; order Gemmatimonadales; family GWC2-71-9; genus CAVVWJ01. The sequence goes on along the minus strand of CAWJWG010000001.1, from coordinate 1,393,007 downwards.
TCCACCGCCGTCAGGTCGGTCAGGTAGTCGAACCGCTGGGTAGGCTCATCGCGGAGCCATGCGAGCACGTCGTGGCTCCGCTCCTTGCTGGCGTACACGATGGTGTCGCCGCACGAGACGAGATGTCGCTCGATGGTGGGACCGAACTCCGCGAGGAGGGCGGCGACGGACGTCATCGTGGCCTCCCCGTGCTCCTCGGGATGACCCGCGCGAGGGTGCGGCGCGTCATGCCGAGCGAGTCTGATGAACCGAGTTGCCGAAAGGCTCCGAGAGCTCGTCCACCCGCTCGGCGGGCAGGAAGAGTCCGGATGGACCGACCAACTGCTCGTCGCGGAGGGATTCGTCCGTGAAGCTCTCTCCCTTGATCTTCTTCTGGAGGAGAAGGATGCCGTACATCAGCCCTTCGGGCCGGGGCGGGCAGCCCGGCACGTACACGTCCACCGGAATGATGGTGTCGATGCCCTGCACCATCGAATAGTTGTCGAAGATTCCGCCCGAAGACGCGCAGGCGCCCATCGAGATGGACCACTTGGGCTGCGGCATCTGGTCCCAGATCCGGCGGATGACCGGCGCCAGCTTGAACGGGAGGCGGCCGGCGCAGATGAGAACGTCTGCCTGACGGGGAGAAAAGCTCTGGCGCTCCATGCCGAAGCGGGCGATGTCGAAGCGGCTCGCGGCGGTGGCCATGTACTCGATGGCGCAGCAGGCGGTGCCGAACGGCATCGGCCAGAGGGAATTGGCTCGCGCCCAATTGGTCAGGAAGTCCAGCCGGCTGGTCACCCAGTTCGGCGAGACCGCCGCGACGCTGGTGATCTCGTCCCCGCGATTCTGCACGGCGGGGTTGGTCAGTCCCATTGCAGGGCTCCACGCTTCCAGATGTACACGTACCCCACCGCCAGGATGACGATGAAGACGAACATTTCGATGATGAGCAGACCGGCAATTTCCCCCATCTGACGGAACGCGACCGCCCAGGGGATCATGAAGACCGTCTCGATGTCGAAGATGATGAAGAGCATCGCGACGAGATAAAATTTCACGGAGAACCGCTCGCGGGCATCCCCCAGGACCGGGATGCCCGACTCGTAGGGCGCGATCTTGGTGGGCGTGCGGCGGTAACTGGAGAAGATGTGCGACACACCCAGCATCAGGATCGCGTTGGCGATCACGAATGCCACCAGCAGGAGGACCGGAAGATACGGCTGCAGCATGGGTGTCCGGTTGAGGGGTGTCCACCGCCTATCTCGCACAAGGTAAGGCCGTTAGGAACTGGATTCAACCCGGGAAACCGGTCCCTTTTTCGGGTCTGTTGCCGCGGTGAAAACGGTCGTCCGGAGGCCTCGCCCGGATCCCTGCCGGGCGCGCTATATTGGGGCCCATTCCGGCCGCTCCGACCGCCGCTCCCAACCGTCCGCCGAGGTCCCATGTCCATCAAGTCCGACCGCTGGATCCGCCGCATGGCCCTGGAGCACGGCATGATCGAGCCCTACACCGAACGGCAGGTCCGGCAGACCGACGAGCACGGGCGGCGGGTCATCTCCTACGGCGTGTCCAGCTATGGCTACGACATGCGGGTGGCGCCCGAGTTCAAGATCTTCACCAACGTGCTGAGCGCGATCGTGGATCCGAAGGCGTTCGACGCCCGCAGCTTCGTGGAGTTCGAGGGACCGGTCTGCATCGTGCCGCCCAACAGCTTCGCGCTGGCGCGGTCGGTGGAGTATTTCCGGATTCCCCGCAACGCGCTGACCATCTGCGTCGGCAAGAGCACCTACGCCCGGTGCGGGATCATCACCAACGTCACGCCGTTCGAGCCCGAGTGGGAGGGGCACGTGACGCTGGAGATCAGCAACACGACCCCGCTCCCGGCCAAGATCTACGCGAACGAGGGCATCTGTCAGGTGCTCTTCTTCGAGGCGGACGACGACGACGTCTGCGAGGTCAGCTACGCCGACAAACTGGGCAAGTATCAGGGCCAGAAGGGCGTCACGCTCCCGCGACTCTAGTCGGCCGGGGTCGCAAGCGCCCAGTCCCACCCCTCCACTCCGCCCGTTCCGATCGCCCTGACGGCCACGCGCGCGCCCTTCGGCACCCTGGTGAGACGGGCCGAGGTGCCGCGGACCACACGCGCAACGCCCGACCCGCCTTCGGCGTCTTCCCAACGGACCCGGTAAGAGCCGATCCCCTGTTCGATCGCGGGCTTCCAGGTCACGTCCACCGTGTCGCCCGGGCCCCGGGTCGCCGTCACCTCGGCGAGGCGGCTTGGACTCGAGGCCATCAGCACGACCGAGGCGAGCGTCGTGCGGCTCACCTCCGCGACGAGGCGGTGGTTGACCGTCTCCAGGACGTCGTGCGGCTGGTGGTAGTGGGGATTCCCCAGGACGGGATAGGAGCCGATGCCGGCGACGACGTCGCCGAAGCCGTCGAACAGCGAGTGGGCGTCGGTGAACTTGTAGTAGCGCGCGTCGTACGTGATCAGATTGGTGAAGAGGAAGGCCGCCGCGTGCTGCAGGTCGCGCAGCCCGGTGTTGGAGTAACGGATCGTGTTGTCGAGCCGGTCGTCATTGGCCCAGCCCAGCATGTCGTTGTTGAGCGCACCGACCACCCGGTCTCCCGCGGCCTGGGCCACCCGGACGAACTCCTTGCTCCCCCGCAGTCCCGATTCCTCCGCGGTGAACCACACCAGGCGGATGGTCGCCGCCTGGGGCCGGCGCGCCAGGACCCGGGCGACCTCGAGCAGCGCGGTGGTCCCCGAGGTGTTGTCGTCGGAGCCGGGCCCGTCCTGCACCGAATCGAAATGGCTCCCCACCACGTACTGCACGTCCGGATGAGCCGTCCCCCGAAGCGTGACCACCACGTTGGCCGACCGAAAGCCGGGGGTGGGCTCGAACCACTGGAGCTCGGGCTCGTAGCCGAAGGACCGGAGAGTGGTCTGGAGGTAGGCGATGGCACGCTGGTTTCCGGGCTGCGTCACGTGCTTCGATCCCAACCCGTACAGCGCTCGCGCGTAATCGTAGATCCGGGAGGACGAGATCTCGCTCACCAGGCCCCTCACTCGCGTGGCGACCGGCGCGAACATCGCCGTCCCCCGCTGCCGGAGCTCGCGCTCGGCCTGCAGCGACTCGCGCACCCGGCCCAGCACTTCTTCCGCGCTCACCGTCCGGCGCAGGTCGGTGATGTACAGCCCCCGCTCGGGGGACACCGTGTCTCCGTCCCGATCGCTCACGATGGCGACGACCTGGCCGTCGGGTCGCGGCACCCACTCATACTCCGGTGCTATGGTGCGGACCGTGTTGTTGTGAAAGAACCGGGTGCGGGCGCCGGTGGTGGCGTCGTAGAGATAGCTGCGCCGATGCCGACCCTCTCCCATGACTGCGAGGACGCGACTGCCGCTCACGAACTGGGGGGTGATATCGTGCTGAATCTCGTAGGTCAGGCGCCGGGGCTCGCCGCCGGAGGTCGGGACGGTGTACAGCTCCCAATCCTCCCGGGGCATCCCCTGGTAGACCAGCAGGGCGCCATCGGGCGAGAAGGTCGGGGCGGCCAGCGGACGAGGCGAGCGGACCAGGACGGACGGCTCGGCTCCGACGCGTCCGTACCGGATGACCCAGCTCCCGCCCTCGCGGCTCACGAACGCCAGGCTGCTGCCGTCGGGGCTCACCGTGGGGGCGAGGCCGCGGTGGACGGTGGTCGTGCCGTTGGGTGCCCGCACGGTGACGCCGCCCTCGGCCGAAGCGAAGACCAGCCGCGCGCCGGCGGCGCGAAGGGGGAGCCCGGTCACCTTGTCGCCGCCCGGCAGTGGTCTCGCCACCGTGGCGCCCAGCTCGTACAGCTCGGCCATCGGCTTCGAGGGATCCGCGGTGGCCACCAGGTAGGGCGGTCCGCTGTCCGCGGCGTACACCAGCGCGAGCCCGACGAGGCCGGGCATCTCGCGTACCGTCTCGGCGCCGCCTGCGGTCGGCCGACGGACCGCCGTGGCGCCGCCTGCCCGGATGTATGCCACCTCGAAGCCGTCGGGGGAGAACGCGGCCGCGTAGCCCGGGAGCGTATCGGGCCGGATGGCGCCCGAGTCGTCCAGCCGGACGAGCACCGAGCGTCGGACCGAATCCTCCCCGACGTCGTAGGCCAGCATGGCGCCGTCGGCACTCCAGCGGAGGTTCGAGGCGTCGGGCGCGATCTCGCGGGTGCGGTACAGCTCACCCGTTATCAGCGCGATCGGGGCGACCACGCTGTCGCGGTCCGCACCTTTCAGCAGCCGCTCGAAGCGCGCCAAGGCCTCGGGGTAGCGGCCGCCCTCCCAGGCGTATCGGGCGCTGTCCAGCGCCTGATGCACGGGTGTCGCGGGTGCTTGGGCGGCCCCAGCACTCGCCCACACGATCATCGCCACGGCGAGGCTTTGCAGGATTCGTTGCACCATCCCATCCCTCCTTCGAGAGGGCGTAATATAGCGCGCGCTGCCCTGCCGTCCGCGCGGACCTGGCGCTACACTGTACCCACCGATTCCCCGTCACACTCTGCCATCGGGACACCCATGCGGCCTCTCTTCGTCCTCCTGCCACTCCTCGTTGCGTCGGCCCTGTCCGCCCAGCAGCGGTCCCTCGCGGGCGCGCCCGACACCTCGGCCTTCCGCCGGCTGGAGCTGCCGACGCCGAACTCCGTCCGGACGGCCAGCGGGGCTCCGGGACCGGACTACTGGCAGCAACGGGCGGACTACGTGATCCGTGCGACGCTGGACACCGCCACGCGCTCGGTGCGCGGCGAGGCGCGGATCACCTACGCCAACAACTCGCCGGACACGCTCCGGTACCTGTGGCTGCAGCTCGACCAGAACGTGTTCAACAGCCAGAGCCGCGGGTCCAAGATGTTCGCGCCCGACATCAGGTTCGGGACGGCCGGTGCGGAGGGCGGTGTGCGTCTGCTCAAGGTCGCGCAGCCGGCCACGCCGGCCGCCCGGGGCCGGAACGCGAGTGCCGCGGCGCAGCTCAAGTACCTGGTCAACGGGACGATGATGCGGGTGGATCTCGCGCGCCCGCTTCCGCCCAAGGCGACCCAGATCCTGGAGATCGGCTGGTCGTTTCCCTTCGGTCCCAACCGGAACCGGATGGGGATCGAGGAGATCGACGGCGGCATCACCTACGAGGTCGCCCAGTGGTATCCGCGACTGGCGGTGTATGACGACGTGCGCGGCTGGAATACGGAGCAGTACTACGGGCAGGGCGAGTTCTACCTCGAGTACGGCAAGTTCGAGGTGAGCCTCACGGTTCCGGCCGACATGATCGTCGCGGCGACTGGCATCCTGCAGAACCCCGCGGAGGTCCTGACGCCCACCCAGCGCTCCCGCCTGGCACAGGCCAGAACCAGCGCCACCACCGTGATCATCCGGGGCGCCGACGAAGTCGCCGATCCAGCCAGCCGTCCCGCGACCCAATTCGGCACTTTCACCTGGCGCTTCGTCGCGGACAGCGTGCGCGACTTCGCCTGGGCCGCCTCACGCACCTTCATCTGGGACGCGGTGGCCGTGAACGGCGGGAAGACGCTCGCCATGAGCTTCTATCCGCCCTCGACCGAGCCGCTCTGGAAGGAAGCCACCCAATACGCCAAGACGGCGCTGGAGAACTACTCCTCGACCTGGGCGCCCTATCCCTACCCCGTCGCGAGCAACGTGCGCGGCTCCGAGGGCGGGATGGAGTACCCCATGATCGTGTTCTGCAATCGGCCCACGCCGGAGACACTCTACAGCGTCACCGATCACGAGTTCGGTCACACCTGGTTTCCCATGGTCGTCGGGTCGAACGAGCGACGGTATCCCTGGATGGACGAGGGCTTCAACGAGTTCATCAACTACTACAACTGGATCAAGAAGTTTGGATTGCCGCCGGAGCACCGGGGCAGCGTGCGCGACTACCTGGCGATGGCCGGCAGCGGACAGGAGCGGCCCATCATGACCTTTGCCGACCAGCTCCCGGGCATGTTCGTGGGGACCTCGGCGTACGACAAGCCGGCGATCGCGCTGCGGCTCCTGCGTGAGGTGGTGGTGGGTCCCGAGCGCTTCGACCCCGCGTTCAAGGAGTACTTCAGGCGGTGGGCCTACAAGCATCCGACCCCGGCCGATTTCTTCCGGACGATGGAGGATGGAGTCGGTGAAGACCTGAGCTGGTTCTGGCGCGCGTGGCTGTTCGGGACGGCGCAGCTCGACCAGGCGGTGGACTCGATCGGGCTGGCCGATTCGTCGGGAGTGATGTCGAGGATCTACCTGCGTAACATGGGCGGGATTCCGATGCCGGTAGAGCTCGGACTGACGATGGACGACGGCTCGACGCAACGTCTGTCGCTGCCGGTGGAGATCTGGTTTGCCGGGGATTCCTACACGGCGATCGTGCCGGGACCGCGGAAGGTGAACGCCGTCACGGTGGACCCGGACAACAGGTACCCCGACGTGCGTCGCGACAACAACCGCTGGCCCAAGGGCGCGGGCCAGGCGGACACGCTCAAGGATCCACCGCGATCTGCCACAAGCCACTGACCATGTCGCTCGCGTAGAGCGAGCCGTTGGCCAGCATGACGCCCCACGTGTAGGTGTCCGCCGCGCCGCCCGGCTGAATCCTGTCGATCAGCCGGTCGGCGAGATCGCCGCTCAGGATGCCTGACACATCGAGCGCCACGACCCCGCCGTTATAGTAGGCTGCATAGAGGATCTGCCGGTCTTCGTCCATCCAGAAGTTGTGCGCGCCCGCGCCCGGGAGGCGGAAACTTGCCACCTCGCGCGGACTCGCCAGGTTCGACACGTCCACCACGTGGATATCGCCACTGGCCGACGATCCGATGATGCCGGGCCCCTCCTGGCCGATGAACAGGTACCGCGCCTCGTCCGTCACCGGGTTGTGAAACCACCAGCCGTTGTGGACCGCGGGTGAGTTGGCGACCCCGTTGTCATCGGTGACGAGCCGGCTCACCTCCACCGGAGCGGTGGGGCTGCCACCCACGATGCCGTTTCCCACGTCATAAAGGATCACACCGGCGTTCCAGGCGAACACGAACGCGAGGCCATCCCGGACGTAGGTGTCGTGGATGCCGTAGTCCGGAGGCACCGGAACGGTCGCCGCGGGAACGATGGCCGCGGGATCGGTGACGTCGAAGATGCGGAGCGCCGGGTCCGGCGGGTTGCGGGCGGCGAAGGCATACCGACGGCCGCCGATGTCGCCGAACGTGGCGGTGTGCAGGCCGTTCGTCACCTGGGCGCTGTCTAGAAACACCGGGGCGGAGGGGTCGCTGAGATCGTAGAGGTACAGACCTTCGTTCCCGCCACGCTCGGCGCTGAACATCAGGACCGCCCCGTCGGCGCTCACCTCCACGTCGCTCACGATACCGATCATGGGGATGATGATCGAGTCCGCGAGCGTCGGCGCGCCGGACCCGTCGAGATCCCAGATCTTCACCGCGTCGCCGGAATGCCCGTCCCTGGTACCCCAGGTGCCGGTGTAGGCCCGGCTCCCGTGAACCCAGAGATCCGAGGTAAAGCGATCGGGCACGTTATCTCCACCGGCGGCCACCTCGAGCGACAGCTCCGGCGGGTCGGGAGGCGGATCGGTCGGGCCGTTGTCGTCACTCTCGCCGCCGCAGCCGAACGCCGCGAGGCCCAGCAACACAAACGCCTTCCCGCCGGTCAGAGCCCGTCTGGTGCGCATCGCCATCTCAGTGCTGGTGTGAACCGTCGCCGCCGGAGGCCGCGCCGTACCGCCCCATACGGTGAACGCCGCCCCCGAAACCTAGCCGGACCCCCAGGGTCCAGCTCCAGAAGTGTTCCCGACCGTACAGATCGTCGACGTCGAAGAGACCGCCCCGGATCCCGGTTATGCTCCCGTAGGACACCTCGACCACCGGCCCAACGGTGAGACCACGGCGCTGGAGTGGCGGCGGGCCGTACCCCACGGTGTGGATGCTCCAGCGTGTGATCCCCAGGATCGAGTTCTCCAGGTGTGGCCGGAGGGAGCGGAATGCGGACACGCGCTCCTCCTCCGGCCGCTCGGTCCGCTCGAACCGATAGTGGAGACGGTTGCGACCCGGTGTCCATGCACCTTCCGCCAGCCAACTGCTGAAGACGAAAAAGCCCTCCGCCTCGGAGGTCCGGGCCCATTCGGCCATGGCGTAGCCCTCGTTCCCCGCCACCCTGCCTTCCCAACGGGCCGACAGGCTCCACTTCCTTTGATCGGTCCCCGCGCCGGGCCGGTGCTCTGGAGAATGGACCTGGGCGTGGGAGCCCTGAAGCTCCAGGCCGCGGAGCGGCTCGCCGGTGAGACGGACGGACCAGGAATCGCCGAACCGGGCGCCGGCGCGTGGCCACTGGCCCGGTCGCTCGGGCTCGTCTCCGTTGAACAGGCCGAGCTCCGCCCGGACCGGTCCGCGGCGCACCGCGGCGATCGCTACCGCGCGCTCGAGGATCTGCGCGAAATGATGGTTGACGGGATACCGGAGCACGGGGCGGCTCATCGGATCGTCGGTCCCGAAGGGAGCGAACCCCTTGCCCGCGGCGAGTGAGACGTTGGTCGGCCCGTCGGTGCGGCCGAGCAGGTCGTCCGCGGTGATCATCAGCTCGTGCACGTAGGTGTGAGGATGCCTGCGGTCGATCAACCCCTCGCCCCACGTCCCGGGGGTCAGCTCGCCCGATGGAATGGTGGCTCCCTCCAGGTTCAGCGTCGCGAGCAATCCGAGTCTCGAGGGGCCGTCCAGCCGAAGCATGAGCGCCGGCTGCACCACGCGGAGCTCGGTGAGCGCGTGCCCACCGGGCACCGGGTCGGCGCCGGTGAGCGCAAGGAGGAGCTGACCCGAGATGCGGTGGCGAAGCGGCTCCTGTGCGGCCATCGGCACCGCAGCCGCGGCGAGCGCCGCGAGCAGGAGGGCGGATCTCAGTCCGATGGGGCCACGGCGGAACGCCCGGCCGAAAGGCTGGCGCGGAGGAAGTCCCGGTTCATGCGGGTGATCGTATCGATGCTGATCTCCTTGGGGCACGCCTCCTGGCATTCCCCGTGGAGCGTGCAATGACCGAAAGACTCCAGGTCCATCTGCCGGACCATGCGGGTCGCGCGATCGTACCGCTCAGGCTGGCCCTGAGGCAGCAGGCCCAGGTGGGCGATCTTGGCCGCCGTGAAGAGCGAGGCTGAGCCGTTGGGGCAAGCGGCCACGCACGCCCCGCAGCCGATGCATTGGGCGGCGTCCATCGCGGTGTCCACGTCGGGCTTCGGAATGAGCGTGGTGTTCGCGTCCTGCGCGCCGCCGGTGGGCGCGCTGATGAACCCGCCCGCCTGGATGATGCGATCCAGCGAGCCGCGGTCCACGACCAGGTCGCGCACGACGGGAAACGCGCGCGCCCGCCACGGCTCCACCCGGATCTCCTGCCCGTCGCGGAAGCTCCGCATGTGGAGCTGGCAGGTCGCGGTGCCCCGGTTCGGCCCGTGCGCGACGCCGTTGATCATCAGGCTGCAGGATCCGCAGATCCCCTCGCGGCAGTCGTGATCGAAGGCGATGGGCGGCTCACCCCGCTCCATGAGGCGCTCGTTGACGACGTCGAGCATCTCCAGAAACGACATGTCGGGGCTGATCTCGCTGGCCTCGTAGCGCACCATCGCGCCCGGGGCGGAGGCGGACGGCTGACGCCAGACGTGGAGAGTCAGATTCATTCAGCGTCTCACTTGTAGCTGCGCTGGGCCAGGTGCACGTGCTCGAACTCCAGGGGCTCCTTGTGCAGGCGCGGCTCCGCGTCCCGACCGGTGTATTCCCACGCGGCCACGTAGGCGAACCGCTCGTCATCCCGCAGAGCCTCGCCATCCTCCGTCTGGAACTCCTCGCGGAAGTGGCCTCCGCACGACTCCTCGCGGTGCAGCGCGTCGCGGCACATGAGCTCCGCCAGCTCCAGGAAGTCGGCGACGCGCCCGGCGCGCTCCAGGGCCTGGTTCAGCTCGACATCGCTGCCGGGCACGTTCACGTTCCGCCAGAACTCCTCGCGAAGCACGGGAATGCGCTCGAGCGCCTCTCGCAGTCCCTGCGCGTTCCGAGCCATCCCGCACTTGTCCCACATGATCTTGCCCAGCTCGCGGTGGAACGAATCCACGGTGCGCTTGCCACGGATCTCCAGCAGGCGGCGTGTCTGCACCGCGGTCTCCTCCTGCACCAGGCGGCACTCGGGATGGTTCGGCTCGATCGCCTCGAGCCTGCTGGAGGCGAGGTAGTCGCTCACCGTGGCGGGCACGATGAAGTATCCGTCGGCCAGCCCCTGCATCAGCGCGCTCGCGCCGAGCCGGTTGGCGCCGTGGTCGGAGAAGTTAGCCTCGCCGATCACGTGAAGTCCGGGTATGGAGCTCATGAGGTTGTAGTCCACCCAGAGCCCGCCCATCGTGTAGTGCACCGCCGGGTAGATCCGCATCGGAACCCGATACGGGTCCTCATCGGTGATCCGCTGGTACATCTGGAACAGGTTGCCGTAGCGCTCGCGGATGGCATCCACGCCCACCCGGTTGATCGCGTCGGCGAAATCCAGGTAGACGCCGAGGCCGCCGGGGCCGACGCCGCGGGACTCGTCGCACACCGTCTTGGCGGCGCGGGACGCGATGTCCCGCGGGGCGAGATTGCCGAAGCTGGGGTAGCGCCGCTCGAGGTAGTAGTCGCGCTCCGCTTCGGGAATCTGATCGGCGCTGCGGGTGTCGCCGGCCTTCTTCGGCACCCAGACCCGCCCGTCGTTCCGGAGCGACTCGCTCATCAGCGTCAGCTTGGACTGATACTCGCCGCTCTGCGGGATGCAGGTGGGATGGATCTGGGTGAAGCAGGGGTTGGCGAAGTGCGCGCCGCGCTTGTGCGCCCGCCAGATCGCCGTGGCGTTGGAGCCCTTGGCGTTGGTGGACAGGTAGAAGACGTTCCCGTAGCCGCCGGTGCCGAGGACGACGGCGTCGCCCACGTGCGTCTCGATCTTGCCGGTGACCATGTCGCGCACCACGATGCCGCGGGCCCGGCCGTCCACGATGACCAGGTCCAGCATCTCGGTGCGCGGGAACATCCGCACCCCGCCGTGCGCGACTTCCTTCTCCAGCTGCTGATAGGCGCCCAGCAGAAGCTGCTGGCCGGTCTGCCCCCGCGCGTAGAACGTCCGCGACACCTGGGCGCCGCCGAACGACCGGTTCGCGAGCAGCCCACCGTACTCGCGGGCGAACGGCACGCCCTGCGCCACGCACTGGTCGATGATGTTGACGCTGATCTGGGCCAGGCGATAGACATTGGCCTCTCGGGCCCTGAAGTCCCCGCCCTTCACCGTGTCGTAGAACAGCCGGAAGATGCTGTCGCCGTCGTTCCGGTAGTTCTTGGCGGCGTTGATGCCGCCCTGCGCGGCGATGCTGTGCGCCCGTCTCGGTGAATCCTGGAAGCAGAAGCACTTCACGTTGTAGCCGAGCTCGCTGAGCGTCGCGGCCGCGGCCGCGCCGGCGAGGCCGCTGCCCACCACGAGGACGGTGTATTTCCGCTTGTTCGCTGGATTCACCAGCTTCATCTCGAAGCGGTGCTTGTCCCACTTGCGCTCGATGGGGCCCGAGGGAACCCGGGACTTGAGGGTCATCGGGCCGTCTTCCGTGGCGCTCATTCCACCCCGCCGATCTTGCCGAGATACCCCGCGACGACGATCGCGGTGAAGCCGAGCCACATGAAGAGCGCGAGCAGCAGGGCCAGGCGGCGGTGCAGCGGCTGTGGCGACGGCTGGCTCACACCGAGGCTGCGCCCGCTGCTCCAGACGCCGTGGTAGAGGTGCAGGCCGAGCGCGGCCATCGCGACCACGTAGAAGCCGGCGACCCAGATATTCCGGAAGCCGGTGCTCACGTTGTGATAGGGATTCAGCTCGACGAAGTCGGCGTGGGCCGCGCCGGTGGTGAAGTGCAGGATGTGGTACACCAGAAAGACCAGCACCAGGACACCGCCCCAGAGCATGGTGCGCGACGCGAGGGTGGACGCCTGCGAGGCGCGCGGGCCCGCGTAGGCCTGGGGACGGGCGGCACGGCTCCGACGCGTCAGCTGCACCGCCGACACGATGTGGAGGGTGGCGGCCGCCAGCAGCACCAGCCGCGCGGCCCAGAGGGCGCCGCCGGTCGAGTGGAGCAGCGCGGCGTAGCGGTTGATCCGATCGGGCCCGTCGAACACCAGCAGGTTGGCGAGGACGTGCGTGATCAGGTAGGCGACCAGGATCAGCCCGGTTACCGCCATCACCGCTTTCTTGCCGACGGAGGAATCCCAGAGCACCCCGAGCCGGTTCATCGAACGCGGCCGCTCACCCGTCGACCATCGTCTGCATCGACCGGACGGCTTCCGCCGACTTGTGCAGGTCCGCGCGCTCCTGGTCGGTGAGCTTGATGTCGACGATCTGCTCCAGGCCGGCTCGCCCGAGCTTGCACGGCACCCCGCAGAACACGTCCTCGAGCCCGAACTCGCCCTGGAGCCACGCGGAGCACGGAAGCAGGCGCTTTCGGTCGAGCGCGATCGCTTCGACCATCTGGACCGCCGCGGCGCTCGGGGCGTAATAGGCCGACCCGGTCTTGAGGAAGGCGACGATCTCGGCGCCGCCGTTGCGCGTGCGCTCGACGATGGCGTCCAGCTTCTTCTGCTCCAGCAACTGGCTCACCGGGATGCCGGAGACCGTGGTGTAGCTCACCAGCGGCACCATCGTGTCGCCGTGGCCGCCGAGCACCATGGCCTGGATGTCGTCTACCGAGATGCTCATCGCCTCCGCGAGGAACATGCGGTAGCGCGCGGTGTCGAGCACCCCCGCCATGCCGAGCACCCGCTCGCGCGGGAAGCCGGTGGCCTTCATCGCGACGTAGCACATCACGTCGAGCGGATTGCTCACCACGACGATGATGGACTTCGGCGCCACCCGCGCGATCTGCTCGCACACGGAGCGGACGATCCCCGCGTTCGTCTTCGTGAGATCGTCGCGGCTCATACCCGGCTTCCTGGCGATACCGGCGGTCACGACGAAGACGTCCGCTCCGGCTGCCGGCTCGTAGCTGTTGGTTCCGATCACGCGGGTGTCGAAGCCTTCGATCGGGCCGGACTGCCACTGGTCGAGCGCCTTGCCCTGCGGCACACCCTCCACCACGTCGATCATCACCACGGTGCGGGCCAGGTGCTTCTCCGCCAGCCGCTGGGCGGCGGTGGCGCCTACGTTGCCCGCTCCGACGACGGCCACGGTCTGGAGCATGGAAATCCCGTGCTGAGGGTTGAAGTCGAGGACGAAACGCGCTCGTGTCGCGATGCTCTAAGACGGGGAAATGTAGCGGCTTACAAGGTGCCCGGCAAAGCCCGGCTAGGGGTCTGGCGGAGCGCCTCGTAGAGCACGATTCCGACGGCGGTGGCGAGATTGAGGCTCCGCACGGGACCGGTCATGGGGATGGTGAAGCATCGCTCCGGATGCTTCGCCAGAATGCGCTCCGGCATTCCCTCCGTTTCGCTGCCGAAGACGAGACAGGTGTTGTTCCGGTATGGGGCGTCCCAGTAGGTGCGCTCCGCCTTGGCGGAGAAGTAGAGGCAGCGGCTCCGGTCCATCGCGTCCCGAAAGGCGAACCAGTCGGAGTGACGCCAGAGGTCTACCGCGTCCCAGTAGTCGAGGCCGGCGCGGCGAACGTCAGCGTCTTCGATCGAGAATCCGAGCGGCTCGATCAGGTGGAGGGAGACGTCCGTGGCGGCGCAGAGACGGGCGATATTCCCGGTGTTGGGAGGGATCTGGGGCTGAATGAGCGCGACGTGAAGGCCCATCAGCCGCCGCGGGTATGCATCTCGCGCCGGGGATCGGCGCGCAGGCTCTCGATCCGGTGGAGGACGCCTCGATCCGCCAGCTGCGAGCGCTCGTAGGCGCCGCGGTCGGTGCGTGCGCGCCACACGGAGGCGATGCTCTCCGCCAGCTCGGCGTCGCCGGCCCCGCCGCGCAGCAGCTCCCGCAGATCGAGACCCGCCTCACCATAGAGACACAGGAAGAACGTGCCGTCGGCGGTGAGCCGCGCGCGGTCGCACGTCTCGCAGAAGGGTGCCGTGGTCGACGCGATCACGCCGAAAACCGTTCCGTCGGCGAGCCTGAATCGCTCCGCCGGCGCCCACTGCGTCTCCCGGATCGGCTCGACCGGTCCGTAACGGCGGGCGATCAGATCCAGGATCTCGCGCTGAGAGACCACCTGATCCATGCTCCACCCGGTGGCGCCGCCCACGTCCATGTACTCGATGAATCGGGCTTCGATCCCGCGCTCGCGGGCAAACTCGAGGAGCCCCGCGATCTCATCGTCGTTGTAGCCTCGGATGACGACGGTGTTCACCTTGAGCGACGCGAAGCCCGCCGCGCGCGCGGCGTCGATGCCGGCGATCACGTCGGCGTGGCGGCTGCTGCGGGCGAAGGCCTCCAGGCGCTCCGCCCGAAGCGTATCGAGGCTCACCGTCACCCGGCGCAGTCCCGCGTTCCGGAGCGTCTCCGCCTGCCGGGCGAGCAGCACTCCGTTGGTGGTGAGGGCGACGTCGGTGATGGCCTCGCGACGGGCCACCAGCGAGACCAACGTGGCCAGGTCGTGCCGAAGGAGCGGTTCGCCCCCGGTGAGACGCACCTTGGTGACTCCGAGCCCGCTGAAGACGCCCACCAGCCGGTCGATCTCCTCGAAGGTGAGGATCGACGTGCGCGGCAGCCAGGTGTACTCGGCCTCGGGCATGCAGTACCGGCAGCGCAGATTGCACCGGTCGGTCACCGACACGCGGAGGTTTCGCAGTGGCCGGCCGAACAGATCCACCGGGCCGGAGGCGGAAGGAGCGGCGATCATCACCGGGCCGCCGCGGATGGCGGTGTGTGCGTGGACGACGCGTGGGTGGGATCGACCCACTCCACCGTGCCGTCCTGGTAGAACTCCTTTTTCCAGATCGGCACCCGACGTTTCACTTCCTCGATGACGAAGCGGCACGCCTCGAAGGTCTCCTGGCGATGCGCGCCGCCGACTGCGACGGCCACCGCAGCGTCCCCGATCTCGAGCTCCCCGATCCGGTGCTCCAGGGCAACGCGCACCGGCCAGCGCGATTCGGCCTCCGCCATGATGCGGGCGCACTCCTGCTCCGCCATCGCGCCATAAGCCGAGTACTCCAGCCGGCGCACGCCACGGCCATCATGGTGGTCGCGCACCAGCCCGAGAAACGTGGCGACCCCGCCGTGCGTCGGATCCGCGACCCGGAGCGCGAGCGCCGCCGGGTCGATCGGGCTCGTAGTCAGGAACGTGGGCATCAGCCGCCCGCCAGTGGTGGCAGGATCGCCAGCTCGGCCCCCTCGGTCAGCGGCGTGTCGAGGTCGGCGTGGATCAGATCCACCGCGCAGAGGGGCCGCGGCGGAATCTGGTCGCCGCCCGGCAGCGATCGCAGATGGTCGAGGGCATCCCGGACGGTCGCGGTGACGGGCAGAGCGACCCGAATGTCTTCCAGGCCA
Organism: uncultured Gemmatimonadales bacterium; assembly: GCA_963846545.1. Classification (GTDB taxonomy): domain Bacteria; phylum Gemmatimonadota; class Gemmatimonadetes; order Gemmatimonadales; family GWC2-71-9; genus CAVVWJ01. The sequence goes on along the minus strand of CAWJWG010000001.1, from coordinate 1,377,535 downwards.
AGACGTTCCGCATAGCTGGCGAACAGCAGCATGCGGACGTGCACGATCTGGGTGGTGGGAGCAGGCATGCGTGGAAAGCTAACCGGGCGGCGGAAGGTGGGAACCGGAGAAACGGCGTGAAGGCGATGGGAAGCGATGTGAAAAGGAGGCCACCCGGGAGCGAGCTCCCGGTGCGGCCTCCCACGGATGCCCTGCGGTCCCGCGCCTACATCCCTGCCGCGGATTCTCCTGCCGGTTCACCCTCGTCCGCGACCAGCGCCCGTAACTCTTTGCTGGGCTTGAAGACCGGGACAGGCCGCGCGGCCACTTCCACCGGATCACCGGTGCGAGGGTTGCGCGCCATCCTGGTCTTGCGCCGGCGGATCTTGAAGGTCCCGAACCCACGTACCTCGATGTTGTGCTGCTGCTTGAGCGCTTCCTTCACCGCCTCCAGGAAGGCGTCCACCACGCGCGCGCAGTCCTTCTTCGAAATCATGGGCCCGGCGGTCCGGGCGATCGACGCGGTTACCTGCTCGACGAGATCGGCCTTGGTCATGCGTCCCCCAGAAGGGTTACAGACAGCATTGCTCGGGAGGGCATCCTGGCCGATAGTATGGGCTTAAGTGTTGTCTGTCAAGGGCTTGGCGGTCGAGCCTGCGCCCGGGCGAAGGGAGGCGAGAAACTCATCGAAGTGCGGGAAGGCGTCGTGAGGGCCCGGCGCGGCCTCCGGATGGTACTGTACGGCGAACAGTGGAAGCTCCCGGTGGCGCACACCCTCGATGGTTCCGTCGTTGAGATTCAGGTGGGTGACCTCCAGGTCTGCCGCCCCGGGAACCCGTCCTGCATCGCCAACTACCGCGAACCCATGGTTTTGGGTGGTGATGAGGACCTGCCCGGTCCGCAGGTCGCGCACCGGGTGATTTCCCCCCCGGTGACCATAGGACATCTTGGCGGTTTCTCCCCCGAAGGCGAGGCCGATCAGCTGATGTCCCAGGCAGATGCCGAAGGTCGGGAGGCCGCCGCCGGCCAGCTCGCGGATGTTGGTGATGGCGTAAGAGACAGCCGCCGGGTCACCTGGGCCGTTCGAGAGAAACAGGCCGTCGGGCTGCAGCTCGCGCACCTCCGCCGGACTCGTCTCGGCGGGCACCACCGTCACTCGGCATCCGGCCCGGACCAGCATGCGGACGATGTTGCGCTTCATGCCGAAGTCGTAGGCGACGACGTGGGGCCCCTGCCCTTCGGTGTGGCGCTCGCGAACCGTCGCGCGGGACGCGAGGTCGAGTCCATCCATCGACGGCGACGCCATCAGGCGGGCGGTCAGCTCGGCGCCGGGCTCGGAGCCTTCGGCGATGACGCCGCGCATCGCGCCGCGCTCGCGCAGATGCCGGGTCAGGCGCCGTGTGTCGACCCCCTCGATCACCGGCACTCGCGACGCCGCCAGCCAGTCATCCAGGCTCAGCGTGGCGCGCCAGTTGGACGGTTGCCGGGACATCTCCCGCACCACCACGCCGGACACCTGTGGCCGCGCGGACTCCATGTCGTCGTCGTTGATGCCGTAGTTGCCGATCATCGGCGCGGTCATCACCACGATCTGGCCGAGGTAGCTCGGATCGGTGAAGGTTTCCTGGTAGCCGGTCAGGTTGGTGGTGAAGACGACTTCGCCGAAGGCGGGATCGATGGGGCGCACGGCGGTGCCGGCGAACCAGGCGCCGTCCTCGAGCAATACAAAAGCGGGGCGATCGGTCATCCGGTCGCCCCGCTGCCGCTCGCGCTGCTCACTTGCCGGGCTGAGGCCGAGGCTGCGGCGCCGGAGCGCCCGCCGCCGCGGGTCCGGCGGCCGTGTCGGGCGCGCCGCCGAGGGGGAGCGGAGCGCTGGGGGCCGGAGCCGCCGGCGTGGCGGCGCGGAGCCGCTCCTGGAGATCGCTCGAGCCCACGCCGCGTGGAACGATCGACAGCAGGAGCGAGAGCGCCAGGAAGATCCCGCCGCACCACCAGGTCATCTTGGTGAGGATGGTGACCGCCTGACGGCCGCCGAGCACCGTGTCGGTGGTGGCGCCGCCGAGGGAGGCCAATCCCCCGCCCTGGCCGGCCTGAAGCAGGACGACGGTGGAGAGGATGATGGCGTCGATGATGAGCAGCGTGAGCAAAAGCGCGAACATGGTCGATCTCCTGGGCAGCCGGGAAGTCTAGCGGCCGACACGGGTTGGGTCAATCGGTCCGACGCCACCCGCCCCCGACGAACGTCCCCGCGATGGCCCCGTCGCCGGCCCCGAACACCAACGCGTCGAGTATGGCGGCCGGCGGCACGCCGGCCAACGCGGACACACTCAGGTCTACGGCGGCGAAATCCGCCCACATGCCCGGCGCGATCCGGCCCGCGTCGACGCCGAGCGCCGATGCCCCTCCCGTGGTCGCCGCGTCGAGCGTGGTGGACGCCACCTCGCCTCCACTGCCGGTGAGCGCCCCGCGGAGCTCACCTCGCAGGCGCTGCCCGTACTCCAGCCAGCGCATCTCCTCGATGGCCGAGATGCGCGCGTTGGAGTCCGTCCCGATGGACAGGCGACCGCCCACCGCGTGGGGAGCCGAGAGATCGGGGATGCCGTCGCCGAGGTTCGCCTCGGTCAGCGGGCATACGCACACGCGCCCGCCGCGGGAGAGGAACACCGCCATGTCGGCCGGTGAGCTGTGGGTGCAGTGCACGCCGGTGAGATTGCCCTGCTCGCCCAGCTCGTCGCACAGGAGCCGCATCGGCGTCCGTCCGTAGGCCGCGACGGTCTCCTCGATCTCCCGCCGTTGCTCCTCCAGGTGCATGTGAAAGGGCAGGCCGCGCCGCCCCGCCTCGGCGTGAAGCATCCTGATCTCGGCGAGGCTGGCGGCGCGGACGCTGTGCGCCACGACGCCGAGGGACTGCGTGGCCGACTTCAGCCGTCCGCCCAGGCGGTCCATCTGGTTCCAGTACGCTCGGATGTCGAGCGTCCCGAAGCGTCGCTGGCCCGGCTCCAGCGGCTTCCCGATTCCGCCCGCCGCGTAGTACGCCTGCAGCAGCACGATCCGGATGCCGACGTCCGCGGCCGCCTCCAGGACGACCTCGTCGAACGCGTAGTCGGTCTCGCCTTCGTGATGCAGGTAGTGGAACTCGCCCACGCAGGTGATCCCCGCGTCGCGCATCTCGGCGTACGCCTGCCGGCACACCCGGCCGAGCGCGGCGCGGTCGAGGGTGGAGACCAGCGTATACATGGCCTCGCGCCAGCTCCAGAAGCTCCCGACGCCCGAGGCGAACCGCTCACCCGCCCCGCGCAGCCCGCGCTGGAACGCGTGGGAATGGGCGTTCACGAACCCCGGCAGGAGCGCGATGCCCTCCAGGCGGGTCACGCGGCCCGGCCGGGACCAGCCGATGGATTCGATGCGTCCGTCCGCCCCGATGGTGACGGTCCGGTCGGGCGCGAACGCGCCGTCGATCCAGGTGAGGTCGGCGTGGAGGGTCTGCGAGCTCATGACTGAAGACATCGGGCGCGAATGATCAGGTCGAGCAGATCGCCCGCGCGCTCGAATTCCGCGATGGGAATCGATTCGTTGGGCCGGTGAGCCACCTCGATGCTGCCGGGCCCGAAGACGGCGCAGCGGAGTCCGATCCGCTGCAGCCAGCCGGCATCGGTGGCGAACGCGACACTGGCCGAGCCCCGCTGGCCGACGAGGGCGCAGAGATCGCGGTGCAGCTCGGCCCCTTCGTCCAGCATCATCGCGGGACTCTCGCCCAGGGAGCGGAGCTCGAAAGCTTCGTCGGGCATCACGGCGGCGACCGAGGCGCGGATTCGCTCGGCCATCGCTTCGGCACCCATGCCCGGCAGCAGCCGAATGCCGAGCTGGATGGTGCAGTGGTCGGGGATCACGTTCGCCGCGCTGCCGCCCGCGATCATGCCGACATTCAGCGCGGCGTAGGGTACCTCGGGGAAATGCTCGGCATGGGGGGGCCGCTCCGCCTCCATCTCCGCACGCAGTGCGCCGAGCGCCGAGACCGCATGTGCGGCAGGCTCGATCGCGTTGCGGCCGAGGTGTGGATAGCCGCTGTGCGCGGCCCGCCCGCGGAAATCGAGCCGGAGCCGCAGCATCCCCTTGTGCAGGCGCACCACGCGGAGCGATGTCGGCTCACCGATGATCACGTCGCGCGGGATTCCGGCCTCGGCCCGCTGCTCGCTGAACCGCCGCGCTCCCAGCGTCCCGACCTCCTCGTCGTAGGTCAACAGGAGCGCCAGTGGCCGTCGGAGTGCGTCGGGCCGGGTGCGCGCCATCCGGTTGATCGCCAGCGCCAGAAATCCCTTCATGTCCGCGGCGCCCCGACCCACGAAGGCGTCGTCGGTCCGGGTGAGTTGGAAGGGTGGCGACCGCCACTCGGGCTCGTCCGCCGGCACGACGTCCATGTGTCCGGACAGGGTCAGCCCCGCCCCGTTCACGGAGACGGGGCCGGCCATCGCAAGCAGGTTGGCCTTGCTCCCGTCTTCCGAGGGCAGGCGCTCGATCCGCAGCCCGGGACGGTCGAGATAGTCACAGACGAAATCGACGAGGGGGAGGTTGCTGAGCCGGCTGGTGGTGTCGAAGGCGACGAGGCGCTCGAGCAGCGCCGCGTCGGTCAGAATGCTCCCAGCGGTCATCCCGGCTCCTGCGCCGACTGCGCGAGCCGGCCGCGCACCTCCCGAACAGCAGGCGGCAGAAACGCATCGGCGTTTGCCCACGGATCTGCCCATCGCGTGTAGTAGCCGGCCGCCTTCTTTCGATCACCGTGAGCTTGGTACCGCTCGCCCAGGCGCTCGAGTGACGGAGCCACCGCGTCGTAGTCCACCAGGACGTGGTAGGCATCGCCAACTGCGGCCTGGATGCGTACGTCGAGACCGATCTTCCGGCTCCTGTGGGCGGGGTGCTGGAAGCTATCGGCCGGTCGCGGGCTGGGCCAGCGCTACGCGCCCAGCCCGACGAGCTCGGCCCAGCCGTCCGGATCGAGGCTGGCCCCTCCGACCAGCACCCCGTCGACCTCGGGGCGGGACAGAAGCGACAGCACGTTCGACAGGCTGACGCTCCCACCATACAGGATCGGCACGCGTCCCCCGACGCCTCGCCGACCGAGCTCGAACCGGATGAGCTCGTGCACCTGCGCGGCGTCGTCAGGCGTGGCGTTCTTCCCCGTCCCGATCGCCCACACCGGCTCGTAGGCCACCACGATACGGCCCCACTCGGCCGGCGGCACCCGCTCGAACAACGCGCTCACTTGCCGGGTGACGACCTGTTCGGTGCGTCCACCCTCACGCTCGGCCAGCGTTTCGCCGACGCACACCATGGGGACGAGACCCGCCTTGAGCGCCGCCGCGAGCTTTCGGGCCACCTGCTCATCGGTCTCGCCGAAGAGGTGGCGCCGCTCCGAATGGCCGATCAGTGCCGCGCGGGCTCCCGCCTCGGTGGCGAGGGGAATCGACAGCTCGCCGGTGAACGCGCCTTTGGGCTCCCAATGCACGTTCTGGGCGCCGATGGTGACGTCCCCGCGCCCTTTCGACGCCTCGTGGGCCGCACCGATGGAGACGGAGGGAGGGAAGAACCACAGATGTCGGTCGGCCACTGGCGAGGTGACCTGCAGGAACCGCGCGAGGAAATCGCGCGCCGCCGCCGGTCCGTGATTCATCTTCCAGTTGGCGGCGTAGATGAGCGAGCGGTTCGACATGTCCTCGGGGAGTGAAAGGGTCAACGCTCGCTCGCATCGAAACGCGGCGTGCAGGGACGGTTGGAGTCAGGCGTCGTCGAGTGCCGCGACTCCGGGGAGGGTCTTGCCTTCCAGGAACTCCAGCGACGCACCACCGCCGGTGGAGACGTGCGTGATCCGGTCCTCCAGCCCCGCGACCGCGACCGCAGCCGCGGAGTCACCACCGCCTACCACCGTCACCGCGCCCTTGTCGGTGGCGGCCGCCATCGCGCGGGCGATAGCCATCGTGCCGTGGTCGAACGGCGGGGTCTCGAACACTCCCATCGGACCGTTCCACACCACCGTGCCCGCGTCCTCGATGCGCGCTCCGAAGTCCTTTTCGCTCGCGGGATCGATGTCGAAGACAGCCCAGTCCTTCGGAATACGGTCACGGAGTACCGAACGGGTCTCCGCGTCCGCCTTGAGCTCCTGAGCCACCACCGCGCCCGCCGGCAGGATGAGCTTGCCTTTGGCATCGGCCAGGAGCTGGCGGGCGAGCTCGACCCGGTCGGGTTCGACCAGCGACTTCCCGGTCTCGAGCCCCATGGCCGCGAAGAAGGTGCAGGCCATCGCCCCGCCCAGCAGGATCTGGTCGACCTTGGGCAGGAGCGCGGAGATGAGGTCGATCTTCCCGCTGATCTTGGCCCCGCCGAGCACGGCGACGAAGGGCCGCTTCGGGTCGTTCAGGGCTTCCCCGAGGTAGCGGAGCTCCTCCTGCATCAGGAAGCCCGAAACGGCCGGCTTGAGCACGCGAGCCACGGCCTCGGTGCTGGCATGCGCGCGGTGAGCCGAGCCGAAGGCGTCGTTCACGAAGAAGTCGCCCAGGGCGGCGAAGCGCCCCGCCAGCTCCGGATCGTTGCTCTCCTCGCCCGGATAGAACCGCGTGTTCTCCGCGATCGCGACGCCGCCGCGAGGCAACCGGCGCGTGTCGGTCACGGCCTGGTCGGACAGCGGATCCCGGAGAAACGTGACGGGTGATCCGAGCACCCGCTCCAGCTCCCGGACGACCGGCTCCATGCTGTACTTGGGATCCGGCCCGCCCTTGGGACGCCCGAGGTGCGACAGGAGTACCAGCCGCGCCCCATGAGTGCGCAGGTAGTCGATCGTGGGCAGCGCCGCGCGGATGCGCGTGTTGTCGGTGACGGCGCCGTTCTTCACCGGACAGTTGAAGTCCACCCGCACCAGCGCCCGCCGACCGTCGAGGGAGGCGCCGTCGAGCGAGGCCAGCGTCCGCTTCACAGGCGCTCTCCGATATACCGGAGCAGGTCCACGCACCGCGCTGAATAGCCCATCTCGTTGTCGTACCAGGAAGTCACGTTGACCAGCGTGCCGTTGACGACGTTCGTGGAGAGCGCGTCCACCGTGCTGGACTGGACCGAGCCGATGTAGTCGACCGAGACCAGCGGCTCGTCGCTCACCGCCAACACGCCCTTGAGCGGCCCCGAGGCTGCGGCCTTCCGAAACGCGTCGTTGACCGCCTCCACCGTCGTCGCCTTCTCCACCACGCAGGTGAGGGCGACGACGGAGACGTCGGGCGTCGGCACCCGAAGCGACACGCCGTCGAGCTTGCCCTGTACCTCGGGGATCACCAGCGACGTCGCCTTGGCCGCCCCGGTCGTGGTCGGGATGATCGAGAGCGCGGCGGCGCGGGCGCGCCGGAGGTCCTTGTGCGGGAGGTCGAGGATCTGCTGGTCGTTGGTGTACGAGTGCACGGTCGTCATGTATCCGCTGACGAACCCGAAGTTGTCGAGGATGACCCTCACCACCGGCACCAGACAGTTGGTGGTGCAGCTCGCGTTGGAGATGATGTGGTGCTTCGCGGCGTCATATGACTGGTGGTTCACGCCGTAGACCAGCGTGATGTCCTCCTTCTTGGCCGGCGCCGAGATGATGACCTTCTTGGCCCCACCCGTGAGGTGGAGCGCGGCCTGGTCCCGGTCGGTGAACCGGCCAGTGGACTCGAGGACGAGATCCACGCCCAGGTCCTTCCACGGCAGCTTGGCGGGATCCTTCTCGGACAGCACCAGCATCGAGTCGCCGTCGACCCTGAGGGCGTCCTTTTCGGCCTTCACCTCGCCGGGGAAGCGCCCATGCACCGAGTCGTAGGTGAGCAGGTGCGCGAGCGTCTTGGTATCGGTCAGGTCGTTGACGGCGACGAAATCGAGCTCCTTGAGGCCGAGCTTCTTCGCCGCGCGGACCGTGTTCCGCCCGATCCGCCCGAAGCCGTTGATGCCGATGCGAATGGCCACGCTGTCTCTCCCCGGTTTGGCCTGCTGATTTGTCGATCTCGTGCCGCTACACTCACCCCGCGACGGGCTCCAGCGCCCGCGCGAACGTCACCCCGTCCACCCGCGCGGCGCCCCCGGCGCGGAGGGCGGCGCCGGCCGCGACCAGTGTGGCACCTGTGGTGAACACATCGTCCACCAGCACCACCGCCATCCCGTCGGCGCCCGCCGAGCGGAACGCGCGTTCCAGATTGGCCTGTCTCGCCTCCGGCGTGAGCGCCGTCTGCCTCCGGGTCTCCCGCACCCGTTGGAGGAGATCAGTCCGCACCGTCGCGCCGGTCAGCCGGGACAGGCTCGCGGCAAGGCGCTCACTCTGGTTGTAGCCTCGCTCCCGCGCACGCCTGGCACCGAGCGGAATCGGTATCAAGGATACCTGCCCGGTCAATGGCTCCAAGTCGCGCATCACCGCCGCCATCGCCTCGGCCACCCGCCACCACCCGTCGTACTTGAGGTGATGCACCGCCCGCCGCGCAGATTCGTCCAGCCAGACCGCGCTCCGGATCCGGGTCGGTCCGGGAGGCCACGCCGAGCAGATGCGGCACTCGAGGTCGCCGAAGGACGGCTGGCCGCAGCGCTCGCAGCACCGCTCGGGAATCCGCCGCCATCGCGAGCGGCAGAGGGCACACACCAGCCCGTCGTCCTCCCGCGCGGGCACCGGCGCGTCGCACAGGAGGCAGGCACCCGGCAGCAGCCAGCGCTCGAGCTCTCCGAGCGACGTGCGCCACGCGGTGATCCGCTCAGCGAAGGGCGGCATCCACCGCGGCGCGCATGATCTCGGTCGGCGGTGCCACGTCGGGGAACCACCGCCGAAGGGCGGCCGCTCCCTGCGCCACCAGCATCCCTCTCCCATCGGCGGCCCGCCGGCCGGCCGCCCGCATGGCCCGCACCCACGGCGTTTCACCGCTCCGGTACACCATGTCGAATGCCGCACCCGCCGCCGGCACGAAGCGCGGATCGATCGGCAGAGGGTCGTCGGCGCGGAGCCCGAGTGGCGTCGCGTTGATCACGACGCGGGCTTCCTCCGGCATCGCCGTTCCGATCCGGCGCTCCGCCAGCCATTTCGCAAAGGCGCTCGCGCGGTCGGGCGAGCGAGACGACACCGCGACCTTCGCACCGCGGCGTCCGGCGGCCACCGCGGCGGCTCGCGCGCCGCCGCCGGCCCCGATGATCAGCCAGGGTCCCGCCGGCGGCTCGAGCGGCTCCAGCGCCGCAAGTAACCCTTCCACATCGGTGTTGTCACCCCGCACGCCGTCCCCGTCCTCCCAGAACACGTTGCACGCGCCGACGGCCTCGGCATCTCCCTGGCGATGGGTGAGTGCCGCGGCGGCACCCTCCTTGTGGGGGATGGTCACGTTCCCCCCGCCGCCGGCCCGCGCGAGGGCTCGCATCAGCGGAGCGACGTCCTCGGGCGCGCAGCGAAGTGCCACGTACACAGCCCGGAGGCCCAGCGCGTGGAAGGCGGCATTCTGCATGGCGGGAGAGAGGGAGTGCGCGACCGGATCGCCGAGCAGGGCGAAGACCCGGGTGCTGCCGTCGGTCACCGCACCATGCCGGCGACGCGGCCGATCACCTGGCCGATCAACTCCTGGAGCTCACCGTAGGTGCTGCGGTAGCTCGCGAGGTCGGAGCCGAACGGATCCGTGACTTCGTAGCGTGCCGCGTCCCGGCCGGCGTACGCGCCGAGCAGGTGCACCTTGTGCTCGCCGCCCAGCTCCGCGACTCGGGCCAGATGGTGCCCCGACATGCCGAACACCAGATCGGCTTCACGCACCAGCTCCCGCGTCAGCAGCCGGGCCCGATGCTCGCCGAGATCGAGGCCGTGCTCCAGACCGACGAGATAGGCACCCTCGGACACCGGCGCTCCGTCCCAGGCCCCGGTGCCCGCTGAGCCCACCGTGACCTGCTCCATCCCTCGCGCGGCCAGCGCTTCCCGCAGCAGGCCCTCGGCCATCGGGCTGCGGCAGGTGTTTCCCGTACAGACGAAGAGGATGTGCATGTCAGAACTTAATCGGGCCATGCGGGTTCACGGTGCGAGGCTCCCCGCCGCGCGTCGCAGCTCGGCTCGGGGGATCGCGCCCTCACGCACCAGCAGTGGCACCGGACCGGTGCAGTCCACCAGCGTCGAAGGCGGAACGTTGCCCAGGACACCGCCATCGAGGACGAGCAGCTCGCCGCGCGCGATGGGATCCTGGAAGACTTCGCGAATCCGGTCCGGTCCTGGAGCTGCGGGCTGGCCCGGGCGATTGGCGGACGTGGACGTCAGGGGGCGGCCGGTGACGGCTACGAGGCGTGCGATCCCGCGATGGGAGGTGTGCCGCACCGCGATGCCCCCTTCCTTGCCGCGCAGCTCGTCCGGCAGATGGCCCTCGCCACCCAACAGGACCAGTGTCAGCGGCCCCGGCCAGAACGCGTCGGACAGCGCTCGGGCGGAGGCCGACATCACCAGCCCCCACGCCTCGGCCATGGCGCGACCGGAGACGAGCAGCAGAAAAGGCTTGTCCGGCGGACGGCCCTTGAGTCGAGAGAGTGCCGCCAGCGCGGGCACCGTCGGACTCGAGCCCAGGCCGTAGACCGTCTCCGTGGGATACGCCAGCAGCTTGTCCTGCTCCAGGTGCGCGCCCACGACAGGGATCGCGCGCTCGACCTCGCTCTCGGTCCGAAACGGCAGGATCACCGCTGCGCCACCGCGAGCGCCTCGGCCACCGCGAGATCGTCGCGAGTCGTGATCTTCATGTTCCGCGGAGAGTCCGGCACGAGGCGCACGACGCCCCCCACCGCTTCCACCAGCGCGGCTTCATCCGTGGCCGCGCTGGCCCCGGCGCCCGCCTTCGTGTAGGCCGCCTCGAGCAGGGCGCGAGGAAATCCCTGCGGAGTCTGCGCCCGCCACAGCCGTTCTCGCGGCACGGTCCGCTCGATGCGCGTGGCGTCCGCGTCGGCCACCTCCTTGATCGTGTCGCTGACCGGCACGGCGGCGATGGCGCCCTCGCCCGAGCGAGCGTGCGCGATGACCGCGTCGATGACGGCGCGGTCCACGAACGGCCGGGCGCCGTCATGCACGAGGACCACCCGGCATTCGTCGCTCAGCGCCCGCAGCCCCGCCGCCACCGAGTCGGCCCGTTCCCTGCCCCCGGGAACCACCACGAGTGCCTCACCCATGACGTCACGAAGAAATTGGGGTGGATGCCCCGCCTCGGAAGGCGAGAGGACGACCACGACGGCGGACACGTCGGGATGGCTGGCAAACGGCCGCACCGCCCGGAGGAGCACCGGCACACCGGCGAGAGGGATGTACTGCTTGGGCAGATCGCCGCCGACACGCGAGCTCCGGCCCGCGGCCACGATCACCACGCCCACGTCACGCGGCAAGCGCGCGCACCAACTGCTCGACGTGATCGAGCCCCACGATCGACACGCCGGCCACCTGCGACGGACCTCGCGAGGAGCCGAACACGCGACGGAAGCCGAGCCGGGCGGCCTCGGCGATCCGCCGCTCCATGGCTCCGCCCGGCCGGATCTCGCCGCCGAGCCCGATCTCGCCGAGGAAGATGACGTCCGCCGGCGCGGGCCGGTTGGTGAGGCTGCTGAGAAGAGCCGCCGCGACCGCGAGATCGGCGCCGGGCTCGGTGAGCCGGACGCCCGCGGTGACCTGCACGAACACGTCGAGGTCGGCGAAGGATGTGGCGGCACGGCGCTCGAGCACCGCGAGCAATACCGCGAGCCTCTTGGGGTCGAGGCCCGTGGCCACGCGCTGCGGCGTTCCGTAGCCCGACTTGGCGGCGAGAGCCTGGACTTCCACCAGCACGGGGCGAGTCCCCTCCATCAGTGCGGTCACCGCGCTGCCGCTGATGCCGGCCGCGCGCGCGGCGAGGAAGACGGCCGAGGGGTTGGGCACCGCGACGAGACCCTGCTCGGTCATCGAGAACACGCCCAGCTCGTCCACCGGGCCGAAGCGGTTCTTGGTGGTGCGCAGAAGCCGGTAATCCAGTGTGACCTCGCCCTCGAAGTAGAGGACGGTGTCCACGATGTGCTCGAGGGTCTTGGGACCCGCGATGCCGCCTCCCTTGGTGACGTGACCCACGACCACCACGGCGATGCCGGTGTCCTTGGCGAAGCGCATCAATTGCCCCGCGCACTCGCGCACCTGGCCCACGTTGCCCGGGGCGCTCTCGAGGCTGTCGGTGTAGACCGTCTGGATGGAATCGATGACGACGACATCTGCGGTGGCGGCGGCGGCCGCAGCGACGATGGCCTCCAGGCGAGTCTCGCCGAGCACATGCACCGCGCCCGCGTCCTCGGTCAGCCGGTCCGAACGGAGCCGGAGCTGGTCCGGAGACTCTTCACCGCTGGCGTAGAGCACCGTCCGGCCAGCGGTCTCCAGCCGGGCCGCCGCCTGCAGGAGCAACGTCGACTTCCCGATGCCGGGCTCACCGCCGATCAGCGTCATGGAACCTGGCACGATGCCGCCGCCCAGGACGAAGTCGAGCTCGTCGATGCCGGTACGCCACCGCTGGAGGGGTGTGGAAGAGACGTCGCGCAGGCGGGACGGTGCGGTCTCGAGAGGGTGTCCGGCGCCGCCCTTCCGCCGCTCGGCGGTCGCGCCCGCGCGCCGCGTGGCCACCGGCTCTTCGGCCACCGCATTCCATGCCCCACAGCCCTCGCACCGCCCGACCCACTTCGCGTGCTCGTGGCCGCATTCGGTGCATCGGTAGACCGATCGAACGCGGGCCACGGCTACTCGGTGTCTTCCCGGGCGGAGAAGCTGTCGAACCGGGTGTACTCGCGGGTGAACTTGAGCTGCACGTCGCCGGTGGGACCGTTGCGGTTCTTGGCCAGCATGATTTCGGCGAGACCGCGCTTGGACTCGTCCTCCCGGTCGTAGTACTCCGGGCGGTGGATGAAGATGACGAGATCGGCGTCCTGCTCGATGGCGCCGGAGTCGCGCAGGTCGGAGAGAATGGGCTTGCGCTCACCGCCGCGCTGCTCCGACGCCCGGGAGAGCTGCGAGAGCGCGATCACGGGAATCTCCAGCTCGCGGGCCAGCGCCTTGAGCGACCGCGAGATGTCGGAGATCTCCTGCACCCTGTTCTCCGAGTACTCGGGACTCCGCATGAGCTGGAGATAGTCCACGATGACCAGCTTGAGGTCGCTGTCGATCTTGAGGCGCCGGGCCTTGGAGCGCATCTCCAGCAGCGTGATGGACGGCGTGTCGTCGATCCACACCTGGTAGGTCTGCAGCAACCCGGCGGCCCGCGCCAGCTGGGTGAAGTCGGAATCGCGAAGCGTGCCCTGCCGCACACGATGTGAGTCCACCCGCGCGGTGGCGGTCAGCATCCGCTGCACCAGCGACTCCTTGGACATTTCGAGCGAGAAGATGGCGACTCCCTGCCCCTCGGCCGCGGCGTTGGCCGCGACGTTGAGACAGAACGCCGTCTTGCCCATGGACGGACGGGCGGCCACCACGACGAGCTCGGACGCCTGGAACCCCGACGTCAGACCGTCCAAGTCTACGAATCCGCTCGGCACCCCGGTAATCGCCTTGCCGCTGCGCTGGAGCGTTTCGATGCGCTCCATCGTCGGCCACAACATCTCCTTGATCCGGGTGAAGCCTTCGTCGCCCCGCTGCTGCGAGATCTTGAAGATGCGCGACTCCGCCACGTCGAGGAGCTCGGTGGCGGTGGAGTGTCCGTCGTAGGCTTCGGTGATGATGCCGGTGGAGGTCTCGATCAGCCGGCGGAGGATCGCCTTGTCGCGGACGATGCGGGCGTGGAACTCGAGGTTCGCCGCGGTCGGCACCGCATCCACCAGCTCGGCCAGATACTCGAGGCCGCCGGCGGATTCGAGCTCACCCCGGCGGAGCAGCTCGTCGCGGAGCGTGATGTGGTCGATGACGACCCGGCGCTCGACCAGCGCCACCATCGCCCGGAAGAGCCGGCGATGGCCCTCGCGGTAGAACATGGTGTCGTCGACCAGCTCGGCGGCGCGTAGCGCCGCGTCCTGGTCGAGCAGCATCGCGCCCAGCACCGCCTGCTCCGCCTCGGCGCTCCAGGGCGCCGAGCGGCCGACGTAGGGATCAGCGGTCGAGAAGTTGTCGGGCGATACGGACGTCATCCCAGGTCGGCTTCTTCCAGTTCGGGTTGCGCAGCAGGGCCGCGGGATGGTAGGTCACGATCAGCGGAACGCCGTGGTACGAGTGCACCTTGCCCCGCAGCTCCCCCAGACCCTTCCGCACGCCGAGCAACGCCTCGCCCGCGGTGCCGCCCAGGGCGAGGATCACCTTCGGACGAATCAGCTCGAGCTGGCGGTGGAGATAGGGAATGCAGGCCGCGATCTCATCGGGCAGGGGCTTCCGGTTCTGTGGTGGCCTGCACTTGACGATGTTGGTGATGTACACCGAATCACGGCGAATCTCAATAGCCTCGAGAATGCCTTCCAGCAGCTTGCCGGCCTGGCCGACGAACGGCCGGCCGGTGGCGTCCTCAGTGGCGCCGGGACCCTCGCCCACGAGCATCATCCGGGCGTGCGGATCGCCTTCGCCCGGCACCGCGTTGGTGCGGCTGGGACAGAGCCCGCAGCAGTAGGTGGTGCGGATCCGCTCCGCGACGGCGTCGAGCGTCGAGAGCGCTGCCAGGTCGTTGCCCAGGAGCACCGGGTCGGCCGACGTGATGGTGAGACCGGGACCCGGAATCGGCGGCGCACCCTTGAGCCACTTGGGGATCGGGGCCGAAATATCGCCAGCCTCGCGCTCCTCGGTGGCCGGCGCGGAGACATCGGCGGGCTCGCTGGCGGCGGCGGCCGCAGCCGCCGCGCCGAGGATCACCTCGGAGCCGCCCAGCTCCACCTGCTGCGCCAGGTAGCGGCGCCGAAGCTCATCCAAGCGCCCGCTCCACCGTATCGAGGATCGCCTCGGCCACCTCTCGCTTCGACTGCAGTGGGAGGATCTGCGGGGTCCCGTCGCGCCCGAGCACCGCCACCCGGTTGGTCTCGTGGTCGAAGCCGGCGCCGGGCTCCAGCGCGTCATTGATCACGATGAAGTCGAGGTCCTTGCGCTCCAGTTTCGCGCGTCCCTTGGCCAGCGCGTCTCCCGTCTCCAGCGCGAAGCCGACGATGATGCTGCCCGCCTTCCGGAGCTCCCGCGTGCCACTGAGGATGTCCGCGGTCGGCTCCATCGGTATCGCCAGGGCGCCGTCGACGCGGGATCGCTTGCTCGCGCTCGGGT
Organism: uncultured Gemmatimonadales bacterium; assembly: GCA_963846545.1. GTDB lineage: Bacteria > Gemmatimonadota > Gemmatimonadetes > Gemmatimonadales > GWC2-71-9 > CAVVWJ01. The sequence continues at coordinate 1,362,330 of CAWJWG010000001.1, read as the reverse complement.
CGCTGGGGCGGAAGTCGGCCGGCGCGGCCGCCATGATGAGCACGTCGGCGCCCGGCAGCTCGCGGCGCACGGCGCCGTCGAGATCCACCGTGCTCTCGACGCGGCGAATCTCGACGCCGGCCGGAGGATCCAGGGACACCGGACCGGAGATGAGCACCACCGCCGCGCCCCGCTCCCAGGCGACCTCCGCCAGGCGATATCCCATCTTGCCGCTCGACCGGTTGGTCACCACGCGCACCGGGTCGATCGACTCGCGCGTCGGTCCCGCGGTCACGACCACGCGCTTGCCGGCGAGCGCCCCGCCCCGGCGGACGAGCCTGGCCGCGTGGGCCAGGATCGTCGCCGGCTCACTCATGCGGCCCGGCCGTTCCGAGGGTCCCTCCGCCAGCGCACCGACTTCAGGTCCCACGATGAAGACCCCCCGCGCGCGGAGGCGCTCGATGTTCGTCTGGGTCTCCGGCCGCGCGTACATCTCGTCGTTCATGGCGGGAGCGATCAGCACGGGTGCGGTGCGGGCGAGCAGCAGCGCGGTGAGCACGTCGTCGGCCAGACCCTGGGCCATCCGGGCCACGAGGTGAGCCGTGGCGGGTGCAACGATGATGAGGTCGGTGTCCTGCGGCAGGCGCACGTGATCCAGCGCGCGTCCGGATTCCCAGAGCGAGGTGAGCACCGGGCGGCCGGTCAGTGCCTCGAAGGTGACCGGACCGACGAACTCGGCCGCGCTCTTGGTCAGCACGACGTCCACCCGGGCGCCGGCTTGCGTCAGCTCCCGGGCGAGGAGGCAGCTCTTATAGGAGGCGATGCCACCCGAAACGCCGAGGACGACGCCTCGGCCGGCCCACACGTCAGGCCTCGGAGCGGCGGCGGCGGACCAGCTTGTAGTTGAGGTCGCCATCGGTCAGCGACTGGAGGGCCTTGGTGGTCAGCTTCTCACCCTGGTGGGCCAGCTGATCCTTGGGAAACTCGTTCAGGTAGCGCGCGAACTTGGCCGCCACCAGGACGCCGAGATACTTGTTCCCGGCCTGCTTGGCGACTTCGGTGGGCGTCGTGATCCGCATGGGGCGTGACTCCTTCGCAATGCGTGAAGAATCAGATCTTCTCTACGGCGGTGACGACGTCCTTCCGCAACCGCGCGATGAACTTCGGCAGATCGTCCTGCCGCGAAACCTTGCGCGCCTCGGCATCCAGGATCGCCGCAACCTGCGCCACCGCGACGACCAGCTCCTGATTGACCAGCGCGTAATCGTACTCCGATACCGCCGCCAGCTCGTCCGCCGCGCGGGTAATGCGCTCGCGCAGGACCTCGGGCGGCTCGGTGTTGCGTCCCTTCAGCCGGCCGACCAGCACCTCCGCCGACGGCGGCAGGACGAACACGTGAAGCGAGTTCGGGAAGGTGGACCGGATCTGCCGGGCGCCCTCGATCTCGATGTCCAGTACCGCGTGGCGGCCGGCCGCGAAGAGCCGCTCGATCTCGCTCCGCAGCGTGCCGTATAGATGGCCGCCGTACGTGGCCGACTCGAGGAACTCCCCCGCCTCCCGCCGGCGTACGAACTCGCCCCGGTCGAGGAAGTAGTAGTCCGCGCCTTCGCGCTCGCCCTCACGCATGGGCCGGGTCGTCGCCGAGACCGAATAGCCGAGGTCGTCCCTGCCCTGCAACAGATGCCGCGCGATGCTGCTCTTGCCGCCGCCGGACGGTGCCGACAGCACCAGGAGGAACGGCTTCACTCGAGGTTCTCGAGCTGTTCCCGGAACTTCTCGAGCTCCCCCTTCATCGCGATGACCTCGTGCGCGATCTCCGCGTCGTTGGCCTTCGCGCCCATCGTGTTCACTTCCCGGCCCAGCTCCTGGGCCAGGAAGCCGAGCTGCTTGCCGGCGGGCTTATCCCCCGTGAGCGTCTGGCGCGCGGCGGCGACATGCGCGCGGAAGCGGACCAGCTCCTCGGTGATGTCCAGGCGATCGGCCTGAAAGGCGAGCTCCTGCGCCACGCGCCCTTCGTCCGTCGCCCGGCCGTCGAGCAACTCCGCCACCGCGGCCCGCAGCCGGTCGCGCTCGCGCACCAGGCGCTCCGGCGCTCGCACGGCGATCCGTCCGGCCGACGCCTCCAGCAGTTCCAGCCGGTGTCGAAGTTCGGCGGTCAGCGCCTCGCCCTCGCGCGCGCGCATCGTTCGACACTCCGCCGCCGCGCCCGCCACGATCGGCTCGACCTCGCTCCAGGCCACCTCGGCGGCATCGGACCCGCTGAGCGACACGACGTCGGACTGACGCGCAACCAGCTCGACCGTCACCTCTCCCCCGAGTCCGAGGGCGCCTTGCAACTCGCGGAGACGTTCCGTGACGAGTCGGGCGCGGTCGAGATCGATGGTGAAGCCCGCGGCGCGGGTGGGATACTCGGTCCAGCGCCCCTGCACCGCGACGTGTCCCCGGTCGAATTCCCGGCGGAGCCGCTCGCGCACCTCACCCTCGAGCGCACTCAGCTCCGACGGGAGCTTGGCGGCGAGATTGAAGTGCCGGTGATTGACGGTCCGGATCTCGAGTCGGATCCACCCACCCGCCACCGCGCCCTCGGCCGCGCCGAAGCCGGTCATGCTGTACGGCAGAGGACCTCCCTGGTCCCGGGAAAGCCGAGCAATTTAGCCGGAGAATCGATGTGCTGGTAGGGAGCAAAGCAGGTCGCCTGGTGGAGCAATCGTGGGTGACAAGCGGGTAGTGCACCCTGGAAAGCGGGGGATCTGCGAGGTGGCCTGCGACGATTAATGTTGCAGCAACATGATATCCGACATCGATATGGGAGCGTGACATAAGAAACTACATGAGGTTTGCCGGATCGGGGCTGGATCGGGGCTGGAGCGGGTGATTGGTGGAGATGTGGAGTGGTCCACGTCGAGTCGTTCTGGGTGCGCGCCGAGGAGCTGAGGGCGAACGCGCCTAGTTGAGGAACTCCCAGCGGACGCCGAAGACGCTGCCATACGCCGGAATCTCGAACCCCGGCACGTAGGTGGACTGGCTCGCGCTGATGTTGCCGCGGTCCCAGAAGAGCGAGAAGCTCTGCAGCTGGATCTGCAGCAGGCTGCGGAAGAATGTCGCGCCGGCCAGGCGGATCGGATCGCCCGCGGCATCGCGGCCGATGACCCCGCTTCCCCAGGACTCCACGCTCACGCGAAGCTTGAGATCGAAGATGCCGCTGGGAAATTGGCGGAGGAACTTCGAGCGGATCGTCACAGCCGACATCGAGTGAGTCGGGGGCAGGCCCTCGGGGATGACATCGCGCGGGTCGCTGTACCAGCCCTCCAGCGTGAGCCACCTGAGCGGCGCCACTCGGGCGTGCACCGTCAGCCAGTCGGAATCCGCCGACGTGCCGATTGCGGCCACGCGGGGAAATTCGGCATAGCCGAACGGATTGAAGGCGGCCGTATGTGACAGGCCCACGCGCACGCCGACCCGCTCGCGTTCCCAGCCGACCGCAGCCTCGTAGTCGGAGATCTCCTGCGTCGTGTCCACGGCAATCGCCGGGGCGGCCACGATCTTCCCCACCCTGGCGGATCCGGTGAGCGAGAGGCCCTGGACGGGTTGGATGCCGGCCAGGACGCTCACGTGATCGGCGTTGCGTCCGCCGTAATGCCGCTGGTGGACCGCTTCGCCGCTCAGCGCGACCTGCGGCACCGGCGTCCAGCCTGCCGTCCCGCGGACATCGAGCGCGGTCCATCGGGTCCGATGAAACGCGGAGGCCCCGAGCGAGAGGGTCGGCGTCCGATAGGCCGCCGATCCGCCGATCTGGTTGACCTGCTGCTTGAAGTCGTCCCCGCCGTTCCAGCCGGTGCGCCCATAGACGACGTCGATGCGCGGCCCGAGGCCTTCGTCACCTTGCCGGTAGGACGCCCGGATCTGGGCGTCGGTCCGCACCGCGTCGAACCCGGGCCCGATCGTGTCGCTCGGGATCGGATCGCCGGACACGAACGGGCGCCGGTTCGGCGAGGACCGCACGATCTGATACTGAAAGCCGAGCCGCGACGACGGGATGTAGTTCCCCTGGAGCCAGAACTGGGTGTTCGAGTAGCTGCTCGACGTTCCGCTCGCGGTGGGCGAGTTGAGGTAGTCGCCCGCGATGGCGAAGCCGACGCCCTTGGTGAAGCGGCGCTCCAGCGAGCCCTCGTACCGGGCGAAGTCGCCGTCGCCCCGCGCGATGGCGATGCGCGAGCGCGGCGCGACCCGGTCGTGCCTGCGGGTGAAGAGGTAGACCCGCAGCAGTCCGGGCCATCGTTCGACCTCGATCCGATCGAGGAAGCTGATGGAGAAGAGCGCGGGGTCCACGGCCAGGCTGTCCACGCCCGCCGCGACATACGGGAGACCGTCGAGGTAGTACTCCGCCGACGAGGCGCCGCGCCCTTGGAAATTCACCGGCTCGGGTCGTCCGATGAAGCCGCCCCGCCAGAGGAACACGCCGGGGATCTGTGTCAGGAGGTCACCCACCGTTGCCGCGTGGCCCCATTCGATCGAATCGCGGGTGAAGACGGTACGGGTCAGCGCGGGTCTCGGGCCGGGCGGCTCGAGCAGAGGCAGGACCGGCACCCGGACCGCGACGGTCTGCTGGGCCTCGAGGAAGCGCGCCGTGTAGTCCACCGTGTCCTGGGCCAGCGAGTCCTCTGCCAGCGTGTCGTCCATGATCTGCGCGGAGACCGTTCCGACACCGCCGAGCGAAGCGACGAGGAGCAGGGCGAGAGCCCCGAGACGCCTCACCGATTGTCCGTCACGCGGTGGTGGGCCTTCTCGGGGCGCTGCCGCCGCTCCGATTCAGCACGAGCTCGGTGAAGAGCCGGACACCGATCCCGGTCGGCCCCTTCACCCGCGTCGCGTCCTCCCGGTCGGTGTAGGCGGTGCCCGCGATGTCGAGATGGGCCCAGGCGAAGCCGTCGACGAACTCGCGCAGGAACCAGCCGGCGGAGATGCTCCCCGCCGGACGGCCGCCGGCGTTCTTCACGTCGGCGATGTCGGACTTCATCAGATCCCGGTACTCGTCCCAGAGCGGGAGCGGCCACACCCGCTCGCCCGCGCGCTCGCCTGCCTCCCGCACCTCGTCCACCAGGGCGTCGTCGCTACCCATTACACCGCTGGCGGTGTGGCCCAGCGCGACGACGATGGACCCGGTGAGCGTGGCGATGTCGATCACCGCCGCCGGGCGATAGCGCCGGGCCCAGGACAGCGCGTCGCACAGGATGAGCCGGCCCTCGGCGTCGGTGTTGATCACTTCGATCGTCTTGCCGAAGTGACTCGTCACCACATCGCCCGGCTTCACCGCGGTGCCCGAGGGCATGTTCTCGGTGCTGGGAATGAGTCCGATCACGTGCGCGGCCGGCCGCAACCGACCCAGGGCCTCGAAGGTGCCGAGCACCGCGGCCGCGCCGGACATGTCGTACTTCATGTCCTCCATGTTCTGTGCCGGCTTGATCGAGATGCCGCCGGTATCGAACGTCACGCCCTTGCCGATCAACACCACGGGGGCGGCGTCGCTTCCCTTGTACTCGAGCACGATGAATCGCGGCTCCTCCAGACTTCCCTGCGCCACGGCGAGCAACGCCCCCATCTTCTCCCGGGTGATGGCGGCCTTGTCGAGCACGGTCACCTCGAAGCCGTGTCGCGCGGCGAGCTCCTCCGCGGCCGTCCCGACGTAGGTCGGCGTGCAGATGTTGCCCGGCAACACCTGGATGCCGCGGGCGAGCGTCTGCCCGGCCCCGACTGCCGCCCCCACCCGATGGCCCTCCGCTACCGCGTCGTGATCATCCGGCGCGAGGATGTCCACTCGCTCGAGCGCCGGCTTCTTGTCCTCCGCGGGCCGCTTCATCTCCAGGAACTGCCACGCGCCTTGAGCGAGCCCCTCCGCGATCGCCTGACCCGCGTCGGTGGGCGCCACGCTCCCGCGCGACTCGGCCGCCAGATGGAATGCGCCGTGTGCCACGCCGAGCGTGCGCATGCGCTTCGCCGCGACCGCCGCGGCCCGCCGCACCGCCGTGCGATTGAGCTCGTCCACCTTCCCCATTCCGACCAGGAGAATTCGGCCGGCGGGGCCGGGTGGGTACACCAGGGCGGTCTCGTCCCGTTTGCCCGTGAAGTCGCCCGCACCCGCCAGACGCTGCAAGGCGCCGCCCGCCGCACCGTCGAGCTCGGCGAGCGACGCGGGCAGCGCGCCGCGGGCCACGGCGATGGCGAGCAGCGGCGTCTGATAGCCGGCCGGGGCGGCGCGGACGACGGTGGTTTCCAACGGCATAGAGCTCGGCGAGTCGAGGGGGTGGAATGGACTGGAGACTGCTGTGATTCGGACGGGAAGCTATACGGGCGGACCGTGCAGCGGCAACGGGTTACGACGTTGTGAGCGAAGGGACGGATGAGGCGGTTAGCTCCTCGCTCCTTCCGCGGGAACCGGCTCGCCGTGGGGCGGCGCGATGCGGCGGCCGAACTTCGCCAGCAGCCACGAGCGCATCTCATCGAGAATCTCGTAGACGGTCGGAATGACCAGCAGCGTGAGCAGTGTGGACGTGATGGTGCCGCCGATCACGGCCCGCCCCAGCGGGGCCCGGAAGTCGGCCCCTTCGCCGCTTCCGATCGCGACCGGAATCATGCCGGCGATCAGCGCCAGCGTCGTCATGATGATGGGTCGGAGCCGGATCCGCCCGGCATCGATGAGTGCCTCGCGCAACGGCGTGCCCCGCTCTCTCGCCCAGATGGCGAAATCGATCAGCAGGATCGCGTTCTTCGCCACGATGCCCATCAGCAGAATGACGCCGATCAGGCTCATGATGTTGAGCGTGTCGCCGGTGATCCACAGCGCCAGCACTACCCCGATGAGAGACAGCGGCAGCGAGACCAGGATGGCCAGCGGATCGAGGAACGAGCCGAACTGGACCACCAGGATGAGATACATGAGCAGGACCGCGACGCCCAGTGCGGTGAAGATCCGGGTGAACACTTCGGCCTGATCCTGCGACTCTCCGCCGTAGGTGATCTCATACCCCGGCGGCAGGTTGAACTGCGCGAGGCGGGCCGTGATGTCCTGCGTCACCTGCGTGAGGGGCCGCCCTGCCACGTTCGCCTGGATGATGACCACCTTGTCGCGATCGAGGTGGTCGATCTGTGCCGGACCCAGGCCCTGCCGGATCGTGGCCACCTGGCCCAGCGGCAACGTGATCGGCACACCGTCGGTCCCGGTGCCTGCGACGAGCGGCAGCCGCGCCAGGTCGGTCACCCGTTCCCGCGCCTCCGGCGCCAAACGCACGGTGACGTCGCGCGTCTCACCCGAGGGGTCCACCCAGTCTCCCGCGTCGATCCCGGCAAAGGCCGGGCGGAGCGACTGCGCCACCTGTCCCACGGTGATGCCGAGCGAGCCGGCGAGCCCGCGGTTCAGCTGCACCTCCAGCTCCGGCTTCTGGCCACGAGTCGAGAGCCCGACGTCCACCGCGCCCGGGATCTTCGCCACCTGGGCCGCCGCCTGCTGGGCCAGCGTGGTGAGGATCCGGGCGTCCTCGCCCTTCATCTGCACCTGAATGGACTTCAGGGCCCCGCCGAATCCGCTGGTGAACACGGAGACCTGCGCGCCACCGATCTGTTTCATCTCGCTCCGGAACACCTCGCCCAGCGCCTCCTGGCTGATCGCCCGATCCTTCTTGGGTACGAGCTTCACATAGACCAGGGCCTGGTCCACCGACGGCGTCTTCAGCGGCACCGGGGTCCCCACCGTGGTGTAGGTGTAGTCCACCTCCGGGTGCTCACGCGCGCGGCGCGCCGCTTCCTCCGCCTTGCGTCGCGTGTACTCGAGGTTCGAGCCCGGCGGTGCCTCCACGATCATGCTGATCTCGCTCCGGTCGCTCACCGGCACGAACCCGGCGCCCACCTGGCCGATCACCGGCACCGAGGCGAGCAGGAAGCCCGTGACCGCCAGCACCGCGAAGATTCCCACCAGCTTGATGCCGGTGCCCCGGATGACGCCGAGCCGGCCGAGCAGCGGCTTCTGCAGGATCCAGAAGAAGGCGAACAGGCCCGCCAGCATCACCAGCGCCGCGAGCGCGCCCTTGGCCGGGATCGTCAGCGCGGACACGAAGCTCGCCAGCGCCAGGCCGACCATCATCAATCGGTGGTCGAGCGCCCACGCGATCAGGTCCTTGTACCGATCCGCCATCCGGTCGAACCACTTGTTGAAGCGGTCCAGCGTGCGGGCAACGACGTTCCGCCGCTCGTGGGCCTCCGTCTGCGGGTCGGCCCAGTAGGCCGACAGCATCGGGTCCAGCGAGAAGGAGACGAAGAGCGAGACCAGCACCGAGCAGGCGATGGTGAGCGCAAACGGCTTGAACCACTGTCCCGAGATGCCGTACATGAAGCCGACCGGGATGAACACCGCCACGATCGAGAACGTCGTCGCCGCCACCGCGAGCCCGATCTCGTCGGTGCCCTCGCGTGACGCCTCGTAGTGATCTTTTCCCATCTCGATGTGGCGCACGATATTCTCGCGGACCACGATGGCGTCGTCGATCAGGATGCCGATGGCCAGCGAGAGACCCATCAGCGACATCGTATTCAGAGTGAAGCCGAAGGCCCACACCGCCACGAACGAGGCGAGCACGCTGACCGGCAGCGCCAGGCCGGTGATGACGGTCGAGCGCCAGGAATTGAGGAAGACGAACACCACCAGCACCGTCAGCAGCGCGCCTTCGATCAGCGCTTCCTGCACGTTGCGGACGGCGTGATGCACCCGGGTGCCGGCGTCCTGGACGATCTCCAGCTTGGCCCCCGGCGGGAGACGCTTCTGCAGCGCCGCCACGTGCCGGTGAATCACGTCGGTGACCTGCGTGGTGCTGTATCCCTTGGCCTTCAGGATCTCGATGCCGACTGCGTCGCGACCGTTGAAAAGCGCCTGGTCCCGCTGCTCCTCGGTACCGTCTTTGACCGTGGCCACCTGGCCGAGGCGAATGATCTGTCCATCGCGGTCGTCCACCACGAGGTTGGCGAAGTCCTGCGGCGTGTCGAGCCTGCCCTTGAGCCGGATCGCGCGCTCGTCGAGTGCACCGTTCAGCCGGCCGACCGGTGCGGCGAGGTTCTGAGACTCGAGCGCCTGCACCACGTCCGCCACGCTGATGCCCGCCGCCTGCATGTCAGCCGGGCGGATCTCTACCGTCAGCTCGCGCTCCAGCCCGCCGACGACGCTCACCTGGGCCACGCCGGTCACGGTGCGCAGATCGCGCACGATCATCGGGTCGGCGATGCGGGTGAGGGTCGGCGTCGGGATCTCCGACGACGTGAGGGCGAGGGAGAGCACCGACTGCTGCGAGGGGTCGAATCGCGTCAGCACCGGCTCTTCCATCTCGGTCGGGAGATCCGCGCGCTGCGTGGAGATGGCGTCGCGGATATCCTGTGAGGCCTCCTGGATGTCCTTCTCGAAGTCGAAGAACACGGTGAACTGCGCCAGGCCGTCGGTCGCACTGGCCTGGGTCTTGGCCCAGTCCACACCGCTGATGGAGGAGAGCGCCTCCTCGATCGGGTCCACGATCTCCCGCTCGACGGTCTCGGGCGAAGCGCCGGGATAGAGGATCGTGACCCCGACGATCGGCTGCTGGATGTCCGGGAACTCGTCGGTTTGCAGATTGACGAGGGAGGCCACGCCGAACGCCACCAGCGCCACCATCGCGGTGATGGTGACGATCGGGCGCTTGATCGCGAAGTCGGAGATGAACATTTACTGACCCGCCTCCTCCTGCAGGACCCGCACTCGGCTGCCCCGGGTGACACCTTGTGCCGAGCCGAGCAGCAACGTGTCGCCCTCGGCGACACCGGACGTGACTTCGACCAGCTCCGCGGCCTCGTCGCGCACGCCGAGCTGCACCGGGGTCTCCGCCGCGCGGCCAGCCTTCACGATGTGCACGGTCGGCGTGGTGCCGCGGCTGTCGATGGCGTCGAGAGGGACGGCGACTGCGCGCTTGGTATCGGTCGCCACGCGCCCTTCGGCGAAGAGTCCCGCGACCAGCTGCTGCGCCTGGTTGGGGATCGCGACGTAGATCTTCACCTGCCGCGTCGCGGCGTCCACCACCGGATTGATCCGCTCGATCTTGCCGGTGATGCGCTGGCTCACGCCGCTCGCGGAGAACTCGACTTCGGTTCCGGGCCGAAGGCGGCCGATCTGCTCGGCGGGCACGCTGGCTTCGAGCCGGAGTCGGTTCGGATTGACCACGGTGAAGAGCGCCGCGCCGACCTGGACCACGTCGCCCGCGTCCACCGGCCGGTCGCTGACTATTCCAGCGAACGGCGCGCGGACCCGCGTATTTCCCAGCTGCTCCTGGGCCGAGGAGAGCCGTGCCTTCGCGTCGGCCAGGGAGCCCTCGGCGCTGGTCACGTCCAGCCTCGCGTTCTCCAGGTCCCGGTCGGCGACGGCGCCCGCCTGTGAGAGCCGCTCCGTGCGCTCGGCATTCCGCTTGGCGAGCTGGAGGGTCGTCTCCGCGCTCCGCATCGCCGAGCGGGCCGACAGCTCCGTGTCGCGCACGGTGGCGTCATCGATCTGCGCGAGCACCTGCCCACGGCGCACGCGCTGCCCCGCCTCGAAAAAGGTTCGCAGCACGGCGCCGCCGATTTCCGCCCGGATGGTGGCCGACTGCTCGGGCTCGAGCGACCCGGAGATAGTCGGTCCGCTCCGGAGCTCCGACAGGGTCGCCACCGCGATATTTTCGCGGCCGACGGTCACCGGTGCCTCGGCGGTCTCCGTGGCGCCCGTGTCGTTGCCGCCGCCGCACCCCGCGCCGAGGGACGCGGTCGCGACCGCGAGGAGATACGGTAGAGACTTCATGGCCGGCCTGCTCCGGTCTGTGTCGTGCTGGTGAGAACGCCCGGGGTCGTCGATCCGGGTGCCGTGTAGGGCGTGGGCTGCCCCGTGCCGTCGCGCGCGCCGGGGGCGGTCACCGAGGGCGCGGCCCCAGCCGTGGTGCCGTTCGTGGTGCCGAGCGGGAGCGACGGCAGGAGGGCGAGCCGCATCCGTGCCACCTGGAGATCGCGTGCCGCCTGTGCGCGGTTCGCCTGCGCCTGCGCCAGCTGGATGCGTATGTCGTTCAGCTCGGTCTGTGTCGAGATCCCCTCGCGGTATCGCACCTCGGCGATGGTATAGGCGCGATCGGCCTGCTCCTCGGTCCCCGCGCTGGCCTCCCAGGCCGCGACGGCCGCCTGGAGCTGCAGCTGCGTGTTCCGCGCGTCGAGCTGGGCCAGCTCGCGAGTCTGCTGCAGGCGGAGCCGCGCCTGCTCCAACCCGGCACGCGCCACGGCGACGTCTCCCTTGATCCGTCCGCCGGTGAAGAGCGGGATCTGCAGCCCTACTGCCACCACCCAGTCGGAGAGGTAGTTGGTTCCGAAAGGCGACCCGTCGTTGGGATACCCGAGCTCCGCGTAGTCCGAGGTGAGCGCCAGCTGCGGCCACCGCTGGGCACGGGCTACCCGTAGCAGACCCTCCTGCGAGGTGACGGTTTCACCAGCCTGCCGCACCGGGGCCCGGGCCTCCGTCGTCGTGTCGGCCGCCGTCTCGACCAGCTCGGCGAGCCGCGCGGTCCGGACCATCGTGGTGTCGACCAACTCGGTGGTGAGCGCGAGCGGTTGGTCCAGCGGCAGGTTGAGCAGGTTCTTGAGCGCGTAGTGCGCGAGGTCGCGGGCCGCCTGCCGCTGGATCACGACCGGGCGCTGGTTGTCGCGGGTGACCCGGGCGCGGAGCAGGTCGAACTCCGACTGGTTGCCCACGTCGCGAGCCAGCTGTGACTGGCTCAGCGTGGTGTCGGCCTGTCCGAGCGTCGCCTGCGCGATCCCGACGAGCCGGTCGCCGAGGGCCGCGTCGTAGTAGGCCTTGGTCACGTCGAGCAGCAGCTGCGCGCGGGCGGCGGTCAGCCCGATGTCCGCGCTCCGGACGCTGGCGTTGGCGGCCTGGGTCTGTCCGCTCACCCGGCCGCCGCTGAACAGGGTCTGGGAGAACGACAGACCGAACCGGTACGCATTCTCCCGGCCGAACGGCAGATCGTCGCCCAGCCCGGCGAACGGATTCGAGTTGCTGGCGCACTCGACCGCGGCCTCGAGCGAATCCAATCGTTCCTCGACCGGCAGGCCCGGACGGGGGACGAAGCTCTGACATTCCTCCGGCACCGGTTCGGCGGGACCGCTGCCGTCATCCTGCAGCGCGGAGAACTGGCTGCGCAGCGTCCGGGTGTACGAGGCGGAGCCGGTGAGCTGGGGGAAGTAGGCGCTCCTCGCGCGACGTCGCTCGCCTTCGGCGCGCGAGAGATCGCTCTGTGCCAGTCCCACCGATTCGCTTTCCCGCTCGGCGATCTGGAGCGCGTCGGCCAGCGAGAGGGTCTTGGCCGGCTGTGACGCGGGCGCCTGCGCCGCCGCGATGGTCGGGAGCGCCGTCAGTACGATCAGGATTGCCGCGAGTCTCATGGGGTACTCTCGTTGCCACCGGGGCTCACGCCGATGCCTCGAAGGAAGAGGGCGACGTACTCGCACAGCGTCTGCTCGGGACCCTGTCCATACATGTCCGGCACGATGTCTCGGCCGATCGCGTCGGAAAAGAGAACGCCCATCAGCAGGGCCGCGGCCGTGCCCTCATCGAAGGTCGAAACCGCCAACCCGCGCTGCTTGAGACGCCCGAGATAGGCAGCCAGTGCACGGGCCGCCCGGACCGGACCGCTCACCTCGGGCGTCACCAGGTCGGGGCGCTCGGCGAATTCACCGAGACAGGTACGGATGAGGGGAGCGCGGCGGCGGAGATGATCGAAATGCGCGCGGCACCAGTCCGTCAACTCGCGGAATGGATCGGCGGGTACGTCAGGAAGTGGGGCGTCGCCCTCGCCCTGGCAGCGAACCAACGCCTCGCGCAGCAGAACGTCCTTGCTGCCGAACTGGCGGAACAACGTGATCTCGTTGACGCCTGCCGCCGAGGCGATCCGGCGAGTCGTGGCTCCGTGGTAGCCGCTGTCGGCGTAGACCTGCGCGGCCGCGAGCAGGAGCTGATCCCGAACGTTCATGGCGGGCGATTATAGGAGCGGAGGACTCGGCACGCAAGTAGGCACTTGCATCAGGTTTCGTCATGGAGGACGCCGGCATGATCGGGTGCCCGGACATCAGGTGATCGGGTGGCGGGAGGAGAGCGTTGTGGGGGCGCGTCTCTCCGACTAGGCGAACCGTTGTCCGGTGCGGCGCAACCGGGCGATCGCGGCGATGCCGGCCGCAGGCCCGAGCGCGAGGATAGGAAACGCCCAGCGCCACCCGATGCTTTCCGCCAGAGCCGGAATCAGTTGAATCGTGAACATGGTGAGGAGAAACCCGAGCGAGGTCTGGAGCGTGAGCGCCGTGCCGACGGCATGTGGGGGCGACAGTTCGGTGACCATCGCGCTGAACTGCGCCGAGTCGGCGACGACGAAGAACCCCCAGACGATCACCGCCGGCGCGATCAGCCAGAGCGGTGCCCCGTAAAACGCACCGATCGCTAGCGAGCAGCTTCCGCTGGCCGCCATCGCCACGGTCACGACCCGGGCGTAGCCGAGCCGGCGCGCCGCCCAGCCGCCCCAGACTGCGCCGAACCCTCCGGCGGCGATCGCCCCGAACGCGACCAGTGCCACCTCCGGTGGCGCGGCACCCGCGGTGCCGCCGGTCCTGAGCGCGACGCTCGCGGCCAGGAACGCCGGCACCCAGGTCCACATCGCGTACAGCTCCCACATGTGCCCGAGGTAGCCCGCGGTGGCGAGGCGGGTCCCTCGATGTTGCACCACCTCGCTCACCAGCCGCCAGGAGAAGGGCCGCCGCGGAAACTCGTGCGGTCCCTCCCGGTAGCCGAACGCCACCAGTGCGGCCGACAGGATCGCTCCCACGGATGCAGCCAGCACGACTGGCCGGGTGCCGGTCACGTCCAGCGCGCGCACCAGGTACGGCATCGCCTTGCCCACCGTCAACGACGCCACGATGATGCCGATGGCGAGCCCGCGATCGGTCCGGAACCAGGTGGCGGCCATCTTCATGGCCGGTGGGTATACGCCAGCCAGGCAGACCCCGGTGAGGAAGCGGCAAACCAGTGCGGTCCGATAATCGCCCGCCGCGGCGAGCGACGCGTTCGCGATGGCGCCGAGCGTGCCTGACACCGCGAAGTACCAGCGAGAAGGGGCAACGTCCGCCAGGTTCAGCAGCGCGGCGGCGGCCGTGCCGGCGACGAACCCCAGCTGCACCACGGTCGTGAGCCAGCCGGTCTCGGCGACGCTGAGGGTCCACTGCGCCCGGTATTGCTCGGAGACCGCGCTGGCCGAGAACCAGAGCGACATGCCCAGCACTTCGGCCAGCGCCAAGAGGCCGAGCATCCGCCAGCGCGGGCGGTCGCTCAGTCGATCGCCTCCAGCGCACGGTTGGCGGATTCCCACTCGGCGAAGGCCGCGTCCAGCGTCTCGCGCGCCCTGTCGAGCTCGATCCCGATGCTTCTCGCGCGCGAGGCGCCGTCCGCTTCGAGGTAGAGCGCCGGATCCTCGAGCTGCGCGCGCAAGGCGGCGACACGACGCTCCCGGTCTCCTACGCGCCGCTCCGCTTCCTCGACCGCGCGCTCGGCGCTCCGACGAGCGGACTGACTCCGGCGGCGCTGGTCGTCCGGCCGCCTCGTCACCTGACGCTCCCGCACTCGCCTGAGCGATTGTTCCTCCGCCGCGGCCACCGCCGCCGCATGCTCCCGCTCCGACGCCGTCACCTCCCATTCAGCGAAGCCGGCGTCGAAGTCGGTGATGCGGCCTTCGTGCAGGACCCAGGTGCGCGTGGTCAGTGCGCGGAGGAGGGCGCGGTCGTGACTCACGAGCAGCACGGTGCCGTCGTACGCCTCGACCGCGTCCTCCAGCGCCTCGATGGACTCGACGTCGAGATGGTTGGTCGGCTCGTCGAAGATGAGGAAGTTGGCCCCCGAGAGCATCATCATCGCCAAGGCGACGCGGGCGGTTTCACCGCCGGAGAGCGACGACGACCGGCGCAGCACCGAGTCACCCGAGAATCCGAACCGCCCCAGGTGCCCCTGGATCGGCCCCCGTCCCCAGGAGGGTCGCAGGTCGGCGATGATCTCGTAGAGCGTGCGATCCTGGGGCACCTGCGCGAGGTCCTGCTGGTAGTAGGCCATCCGCACGGAATCCGGGACGCGGAGCTCGCCGGCATCCGGCGCCCGATCGCCGACGATGGCCCTCAGCAACGTGGACTTGCCGGACCCGTTCGGGCCGATGAAGCCCACCACGTCTCCGCGATTCACCCGGGCCGAGAACGCGAGCACCAGCGGGCGGTTCTCCACTGCGAGCCGGACCCCGTCGGCCACCAGCACCTGATCGCCGCCCCTGTCGTCCGCGGTGAGGCGAAGGGCCATCGCGCCGTCCTCACCCGGTGGTGGACTCAGCCGGCTCACCCGCTCCAGCCGCCGGCGCCGACCCTTTGCCTGGGAGCTGTTCTGCCCGGCGATGTTGCGCCGGATGTAATCCTCTTCGGCGGCCAGCGCGCGCGACTGCTTGGCGTGCGCCCGCTGCTGGGTCAGCCGTCGCTCGCCCCGCTGGGCCACGAACGCCTCGTAGTCGCCGGTGTAGGCCACCGCCGTTCCAGCCTCGATGTGCAGCACATGATCCGCGATGGCCTGGAGGAACGCCCGATCATGGCTCACCGCCATGACGGTGGCATCGAGCTGCCTGAGGTAGGTCTCCAGCCACCGGGTCGTCTCGAGGTCCAGGTGATTGGTCGGCTCGTCCAGCAGGAGCACGTCGGCCGGTGCCACGAGCTGCCGGACCAGGCCGAGGCGGCCCCGCTCACCGCCGCTCAGTCCATCGAGTGCGCGGGTCCGCGCGTCGTCCGGATCGAAGCCGAGTCCATGCAGCACCGCGTCGATGCGCGCCGCCACGCTGTACCCATCCTCCCGCTGAAATCGCTCGAGGTCGCGGTCGTACCTGGCGAGTGCCTTTTCCGTCACCGCATCGCCCGCCTCGGCCAGCGCGGTCGCCTGGTCCGCCAGCGAGCGCTCGAGATCCAGCAGCGTCCGGAACGGGCCCGCTGCGGCTTCCCACACCGTGGGGGCGCCGGCGAAGTCCCGCTGCTGGTCCATCAGCGATAGCGTGAGTCCCGTCGCCCGCGCAATACTGCCGGCGGTGGGCGCGAGCTCCCCGGTCATAAGTCGAAAGAGGGTGGTCTTGCCCGCCCCATTGCGCCCGATGATGCCCCAGCGCTCACCCCGTCCCACCGTGAAGGTGACGGATTCGAGCAGCCGGGTGGCGCCGAACTCGACGGTGACACCCGCGAACGCGAGCTGGGTCAACGGGTGGTCCAGTCCCGCCAGACATCCTCGGCGTCTCCGACGGTCAGCTGGTGTTGATGGCGCACGAGGGGTAACCGGAGGAGCAGCGGCTCCTCGGCCAGTCGGTCGAGCCAGCGCTCGTCGCTGAGGCGGGCGGCGCCGAGGCCGAGATCCGCGAATCGTCGCGAGCCCCGGTCCACCAGCGCTTCGGCGCCGAACTTCTGCGCGAAGCGCCGGAGCTCGCCCGGCGACGCGGGGCGCTCGACCAGGTCGACGAAGTGGGTCTTGACGCGGCGCTCGGCGAAGAAGCGAAGTGCCTTGCGCGTCTCGGGGTTCTTCCGAACGCCGAAGATCTGGACTTCCATGGCGCCCAATTTAAACGACCAGGGAAGCTCCAACGCGCAGCTGGCCGGTCCCGCGGTGGACGACGTTCTGGCCGAACATCACCTCCCCGTCCAGCTTGCGATACGTGGCGAGTGTCCGGAGCGGCTCCACGCCGCGCTCGGCGGTCTGCTGATCCGTTGTCGTGACCACGCAACGGCCGCACGGCTTCACCGTGCGGAACTCGATGCCGCAGGCCTCGAACCGTCCAAGGTCGTCCTCCACGTAAGGCGGTCCTCCGGCGATGACGAGGTTCGGGCGGAACCGGTTCATCGGCAACGGCGCTGGTAGCCTCGCGTTGAGATCGGCCAGCGATCCCTCGGAGATAATAAGGAAAGGGAACCCATCCGCGAAGCTCACACGGCTCCCCTCCGGCGCGTACGCCGGATCCGCCGGGCGAATCGTTTCGTCCGGCATGTACACGAGCTCGCAGGGCGAACCGAGCACGGTCGAGAACCACGTCGCGGGCCGCGGGCCGAGCCAGATGGCATCGCAGGTGTCGTCCCACACGGTTGCCTCGAGGTGCACCGAGCCGGTCGGGTGGAGCGACAGCTCGAGCGGGTCGACTCCAAGGGCGTCGATCACCAGACGGTCGCCCACGACACTCGGTCGTACCAACGCCAGGCGAGGGTGGGTCCGCTGGGTCACCAGGTGTCCCCGGCCGTCGACCACCATCCACCTGCGGTCATGGCGCAGGCCGAAAGTGTCCACCTCCCAAGTCTGGGCGGAGATGCCCCCGGCAGACTTGATGGGGTAGATCGTGAGGTCGGTCAGTTGCAGATGCATGGTGCCGGAATGTCGCGACTTGGAAGGGCGGCGGCCAGCCTCTCCTGTAGCGCCTTCGCACTTTTCGTGATGTGGCCGCGCCACAGCCGGCCGGTTGACGCAGCCTTCTTCTAGGGGAATCCTTGGCGTGCCGTTTGCTCTGCGAATCTCTACCCCATTTGGGATCACGATTCGTCGCAGCAACTCTTCGCCCCCTGGGCCTATTTTGCCGTTTCTCGAGGGCACGCCGGGACTAGAAGTTCCATTGTCCTCCGGACCTGGGGGCCCAGGCCTGGCGGCTGCGCCGCACCTTATGCAGGCTGGCGACATGCAGGGGTCCCCGACCTACCGTATTCGTGAGGTTGTCCCTTCCGACCCCGAGGCCGTAGCCTGGGCGGCGCGGTTGCACCTGGAGCTCTTCTCCGACATCGGCTTCATCGCGCAGCTGGGCGAGCGGATCCTTCGCCGTTTCTGCTACACGGTGCTCATTCGAGACGGATTGATGAAGGCCGCCGTCTTCGAAGTGGATGGGCGGCCTGCCGGCCTGGCAGCGTACACCACCGACTCGAAGGCGCTGCACGCGGCCCCGTCCCGGCGATATCTTGGCCTCGTGATCCGCGAGACGCTGATGTCGGTCCTCCTCGAGCCTCGGATCGTTCTCGGGTTCCCCGGTGCCGTCGGGCTTCTCCTGGAGCGAAAGGTGGAGCAGGTCGAAGGGGGGCTGCCGGTCGCGGAGTTCATGGCCATGGGTGTCCTGCCGCAGTACCGGACCCCGGAATTCGTTCGCCGCACCGGTCTCCGTCCCGGTGACATGCTGCTGGACCACGCCCTGGCCGACTTCAGGAAAGCGGGAGTGCGCGAGGCTCGCGGCATCGTGCTGGCCGACAATCGCGCGGCGATGATGTTCTTCCGCATGCGCGCCTCCAGGGTGGAGCCGTTCCCCAATGCCGTGAAGCCGTCGTTCCAGGTCTGGTTCGATGTGAACAAGCCCCCGCAGGCCCGACCGCCGGTCTCCCCACCCGCCGAGACGCAATCCCAGTCCCGCTGAATTCGAGGACCCATTGTCGATATCGTTGACCACGGCCATGGATCGCTCCCTCGCGACGATGCTGTGGAACACCGCCGAGCTGCGCGGCGACCACCCCGCGTTCATCGAGCGGGGGGTGGCTACCGACTACGCCGCACTCCGCGATCGCGCGGCGGCCTTCGGCATGCATCTGCGCTCCCTCGGCGTGAGCCCTGGGGAGCGAGTCGCCATTTTTCTCGAGCGGGGGGCTGAGGCCGCCGCGGCGTTCTTCGGTGTCGCCTCCATGGGCGGGATCGCGGTCATCGTCAACGAGAGTCTCCGCGCCCGCCAGATCGAACACATTCTCGACCACGCGGGGGCGCGGGTCCTCCTCACCTCCGCCGACTTGCTGGCCCGGCAGCCCCGGGCCCCCGAGACCGCCGCGACGATCGTGCTCGTGAGCGAGGTCCCGACCCTGCCCGGACCCGTGCCGGTGGCCCGAGTCGGCGGCGACGTCGCCCAGATCATCTATACCTCAGGCTCGACCGGTCAGCCCAAAGGCGTCACCATCTCCCACGCCAACCTGTGGGCGGGCGCGCGCTCCGTGAGCACCTATCTCGGCCTGTCCGGCGAGGACCGGATCATGAGTCTCCTTCCCTTCAGCTTCGACTACGGGTTCAACCAGCTCCTGTGCGCCGTGCTGACGGGTGCCACGTTGGTGGTCGAGCGGTCGACCGTGCCACAGCAGATCGTCGCCGCCATGCGTTCCGCGGGGGCCACGGTGCTGGCAGGGGTCCCCCCCCTCTGGCTTCAGCTGCTCGCGACGGACTCTTTCCGGTCCCAGCCTCCTCGTCAGCTCCGGGTGATGACCAACAGCGGAGGCAGGCTGCCGGTCGAGGCCGTGCGAGCGCTCCGCCAGGCCCTCCCGGAGGCCAAGCTCTTCCTGATGTACGGGCTGACCGAGGCGTTTCGAAGCACGTACCTGCCGCCCGAAGAGGCGGACCGCCACCCGGACGCGATCGGCATGGCGATACCCGGGGCGGAGATTCTGGTCGTGCGCGACGATCTGACGCCGTGTGACCCGGGCGAGGTCGGCGAGCTGGTTCATCGGGGACCGACCGTCTCGCTGGGCTACTGGAATGATCCCGAAGCGACGGCGAAGGTTTTCCGGTCCAATCCGATGCTTCCGGCGGGAACACCCGACGCGGAGCGGGTGGTGTTCTCCGGCGATCTCGTCCGACGCGAGTCCAATGGATGGCTGTACTACGTCGCCCGGCGGGACCGCATGATCAAGACGCTGGGATATCGGGTGAGTCCCGATGAGGTGGCCGAAGCGCTCTACGCATCCGGCCAGGTCCGGGAGGGAATCATCGGCAGTGAGCCCGATCCGGAGCGAGGCGAGCGGATCATCGCCTACGTGGTGCTCAAGGTCGGAGGCTCGCTGGAGCGGCTGGAGGAGTTCTGTCGCGCCGAGCTCCCGCGCTACATGCAGCCGAGCCGATTCGATGTGAGGGAGGAGTTGCCTCGTACCAGCAGCGGGAAGCACGACCTCCGGGCAGCTCGCGGAGCGTGATTTCCCCCGACCTCGAGACGCTGCTCCGCCCACTCGAGGAGTTCGAGGCGATCCGGCGTCGTGCGGTTCGGCTGGGCGACCGTCTCTGCGACTTGTCCTACGCGAATCCGTACGAGGGAGTGGCCAAGAGCACTCGTGACGTCCTGCGCGGCGTGCTCGACCGTGAGCGACTCCTGGATCTGCAGTACAGCCCGTTCGGGGGACAGACGCTCACCCGACGCGCGGTCGCCGATGACCTGACGGCGCGACAAGGGCTGGAGTATGGGTTTCAGGACATCGTGCTGACCCCCGGGGCAATGGCCGCGCTGCATCTCGCGCTGCGAGTCACGGCGGAGCCGGGCGCCGAGATCGTGATCCCGGTCCCCTGCTGGTTGGACTACCCGCTGTACGCCTGCTGTCTCGGCCTGACGCCGGTGCTGGTCCCGCTCCCAGGCCCTGGTTTTGGGCTGGACGTTGCCGCTATTGCCCGGGCGTTGACCCCGCGCACGGCGGCCGTCCTGCTCAGCAATCCGTCGAATCCGGTCGGCCGAAGCTATCCGGCGGCCGCGTTCCGTGAGCTGGCAGGCGAGCTGGAACAGGCAGGAGAGCGTCTCGGGCGCCGAGTGACCCTGATCGCCGACGAGACCCACCGGGACTTCACGTCCCCGGGTCTCCACCAGAGCGCAGCGACGTACTGGCCGGAAACGATCACCGTCTATTCGTTCGGGAAGTACCACTTCATCCAGGGGCAGCGCATCGGGTACCTCGCGGTGTCGCCCCGGGACCCGAGACGGGAGTCGCTATCCATCGAGGCGGTGCGCTGGTCCCGGATCACCGGCATCTGCACGCCGACGGCCGTGATGCAGACCGCGGTCCCGGAGCTCCTGGCGTTGAAGCACGATCTTGGGCCGGTGGACCAATGGCGGCGGATGGTGACCGAAGCGCTCGGCGCTGTGGGCTACCAGGTCGCGCCGGCCGACGGCACCCTCTTCGTCTACGTCGCGACCCCCGACGGGGTGGGCGACTTCGACTTCATCCGGCGCCTCGCGGAGGCCGGTACCCTCGCGTTGCCGGCGCCGGTCTTTCATCACTCCGGGTACTTCCGGCTCTCGCTCACCGGGGGCGCCAGGATGCTGGAGGGCGGGATCAACGGCTTGCGCCGGCTGGCTGGCACCTAGTCACTCGGGCCCGGACCTTGCACCCTGCAAGGCCGCTGGCTCGCTCTGTCCATATCGAGGAACCGATGACGGCTGTAGAAGTCGCCGAGCGCGTCGAAGAGTACGTTCGCACCCAGTTCCGGGTCTCGCCCAACGACACCCGGTTCTCCCGGTCGCAGCGGCTATTCGATATGGGTTACGTGGATTCGGTGGGAGTCGTGGAGCTGCTGGCGTTCCTGTCCCAGGAATTCCAGGTGCATCTCCCCGATGAGGTGATCATGGCCGATGAGTTTTCCACCATCGACGGAATTGCCTCCATCGTCGTCGGCCTGAGGAAGTCACGCTAGCTCGGCAGGCGCACTAGCTCCCCATCCGGATCTGGCGGTCCACCCACACCGAGAACTTCTCGAGGAAGTCGGTCACGAAGCGCTGGGTGATGTCGTCCACCAGTACGCCACTCGGGTCGAACTTCTCGTGCGCCCGGCCGACCAGCACCTCCGGTCGCAGCATCGATGGCGTGTTCGTCAGCACGAATGCCTGCCGCAGCTGAGCCTGGCCTCTCGCGGTTCCCGCCTGTCCGGTTGACGCTCCCATGAGTCCCGTCGGCTTCCCGTCCAGCACGCAGCCGCGCATCGGCTGCGACAGCCAGTCGATGGTGTTCTTGAGCACGCCTGGGATGCCGTGATTGTACTCCGGCGTCACCAGGAGCAGCCCATCGGCCGCGCGAACCGAATCCCGGAGCAAACGCACCGGCTCGGGCGGTCCGTCCGCCTCGAGATCCGCATTGAACATCGGAAGGTCGGCGATGGACTCGATCTCGATGTGGAGCGTGGGCGGAGCCAGTCGCTGGGCCGCGCACAACAGGGCCCGGTTGAGCGACGCTCGCCTGAGACTGCCCGCGATGCCGACGATGCGGAGTTTGCCGTTCCCAGCAGGGCCGTCGGTCACACACGCTCCTTGTGAGCCCGCGCCGAGGCGTCAGTTGCCGCCATGGTCGCGGGTGCAGGCATCAACGTACAGACGACGATCTCGGGCTTGGCGAAGGTCCTGATCGGCAGCAGCACGCATCCGACGCCGACGCTGACGATGAGCGTGCCGCCCTGAGTCAGCTCGAAGCGCCCGCGAGCGAACTGCCTCGACAGGGGCCCGTGGGGGACGAGAATGGCGCGCCCTCCCGGCAGGGCGATCTGGCCGCCGTGCGTGTGGCCGCAGATGGCCATATCGAACCCGTGTCCTTCGACGTCGAGCAAGCCGGACGGCGAGTGCATGAGCAGGATCCGGAACCTCTCGGCATCGGCGAATGCTTCGGCCCCGTTGGGTTTCCCGCACCAGTGGTCGTCGAGCCCGCAGATGGAGATCTGATCGAACGGCGGGTCCAGGCGTGCGTTTCGATTGGTCAGGACCTGGATTCCGGCCTGTTCGAGCTGCTTCACGATATGGGCCGGCTCGGACCACCAATCGTGATTGCCGAGCACCGCATATCGACCCAATGGCGCCGGGATCGTGCCCAGATCGGCGATGAGCTCGTCGGCTTCCCGGGCGGCCAGCGTGACGAAATCGCCGCCCAGCAGGAGCAGGTCGGGCTCCTCCGCGCGCAGGGCCGCGCAGGCGGCTCTCAGGAGCTCGGGATCGGTGGTCGGCCCGGCATGGAAGTCGGAGGCGTAGGCCATCTTCAAGGGCGGTATGGCCTCCCCTGCCCGCTCGAGGACCACCTCGTGGCGCACGACGGCGACCGTCGGCCGGAAGCCCAGAGCCCGGGCCAGCCGAAACGGCCAGTGCCCGGAGAACAGCAGGTTTTCGATGGCCGGACCGATACCTGCGATCCGGGGCTTGTTACGACTCATTCGGCCTTGGGGTGGTTGGCTCAGTCCGGCGCCTGCATGGCTCGTACCACAGGCTCCCGGCAATGTGTTGCGTGAATCAGGCACATCCGGGTTGCGGGGCACTTCAAACCTGCCTATGGGCGGGCATGACCCCTGCGTCACACGCCCTTTATCCCTATGCCGCAATCCTCCGGAGTGATTCCCGGCCTCGATCTGCCCAGCGCCGCTAACGGCGTGGCCGAAGCCGCACACCCGCCAACGAGCCAGAAGTCGCACCTGTTGACGGTGGCTCTCGAAGATTACTACCACGTCTCCGCCCTCAACCGGGTCATCGCCTCGGCCAAGTGGTCCCGCTTCGAGAACCGCCTGGAGATCGGGACCGAACGGACTCTCGCGCTCCTCGACGAGTTCAAGATCCGCGCCACCTTCTTCGTCCTGGGATGGGTCGCGGACACCGCTCCGGAGCTGGTGCGCAAGGTCGCGTCCCGCGGCCACGAGATCGCCAGCAAGGGCTACTACCACCGCGGTATCTGGGAGATGACGCCGGGCGAGTTCCGCGACGACCTGATCCGCGCGCAGGAAGCCATCGAGCGCGCCGCACAGCAGAAGGTGGTCGGGTATCGGGTGGCTCGTCGGTGGTTCACCGAGAAGGATCTATGGGCGCTCGACGTGCTCGCCGAGTCTGGCTACCGGTACGACTCCAGCATCAAGCCGTTGCTTCGCGCCTTCTCGCATGAGCCGTGGCGACGCTTCGCGCACCAGCACGAGAGTGAATCGGGCTCGATTTGGGAGTTTCCACCGTCCAGCGCCGAGATTCTGGGTCTCACGATCCCGATCGCGGGAGGCAACTACTTCCGCCAGCTTCCGGCTCCGCTGATCCGACGCGCCGTGGCGAACTGGGATCGGAGCTTCGACGCGCCCTTCGTCATGTACTTCCACACCTGGGAGCTGGATCCCGATCAGCCGAGGATTCACGCCGCGGCCATCCATCAGCGGGTACGGCAGTACCGTAACCTGGGAAAGATGGAGGGCATCCTCCGGGAATATTTCGGCCGCTATCGGTTTGAGAGCATCGCTCAGCGCCTTCGGATCCCGGTCGAGATGCCCAAGCCCACCGCACACTCCCATGTGTCGGCAAGCGCCTCGTCGGTGACCGCGGTGCCGGTGGCGGAGCAGCCGGCTGGGTCAGCCACACCCGTCAGCGTGGTCATTCCCTGCTACAACGAGGAGGCGGTTCTCCCATATCTGTCCAACACGCTGAGCCAGGTAGCCGCGAGCGTGAAGGGGCGATACCGGCTGACGTTCATCTTCGTCAACGACGGCAGCAGCGATGGCACGGCGGCCTCGCTCGAGCGCAACTTCGGCCACCGAGCGGACTGCATCATCGTCAGCCATCCCGTGAACCGCGGGGTCTCGGCCGCCATCCTCTCGGGAATTCGAAGGGCCGAGACCGAGGTGGTGTGCTCCATCGACTGCGACTGCACTTACGATCCCCAGGAGCTCGGGACGATGATCCCGCTGCTGACGGACGGGGTGGATCTCGTCACCGCGTCGCCCTATCACAGCCTGGGAGGCGTTCGCAACGTCCCCACCTGGCGGCTGTCGTTGTCCAAGTCGGCGTCGGCGCTGTATCGGGTGGTACTGCGGCAGAAGCTGCAGACCTACACGAGCTGCTTCCGGGTCTATCGGCGGAGTGTCATCCTCCGCTTGCCGTTGCGCGAGCCGGGGTTTCTCGGCATTACGGAGCTGCTGGGCCGGCTGGACCTGAGCGGCGGTCGGATTCTCGAGTTCCCCACGGTGCTGGAGGTCCGGGTCCTCGGGCGCTCGAAAATGAAGGTCGTCCAGACCATCTTCGGGCACCTCGGCTTGCTTGGCAGTCTCCTCGCTCAGCGGTGTGGAATCCGCCACCCGGCGCAGCAGGAAATCTCCGTTCCATAACGGAACCTCCAACGTGTTGCCACGGCGCGCCACCTGAGGCACGAACGTGGCGCCCACATGACGGCGGTTCTCCTTCACCTTCAGCTTCAACCCAGTCTGCTAAGTATCAAGTGGCGTAACGTTTTCCGGTAACGCCATGCGATGCATCCCACCTCGACCCCTCCTCCCGGGTACCGCCACGCACGTTGGCTTGAATCCTGCCCAAACAGGCACCGGGACCAATGAGTGTAACTCATGGTCGCTAGACCACCTGGAAGTGTTCCCAGTCGAATGGAGTGCAGCGGCTCGTCCCGGCCCCCCCTGGAGGCCGGTTGCGGGCGATTTCCGTAACCGTCTCGGCCCGCCTCGACGAGCCGCACTTTCGTTGTCGGCCGCAACAGCGAGAACTACGCGAACCCTATGAACCCAGCCCTAGCCAAGCCCCACCAGCCCGTCCGAGTTGGCATCATCGGTGGCGGGATTCTGGGTCTGACTCTGGCGCACCGTCTCCAAAGCTCCCGCTGCGAGGTGACCATCCTCGAGGCGGCGCCGGAGATCGGTGGGCTGGCCGGCTCGCATGCGATCGGTGGGTACACCTGGGATCGGTACTACCACGTCATTCTCCAGTCCGACCGGCACCTGCACGCGCTGCTCCAGGAGCTCGGGCTCTCGGAGATGCTGCGGTGGGGCACGACCCGAACCGGGTTCTACACCGACGGGCAGCTGCACTCGATGTCGAACAGCGTCGAGTTCCTGCGCTTCCCCGCGCTCTCGCTGGTGGACAAGGCGCGGCTCGCCGCGACCATCCTGTACTGCTCGCGGATCAGCGACTGGCGCCCGCTGGAGCAGATCCCGGTGGCGGACTGGCTGCGCCGGCTCTCGGGGGCACGCACCTTCGAGCGCATCTGGCTGCCGCTGCTCAAGAGCAAGCTGGGAGAGAACTACAAGATCACGAGCGCCTCGTTCATCTGGGCCACCATCGCGCGGATGTACGCGGCTCGGCGCTCGGGCCTCAAGCGGGAGATGTTCGGCTACGTCGACGGCGGCTACGCCAGGATTCTGGCTCGCTTCCGGGAGGACCTGGAATCGCGCGGGGTCCGGATTCTCTGCGGACACGCGGTCAGCGACGTTCGCGATCAAGGGGATTCGGTGGATGTCGGCCTGGCGGACGGCCGGACGCTCACCTTCGATCAGGTCGTGATGACGGTGTCCTGCCCCAGGATCGAAGAGATGTGTCCCCAGCTCACGGATGGCGAGCGAGACCGGCTGCGGAAGGTGGTCTATCAGGGCATCGCCTGCGCCTCGGTGGTGCTGCGGCGACCACTGGCCGGCTTCTACATCACGAACATCACCGAGTCGTGGGTGCCGTTCACCGCGGTGATCGAGATGACGGCCCTGGTGGATCGGAAGCACATCGGCGGCCACGCGCTGGTATACCTGCCGCGATACCTGACCCAGGACGATCCTTTCTGGACGCTGCCTGCCGAGGAGATTCGTGAGCGCTTCCTCGGCGCGCTGGAGCGGATGTACCCGGCGTTCTCCAGAGACGACGTCGTGGCGTTCGAGGTGTCGAGGGTGCGGGACATGGTCGCGCTGACCACTCTCGACTACTCGGCGAGTGCCCGGCCCGAGATCGAGACGTCGCTTCCCAATGTGCACATCGTCAACTCGGCGCAAATCGTGAATAGCACGCTCAACGTGAACGAGACCGTTGCGGTGGCGAATGAGGGCGCCGTGCGGCTCCGGGCGAAGCTCGTGCCCCGGACAGGTGCGGTGCCCGCGATGGAGAACCGATGAACTCGTCCCGGCCGGTGGCCAGCGTCTCGCTCGACCTGGACGATCTCTGGACCTACCTGCGGACGCGGGGGGATCCGAGCTGGGAGGAGCGGCCGTCGTACCTCCCGCTCTTCATCCCGCAGATGCTCGAGGTGCTCCAGCAGCTCGGCCACCGGATCACGTTCTTCGTGGTCGGCATCGATGCCACCCGCGAGTCGAACGTGCCGCACCTGTGCGCGCTGGCCGACCACGGGCACGAGATCGGCAATCACTCGTATCACCACGAGACGTGGATGCAGCTCCTTCCGCCCGATCGGTTGGAGAAGGAGCTGGAGATGGCCGCCGGCGCCATTCAGACCGCGACCGGCCAGCGTCCGATCGGGTTCCGGGGACCGGGATTCACCTGGTCGCCGCAGCTGCTGGAGACGCTGGCCCGGCAGCAGTACGTCTATGACGCCTCCACGCTCCCGACGTTCATCGGTCCGCTCGCTCGACGCTACCTCATCGGGTCGGCCCGTCTGAGCGCGGAAGAGCGGGCGCGGCGTGGTGCCCTGTTCGGGGCCTTCACCGACGGCTTCCGGCCGAACAAGCCGTATCGCTGGCAGCTCGCCGAGGGTCGCGGTCTTCTGGAGATCCCGGTGACGACCATGCCGGTGACGCGACTGCCGTTCCACATGAGCTACCTGCTCTATCTGAGCGCCTATTCGCCCGCGCTGATGCACGCGTACCTGCGCACCGCGATCGCGGCGTGCAAGGTGTTCCGGGTGGAGCCGAGCTTCCTGCTGCACCCGCTCGACCTGCTGGGCGGCGACGATGTACCGCAGCTGTCGTTCTTCCCGGGCATGAACCTCACCACGCGCCGGAAGCGGCAGTTGTTCGTCGACGCGATGGACATGCTCGGCTCCGAGTTCGACATCATCACCATGAACGCCCACGCGAACCGGCTGGTCACGGGCGACCTGGCCCAACGGCTGCCGGTGCTGGCCACGTGACCGACTACCGGATCAGCGACTCCGCGACTCACCCCTGGGAGAGATGTGAACATGGTTACGCATCGTAGGGCTCTCGTGATCGGCGCCGCCGGCAACATCGGTGCCCCCCTGGTCGAGTACCTTCGGGCGATCGGGTACGCCGTCATGGAAGCCGACATCAAGCCAGGGTGGCGCAAGAATTACCTGATGGCCGACATCACCCACCCCCTGGACCTTCTCCCGGCGTTCGATTGGGGGCCCGATGTCGTGTTCCTCACGGCGGCCTCGGTGGGGCGCATGACCTGCGAGCAGGCCGCGTCGCTCTCCATCACCACAAATTTGAGCGGCCTGAACAACGTGATGCAGCTCTGCAAGCGTGCCGAGTGCACGCTGGTGTATTTCTCGTCCTCGGAGGTCTACGGGCCGGGATGCGACTCGATGGACGATACGGACGGCCTGCCCCAGCCCAACAACCGCTACGGGCTCTCGAAGTGGCTGGGCGAGCAGCTGGTCGAGTACGAGGTGCGGACCGGCGGGTTGAAGGCGGTGACGCTGCGGCCCTGCATGATGTACGACGAGACCGAGGATATGGGTGACCATCGGTCCGCGATGATCCGGTTCGCGGGCAACCTCGCGCGCGGCAAGGCGATCGATGTCCACCGGGGGACCGCCCGCGGGTGGCTGCACGTCTCCGACGCGGTGCGCGCCATCGAGGCGGCCGGTCACCTGGAACATTACGCGGCGATCAACATCGGTCACCCGGACATCGTCCCGATGGCCGACCTCGCGGAGATGATGCGCGTGGAGCTCGGGGCCGATCCGTCCCTCATCAAGGTGACGGCGCAGCCGGGCCAGATGACCATGGTGAAGCGGCCCACCCTCGACCGGCAGCGTACGCTGCTGGGCATCGAGCCCCGGGTCTCTCTGCGCGAGGGCGTCCGGCGGGTGTGCGCGCATCAGCGGAAGCTGGTGGCCAGCGAGGGCATCACCAGTGGCCATGCCCGGACGATGACGCTCACTGCCGAGGCCGGCGCCCTGGCGACGCCGATCGAACCGATTGCGACGTCCGCACAGGCGCAGATGGGTCTTTGAGACCCGAGCGTTCGACTGTGTTGACGATGACAGCCGAGCGTGCGCAGGAGGCCTCCGCCGCCGAGCGCAGGGCCGCGGCGCGATCCGCGGCGGCCTTGGCGTCCCCCGACGGGATCGCTCGCGGGCTGCGTCTCACGCCGCAGGAGTGTCCGGTCTGCGGCGATGAGGCCGCCGAGCCTCAGGCCATCGCCGAGGACTTCCACAATCCGCCGTCGCTGGACTCGCTGCTGGCCCTCCGCTGCAACGCGTGCGGCTGCGTCTATCTGAGCCCGGGTCTCACCCCGACCGACCGAAACCAGCTCCTTGCCGAGCATGGGGCTCCCACCCTTGCCCGGCGTCGGCCACGCCGGCCGGCGGCGGTTTCGCGCCTGGCGGGTGCCGGACTATCTCCGGACGGCGAACGGGTCGCCGATGTGCTCACCCTCGGCGATGATGCGGTCGAGAACGCTCTGCAGGAAGGGCGGCAGTACGACTGCGTGATCCTGAACGAGAACCTGGAGTATCTCTCCGATCCGCGCACACAGCTGGCCGATGTCGCCAAGGCCCTCCGGCCCGGTGGACGCGTGCTGCTCGTCCTTCACAACGTGCACTCGCCCAGCTTTAGGCTCTTCGGCGGCCGTCACTGGGGGGGGTATGATTTTCCCCGGCAGCGCGCGGTGTATCCCCGCACCGCACTCGAGCGCCTGGCCGGCGCGCATGGCCTCGTGATCGACCGCGTGACGACTGCTCCCGATGCCGGTTGCTGGGTCGAATCGATCCGCCGAGTGCTCGAGGACTGGAGCGCGCCGCGCTGGCTGGCCAACCGATTTCAGCCTTCGTCCGTCGTGGCAGGCGCCGCATTCTCCCTGCTCGATCGACTGTTCGGCTGGGGGGGCCGCGCGGCGCTGCTGATCGTCTCGTTGCGGCCAGCCGGATCGTCCGCGGAGTCGTCTCGATGATCTCGCCTGCTCGGCCACCGGTCGCGATCGTCGGCGGAGGGCTCGCCGGGCTGGTCGCGGCTCGTGAGCTGAAGCGGCGCGGCGTATCCGCCGTCGTCTACGAGGCCAGCAAGCAGGTCGCCGGTCTGGCGACGAGCTTCCGGGACGAGGACGGCTTCGTGTGCGACTTCGGGGCCCACTTCATCACCAATCGGCTCGCCGCCGCGCTCGGCATCAGCGCCAACTGCCGCGACGTTCACCACTACGGCGAGACCGTATTCCTGAACGGCCGGACCTACGACTTCCCGTTCGGTCTCCTCCGCTCGGGGCGCTATATGGCCAGCGCGGCGACCTCCCGCCTTGCGCGCCGGCGGGGCCTGGTGGAGTCCGCCGCGGACTGGTACCGCGACAACTACGGACCCAAGCTGGCCGATGAAGTCGCACTCCCGCTGCTCGAGTCGTGGTCGGGCACGTCCGCCGGCAACCTGGCTCCCTCCGTGATCCCGCCGCAGGCCAGCCGGGGAATCGCGCACGTGCTGCGCATGCGCCTCGCGAGTCGGGTCACGGGACGAGCCGTGGCGAACGGGTATTCGCAGGAGAAGCCGGAGAGCCCGCACGTCTGGCATGTGTACCCCGAAGGGAGCCTGGCCTTCCTCTGCGACCATATCGCCCGGGAGCTGGGCGACATCGTCCGGTTGGAGTCTCCGGTCGAGGCCATCGTCGTGGAGAACGGTCGGGCCACCGGGGTACGCGTCCGGGGTGAGTTCCACCCCGCCGCCGCGGTCGTGAGCACCGCGCCGGTCCACATTCTGGCCAAGCTGGTCCAGGGGACTGACGCCGTCCGCCATCTCTCCCGCTTCCGCTACCGGCCGCTGGCGCTGGTCAACATGCGGTTCGAGGGACGCGGTCTCCTGCCCGACGTCGTGACCTGGGTCCCGGAGAGCCGCTTCCCCTTCTTCCGGCTCACGGAAGCCACCTGGTCCATGCCGTGGCTCGCGCCGCCGGGAAAGACGACCATCAACGCGGACATCGGCTGCGAGGTGGGTGACGAGATCTGGAAGATGCCGAACGACGAACTGGGCGAGCACTGCCTCGCCCATCTGGAGGCGTTGGTCCCGACGGCGCGCAAGCGGTATCTCGGCTGTCGGGTGATGCGGACGCCGATCGGTCATCCCGTCTTCCTCCGGGAGTACGAAGCGGAGCGTCTCGCCTTTAAGAAGTCCACCGGCGTCGATCGGCTCTACAGCATCGGGCGCAACGGGGAGTTCGCCCACATCCTCATGGAAGATGTCTACTGGCGCACCGTCGACCGGATGCGTAGCCTCGTCGCGGCTCTGTGAGGTGTCAATGACGGCCCTGGATACGGCCCCCGAGGCGGCGATCGAGGACGTCGATCACCGCTGGCGAGGAATGGGAGTATGGCTCCCATGGATCGCGGGGGCAGCTTTCGCGCTCGGCCTGGCCATGGCCGGGGCTCGCATCTTCATCGGGAAGATCCCCGGCAGCGGCAAGGTGGGCGCGACCTGGGCGATGATGGATTTCTTCAGCAGCATGTACTATCCCGCCCAGGCGCTGCTGACCGGGGGGAATCCGCACGATACGGCCTGGTACGTCCGCACGTATCCCGTGACCGACGGATACGGCCCGTTCCTGCCGATCAACCTCGTGATCCACCTGCCCTTCGCGCTGGTTGGCCCCGCAACGGCGAGCCAGCTCTATTTCGGCTTCAGCGTCTTGACGGCGCTCGCTCTTGGCGCGCTGGCGATTCGGCTCGCGGGACTGACCGTGAGATGGCCGCTGGTGTTCGTGGTGGCGGGCCTCCTCCTGATTTCCCGGCAGGGTCACTGGACGCTGTTGCTGGGTCAACCGGCGTTCCTGCTGGCCTGTTTCTGCTACCTGACGCTCATTCATCTGAGGAGCGCGCCGCTCCTCGCCGCCTTCGCCTTGTCGCTCGCCGCCTTCAAGCCGACCTTCGGTGTGCCGTTGGCGCTGATGCTGCTGGTCGCGGGACACGTCCGTGTGGTTGCGGCAGGGGCGGCCATGGGCCTGGTGGTGAACCTGCCCCTCTGGTGGATCCTCAGCTCCAGGGCCGGCGGATTCGTGCCGTTCTTCCAGAACATGATCGCGAACTACCAGGCGTGGCAGACCAAACCCAGCCTGGGTCCCGCGTTCAACTATCGGCTGATCGATATCGCCCCGCTGATCAGTCGCTTTCTGGGCGAAACAGTGAACGGTACCGCCACGCTTCTGCTCACCGTGGCCATACCCGTGGTGGCTGGACTGGTGATGAGACGGCTCGATTGGGAGCGACAGGCCGAGCGTGACGTCGCCGTGGCCATCGCCTGCACCGCCATCCTGTTTTGTACTCACCACCTGGGATACGACGGGGTGCTGCTCCTCGCTCCCGCGGTCGCGCTGATTGCGCGAGGGCTGCCGGTGGGAACCCACCCGGCACTGCGGTACGTGTTCCTGCTGCTGTATTTCGTTCCCGCGATGAACTGGTTGACGACCGATGCCGTGCTCGGACGGTGGCAGGGTTCCCACGCCATCTGGCTGACCCTGGCCTCGATCAATGGTCTCTGCCTTGCCGCCCTCTTCCTGGGCTACCTCGGCGTGGCCATCGCACAAGGGGACCGGCCGCCTCGATCGACCAGCCCCCGAGTCTCCGCGCAGCTCGTTTGAGCGACGGCGATCGACGCTCGACCCCGGTGCCGGGGGGTATGGCCGCGGTGGGCCTCATCTTCGCGCTGGGTGCCGCTCTCCGTTTCTTTCGCCTGGGCCAGGACGCGCTCTGGAGTGACGAAGTCGCCTCCGTGCGCACCTCGGGGGTGCCCTTCTCGCGCATCTCCGAGGCCGCGCTGCAGCACAATGCGTTCGAGCCGCCCCTCTACTTCTGGCTACTGCATCTGGTTTCCCTTCCGATGGGTGACGGTGAGGTCAGCCTTCGATTCCTGTCGGCGGCCGCCGGCGCCCTGACGATCCCGTTGGTGTGGCTTCTGGCGATGGAGCTGACCGGCGGACGTACGGTCGCCTTCCTGTCCGCGGCGCTGCTCGCGATCAATCCGCTGCACCTCTGGTACTCGCAGGAGGCGCGTCCCTACGCGCTGCTGGTGTGCCTCTGCACGGCCGCGCTCTGGGCGCTGGCCCGCGCGCTTCGGCTCCGCGCGTGGCGGTGGTGGGCAGGGTTCGCGGTCGGCGCGGCGCTGGCCATGCTGACGCATGTGGCCGGGGGATTCGTGCTCGCCATCGCCGCGGTGTGGGTGCTGATCCGGCGCGACTGGAAGGCGGTCGGTCCATTCGTGCTGGCGTCACTCGCGAGCCTGCTGCTCATCGTCCCGAGTTACGCGCCGCTCGTTCAGTCCGTTGTGTCCGCCACCGGCACAGGATCCCCCGAGCGGCCGCTCACGGGACTCGAGGTGCCGTACACGGTGTTCACCTACCTCGGCGGCTACAGTTTCGGCCCCTCCGTCAGGGAGCTCCAGGACACGGGGTGGGTCGCCGCGGCCAGGGGACACGTCGTGGAGCTGGGCCTCGCCGCCGTGGTGCTGCTGCTGGTGTTCGCCCAATGCGTCGGCGCCACCGCGCGCAAGCTCGACAGAACCGCGTTGCTTCTGCTCGTCGCGTTGTTCGCGCTCCCCGCCGCACTGACGTGGCTCGGCTCGACGGTCACGGGCAAGGCGTACAACGTCCGCTACACCGTGCTCGGAGCCGTGGGCTTCGCGGGAATGCTGAGTGTCGTGCTCACACCCTTGCATCGACCGATGCGGGTGATCACCGCCGCGCTGGTGTGCCTCGTCTTCCTGTGGGCGGACGCGCAGTGGCTGTTCGCCAGTCCCTATCGGAAGGACGACGCCCGGGCGGCGGTCGACTGGCTCAAGGGGCGGCTCCCACCGGATGCGACCGTGGCGGTCGCGCCGGGCTACGTCGTGGGCACCCTCTCGCACTACGCGCGTCGTTCCGGGACGAGGCTGTGCTTCGTCTCTCTGTCCGCGGACGACGGATTACCGACCGACCCGGCTCCCACCGCATTGCTCCTCACCCGGCTGCACCACGCCCCCGCGTGGCGCGACCTGGTGCGACAATTCGAGCATCTACCGGGTGGCCCGCTCGAGCGCGCGACAGTCCCCGGATATCAGCTGCTGGCGCGGCAGAGCGGGGATTCGGGCACGGGCGCGACCGACGTCGGAGGGACCGGAAGGAGGGGATGCACGGGCCCCAGCCCCAGAAAATAGAGCTTGACAAACAGGACGGCCTTCACGAGACTGTAGCCAGCGCGAGCCACCGATAGAGAGATGGCGCCGACCGGCGACCATTCCATCGCGCACTGTACGCTTCTCCCGCAAGTACAGCGGACCCTCAAAAATCACATAGCTGAGCCCAGGCTAATCGCCTGAAAGCCACGCGGTAGATCACGTGCGTCGAGCCACCTCTCGGCCGTGCCGAGTGCTGGCCCTGCGCCTGCCGCGACACTCATGTCTCTACCTCCGTCGTCTCGACGGAAAGAGGAGCGGTCACGCATGCTGCACTCACAGCATTTCGCCCGTTGGGCCACGCGTCTGCGACGCGGTTCGGCCTTCCTGGTTCTACTCCCTTTGCTCGGCGCCTGCGACGCCGAACGGTCCACCTCCCCCGATACCGCCGCGCCGGCCGAGTCCCTCGGCGAGGAGCTCGTCGCCGCACCCGACTATGCCACGGCAGCGGCATCGTCATCCTGCTCCACGTCCGGAGCAACCCGCGTCGTGCAGGTCAGTTCGGGCAGTGCGTTGTCGTCCGCGTTGAGCAACGCCAGGGCCGGCGACGTCATCGTCCTGGCCAACGGCAAGTACTCCGGCCGCTTCCGCATCCAGGCCGACGGCTCGTCATCGAAGCCGATCACGGTGTGCGGTTCTTCATCGGCGGTTCTGGATGGCGGCAGCACCTCGTCGGGATACGGGCTTCACCTCGACGGCGCCAGCTACGTGATCGTCAAGGGCGTCACGATCACCCGATCGCAGAAGGGCGTCATCCTCGACAACGCCACTCGCAACGAGCTCCGCGAGGTCACCGTCAGCGAGATGGGCCACGAGGGCATCCACGTTCGCAAGAACAGCACGTACAACGTGATTCGAAGCAGCCGCATCTCGCGGGTGGGCAAGCTCGTCAAGCACTATGGCGAGGGGATCTACTTCGGCAGCGCCGAGAGCAACTGGTGCACCTACACCGGCTGCAAGCCCGACGCGAGCAACTACAACCAGGCGCTGGACAACGTGATCGAGGACGTCACCGCCGAGGGAATCGAAGCGAAAGAGGGCACGAAGGGTGGAGTCATCCGGGGCAACACGATCCGGCGGACCGGCGACGGCGCGTCGAGCGCCAGCGGGGCCGTGGGACTTCGAGCCAGCAACTACATGATCGAGAACAACAACGTCTCGGACGTCCCGCTCAGCGGGTTCATCATCTACAGTGGCCGGGATGGCGACAACAACACGTTCCGGGGTAACCGAGTCGACGCGCAAAGCTCCGGTTACGGGTTCCTGATCAGCCGCTCCCAGGTCGGCAATGTCGTTTCGTGCAGCAATGTCGTGACCAACGCGCGTCAGGGCTTCTCCAACGTGAAGTGCTCCGGCTGACCGGCGTCGCCGGAAAACGGAAGTAGGTAGCGCAACGACCAAGGGGCGTGGAGCCGAACGGTATCGGTTCCACGCCCCTGCTCGTCCCGCCGATTCGTCGTATATTCGACCCATTCCCGCGACCCGCGGGGTGTTACCGGTTTCCACCGTTCACCGCGACGAACGAGCTTGCCGACGCTCTCCCAGTCCCCATCGCTCTCCGGTTGGCCATTCCGCGACCCGGCTGGTCCCCTGACCGGGGATCGGCTCCTGTTTGCGTCGGTGCTGCTCTTCTACGCCTGCTCCGCCGAGCAATCCGACGCACCGCCGCTCCTCGTCCCCGGCTCCATCGCGGTTCTGCCTGACAGCGTCACGCTTCCCGCGGCCGGACGCCAGCAGTTCGCGGTCTCGCGGCTGGACGACGACGGGACCGGTGATGACGCCGTACGGTGGACGGCAACCGGTGGGGGCATCGATCCCGAGGGCGTCTATACTGCCGGTCCGGCGGGTGGCCGGTTCGGCGTGGTGGCGAGCACGCTCGACGGGACGCTGGCCGACAGCGCCAGCATCGTTATCGTGGCCGGTGACGCACCTCTCCCTCCTCCCGTCAGTGTGGCGAGCTGCCCCGGCGCCGGATATGCTCGGCTGGTGGCCGTCGACTCACCGAGCCGACTGGACGCCGCCGTGTCAGCTGCCGAACCGGGTGACCAGATCCGGCTCGCCCCGGGCACCTACGGCCGGGTGAGGATCACCCGGTCCGGAGCGGCCGACAGACCCATCACGCTGTGCGGGCCGCGGACCGCGGTCCTCGACGGGGGGACGACGCTCTCGGGCTACGTCCTGCACCTGGATGGGGCGTCGTACTGGCGGGTGCTGGGAATCTCGGTGACCAATGGGCAGAAGGGCGTCATGCTCGACAGTGCCCATGGGAATCTGTTGGAGGGGATCGAGGTGCATCACGTGGGCAGCGAGGCGGTGCATTTCCGGTCCAGCTCCACGCGAGACACGATCCGAAACAGTCACATTCACCATGCCGGGCAGGTCGGCGATGCCCACTACGGCGAGGGCATCTACATCGGCAGCTCGGTGAACAATGCGCTCAATGACGCGAGTAACGACATCGTGGTGCTGGGGAACTTGATCGAGGACGTCACGGCCGAAGCGATCGACATCAAGGAGGGGAGTCGAGGGGCCGTTGTAAGGGGGAACACCATCCGCCGGACCGGTAGTGGCAATCGCAGCGCCGCGGCCGCCATCGGTACCCGGGCGGGTAACGGCGTGTTCGAGCTGAATACGGTGATCCCGGGCGAATCCCTCAACGGGTTTCAGGTCTACTCCGGTGGCGGCTCAGGCGACGGAGACAACAACGTCTTCCGCGCGAACTCGATCACGATCTCCTCGACCTCGGCGAACGGCTTCAGCATCGCACCGAGTCAGACCGGCAACGTCATTCACTGTGACAACGTGGTGGCTGTGGCCGGCAGCCGGCTCACGAACCTGGAGTGCTCGCCCTGAGTCTTCATCGTCGCCGACTAGCCCCTCCAATGCTCTGCCCTGTCCTCAACCAACCCAGTGAGATCCCCAGAGGCACCCACCGGTCCCTCCCCATCCAGGTCCGCCTCCCGTTCCGCTGAAGCCTCGGCGCACACGCCATTCCTCACTGCCAGCTCAGTTCGGATTCTCTCGACCACCCGCCGATGATCAGGTTGAGGTGACCGTGAGGGGGCCAATTCGATTCTGGTGCAGAATCTCGCATTCCGGTGACCCCGCCATGCACAAGTAGTACACACTGTATAAATACAATACGATATAATGTTACAATTGGTACCCATTCAAATGGTAACCAATTGTCGTTGTGGCAAATAGAGCATCAGGTGAACACACTATGCCACAGACTGTCGATTAATTGTGCTTTCGCGCTACTTGGCATCGCCCGATATTCGTCAGACCCAAGGGTGGGGCGGTGTCCGGGGATGGTTGGGACGACTACAAGGAGCCGATTAGCGGAGCAACCATGACCTTCACTTTCAAACTCGCGCGACGGCTTGCCCGTTGCAGAACGGGTGCGTTTCTCGCCGCCCTCTCTCTTGCCCTAGCCTGTAGTGGAAGCGAATCCACCGGACCCGAGGCGGGTCCTGACTCAGATCCCAACAGCATCCTCGTGGTCCCCGATTCTGCCAGCGTCGAAGTCGACGGGGAGCTGAAGTTCGATGCCCTCGCCGATACCGATGTCGAGGCCTCGCATCGGTACCATGGCCGGAACCGGTGGCGCAGTGGGCAGCTCGCGCTGCTCAACGTAGCCCCCGACCCCGCGCGCCTCGCCTCGGGCGCCGCGATGACCTTTACCGCGACCGGGAAGAGCGCGTTCGGCGGCACCGTGCAGGCGGCGGTGACCTGGACCGCGACCGGTGGCCAGGTCGACGCGAAGGGCAAGTACGTTGCCGGCAAGACCGCCGGCCAGTACCTCGTGATCGCGAGGGCGTCGAACGGCATGGCTGACACGGCCAAGGTGTCCGTGGTCGACCCGGCCACTCCGCCGACCCCGACCCCGACCCTCCGCGTCGTGCTCACGCCGGCGAAGGTCACGCTCACGGTTGGCCACCAGCAGCAATTCGGCGTCAGCGGGACGGCCAGCGATGGCTCGACCTTCGACGTAGATCCGACCTACTCGGCCACCGGCGGCTCGATCTCCAACGCCGGCGTCTTCACGGCCGGCCAGACTCCGGGAACCTACCGGGTGATCGTCACCGACCAGGGCACCTCGCTGGCCGACACGTCCTCGGTGGATGTCGTCGCCACGGCCATCGGATCCGTCACCGTCAGCCCGAATTCGGCCGACCTGACCGTTGGCGAGACCAAGGATCTGGCGGCCACGGTGAAGGACGAGGCCGGCAACACGATGTCGTCGGTGGCGGTGTCGTGGAGCACGTCCAATGGCGCCGCGGCCACCGTGAACTCCTCGGGCCGCGTGACCGCGACGGGTGCGGGAACGGCGACGATCACGGGCAGCGCTGGGGGCAAGCAGGGACGGGCGACGATCACCGTCACGTCCGATGAGCCGCCTCCCCCGCCTCCGCCACCACCGCCGCCGCCGCCGCCGCCGTCCGAGGGATGTCCTGCCTCGGGCTACAGCAGGCTGGTACAGGTGGGCTCCGCGAGCCAGCTGTCCTCCGCCATCAGCGGCGCCCAGCCCGGCGACCAGATCCGCCTCGCGCCTGGCACGTACGGCAAGGTCTCCATCAGCCGGAGCGGCACGTCGAGCGCGCCGATCACGCTCTGCGGGTCGGGAGCGACGCTCAACGGCGGATCGATGTCCTCCGGTTATACCCTGTATCTCAACGGGGCCACAGACTGGCGGATCGTGGGCATCGAAGTGACCGGCGGGCAGAAGGGCATCGTGCTCGACCGGGCGCACCGGAACCTGCTCGACGGGCTCGACGTCCATCATGTCGGCAGCGAGCTGGTGCACTTCCGACTGAGCTCCACCCAGAACACGATCCGGAACAGCCACATTCACCACGCCGGACAGGTCGGCAATCAGCACTATGGTGAAGGAGTCTACGTCGGCAGCTCGGTGAACAACTACGACAACGACGCGAGCAACGACAACCTCATCCTCAACAATCTCGTGGAGGACGTCGGGTCGGACGGGATCGAGGCCAAGGAGAACGTGCGAGGCACGATCGTCCGCGGGAACACGGTCCGGCGGACCGGGAACTACGATGGCGGCTCACCCGGCGCCATCGGAACCCGCGGCGGCAACGGTCTGTTCGAGTGCAACGATGTGACCGTCACCGGCAGCATGAATGGCTTCCAGGTGTACTCCGGCGGCGGGTCGGGCGACGGTGACAACAACGTCTTCCGCAATAACAGGATCACGATCCAGAGCGGGAAGATGGTCGTCATCCCCAGCTCGCAGACCGGCAACGTACAGACCGGCAACACGTCGGCATCGCTGAACGGCGCCTGCTCGGGCTGAGCAGGGCTCGCAGTCCAGTGGGAGGGGGGTGTGTCGTCGACAACTCGGCGGCACACCCTTCTGCGTCGTGCTAGGGTGAGCTGCTGGCGGTGGAGGGGACCGGGACTCTTCCTCGCGACAGGCGTCCCAGGAGCGCGGCCACTCGATCCCAGGGGACCCAGAAGACGTACACGGTCATGAACGACGCGAACGACACGCCGAGCACGATCCAGATGCCGAGCTGCATGCTGAGTAAGGCGGGGATCACGATCGCCCGCGCCCGTCGGCTCATCAGCGCGACCGGGGCGGAGAGCTCCATGATGACGGACCCTCCCGCGGCGATGCGGGCCAGCCAGGGAAATCCCGCCACCAGCAATCCCCAGTCAGCCAGCGGCCGATGAGTGTACTGATGCGAGATCAGGATCGCCGCCATGTTGTCGGAGAGGATCCAGGCCAGTCCGGACGCGCGCATCTTGCTGAGTCCGGCGGAAAAGAGGGCCATGGCCATCGTCACCCAGATGAGGCGGATCGGCCAGGTGTACTCCGCCCCGACCGGCTCGCTGGAGCCGCGGTCGCCCCGTGGGGCCAGGCGAGACCGCAGGATCAGCCGGTCCAGCGACCATGCGTCGCCAGATCGGGACAGCGCGAGTATCCCGAGGACCAGGACCACGATGGCGCTGGAATGGTGGATCTTGCCGAAGTTGTGGGGCAGCCCGAGCAGGTAGACCCCGAGTCCGAACGCCACCGTGGTGCTCACCCTCGTCAGCAGGCCGACGGCGCCCAGCAGCAGACTCGCCTTCCATACCAGGTCCAGTGCACGCAGGACCTGTTCGGAGCCGGCATGCAGCTGCAGCGCGCGGAAGAGCGGGATCGGCGTCCACAGCACCTCCGGCACCGTCGCCCAGCCGCTGGAATCGCGGCTCCAGTAGATCAGGAGCAGCAGCGCGAAGAATGCGGAGCGCGCGATCCCGAGATTGAGCGCGGAGGTCGGGGCGAACCAGAATCGCCGCCATTGCAACGCGGTCCACGTCATACCGGCCGCGGACTCATCGAGGAGCCGCCCATTGGTAGATGAGCTCCGCCGTGTCGGGGCGCGGTTTGAGTCTGGGATCGTCGATGAGCCACGTGTAGCGGTACAGCTTCAGGGTTTGAAGGGCGGGTGACGCCACCGTGCCCGCGGTCCGGGCATCCTCGTATCGTCGCCAGACGTATCGCGCGACACTGTCCAGCGCCTGATCCCGATCGGTCCGCCCTTCCACCCGTTGCATCGCATAGTAGAGCCGGCTCGGGTCGAAGGGAGTGAGCTCGGGGATGCGGCTGAGATCCACCTCCCCGTCGCGCGAGGTACCGAAAAGCTTCCACCGGGACGCGGAGCCGACTTGAAGCTGGGAATACATCTTGTAGGGCGAGAACGGCCAGAGCTCGACGCCGCTGAGCATCGCGACCGTCGATCCGCCGATGATGGTCACGATGGCGGCATGAACCAGCAGGAGCCGACGTCGGCCCATGGAAGACGACGGGTCTGTGGGCGCCGGGCCCTGCCTCCGTGAGACGTACGCCTGAAACGGCGGCCACGCCGCGAGCAGCACCAGAACCGTGACCAGGGCGAGGACGGCCGAGACGGTTCTGCTGTACGAGTGCCAATAGCCGAGGAGGCTGTCGAGGTCGGCGGCCCCGGGCAGAAACGGGACCTCTCGGGCACCCGGTGTGCCGTAAGTGCGCCGGAGAAACACGGGCGCGGCGAGTTCCGACAGCGCAAGCCAGGTGAGGAGAACAACGCCCAGCGCGGTCGGGACGCGCCCGATACCCCGGCGGGCGGGTGAAGGAGGCATCAACCGGTCGGTGCCTTGATGACGACCCCGATGAACATGTTGCCCAGGGGCCTGGCCGCGGTGTTGAGCACCGCGTATGCCGCCTTCACCGTCGCCAGGCCGGCGCCTCCGCCGATTCGACGTCCGATGCGGCCCATCACGGTGTTCTTGTCCCACAGGCGAAGCACGT
This sequence comes from uncultured Gemmatimonadales bacterium, assembly GCA_963846545.1. GTDB lineage: Bacteria > Gemmatimonadota > Gemmatimonadetes > Gemmatimonadales > GWC2-71-9 > CAVVWJ01. Next base: position 1,321,132 of record CAWJWG010000001.1, on the reverse strand, counting down.
CGATGGTGTAATTCCCCTTGAGCAGGTAGCTCCGGGTCACATCCTCCAGCATCCATCGGCGCCAGCGGAAGACGTAGTTGACCGCGGCGTCATGTTCCTCCCAGACCCGGCCGAACGTCCGAGCGATCAGGCCGGCATGTGGCTCGATGACGACGACCGCCCGTCGGGCCACTCGCAGCATCTCGGTCAGGCCGACGGTGGGCTGCCGCAGGTGGTGCAGTCCATCCTGCACCAGGAGCAGATCGTACTCACCGTCCCGGGCATCAAGGCGCTCGGCATCCATCTGCCGAGTGCGCAACCGGGAGTCGCGCTCCCGGCAGGTGAGTAGCGCCCCATCCGAGAAATCCGACACCGTGACGTCGCGGAACCCCCGGTTGGCCAGGTAGGTCCCTTCCCCACCGACACCGCCGCAGACGACAAGGGTGCGCCAATCGAAGATCCCGGGTCCAACCCGACGCTCCAGCAATTGGACGGAGGCCGAGAGCCTCCGGTCGCGGAGATAGCGGGTCAGCGGATCCTTCGAGTCGTGGAAGGCCCACCGGCCGGGCCCGCTCTGGGTGTACTCCTTCTCGAACGCATCGTGCTGGGTGGCTCCGCCCGGTGTCATCGGCATACCGAGTGTCTCCGCGAATACCTGGATCGAGCGACGGGCGCGAGGGTCACGCGCTCACCGTCTGCATGGCAGCTTGACCGCGGAACGCGTGCTCGTAGCCCGCCAGGAGGCTCGGGATCGAGTATTGCCAGGCCAACGAATCCCTGACGCGCGAGTGCCCGTACCGCGACATCTCCGCGCGCTCGGCCGGCGCATCGAGCAGGCGCGCCATGTGCCGGGCCAGCTCGTGCTCATCGTTGGGCCGCGCATAGGCCGCAGCGCCCTGTGCGCTGACCCGCGTCTCCCGCAGATCGTACGCCACGATGGGCAGTCCGAAGTACATGTACTCCATCACCTTGTTCATGGTGCTGCTGTCGGACCATGGGGTCTTTGGATCGGGGTCCACCGCCACATCGACCGAGGAGAGCACCTGGCACAGCGACTCATCGCTCACCCGGCCGGTGAAGGTGCACAGGTCCATGACTCCCAGCTCTTCGGCGTAGGCTCGGATCGCCGCCTGGTGCGGGCCGCCTCCCACGAGCACACAGTGAAAGTCCTGCCGGCCCATCTCGTCCCGCAGAATCCGGACTGCCCGAATCAGGTGGTCCACCCCGTCCTGGACGCACATCTCGCCCAGGTAGCCGAAGAGAAAGGGCTTGCCACGCTTCCAGCTGGGATCGGGTGGAAAGGTGCGGAACCGGGCCAGGTCCGGGCCGGAACGGACGACGTAGACCGAGTCGGCCGAGACCCCTCCCCGCCGGACCGCGATCTCCTTGTGGCTCTCGTTGGTGGTGATGACGGCATCGGCAACCCGGAAGGTCATGCGCTCGAGGAACAGGAGTGCCCGCAGAGCGAGGCCTCCGTCCTTGCCGAACTTGGCGCTGTACATCTCGGGCGACAGGTCGTGGTGATCGAACAGAAACCGCTTCCCGAACAGCCTCCAGAAGAGGCCGAGCAACCAGTAGGTTTCCGGGGGATTGCATGCGTGGAGGATGTCGAATCCCGGCCCGCGGACCTGGACGCTGATGCTCTTGGCCAGCGTCCAGAGAAAGCACCAACCGAACTCCGCCACGAACCCCAGTGCTCCCTTGGCCTCGAACGGCAGGGGGTACCGGTAGATGTGAATCCCCTCGAGGACCTCGTACGAGGCGTTAAAGCCCTTCGCCTTGGGGCAAATGACGGACACGGTGTAGCCCGCCTGCCGAAGCGATGTCGCTTCGAGCCAGACCCGCCGGTCGAACGGCACCGGGAGGTTCTGGACGACGATCAGCGCACGGCGCGTACTACCAGCAGATGCCATGGTAGGTCGAGCTCGAGGGAGCGTTCGGAGTCAGGCCGGCGAGATCGATCACGAGCCGATCGGATCCCAGGGCGCCGAGCGCGTCGTCGTAGGCGCCTCCATTCTGTCCCACCACGACGACCTCGGCGTGCTGCAGGAGCTCCTCGGCACTGTTCACCATGAGCCGGGAGACGTGGGGGATGCGGGTCTGGATGTATTCCCGGTTGGCGCCGAGCAGCACCGAAAGGTTGACGTTCGGATCGTAGATGCGAATGTCGAATCCCTTGCCGATCAACCGCTCGGCGAGCTCGACCAGCGGGCTTTCCCGCAGGTCGTCGGTCCCCGCCTTGAAGCTGAGCCCCAGCATCCCGACTCGTCGGCGTCCCTGCGACGCGATCAGATCGAACGCCCGCTCGACGTGCTGCTCATTGCTGGGCATCATCGAGCCGAGCAGCGGCAGGTCGAGATCCAGGCGCCGGGCCTGGTATACCAGGGCTCGCAGGTCCTTCGGCAGGCACGACCCACCGAAGGCAAAGGCGGGCCGCAGATACTTCTCGGACAGGTTGAGCTTGCGGTCCTGGCAGAAGAGCTCCATGACATCCCGCCCGTCGATCCCGTGCTGCTTGCAGAAGCTGCCGATCTCGTTCGCGAAGCACACCTTGAGCGCATGCCACGCGTTGGCCCCGTACTTGACCATTTCGGCGACTTCGATGCTCGTGTGCGTGAGTGGCACCTGGAGGTCGGGATACAGGCTGGCCAACGCCGCCGGCGTCGCCTCCTCCATGCCGCCGATGACGACCTGCGAGGGGCCGTAGAAATCCGCCACGGCGCTGCCCTCGCGCAGGAACTCGGGATGAAAGGAGAGGCCGAACCCCTGGCCGACCTTCATCCCGCTGTGGGTCTCGAGGATGGGCAGGAGCTCGCATCGCGTGGTGCCGGGCAGCACGGTGCTGCGGAGCACCACGTTGTAGTGTCGCCCTCGGGCCCGAATGGCGCGGCCCAGCTGCTCGCCGACGATCTTCAGGAACCGGGTATCGATGCTGCCGTTGGCCTGGCTGGGCGTGCTCACGCAGATCCAGGCCATGTCGCTGGTCGAGACCGCTTCCTGCCAATCGTCGGTCGCCCGCAGGCGGCCGGATGCCCTGGCGTTGGCGACCAGCTCCGGGAGCCCCGCCTCCACGATGGGCGACTTGCCCTGATTGAGCATGTCGACCTTGGTGGGATTGGTGTCCACGCCGATGACGGTGTGTCCCCGCTCCGCGAGGCAGGCCGCCGACACCGCACCGACGTAACCCAGGCCGAAGATCGCTATGTCCATTGCTGGCTACCGTGAAGATGGTCAGGAGTCATGTTCGCCGTGTCGGCGCAAAACGTGAGACGGGACAACACCGATCTACCTCCTCCGAGCCGGCCACTTCCGACGAGCGTGGTGGTCGCGGACTTGGCGTCGAAACCGGACGAGTACCAACCCAGCGGCGGGTCTTCGCGCCCCTGAACGGCCTGCCACGCCAGCTCCGACGGCAGCGCCAGGAGCGCGACCCGCTCCCCTCCACGGCCGTCCCAGCGGAGCTCGGCAGTCCCGCCGACCATGCGGGATCTCACATCGGGGCCCAGGTGAAAGCTGAGAACGCAGTCGTGTTCCCCTGAGGAGACCACCGTGTCGGTGATCGTGAGAGACCGGGATTCACGGTCGAGCTCGACTCGCCTGCGATGCACCGCCGGCGGGTGGAGCCTGGCATATCCGTCATGCTCGGCCTCCCATACGCCGCGCTCACCGTCGTCCAGTCCCTCTGCCGCGATGAGCCTGGCGCCCGCATGGCGGGTCCACATGAAGGGACCGCCATCGACCGACTGGCTCACACCGTCGATCTCCAGCGTGTTGTGTCCGCGAGTGGACCGGAAATACCGTCGCCACTCCTCGGACCCCTGGTAACGGTAGGTGCCCGGATCGGCCAGGATGTCCACGCCGTCCGCTCTCACCTCGAGGGACAGTGCGTCTGCGTGGCCGTGGGCGGCCGTCGCCAGAAATCCCAGCTCGCCGTGGTCGCAGCGACACCAGACCTCGTTCTCCGTCCCCTCGTCCACCCGGAGGAAGGCGAGTCCGGGGCCCGTCAGGACTGCCGGTCGCTCCGCCGACGCTTCCCGGACCGCCGTACGAGCAGGGACGAGCGCCGCCCAGTAGGCGGTCCGAACATCTCCCGCGTCCGATCGTGGCCACCAGCCTTGGCCCCCGACGAGCGCCCGGCCGGACGCCAAGAGGGAGGCGACCCGATCGTACTGCGGGGCGTCCATCAGGAGCCCGTGGGCATCGTCGCTGTCTCCCTGCCGCGGAGGGCGGAGCCGTCCGTCCACGATCGCCGCGAGGGCATCGAGCATTCGCGCCAGGGTCTGCCAGGTCTCATCGCCCAGAGCGTGTCCCGCGACTTCCCCCTCGATGGCCGCGGCCAGTCCCAGCTCCAGCGCCAGCAGGTGATACCCGGTGGCCAGCTCGCGATTGTGTCCGCAGGGATAAGTCTGCGCGGGCAGCTCGCGTCGCAGCGTATCTGCGGCTCGAGACCGCCAGGTCTCGCTCTTCGTGAAGAACGGGAATGCGCAGCTGGCCGCGAACAGCCCCGCTGCCTCCGCGAGCAGATGGTTGTTGGCGGACGAGTGGTGGCTCGGCAGCGTGGCCAGGAAGCGCTGGTGGTCGTAGACCTGACGCACGAACACCGGATTGCGCTCGAATACGGCCGGGGCGTCCTGCCAGCCGTTCAGCAATCGCCGCAGCCACACCCAGCTCAGCAGGCGCAGACCGATCTCGATGCCGCTGGTCCAGTGGATCCCGGTGAGGAACGGGTTCCGCCTCCACCACGAGGCGAGATGCTCGTGGGCGCGACGGGCGTACCGCTCGTCCCCGGTCAGGTGGAAGGCGGCGCCGAGCACCGTGAGATGCTGGTGCCGGGCCAGCTCCCACACGTACTTCACCTGGCCCACGGCGTCCGCGTCCCGATAGTCGATTCCCAGCGCGTAGTCGCGGTCGGGGGCGCGCCGATCGGTACTGATATCGATGAACCAGTCGGGATCCGGTCCCAGATCCGAGCGCACTCTGCTGAACACTCGCCAGCGCGAGTCGAGGAGTTCATTCGCCGCCTCGAGCAGCGCGGCGCGCGCGACGTCGGGGACCGTCCCGGCCGCCTCGCGCGGCAGCGGAGTGGCGAACCCACGCGCCGCGGCCGTGGTCATCGCAGCGGACTCGATCCGGGAGTCGGCCTGGAGTCGCCGCCACAGGACCTTGACCGCCTGGTCCCGTGCGCGCTGAGCCAGCTCGGACGGCGACATCCGGGACAGCCGGCGGGCGTACCACCCGAGATTCATTCCGCGAGCCCGCTCGTGACGGTGTCGGCCAGGGCGATCCGCTCGGCCGGTCCCGTCGGCGAGATCTCACGCGGCGATTTTTCCGCCGCGGCCGCCATGGCGGCAAATGTGGCCCGGGTTGTGGTCACCAGCGACGCGAACGGAATCGGCATCGGCGACCCTTCCCTGACCGCGGTGACGAACGCGTCCATCTCGGCCCGCTGTCCCTTGTCGATCTGGAAGCGGGAGCGCTTGCTCCGAGCCCGGCCCCCGCGCCAGACCTCGGCCTTGCTGAAATTGGTCAGTCGGCCGGTCGAGCCTTGCCCGAAGACCTCGATCAGCTCCTTGGAGAACCCCGGCTCGCCCGATGTGAGATACGCCACCACGCCGACGGATCCGTCGGGGTACCGGTAGGTCGCCACCAGGTTGTCCGGGTCGTCCGACGCACGGACGGCCGACACCTCGATCGGGTCGGAGTCGAGCCACCAGGAGATCGTGTCGACGAAGTGGCATCCCTCCCCGACGAAGCGGCTTCCTTCGGCCGGATCCGCATACCAGCTCGTGGGCGCCAGCCGGCCGGCGTTGACCCTGTAGTTGACCACCTGGGGTCCGACGCGGGGTCCCCAGAGGCGTTTCATCTCGGCGAGCAGCGGGGCGAAGCGCCGATTGAATCCCACCATGAGACGATCGTTGCCGCTCTCCTCCGCCGCCCGAACGATCTGACCCAGCTGGTCCTCGTCCAGCGCCAGCGGTTTCTCGACGAAGACCGCCTTCCCCGCCCGGAGCGCCTGGGAGACCAGCGCCGCGTGGCTTGCATGCCGAGTCAACACGAGAATCGCATCGATCGAGGGGTCGTCGATGAGACGATTCCCGTCGGTCGAGAATCGCTGGAACCCGTGCTTCTTCGCGGCGTTGGCCGAGGACAAGCCGGATCGCGTGGCCACCTCGGTCAGCTCGACGTCGGAGCGCCCGCTCAGGTGAGGCAGCAGCATGCTCGAGGCGTAATTCCCGCACCCGATCGCTCCGATTCGAATGCGCTCCGACTTGCCGGCGGCTGACGCCGCGCGCGTCGCGGGTTTCGCGGACGTGCTCGAGACGACCCGGCCGCGGTCGGGCCCCTCGGAGTAGCGGAACAGAATCCCGATGCCTCGCAGGCTCCCGGTGCGGATCCGCTCGTACACCTCCTCCGCGTCGTCGAACGGGACCAGGTGGTTCACCAGCGGCTCGATGTCGATCGCCCCCGAGCTCACCAGGTCCAGGAAGCAGGCCATGTTCCGGCGCTCGGTCCAGCGCACGTACCCGATCGGATAGTCGATTCCGCCTTCCTCGTAGATGGGATCGTACCGCCCCGGCCCGTACGATCTCGAAAAGCGGACCTCCAGCTCCTTCTCGTAGTACTCCTTCCACGGCAGATCCAGGCGGACTTTGCCGATGTCCACGATCCGGCCGCGGTCCCGCGCGAGTTCGGCGGCCAGGTGAACGTGCGCGTTGTCGCTGCCGGCGGCGCAGAGCAGGATGTGATCGCAGCCGTGCCCATCGGTCGCCTCGGCGATCTTCGCTCGCATCGCCTCCAACGAGGGTTGGCCCGGCACGCCGCAGGCTACGGCGCCGAGCCGCTCGGCCAGCACGCACCGCTCCGGATCGATGTCGACACCGAACACCTTGACGCCGGCCGCGTGGAGGATCTGGGCCAGGAGCTGCCCCACCAGGCCGAGGCCCACGACGCAGGCCGACTCACCCAGGCGCGCCTCCGCCTGCCGGAAACCCTGCATCGCGATGGCACCGACGGTCGTGAAGGCCGCGTGCTGGGCGGAAGTGCCATCCGCGACCGGGACACAGAGATTCACCGGCACCCAGTTCAGCTCGGCGTGCAACGCGTGCACGTTGCCGCCACATGCCACGCGCTGCCCTACCGCGAACTCCTCGGCACCCTCACCCACCTCGACGACGATGCCGGAAAGGGAGTAGCCGAGTGGCGTGTACGAATCGAGCTGCCCCATCACCTTCCGGTAGGTGGCGACCGGACCCTGTTGGGCCAGCGTCTGCAGCACCTTCCTCACCTGATCGGGCCGCGCCCGGGCCTTTCCGACGAGAGACAGCTTGCTCTCGTTGACCTTCATCATCTCCGTTCCGGCGGAGATCAGCGAATACTCGGTGCGGACCAGCACGCCGCCGGACCGGCAGGCGGGCGCGGGCACGTCGAGGACCGACAACTCGCCGGAGCGATAGTTCTGCGCGATGATCTTCATTGATCCGCGTGGATGAGGTTGGCGCGTGGGAGGGGCCGCAGTGCCTGATCGAGATCCTGCACTACCATCGCCCCCACTTCGGCGCTGGTCCTGAGGCGCGTCAGGTCCGGTCGCGGCAATGCACCCTCCATCCCACGGCGCAACTTGGCGGTGAAATCGATTGGGTCCAAGGGATCGATGATGGAGTCTGCCGGGAGCAGCTCGGGCGCACAACCGGCATAGGTCGATCCCAGCACCGGCAGCCCCGAAAGCATGGCCTCGTTGACGACCAACCCCCAGGCGTCCCGCAGTGTGGGGAAGATCAGCAGATCCGCGCTCTGGTACACCGCGGGCATCTCCGCCGCGGGTACGCCGGCCTTGAAGTGCACGTTGGCCAGGCCCGATTCCGCGACTTGGCGCTCGAGCGCTTGGCGCTCCGGACCGCTTCCCACCAGCAGGACGGAGAAGCGCGCGCCTTCGTCCTGGAGAGTCTTAGCCGCGGTGAGGAACTGCCCGATCCCCTTCCGTGGGATCATCTGCCCCGCATGCAGCAGCACCGGGCGGGGCGACAGATCGAAGGCCGCGGGGGGACGCGCGGCATAGGTGCGCTCGTCCACGCAGTTCTGGATCTCCAGGATGCGCCCGCGCTCCACGCCCAGCGTCAGGAGATACTCGGTCGAGGTACGGCCGTAGCTGATCCAGCGTGGGGCCCACCGGGCGACGAGCCCGCGAAACCACGCACGCGCCCGGCCGATCGCTCCCTCGGTGTGCACCGTGCCGCCCCACCACACCCAAACCGGCTTCCGGAACAGCGAGCCGTAGACCAGGGCGATGAAGGTGCGAAAGCCCATCTCCGTGCTGATCACGGCCTCCGGGCGCCACCTCAGCAGATCGAGCACGTAGCCGGGCGTGAGGTGGAAGTAGCCGACCCCGATCGGCCGCCCGGCGACCCGCTTCCAGTACCGAAGCGTGACCCCCCACGACCGCTTGACCCTGGCGTGCTTGAGCTGCCCATCCACCCCGGCCCACTCCGAGCGATTGCTCTCGTGCCCCGAGAAGAACACCGTGACGTCGAAGTGCCGGCCGACGTAGTCGAACAGGGGCACCCGGTAGGGAGTCACCATGTGAGTCAGGATGGCGACTCTGGATCGAGGCCCGACGGCAGCGCTCATCCCGGTCGCTGCCACGCGGCAGCTCCCGCACGGCTTCCGCCCAACACCGGGCGAGCCGCGCGAGCCATCGCAGGCTCATGTCGGCGGGCTCTGCTCTGCGTCCGCTCGGGACGGTCGAAAGTCCGGCGAAGTGAAAAGACCACCGCCACGTAGAGCACCCAGAGCACGTTGTTGGGCAGGAGGACCGAGGTCTCGGTGAGATTGTAGGCCAGAAAGAAGGCCAGGAACACCGCCGGCCAGAGGGCATCTAGACCCTGGGACCGGCGGAGGTGCCGGATCGCGCTGACGATCGATCTCAGGAAGCCCATGACGAAGAGTGCCAGGCCGACGAGGCCCAGGGCCAGGGCGATCTCGAGAAATCCGTTGTGTGCGCTGGTCCCGACCCACCCGGCAGCGACCTTTACGTCCTCCGAGCTCTCGGGCACGAACCAGAACGCCTGAAACCCGTACCCCAGCCAGGGCTTGAGCAGGGTGATGGCGACGAGCGCCGGCCAGAGAGAGGTACGGCCTGTCAGCGTGGCATCGCGACTGAAGGCCTGCAACACGGCGTCCTGATTCGCCAGAAAGAACACCACCGCGAGCCCAGCGGATAGGAACGCGCCACTCAGGATGGCGATGGCCAGATGAATGTGCGCACCCATCGCCGCGAACAGCGGTGCCACACCGGCGAGGAGGAGGAGGACGACGGCGGCGGTGCTCGATCCCGAGAGGAACACCAGCAAGGCCGACAGCAGCAGCCCGACCGGTGCCCATCGTCGCCAGGGACCATTCACGCCGGCCAGAAGCGCGAACACGATCGCCCCGAGGGCCATGTAGCGGCCGAGGTAATTCTTGTGCAGGAAGACGCCCAGCCAGTTGCCGTCGTCAATTCCGTACGCCGGCATAACCAGCGCCGCGGCGACACTGATCACTGCGCCCAGGCCGAGCGCGCCTGCCGCTACTTCCACCTGCTCGGCATTGGAGCACGAGGCCGCCATGACCACTCCGGCAATCGTCGTGGCGATCAGGAAGATGGCGGCACGGAACGAGATGTAGGGCTCGATGGACCAGAGGAAGGAGAACGTCGAAAGCCCCACCAGCGCCCAGACCAGCAAGTCCGCGCGCAGCGTGCGCCAGACCGCACGCGGGCGGCGTAGCAGGAGCACCAGGGTCGCGCCGTAGAGGAGCGCGAGGTAGATGTTGCCGCTCACGCCGTATTCCAGAATGCCGAAGCTGGATCCGCTCTGCGCACGGAAGAACAAGGGCTTCATGAAGGCGAACAGGAGAAGGACGAACAGCACCTTTTCCCATCGCCTGAGGCTGGGGACGGTCCCGAGATCAACGGCCATGAAGTGCCCGATATTCCTGGTAACGCACACCGAGAACGCCGGCGAGCGTGCCGGCGCCGATCGCGGCCTTCTGAAGGGCGCGCACCGCGGCCGCGCGCCCCAGCAGCATGGACGGGACGGCCAGGAGTACACCCTGAGCCGTGCGCGCCAGGCCCTTGACGATGCGAGGAGCCAGCCAACGCCCCGGCGGATCGAGGATCCGCTCAGACAGGGTGAAGGCGTTGCCGCCCCGGTAAGCGCGCTGCAGAAGCCAGCCGACGCGCGCGCGCGACCGGGGCACCCATTCCTCGACCACCGCCCGGTCGGCCCAGACGATCTTCCCACCCTCCCTGGCCACCTGCTTGAAGAAATGCATGTCGCTTCCGCCGCCGGTCGCGAACCGTGCGTCGAACGGCTCGGAACGACCCTCCAACAGTCGCCGGGCGATCAGGCAGTTGTTGGTCGCCCCGACCTTCCGCAGCGTCCCGGTCTCGAAGCGCGGGCGCTCGAAGAAGCGTCCTCGGATGATCCAGGGCGGTACGCCCTCGTCGAACCTGGGGGAGACCGGCCCGCTCACGATGTCCGCGGCGTAGGCTTGCTGGACCGCCAGCATCTCCCCCAGCCACTCGGGACTCACGATCTCATCGTCATCCACGAAGGCGACGAACCTTGCGCCCTCACCCAGGGCGAGCGAGACGGCGCGATTGCGTGCATAGGAGATGCCCCGGATGTTCTCCACGTCGTAGATCACCCGGAACGGGAGCCGTGGACGCAGGCCGTCCACCACCCCGCGGCACGAGCCCGGCGCGTCGTTGTCCACCACCACGAGCCAGGGCGCCCTGTCGCCCCACACGGGCGTGAGCCGGGACAGGCTCTCCAACAGCGCCTCGAGCCAGACCGGACGCCGGCAAGTCACGACGCAGATGGCCACGCCGCTGGCCAGGCGTCGCGTCTCGAGGGAAGGCAGAGAACCGGCCGCGCGCTCAGCCATCGTCAGCTGCCGTCCGTGCTGCGGTATTCCTCGAACCGGTGACCGATCCGCCCCGCGAAGTATCCCGCGCCGATACAGATACCCCGGGCGGACCTGAGGACCTCGTGAGTGCCCCGCAAGGCTGCCAGCGGAAGGGAGAAGACCCCCTTGGTGATCCACCAGCCGGCCCGGAGCGGACCGAGCGATAACTGTCCCTTGGCCCGGCCGAAAGCGCCCTCACAGATCCCCCGGGTGTTCCCGATCCGGTAGCTGCGCCGCAGGACGTAGTACTTCGTGATCCGCGACCCGACCACCCATTCGTGGATCACCGCCTCGTCGGACCAGACCATCTTGAATCCCGCGCGCCACACCCGCAGGAAGAAGTGGGTGTCCGAGCCTCCCGTCAGCGCCATGGTTTCATCGAAAGCGGAAGGCATCGCCTGGAAGACGGCCGTACGGATCAGGACGTTGCCGGTCCGCGCCACCGTCACCGGGGTCCCGGTCGGGTGCCGCTCTCGGTTGAAGAATCCGCCCTTGAGCACCCAGGCGGGCGGCGCATCCTCGTACTCAGCCATGACCGGGCCCGTGACCACGTCCGCACCGTAGGCGATCTGTGCGGCTACCAGCGCTTCCAGCCAGGCGGGCTCGGGGACCTCGTCGTCATCCACGAACGCGATGCAGTCGGCCGACGAGCCGACGTGCCGGACCGCGGCGTTCCGGGCGAACGGAATGCCTCGCCTCGGCTCCAGTCGGTACTCGACCGGGAGGCGAAGCGTCGTCCTGGCAGTCTCACTCACCTGCGCGGCCGACCCCTCGGGATCGTTGTCCACGATCAAGACCGACATCGCACTAGGCGCGTGCCGCGCGTACGTCTGCTTCTCGAGGGCGGCGAGCAGCCGTGCCAGTCCCTGGGGGCGCCGGTAGCTGATCACGCACACGACGACCTTCGGATGCGGCGCGGTGCCGGTGGGGGCGTCCCCGTTGGGGTGGATCGGCCCGCTCACAGCGACACCCGCAGGATCCGGCGAACCGGTTCCCTCACCAGGCGCGGCCACTGCTGGCTGGCGCTCCCGACCCGGGCGATCAGCTCGGTCGGCCGCGCGCGATCGGGCAGGAAGTAGACCGCCGCCACCACCGCCGCTCCGCCCGCCAGCATGATGCCCGCCAGGGTGAGAGGGCTGCCCACACCCTGCTGCTCCAGAGCCATCCGCACCAGGATCGCGATGAGAGCCACGATGGTGGCGAGCCCGGCCGCAGGAGCCTGTGCCTCGAAGAACGCGAGCCAGGAGCAGCCGGTGATCCGGACACTGAGACGCGCCATGGCCAGGTACATGTACACGATGGCCAGCGAAACCCCGACGGCCACACCGGCGATCCCGTACCTGCTTCCGATGATGGCCCCGCCCAGGACGAGCGCGGCATAGATCACCTGTCTCCTGAGCTCGGCATAGACCTGACCCGACGCCTGTGTCATCGCTCCCGAGACGTGGTAGACGGTCCGGAACACTCCGACGCCGCAGAGGATCTGGAGCGGCACGACGGCGCCGACCCAAGGGGTACCGTACAGCACCGCGATCAGATGCGGGGCGGCCACGATCAGGATGACCATCACGGGCGCAGCCACCATCGCGCTCACCTGCACCGCGAGCAGATACCCACGCGCCAGACGTCGCCGGTCTCCGCCCATCTCACAGAAGGCCGGGTACAGCACGTTGGAGAGCGCGACCGCGAAATAGGTCTGGGGCAGCATCATCAGGTTGAAGGCCCGGGCGTAGAGGCCGAGCGGACCGGCGCCGAGCCACCGGCCGACTATGAGGTTGTCCCCGTTCCGCGCGGTGTAATTGACCACCTGATTGAGACTGATTCCGGCGCCGAAGCTCAGCATCTCCTTCAGCTCGGCCTTCGCGAGCAGCGGACGCAGGGGGATGCCGGCGGTGCCCAGCAGCATGAGACTGGCGAGCAGGCTCTGGAGCAGCGCGCCCAGCACCAGGCTCCACACCCCGTACCCCATGGCGGCGAGTGCGATGGCGGTCACGCCATAGCCGACCACGAAGCTGCCGGCGTCGATGAGAAAGAGGTGGCGATACGCGAGCCTGCGCCGGAGGAGCGCCCGTGACGGAATGCCGAGCCCGGCGAACACGAACAGCAGCGACTCCGCGCGCAGCACGGGTGAGAGGTCTGCGTTGTTGAGGAGTCGTCCGGCCACGGGTGAGAGCGCCAGGACCAGGAGGGCCAGCCCCATCCCGATGAGGACGGAGGCGGTGAACCCTACCCGCAGATGCCGGTCGGTGAGGGGACGTTGGCGGACGATCGCCGGACCCAGGCCCAGATCGGAGATGAGCGACGCCAGGCCGACGACGACCGCCGCCAGGGCGACCAGACCAAAGTCCTTGGGCGGGACCAGGCGGGCCAGGACGATGCCCACGGCGAACTGGAGAGCACCCTGTACCAGCGAGGACGCCAGCCGCCACTGCGCGGCACCCATCGCCCGGCCGCCCAGACCCTGGATTCCGCCCGACCCCGGTCCAGCCGCCGCCCCGCTAGAGGAGGGCTCGAGCTCGCTTTCCGGAACGGCCTCGCGCACTAGGCGGCACCGTCGCCTTTCAGCACGGCGGGAACGGTGCGCGCGAGAATCATCAGGTCACGTCCCAGGGACCACTCGTCGATGTACCGCAAATCGAGCTTGATCCAGTCGTCGAACCCCACGTTGCTGCGCCCGCTGACCTGCCAGAGACAGGTGAGCCCTGGGCGCATGCTGAAGCGACGCATGAGTGCCGACTCGCTGAATCGCTGCACGTCTCTGACGGGCAACGGGCGCGGACCGACCAGCGACATGTCGCCCACGAGCACGTTCATCAGCTGGGGCAGCTCGTCGATGGAGGTCCGCCGGAGCACCTTCCCCACCGCGGTGAGCCGCGGATCATCCTTGATCTTGAACACCGGACCCTGGGCTTCGTTCCGGCCTTCGAGCGAGACCTGGGTCGCCTCCGCATTGGCCACCATCGTCCGGAACTTGAACATCCGGAAGCGGCGCCGGTTGAATCCATACCGCTCCTGAACGAACAGCACCGGGCCCGGACTGGTCAGCTTGATGGCGATGGCAGCCACCGCCATGAGCGGCAGGGCGAGTATCAGCCCGACCGCTGCCCCCAGGAGATCGATCCCCCGCTTGAGCACCATCCGGTGATCCTCGGGGGCCATGACCATCGCCGTGAAGGCGAAGGCGCCCGATTCCTCGCCCTGTGGCTTGGCCGCGGCGTGATCGAAGACGTCCGACAGATACTTGGATCGAACGCCGACGCGCTGACACACCTCGAGGGCCTGTTGGATCTCGCGATAGCAGGAGCGCACCGGGAGAGCGATGAGCACCTCGTCCACCGCCCGGTGCATCAGCAGCGATTCCAGCTGCTCCAGCGATCCCAGCATCCGCGGTGCGAACTCCTCGAGCACCGGTGCGCCGGAGTCCACGAAGCCGAGCACATGATACGATCCGCTGTCGTGGCAGAGGTCCCGATACAGCTTGCCCGCGCGGGGCCCGCTCCCGACGATCACGATGTCGCGGACAGCGCCAGGTCCCGGAGTCGTGGCCACCCGGATCGCCCGGCGAAGGGCCAGCGTCCCGAGGGACGTGCCGACCCAGAAGTAGCCCACCACCGCGAAGCTGAATGCGCCGGTCTGGCTCATCAGCGGAAACATCAGGGCCAGCGTCGCGCCGACGGTGCAGGCAGCGAGCACCCGCTCGGCTTCAGCTCGGCTCGAGCGGATCCGATGCCAATCGTAGAGCCCGGCGACGAGACATGCCGCCCTCCAGACGACCGCGAAGACCAGCAGCATCACCAGGTTCTTGAGCGTGATGCGCATGCCCAGGAAGTCGTCGAGTCCACCCGGCATCCGCTGCACGTTGGCGAGCAGGAAGGCGCCCAGCAGGACAGCGACCGCGACGACAGTGTCGGAGACTCTGCTCAGCGCCAGGTAGGTGACCCGGTTGGGCTCCGGCGCGGCGGCAGGGCGCGAAGGTCGCTCCCCGCGGGGGAGCCTGATTCCGGGGTCGTCGTTCGCCGTGCGGGGTGCGATCGTCTCGGTCAAGTGGTCGCGGTGCTGGTGTAGGAGTCGTAGTCGTAGTACCGGTACGCGGCGTCGTAGCGGATGTCCTTCTTGAAATCGATGTCGTTGAGGACGACTCCCACGACGGGCGCGCCGACGTGATTCAGCTGCTCCACGGCGTAGGCCAACGCTGGTGTATCGGTTACCCCCGCTCGGACCACGACGAGCACCGCGTCGGCGTTGGCGCCCAGGATGGCCGCGTCGGTGAGGATGTTGACCGGCGGGGCGTCGAGGATGACCAGGTCGTATTCCTCACGCACCCGCGTGAGGAAATCCCGCATCTCGGGCGACTCCAGCATGCCGAGGGGGCTGACCGGGAGCCGGCCGGTGGGAAGACACGTGCAGCGCGAGACGCTCACCGACCATCACGGGGCGGCGTGCCTGCTCCAGCGTCGCCGTGCCGGCGAGGACCTCGGTGAGGCCCGGCGTCTGCGTCATCCCCAGCAGCGTGTGGACCACCCCGCGGCGGACATCGGCGTCCACCAGGAGGACGCGAATGCCCCGCTGGGTGACGGTCAACGCGAAATTGACGGCGGTGGTCGTCTTCCCTTCTCCGGGCAGCGGGCTGGTGAAGACCACCGTCTTGACCTGCACGTCGGCCCGGGAGAAGGCGACGTTGGTCTGCAGAATCCCGTACGGCTCGGACGTCAGCATGCCCGCCGGAGGCAGCGAGACCCACAGCTCCTTCCACCCGTTGGTGGTGACCACCGCGCTCTGCGGCTCGACCTGCGGGGACGCCTCCCGCGCATCCTGCAGGAACGTGAACTGCTTGCGCTTCGCGGGCACGTCCGGAGGCGTCCGAACCTCGCCGTTGCCGAGGGCCGCGCGCTGGGGCTGCTTCGACCGCTCGGCGAGGATGGCAGACTTCCGGCCGGTCTTGGGGAGACGGGGAATGAGTCCCATGACGGGGAGCCCCGTCGCGACCCGGACGTCGCGGCGCGTCCGGACCGCGCTGTCCTTGTACTCGCGGGTGAAGGCGACCGACACGCCGAGGAGCAGGCCCGCGAAGGCTCCACCGATCAGGAAGAACACGCGTCGCGGACCCGCCGGTACGGTGGGCGTGACCGCGGCATCCACGACCCGCACGCTGGGATCCTCGACGGCCGTCGCGATCTCGGCTTCCTTCATCCGGGTCTGGAGCATCGTGTAGATCTCTTCGAGGATCTTCGGCCTCCGTTCCAGGCGGGCGAAGTCGAGCTCGCGGCGCGGCACCCCCACGAGCTGCTGCCCGAACTGGCGGAGACCGTTGTCCAACGAGGAGATCTGGCTCGTCAGCCCCTGCAGGTAGGTTCCCGCGAACTGCCGCAGCTGGCTCTCGATGTCGGCAGCTCGAGCGGTGAGCGCCTGCACGTCGGGATCGTTGTCGGTGCGCCGGGCCAGCAGGGCGGCTCGCTGGTCCTCCAGAGTGGTGAGCGACGAGAGGAGCTCGGTCGCCGCCCGGTCCCGCAGCAGCGACGGGAACGCCATCAGCCGGCGGTAGGACGACGCGCCGGCGGTGCCCGGCGAATCCTTCGCGGGAATCCCGTTGAGCACCTCGGCGAGCGCGGAGCGCTCCGCTTCGAGCGTGGTGCGCTCGGACTGCAGGGCGATCAGCCGTTCGACCTGGCTCTCGGACTCCACCATCGGATTGACCACGCGCTCCTGCTCTCGGAAGCGGCGCAGTTCATCTTCCGCGGACTTGAGCTGGAGCGAGAGGGTGTCGAGCTGGGCGCGGAGGAACCGTACCGTGCTCCGAGATTCCGACTTCTGAGCGTCCTGCCTCCGCGCCAGATACTGCCGGGCAACGGTGTTCGGGACCTCGGAGGCCAGATGCGCATCCGCGTTGCGATACGAGATCAGGACCACGCCCGCATCTCTGGCCGCCTGGGTGACGCCGATGCCGGCCATGACCAGCGCGACCGTCTCGTCGAACGGGGTCACACTGACCACGATGGTGGAGAGGCTCTGCGCCTCGGGCGCCAGGGTGAAGGACAAGCCGCCGACGTCGGCCTGACCGCCGGGCTTGACCAGACCGACCGCCGCGCCGGTCGAGCCCCGGCGGATGAGAAAGCGCCCGTCGGATCGGCGCAGGAGATGATATTCCTCGACAGCCGCGGTCCGCTCGACCCGGAGGGCCGAGAAGGCGCTGTCGCGCGGCAGCCCGGCGGGCTCCGTGATGTGTGCCTGCAGCCCGAGCATCGTCGTGGCGTCTTCGACCAGGGTGCGGCTCCGCAGCATCTCGATCTCGGTGACGACCTCGCCGCCGCTGGAGAGCCGGCCGAAGATGCCCGGAAGCGGCGCCGACTGATTTTCGATCCGCAGCGAGGCGGTCGCCTCGTAGACCGGCACCGTGCGCCACGCGAAGAAGCCGCCGATCAGGATCGCGAGCACCACGCACGACGCGATCAGGAGGCGGTTGCGGAGCAGCACCTGCCACAGCTCCAGACGCCGATCCCCTTCGTCCTCGGGGAATACCTCGGGCCGGGGGGACCTGGTCAACGGAGCGGAAGTTCTGCGGGCCGGCAGCTTCATCGGTATGTTCGCCTCAGCGCAGTACGGCGACGAGAACGCTCGTCGTGGCGCTCAGCACGCCGGCGACGACCCACGTATTCCGGCTGAACCAGCTCCGCTCCGGCACGAAGATCTGATCGCCCGAGCGCAGCTGCGTGTCCGCCACCCTGGTGGCGGCGGTAATCGTGCCGGTGATCTCCTGATCGCCCCGCCGCAGCTGGAACTTCTTGGTGTTGCCCTGCGATGTGGCCCCGCCCGCCAGGGCCAGGACGTCCCCAAGGCTCAGGGTCGGATCCACCGGATAGAGTCCCGGGTTACGCACGGCGCCCATGACCTGCACCCGGCGCAGCAGGGTGATCTCGATGGACGGATTGCGCAGGTACACGCTGTAGGCGTCCAGGAGGGACCGCTTGAGTGAGTCAGGCGACAGCTCGGTGACCCGAACCGGACCGACCTTGGGGAATACGACTTCCCCGGATTCGTTCACCTGGAAGTCGCCGGAGAGGTCGGGCTCACGCCAGATCTTCAGGCGCACCAGGTCGCCCGAGCGCAGGACGCCTTGACTGCCCGCCGCGACGGTGGTGTTGGACGCGGTTTGAGCCGGCAAGGCCGGCGCGATTGCCGCGAAGAGAATCAGGATCAATCGATAGGACATTAGCTCTTCCGGGGACCAGAGAAACGACCCGCCACGGGTGTACCACTTGTCGGTCTGGAACTGGCATCCGCCACGGCCATCGTTCATGCGATGCGCGGGCACGACGCGACCTTGCCCGCGGCCACCTCAGGCAAGCTCTGCGCCGCGATGGACCCGGCTCCAGAGGCCTCACCCAAGCGGGTGCAGAACGCGTTCCGGGGGGAGATTTCCGGGGTGCACCGGGGTGCCTGGTAGGTGCGTAACTTCAAGGGAGACAGTGTCATACGTTGTCTCGCGGGCGGGGCATGGGGCGGCTTACGCTCCCGGCGCCTCCGCCTCCATACGACGTCGGCGGGCCCATCGACACTGCCGAGGTTTGGCCAGTACCACAGGGGTCGCCGCGGGCCCGACGCGAAGGTCCATCCGCCTGTGGTATGACTGCAACATCAGTTTGGAGTGCTGATGCCTCATTCATACGCTTAAGTCATCGCGAAATCAAGGTGGTAGGCCGCTCTTCGACCACAGCAAACTGGGGCTGAAATGAGATCCGATTCTGGTCGGTTCTGCTGGCTCATCCTGGGGATTTTCGCCACCGGGGGTTGCGGGGAGGCACCCGGGTTCCGGGTCCTGGCCCCTGACTCCTTACGGACCCACTACCTGATCGACTACGAGGACTCCAACGACAGTGCCACAGGATACGCCAACATCAGCCACCTGATGGTGTTCAACCCGGGTGCCCGGGAGGCGGAGCTCACGGTGACGGCGTACTACGAGGACCATGAGCCCGACCGATTTCAGCTTCGGGCGGCCCCGGGGACGACCACGGAAACGATCTCGCCGGACATGCCGATCCGACACGGCGGGAAGTTCGCGCTCAGGGTGGAGAGCAGTGAGCCCGTCGTCTGTCAGGCAGGCCTCGGGTGGACCAACACGCGAGGACACTTCGGCTGGCGGTCCCGCACCCGGTCTGGTGACCGGGTCCGCGAAGCCGCCAAGTCCTACACCGCGCTCCGGCGACTCTCCCGCCACTGGCTCTACGCCGATGCGATCGTCATGAACGACGGCGTGCGGCACACCGTGAACCGCCTGCTGCCAGGGGACGACTCGCCCCACACGCTCTGGATCCGCGAGTCGGAGTTCGCCCTGCTTCTCAACCCGGGCGACGATTCGGCCACGGTGACCATGACTCTGCACTATGGGCCGACGGTCCGCAGCCAGGTGCTGACGATCCCTCCCCGGCGCTTGAAGATGCACTTCATGGACCCGGTCGCCGTCCCGAACGAGCACTACGGCGTATCGGTGTCGAGCACGACAGAGGTTGCCTTTCAGTGGCTGCGGCTCATGCGATGGCACGAGTCCGAGGAGCCTATGACTTTCTGGTCGGTTCCCGGGGTCCCGGTGGAAGAGGTCGAGCCGGGAGCGATTCCCTGAGGTAGCGGACGGATCGTCGTAGCGCTTCTGATGCTGGAGCGGGTGCTGCGGATGCCCGAGGCGAGAGTCGAACTCGCACGGGGTTGCCCCCGGTGGATTTTGAGTCCACTGCGTCTGCCATTCCGCCACTCGGGCGCGCCGATAAGATAAACCGCGCGCCGCGCGCCGGTCCACCAGCCGGATGCCGGCCTTAGCTCTCGCGCTCGGAGACCGGAGGGCCGAGAATCTCGCGCCACACGATCGCGTCGCGCAGTTGCTTCGGTGGGTAGCGCCGGACTGCGGTGTGGTCGGCCGGCTGCTGCCGGATGCGCTGGTCGAACGCCACGTGGTCGGCCCGCTTGCGCGGTCCACTGCGCGCCTCCGCGTCCGCGATCCGTCGGCGCACCAGATCCTCGGCGTGCGAATCCTGATCGTACTCGACTCGTACGGGCCGGCTGACTTCCGTCTCCAGGCTCACGACCCGCGCGGGCTGCTCGAGCGACTCGCGGTCCTCGACGTCCTCGTCATCAGGAAGCGGCGCAGGCGGAAGGGAGGCTCGCGGGCGAGTCGGCGCACCTCCAGCTTGCTCCAGATTCTGCTCCAGCTCGCGCAGCAGGCGCTCCAGCCGGCTTCCCTCGATCTGGGTCGCGTCTGCCGACGAGGGATCGTCTCCCGTCGTCGGGTAAGGGCTGGTTCGGGGACGGGGAGGCCGCTCACTCCGTGCCCGTCCCAGCAGATTGAAGAGCAGCCACAGCACGCCCAGGACCAGCAGCCCGCCGAAATCCACCGCTACGTCCCCGGCGTCGGCGTGGAATCGCTCTGGCCCGCGATGGCTTGGCGCATGGAGGTATCGGCCTCGATGTTCCGGTAGCGCTGATAATCCATGATCCCGAGACGGCCGCTCCGAAACGCCTCGGCCATCGCGAGGGGAATCTGCGCCTCCGCGGCGATGACGGAGGCGCGCTGCTTCTGGGCCTCCGCCTTGTACTCCTGCTCCATCGCCACGGCCAGTGCCCGGCGCTCTTCGGCCTTGGCCTGCGCGATCCGCTTGTCGGCCTCGGCCTGATCCGTCTGCAGCTCGGCCCCGATGTTCTTGCCGACGTCCACGTCGGCGATGTCGATCGAGAGGATCTCGAACGCCGTCCCGGCGTCGAGCCCTTTCGCCAGGACCGTCTTGGAGATCATGTCGGGGTTCTCCAGCACCTTCTTGTGCGACTCGGCCGAGCCGATCGTGCTCACGATGCCCTCGCCGACCCGGGCCAGGATGGTCTCCTCTCCCGCGCCGCCTACGAGCCGATTGATGTTCGCCCTGACCGTCACCCGCGCGAGCGCCAGGAGCTGAATGCCGTCCTTGGCCATCGCCGCGACCTTCGGAGTCGTGATCACCTTCGGGTTGACGCTCACCTGCACCGCCTCGAACACGTCACGCCCGGCCAGATCGATCGCCGTCGCCTGCTTGTAGGTCAGCGCGATGCCGGCCTTGTCGGCCGAGATCAGCGCGTTCACCACGCGATTGACGTTCCCTCCGGCGAGAAAGTGCCCTTCCAGCTCGTTGACGTCGAGACTGATGCCCGCCTTGTGCCCGCTGATGAGCGGTATCACGATGGCCCGCGGGTCCACCCGCCGGAACCGCATGCCGAAGAGGGTCAGGAAGGAGACCCGGATCCCGGAGAAGAGCGCCGTGAGCCAGAGGCCGAACGGAATGAACTGGAAGAAGATGATGAAGGCGATGATGGCGATGAACACCAGCGCCAGCACCATCCCCAAGCTGATCATCGAATCGTCCACGGGTAACCCCTGGTTGATGGTCGCCTACGGCAGTCCGCGCACGATGTGTCGGTAGCCCTCGCTCCGAAGCACCCGCACCTGGCTGCCCTGACTCACGTATTCGCCTTCGGTCACCACGTCCACTCGCTCCCCCGCGATCGAGGCGGTGCCCGCCGGCCGGAGATCGGTGACGGCGACGCCGTCCTTGCCGACCAGGTCCGCGCGCGGGGCGGCCGAGATATAGCCCTCGGTCTGTTCCATGCGCCCGCGCAGGAAGAGCCCGCCGAAGCGATTGCTGTTCGGGATGTGGCGGAGCCAGGCGTAGACTACCGCGGTCGTGATGAGCAGGCTCGCCCCCAGGATCGCGAAGGCCTGGGCCACCTCCCCGCCGGTCGGCGCCGCGCCGATCAGTGCCAGCACCGTCGCGGCGCCGATCGCCGCGAGCCCGAGAAAGCCGGCGACGCCGAAGCCCGGCAGCACCAGCACCTCGACCGCGAGCGCGATCACGCCGAGGCCGAGCAGGAGCACTTCCTCCCACCCCGCGAGCCCGAGCAGGAAGCTGGAGCCGAAGAAGAGGCCCAGCGAGCCGAGGCTCACCAGCCCGCCCAGGCCGAACGCACCGCTCTTGATCTCCAGTACCAGCCCCAGCACCCCAAGTGACAAGAGCAGGGGCGAGACCAGCGGATTGGTGAGAAAACGGACGAGCTGCTCGGCCCAGTTGGGATCGACGCTCACAACCTGGGCCCCCGGATGGCCGATGGCGGTGAGCAGCGCCGCCTCGTCGGCCACCTCACCCTTCGCGTAGCCGACCCGGCGAGCCTCGCCGCTGGTGAGCGTGAGGAGGGCGTCCTTTCCGTCGAGACCGGGGATCTCTACCGCCTCGTCCACCATGGCCTCCGCGATGCGGGGATCGAGGCCGCGTTCCTCGGCGACCGCCCGGAACTCGGCGCGCATGGCGGAGACCATCTTCTCGGAGGCTCTCCGGCCCTCGCCATCCACCGGGGTGGCGGCGCCGAGCACCGCCCCGGGCCGCATGTACACCGCGCGCGCCGAGATGGCGATCAAGGCCCCGGCGCTGAACGCGCGCGGGTTCACGAAGGCGTAGACCGGAACGGTCGCCCGGCGAATCGCGTCGGAGATGCGCTCGGCGGCATCCACCCGTCCGCCCGGCGTGTCGATATCCAGGTAGACGGCGGCAGCCCCGGCGGCTTCCGCCTCCCGAAGACTCCGTGCGACGTAGGGAGCGAGGCCGTTCTCCACTGTTCCGCTGACAGCGATGCGGTAGACCGTCGCCGACTGCGCCATGGCCGGGGCGCGGGTCGTGAGAAGGGCGAGCGTCAGGACTACCAGGTGGCGCATCGCGGTATCCGGGTGGGAGACAGGTGAAATCTAGTGGGCGTCTCCGTGGCGGCGATAGCCTCGATGCTCGCTGCGCATGTCGTGGACTCGCTGCAGCAGCCGTTCCCGGAGCACGAGGAGGCGCGCGCGCTGCACCGGGGTCAGAAACGCGGAGAGCTCGCCCATTTCCCGACGCCAGCTCTCGGCGTATTCCACGCGGAGGTCCAGCAGCTCCTTGGTGACTCGTGCCACGCTCTCCTGGTCGGCCTTCGTGCTGTCGCTGATCTGGGCGTCGAGAGCGGCGCGCAGGTCGCGCTCGCGGTGGCGCAGGTCCCGCCGGTGCGAGCCGTGCTCGGTCGCCACCGCCTTGAGTCGGGCCGCCTGCGCGTCGGTGAGGCGCAGCTCCGTCTTCACCCGCTCGGCGAACCGCTTCTCGATCCGCTCCCGCAGCTCGGAAGATCGGTGAGTCGTATCCGGCGCGGCCTGCGCGCCGAGCCGCGAGGTGAGCGTCGTGAGCAGCAGGGATCCAACCAGCAGCCAGCGCATCAGCCCTCCCAGGTGGCGAACACGCGGTCCAGCTCCCCGTCCTCCGGCTCGCCGAGGGTCGAGGCATCGAGCGCTGACGAGCCGGCGACCGGCCGGTCGATGGACTGCAACAGCGTGTCGAGCTCGGCGGTCCCCAGACCCTCGAGCTCGGGCAACGGCACCAAGGCGTCGGCGCCGGCCACGACCTGGGGCGCCAGAGCCGCCGGAGCCGCCGGGCGAAGCAGCACGCCGATCAGAATGGCCGCCGCCGCCGCGATCGCGCCGATCGACCACGTGCGTCGCGTCCTGATCTGGCTGGATCGATCCGCCGCCAGCCGCCGATGCAACACGGTGGTCACGGCGTCGGGTCGGGTGAGCGCGGGCGCGGCGTCGCCAAGCTCTCGGGCAGCGGTCACCAGCTCCCACTCGGCACGGCAGTCGGAACAGGACGCTAGATGCGCCTCCTCCTGGACCGTCCATGTCGACCGCCGGTGGGCGACCTCCGGCATCCGATCGGAAAGATGTGCGTTGTCTGTCATCGAACCAGCTCCTTGAGCCGCTTCACCGCGTGATGGTAATGGACGCGGGCCGCGCCCGGTGTCGTCCCGAGCGCCACCGCGATGTCCCCGTAGTCGGCGCCCTCCTGTGTCCTCAGCAGAAATACCTCTCTCTGCAACCGGGGCAGCCGCGCGATTTCCCGCCGGAGGCGCTCCAGGGTCTCGGTCGCCGCGTAGTCGGCGTGCGGGTCGGCTCGGTCCGGCAGATCGCGGTCCTCCAGCGGGACCACGTGCCGCCCCTTCCGCTTCCGGTACTCATCCTTCAGCACGTTGCTCGCGATCACGAAGAGCCAGCTCCGAAATGACGCCTCGCCTCGCCAGCCGTCGAGCCGGCGAAAGGCCCGGAACAGGGCCTCCTGAACCAGGTCGTCCACCTCGTCCCGATCCGCGCCCGAGCTGTACAGGAAGCGGCCCACCGCGGGGGCGTGGCGCCGGACGAGCTCGGCCGCCGCCCCCTCATCCCCGGCTCGATAGGCGGCGGCCAGCGCGTGGTCGGAGGGACTATCCAAGGTGGGGGCGGCGGTCATCCAGGCATGCTGGACGTCGAGTGCCGCCCCGTGTTAAGCAGGGCTATCTTAGGGCCCATGCGACGTCCGAGCGTGATCGCCCACCGGGGTGCCTCCGGCTACGAATACGAGAACTCCCGCGCCGCCTTTCGGCGCGCAGTCATGTTGGATGCCGATGGCGTGGAGCTCGACGTCCACGCCACCCGTGACGGCGCGATCGTCGTGCATCACGATGCCGAGCTCCCAGGCTTCGGACCCATTGCCCTGCTGTCCCGAGTCGAGGCACGGCAGGCCCGCATCCGGAACGGCGAGCCGCTGCCGCTCCTCTCGGAGGTGCTCGAGCTGGTGGGCGACCGCGAGGTCTACGTCGAGGTGAAGAGCCTGCCCGACATCCACGATCGCGAGCTGCTCGCCGTGCTGGGCCGGGGCCCGGCTCCAGCGCGCTACTCGGTGCACAGCTTCGACCACCGCATCATTCGCCGGCTGGGGGGATCACTGCCCGAGGTCCGCCGCGGCATCCTCCTCTCCGCCTACCTCGACGACCCGGTGGCGGCGATGCGGGGCGTCGGCGCGACGACCCTGTGGCAGGAGTGGAGTCAGGTGGATCGCGAGCTCGTGACCCGCGTGCACGATGCCGGCTTCTCCATCATCGTGTGGACCGTGAACGAGATCGGCGACCTGGAGCGGATGGCCCGTCTGGGCGTGGACGGGCTCTGCGGCAATTACCCGGATCGGATCCGGGTGGCCATCGGAACGCGGGTCGCGGACGTGTCGCGGGCCTGAACGGCGCGCTCAAGCCTGCGGCGTTTCGGTCGAGGGCGCGGCAGGGGCAGTGGGAGCCGACGCGGCCCGCTGCTGCTTGGCCTCTGCGATCTGCGCCTCCAGTCCGTTGATCTCCTTGACCAGATCGTCCAGCCGCAGGAGTAGCGCGTCGACCCGGCGCGGCTCGGTGTCTCCCCCCCGCTCACGGCGATGGATCAGCAGGCCGAGGTCTCGGGCGGCGCTGTCCTGCTTTCGCCGGAGTCGCAACAGCTCGATCTGCAGCTTGCCCTCGTCCAGCGCCGACTGCGCCTTCTTGCCGAACGCCTCCAGCTCCTGGTTGAGGCGGTCGAACAGTGAAGATCGCGTCATGGAAAAGCCTCCCGTGGATCGTGGGACGAGCCGGACGGCCCGAGGCTCCCGTATGTTTCAGATCGCATCGTTCCAGGTGTAATCCCGGGTTGGACCCGGGCCGAGTGGCATCCGCGGATACCCATCAAATCGAACGAGGGACGCGAATGATCGCATCCCTCGTCGGCCTGCCTGTCGGGCTACCGGAACTCAGGACGCGGCTGCCTCCGGGGGATACACGGAGACCTTTTTCCGGTCCTTGTCCTTGTACTCGAACTTGACCACGCCGTCGATCAGCGCGAAGAGCGTGTCGTCGTTGGCCCGGCGAACGTTCTTGCCCGCGTGGAACTTCGTGCCCCGCTGGCGCACCAGGATGTTGCCCGCGGTGACGCGCTCGCCACCGTAGCGCTTGATGCCCAGGAACTGCGGGTTGCTGGTCCGGCCGTTGCGGCTGGAGCCTACGCCTTTCTTGTGTGCCATACGCTCCTCAGCCGAGCTTCAGATCGGTGATACGGACCTCGGTGTACTTCTGCCGATGGCCGGTCTTGCGACGGTAGTTTTTCCGCCGCTTGAACTTGAACACGTAGATCTTGGGTTCCTTGCCCTCGCCGACCACCTCCGCCTCCACGGACGCGCCCTTGATCAGCGGTGCGCCGGCCTTGATCGTCTCGCCGTTCGAGGAGAGGAGCACCTCATCGAAGGTGACCTTCGACCCTGCCGCCGCGTTCATGAGCGGGAGCCTGATCGTCTTGCCTTTTTCCGCGCGGAACTGCTTACCGAGGGCCCGAAAGATCGCGTACATGAGACGATTCCGTTGCCGATTCCGAAGGTGAATCTACCAAAGACATTAGCCTGCAAATCTATGTGGCCGACCGGCTTGACGCAAGGCGGAGTATATCGCCCCCCGCCGCGTCAGAGATCGAAGCGGATCTCGAACCCCAGATAGCGGCTGTCCTCCCGGAAGAACTGCCGCTGGGTGCTGAGCCCGTCGTGGGCGATGACGGCGAGGCCGATCTCCCGTCCCTCCGCGGAGGCGTCGAGCACCACCCCTGCCTTGGCCGACATGCTCACCCGCCAACTGGTGGCAGCGTTCGCGTCGAAATACACGCCGCCCACCGGCCGGACAGCGCTGCCGCCGGTCTGTCGCGGGGGGCGGAAGTCCACCCCGATGGAGCCGCCCGGACGCTCCAGCCGTAGCTCGTCGCGGAGCGCGTAGCTGGCGCTGCCGGTGAACCGCCAAGAGCCGCTGGTGAAGGTGGCCCACCCCGCGACGACCTCGCGCGTCCAGTCCAGCCGCTTGGCGTCGAAGCGGTCCTCGTACTCGTCGCCCAGATGACTCGACTCGTGGTAGGCCTCGAGCGTGAAGGCCCACGGCCCGACCAGCGCTGTGCTGTTCAAGCCGACCACCCAGTCGTTGCTGATCAGCGCGCTCTTCTTGTCCGCGAGGCTGAAGCGGGCATAGACCTGCGAGCCGAGTCCCAGGGTGATGGGATTGCGGCCGCGCCGCAGCGCGACCACCGGGAAGTTCTCGCCCAGGGCCACCTCGGCCTCGGCCTCACTCCCGAAGCGGCTGTCGCCCCGGCGGGCGGAAATAACCCGGCCCGCGATTCCGTGGACACGAGGCGATGCCTCGGGCCGTTCGAAGCTCGGCACGTCGGGAAAAACGCGGCCCTGCGCGGCAAGCTGGCCGGCGAGACACGGAAGCACCGCGAGCGCCGCCCAGATCGGTCCGATCCTGCTTGACATTGCTTCCCTGCCCTCAGATGTTGCGGGCGCCTACGCCGAGCGAATGCTTCGGCTGCGCAACAAGTTGGACGCCGGTCGCCGGTCGCGCAATGCTCACCGTCGGCCGTCCTCGGACCTCTTCGCGGAGTGATGCATGTTGGTGTGGGCCTCGATCCTCGTCGCCGCCCTCGCGACCGATACCATTCGCCCGGTACCAGACCCGAAGGTCACGGTGACCGTGGACTCCAGCCGCAAGGAGCTG
Organism: uncultured Gemmatimonadales bacterium; assembly: GCA_963846545.1. Classification (GTDB taxonomy): domain Bacteria; phylum Gemmatimonadota; class Gemmatimonadetes; order Gemmatimonadales; family GWC2-71-9; genus CAVVWJ01. The sequence goes on along the minus strand of CAWJWG010000001.1, from coordinate 1,293,823 downwards.
GTGGTCACGGCCGGGCCGTTCGACCTCAAGAACATGCCGCCCATGAAGGACCACGCGATGATGGACTTCGGCATGTCCCACGACACGCCGATCCAGCGCTTCCAGTGGCCCATCGACGGCTGGCTCCGTGGCTTCGAGCTGGAGCTGGTCGATGGCCAGGGCCGGCCGGTGCCGCGCGGCGTCATTCACCACATGATCATGGTGAATTTCAGCCGTCGCATGTTGCTGTACTCCGCGCCGGAGCGGCTGCTGGGTGCCGGGACCGAGACCGAGGACATCAAGGTTCCGAAGACCATCGGCGTGCCGATGGAGCCCGGCATGGATCTGGGGATGTACGTCGCCTGGCACAACGACACGGGCGCGGACCTGCACGGCGTCCAGATGAAGCTGCGCATGTTGTGGACGCCGAAGAACCAGAACCCGCCGCCGGTGAACTCGCTGCCGATCTACATGGACGTGAACCTGACGGTGGGTGCGAGCAACACCTTCGACATCCCGCCCGGCAAATCGGAGAAGTCGCACCAGTTCACCCTGCCGGTGGGAGGCCGCCTATTGGGCGTAGGCGGCCACATGCACGACTACGGCGTGCGGGTTCGTCTGGAGGATGCGGAGACCGGCAAGGTCCTGGTCGTCGTCAATGCCACGCGCGATTCGGCGGGCAAGGTGAGCAAGATGAGCCGGAAGCTGTTCGGCGTGTCGGGTGAGGGCATGAAGCTCAAGGACAACCATCGCTACCGGGTCGTCGGGGAATACGACAACCCGACCGGTGAGACCTTGATCAAGGGCGCGATGGCGCACATGGCCGGCCTGTTCACCCCGGACGACATGAGCCGCTGGCCCGCGATCAATCCCTCCGACCCGGACTACCAGCGCGACCTGGCCTCGCTCCAGGCGCGGGGTACCGGCGGCGGCGGTCACCAGCACGGAGCAACCGAACAGCCCACTGGGCGCGGTGGTGAGGGTCAGGGCGAGGAGCATGCGGACGGTCACGCGGACGCGCACGGCGAGCACTAGTTCGCGCGGGCTCTCTGCGATGGATGCAAACGACGAGGGGGACCAACATGGTCCCCCTCGCTGCGTGTCCGGTCGGCGTACTGCGAGCGGCTTCCCTACTCGCCGATGATCCGCCGCACGCCGACCCAGCGCTTGAACCACCAGCGGCCGTAGGGATCCTCGGCGCTGAGCATGCTGACCTGCACGCCCCGGCTGGCGCTGTGGATGAAGCGGCCCTGGCCCACGTAGAGACCGATATGGCTCACGGGGCCGCCGCGATTGGAGAAGGTCAGCAGGTCGCCGGGAACGAGCTTGGCCACCTTCCTGGACACGGAGCGCCCCTCTTTCGCCTGCTCCGCGCTGGTCCGTGGCAGTGGGATGCCGTGCTGGCGGTAGGAGTGCTGGATCAGTCCGGAGCAGTCGAAACCGCCGCCATCCGCGCCGGTGCCGCCATATCGATATGGCCGGCCCATCGCGTCGCGAGCGGTGGCGATGACCGCTTCGCGGAGCGCTTGAGGGGCACGCGACTCCGCAGGGGTCGTGCCCGGCGGCTGGGTCGTGAGCGATTCCACGCCCGGAGCATCGAGGTCGCCCTCCTCCGTGCCGTCCGCGGAGCCCGCGATGGGTGGCGCGCCGAGGGGGGCACTGCTCGCTGGGGCGGTACTCCTGGGAGCTCGAGGGCGCCTGCCTCCGCCGAGCCGGATGGAGAGGCCGGCGGTGACCTCGAGCCCGTCACGATGGTCGAGCGAGAGCTCGCGCCAGCGCGCCTCCGCTCCGAAGCCGAGGAAGGACGTCGGATACAACTCGTAACCGACCCCAGCGGACCACGATCCCCAGAGGCTCGAGAACTCGCCCGATCGGGGCGATCCCATGCCCGCTCCGACACCAGCCACGAGGTATGGGCCTGCCCCACCGCCCTTGAGCGCCGTGAGATCGGCGGTGAGCCCGGCGAAGCCTCCGTCGCTTCCATCGGAGCGACGCAGGTAGTCGCCGTGAAGGCCCAAACCGAAGATGCTGCCCATGGGCCGGCTCACGCCGAGGCGGTAGACGTCCCAGCCACCGCCCTCGTAGAAGCGGCCCACCTGTCCGTCGATGCCCTGAGCCGCGGCAGGAGGCGCGAGCGGCGCCCCGGCGGCCGCGCCCACAAGCATGGCGATCGCACCGGACACGTGTCTCATCGCTGCTCCCGTACCGGCTGCCCGGTACGCAGGTTCACCAGGTAGGCGTCTCCCGGCTCGCACTTGTTCGAGAGGCGGGCCCGGAGCGTGGTGTCGTTCACGATCTCAGGGGCGGAACCGGTGTACAGCAACGGGATGGGAATCTTGCTAGCGCCACGTCGAATCTCCATCGTGCGGTCGGTGCACCGAGAGCCATCGGGGGCCTGTCCGTCTCGAGCCAGGGTGAACCAGATCTCGACGCCCCCCGGCGCGGTCGCGACCAGGGAGTCGGCCGGCGCTGACGGCTCAGCCGAGGCATCCGCCGTCTTTCCGGCGTCGGCCGCGGGCCGATCGCAGGCGGCGGCCCACAACGGCAGCGCGAGCGTCAGCACGCTGTGCCGGGTCATGGCGCCTGCTGCGCGGTGTCGGAAGCCGGCTCTGTAATCAGGATCTCCGTGGTGTCGGGTGTGCCGTCTTCGGTCACGGCCAGGACCTCGCGCACTTCGGGGGACCGGCGCAGGTAGCTCAGCCAGCCGATGAGAGCCGCGAAGCCGGTGACCGCGCCGAAGACCGCGGTCACCGCGAGACCCTCCACCGGATCCTCCATCCGCATCGCAACAAGCGCGCCGCCGACGGCTCCAAAAAACGAAGCCGCCCACGCCAGGAACGGTGTGAGCAGCCAGCCGAAGATTCGGACGAGGAGCCGGAGCCAGCGCATCGGCTCAGGTGCGGCGCATACCCAGAGCTGACAGCGCGGTGGCGAGCGCCAGACCCGGGAGGAAGGCGATCCCGAACGTCGGCACGTTCCACCGGGCGCCTGGGAAGCCGACCAGGATCGCGACGATGGCCGCGACGATGGCGAAGGCGACGGCGGTCCCATAGGCGGCCGGCGCGGAGATGCGCCCGTTTCGCTCCGCCTGGTTCGCCAGTATCCACGCGCCCTGCCATGGCAGGAACGTGCCGGTCATCCACCAGATCGGGTGGTACCACCAGTTGCTGCCGCCGATCTGCCACCACCGGTTGGTATAGGTCCCGATGTGCTGGAGCAGCACGACGTCCACCAGGAGAAACACGATCGTGGCGCCCAGCCCGATCCCGGCCGCGCCGGCGATCCCCTCGATGGTGCGCGCCCGGGTCCAGATGCCGGGCAGCAGCGTCACCGGCGCCAACGCCACGAGCAGCAGCAATGCGAGCACGATGGTCTCGAGCGGGCCGTCCAAAAAGCGCGTCGTCAGCGAAAAGAGCAGAACGACCACCGCTTCCAGGAGGCCCAGCAGCACCGCCCCGCGCACGATGGAAGGGACGTCGGTCACGTCGTGAACGCCGTGCAGCTCGGCCGCGGAATCCATCCGGTCTCCGGTGAGATTGGGTCGCGCGAAGTATACCGGGTCGTTCGGGGACCGGCCAAGGGGAACGGTCAGGTCCCCCACGCCAGGAGGACCGCGACGTCGGTGACCGCCCAGGCCGCCAGGGCGAGATACATCCCGCGCTGATGCTGTGAGGGGGTCAACCGGTCGCCGCGCACCCGCCATGGAAGCACCACTGCCAGCCAGGCCGCGAGGGCGACGCCGAGCGCGAGCCAGCGCCACCGCTCGTTCCCGCTCCACTGAGCGTGGCGACCGGCCCAGGCGAACACCGCGAACGCCAGACCGACGGCCACAATGGACACATCCAAGCTCCGGCCGACGCCGAGACGGAGCGCGAGTGTGCGGTCGCCCCGTCGGGCGTCCTCCTCGAGCTGGTACAACTGGGTGAGCGGGTAGAGCGCGGCGAAGAGCGGGCAGAAGGCGAGCAGAACGGCGCCACCAACGGCGTCCGGAGCGCGACCGGTCGTGACCCATCCCGCATAGGGCGTGAGGGTGCCGAACCCCACCATGTTGATCAGCCAATCGGCGCCGGCCACGGCCTTGAGTCGTACGGGCGGAACGGAATAGGCGAGCGAGAGCACGAAGCATATTGCGTAGGCCACCTGGTACGGCCGCGGCAGATTCATCGCCAACAGCTGGCCCGCGGCCATCAAGCCCAGTGAGAACGCGGCGAGTCGGCGTGGGGGCGGGGGTGGATTGCGGAGATAGGCGACGTCGCCCTCGTCCCGGTCGAACGCGCTGTTGAGGGCCAGTGTTCCGCCGTTGAGGCACACGACCCAGAGCACCCCTCCGAGCAGTGCTGTCCCCACCTGCTCACCATGTGCTGCCCCATCCAGCCCGACCGCCAGCAGATAGCCGAGGGCGGTGTGCGCCGCCATGATGGGCCACTCGGCGGGGCGAAGGTGGAGGATGTAGTCGAGTCGCGATCCCAGCAGCCGGTATCCGGCCGCGCGGGCGCCGCTCACCAGGTGAGGCCGAGATGCCGCGCGGCGATGCGGAGGCCCTGCAGCGTCAGGTCGGGGTGCACCTGCTCGATCGTGCGGGTGAGCGGCGCAACCACCGGCGCGAGCCCGCCCGTCGCGACGACGCGCGGCGTGCCGCCGCCGGGCCACTCGGCGAGGATGCGACGCACCAGTCCGTCCACGGCGTCGGCGGTGCCGAAGAGGACACCGGCCTGAATGCACTCCTCAGTGCGGCGGCCGATGGCACGGGTTGGGGGCTTGAGCTCGGTGGCCGGCAGCTTGGCGGCCCGCCTGGTGAGCTGGTCGGCCGCGGTCCGAAGCCCAGGCATGATCACGCCGCCGAGAAACCGCGCGTCGGCGGTGATGCAGTCGAAAGTCGTCGCCGTCCCGAAATCCACGACGATGATGTCCGCGTGGTACAGCTCGACGGCGGCCAGCACATTCACGATGCGATCGGGCCCCACCGTCAGCGGCTCGTCCACGTCGAGGGTCACCGGCAGCGGCGACTGCGCGTGTACCGCCACGGCGGTGCGGCCCGTCGCGAGGGCGATGCCCTCCACCAGGCTCTGCGTCACTGTCGGCGCTACCGACGCGAGGCAGACGGCACGGACCTCGTCGGGGGAGTGTCCGTCGTGGATGAGGAACCCGACGAGAGCGGCCGCCCATTCGTCCGGCGTGCGGTCGGGGGTGGTGGTGAGCCGCCAGTGGGCCTCGAGCGAGAGCCCCTGAAACAGGCCCACGGTGATCTCGGTGTTGCCGATGTCGAGGGTGAGGAGCATCGCTCGAAGCTATGGCCGCGGGGCGCGGTCGGCCAACTCGACCGTGCCCGCCCGGACGGCGACGGCCTCCCCGTGATCGGGCCGGATCAGAAGCGAGCCGTCCTCCGCAATGCCGGCGGCCGTCCCCTCCGCTGGTTCCCGGAGCCGGCGTCCGTAGAGCCAGTCGCGCCGGCGGAGGTCATCCAGCTCGGCGGGAGCGAGGCTCCCCGAGGACGCGTCGATCAGGCGGAGCACCGCGATCACGTCGGGCTCGAGCTGCCCCGGCGTGATGCCAGGCACCAGATCGGCCAGCGCCATCGCGGTGCCGGCCAGCTCGCGAGGAATCGCATTGGCCACGTTCAGCCCGACCCCCACGACGATCCAGGCGAGCGCGTCGCCCTGCCAGCGCGCCTCGCAGAGAATGCCGCCCAGCTTTCGATCGCCCACCATGAGGTCGTTGGGCCACTTGATCCTCACCGAGAGCTCCGGCCCGAGCCGCTCCACAGCCCCGGCGACCGCGAGTCCGGCGCGGAGCCCGAGCAGCTCGACGCCCATGGAGGTGGGGGGCCGGAACAGGAGGCTGAGCCAGAGGCCGCCCCGCGGCGACCGCCACGCTCGTCCTCGCGAGCCGCGCCCTCCGGTTTGCTCGTCGGCCACCACCACTGTCCCCGGCTCCGCGGCGTCCGCGGCGAGCGCGTGCAGGAGATCCATGGTGGACTCCGCGCTCGGGACCCGGACACGCTGCGTCATGCGCTCAGCGAGCGAACCAGAGGAGCGCCGCGCCGAACAGGATGCGGTACCAGGCGAATGCGGCAAAGCTGTGGCGCGAGACGTAGGAGAGAAACGCCTTCACCACGACCAGGGCCGCTAGGAACGCGACGAGGAACCCGGTCGCGAAGAACCCGAAGTCCGCGGACGAGAGGCTGTCGGCGCTCTTGAACAAGTCGTAGCCGGTGGCGGCGATCATGACCGGAATGGCCAGGAAGAAGGAGAACTCGGTGGCCGCTTTGCGGGACAGCCCGAGGGCGTACCCGCCCATGATGGTCGCGCCTGATCGGGAGGTGCCGGGGATCAGGGACAGCACCTGCGCGATGCCGATGCCGAGCGCCGTCGTCTGGGGCACGTCGGTGACCTCGTCGTAACGCGATCGCGGACCCCACCGCTCGATGGCGAGCATGACGATGCCGCCGACTACCAGCGCCGCCCCCACGACCGGGGTGTTGAAGAGCCGCTCCTTGATCCAACCGTGGAAGAGGAACCCGACGACGGCGGCCGGCAGAAAGGCGATGGCGAGGTTGAGCAGGAACCGTCGGTTCGCGGGATCTCGACGCGCGGCTCGCGCGATGGTGACGAGACGGGCCCGGTAGATCCAGACGATGGCGAGGATCGCGCCCAGCTGGATGAAGATGTCGAAGGTCTTGGCGCGGCCATCGACCCGACCCAGCCATTCACTCACGACGATGAGATGACCGGTGGACGAGACGGGAACGAACTCGGTGGCGCCCTCGACGAGCCCCAGAATGACCGCCTTGAGGAACAGCTCAGGCGTCATGTCGGCGGCTCACCGAATCACCTCCTCGTACAGGGCCTCGTACATCGGCACGATGCGGTCCGCCGAGAACTCCCTCGACTTGGCGATGGCGGCGCCGCGCATGGCGGCGTGCTTCTCGGGGGAGCGCAGCAGCTCGACCGCCCGCCGTCCCATGGCCTCGACCGATCCCACCGGCTCCAGAATCCCGCTTACCCCATCCACCACCACCTCGGGCAGCCCGCCGGCCCGACTGGCCACGACCGGCGAGCCGCACGCCATGGCCTCGAGCGCGGCCAGGCCGAACGACTCCGTCTGTGACGGCAGGACGAAGAGATCGCTGGCCTGGAGGACCGGGGCCACCGTGTCGAGCCGGCCGAGAAACTTCACGTCGTGATCGACGCCGAGCTCGCGGGCCTCGTTCTCCGCGTCCACCCGCTCGGGACCGTCCCCGATCATCACCAGCGTGGCCGGCATCGCGCGGTGGATCCGGGTGAACACCCGGACCACATCTTTCACCCGCTTCACTTCGCGGAAGTTGGAGACGTGGGTGATCAGGCGGTGCCCGTCGGGCGCCAGGCCGAGGCGGCCGGTCGGCTCGCCCGGCTGATACTCTGCCAGGTTGACGAAGTTGGGAATGACCTTCAGGTCGCAGCTCACGCAGCCGAAGGCGCGGTAGGTCTCGTCGCGGAGATAGGACGACACGGCCGTCACCGCGTCCGAGCGCTCGATCGAGAACTTGGTGATGGCGTAGAAGCTGGATTCCTGCCCCACGAGCGTGATGTCGGTGCCGTGGAGCGTGGTGATCACTCGGATCTCGCGCTCGCCGCGCAGCATCTCCCGCGCGAGGAACGCGGTCGTGGCATGCGGAATCGCGTAGTGGACGTGGAGGATATCCAGCCCCTCCCGCATCGCCACCTCGTGCTGTTTCGACGCGAGCGCGAGCGTGTAGGGGAAGTGGTCGAAGAGCGGATACCGGCCCATCCGGGTCTCGACCTGATGGAAGTACACGCGCTCGGCGTAACCGCGCAGGCGGAACGGAGAGTCGTAGGTGATGAAATGCACCTCGTGCCCCCGCCGGGCGAGCTCCAGCCCGAGCTCGGTCGCCACGGCGCCGGAGCCGCCGTACGTCGGATAGCAGGTGATGCCGATTTTCATGGTGTCAGGCCCAGAGTCGCGCGATCTCGGCGGCCAGTTTCTCCGGCGGCCGGGTCGCGTCGAGAGTGACGATGTCGCCCGCCAGCTGGTGGCGGAACCAGGTCTCCTGCCGCTTGGCGTACTGTCGCGTGCTCACGGCGATCGCCTCGGGCACGGCGTCGCGGCCGCATCGGCCGTGAAGGTAGTCGACCGCCTCCCGGATGCCGATCCCGTCGAGCCCGGGCGCGGATGGCGCGTGCCCTTCGGCCAGCACCGCCGCCACTTCCTCGATCAGTCCTCGCTGCATCATCTCCGCCGCCCGCCGGGCGATCCGCTGGTGCAGCACCTGCCGCGGCACGGTCAGCACCACGTACCAGGGCCGGATCGAGCCGGCCGCCCGCGCAGCGGCCTGCCAGTGGGTGAGCGGATAGCCGGTCAACATCGCGACCTCGATGGCGCGGGCCGCGCGCTGCCGGCCGCCGCCCCGAAAGCCCGGATCGAGCCGTCCCGCCCACCGCAGCAGCTCGAGCGGCTCCAACCGCGCCGCGTACGCGTCGAGCGAGCGGCGCCGCCCGGGGTCCAGCTCCGGCTCGTGGAACAGTCCCTCGGCGAGCGCGCGGATGTAGAGTCCGGTCCCTCCCACGACGACCGGCAGCATCGAACGGTTCCGGACCTCCGCGATCCAGCCCGCCGCGTCCCGCGCGAACCGGCCGGCACTGTATCTGGTGCCCGGCTCCACGATGTCGACGCCGTGATGGATGACGCGGGCACGCTCTTTTCGGGTGGGCTTGGCGGTCCCGATGTCCAGCCGGCGATAGATCTGCCGCGAGTCGGCCGAGATCACCTCCAGCGGCAGCTCGGCCGCGAGGGCCAGGGCCACGGCCGTCTTGCCCACCGCCGTGGGACCGACGATCACGGGAACCCTAGCGTCGCCCAAAGCGGCGCTCCAGCTCCTCTCGCGGTAGTTGGACGATAGTGGACCGCCCGTGCACGTCGTGCGGCGGCAGGTCCGTGGCGAAGAGGCGCAGCAGCAGCTCACGCATCTCGCGCTGGTCGAGGCGCTGTCCGGCCTTCACCGCGGCGCGGCAGGCGTAGGTGGCGGCAAAGCGCTCGAGTCGGTTGGCCCAGCCGCCGAATCGCCCTCGCGCGAGATCCGCCACCGTCTCCCGGAAGCACGCGCCGGCATCGAAGCGCGAGTGGGGCGATGGTACCGCATGCACCGCGACGGACCGTCCACCGAAGGGCTCGGCCTCGAAGCCGACGCGGCGAAGCTCGTCGGCATGGCTCTCCACCGCGTCGAGCTCCTCGTCGGTGAGCTCCAGCGTGATGGGCAGGAGAAGGCGCTGCGCCGGAGGATCGGCGCCGGTGAGCTGGGCCAGCACCAGCTCGTACAGCACCCGCTCGTGGGCCGAGTGCTGGTCCACGATCACGACGCCTTCCGGCGCCTGGTAGACGATGTAGGTGTCGAAGACCTGCAGCAGCGGCACGGAGAAGCCCTCGGCGGGCTCGAGCGCCGGAACCGCATCGCCCCCCTCCGGACCGGCCGTGTCCTCTCCCGGCGGCGCGAACAGATCGGCTCCGTCCACCAGGTGGACGCTGCTGTCGCCCATGACCGGCCGCTGAGCGATGGCGGAAGGGCGCCAGTCACCAACCGTGACCGCGGCAGCCAGGGCGCCGAGCGCGTCGCGAACCGCCTCCTCGACCACCCGCTCCGCGCCGATCCGATCGCGAAAGCGGACCTCCAGCTTGGCGGGATGCACGTTGACATCCACCTCGCCCGGGGAGACGGCGAGCTGGAGGAGGAGCGAGGGCCGATCGCCAGGATGGATCGCGCTCCGGTATCCCGCTTCGGCGGCGCGGACGAGAAAGGAATCCCTGAAGGGGCGGCCATTGACGAAGAGCAGGGTGCGGCGGCCGGTGGGTCGAGCGTCGCCCGGCCGCTGCGCGAAGCCGGTGACCCGAAAGGCGCCCGCCGCGTAGCTCACCGGCACGAGCGTGCCCGCCAGCTCGGTGCCCCAGATGGCCGCGAGGCGCTCCTCCAGCGTCTGGCCCTCCGGCACCACGAGGCGGCAGGCCCCGTCAAGGTGCAGCTCGAAGCCGATCTCCGGATGCGCGACAGCCAGTGTGGCGACGACTTCATGCGCGGCGCGGGTCTCGCTCGACACCGAGCGGAGAAACTTCCGGCGCGCCGGGGTGTTGAAGAAGATCCCGCGCACCGCCACCGTCGTGCCGCGCTGGCGCACGCCATCGGCGACCCGGTCGAGCCGGCCACCGGTGACGCTCAGCTCGGTGGCGGTGCCGTCTCCCTCGCAGCTGGTGAGGGTGAACCGCGACACCGAGGCGATCGCGGGCAACGCCTCGCCCCGAAATCCAAAGGTCCCGACCCCCACCAGATCGGCGACGCTCTTGACCTTGCTGGTCGCGTGCCGGTCGAGCGCGAGCACGGCGTCTTCCCTGCCCATCCCGCTCCCGTCGTCGCTCACCAGCACGAGCATCTTCCCACCCTGCTCGAGCTCGACGCGCACGTGGCGCGCACCCGCGTCGAGCGCGTTCTCCATCAGCTCCTTGACTACCGAGGCGGGACGCTCGACCACTTCGCCCGCGGCGATCTGGTCGGCCACGGCGTCAGGCAGGATGGCGATGCGGCGGGTCATCGCGAGAATCTAGCCGCCGACCGCCGCGACCGCCTCGTCGGCGAGCCAGCCGCGCTGAGCCCCGGGGACCTCGACCATCACCCACCCCGGCGCCTCGCGGACGATACGGACCGCACTCCCCGATTCGATGGAGGCGACCGTCGGCGCGAGCCCGTGGGGCGACACTCGAAGCGTGGTGCGCTGCAGGACGATACCGAGCGGTCTCCGCAGCCACGCCCGGAGCCCCAACCCGGCGACTACCGCCGCGGCGGAGAACACCAGCAGCACCAGCCACCGCTCCCGGACACGGGGGCGTAGCGTCCAGCCGAGCCAGCCGGCAATCCATCCCAGCGAGCCCAGGAGGAGGAGCTCCTCCGGGCCGACGGGCGGGCTCCAGCTCCAGCGCGAGGACGTGGCGTCCGGAGGCGGCGTCAGTCGGAGCGCCTGGGTGACCGCGCCGGCGCGAGGGGCGAGACGCTTGGCCTCGAGCCACGCGGCGCGCGCCCGGCCATCCTCCCCCAGTCGGTAGTAGGAGGCTCCCAAGTTGTACCAGTGCGCCGCGACGGCTGGTTCGCTCTCGGCTCGTCGGGCAAATCCCTCCGCGGCCGCACGGAGCGAGCCGTCCGCGTAGAGCGATTCGGGCGATGGGGCCTGGGCATGAGCGGCTGCCGCGACGCACAGCGCCAGCAGCGGCGCCACCACCACCCCCCGGCCCGCCCACCCGCGCAGGGAGCCCCCGAGCCGGCTGGCGAGATCGCGCACCTCACTCGCGAGCGCGGCGTCTTCGACCGCCGCGGCCGCGGGACCATAGCGGCGCGCCAGCAGGCGCTCACGCGCGGTCGCGACGCGCGCGGCGAGCGCGGCGTCCGCACCGGCCGCCCGAACGGCAGCGGCGAGGCCGGCGCCCGACCGGCGATCAAGGTCCGGGACCAGCGTGCGCACGATCGCGTCCAGCTCCTCCTCCGCGCGTTTGAGGTCACCCACGGGAGCGGCGCGAGGCCGCCGTCGCGGGAGGGTCACCCACCGCCGCGCCGCCAGCAGGAGTGGCGGCACCACGAGGACGAGCAGCCATGCCCAGTCCGGCACCCGAGCACCCAGCCGACGAGCCCAGGACACGCCGTCGCCCGGGAGCAGCGGCGGAGGCAGCGCGGTCGACGCGGTGGCCTCACCACCAGCCGCCACGGGAATCGCCGCGGGTGGGAGGGCGGGAGTGAGATAGCGATTCTCTGCGAGGTCGAAGTAGCTGTAGGCCACGCCAGGCAACGTGAGGCTGCCGGCGGAATCCGGCACGACCAGATAGCGGAACGTCTTGGTGCCGCCGATGCGCCCATCCACCGTGGTGACGCGCTCGTCGACCTTGTCGCTGTAGGCTCGAGCACCGGCCGGCCATGGGACATCGGGCGCGGGCCAGAGAGCGGTGTTCCCCTCGCCGGTGAGTGACAGGTCGACCGCCACCGCCTCCCCCGCCCGGGCCGCGACGGGCGTGACCCGACGGTCGAGCTTGACCGACGAGCCGATCGCGCCGCTGAAATCCGCCGGACGACCCTCCTCGGGAATCGCGCGCACGTCGAGCGAGTCGGCGCGACTCGTCAGCGCGAAGCGCTCCTCCTGGCTGAAGAACTGGAGGGCCACGGGAGTGCTGTACTTGAGCGTCGCTCGAGGTATCGGCACCATGCCCGGCAGCAGCGGGAACACGATCTGATGCGCGACGAACAGATCGTACCATCGGCCGCCGATGCTGCGGGTGGCCGCGATGCCGGCCGGGGTGGCCTGAGGGTAGCTCCACACACCGTCGATGACCGGCGGCTGCAACGTCGGGGGACGTCGGAGCTGCAGCCGCAGATCACGAGGGAACCAGGCGGCGGTCACCACATCCACCTGCTCCCCCACTCGGACGGTCCTGGCGGAGACGATCAGGTCCACCGCCGCCGCGCCGGAGGACGGCGGCCGGGCCTGCTCGAGCAGCTGTTTGAGGCGAGGGCTGAGGGTGGATGCCGTGGCCGCGCGATTCGCGGTGACATCGATGATGAGCGCCGCCGCCTCGACCGTGTCGGTGCCCTGGACCGCCCGTGCCGGGCCGAGCTGCCAGCGGCCGGGGCGGACCGCGCGGAGGCGAACCTCCAACACCGTGGTGCGCGTCGGATCGGCACCGAGCGCCACTTCCGAGCGCTCGCTGCGGGAGACGATCTCGAGGCCGTTGAAGGGCGCGATGCTCACGTGCATCGGCACGCGGGAATGGCTGACGGCCCGAAGCGTGTAGAGCAGGTCCTCGCCCACGGCGATCCGATCCTCGTCGACGGCGACGTCGAGCGTGGGAGATCCACCCTGGACCAATGCCAAGGCCAGCGCGAGCGCGATCACCAGTCCTTCACTCCACCGGCCATGCCCGACTGCAGGCGCCGCTGCTGTTCCGCCCGCGTCTCCTGCTCCCGCCGCTCCATCGAGTTCAGGATCTGCTCGGCCTGGCTCTGCGACAGACCCTGCTTCGGCGTCTCTCCCTGGCGCTGCTGCTCGCGCTGCCCTCCTCCCCCGCTCGGCGGCGGCGGAGTCGCTCCACCTCCCCCACCGCCACTCGGCGGAGGCGGCTTTCGGCGGTCGGCCAGCTCGAGGTTCCACTTGGCGCGGGCGGACGACGGCTCCAGCATCAGCGCCTGCCGGAGCCGGTCCACCGCGTCGTCGAGGAGCTCGTCCTGGCGTGTCGTGTCCTGCTCGGCGGCCAGCAGGCCCGCCAGGCCGAGGTTGTACAGCGCCCGGTAGCGGAGCCCAGGGTCGAGCGATTTCGCGGCCTCGGCCAGTGCCCCTCGTGCGACGTCGAAACGACCCGCGTCGAGCGCCGCGGTCCCCGCGTTGTAGAACGAAGTGTCGCGCGCGGTGCCCTTGCCCGCCTCGGCGAGGAACGCGGCCGCCGCCGCGGCGGGATCGCCCGCGGCGAGGGCACGGTCGCCAGGAGCCGGACGCTGTGCCGACGCCGAGGCGGCGGATAGCATCAGGCCGGCCAGCGCGACCAGCGCCGGTCCCGGCCGCGCGAGCGTGTAGAGGATGAGCATCAGGGCGGCCGCGAGGACGGGAATCCACGCCCGCGGGACCAGGTCCGCCGTCCGCGTCTCGGAGGAGGGACTGCGCTTCATGGCGGCGACGAGGTCGCGGACGGCTCCGGCCTGATCCGGGACCTCGTTCGGCACCAGCGTCCCCTCCGCGGCATCCACCATCGCGCGGAGGATATCGTCGCGGCGGGCGGTCTGCACCACGGCGCCGTCGGCATCCTGCTTGTACTCGGTGATGGTCCCGGCCGAGTCGCGGATGGGGATCCGGACCGGATCCGAGCGCCCCTCGGCGACGACGATGAGGCGGACGCCCGCCTGCTTGAGTGCTTCGGCCTGCGTCACGATCTCCGGGAGCGTGTCGTGGGCCTCGCCGTCGGTGAACACGACCAGCACCCGATCCGCCGCGTCGGTGGTGGCCCCCAGCAGCTCGGCGCCCTGCGAGAGCATGGCGTGCAGGTTGGAGCCCCCGGTGCTGGCGAGGTCGGGATCGAGCGCGTCCAGGTACATGCGGATCGCGCCGCCGTCCACGGTGAGCGGAGCGAGGATGTAGCTCTGCCCGGCGAAGGCGATGAGCCCGAGCCGGTCACCGCCGAGATCCTCGATCAGCCGCCGCGACTCACGCACCGCGCGGTGGAGCCGGTTGGGCGAGGCATCTTCGGCCAGCATGGAGCGGCTGATGTCCACCGCGAACACCAGGCTCAGCGCGCGGCTCTGCGTCGTGATCTGGGTGCGCCCCATGCGCGGACCCGCCAGCCCCACCATCGCCAGCAGTGCCACCAGCGCGAGGAGGGGCGGCGCCCAGCCGCCGCGGGCCTTCGCCATCTTGGCGAGCGCCGGCGACCACCGCCCCGCCAAACGGATCCGCTTCCCCCGGCCCAGCCAGGCGCCGAAGCCGATGGCCAGCGCGACCGCGGGCGAGAGAAAGAGGAGAAGCGGTGCGTCGAAGATCATGGGACCCGCACCACCAGCGTGCTGCCCAGCAGCAGCTCGAGCGCCAGCGCGCCGAGTCCCAAGAGAATCAACGGACGGGTGGCCTCGTCGTACCGCGTGTACCGCGTGATCTGCACCGGCGTCTTCTCCAGCGCGTCGATCTGCCGAAAGATGCGGCTCAGCGCCTCGCTGTCGCGCGCCCGGAAGTACCGCCCGCCCGTCTTCGCGGCGATCTCCCGGAGCAGCGGCTCGTCGATCCGGACCGGCAACAGCTCGTAGCGGAACCCGCCGAGCCCGCGCCCGGTCGGAATCGGCGCCTCCCCGATGGTGCCGACTCCGATGGTGTACACCTTGATCCCGAACGCGGAGGCGGTGGCCGCCGCGGTGCGCGGGTCGATCAGTCCCTTGTTGTTCTCGCCGTCGGTCAGCAGCAGGATGACCTTGGACTTGTCCGGCGCGCGGCGAAGGCGGTTGACCGCCGTCGCGAGGCCGCTCCCGATCGCGGTGCCGTCCTCGAGGCTCCCGATCTTGAGGTCCATCACCGCCTGCTCCACGACCGGATAGTCCAGGGTCACCGGCACCTGGGTCAGCGCTTCCCCCGCGAAGGCGACCAGGCCTATCCGATCCGCGGAACGGCCGCGGACGAATCCCACCGCCTGGCGCTTGGCGACCTCGAGCCGATTCGAGGGCGCGAAGTCCTCGGCCAGCATGCTGCTCGAGATGTCGATCGTGATCACGATCGCGATCCCCTCCTGCTTCACCTCGACCGTGTCACCACCGATGCGTGGCCCGGCCGCCGCGATGACCAGCGCCGCGAGCGCCGCCGCGCGCAGCAGTGGCGGGAGGATCACCCACCAGCGGTCGGCGGAAACGGCAGCCGGCAGCGTGACGTCGCTGAAGCGCGCGGCCGGAATGTCCTGGCGGCGTCGGAGCCAGGCCCAGAGGGGAATCGCCAGGAGCAGCAACAGGAGAGCCGGTCGGGCGAAGCTCACGCGGCCGCCTGGGTCAAACGGGCCTCGAGCTCCGCCGCATCGCGAGCCAAGGCGATGGCATCGGGCGCGGGGCCATTGCCGAATCGCGCCGCGTCGAGCGCGTGCAGCACCGCACCGAGCTCCGCCACGGGCCAGTCGGGGCGCTCGGTCGTGATCCGGGCGAGCACCTCGTCGGTGTCGAGCGCCGGTACGGCCGACGCCAGCCGTGCCGCGACGGTCGCTCGCAGCCGGACGGTCGCGGCGGCCGCGACGGCCCGCGACTCACCCGCGTCGGCCCACCGCTCGAGTGACGGCTTGGCCGGTCCGGTCTGACGCGGGGAGGTCCGCTGGGAATGAGGTCGACCGCGACGGCGCCACCACCAGTGCAGTGGAGCCAGGAGGAGGCAGGCGCCGATGAGGAGAACCAGCAACGGTATCGGGCTGGTCACGCCCCGCGGGACGAACTCCGCGCGCGGCTGCGGGTGAAGGGAGGTATCCGCCGCGGCGCGCGGCAACACGCTCGCCACGCGGAGCGTGAGCGGCTCGGTGGGCAGTGAGTCCACCGTGCCGTCGGGCGAGAGCAGAAGAGGCCCGGGCACCTGCAGCGTGTGGGCCCCGGCGCGCCAGACGGCCACCGGGTAGGAGATGTCGGCCGAGCCCCCGCGGAGCGCGACCTTCGCGGCCCCGAGCAGCTCCACCGGATCGGCCACATCCCAGTCGGCGGCGCGGACGGTTCGGCCGGCCGGCAGTGTGACGGTACGCGTCACCCATATCGTGTCGCCCACGGTCGGCTGGACCGCCTGCTGCTGGAGGCCGATCATCCGCGGTGAATCCGCCGCGCGCGGCGCGCGAAGGCCCGGCGAAGCGGCAGCGCGTACTCGCGGCCGGTCTCCAGGGCCACTTCGTCCGCGCCCACGGAGGTCAGCATCCGGCTGCGCTCCAGCCGACGGCGCTCCGCCAGGGCGGTGACCCGCGTGCGCACGTCGCGGCTGCCGGTGTCCACCAGCACGCGGCGGCCGGTCTCGGCGTCCAGCATCTCGATCCACCCGGCGTCGGGGAGCTCATGCTCGCGAGGGTCGTCCACGGTGATCGCCACGACCTCGTGCCGCGCGGCGAGGCGGCGGAGCGGCCGCTCCCACCCCTCCGCGATGAAGTCGGAGAGGACGACGACGATGCTGTGATGGCGCAGGAGGCGGCTGGCGTACGAGAGGCTCGCGGCGAGATTGGTGCGGCGCCCCACGGGCTCGAACGCCACCAGGTCGCGGATCACCCGCAACGCGTGGCGCCGGCCCTTCCTCGGCGGGATCACCTGCTCGACCTGATCGGAGAAGAGCAGCGCCCCCACGCGGTCGTTGTGATAGGCCGCGGCGAGGGCGAGTACCGCGGCGACCTCGACCGCCAGCGCCGCCTTGGTCACCGGCTCGCCGAAGCGAGTGGACCCGGACTGATCCACCAGCAGCATCAGCGTGAGCTCGCGCTCTTCCGTGAAGGTCTTCACGTATGGGCTGGCGAGACGGGCGGTGACGTTCCAGTCGATCGACCGGAAATCGTCCCCCGCCTCGTAGGCTCGCACCTCTGCGAACTCCATCCCCTGCCCCCGGAACACCGAGCGGTACTCGCCGGCGAACAGCGTGTTCACGAGCCCGCGCGTGCGCAGCTCGATCGCCTTGACCTGCTTCAGGATTTCGGGAGTGACGGACATAGATGGCGAGGCGGCACGGTAGCGCGGCTAGCCCACCGCCTTCACGGCACCCGCACGGCGCCAAGGACCTTCGCGACGACGTCGTCGGTCGTGACATCCTCGGCCTCCGCCTCGAAGGTGAGGACCACACGGTGGCGGAGCACGTCGGGTGCGATGGCCTTGACGTCGTCGGGCGTCACGTAGGCCCGGCCGCGCAGAAACGCGTGGGCGCGGGCGGCCTGCGCGAGGGCGATGGTGGCGCGGGGGGATCCGCCGAACTCGATCAGCGGCTTGAGCTCCAGCAGGCCCACGCTGCCGGGGTCGCGCGTGGCCTGCACCAGGTCCACGATGTAGTCGACCACCTTCTCGTCCATGTACAGCTCGGCGATCGTCGCCCGGGCCGAGAGGATCGCGCCGGGCTGCAACAGGCGCTCGACCGGGATCTCCGCGCCGCCGCTCATCCGCAGCAGTGACTTCCTTCTCCTCGTCGCGCCTGGGGTATCCGACCCGCACCTTCAGCATGAAGCGGTCGACCTGCGCCTCGGGGAGCGGGTAGGTGCCCTCCTCTCGATCGGATTCTGCGTGGCGAGCACCAGGAACGGCTCGTCCAGCGGGAACGTGGTGCCGCCGATCGTGACCTGCTTCTCCTGCATCGCCTCGAGCAGCGCCGCCTGCACCTTGGCCGGGGCGCGGTTGATCTCGTCGGCCAGGATGATGTTGGCGAAGATCGGGCCCTTCTTGACGTGGAAGTCCTGCGACTTCTGATCGTACACCATGGTGCCGATCAGGTCGGCGGGCAGCAGGTCGGGCGTGAACTGGATGCGCGAGAACGAGGCGTGGATGATCTCGGACAGCGTGCGCACGGTCAGCGTCTTGGCCAGGCCGGGCACGCCCTCGAGCAGGACGTGGCCGCCCGTGAGCAGGCCGATCAGGAGGCGCTCGACCATGGCGTCCTGCCCGACGATCCGCCGGGATACCTCCTTGAGGATCCGGGGGACCGGCAGCGTGTCCGCTGGCATCTCCGTCAGCTTCGGCGCGCTCACGCTCGAGGGCTCCTGGAATTGGATAGGGGAAAGATAGCGAGGGCCGAGGTGGAGTCACCCCGAGACGACCGGTGGCTCTTCCCCCCGGACGCCCGCCGCGCGGGCGCGGTTTCAGTCGACGTCGGGGGTCAGACGAACCGCCTTGTACAGCGCCGCTTCCTCCCTGGGCGTGAGCGGCCGGTAGCGGCCGACAGGGAGATCGCCCAGGCGCACGGGCCCATAGGCCAGACGCGCCAGCCGGTCGACTCGGAGCCCCATCTCCTCGGCCCAGCGGCGCACGATGCGGTTCCGACCCTCCGCGAGCGTGACGTCGAGAATGCTGCGGCCCTCGGTGCCCGGCCTCACCCGCACCTCGGTGGGAACCACCGGCCGACCGTCCACCAGCACGCGCTGACGCACCGCCGCGGCGATGTCCGCCGTCGGACGACCATGCACCAGGGCGGTGTATCGGCGGTCGATGCGGTAGCGCGGGTGGGTGAGGCGATGCACGGCGTCGCCATCGGTGGTGAGGAGCAACAGCCCGGTGGTGTTCACGTCGAGCCGTCCGACGTAGGTGAGTCCGGACGCATCGGGAATGAAATCGAAGACGGTCCGGCGCCCCTCTTCGTCGGACGCCGTCGTGACCACACCCATCGGCTTGTGAAACGCCAGCCAGCGGCGCGCCTTCTGCTTGACCGCTCGACCCGACACCGTGATCCGCTGCCGGTCGGGATCCACCTTCATGCCGAGCGTGGCGACGGCCCCGTCGATCCGCACCTTGCCCTGCTCGATCAGCTCTTCGGCGGCCCGTCGCGATGCGACTCCGGCGCGGGCCAGCGCCCGCTGGAGCCGCATCTCGGTCACGACTCCGCCTCGACGTAGGCGGCCGCGTCGTCCTCGCCGTCCGAGACCGCGCGATGCGGCTGCAGGGCGATGGTGAGCTCCTCGGCGCGCGGCAGGTCGGACAGGTCGCGGAGACCGAGCAGCTCCAGAAACATCGGCGCGGTGCCGTAGAGCATCGGCCGCCCCAGCGCCTCGCTCCGGCCGACCACTTCGATCAGTCCCCGCTCCTGCAGCGAGCGGAGCACGCCACCGGCCGAGACGCCGCGGATCTCCTCGATCTCTGCTCGTCCCACGGGCTGGCGGTAGGCGATGACGGCGAGGGTCTCCAGCGCCGCTGCGGTGAGCTTGGGCGCGCGCACCGAGAGCTGCGCGCGCTCGATGGCGGCAGCATGGATTGGGCGCGTGAGGATCTGATACCCGCCGGCCAGCTCGACCAGCTCGACTCCGTGCTGCTCGAAGTCGTAGTGCTCGCGGATCTGCTCGAGCGCGACGCGGACATCGGCGAGCGAGGCGTCCGTGTCCAGCGTCGCGAGCTCCTCCGCTGTCAGCGGACGGGCGGCGCCGAAGAGGGCGGCCTCAAGCAGCTGGGCGAGCGCTGTCACGGGCGATCACCATCGGTGAGAACGGAGAGGGCTGCGCGAGGCGCACCGCGCCTCGCTTGGCCAACTCGAGGAGCGCGAGGAGGGTGGACAACACATCGACGATCGTGGGGCGAGGCCCCAGGGCCTCGAGCCAGCCGAACTCCTGATGCTGGTCGAGCAGCGCCTCGAGCCGGCGCGTGGCGCCCTCGACGTCGAGCGGCCGCGCGACCACCCGGTGCAGGATTGGAGTCGGGATGGCCGCGGCCACGCGCTCGACCGCCTGCAACAGGTCGATCACCTCGAGCGTGAGCGGCAGCGGTGGCAGCTCGGGTGGCGGCGGCAGGTAGCCGCGCGCGAACCGCTCGGCTCGCCGCTCTGCGGTACGCCCCATCCAGACCGCGATCTCCCGGATCTGCTGGTACTCGAGCAGCCGCCGCACCAGCTCGGCGCGGGGATCCTCCCAGCCGTCCTCTTCCGACCGGCGGGGCAGCAGCATCTGCGCCTTCAGGCGGACGAGGCGGCTCGCCATATCGAGATAGTCGGCCGCCTGGTTGAGTCCGAGCTCGTGGACCGCCTGGAGGAACTGATCGGCGATGCGCGAGATGGGGATATCCGCGATCTCGATCTGCTCCTCGCGGAGGAGATGGAGCAGGAGATCGAGCGGCCCGGAATACGCGTCCAGCTGCACCACGAACGCGGGGCCGGCGCCGAGTGCGGTGGTTGGGGCTTCGGGCAGAGTCATAGGCTAGTAGAGTCCCGCCAGCGGGGTCACCACCTGGTACGGGGCGATGAAGCGGCCGAGCATCCGCATCACCGCGTAGGCCGGCATGAGGAGGAAGCCGACCACCGGCTGAAACACGAACATGAGTATGAAGAATGGAAGATAGCCAAAACGCTGCAGCCCGCGATACCAGTTGCCCGCCCGAGGCGGGAGCGCGTGATACATCAGATGCGAGCCGTCCAGCGGAGGCAGCGGAATCAGGTTGAAAAAGCAGAGCACCAGGTTGAGCCAGATGCCGTGGATCATCATCCGCTGCGCGGTGTCGAGCACCTGGGCGGTGCCGGGCATCGCCCGCGACGCGATGCCGAGCACCACGAAGACGAGCGAGAAGACGAAGGCGAGAAAGAAGTTGGTGATCACGCCGGCGGACGAGACCAGGATGTCGCCGCGGACGTAGCGCTTGTACTTGCGTGGGTTCACCGGCACCGGCTTGGCGCCGCCGAAGGTGAACCGTCCTCCCGACCCGAACCAGAGCAGCGCCGGCAGGGCGAGGCTCATCCAGGGATCGATGTGGGGAATCGGGTTGAGGGTAACGCGGCCGAGGAGGTAGGCGGTGTCGTCGCCCTGGCGCAGCGCCGTGGCGGCGTGGGCATACTCGTGTGCCGTCATGGCGAACACGAGCATGGGCAGAGCGAGTATGAATTCGCTGATCTGTTCTTGCAGGTCGCGTTCCTGTTCGGCGAGACGGCGGAAGGTTACATCACCGGAAAAGGGATGCCAAGTCAAACCGGCGCCCCGCTTGACCTTGCGTGCGCTGGTCCCTAAGTTTCCGCCCTCGTCGCTCCCGGGGGTATGGGGAGCGCCCGTCCCTTAGCCGAGGTTGCCGTGCCCCGAATCGAATCCGCCAAGAAGCGCATGCGTCAGGCCAAAGTCCTCACCGCGCACAATCGCACCGAGCGCAGCCGACTTCGGACCGCCCTCAAGAAGGTGCGCACCGCGACGGGTGCCGAGGTGGAAACGGCCTACGCCAGCGCGGAACAGCTGCTGGATCGTGCGGGGCGGAAGCGCTTGATCCATCCGAATGCCGCTGCTCGGCAGAAGAGCCGGCTGGCCAAGCTCAAGGCCAAGTCCAAGGCCTGAGCCTGTCGCTCGTCCGCTGCTTTGGCAACGGCTAGACGCCAGCCAGCTCGGCCCCGCAGCGCTCGCAATACCACTCCGTTGGCCGGTTCAAGGTCCCGCACTCGCCACACTTCAGCGTCTTCGCCACACCAGGAGTCCCGGCCTTCCCGCCAGGAGCCGGTGGTGGCGGGGCCGTCTCTACCGCTCGTGACCCCTGTGCCGGTGCACCGGGGTTGCTCGGGCGCCGGGGCGCCGGCGCCGGCTTCGACTCTTCATCGCCCACAGACTTGAGGAACGCGAGCTCGTCCACCTGTGCCGGGGCGTGCTCCGGTTCCTTCGCGCGGGGTTGCTGCGGCGGCTTGGGCGCGGGACGAGTCGTGGCGACCTCGGCCGCCGGCTCGGGAGTCGGCGGGGGCGGCGGTGAACGCTCGATCACGTCGTCAGGTGGCGGAGTAGTGGATGGCGCCGGCGGAGGCGCCACCGGCTCCGCCGGCCGCATGGGGGCCGAGATGAGGGCTTGGACTTCGGCGAGCCTGGCGATCTCATCGCCCACGGTCTTGAGCTGGTCGCGCAGCCCGCCGAGTCGGCGGTCGCTCTCCTCGCTGATGCGCAGCCATTCGTCGTCGGCGAACTCGCCGACCGTGTGCCGCACCTCGGCCTCGGCCAGCTCGTCTTCGGCGTCGCGGCGCTGCTTGTCGAGGTCGCCCTGCGCGCTCTTGTGCCGCTGCAGGTCGTCGGCGATCGTCGCCCCGTGACCACGCAGTCGCTCGATCACGCCGCGGAGCCGCACCTCGTAGTCGCCGCGCACTTTCTGGCGAACGGCCGGCGGTGCCTTGCCCGCCGTCCCGTCGAGCTTGGCGAGCCAGTCCTCGTACTTCGCACGCTGCTCGAGCAGGGCTTCGATGCTGTTGTCGGATTCGTTGGCCATGGAAAGGCCTTCCTATGGTGGTTCGACCGGCCGGGGTCAACGTCACAAAATCTAACTACACCGTTGGACCAGCCCTAGTCTAGCGCGAGGGCCCCGCCGCGGCTCCGGTGGCGCCGTTCCGGGCGAAGACCACCTGTCCGCGGACGATCGTCGTGTCCGCTCGGCCGACCAACTGCCGCCCGGCGAAGGGTGTGTTGCGGCTTTTGGAGAAGAACTCCTCGGGACGGACGGTCCATGTCGCCGTGGGGTCGAGCACGACCACATCCGCGGTGGCGCCCGGAGCCAGGGTCCCCCCCGGCAGGCTGAAGATCTTCGCCGGCATGACGCTCATCCGATTCACCAGATCCACCAGCGACAGCAGGCCGCTCTCCACCAGCTCCGCGATGGCGAGACCCAGCGCGGTCTCCAGGCCGATGATGCCGTTGGGGGCATCGTCGAACTCCCGTTCCTTGTCGTCGTAGTGGTGCGGGGCGTGGTCGGTGCAGATCACGTCGATGGTGCCGTCGCGGAGCCCCTGGCGAATCGCCTCGCGATCCTCCGGCTCCCGCAGCGGTGGATTCATCTTCGCGTTGGTGTTGTACCCCTCGCACGCCTCATGGGTCAGTGTGAAGTGGTGGGGGCAGACTTCCGCGGTCACGCGAATGCCCTTCTCCTTGGCGCGGCGAATCAGCTCGACCGATCCCCGGGTGGACATGTGGCAGAGGTGCACATGGCCGCCGGTGTGCTCGGCCAGGAGAATGTCGCGCGCGACCATGATCTCCTCCGCCGCGGCCGGAATCCCCTTGAGGCCGAGCCTGGTGGAGACCAGCCCCTCGTTCATCGCGCCACCCGCGGCCAGCGTGGGCTCCTCGCAGTGATCGGCGACCGGGATGCCGAACGTGCGCGCGTACTCCAGCGCCGTGCGCATCAGGTGGCTCGACGCCACCGGCTTGCCGTCGTCGCTCACCGCCACGGCCCCGGCGCCGACCATCTCCCCGAACTCGGCGAGCTGCTGCCCCTTCTGCCCGAGCGAGATCGCGCCGATCGGGTAGACGCGCGCCTTGGCGGCGCGCTGGGCCTGGCTCACGATGAAGCCGACGGCGGCTTGATTGTCGGTGACGGGATCGGTGTTGGGCATGGCGCAGACCGCGGTGAATCCGCCCGCGGCGGCGGCCATCGCGCCGGTGGCCACCGTCTCCACGTCCTCCTGCCCGGGCTCGCGCAGATGCACGTGCACGTCGATCAGCCCCGGT
This sequence comes from uncultured Gemmatimonadales bacterium, assembly GCA_963846545.1. Taxonomy (GTDB): domain Bacteria; phylum Gemmatimonadota; class Gemmatimonadetes; order Gemmatimonadales; family GWC2-71-9; genus CAVVWJ01. The sequence goes on along the minus strand of CAWJWG010000001.1, from coordinate 1,270,216 downwards.
GCCACCACCTTGCCCGCCGCGTCCACCACGAGCGCGTCGTCGGGCCGGCCCAGGTCCCTGCCCGACGCCTGAATCTTGCCGTCGGCGATGTAGACGTCGGCCACCCCGTCCGTGCCGCGGGAGGGATCGATCACCCGGCCGCCGCGAATCAGAATGCGGCCGCACGCTATTCCGCTCCCCCGCCGTGCTGCGCCCAGTCGGGCGAGCCGCCGGCCAGCAGGTACAGCACGGCCATGCGGACCGCGACACCGTTGGTCACCTGCTGGAGGATGACGCTGTGCGGGCCGTCGGCGACATCGCTGTCGATCTCGACGCCGCGATTCATCGGGCCCGGGTGCAGGATCGCGAGGTCCTTGGGCGCGCGCGCCAGCCGCTCCATGGTCACACCGAACACCCGGTTGTATTCCCGCAGCGAGGGGAGGAACCCGGACTCCATCCGCTCGAGCTGGAGGCGCAGCACGTTGAGCGCGTCGGCCCACTGGATGGCATCCTCGATCCGCGGCAGGATGGTGACGCCCAGCTCGTGCACGTTGCGTGGCAGCAGCGTGGCCGGCCCGCAGACGCCCACCTCGGCACCGAGCTTGGTGAGCCCCCAGATGTTGGTCCGCGCCACGCGGGTGTGCAGGACGTCGCCGCAGATCGCGACCTTGAGCCCTTCGAGCCGCCCGAAGCGGTCGCGCAGCGTGAGCATGTCGAGCAGGCCCTGCGTCGGGTGCTCGTGCTTCCCGTCGCCCGCGTTGATCACGTTGGAGCCGATGCGCTGGCCGAGGAACTGCGCCGCGCCGGACGCGCCGTGGCGGATCACCACCATGTCGATCCGCATCGCCTCGAGATTGCGCGCGGTGTCGACCAGCGTCTCGCCCTTGCTGACCGAGCTGCCCGTGGTGGCCACGTTGACGGTGTCCGCGCTGAGCCGCTTCTCCGCGAACTCGAACGAGATCCGCGTGCGGGTGGAGGCCTCGAAGAAGAGGTTGACGATCGTCTTGCCGCGGAGCGTCGGCACTTTCTTGATCGCCCGTTCGCTCATTTCCTTGAACGGCTCGGCCGTGTCGAGGATGAGCTGGATCTGCTCGCGGCTCAGCGGCTCGAGGCCGACCAGGTCCTTGCCCAGCGACGCGGTCACGAGTGCACCAGCTCCACGGCGTCCCGGCCATCGAGCTCGGTCACCAGGACGTCCACCCGATCGCCGGCGCCGGCGGTCACTTTCTTGCCCACGATGTCGGCCTGGATAGGGAGCTCGCGGCCGCCCCGATCGATCAGCACGCAGAGCAGGATGCGGCGGGGACGTCCGAAGTCGGAGCACTCGTCGAGCGCCGCGCGAACGGTGCGGCCGGTGTAGAGCACGTCGTCCACGATCGCCACGGTCTTCCCGTCGAGATCGAGGGAGGCTGGTCTCGCCCACCACGGGCCGCGGTCCGACCGTCTGCAGGTCGTCGCGGTACAGCGTGATGTCCAGTTTGCCCCACGGGATGGAAGTGCCCTCGGCCTGGGCGATGAGTGCGCGCAGGCGCGCCGCGAGCTCGACCCCCCGACGCTGGATCCCCACGAGGACGAGTCCTTCGGTTCCATGGGCCCGCTCGACGATCTCGGTCGCCATACGCGCCAGGGTTCGGGCCAGCGCGCGATCGTCCATCAGGGGAACTCGGGTGGGCATCGGGGCGGGAAGCTAGCGGCGGAGAGGGACACGCGAAAGGGTCGCGCGGGGTACGCGCGACCCTTTCGTTTCGGGCCTCGGTGGCGCTCAGGTGGCGCCGACGCGCACCAGGATTTCCGACTGCCCCACCCGCGGCAGCGGCATCACCGCCTGGGGGTCCGTCATGTCGACCCTCGCGGCGAGCTTCGCCCGATGCTCGGCCGGGGTGGTCTGACTCCACGCCACCGCCACAGAGTCACCGCGGAGCGCGAGCACCGGGAAACTCGCGGCCGCGTCGGGCTCGCTCACCAGCTCCTCGCGCCGAAAGGACTCACCCCCGTCGGACGAGCGCCGCAGCAGGACTCGCGGCATGTCGCTCAGCCCGTCGTCCCAGGCGAGAAACACCTGCCGGCCCGCGACCGCGAGCTGCACGTGCGCGGGTCGGGCCCGCTGGCCGGTCGCGATCGGCTGGGCGGTGAAGGTATTGCCGCCATCGGTGGACCTGGCGTAGAACACTCCCGCCTCCCCTTCCTTCCCGGTCCACCAGGCCACATGCAGATCGCCATCCGCATCCACCTCCAGGGACGGTCCCGCGTGGGGGCAGCCCGGATAGACCCAGTTGTCGGCCCGCGTGCGCACGGGCGGGGCCCACGTCCTCCCGGCGTCGGACGAACGAGTGACGACGATGTCGCGCACATCTCCCGGCAGGATCGCGCGCCAGGCGACGTAGATACCCCCGTCCGCCGCTACCGCCACCGCAGTGCGGCAGCAGGGACAGGTGGGGTCGCGGTAGATCTGCCGGTTCGCCTCCCAGGTGCGTCCCTCATCGGTCGAGCGGCTCATCCAGACACCGGATTTACCCTCCCGAGCCTCGAGCCAGGTGGCCAGCAGCGATCCATCCGGCGCGGCCGTGAGCGCGTGGAAGTTGTGGGAGCCGAATTCGGCGCCATCGTTGATACTGCGTGGCTCGCTCCAGGTGCGTCCGGAGTCCGCCGAGCGGATGAACCGCAGCGCGCTCTGGGGGAAACGCTCGCCGGGCACCTCCTTCCCTACCGTGTACAAGACCGAGATGCCGCCGGCAGAATCGGCGGCCAGCTGCGGCGGCGCCTCGCCGTGCGCTTCGATCGGACCCAGCCGGTCGCGGACCGTGACCGCAGCCAAGGGCTCCGTCGATCCCGGCGGAGTCACCGAGACGTGGAGACTGCCATTGGAGCCTCCGCCCGCCGCCGAGACCCAGGCGACTACGCTGCCGCCGCCGGGGATCGCCGCGAACATCGGGGTGGCTCCGTTCTCGGTGTCCTGCGAGATCACGCGTGCCGTGGTGAAGCGGGCCGGACTCTCGGCGCCGAGGCCGCCACAGCCGGCGAGGATCACCGCAAGGACGGGATGAAATCGGTGCAATCGTGTCATGGGGTCGATCCTCAGTTGAACCGGTACTGCGCGCCGAGGAAGAACTGCCGGGGCGCACCGGGGCGGAATCGCGCGCCCTGCTGTGCGTTGAACGAGGACGTCTCGGCGAAGCGGCGGTCAGCCAGGTTGGTGACCCGGCCGCTCAGCTCCAGGTGCTCCATCACCGGCACCGTGGCGAAGACACTGAAAAGGTCGTGGCCGTCGTACTTTCGGGTGTTCTCCGGGTCCATCCAGTAGGAACCCAGCTTGACCCATTCGACGGCGATGAGTCCGCGGCCGAGAAATGGCGGGCGATAGCTCAAGCGCCCGTTGCCCAGAAACCGCGGCGCCAGCTCCATCTCGTTGCCGGTGTAGTCCACGCCCGGCCGCGGCTCCCACTCGATGTAGGTGTGCTTGGCGTACGACACCGCCGCGTCGAGCCGGAGGCCCCGCGCGACGCCGACGCCTGCACCCAGCTCGACGCCGCGATGGTTCGTCGCGCCGGCGTTCTGAGTGAGGCGGAGGCCGTTGGTAGGATCGAAGAACGTGAGGATGTCGTCCCGGAGCCGCATGCTGTAGCCGGTCGCCTCGAGGGTGACGACACCGGCGAGCGCCGTGCGAACGCCCGCCTCCCAGCTTTGCGCGCGCACCGGCTTGAGGTCCACGGTGCTCACGGCTGCGCCCTGGCGGAACAGCTGACCCTCGGACGGCGCGCGGAATGCCTCGCGATAGGAGGCGAACAGGTTGGCGTTGGGTGCCAGCTCCAAGGTCGCGCCGATCTTCGGACTCAGACGGCTGAAGGACACCCCAGTCGAGCCCGGGCGCCGGTGGGCACCCGTCGCGAGATCGGTCAGGCGATTGGTGTAGTCGTAGCCGACGCGGTCGTACCGCGCCCCGGCGCTCAACTGCACCCGGCCCGGGAGCGCGATATCCGCCTGCGCGTAGGGCGAGGCCTGCCAGAAGGTGACGCCGTAATCGTACTGGACCTCGCCCTGGGTGTAGCCGGTGAACACCTGGCCCGCGCGCTGGGGCAGCACCCCGGTCTCGAGCCGGCTGCCCGGCGTGTACTCGAGATCGACCCCGGTGCTCAAGTTGGTCTGGAGCGGCGCGATCAGCGTGCGATACCTCGTCAGCACACCCACCGAGCGGTGACGGCTCTCCCAGACCTGCGGATCGAAGCTCAGCTGCCACGACGGAAGCAGGTCGAGCTCGTTGTATCGCGTGTAGAGCGTGGCGCCGAAGGAAGAGGATTCGCCCCGGACCTGGAGCTCGGTGGAGAGCCGAGCGGCCATCACCCGCCGAAACGCGATCGGCGAGTAGGTGCGTGACGGCAACGCGGTGTAGTCCTCCGTCGTCAGGTCGCTTCCACCATCCCCGGGCTGATCCACGTGCGTGAGCGCGGCGATAGTCTTGAGCCGCACGCGCTCGCCGAGGGTGTGGTCCCAGCGCAGCGTGCCGCTCTGCCGATCGTAGGGCGTGCCGTCGCGCCAGCCGTCGGCGCGAGTGACGTTGACGTCGGCCCGGAACCCGTTCCGTCCAACCGTCGTGCTCGCGGTGCCGAGACCCCGCACATACGTGCTGCTCCCGCCCTCGAGGAACACCTCCGCCTCGGGAGTCGGCGACGGGTCACGGGTGAATGCGTTCACGACGCCGCCCACCGCATCGCTGCCGTACACCGCGGTCCCGGGACCCTTGATCACCTCCAGGCGGCCGGCCTGCGGGATGTTGATCTCGTAGAGCGCGTTGTGATTGAAGAACCCGGTGGAGCGGATCGGGACGCCGTCCTCGAGGTAGGCATACAGCGCCTTGGTGGTGATCGGCTGCCGGATCGCGGTGGCATGCCCCTCGCCGCCGAAGTTGCTGACGTAGACGCCGGGGGTTCGGTTGACGATCTCCGACGGATGATGCCCACGCGTTTCCCGGATCGCCTCGCCCGGGATCACACCGATGCTCACGGGGGTGGCGGATGCCAGCTGTGCTTCACGCGAGCCGCTCACCACGAGCTCGGGGAGATTCACCACGGCCGGCTTGAGCCGCACCTCGAGCCGGGTGGTTTCCCCGGGCACCACGGTGACGGCATGCGCCGTCGGCTGGTACCCGATGGCGCGGACCTCCAGGCGCTGGCTGCCGTACGCGACGCCGCCGAGCTCGAATCGCCCCAGCGAATCGGAGGCGACGTGCGCTCCGAGACCGAACAGTCCCACGCGCGCCTCCCCGATCGGCCGTCCCCCTTCCGCGCTCAGTACGAGGCCTTCGACAGTACCACGCAGATCCTGGGCACTTGCGGTGCCCCTCAATGCGCAGGCGCACGCGGCCACGAGCGCGCCGCGCCACATCGTATGCATGGTGATCATGATTCCTCCACGGAGCCCACCCGATGGGCGGACCTATGTCCAATGGGTCGGCGCGGGATGCGCCGACACGCTCAGGGATAGGCGCGCCGAAGCGCGCTCAGCTCACCGGTGGGGCTGTGGCGGGAGGATGGCGGCGCAGCCGTGGCTGTGCCGGGGGAGAGACTTCGGAATTCGAAGGGGCGGTGGACCACCCGGCGATGGCCAGGCGCGCGGCGGGCGCCGGGGTCCGGGCGGCGAGCGTGGCGGCGCCGCTGTGGCAGGTGCCGATGCAATGGCAGGACGATTGGTCGGCTGGGGCGTGTTCCTCGCCCGATCCGGCGGGTGTCTCATGATGGCCGTGCCCACTTTGGGCCAGCCACGGCGTGTCCACCGGGCAGGGATGGGCAACGGCCAGCCACGTTCCCCCCGAGCCTGGGGCGGCGAGGAGGAGGGTGACCAGCAGGGCGCGGCACTGCCGCAGCGTGCGCAGCATGCCGCTAACCTAGCGAGCGCTCCCCTCCACCGGAAGCGTCACTGGTGAGAGGCTCTTACTCCACTCCTGCCCCGAGCAGCCGTTCGCCACCGGCCCGGTTGTAGGCCTCGGCGGCGCGCGCCTTTCCCGCTTCCGCCTCCCGAACCAGGCGGACGAACTCCGCATCGCCGCGCAGCGAGTCGAGCCAGGGATCGCGGGTCAAGGCCGGCGGGCAATGGTAACCTGCCTGGACCACCTGGCGAAGCATGACCAGCGCCTGGCTCACCAGCCCCAGGTGGGCCAGCTCTCGCACGTGGAGGAGCAGTCCCTCGGGATCATGGAAGCCGGCGTCGAGGATGGCGCGGGCATGAATCAGGCAGTCGTCAGGGCGCGACTCCATGGCGGCCAGTTGGGACTCGACGATGCGCTGCTCCAGGGTGCCCGGCGCGTGGCTCAGCGCCTCCCGCACGCCGGCGATCGCCTCGTCCGTCCGGCCCAGCATCCACAGCGCCCCGTGCCGGATGGCCTGGATATCCTCCACGTCGTGGACCGCGGCCTGCTGGTAGTCGCCCAGCGCCCAGTAGGTGTACTGCACGCTCGTCTGGATCGACGGATCGAGCCGGCGCGCCCGGCGGTCGGCCGCGAGCGAGGCCTCCAGCAGGCCGCAGAACCGGCAGGCCACGACCAGTCCCGCAAAGAGGTGAGGGTCCGCCGCGCTTGCTGCCACCCGTTCGAGCAGCCGCACCATGGCCTCGGGTGCCCGACCTTGCTCCTCGATCTCGAAATAGGTGTAGAAGTTGTGGGCGAGGGGGAGCTCGGGACTGATCTCCAAGGCGCGCCGGAACGCCGCTTCCGCCAGGGCAGTGCTCTCCGCGCTTCCCTCCGACCCGTACTTCCCAAGCACTCGATACACTCTTCCCAGTCGCGCCCACGCCGGCGCGTAGCCGGGATCTTCATCCAGACAGCTCCGGTACAGATCTCGCGCCGCCGCGAGCCGGGACGGATTCGAAGTGTTGGCGCCCAGGTGGTTGGCGCGGAGATAGAGGTCGTAGGCCTTGGGACTCGCCGGCACGTCCTGCCCCAGCACCCGATGGTCGCGGGCCGATAAGGGGATGGCCAGCGCATCCACGATCTGCCGCGCCAGGTCGTCCTGCAGCTGGAAGATGTCGGTGAGGCGTACCTGCGCCGTGTGCGAGGTGACCAGCGTGCCCGACGGCGTCTCCAGCACCTGGGTCGAGACCCGCACCTGATCGTCGGCCCGCAGCAGTGTGCCGAGGAGGACGACGTCCACGCCCGCGTCGGTCGCGATCGCCTTGAGATCGGGGGCTTCACCGGCGAATCGCTGTCCCGCCGCGGTGGACCGCACGACCAGCGCGTCGAGCCCCGAGAGCGAGGCGGTGATTGCGTCCGGCAGACTGAACGCCAGGAAATCGATGTCGGGATCGGGGCGCAGCGTCCGGAACGGCAGGACGATCAGGCGGGTCACCGCCCGCGCCTTCGGGCTGGCGCCGGTGTCGATCAGGGCCCAGGCGGCGCGAACCTCCCGCGCCATGGCCGCCGCGTCGGGATACCGATCTCCCGGCCGCTTGGCCAGCGCGAGCTGAATGATGCGGTCAGCGGCTACGACCTCGGAGCCGCCGGTGAGCGCGGGCGGCTGTGCCATGGCGACGGCGCGGTACACCTCGATGATCGTGCCGCCGTTGAACGCGGGCTTGCCCGCGAGCATCTCGAACAGGATGGCGCCGACCGCGAACAGGTCCGAGGCGGGCACGAACGGCTCGCCCTCCCACTGCTCCGGCGGCATGTAGCGCGGCGTGCCGACGATCGCGCCGGGCGCGGTGAGCGTGACGTCGGTCTTGAGCTGCTCCACCAGCGGGCGGGCCAGGCCGAAGTCCAGCAGCTTGATCCCGTGCGGCGTGAGAAACACGTTCGACGGCTTCAGGTCCCGGTGGCCGATGCCACGGGCGTGCAGCGCCTCGAGCGCCGCCAGGATGCCGAGCGTGATCTGGAGCGCTTCGGCCAGCGGCACCGGCCCGCGCGCGATCCGGTCGGCGAGCGGCTCTCCGGCGAGCAGCTCCATGACGAGGTAGAGCTGGTCGCCTTCCTCCGCGAGCTCGTAGACGTGGCAGACGTTGGGGTGGCTGATACTGGCGGCCGCTCGGGCCTCACGGAGCAGGCGCTCGCGGAGGACGGCGTCGTCGGAAATGTCCCGCATCCGCTTGATCGCCACCGAGCGGTCCAGGCGGTCGTCGTGCGCGGCGTAGACCACCCCCATCCCGCCCTCACCCAGCTGCCGGGTGACGCGGTAGCGGCCGATGGTGGTCGGCTCGACGTCCGGTTCCGAGGCCTTCCTGCCCCAGCGGAACATCGGGATCCTCGGTGGAGGCCAAGTTGCGAGGCGGGTGACTGTCCGACGGGGACAATCTGAGCTATGGATGAGTGCGACGCGAGGTGTCACGGCGGTGGAGACGGACAGGGAGGGATTCGAACCCTCGATACGGTTGCCCGTATGCCACCTTTCCAGGGTGGTGCCTTCAACCACTCGGCCACCTGTCCCGACTCGTTGCGAGGGCTCAACTTAGCCACCCACCACTAGCCGGTCAACGTGATGCGAAACCGGCGCGCGTCGCGCTTGTAGGCGAAGATGACGGCGGATATGTTCCGCACCGTGACCGATGCCTATCTCATCGCCGCTGCCCGCACGCCGATCGGACGAGCGGGCGGTGTGCTGGCCGACATCCGCCCCGACGACCTCGCCGCACGCGCCATCCGCGGGCTGGTGGATCGCGCGCAACTCCCGGTCGCCCACATCGACGACGTCATCCTCGGCTGCGCCAACCAGGCGGGCGAGGACAACCGCAACGTGGCGCGGATGGCCCTGCTGCTGGCCGGACTCCCGGTCGAGATCCCGGGCCAGACGGTGAACCGGCTCTGCGGCTCGGGCCTGCAGGCCGTCGTCAGCGCCGCCCACGCCATCCGCGCTGGCGAAGGGGAGCTGTTCCTCGCGGGTGGGGTCGAGAGCATGACCCGCGCGCCGTACATCATGCTCAAGACCGGCAAGGCATGGGACCGCACGCCTCCGGCGATGGCTGACAGCACCGTCGGGTGGCGATTCACCAATCCCGCGCTGCCGGCCGACTGGACCATCGCACTGGGGCAGACGGCCGAGCGCGTGGCGCAGAGTCACGGGATCACCCGAAGGGAACAGGACGCCTTCGCGGTCGAAAGCCAGCGACGGGCCCAGGCCGCGCTGGCCGCCGGAGCGTTCGAGGCCGAGATCCTGCCGGTGGAGGTGACGAAGAACGGCAAGCCGCACACGGTCACCACCGACGAGCCGCCTCGGGCTGACGTGACGCTCGAGGGGCTGGCCAAATTGGCGCCGGCCTTCCAGCGGGACGGGACGGTGACGGCGGGGTCTTCGAGCGGAATCAACGACGGCGCAGCGGTGCTGGCGGTCGCTTCGGGTGACGCGGTCAAGGAGCTGGGCGCCAAGCCGCTGGCCCGCGTGGTCAGCAGCGCGGTGGCGGGCGTAGACCCGAGCTGCATGGGGCTCGGTCCCGTTCCGGCGACACGCAAGGCGCTCGATCGTGCCGGCCTCACCGTCGAGGACCTCGACCTGATCGAGCTCAACGAAGCGTTCGCCGCACAATCGCTGGCCTGCATCCGGGACCTGGGACTCGACTCGGCACGGGTCAATCCGTACGGCGGAGCGATCGCGCTGGGTCATCCGCTCGGCGCCAGCGGGGCACGCATCCTCACGACCCTGGTGCACGCCCTGCGCCGCACGGGCGGCCGCTACGGACTGGCGACGATGTGCATCGGCGTCGGCCAGGGCATCGCGATGATCGTGGAAGCGGCCTAGCGCGGCATCTCCCCCGACAACCGCTCCAGTTCGTGGCCGAGCCGTGGAAGCTCCTCGCCGCCGGCCATCATGCCGACGAGGTCCTCCAGCCGGAGCTCCGCGCTGGCGAAGTCGCCCTGCACTTCGCCCCGGCGGAGGATCACGAAGCGATCGCCGATCGGGTGGGCATGGTGCGGGTTGTGGGTGATGAGCACCACGCCCACGCCTCGCTCGCGCGCCTTGGCGATGTAGCGAAGCACCACGCCGGCCTGCTTCACGCCCAGAGCCGCCGTCGGCTCGTCGAGGATGAGCACCCGAGCGCCGAAATGAATCGCCCGCGCGATGGCGACGGCCTGACGCTCGCCACCCGAGAGCGTGCCCACGGGCTGTGCCGGATCGCGCAGCGTGACGCCGAGGTGTCCCAGCTCCTCCTGCACGACCCCCTCGCAGTGGTCGACATCGAGCCGACGCATCGGTCCGGCGCCCACGCAGGGCTCGGCGCCCAGGAAGAAGTTCCGCCAGATGCTCAGCAGCGGGATCATCGCCAAGTCCTGATACACCGTGGCGATCCCGAGTGCCAGCGCCTCGCGGGGAGACCCGAAGTCCACCGGCTTGCCGTCCACGAGGTAGCGTCCCTCCGTCGGACGGTACACGCCGGCGAGGATCTGAATGAGCGTGGACTTCCCCGCCCCGTTGTCGCCAAGCAGACAGGTCACCTGACCGGCGGCCACCGACATCGACACGTTTCTGAGCGCCACGACATTGCCGAAGCGCTTGGAGACCCGGTCGACCTGCAGGAGCGGCGGCGTCACCGCGCCTCCGCCGCGCGACGGCGGATATAGTTGTTGAAGAGCACCGCCGCCACCAGCATGCCGCCGAGGAACACCTGGAACCAGTCGGCGTCCACGCCGGTGATCACGATGCCCTGCTGCACCATCCCGAAGATGAGCGCCCCCAGCACCGCGCCGATGGCCGAGCCGTACCCTCCCGTCAGCAGCGTGCCGCCGATGACTACCGCGATGATCGCGCGGAATTCCTGCTGCTCGCCTCGCAGCGCGTCGGCTCCCGTGAAACGGACCGCCTGGATGACGGCCACCAGCGCGGCGGCGAAGGCTGTCGCCATGAACAGGCCCATCTTCACCCGGTCCACCGGCACGCCCATCTTCCGCGCCGCATCGGGGGCGCCTCCCGCGGCGAAGATCCAGTTCCCGTAGGGGGTGCGCAGGAGCACCCAGGTCGCCACGGCGGCAAGGCCGAGCCACCACAGGATCGAGATCCGCACCTGGCCGAACAGCGCGCTGGCGAAGAGCGATTCCGCCGAGTCATAGCCGGGCGTCGCGTCGAGGCCGCCGAGCTGGGTGCGCCGGGTGAGCAGCCGGCTGACGGCGATCGTGAGCCCGCGGAGGGCGAACAGCATGCCCAGGGTGACGATGAAGGACGGGAGACCGGTGCGGACGACGAGGTAGCCGTTCCCGAAACCGATGGCGAGGCTGAGCAGCACGGCGACGGCGATGGCGGGCCAGAGCGACCACTCGTAGTGCCGGGTGAGCAGCATGATCGTCATGCCAGCCACACCGATCACCGAGCCTACCGAGAGGTCGAACTCCCCCCCGATCATCAGCAGGGCGACCGCGACCGCGAGGATGCCGAGCGGCGCCGCTGCGTTGAGGACCGCGGCCGTGCCGTCGAGACTGCGGAACGACGGACCGGCGACGACGGCGAAGACCACCCAGACGAGCACGGCCGCCGCCGCGGCACCCACTTCAGGGCGGCCGACCAGCCGAGGGAGGTTCACCGGATGCCCTTCTCCGTGAGCGCGATGACGTCGGCCGCGTTCTCCTTCGTCACGAAGCTCGGCCCGGTGCGGATGATCTGGCCGCCACCGGGCATGGCCTTGGTCTCCAGGTACTTGGTCAGGAGGACGACGGCCAGATAGCCCTGGAGGTAGGGCTGCTGGTCGATGGCGAAAAGGAGCTGGCCGTCGCGCACGGCAGCGAGAACGTCCGGCGTGAGGTCGAACGTCCCGACCGCGATCCGGCCCAGCCGGCCGCTCTCGCGAAGCGCCGCGAGGGCCGGAGCCGCGCCACCCGGACCGAGCATCAGCATGCCGTCCACCGCGGCATCGCGGCCCAGCGCACCCTTGATCCGCTGGGTGGCATCTTCGGGGTCGGCGAGGCTCACCCCGAGGACCTGCATCGTGGCTCCCCCCGTCTTGAGACCGTCGCCCAGCCCGCGGCAGCGGGCATCGAGTGAGGAGTTCCCCACCTCGTGGTTGACGCAGAGCACGCGGCGCGCGCCCCCGCGCGCGAGGCGCTGCCCCGCGGCACGCCCCGACTCGTACTCGGTCTGCCCGATGTGCGCCAGGAAACCGAGTCGCTCCCATGCGGCGTCACCCGCGTTGACGGAGAGCGCGGGGATCCCCGCGGCGACGGCGGCCGCGATCGACGGAGCGAGCGCGTCCGCGTCCGGCACGGAGATGGCGAGTGCGCTGGGCCGGCTGGCGACCGCGGCATCGAGGAGCTGGCTCATCCGCACCATGTCGAAACTGGTGGGCGCCTGGAACTCGAGGCGGACGCCGAGCTCCTGCGAGGCATCGGCCGCTCCGTTGGCCACGATGGACCAGAAGGGGTCGGAGGTCTGACCGTGGGTCACCATGACGATGCGGACGTCTCCGCGCCCCCCGGCGTCCGATGCGGCCGGAGCACCTTTGCGCTCGCCCCCTTGCCCGCAGCCCCACAGAACCGCCACCGTCGCGGCCGAGAGCATGCCTGCATTGCGTGCCATCTTCACGGGTCCACGATCCGCTCAAGTAGGTGAGGCTAGCGCACCCGTCTCACGCGGCTCCAGTACAGGTATGCCGGGACCCCCAGCGCGAGTAGCCCGGCACCGACGAGGGCGTTGCCCGGATTGGCGACCACCGAGCTCACGACCACGAAGACTGAGGCCGCGACGAACAGCAGCGGGGTCCAGGGATAACCGGGCGCGCGGAACGCACCTCGTGGCGGCGAGCTGCCCTGCGTGTCGTCGCGGGCGCGGTAGATGAGGAGTCCGGCCACCGTGAGCCCAAAGAATATCCAGTCGGCGAACGAGACATAATCTACCAACTGGCTGAAAGTGCCGGAGAAGGCCAGCACCGACGCCCAGGCCGCCTGCAGCGCGATGGCGGCCGCGGGGGTTCGATGGACCGGGTGCAGCCGGGCGAGCTGCGGGAAGAAAACGCCGTCCGCCGCCATCGCCTGGAACACCCGGGGGGTGACCAGGATGACCAGGTTGAGAAAGCCGAAGGTCGAGGCTGCGATCCCGGCCGCCATCAAGGTGCCGCCCGCAGGGCCCAGCACCACTTGCATGGCCTCCGCCGCCGGCGCCGAGCTGTGGGCGAGACCCGCCGCACCCAGGACCCTCAGGTAGGCGAGATTGGCGAGGATGTACACGACGACCACGATCCCCACCCCGAGCACCAGCGCCCGAGGGAGGTCGCGCTCGGCGTCCACCAATTCCTCGGCGATGAAGTTGGTCTGCTGCCAGCCTCCATAGGTGAACAGAATGGGCACCAGGGCGCCGCCGAAATTGGCCGGTGCACCGGCGGGAGGCCGCGGTGCGGGAGGAAGTCCGGCGGCGAGGCCGAAGACGACCAAGGCCGCCAGGGCGGCCAGCTTGAGCAAGGTGAAGCCGTTCTGGAGGTAGGCGCCGGGGCGGACGCCGCGGTAGTTCACGGCCGACACGAACAGGATGGCCGAGACCGCGAGTGGAAGGGTGAAACGCTGAGAGAGGCCGGTGAGCGAGAGGGCATAGTCCGCGAACGTCACCGCGATCGCCGCGATCGCGCCGCTCGCGATCACCAGCAGGAGAGCCCACCCGTAGAGAAAGGCCGCCAGGGGACCCCAGGTTTCTCTCAGGTAGACATACCCGCCGCCAGCCCGAGGACGCCGTTGGCCCAGCTCGGCGAAGCAGAGCGCTCCCAGGAGCGCCACCGCGCCGCCCAGGATCCAGGCGGCGAGAATGAGCGCCGGTGATCCCACCCGCTCGGCGACCGCCGCGGGCGTGCGGAAGATGCCGCCCCCGATGATGCCACCGACGACCGCCATCGTGGCCGAGAACAGGCCGAGCCGCCGCGCATACGTGGTCACCGATGGCTCACTTGGATCCGGTGGACTCCTCGGCCCCGGAGCGACGCTCGTATTCGGCTCGGGCCTGGCCGAGCATCTCGAGGGTCTGCCGGCGCTCGGCCTCGGTGTTCCAATCGCTGAAGGCTTCCACGGTCTGCCGCGTCCGGTCGATCCAAGCCATGAAATACTTGGCGTCCTCGGGAGACCGCGCGGGCTCCCCACCCACCGTCAGGTAGATCGGACTGGTGGTGGCGTAGGGGAACACGTCGAGGACCGGATAGGCGGCCTTGTCGCCTCGGGCACGGAGCAGCAGCCAGCCGCTCCGGTCCACTGGGAGGCGCAGGGTTGCCGTGGCGGAGCGGCGCCCGGCGTCCAAGGGGATCTCCTGCACTACGCGGCCGTTGAGCACCAGCTCCAGGTGATCCACCGGCACGATGGAGCGAAGCCGCACGCTGACCGACACCTCGCCGCCGCCGGCGGGAAGCTCGATCTCTGACCCCAGCTCCTGGCGGTTCACCGTCAGGCCGAGCAGCGGCCCGTTGGTGGCGAAGCTGCGGCCCGCCTTCAACGAGTCCAGCCAGCGCCGATGCACGAGCGGCGCGCCACTCTTCACGTAGACCCGATTGAGTCCGACCGGTCCACGGAGCGACGCGAAATTCGCCATCGCGTCCGTTCCGGCGCCCGCCGGGAGGCGAAATCCGCAGTTGAGCAGGCGGTACCACACCGTCGCCGTTGCCATGAGATCGTCCACGAATCCGACGGCCTCGTAGTAGTCCACCTTGCCGAGAGCCAGGTCCACCGGCAGCGCGTGGGTCAGCGCGCGGCTCGTATCGGTCGGATCGGGATTCACGTCGTAGGGGTGGACGTAGCCGGTGACCCCTCCCTGGGATCGCGCCAGATCGAAGACCTTGGCATTGGTGGGCTGCAGCGATGCGAGCGAGGTGTTGGCGTAGGCGCTGTAGCCCGGGAGCAGGAGGTGATCGCGCAGGCCGAGCAGGCCCACGTGCCCCCAGAAACTGGTGTGGAACTCCTGGCCGTGCATGATCAGCGTGCCGGGGGTGGAGGCGGGATCCGGGCCTCCTCGGAACCATGACACGTCGGGGACCCTGCCCTCCTTGTTCACGATCAGGTTCTCGACCACGTCGAGGTCCTCCGCCCGAGCCTGGAACGCCAGCCGAGTGGGATCGTTGCGATAGGTCCCGCCGTAGTTCATGTGCACGTGCAGGTCGCCGCTGTACCATCCGCGGGCCTGCAGATTGTCCAGAGGTTGGAGCCTCACGCGGACCGGTGCCACCCTGTCTTCGACGACCTCCACCGCCGTGGTGACGACGCGGTATTCAGGGCCCCGTGACACTTCGACGGAGTAGCGGCCGGCGGGAACGCTCAACGACGCGCTGCCGCGCGTGTGGAAGTACCCGTACTCGAAGCGCCGCTCGGCGCGGTCGAACGCTTCGTCCGCATGCTGCCAGGCGTCGATCGGCGTATGACTCCGGCCGTCGGATCCGACCACCGACACGCGTGCGGGCGCGGGCGCTCCGGCCACATCCCGGACGGCGATGCGCAACGTTCCCATCGGGTGCTGGTAGCGTCGACGGTCGGCCCGCACCTCTGTCCTCGCCCCACCCTGCACGTCGAGGACCCAGAGCGAGGTGTTGCCTCGCTCGTTGCTGACGTAGGCGATGCGGTCGCCCGCTGGAGACCATCGGGGGGCGGTCGCATCGAACTCACCATACGTGAGCTGCAGAGGATTCTCACCCTTCTCGGTCATCAACCAGAGCTGGTTCCACTGGCGTCCGAGATAGGACGAGTAGACGACTCGCTTCCCGTCGCGGCTCCAGTCGGGGCGGGCCCGCCAGGTTGTCTCCTCGTAGCGGATCTCCTGGCTTCGCCCGCCCGGTCTCGCCTCAGTCCGCCAGAAGCCGCCCGAGCCCCAGACATGGCCGCGGTTGGAGACGAGGAGCAGCTCGCGTCCGTCCGGCGACCAGGTCGGTGCGAAGTACTGGTCCTTCCTGTGGTAGTAGTAGCGCGGGAGGCCGCTGTCGTGATCCTCGGTGACCCGGGTCGGACGCGCTCCTCTCCCGCCCGCAGGAGCACCGACCACGAAGACATGCCAGAGTCCTTCGTGCGACGACGACGTGTAGGCTACCCGGGACCCGTCCGGGGACCACCGCGGCTCGATATTGACCGCGCTATCCGAGACCAGCGGACTCGACGTGCCGCGCTCGAGGTCGAGCAGGTAGAGGCCGATGGCATCGCCGCGATAGGAGGCGTACACCACCCGGCGGCCGTCGGGGGACCAATCGGGCTGATAGTCGTAACCGGGCCCGTCGGTCAGCTGGCGAGCCTCCGGCTCACCCACGCGCTGTCGCCAGAGCGAGCCACCCATCGCGTACACCAGCTCGGTGCCGTCGGGCGACCAGGCCGCACCACTCGGCCCGGAGGTCACCTGCGGGATGAGCATCTCGCGGAAGTAATACGGATGAGGCGTCTTGACCTGCCGAAGCACCGCCGCTCGCTGCGCCTCGGCCGATCCACCGGTGGACAGCAGCGCGACCACCGCCAGGAGGACGCGGCAGGGCCGCGTCAACGTCGGCCCCGAAGAAAGATGGCGATGCCCATGACTACGAACGCGCCGGCGCCCCCGATCACCTTCACGCGGAAGAGCCACGGCTCCTCGGTGCCGGAGGGTGGCACCGTGGCGATGAGCATCGCCAGCAGTGTCAGCCCGAGGCCGCTGAGACCGATCAGCGCCGCCCGGAACCGGCTGGCCGGCGTGCCCGACGGGCTCTTGGTGGTCCACCGATCCGAGAGGTAGCAGACGAACAGGTAGATGTAGGGGATGAAGTAGACCAGCAGCATGGTGTCGAGGATGACCAGGTACGCCTTCTCGACCGTGGTCCCGTGTCCGAGCACCGAGACCACCATGAACAGCGAGGCCAGTACGGCCTGAGTCAGGATGACGATGTACGGGGTTTTCCATCGCGGATGAATCTTCCCGAACGCCTCCGGAAAATACCGATCGAGCCCGATCACGAACGCCACCCGCGCCGGGCCGGCGAGCCAGGCGCCGACGCCGCCGACGTTCCCGATCACATAGAGCGCGGCGGCCGCCGGCGCGAGCCACGCCACTGCCACGCCGGCGTCGCCCGCCCCGACCGCGATCGCCTGGAGGAACCCCGAGACGATGTTCACCTCGCCCGACGGCATCAGCCAGAGCAGTGCGACCGTGCCCGCGATATAGAGGAACGCGATGAGCGGTGCCGAGATGAGGATCGAGCGAGGCAGCGTCCGGCGAGGGTCGCGCACTTCGTCTCCGAGGACCGCGCAGAGCTCCAACCCGGCGAAGGCGAAGGCGATCGAGGCCCACAGGTTGAGGGAGGACCAATCACCCAGGTCGGGCACGATGGTGTCCATCGTGAGCGGCGTCGCGGGCGGGCGAGTCATCGCGGCATACAGGCCGAGCGAGATGAGAAGCACCCCGGGCAGGTAGGTGCCAACGGCGCCGAGGTTCTGCAACCAGCGGCCGGTGCGGAGGCCCACGATGTTGAGACCTACCGCCAGCCAGAGTGCCCCGAGTGTGGCCGGGAGGACGTAGCTCCAATCGCCCTCGAGTCCCGAGCCCCCTCGTCCGAACGCGTAGGTGCCCACCACCGCGGTGGACATCAGGAGGTTCGGGTAATAGAGGATGTTGTTGACCCAGTAGCACCAGCCGCAGAGAAATCCGTGGCCCTCGCCGAAGGCCTGCTTGGTCCAGAAGTAGATCCCGCCCTCATTGGGGTATCGCGCGGCGAGGTGACTCACCGCCATGCCCTGCGGGATGAAGAAGAGGAGCCCGGCGAGAATCCAGAGCGAGATGGAGCTCGGCCCCGCCGCGGCAGCAGTCGCCAACCAGCGGAGGCTCAGGATCGCGACGATGTTGAAGAGGACGACGTCGCGGAGGCCCATCGCCCGGGGCAGCGCGTGGGTGATGCTCTCCGGAGCCGCCGCGGTCGCCGCCATGTCTCAGCTCAAGTAGAGGCCATGTGGGTCCAGGACATCGCGGAGCAGGCGGAGCTCTTCGGCCCGGGGCGGCTCGACATCGCCCAGCGGCTCACGCGAGCGCAGCGGCCACCCGACCGATTCCCGAACCGATTCGGCGGTGACGCCGGGGTAGAGCGAGGTCAGCACCAGCTCGCCGCTGTCCGGGTCGGCCTCGAGAATCCCCTTGTCGGTGATGACGCGAACCGGGCCCGCGCCGGGCATGCCCAGGTCGCGGCGGGACTGCCCTCGCATCCGGTGGCCGGGGCTGGTGATGAAATCCACCGCCTCCGGAAACGCCCGGCGGCTGAGCCGTGCGATCACGACCGTCCGACGAGCGTGGATGGCGATCTCCGCCGCGCCGCCGCTGCCCGGCAGTCGCACGGTCGGATGATCGTAGCCGCCCACGACGGTCGTGTTGATGTTCCCGTAGCGGTCGATCTGCGCTCCGCCGAGGAAGCCGACCTCGATGCGGCCGTTCTGCAGCAGACACTGAAAGACGTCGGCCATGCCGCAGACCATCAGCGATCCGGTCACCAGCGACGGGTCGCCGATGGACACCGGCAGCCGCTCCGGCTCGGCGCCGACCGCGCCCGACTCGTAGATGAGGAGGAGCCCCGGGGCGTGCGTCGCCCGGGCCAGGTTGCACGCGAGATTGGGGAGCCCGATGCCGACGAACACCACCTCGCCGTCGGCCAACTCCCGAGCGGCCACGGTGGCCATCATCTCGGATGGAGTGTAGGCGGCCACCTCAGTAGCCATAGTTCACCCCGGCGCAGACGCGGCTCGACGCCCGCAGGCGCTCCAGACCGCCGCAGCGCTCGACGTACTCCGCCCGATCGCGGACGCCGAAGACATACTCGTCCAGGTACCGATGCAGCGAGGAGGCATCGCGGGAGATCGGCTCCCAATTCACGTAGAAGTCGTTGTCCCGGTCGTAGTATCCCTGCGCGTAGGAGGGATGGGCTCCCCAGGGCTCGACCACCACCGCGTCCACCGCCAGCCCCGGGATGATGGTGCGGTTGGGATCGGCGCGGATCACCGATTCGTCCACCAGCTCCTCGACCACGACGATCACCCGCTCGGATGCGAGTGCCGCCTCCTTCTGTACGCCGAGCAGCCCCCAGATCTGCGCGTTGCCCTGGGCGTCCGCCCGCTGGGCGTGGACGATGGTGACGTCGGGATTGAGGGCCGGCACCGTGGCGAGGACCTCGCCGGTGTACGGGCAGGTGACGCTCCGGATCCTCGGGTTCGCGATCGGCAGGTCGGTCCCCATGTAATCCCGCAGCGTCCAGAAGGGCAGGCGGGCGGAGCCTGCGCTCAGGCGACACACCATGCCGAAGTGGGAGTATTCCTCGAGCTCGAGCGGCGGGCTTCCCTTCTCCACCGCGCGGCGGAAGGCATGCAGCGATCCCGCGCCGGGATTGCCCGCCCAGGAGAACACCAGCTTCCGCGCCACCCCCGCCGCGATCATCTGGTCGTAGATCAGGTCGGGCGTGAGACGGCAGAGCGTGAGATCGCGGCGGCGCTGACGGATGATCTCGTGCCCCGCCGCGAAACAGATCAGATGGGTGAAGCCCTCGATCACCACCGTGTCGCCGTCGCGCACGAGCGCCGCCACGGCGTCGCGCATGCTGACGACCTTGGAGCCGGTGCTCAATCGAGCTCGCTCAGGATGCCGTCGAGGATCGCCAGGCAGGTATCCACGTCCTGCTCGTCCACCACCATCGGCGGGGCGAGTCGCAGCGTGCTCTTGCCCGCGCCCAGGAGGAGCAGCCCCCGCTGAAAGGCCTTCGACACCAGATTGTCGAGCAGCTCGACCGCCGGCTCGCGGGTGCGGCGGTCCTTCACGAACTCGACGCCGACCATGAGGCCGAGTCCCCGCACATCCCCGATGCAGGCGTGCTTCTCCTGCAGCTTCCGGAGCCCCGCCATCAGCCGATCACCCTGGCGGATCGCGTTGGCCATGAGCTCGTTCTCCACCAGGTCGAGCGTCGCCAGCGCCGCCGCGCAGCAGACCGGGTTGCCGCCATAGGTCGAGCCATGCGCGCCGGACTCCCACGTGCTGATGGATTCTTTCGCCACCATCGCGCCGATCGGCATGCCGGAGCCCAGGCCCTTGGCGGTGCACAGGATGTCGGGCTCGACGCCCTCGTGCTCGCACGCCCACATCTTGCCGGTGCGTCCGACGCCGGACTGCACCTCGTCCGCGACGAGGAGGATGCCGTGGCGGTCGCAGAGCTCGCGCAGGTCGCGGAGCCAGCCGGTCGGCGGCACGATGTACCCGCCCTCCCCCTGGACCGGCTCGACGAAGATGGCGGCGACGTCGCGGGGATCCAGATGGCGGCTGAAGAGGTCCTGCTCGATCGTCGCGATGCACCCGCGATTGCAGGCGTCCTGGTCGGCGCAGAACTGGCAGCGATAGCGGTAGGCGAACGGCACATGATGCACGTCCGGCAGGAGCGGGCCGAACCCGGCGTGCTGCCGCGCCTTGCTGGAGGTGAGGCTGACCGCCCCGGCGGTGCGGCCGTGGAAGGCGCCGTGAAAGGCGATGATCGCCGTCCGGCGGGTGGCGTAGCGCGCGAGCTTGATCGCCGCCTCGACCGCCTCGGTGCCCGAGTTGGTCAGGAACACCCGCTTCTTGGACCTGCCCGGCGCGATCGCCGCCAGCCGCTCGGCCAGCGCCGCCATCCCCTCGAAGTAGAAGTCCGATCCGCAGATGTGCAGGAACCGCTCGGCCGCTTCCTTGATCGCGGCGACGACCTTGGGATGCGAGTACCCGGTCGAGCAGACCGCGATACCGGCCATGAAGTCGAGGTAGCGGTTGCCGTCCACGTCCTCGACCATCGGACCCTGCCCGTGGGAGATGACCAACGGGTATTCCTTGATGTAGCACGGCGCGGTGGCGGCCTCGTCGCGCTTGACGAGCGCCTGCGCCTTGGGTCCGGGGGGCGGCACGACGATCTTGGGATAGTTCCGCACGTGGTCCTTCCTGCCAGGGTGTTGTCCGACGATCACGCCTCGATCACCGTTCGATTCTGCTCGCGCAGAAACTGCGCGACGTAGTATGGCCCGCAGCCGCCCTTGCCGGTGGAGCCGGAGCCCTTCCAGCCACAGAAGGCCTGGGCACCGGGCCAGGCGCCGGTGGTGGCGCCACTTCGCTTGTTGGCGTAGCAGACGCCCGCCTCGATCTCGTCGAAGAAGCGCTCGACCTCCGCCTTGTCGGCGGAGAAGATGCCGGCGGTGAGCCCGTACTCCGCGGCATTGGACTCCGCGATCGCTTCGTCCAACCCGCTCACTTCACCCACCGCCACGAAGGGGACGAACAGCTCCTCGCGGTAGAGCGAGCTGGTGAGCGGCAGGGTCGCGATGGTCGGGGCGACGAAGTGCCCCCGGTCGAAGACCCCGCCCCGGAGCCGATCGCCGCCGAGCACGATGGTGCCCTCACGCCGGGCCTGGGCGACCGCGCGCTCGAAGCGCTCCACCGAGCGCTGGTTGATCACCGGGCCGAAGAAGACGTCGCGCTCGGTCGGATCGCCCATGCGGATGCCGCGGGTGCGCTCGACCAGCCGCTCCAGGAAGGGCGCGGCGACCTTGCGGTCGACGTACACACGCGAGGTGGCGCTGCACTTCTGGTTCTGAAGACTGAACGCGCTCCGCATGACACCTTCGGACGCGGCATCCAGATCGGCGCTCGCGGTGACGATGGCCGCGTTCTTCCCGCCGAGCTCCATCAGGCAGGGCTTGATCCACTTCTCGCTGATGCCGGCGTGGATCTTGAGGCCCACCGCCTTCGAGCCGGTGAAGACTACGCCGTCCACGCCCGGGTGCTGCCAGAGGGCGTCGCCGATGTCCTCCCGGCGGCCGACCAGATAGTTGAAGAGTCCGGGGGGCAGGCCCGCGTCCCGGTAGATCTCGGCGAGCCGGAGCCCGGTCCAGGGGGCGTCTTCGGACGGCTTGTACACCACGGCGTTCCCCGCCATGAGGGCCGCGGACGACATCCCGGTGCTGAGGGCGAGCGGGAAATTGAACGGCGCGATGCAGACGAAGACGCCGTACGGACGCAGCACGTCGGTGTTCCGCTCGACCGAGGTGATGCGACCCATCGGCCGGACGAAGCCGTCGGTCTCCTCCACCTGGCCGCAGTAGTAGTCGATCAGGTCGGCCGACTCCTCGGCGTCGCCCATGGCCTCGAGGCGGCTCTTCCCGACCTCCACCGCCATCAGCGCCGCCAGGTCGTACTTCCGCTCGCGGATCAGCTCGGCGGCCCGGCGCAGGATGCCGACGCGCTCCCGCCATGGGCGGCGAGCCCAGTCGCGCTGCGCCTCCTTCGCGGAGGCGACCGCCCGGTCCACATCGCCCGGCGAGGCGGCCGTGAATCGCCCCAGCAGCACCGTGGTGTCGATGGGTGAGCGATCGTCGAGCGGTGCGCCGGTTCCCATGACCGGCTCGCCGCCGATGAAGTTGGGGTAGGTCGCCCCCGCCGACGCGCGCACCTTGGCCAGCGCCGAGTCGAACCGGCGATGGAAGTCGTCCAGGTCGCCGCTGGTGGAGGTGTAGGTGATCTTCGTGGCGGTCGTCATTTCGTCGCTCCTACCCGCTCGGCGGTCGCCCGCAGCGCGCGAGTCAACAGGGCCATGATCTCGTCGATCTGATCTTCGGTGACGACGAATGGCGGCGCCAGCATCACCAGGTCGCCATTGCGTCCGTCCGCATGTCCGACGTTCGGCCACACCACCAACCCCGCCTCGAGGGCGGCCTGAGTGAAGGCTTCCGCGAAGGCCGCCGAGCGCGGCAGCGGCTCGCGCGTGTCCTGGTCGGCCACGAACTCGATGCCGGCCAGCAGTCCGCGGCCGCGGACATCGCCCACGAAGGGCAACTCCCGGATCTCCTGCAGTCGCTGGTGCAGCACCCGCCCCATCTCGGCGCACCGCTCGATCAGCCGGTGCTCGCGGAGATAGCGCAGGGTGGCGACACCCGCCGCACACTGCACCGGGTGATGCGAGAACGTCTGGGCATGCGCCAGGGCGCCGGAGCCGCGCGCCAGCACATCGACGATCGCGGCCGTCGTGACCACGGCCGACAGCGGAGCGTACCCGCCCGCGATCCCCTTCCCCAGCGTCATGATGTCGGGCGCGACGTCCCACGGCTCGAGCGCGGACCAGGTGCCGGTGCGTCCCGCCCCGGTGAGCACCTCATCCGCGATGAGCAGCACGTCGTGTCGGTCGCAGATGGCGCGCACCCGGCCCCAGTATTCGGCCGGCGGCACCGATGCACCGGTGGACGAGCCGCCGACCGGCTCGGCGATGAGCGCCGCCACCTTGTCGGGACCGGCCGCGAGGATCGCGGCTTCTACCGCCGCTCCGTTGCAGCTCGGGCAATGGGGCGGCACGCCCCGGCACTCACATCGGTACGGGTACGGCGCCGGCACCCGGACGATGTCCACCATCCAGTCCTCGAACAGCGCGCTGTAATGCGGGCGCGCGGAGGCCGACAGGGCGAGCAGCGTGTTGCCGTGGTACGAGGGCGAGAGGCTGAGCACGGTGCCCTTGCTCGGGCGGCCGCACTCGACCCAGTACTGGCGTGCCAGCTTGAGGGCGGCCTCGACGGCCTCGGACCCGCTCCCGAGCGGATACACCAGCGCCAGCTCACCCGGCGAGAGCCGGGCGATCTCCGCCGCCAGCTCCTCGACGGGGTCGTGGGTGAATACCGTGCCGTTCACATAGCCCAGGCGCCCGGCCTGGTCCCCGATCGCCTTCGCGATCTCGGCCACGCCGTGCCCGACGTTCACCACGAACGCCCCACCGCTGCCATCCAGGTAGCGTTTTCCGGCGTCGTCCCACAGGTAGCACCCTTCGGCGCGGACAATCCGTGGGTACCGTCGCGTCAGTTTTCTATAGAAAACGTGCGACCCGGAGATGGCGGGATCAGGCATGCGCTCGTCGATCGGCATAGGTAGTCGGAGGGCCCTGGTGCCTCCGAAGCGCGGAATGTGACGGTGGACGGCGGCCCGCGCCAGGGGGTCAGGAGGGGGTATGGCCCATATCCTGCTGAATACGGCGGTGACCCTTACCCCCAGGTGAGTTCGGCAACCCAGGCCGACGGTACCCCATGCAATCTCCACTTGTCGTCGACGCCTTACGAGAGCAGCTCTTGCGCGTGCTGGACTGGTACCAGCACCAGCGGCCCGCCTATGGCTGGGGGGCGGTGATTCACCGCCGGAACGAGCGTGGCAGATTGCGGTTCGGGGCGATCACCCCCGGCGGAGAGAGCCTGCTGCTCACGGAGCCGCTGGCGGAGGAGCTGGGTACGATTCCCTGCTGGCTGGATGGAGCGGTGAAGGTCCGACTGGAGTGCCGGCATCTCACCGTCTCGCAGCCCTGGATGGATGCCCTGGTCCGCAGCAATCGTCCCCGACTCGTGGAAGCGATCGCCGTCTACTTCGACCCCGACACGACTCCCGAAGAGACCATCGCCTTCCAGTCCATGGCGGGCGTGCTGACCCCCGGCCGGTGCCCCTCGGAGTTGTTTGTCCTGACACGAGCGCGACCGGTCGGCTGGCCGGGCTGACGAACGAAGGGGGCCATCGTTCGATGGCCCCCTTCCTGTGTCCGGACGACAGGGACGCTGACCTACTTCAGGAACAGCAGATCGCGATAGGTCGGTAACGGCCAGGCGTCGGACGCCACCTGCCCTTCGATCGCGTCGCCCGTCGCCCGCAGCCGATCCATGGCCGGCTTGAGCTCCCGGTTGATCTGGGCCGCATGCCGGGCGGGATCGGCCTCATGGTGCGCCGCCAGCCGCTCGACCTCGCCGGTACGCTCCCGGAACTCATCCACCAGCTTCACGAACTCACGCAACGCGGCACCGGTCTCGGTTGCCTCGAGGCCGGCCGCCTTGGTGGCGGCCACGGCTTCGGCGACCCGGCGCTGATGTTCCAGCGCCGCCGGGAGAATCTGGCAGCGCGCCATGGAGACCATGGTCTCCGCCTCGATCGCGAGCTGCTTGACGTACTTCTCGACCGCGATGTGAATGCGGGACTCGTACTCCGATTTCCCCAGCACACCGTACTTCTTGAACAGATCCCCGTTCTTCTTGGCCTTGAGCACCTGGAACGCGTCCACCGAGTTCCTCAGGTTGGGCAGGCCGCGGCGGCCCGCCTCGGCGTGCCACTCCTCCGAGTAGTTGTCGCCATCGAAGAACACGCGCTTGTGCTGCTTGATCACCTTCTTCAGCACGCTGAGGACGCCGGCCTGCAGCCTGGCGGGCGTGGGGCGCGCCCCGACCGCCTTCTCCAGCTCGCTCGCCATGTAGTCGAGGGACTCGGCCACGATGGTGTTGAGTACCGTGTTGGGCCAGGCGATGCTGGCACTCGAGCCCACGGCACGAAACTCGAACTTGTTCCCGGTGAACGCGAACGGCGAGGTCCGGTTCCGGTCGCCGGAGTGCCGCGGCAGCTGGGGCAGCGTTTTGGCGCCCATGTCGAGGATCCCGCCGCGGATGGTCCGCTTGGGCAATCCCTTCTCCACCTGTGCCAGGATGTCGGAGAGCATCTTGCCCAGGAACACCGAGATGATCGCCGGGGGCGCCTCGTTGGCGCCGAGTCGATGGTCGTTGGCGGCGGAGGCGATCGAGGCGCGAAGCAGATCGGCGTGCACGTCCACCGCGCGGATGGTGGCGACGAGAAACACCAGGAACTGCATGTTGGTGTGGGTCTCGTCCCGCGGATCGAGCAGATTGACCCCGGTGTCGGTGGACATGGACCAGTTGTTGTGCTTGCCAGAGCCGTTGACGCCCGCGAACGGCTTCTCGTGCAGCAGCGCCTGGAGCCCGAACCGGGGCGCCACGCGCTTCAGGGTCTCCATGATCAGCATCTGGTGATCGCTGGCGATGTGGCTGGCCTCGAAGAGCGGAGCGATCTCGTACTGACCCGGCGCCACCTCGTTGTGGCGCGTCTTCACCGGGACGCCGAGGCGGTAGAGTTCACGCTCGGACTCGGCCATGAACGCCAGGACGCGGGGCGGAATGGTGCCGAAGTAGTGATCCTCGAGCTGCTGCCCCTTGGGGGGACGCGCGCCGAACAGGGTGCGCTCGCAGGTGAGGAGGTCGGGCCGCTTGTAGTAGAGCTCGCGGTCGACCAGGAAGTATTCCTGCTCCGGACCCACCGTCGTATGGACCCGGGACACGCCTTCGTCGGTGCCGAAAATCTTGAGGATCCGGAGCGCCTGCCGCGAGAGCGCCTCGACCGAGCGCAGCAGCGGGATCTTCGTGTCCAGCGCCTCGCCCGTCCAGGAGACGAACGCCGTCGGAATGCAGAGGGTGACGTTGTTGTCGCCCCGCATGAGGAACGCGGGACTGGTGGCGTCCCACGCGGTGTAGCCGCGGGCCTCGAACGTCGCCCGAATGCCGCCGGAGGGGAAGCTCGACGCGTCCGGCTCGCCCTGCACCAGCTCCTCGCCGGAGAAGTTGAACACCACCCCGCCGTTGCCGTCCGGCGCCGCGAGCGAGTCGTGCTTCTCCGCGGTGAGGCCGGTGAGCGGCTGGAACCAGTGCGTATAGTGGCTCGCGCCATTCTCGATCGCCCAATCCTTCATCGAAGCCGCGACGACGTCGGCCACCGCCGGATCGAGCGGCTCGCCGCGGTCGATGGTACGGAGCAGGCTGCGGTACACTTCCTTGGGAAGGCGCTGCCGCATCACGCTGCGAGAGAACACGTCGCTGCCGAAGATCGAATCCACGCGCTCGGCCGGCTGGGAGATGGTCACGGGGGGCTTCGCCTCACTGGTGTTGGGAGTGGCCGGGAAAGTCCCATAATAATCGTCCGGCGGGAGACCGGGAGTACGTCGTTCACCGCCGGAAACGCGCATCCCCCGAAACGACAATTTTGTCGCTCCGGGGGACGGCTGCCGCGAGGCGCGGAGCGGCGATTTCAGGGCCCGATCGCGGGCTCGAGATCGGCGTAGTCCGGATCGCTGCAGCTCGGTGTAGACGGGATGGCTCAGGTAGCGCTCGCCGAAATCGCAGATGATGGAGACGATGAGCTTGCCCGCGCTCTCGGGACGGCTGGCCACCTGGAGAGCGGCCCAGGTGATGGACCCGCTCGAGATGCCGGCGAAGATCGCCTCTTCCCGCGCGAGGCGGCGCGCGGTGGCGATGGCGTCGTCGTTGCTCACCCGGATCACCTCGTCGTACACCTTGGTATCGAGGATCGCCGGCACGAACCCCGCACCGATGCCCTGCTGCCGGTGGGGCGACGGCTGGCCGCCGGAGAGGACTGGGCTCTCCGCCGGTTCCACCGCGACGATCCGGATGCCGGGCTTCTTCTCTCGCAGGTAGCGTCCCGCGCCGGTGACGGTGCCGCCGGTGCCGACACCGGCGACGAACACCTCGATCTGTCCGGCCGTATCGGCCCAGATCTCCGGGCCGGTGGTGCGATAGTGGATGGCCGGGTTCGCCGGGTTGTCGAACTGCCGCGGCATCCAGCCGCGATCGCCGAGCTGCGCCAGGATCTCCTCCGCGCGGGCGATCGCTCCCTTCATTCCTTTGGCGCCCTCGGTCAGCACCACTCGCATGCCCAGCGCCTTCAGGAGGTTGCGGCGCTCGACCGTCATCGTGTCGGGCATGGTGAAGATGCAGCGATATCCCCGGGCCGCGGCGACGTAGGCGAGGCCGATGCCCGTGTTGCCGCTCGTTGGCTCGACGATCACCATGCCCGGCTTGAGCCGACCTTTCTCGACGGCGTCGTCGATCATGGCCGCCCCGATCCGATCCTTCACCGAATCGTATGGGTTGTATCCCTCGTGCTTGATCGCGATGCGGCCGGGGAGTCCGGCGCCGAGGCGATTCAGCCGAATCATCGGCGTGTTGCCGACGGTCTCCGCGACATCCTGGTAGATCTTTCCGTGTGGCATGGGCTCCCCCCGGGGAACGGCAGTGTGCGTGGATACGCCAACTATAACCGCTGCTCAGTCGCCGACCAGACGCGCCGCCTCTCGTGCCAGGTCGGTGAGCAGGCCGGATCCCCACTCTCCACGGTCGTTGACCCGGGCCACGAGATCCGCGGGCAACGCGTCTGGGCCCAGCCGCGCACCGGCCAGACCGCCCGCGATTGCCGCCATGGTGTCGGTGTCGCCGCCGACCGCGATCGCCGAGCAGACCGTCGCCCAGTAGTCGTCAGGCGAGCGTAGAAACGCGTAGAGGCTCCACACCACGCTCGGCACCACGAACGCGGAGATGCCGTGCCACTCGTCACGGAACGCGGGATCGAGCCCCTCGGCGTGCAGCCGGCGGGCAGCGTCAGCAGGAGCGAGGTGATTCCACCGGCGGAGGCCAAGCAGCGCGCGGGTGAAGAAATCGTCCACCGGGGCGGTCAGCTCGGCGAGCGCATCGAGGAACTCCAAGGGGACGATCGTCGGCGACCGAGCCGCCAGTGCCGCCGCACCCGCGACCGCGATCGCGCCCGCGGTGCAGCGCGGGTCGGCGTGGGTCGTGGCGCTTTGCTCCGCGGCCACCTGCACCATCGCGCGGGTGTCGGATCCGAAGAGGACTCCCACGGGGATCGCCCGCATCGCGCTGCCGTTGCCGGCATAGGGTGCCGGCGTTCCCGCCTCGCGCCAGGGTGTGCCGGCCAGGAGCCGGGCGGCCGCGCCCCGCGTGCCCGGCCCCGCCCCGACATCGCGCTCCTCGGCGAACAGCGCGGCGATGCGTTGGGCGAAGGCATCGGGCCTCCAGCAGCCTGCGTCGACCACGCTGTGCACCAGCTCGCGCGCGAGCTGGGTGTCGTCGGTGTACTGGCCGAAGGGCCAGTCCGGGTGGGAGATCTCGCCCGCTCGGCCGGCGAGCAGGCAGTCCTTCACATACACACCAGCCAACTCGAACGGCTTTGCCTCGACCACGAAGCCGAGGGCGTCACCCAGGGCCTGGCCGAGGAGGCTTCCGATCAGCGCGGTCGCTCGATCCAGGGGCACGGCGCTGGCGGTCTAGCTGGGGCCGCTCTGGCTCGTCCCACGAGCCCGAGCGCGAGCCCACATCCAGTACGCCGGCACTCCGGCCAGGATGACGCCGAAGCTGGCGAGTGTGCGTCCGGGACGCTCGGCGAGGGAGTTGAGGACCAGGCTGACAGTGGCCACGATGAAGAGTATCGGGACCACCGGATAACCCGGCGTGCGGTATGGTCTGGGATGGTCGGGACGTCGCCGCCGCATCACGATGACCGCGCCGGCGCCGAGGGCCCAGAACGGCAGCACACCAATGATGAATGCCTCGATCAGCTGCTCGAACGTCTGCACCCAGAGATAGCCGATGGCGAGAGCCGCGGTCAGCACCACGGCGGCGTGCGGTGTGCCGAAGCGGGGGTGGACCGCCGCGATTCCCCGAAAGAACAGGCGATCCTCGGCCATCGCGTAGAAGATCCTGGGGTAGCACATAGTGCCGCCGTTCATCGTGCCGAAGGTCGACACGCAGACCAGCGCGGCGATCAGGGCGTTGCCGACCGGGCCCACCAGCCGCACGGCCACGTCGGCCGCGACCAGTGGCGACCTGGCCAGTGACTCCATCGGCAGCACATCGAGGTACGCCGCGTTCGCCGCGAGATAGACCGTCGTCACGATCAGCGTGCCGGCGATCAGCGCGAGGGGCAGATTGCGGCTCGGGTCTCTGATCTCCCCGCCGAGGTACGTGGCGTCCTGCCATCCGTTGTATGCCCACAGCACCGTCACCAGGCCGAGCCCGAAGCCGGACCACGTCTCGGGGGCCAAGGATTCCCGGGTCATCCAGCTCGCGCTACCGGGCTGATCGGAGAGAAAGGCCGCCGCGGTGAGGACGAGGATCGCCAGCACCTTCGATCCCGACGAGACGTTCTGTATTGCGGCGCCGAATCGGACCGACCGATAGTTCCATCCCGCCACGAGCAGCACCGCAGCCGCGGCGACGAGGCGCGTGTGCTGGTGAAGCACTGGAAAGAGTCGGCCGAGATACTCCGCGAAGACCAGCGCGACGGCGCCGATGGACGCCGGCGCGATCACCAGGAACAGCCAGCCGACGAGGAAGGCCGGCAGCGGACCGTACGCCTCGTTGAGATAGACGTAGATGCCACCGGCCCGCGGGTACATCGCGGCAATCTCCGCGAGCGTGAGCGCGCCACACAGCGCGACCACGCCTCCCGCGGCCCACACCAGCATCATGCTGCCCGCCGTGCCGACCTGGGCCGCGGTCTGGCTCGGCACCCGGAAGATCCCGCTTCCGATCATGCTGCCGATGACGATCGCGATCGCGGACCAGATGCCCAACTGGCGCGTCAGCGACCCGCCGGGCTCGGCGGTCGACACGTGATGGGGTGACGGGGAAGCGGCGGACATGGGGACCCGAAACGCTAATGGGGACGGGTTCGGCGACCAAGCACCGTCGGTGCTGGCAAGCGATGGCCCCCCGACCGCGTGGAACGAAGCGCGACCGGGGGGCGACCTTTTCTCGAGCATGATCACGCACGGACAGGGTGGGATTCGAACCCACGATACCCTTGCGGGTATACCGGTTTTCGAGACCGGCTCCTTCAACCACTCGGACACCTGTCCTCGGAGCGCCAACTGCTTTCAGGGCGCGAAGCTTACCCCATCGCCGAGTGGTTTTCCAGAGGGCCGGGGCGCGCCCGCCGCCCGGTTACGTTTCGCATTCATCACACTCAGGTCCCCGCCGTAGAGGAGCGCGTTCTCATGTCCGAATTCCCCACCGGCACCCGCAAACCACCTGGCGGCTCCAGTCCGACTTTCACCGTCGCGCCGCCCACGTATCGGCTGCCCTCGGATCTCACGCTGGGTCCGGTACGTCTGCAGGTCGCCGATCTCGATCGCTCGGTCGCGTATTACGAGCGAGTGCTGGGACTCCGCGTCGTCCGGCGCCAGCCGGACGAGGCGGCACTGGCCACGGGTGACGGCGCGCCGCTGGTCGAGCTCCGGGAGCGACGGGGAGCCTCACCGGTCCCCCGCCGCGGGCGGCTGGGGCTCTACCACTACGCACTGCTGGTCCCCGACCGCGCCTCCCTCGGCCGGTTCATCTCGCACCTGAGCGCGCTGGGCGAGTACGCAGGCATGGCGGACCACCTCGTGAGCGAGGCGCTCTATCTGACGGATCCCGACGGACTCGGCATCGAGGTCTATGCCGACCGTCCGCGATCCACCTGGCGAGTGGAGGGTGGCTCGCTCGCGATGGCGACGGACCCACTCGATCTCGACGCGCTGGTCGCCGCCGGCGGCGGAGCGACGTGGTCGGGCATGCCCGAGGGCACGCGGGTGGGCCATATCCATCTCTACGTGGACGATCTGGAGCGCGCCGGAGCATTCTACCACACGGGACTTGGTCTCGACCGCGTGGTGCTCAGCTTTCCGGGGGCACTCTTCCTCTCGGCCGGCGGATACCACCATCACCTCGGGACCAATACCTGGGCCGCCGGCGCGCCGCCGGCCGCCGACGCGGATGCCCGCCTCCTCGAGTGGACCATGCGTCTGCCGAGGAAGGCCGATGTCGACGCGGCCGCCAAGTCGCTCACTTCCTCCGGCCACGGGGTGCGCCGCGACGGCGCGGATGCCCTGGCCACCGATCCCTGGGGCACCACCTTGAGGATCGCTCCCGCGTGAGCTCCCCAGTGGTGATCGCGACCAAGGCACCGTAATGGGAGCCGGTGACAGCTGAACCGCGCCGCCGTACCTTCCTGCACCTTTCCCAGGAGCAGACATGGGTTCCCTCATGCTCGGCGGCGCGATTCTGGTCGCTGCGTTTCTACTGTTCACGGCCGCCGCCGGCCGCCGCTCCGCGGGCGCCGCTGGGGCGAGTGCCACCATGCTCCGCACCGGTGCCTGGCTCCTCACCGCCGTCGGCGCCTTCGTTCTCCTCTCCAGCAGCGTAGTCGTGATCGACGCCGGTCAGGTCGGTGTCCGCCACGCGTTCGGTGAAGTGGACACCCATCCTCTGCTACCCGGCGTCCGCTTCGTAACGCCCTGGTCCGACGTGGAGCGCTTCTCCACGCGCGAGGAGCAGTTCCCGGCCACGAGCGACCAGGCGGAGCAGATCAGCGCGCTGTCGAGCGAGCAGATGGGGATGCAGGTGGATGTGGCGGTCCGGTGGCAGATCGATCCGATGCAGGCACCCCACATCTTCCGGGAGCTGGGCGGCCAGGAGCAGATCCAGAACGTCGTGCTCAATGCGATCCGGAACGGCGTCCGGGACGGGATGGTGCAGTTTTCGATCAACGACATCGCCCAGCGCAATCGCATCGCGGCTACCATGTCGGGCGAGGTCGACTCGGCGCTGGTGACGCAACCGCGGGCCGGCGGGGAACGCTTCCGGATCGCCACCGTGTCCGCCTTCTTCCTCCGCGACCTCCAACCGCCGCCCCAGGTGGTTCAGGCGATCAACAACAAGATCGCCCAGGAGCAGCAGATCGCCACCGAGCGGCACCGGGTGGAGGTCGCCCGGCTCCAGGCCGAGCAGCAGCGCCTGCTCAACCAGACGCTGACCGCCGAGGCACTGACCAAGCAGTATCTGGAGGTGCTGCAGGAGCTGCGGACCTCGAACAACGTGGTGCTGATCGTGCCGACCGAAGGCGGGATGCCGCTGCTCGACATCGGTGCCATGCGGAAGAACCTGACGCCGAAATAATTCGCGGGCGCGGCTAGAGCGTCGCGCGACGGCTCTGGAAGAAGCGTTTGAGGAGGTCGCCACACTCTTCGGACAGCAGCCCGGCGAGGACTTCCGGCCGGTGATTCAGCCGGGGATGGCGGAGCAGATCGTACACCGAGCCCGCCATCCCGCACCTGGCGTCATACGCTCCGAAGACCAGGCGTCCCACCTTGGCGAGCACCAGCGCGCCGGCGCACTGCGCGCACGGCTCCAGGGTCACGTACATCGTGGCAAAGGGGAGCCGGTCCTCTCCCACCTTTTCGAGTGCCCGTCCGATCGCCAGCAGCTCCGCGTGCGCCGTCGGGTCCTTGCGGTGCACCGTTTCGTTGTGCGCTTCCGCGAGCAGCTCCCCGTCGGACATGATCACGGCCCCCACGGGGATCTCCTCGCGCACGCTGGCCGCCCGGGCGAGCCGAAGCGCCGCCTGCATGCCTGCCAGGTCGCTGGGCGACGGTGTCCCTCTACGCACCCACCATCTCCGGCACCTCCGTCGGACGCGTGAGACGCAGGCTTGCGCCGTCGCGCTCGACCCGGACCGTATCCCCCTCCTTGAACTTCCCCTCGAGCAACTCCTTTGCGATCCGGTTCTGCAGCTCGCGCTGGATGACCCGCTTGAGCGGCCGGGCGCCGTACACCGGGTCGTACCCCTGCTCCGCCAGCAGCGCTCGAGCCTCGGGCGTCACCTCGAGTCTGAGATTCCGCTTCACCAGCAGATCCGCCAGGTGGGCGAGCTGCAGCTCCACGATCAACTCGAGGTCCTCGCGCGTCAGCGGCCGGAAGACGATGATGTCGTCCACCCGGTTCAGGAACTCGGGCCGGAAGTGGTGCCGAAGCTCATCGCGTACCCGCTCTTCCACTCGATCCCACGACGTATCGCCCGCCTCGACGATGTGCGCGCTCCCGATGTTGCTGGTCATGATGATGACCGAGTTCCGGAAGTCCACCACGCGGCCCTGGCTGTCGGTCAGCCGACCCTCGTCCAGGATCTGGAGCAGCACGTTGAAGACATCCGGGTGCGCCTTCTCGATCTCGTCGAACAGCACGACGCTGTACGGCCGGCGCCGCACCGCCTCGGTCAGCTGTCCGCCCTCTTCGTAACCGATGTATCCCGGCGGCGCGCCGATCATGCGGGCGACGGAATGCTTCTCCATGTATTCCGACATGTCGAGGCGGACCATGGACCGCTCGTCGTCGAACAGGAACTCGGCCAGGGCCCGGGCGGTCTCGGTCTTGCCCACGCCGGTGGGGCCGAGGAAGATGAACGATCCGGTTGGCCGGTGGGGGTCGCCCAGCCCGGCACGGCTCCTCCGCACCGCGTCCGCGACCGCAGTCACTGCCTGCTTCTGCCCGACTACCCGCTGGGCCAGCTCCTGCTCGAGGTGGACGAGGCGCTCCCGCTCGCTCTCCATCATCCGGGAGACCGGGATGCCGGTCCAGCGTGATACGATCTCCGCGATGTCCTCGGCGTCCACTTCCTCCTTGAGATAGCTGCCCTTCGATTGAATCTCCGCCAGACGGCGATTTTCGGCCTCGAGCTGCCGCTCGAGCTCGGGTCCCCGGCCGTACCGGAGCTCGGCGGCGCGCTGCAGGTCGCCGCTCCGGCTGGCCTGGTCGATCTCGGCCCGCAGGTCTTCCAGGGCCGCCTTCAGCTTCTGAATGGCGTTGATGCTGTCCTTCTCCGCTTGCCACTGCGCCTTCATGCCGGCGCTGCGCTCCCGGAGCTCGGAAATGTCCTGCTCGACTGCGGCGAGGCGCTCGCGTGCTGCCCTGTCCTTCTCCTTGAGCAGCGCCTGACGCTCGATCTCGAGCTGCAGCATCCGCCGCTCGACCTCGTCGATCTCCTGCGGCATGCTGTCGATCTCGATCCGAAGCCGGCTCGCCGCTTCGTCGACCAGGTCGATCGCCTTGTCGGGCAGGAAGCGGTCTCCGATGTACCGGTCCGAGAGAGTCGCCGCGGCCACCAGGGCATTGTCGGTGATCCGGACGCCGTGATGGACCTCGTACTTCTCCTTGAGGCCCCGGAGGATGGCGATGGTATCGGCCACGCTCGGCTCGCCGACCAGGACCGGCTGAAAGCGACGCTCGAGGGCCGCGTCCTTCTCGATGTGCTTGCGGTATTCGTCGAGCGTCGTGGCCCCGATGACGTGGAGCTCGCCGCGAGCCAGCGCCGGCTTGAGCATGTTGCTCGCGTCGATCGCACCCTCGGCGGCGCCGGCACCCACGATGGTGTGCAGCTCGTCGATGAAGGTGATGTACTTCCCTTCACTGTCGGTCAGCTCCTTGACCACCGCCTTCAGCCGCTCCTCGAACTCGCCGCGAAACTTGGCTCCGGCCAGAAGCTGGGCGATGTCGAGCGCCACCAGCTCCCGGTCGCGCAGCGACGAGGGCACGTCGCCGTTCACGATCCGCTGGGCCAGGCCCTCGACGATGGCCGTCTTGCCGACACCGGGCTCCCCGATCAGCACCGGGTTGTTCTTCGTCCGCCGCGACAGTACCTGCATCACCCGGCGCACTTCCTCATCACGCCCGATCACGGGATCGAGCTTCCCGCGTCGCGCGATGTCGGTGAGGTTGCGGGTGTACCGCTCGATGGCCTGGTACTTCTCCTCGGGCGACTGATCGGTGACCCGGTGTGAGCCGCGCACCTCCTCCAGCGCGCGGCGGAGATCCTCAGCCGACACATTCTGTGCGCCGACAACGGTGCGAGCGGCGGTGCCCTTCTCCTCGACGAGCGCCAGGAGGAGGTGCTCGGTCGAGACGTAGGCGTCCGACATCTTGCGCGCATCCGCCTCGGCGCGGTCGAAGACCCGATTCAGCTCTCGACTGAACGTGGCCTCGGCACCCGAGCCATCCTGCTTCGGAAAGCGGGCCACTTCCCGCTCGACCTCCTGCATCAGCGCGGTGAGGTTCACACCGGCCTTCTGCAGAAGCGGCTGCACGACGCCCTCCGGCTGCTTCAACAAGGCCAGCAGCAGATGCGCGTCGTTGATGACAGGATTGCCTCGACTCCGCGCCTCTTCGGCCGCGTCGCGGAATGCCTCCTGCGCCTTGATGGTCATACGATCCGAGCGGATCATCAGCGACCTCTCGTCAGTTCGGGGTAATGGTGCCGTTAGCGGGCAAAGGCAAGCCTCGTTCCCCGAAATGCTGCCTCAATGGCAGGATTCTAGCCCCTAAACACATAGGGGCGACACCCGTGTCGCCCCTATGGCTGATTCGTCGCGCGACCCTGCGCAATCATCTTTCTGGTGTAGCGCTCGCCGTCCACTGAGAGCTGGTAATAATAGATCCCCGGCGTCGCCTCCCGTTTCCCGTCCAAGTACTTGCCATCCCAGTACGCCTGATATTCGCCGCACCGCAACCGCAGACTGTCCAATCGCTCGGCTGAGCCGTCGGCCAGCACCGGAATCGCCACCATCTGAACCAGGACGTTGTAGATCTTCAAGCTGACCACCGGCTGATGTCCTCTACCGCAGACCTCCTTGGAGATCGTGAACGGAATCGTCGTCGCCGGAAAAAACGGATTGGGGTAGTTCTCCTTCAGCTCGATTCTTGGCGGAGGCAGGTTCGCCTGTGCCGCGGCCGGGGAGCCGATGCCCACCATTAGCCCGAGCCACCACCCCGGCCACGAGACACGGACCATGGGCGCTCCTCTTCAGACTGGGTGTAAGACCGCTCGGCACCTCCAAGAAGACGGACGTAACGTGGGTATCAGTCGCAAGATGGCGGACCGCCGCTTTCAGTGTCAAGCGCGAGTGCGCCCCCTCACTCTCCTGACATCGCCATCCCACCCCGTAACACCTTTGACATCAGCCCATTCGAGCAGCGGTATCAAGTATTTTCTACTGATATCCAGGCGCTGGCGCAGCTCGGATGGAACCACCGCCGCCTCGGGGCCGGCGGATTGGATCGCTTGCACGAATCGGTCCAGGGCGGCCCGGCTGAAATAGCGATCCCGCTCGACCGGCTCGAGCCGGCCCGCCGCCGCGGCAAGCCGCAGAATGGCCGCGACATCCCGCTTCCCGGTCTGTCGCTCGATCTCGGCCACGCTCGGCGGTGTGAGGCCCGCCTGTTCCACCAGGAGGACGATCTCGTCCACCGCGGCGTCCCCGCCGATGACCCGAGGGGCGAACCCGGCCAGCATGGCGGTGCCGTCCGCACGGCGAATCTTTCCCGTCCGCACGAGGTCGCTGAGGACCGCTTCGACCGCCTGATCGGGCGCGCGGAAGGCGCTTCGGAGTGTCTCGAGCGGCATCCCGCGGTCGGCGGGATGCTGCCGGTGATGGCGACGGAGCCGTTCCAGGGCTTGTCCCACCAGATCATCGAGCAGTGCGGAGGTGACCCATAGGCCTTCCACCGAGCGCAGCGTTGCCGAGGAACGCGCCAGTGCTCGGGCGGCAGCCGGCGGCAGCCCGGTGAGCAGTGGGAGTCGCTCGTCGCGCACGCCAGCGGCCCTCCGCTCGACCAGTGCCTCGAGACGAGCCCCCGGCTCGGCCGAGGCCATCGTGCCCGGCCACCGGGCACGCCGAGCGGGGGGGATTGGATCCAGGACGACCCCACCCCCGATGGTGGCGACCGGGCTGAAGCTCCGGATCACGAATCGATCCCCCGCGCGGGCGACGACGTCGGCTTCGAGCGCGATCCTCGCCACCCCACGACTCCCGGGTTCGACCGGCGGCGTGCGGGGAAATACCCGGCCGATGATCTCGGCGGTGCCGTGATGGAGACGGATACGGCTGCGCGGTACCAGCGGGCGTGGCGCCGACGGATCGAGCGCGACCTCGACGTCCAGCGCGCGCGTCGCCATCCACGGATCCGCGGCGGCGACGAGCATCCCGCCGCGTGTCACGTCCTCACGGGAAATGCCCGCCACCCCCACGGCCGTACGCCGTCGTGGCTCGCTGCGGTCGACCGCGCGCCCGTGCATCTCGATCGAGCGCACCCGACCCCCCCGACCGAGCGGAAGCAGCACGACCTCGTCCCCCACCTTGATCCGCCCCGACCACGTCGTCCCCGTCACTACGGTGCCGACACCCGCGACCGAGAACGCCCGATCCACGGGAAGTCGAAACAGGTCGCCTCCCTGCGCGGGCACCAGCGCGCGGGCGTACTCGGCGATGCGCTGACGAAGATGGTCGAGTCCTTCGCCGGTTTTCGCCGACACGGGGACGGGAGGCTCGAATGCGACCGGGGACCGCGCGAGCCGCTCGCCCAGCTCCGCCGCCACCAGCTCCAGCCAGTCCCGGTCGACCAGGTCCGCCTTCGCCAACACCGGGATGCCGGCCCGAACGCCGAGGTGCTCCAGGACCGAGAGGTGCTCCAGCGTCTGGGGCATGATGCCCTCGTCGGCCGCGACGACGAGGAGCGCGAGATCCACGCCCGAGGCGCCCGCCACCATCGTGCGGACGAAATCCTCATGGCCGGGCACGTCCACCACGCCCGCGATGCCATCCTCGCCGAGGTCGAGCGGGGCGAAATTGAGGTCGATCGTGATGCCTCGGCGCTTCTCCTCGGCGAGACGGTCCATCGGGCGTCCCGTGAGCGCGGCGACGAGGGCCGACTTGCCGTGATCGATGTGTCCCGCGGTGCCGATGATCATGCCGCCATCCACGGGCGCCTAAGCCAGAACTCCAGCGCGGGAAGCTCCGCGCCTTCGCCCAGGTGGTAGCGCACGTACCTCGCGAGCAGGCGTCGATGCGACTCCGCGTGCCGTTGATCCAGGCGCGGCAACGCCGCGTCCGGGTCCATGAGCGTGGCGAGGTCGGCGCGCGCCTCGGCGGGCAGCTGGGTGGCGCCATGGCCCGAGGCGCAGGGGGGACAGAGAGCGCCGCCTTCGCGGGTACTGAACGCGAGACCACCGCCTGGTGGCAGGATGGTCCCGTCGCGCACGCAGGCATCCAGCTCGGGGGCGAACCCCAGGGCGCTCACCAGCTGCCACAGCGCGCGAATGCCGAGCGGTTCGAGCTCGTCGGACGGCACGACCTCGAGCATGCCCAGCGCATCGCGCAGGAGATCGTAGCTCTCGGGGTGAGGGTCGGCGGGAGCGAAGCGCAGCATGAGCTCGGCCAGGGCCGAGCCGGTCGCGTACCGCTCCAGATCCGCTGCGAGGCCGACATGGAGCCGGAGCAGGTCGAAGCTCGCCAGCACGTGCAGCTCGCGGTGCTCCTTCACCAGCAGCCGTGCCTGACCCTCGCTCAAGGACTGGAGCGCCGCGCCGAACCGGCTCCGGGGACGCAGCGCACCCTTGGCGATCGCGCTCTGGACGCCATGATCTCGCGTCGCCAGCCGCACGATCTTGGAGGTCTCGCTGTAGCGGATGGTGGAGAGCACGATTGCCGGCGTATCGAACTGGGGCATGCTGAAAGATACCGGCGGTGATCAGGGGAGTGCGCCGGCCTCCTGCCCGATCCGGACCACGGCCGCGCCGGCGGCGCAGCGGCCGAGCGCTATCTGCGAGATCTCCTCCAGGTCCTCGTCGAGCACGTGGGCGGTGCCGGGCCGGCCGGCCGCGCAGCCACCCGCCTCGATGGCGTAGATCCTGAGATCGCTGTCCACCGCGACGCCGGCGTTTCCTGGAATGCCGACGCCGTCGGCTTCGCCGCGCACCACGGCGTTGCTGTCGGTGTTGAACTCCAGCAGGCCTTCGCTGACCGAGCTGATGAAGATGCGCGATCCGCCATCGCTGGCGGCCTGTCCGGGCAACAGTCCCAGCCCGGCGAAGCTGGCCACTTCGGTCCGCTCGAGCGGATCGACCACCGACAGGCGCCCTTCCGCCGGCATGCTTCGACCCCGGCTCACGACGTAGATGAAGCCGTCCGCCCCGACCGTGGCGAACGCCGCGTTGCCCGGGCCGGTCAGTGGGATCGAGTCGATGCCGGTAGCCGGGCCGTCGGTCGCTGGATTGATCACGGTGATCCAGCTCGAACCGGCGGGTTCTCCGGTCGGGTCGAGGTTCCCGTTGAGCACGAAGACGCGGCCGCGAGCCACCGCGAATCCCTGTGGGGTGGCCCCCACCGGTACCTCGAGTGTCTCGCGGGTGAACACATTGATGCGAGTGATGGTGTTGAGCCCGGGGTTGGCCACGTAGGCGATCGAATCGTTGAGCATCACCGCCCCGGTGGCTCCAGAGCCGGGGGAAAGCTGGATCCGGTGGATGAGGCTGCGCCGCACCAGGTCCACCACCGCGACCGCGTCGGCGTCACCCTGCGGGATCACGGCGATGCCTTCCCGGGCGGCCACGGTCGTGGGGTCGGCACCGGTGCCCCCCAAGGCCACGGTCGTGGGCGGCTCGCTCGCATCCACCGGCACGATGGTGAGGGAGTTGGCCTGGCGGTTGACGACCAGCAGGAGCTCCAGCGGCTCCGGCGGCGGAGCGTTGGTGTCGGCGCAGGCCAGGGTGAGCGTGGCGAGAAGGGCCAGCGTAATCGAGCGGGTCATGGGCTCCCTGGCGGTGTCGGGACGATGCCTGAAAGGTACGCCGGATCAACCGCCCGCGCGGAGGGGGTCAGGCCTGGTCGGCCTCGTGCGGCCGGAGGGGCACCAGCTGGGGGGAGCCGTCGCGCCACGCGGTGACGGCCACCGGCCACCCGAAGACCTCGCGCAGCGCGTCGGCCCGGAGGACCGCGGCCGGCGTACCGTCGGCGGCCACCCGACCGCCGCTCAGCAGAACCATACGGTGCGAGAAGCGTGCGGCCAGGTTGATGTGGTGGGTGACGACGAGGCCGGCCAGGCCCTGGTCGGTAAGCCGGCGCACCAGCTCGAACAGCTCCATCTCGTGGCGGATGTCGAGCGAGGTCGTGGGCTCGTCGAGCACCAGGATTCGGGGGTCCTGCGCCAGCGCCCGGGCGACCCGAACCCGCTGCCACTCTCCCCCACTCAAGGTGTCGATCGTCCTGCCGGCCAGATGGGCCACGTCGCACCGGAGAAGCGCGTCCCGCACCGCCGATCGGTCGGTCTCGCGAGGCGCGGCGAACGCCCCCAGGTGGGGATAGCGGCCGAGCATGACGGCCTCGTCCACCCGCAGCGGAAAGACGGCATCCTCCCCCTGCGGCACGACGGCCATGACCTGTGCCAGCGCGCGCCGCTCCCACCCTCCGAGCGGCTTCCCATCGATTGTGACCCCGCCGCCGTGCAGCGGGACCAGCCCGCTCAGCGCGCGCACCAGCGTGGTCTTTCCACTGCCATTCGGACCGACCACGGCCAGGAGCTTGCCGCCCTCCGCCTGGCAGGTCACCTGGTCCAGAGCGAGGCCGGTTCCGCGATATCTGACCGAGACCGCCTTGGCCTCCAGCCTCATGCGACGCTCCGCCGCAGCAGAAGCGCGAAGATCGGCACGCCGACGAGGGCCGTGATGACGCCGACCGGAAGCTCCAGCGGCCGGACGATGGTCCGCGACACGACGTCGGAGAGTACGAGGAAGGCGCCGCCACCCGCGAACACCAGCGGCAGCAGTGTCCGATGGATCGGGCGCGCGAACGTGCGCACCGCATGCGGCACGACCAGCCCGACGAAGCCGATGATGCCGCAGGCGGCGACGCTCGCCGCCGTCAGAAGCGCGGTGCAGAGATAGACCAGGCGCCGCGTGCGATCCACGTCCGTCCCCAGGTGATGAGCCTGCTCCTCACCAAGGGCGATGAGGTCGAGCGATCGCGCACTCACGCCGATCGCGACCAGCGGTATGACGGCATAGGCGCCGAAGACGGCGAGCGACTGCCACGACGCGGCGCCGAACCCACCGAGCAACCACAGGAACGCATTGCGCACGGTGGGCGCGTCCGAGAGCACGATGATGGCGCTCATGAGGGCCCCCGCGAAGGAGCCGACCACCACCCCGGACAGCAGGAGCACGCGGGGATCCAGCCGGCGGCCCGCGACCAGGCTCAGCCGGTAGACGAGCCCCACCGCGGCCAGCGCCCCGGCGAAGGCGGCGACCGGCACGGCCCAGGGGCCGGCCGACCGCGACGCGAGCGCGATCACGGCCCCGAGCCCCGCGCCGCCGGACAGGCCGAGCAGGTAGGGCTCAGCGAGCGGATTGCGGATCATCGCCTGGAGTGCCGCGCCACACACGGCGAGACTCCCTCCCACCAGAAAGGCGAGCAGCACCCGCGGCGCGCGCAGCTCGCGAACGATCACCGAGGCGGGCGCGCTCGAGCTCCAGACTCCGCTCCATACCTCGCCGAGCGAGAGAGGCACCGATCCGGCCGCGAGTCCCAGCAGCAGAGAGACGGCCACCAGGCCGAGCACCAGCCACGCGGTCAGGCGCTTCAACGGGAGGTCTCGCGCAGTCGCTCGGAGAGAGCTCTGATCGCCGCCGGCGAGCGCGGCCCCGGCCGGTCGTACTCCGAGCCGGTGACCTGCAGAAACCGCCGTTCACGCACCGCCCTCACCACCTGCCATTC
Source organism: uncultured Gemmatimonadales bacterium (assembly GCA_963846545.1). Classification (GTDB taxonomy): domain Bacteria; phylum Gemmatimonadota; class Gemmatimonadetes; order Gemmatimonadales; family GWC2-71-9; genus CAVVWJ01. The sequence continues at coordinate 1,228,354 of CAWJWG010000001.1, read as the reverse complement.
GGGCCTGGTCGCGAAGCTGGCCGGGCCGTCGGTAGTCGTGAGGATGAGATCGGGGTCCCTCACGGTCACCGCCTCGATGCTGACCGGGCCCGACGACGTCGCGACGTCGCCGAAGAGGTTCCGGCCTCCGGCTCGCTCGATCAGCTCGCTCAGGAAGCTGCCTCGGCCGATCGTCATGGGCGGCTGCTCCCACACCAGGAGCAGCACCTTGGGCCGGGTGCCGGCGGTGGAGTCCCGGGTCGCGGAGGCGAGCGCCGAATCGAAGACCGTGCGGACGGAGTCGGCCTGGGCCTCGTGTCCCGTGAGCCGGCCCAGCAGCGCGGCGACGCGGGGCACATCCGACAGGGCGTCGGTGTTCAGCCGCACCGCGGGGATGCCGAGCGTCCGGAGCCGGGACGCCACTTCGGCATGCTGGGCCGAGTTGTAGAGGATGACGAGATCGGGACGGGCGGCGACGACCGCCTCGACATTGGGATTGATCCCGGGTCCCAGGTCGGTCACGGACGCCGCCGCGGGAGGATAGTTGCACCACTGCGTCCGTCCCACGAGCGCGCCGCCGGCGCCGATGGCAAAGAGAAGCTCGGTCGTGGCCGGGATGAGCGACACGATTCGCGTGGCAGGAGTCCGCACGGCGGCGGTGTCGCCGGCATCGTCCACCACGGTGACCGAGCCGGGCGTGCCGCCGGACTGGCGGCACGCCAGCAGCCCGAAGGCGAGCAGGCAGGTGAACAGGCGAGATAGAGACACGAGGCCACCCGTCCCTCCCCCCGGAGGGCATTGATGGTGGCGCGAACGGAGAGGTCTCCTGGCTTCGGGCCTCCGCCCGCCTTCCCGGTTGCCCAGTGGCGTGTCGAGCGGAGTGATGCGCCCGTTACAGTGGCGGGGCCGCGCCGGTTTTGCACCGACTTCCGAGCGTCCCCGTTCGCGTAGAGCGGACCAACGCGGCCAAGTCTACCGGCCGCCGGATTCCCGGGCAAGAGCGGCTTCGAGCTCGGCCTTGAGCCGATCGCGTCGCGCCCGATAGCGCGACCACTCGTCGGCCGCCGTCTCCGTCTGCTTCCCCTCGAACCGGGCGTCGAGTGACGCCAGCTCGCCCACCAGCCGGTCCACCGAGACCAGCGGCGCGCGAGGCAGCGCGCGCCATGCCGCCACCGCCAGCGCGAGGCCGAGAACACCAACCATCGCGATGAGCAGCGGCCTGGAGTCACCCGGAATGCCGGGAAGCGTGATACGAACGGTGGCGCCCGCAGGCAGCTCGCCCGTCCATCTCCGGAAGACGCGGCCTTCGATCATCTGACTGTCCGCCAGCGCGAGGCCGGCGGCCGACGCGGTCGCCCCCGGCTCCTCGAGCAGGACGTTGGCCGCCACCGCGCTGCCGCCGAGCGGCACCTCGATCGTCCGGCCACCGGAGGGCAGGTGATACTGCAGCGCGATCCGCTTCTCCCCCGGTGAGATCGGCGCCGACACCACGGCCGTATCGCCCCGCCGTACGACGGCGTCGGGCGACACGTCGCTCTCACCCAGGTCGAGGCCTTTGCTCGCGGGAGGCAGCGGAACCAGCCATGAGGCGCCCTGGGAGTCGGGCGCCACTCGGGTCACGACGCCCGCGTTGCGCAGGAGCACGAGGTCGAGCACCTCCCTCGTGCCGTCCTCGCCCGGCCTGGGGATGACGATGTGCCGCGCGGCCAACTCGACCGGTGCGCGGCTCGAGGTATCGTGAACGACCAGCGTGACCGGCCGTCCCCCGCCGGTCAGGCGGTCATCGACCGGCGTGGTGAAGTACTCGATCCCGGCATAGCGGGCGCTGAGCAGATGGATCGCGGCGGTGTCGGGACGGAGCGTGAAGCGGAACCCGCCATCGGGCCCCGCCAACACCGAATCCAGCGGGCCCTGCGTGTCCTGGGCGACGCGATGGAGGACGACCCGGACGCCGGGCACCGGCACCGAGTCGGCGCCCACCGGGCGCACGACGATACCTGAGACCGACTGGGCAGCGAGGGGGCCGGCGAGGAGGATCAGGAGGCCGAGGGCGACCCTCAGGGATTGAACTTCCCGAAGTCCTGCGGGTCCATCTTCTCGAGGTACTCCTTGAGCTTGTCGGCCTCGAGCGACGGATTGGGTGACGGGTCGTCGGTCTCGACGCCGCTCTGGTCCAGGAGCTGGTCGCTGGTGAAGATCGGCGCCCGCATTCGCAGCGCGAGGGCGATACTGTCGGAGGGGCGGGCGTCCACCTGAAAGACGTGGTCGTCCCGGCGAATGAGCAGCTCGGCGAAGTAGGTGTTCTCCTTCACCGAGCTGATCACGACCCGGCGCAGGTCGCCGCCGAGCCCGACCAGAATCTGCTTGAGGAGGTCGTGGGTCAGCGGCCGCTGCGCCTTCATGCCCTGCAACTCCATGGCGATGGCGCTGGCCTCCGCGGGCCCGATCCAGATCGGCAGCACGCGGGCCCCATCCTTCTCTCTCAGGATCACGACCGGCGTGTTGGTCGACCGGTCGAGCCCGAGGTGTGCCACCGTTACTTCGATCATAGAGCGATACGGCGTGGGGCCGTCAGGTGCCGGCGTCCCAGCTCGACAGGTATTGGACCTGCTCCGCGGTGAGACCGTCGATCGTGATCCCCATGCTCTGGAGCTTGAGTCGCGCGATCTCCTGGTCGACCGAGGGCGGCAGCCGGTGCACCGCCTTGCTCAGCGTCTTCGACTCCTTGGCCAGCAGCTCCGCGGCCAGCGCCTGGTTGGCGAACGACATGTCCATCACGCTGGCGGGGTGTCCCTCGGCGGCGGCGAGATTGATGAGCCGGCCTTCGCCGAGCACTACGACCCGGCGTCCCTTGACGACGTACTCCTCGACCAGGTTCCGCACCATGCGCCGCTCGGTGGAGATGCGTGCCAGCCCTTCGAGGTCGAGCTCGACGTTGAAGTGGCCAGAGTTGCAGACGATCGCCCCATCCTTCATCGCCGAGAAATGCTCGGGCCGGATGACGTGGATGTTGCCGGTGAGGGTGATGAACAGGTCGCCCAGCGGCGCGGCATCGGCCATTGTCCGGACTTCGAACCCGTCCATACGCGCCTCGAGCGCCGGCAGCGGATCCACCTCGGTCACGATGACATGGCTGCCGGCGCCGCGGGCACGCATGGCCACGCCGCGCCCGCACCAGCCGTAACCCGCCACCACCACGGTGCTCCCCGCCAGCAGCAGGTTGGTGGCGCGCACGATGCCGTCGAGCGTGGACTGACCGGTACCGTAGCGGTTGTCGAACATGTGCTTGGTGCTCGAGTCGTTGACCGCTACGATCGGGAATAGCAGCACGCCTTCCTTGGCCATCGCCTTGAGCCGGATGACGCCGGTGGTGGTCTCCTCGGTGGAGCCCCGCACCGCGCCCACCAGCGCGCGCCGCTCGTCCGGTGACAGCGTCTCGACCCACTTCCGAATGGGCGGAGCGAGATCGTCCAGCCGGTTGAGGGCGATCATGTGCAGCGAGCCGACCAGGTCCGCCCCATCGTCCTGCGTCATGTCGGGCCCGAACGCGAGCGCCTGGGCGATGTGCGTGTAGTAGGTCTCGTGGTCCTCGCCCTTGATGGCGTACACGTGGACCCCGTGGTCCCGGACCAGATGGGCCGCCACGTCATCCTGCGTGGAGAGCGGGTTCGAGGCGCAGAGCGCGATCTCGGCGCCAGCCGCGCGCAGCGTGCTCATCAGGTTGGCGGTCTCGGTCGTCACGTGGAGACAAGCCGACAGCCTGGTGCCCTTGAGTGGCTTCTCCTTCGCGAAGCGGGCACGGATCTGACGCAAGACCGGCATGGAGCGCTCCGACCATTCGGTGCGGCGCTTGCCCTCGTCGGCGAGATGGATGTCCCGGATGTCGTACTTCGCAACCTCGGTGTGCACGCTCATGCGCTCCTCATCGGGCCGCCGACAGCAGGTCCTTCACGCGGTCGGTACGCTCCCAGGTGAATAGGTCGACCTTCTGGTTCTTGGTGCCGTCCTGGTACACGGCGGTGACCGGGCGACGGCCGAAGTGCCCGTACGTCGCCGTCTGCCGGTAAATTGGCCGCCTCAGCTTGAGGGCGTCAATGATGCCCTTCGGCGTGAGATCGAACACCTCGTTGACGATTCGCTCGATGTCGCCGTCGGGCATGATGCCGGTGCCGAACGTCTGCACCATGACCGAGACCGGCTGGGCGACGCCGATGGCGTAGGCGACCTGGACCTCGCAGCGGCGCGCCAGCTTGGCGTCGACGACGTTCTTCGCCACCCAGCGCGCCGCGTAGCACGCCGAGCGATCGACCTTCGACGGATCCTTGCCGCTGAACGCGCCGCCGCCGTGCCGAGCCATGCCGCCGTAGGTGTCGACGATGATCTTGCGCCCGGTGAGGCCCGCGTCCCCCTGCGGGCCGCCGATGACGAAGCGGCCCGTCGGGTTGATGTGGAACTTGGTGCCGCGATACTCCATTCCCTGCGCGTCGAGCACCGGCTTGATCACTTCCTCGATCACCGCCTCGCGAATCGTGCCGTGCCCGAGCTGGCGCGAGCCGCGGCGCTCGGCGTGCTGGGTGGAGACGACGACGGTGTCGCACCGCGACCGGGCGGTCATCCTCGTACTCCACGGTGACCTGCGACTTGCCGTCCGGACGCAGCCACTCGATCCGCGGATCGCCGGGCAGACCCTTGCGGACGGCCGCGAGGCGCTCCGTGATCCGGTGCGCGAGCATGATGGGCAGCGGCATGAGCTCGCGCGTCTCGTCGGTGGCGTAGCCGAACATCATGCCCTGGTCGCCGGCGCCCTGCCCCGCCGGTGTCCACGCCCATCGCGATGTCGGGCGACTGCCTGTCGATCGTGGTCATCACGGCGCAGGTCTGCCCGTCGAAGCCGTACGCGGCATCGGTGTAGCCGATCGACTCGATGGTCTCGCGCACGAGGTCGGGGATGTGGACGTAGGTGCTCGTCGTGATCTCACCGGCGACCACGGCGAGGCCGGTCGTGACCAGGGTCTCGCACGCCACGCGCGCCGGCGGGGTCCCGCGCCAGGATGGCGTCGAGCACCGCGTCGGAGATCTGGTCGGCGACCTTGTCGGGATGGCCCTCGGTGACTGACTCGGAGGTGAAGATGTGGCGCTTGGCAGAGCTCATGAATGCCGCGTCTCGGGTAGTGGGTCGGGCCCATATACGGGCGGGCGGACGAGCAGTTCCTCGGAGCCGGCGACGAGCTCGCGCTCGGTCGTCGATTCCCCTGCCCGTCCGCCCGGCTCAGTTCGGCCTGAAACTACCCACCCAACCCCTTTCCTGGCAACGTCGAACCGGGATCGAGCAGCCGCACGTCGATGAACTCGCTCACCGTGCGGCGGAGCGCGCTCGAGACCTCCTCCGCGCTCGATGCGGCGAGGGCGATCTCGGCGGCCCGACGAGCCGCATCTTCGGGGACCGTGCGGATAACCCACTTGACGAGCGGCAGCGCCGGCGGCGAGACGCTGAGGCGCTCGTACCCCAGCCCGATGAGCAGGACGGCGCTCAGCGCCTCGGAGGCCATCTCCCCACACACGCTCACCGGCAGACCCGCATCCCGGCCGACGTCCACCACCCGCTTGAGCTGACGCACGATCGAGGGGTGGTGCGGCGTGAAGCGGTCGGCCAGCCGCGCGTTGCCCCGGTCCACGGCCATGGTGTACTGGGTGAGGTCGTTGGTCCCCACGCTGAAGAACGCGCTGACTTCCGCCAGCCGGTCCGCGATGAGCACCGCGGCGGGCGTCTCGATCATGACACCGACGGCGAGTGTCTCCGCCGCCCGTACGCCGGCCGCCTTGAGCGAGGCCGCCTCCTCCTGCACGATCGCCCGCGTCTCCAGCACTTCCTCGACCCGCGTCACCAGCGGCAGCATGAGCTGCACGTCGCGACCCCAGGCGGCCCGAAGCACCGCCCTGATCTGAGGCCGGAACACCTCCGGCTCGTCGAGACAGACACGGATGGACCGCCAGCCGAGGAAGGGATTGGCCTCGTGCGGGGCCTTGAAGGCGATCGGGAACTTGTCCCCGCCCAGGTCGAACGAGCGGATGATGACCGTGCGGTCGGGAAAGGCCAGCGCGACGCGGCGGAAATAGTGGGCCTGCTCCTCCTCGGTCGGCAGGGTCGCCCGCCCGGTGAGCAGGAACTCGGTGCGCAGGAGGCCTACGCCCTGCGCGCCGAGTCGGAGCGCGGGCTCGATCTCCTCCGGCAGGTCCACGTTCCCCATGATGAGGATCGGCCGCCCTTCGGGCGTGACCGCGGGCTGGTCCACCACGCCCTCGAGCTGCAGCTCGAGCTTGTGGCGCCGGCTCACCTGCGTCTTGGCGTCCTCCAGCTCGTCCCCGGTGGGATCGAGGACGATGACCCCGCTCTGTCCGTCGAGCAGGATCATCGTGCCGGACGGGATGTTGGCCAGTGCGCCCGCGGCACCCATCACCGCGGGGATGCCGAGGCTGTGGGCGAGAATGGCGGCGTGCGCCGTCTTCGTGCCTTCCTCGCTCACGAGACCAACGACGTGCTCGCGGTCGAGCTGCACGGTGAGGCCGGGCGAGAGCTCGTGGGCGACGACGATCACCTGATCGTCCGTCGGCAACGCCGAGAGCTCGGCACCGGAGCGGCCGAGGAGCCGGTTGATGATCCGCAGCTGAATGGCATGGAGGTCGGCGAGCCGCTCGCGCAGCCTGGCCGCGCCCGACCACAGGTTCCGGAGCTCCAGCGCCTTGAACTCGTAGGCGGTCTCGGCGCTGAGCTGGTTCTTGCGGATGAGCACCTCGACGCCCTTGAGGAACTCCCCGTCCTGCGCCATCAGGATCTGCGCGTCGAAGATGCGGGCTTCCTCCGGGCCTGCCCGGCGGAGCACGCGCTCGCCCAGCTCGGTCAGCGTGGCGACCACGTCGTCGACCGCGCTGTGAAGGCGCGCCACCTCGGCCTCGACCTGGTCGGGCCCGACCGCGCGGTCGGGGACCTCGGGGAAATCCCACTGGACGATCAGCGCGGGTCCCATCGCCACGCCGGGGGAGACCCCGATGCCGCGCAACACTCGCGATCCGCTCACGGCTCTCCGAAGCCTCCCGCCACGAGTTGCAACAGGGCCTCGATCGCCTGGTCGGCGTCCGGGCCGTCGGCTCTGATCACGATCGAGCTTCCGCACTCCGCCGCGAGCATCATCACCCCCATGATGCTCTTTCCGTTCACCGTGAACCCATCCTTCAGCAGCTCGATCTCCGCGGTGAAGGTGCTCGCCAGCCGGACGATCTTGGCCGCGGGGCGCGCATGCAGGCCCTCCTGGTTCACGATCGTCGCCTCGCGCTCGATCATGGCAGCAACCAGCGGAAGAGGACGAGCAGGATCAGTGCGAGCAGGGTAAAGCGCACCGTGGTGAGCGACGCTCCGAACCACCGCGTCACCGCCACCCCGGTGGCCGCCACCGCGACGGCGCCGAACGCGGCCGGCCACCCGATCGCGTCGAGGTACCACCCGCCAACCATGGGCACTGCCACGCCCACACCGAAGCCTGCCGCAGGTCCAACGCGCTCGATCGCCTTGCCTATCCAGGATTGCCCGATCGCGGCGCCCACGCCCATGCCGGCTTCCAGTCCCGCCCGGAGCGCCCAGATCCCGGTCACGACGCGGGAGAGATTGTAGAGCACCAGGAAGCCGAGCACCGCCCACCAGGCCGCGCCCAGCACGATCGCGATCATCGCGGCGCCGAGGAGCAGCGGGATCAGCCCGGCCCAGAAGAGCTGGTCGCCGAGCGCACCGAGCGGGCTGCACAGCGCCGTCCGGAGCCGGGCGATCTGCGCACCCGGAACGCCGTCGTACTCCGCCCGCGCGGTGGCGCCGAGCGCGAGGCCGGCCAGGTTCGGGTTGCAGTTGAAGAACTCGGCGGACCGCACCACGGCCTCCGTATGGCGCACCGGGTCGACGGTCTTCAGGTCTTCGAGCAGCGGCTCGGCGGCGTATCCCATGCCGACGCCCAGGAGCCGCTCGTAATTCCAGGTCCCCTGCACCGCGAGGAGGCGGAGCCACGCATGCCAGCCGCCGTTCATCGGAGCGCTGCCGCGATGAGTCCGACGATCGCTCCCGCGCCGAGCCAGCGGAGGCGCGGCCCGCGTCCGGCTCCGCGCAGCGCTCCGCCGATGACCGCCGAGAGTCCGCAGCCCACGGCGACGAGCGTGAGGCCCAGCGCGGTGGAGCGATCGAGCCAGGCATAGCGGGCCAGCATCCACGCGCACGCCAGTCCGAGGGTCGTCAGCACCGCGCCCCGCGCGGCATCCCGCAGCAGGGCGCCGTACTGGAGCTGCCGGATCGCGCCACTGTCACCCGCGGCCAGGGCGGCGGATCGGTGCTGGATGGCGCGGGCGTTCGCCCGACGTACCCATTGCAGGCTGAACCCGCCGAGCACGGCAATCGCGAGGCCGAGCGCACCGCTCAGCCCGAGCGCGAACTGCCAGGGCGAGTCCGCCGCCAGCGCGGTCGCCACCACCGTGGCGGGACCGTAGTCGGGATATCGCACCGCGCCCACCGGCAGCACGTCGAGCGCGAACAACTCGAACAGCACGCCGACGCGAAGTCCCGCTTCCACGTCCCCCGCGATCCACCCCGCCACCGCCCCGGCCACGATCGGCCGCGCGACCATCGCCTGGGGCACGCTCACGAGATCGAGGGCGACGATGGTGCCCCAGATCACCAGCAACAGCGCGTCGGCCAGGCCCAGATCGGTCATGCCAGCGCCTTCAAGGTCACGGGAGGCGTGGTGGGCAGATCCTGGGCCGCCACGGCGGCGCCCGCGGCCTCGAGTGCCGCGAGCCGCGTCATCTCGTCGTCGGTGAGGTAGAGATAGGGGAGCCGCTCACGCCGGCCCGCCCGATGGTGGATCCCGCCGAGATTGATCCGATGCACCGTGACCGGATCGGCCGCGTGGAGCGCCGCCATCGTGTCGAGGTCACCGGTGAGGACGAGTGTCCGCCGGACGTCGGATTGCCAGTCGCGCAACCGCGCGGATGCCTCGGCGATGCTGGCGAACTCGACGGCGACATCGGGTGTCACCGCCATGCGGTAAAGGTCCTGCTCCCAGGGGCTCCCCGCCACCTGATCGTCCACCAGCACGATCCGGTTGACGCCGAGCGGACGACCCCAGCCGACCACCACCTGTCCGTGAATGAGTCGATCGTCCACCCGGAAGAGCACGATGGCCATCAGGGAGTCCGGATCGCCTTGGTGCCGGCGGCGATCGCGCGCTCGGCCGCCTCGTCAGGGCCAAGCGAGAGATGGAAGACGAAATCCACCAACATCGCGAGATTGACCCCGGTGACGACCTTGACGCCCTCCATCGCCCGGAGCCGCTTGAGCACGGCGAAGAGGCAGGAGCCCGAGGGCAGGTCCACGAAGACCACGGAGGGACGCCCTTCGACCGCTTCGGCCACCCGCGTCTCCAGCGCCTCCCGGTCACAGCCGCTATTGGAGACGGGGACCAGCACCCCGGTCACTCCACTGATCGACTCCGCCGCCTCGACCAGGGCCTTCGACAATTCGCCGTGCCCGACCACCACCCCGCGCAAGGCATCACTCATAGTCTTCCTGAAGGTATTGCTGCACCCCGCGCTGTTCCTTCATGCGCTTGATCAGTCGCGCGTTGAACGCCGCCGCCATGTCGACCCCGGAGTAGCGGAGGAGGTGCATCATCGCCATCACCTCGGAGATGACCGTGATGTTCTTGCCGGGATTGAGCGCCACGACCACGCGGGGCACGGCCACGTCGAGGATCGTCGTCTCCTCGCGGGTCGAGACCGGTGCGATCGGAGTCCTTGGCCGTCTCCCAGTCCTCGAGCTGCACCACCACCTCGATCCGCTTCTGCTGGCGGACCGCCCGCACCCCGAACAGGGCCGGGATGTCGATCAGGCCGATGCCGCGGATCTCCATGTGATGGGCCGCCAGCTCGTGTCCGCGGCCGATGAGGATGTCGTTCCCCCGGCGGATCACCTGCACCACGTCGTCCGCCACCAGGCGGTGACCCCGCTCCACCAGGTCGAGCACGCACTCGCTCTTGCCGATGCCCGACCGGCCCATGAAGAGGAGCCCGACCCCGTACACGTCGGCCAGCGAGCCATGCAGCGTCGTTCGCGGGGCGAAGGCCTCCTCGACGATCGGCTTGACGCGGCGGTAGAACTCGGCGGTCTTGAGCTTGGTGCGGAGCAGCGGCACCCCGCGCGCCTGCGCCAGCTCCAGCATCTCCGCCGGGACGGCCTGTCCCTTGGTGACGAAGATGCAGGGGCAGCTCGAACTCGAAGAACTTCTCCAGCGACTTGCGTCGCTGCTCGGCGGAGAGCGACTCCAGGTAGGTGATCTCCGTCTCGCCGAACACGTGCAGCCGGTTGGGCGCGAAGCGGCCGGTGTATCCGGCCAGTGCGAGGCCCGGCCCCGCGACTTCCGCCTCGGGCAGCTGACGGTCGAGACCCAGCTCGCCCGTCAGCGTCTCGAGCTGAAGGGTGTCCCCGCGGCGGGTGACGAAGTCACGGAGGCGGAGCATCAGAGCGGCTTGGCCTGCGAGGCCCGCGGGTGGCGAGGCCGGGCCGTCGCCTTCTCGAGCTGCTTGCGCATCTTGTCCTCCGCCCGATCGAGCGCGGTGCGGTGATCCTCGGCCTCGCCGGTGGCGACGAGCACCTCACCGCGCGCGAGGTGCAGCCGGAGCTCCGCGGTCTGGGTCATGCCCTCGACGTCGAACACGACGGTGGCCTCGATCGGCCGCGAGGCCACATTGCCCAGGCGCTCGACGACCGTGAGCGCGCGCTCGCGAAGTGGCTCGGAGATCTCGCAGTGGCGGGCGGTGATCGTCGTCTGCATGCATCCTCCTGAGAGCCGGCCTAGGCCGCGCCGGCGATGATGTCGAGTAGGTGCCTCTCCGTCGCGGTCGCGGTCCGTTCCCACGTGAGCCGCTCGGCGAATCGGCGGGCGCCGCGGCCCAATCGCGCGACGAGCGCGGCGTCACCGGTGAGCTCCAGCATTCGCCCGGCCAGCGCGGGGACGTCACCGTGCGGAACCAGGTAACCCGTTTCCATGTGGCGCACGCTGTCGCGCAGGCCGGGACTGTCGGAGGCGATGGATGGCGTTCCGCACGCCGCCGCCTCGACCACCGTGATCCCCCATCCTTCCTTGGGCGAGGGAAACACGTTCGCCCACGCCCCCCGCAACAGCGACACCTTCCGCTCCTCGCTGACGAAGCCGAGGAAGGTGACCGCCTCCTGCTGCCCCAGCCGGACGACGAGACGCTCCAGCTCCGGCCGGAAGTCGCCCGTTCCCGCGATGTCGAGCCGGAGATCGGGCCGGGTCGTGCGCGCCAGCGCCAGCGCTTCGATCGCCAGTCCTATCCCTTTATAACGCTTGAGCCGTCCCACGTACAAGAACCGCGGATCACGCGCGCGCGGTTCCGCGGGCGAAGGCGCGAAGCGCACACTGTCCACCCCGGGATGAATGACGCGGATGCGGTCGGCGCGGATGCCGCGGCCGACGAGGTCGTCCCGTGTGCTCTCGCTGATGGCGTGAAAGCCCGCCCGTCGATAGATCGCCGGCAATGGCCGCTCGGCCGCCCAGACCACCGCGGCCATGGGCCAGGGCGCCTCCTGAAACGCGGTCTCCCCGAACAGATGAGGAATGAGCGCGCAGCAGGGTGCCTCGGTCAACATCGGAACGAAGAGTGGGAGCTTGTTCACGTCCTCGACCACGATGTCCGGCCGCTCCTGCCGTACCGCGCGTCGCACCGCGCCGCGGCCGAGGATGGCGAATGAGTTGCGCCGCCCGGTCCGAGCGACTTCGATGCCGCCGATGGTCGCGGTCGTGGGAGAGCCTTTCCACCCGGAGCACACCAGCCGAACACGATGTCCGGCCGCCGCCAGCCGGGTGAAGATCTCGAACAGGTGGATCTCCGCCCCACCAGCCTGGGGGTTCTCGAGGTCCTGCCAGTTGACGAGCAGCACGTTCATCGGATCAGAGCCGGCCCGTCGCGCGGGCGACGCCGTCGAGCACGCCGTTCACGAAGCTCGGCGCCCGGGCGCCACCAAACCAGTGGGCCAGCCGGACGGCCTCGTCGATCGCCACCTTGGGCGGCACCTCGCCGCGGCGCAGCTCGAGGATCGCCAGCCGGAGAATGTTCCGCTCGACCACGGCGATCCGGCTCAGCCGCCAGTGCTCCGATGCGCGCGCCGCCTCCGCGTCGAGCGACGCGAGGTCGGCCACCACGCCGGCGGCGAGCGCCTCCGCCCGGTCGAGCAGCAGGGGCTCGGGACCGGTGAGGCGCGACAGGCCGCCGGCGATGAGCGTGATCGGCGGGGCGCCGCGGAGCTCCCAGGCGTAGAGCAGCTGAAGCGCTCGGGCCCGGCTCTTGGTCTCAGTCCGCAGCACGGATCGCCCGCAGCTGCGCGATGGCGCTCGCCGCACCGAGCGCCGCCGCGGCCGCCTCGTGCCCCTTGTTCCCCGCGCTTCCGCCCGCGCGCTCCATCGCCTGCTGCAGGGTGTCCACCGTGAGCACGCCGAAGCCGACGGGGATCGCGTACCGGGTGGCTACATCGGTGAGACCTGTGGCGGCCGCACCGGCCACGTACTCGAAATGCGGGGTCTCACCCCGGATGATGGCGCCCAGCGCAACGAGACAGGTATAGCGCTCGGTCGCCGCCGCCGCCGACGCGGCCGAGGGGAGCTCGAAGGCGCCGGGCAGCCAGACGACGTCCACGTTTTCCCGGGGCACGCCCGCGTCGGCGCAGCCGGCGAGCGCGCCGTCCAGCAGCTTCGAAGTGATCAGCTCGTTGTAGCGGCTCACGAGGATGGCCACGCGCCCGCGGTGTCCAGGGCGAGGGGAGATGTCGGCCACGGGAGTCAGTGCGAGAGGAGGTGGCCCAGCTTGTCGCGCTTGACCTGGAGGTAGTCGCGGTTCTCCCGATTGGGATCGGCGAGGAGCGGCACCCGCTCGACGATCTGGAGTCCGTACCCTTCGAGGCCCACCAGCTTGCGCGGGTTGTTGGTCATGACCCGGATCGACGAGAGACCGAGATCGCGCAGGATCTGGGCGCCGATGCCGTAGTTGCGCAGGTCCGGTGCGAAGCCGAGACGCTCGTTGGCCTGCACCGTGTCGTCTCCCGAGTCCTGGAGCGCGTAGGCACGGAGCTTGTTCAGCAGGCCGATGCCTCGCCCCTCCTGATCGAGGTAGACGATCGCCCCGCGGCCCTCCTGGGCGATCAGCTCCATCGCGCGGTGCAGCTGGAAGCCGCAGTCGCAGCGCTGCGATCGGAACACGTCGCCGGTCAGGCACTTCGAGTGCATGCGCACCAGCACGTTCGGCTGCCCCGCTATCTCGCCGAACACCAGCGCCACGTGCTCGGCCCGATCGACATCGTTCTGGTAGCCGATCATGCGGAACTCGCCGTACTCGGTCGGCACCCGCGCCTCCGCCACCCGGTGGACCAGTTGCTCGGTCCGCAGGCGATACGCGACGAGCTGGGCGACGGTCACGAAGGTGATGCCGTGCTGCTGCGCCATCTCGTGCAGCTCCGGCCGCCGGGCCATCGAGCCGTCCGGATTGAGGATCTCGCAGATCACACCCGCCGGCACCAGGCCGGCGAGCCTGGCGAGGTCCACGCTGGCCTCGGTCTGCCCGACCCGCTGCAGCACTCCGCCCGGCCGGGCGCGGAGCGGGAAGATGTGGCCGGGACGGCGAAGATCGGACGGCTCGGTGGCGGGATTGATGGCGACGTGAATCGTGGTGGCGCGGTCGCGGGCGGAGATGCCGGTGGTCACGCCGAACCGGCGGCCGGCGTCGATGCTCACGGTGAAAGCCGTGGCCAGCTCCTCGCTGTTCCGCTCGGTCATCTGCGGCAGGCCGAGCTGGTCGCACCGCTCCCCGGTCAGGGCCAGGCAGATCAGTCCCCGGCCGTGCAGGGTCATGAAGTTGATCGTCTCGGGCGTGACGAGCTCCGCCGCGCAGACGAGGTCCCCCTCGTTCTCGCGGTCCTCGTCATCGGCCACGATGACGATCTTGCCGTTACGCAGGTCTTCGATGGCCTGTTCGATACTGCCGAATGTCGTCATTACCGATCCGGAAGTTTACAGACGCCAATGGGTTACGTCGGTCACCTGTCGCGTTGCATGAACGCTTGCACGTACTTCCCGATGGTATCGGCCTCGAGGTGTACCCGGTCACCCGGCCTGCGGTCGGCCAGGGTGGTGTGCTCTAAGGTAAACGGAATCAGGGAGATCTGGATCGTATGGGGGTCGGGCATGGCGTTCACCGTGAGGCTCACCCCGTCCACGGTGACAGAGCCGAGCGGCACGGTCGCCGCCGCCACCTCCGGCGGCACTTCGAGGTCCAGGAGCCGGGCGTCCTCCCGGGTCGCCACCCGTCGCACTTTGCCGACGCCATCCACGTGGCCCTGGACCAAGTGTCCGCCCAGACGGTCCCCCACCCGGAGGGCGCGCTCCAGGTTGACCCGGGCGCCGGCGGACAGGCCCGCGAAGCGCGTCCGGTCGAGCGAGGTGCGAACGACGTGGACCGTGAAGCCGCCCGGGGTGAGCGCCGCAACGGTGAGGCACGCTCCGTCCACGGCGACACTCTCGCCGAGAGACAGGTCGGCGTAGCGGCTGTCGATGGTCAGCTCGAGTCCCCCCGCTTCGGAGGAGCGGAGGTCGGTCACAATCCCGATATCGGTGACGAGTCCGGTGAACATCAGTGTCGGTCCACGACCAGGAGAGTGTCTTCGCCCAGAGCCCGGCGCTCCACCACCCGCCACCGGTCGGCGCGCCCGATGGGCCCGCCAGGGACGCCGGCCGTGGCGGTGACGGCGCGATCCCCGAGCCAGAGTGGGCTCTGGATCCAGTAGAAGCGATCCACCAGGCCCGCGGCGATCAACGCGCCGCCCAAACGCCCACCGCCCTCCACCAGGAGCGAGCTCACGCCCTCGGCGCGAAGCGCGCGCAGTCCGCTCTCGAGCGAGCTGGTGCGGAGGACGTGGACACCCGCGGCCGTGAGCCGGGCTACGCGATCGGCCGGTGCGGACTCTCCGGCGACGACCATGGTCGGAGTTTCCCCAGCCGTACCGATGACGGTCAGACGTGACTCCAGATCCGCACCGGTGTCGAAGATCACCCGGCGGGGGACCACCCGAGGGACGACCGGTCCGCGCACCGTGAGCCGCGGGTCGTCGGTGCGAGCGGTCCGCCCACCGATGCCGATGGCATCGAAGCCCGCGCGCAGCCAGTGCACGTATTCCCGGGCGAGCTCACCCGAAATCCACCGCGAGTGCCCCGAGGCATCGGCGATCTTCCCGTCGAGGCTGGTGGCGAGCTTGAGGGCGACGAACGGCCTGGCATCCGTGCGGAAGCGGTGCAAGAAGATGGCATTCTGTATCGCGGCGGCTTCGCGGGCGACGCCCATCTGCACCTCGACGCCCAGGTCGCTCAACCGAGCCGCACCCCCGCCGGCCTCCGGGTTCGGGTCGGGAATCGCGGCAACGACCCGACGGACACCGGCCTGCGTGATCGCGTCCGTGCACGGGGGTTGCTGGCCCTGGTGATCACACGGCTCCAGCGTCACCACCAGCGTGCCACCTCGGGCGCGCTCGCCCGCCTGCTCCAAGGCGGCCGGCTCGGCGTGGCGCTTTCCGTACTCCGCGTGCCATCCCTCTCCGACGACCTCGCCACCGGCGAGGACGACGGCTCCCACCAGGGGGTTCGGCTGCACCCTTCCCCATCCTCGCCAGGCGAGGTCGAAGGCGCGCGTCATCGCCTCCCGCTCGTCCACGCGGCTAGAGGCCCAGGCGGAGGCCAAGGCCCGCGAAGACCCGGCCGCTTCTGGTGTCGAAATCCTCGAAATCGGTCGAGAGCTCCTGATCGCGCCCGCTCTGGTACCCGAGCTCGCCGACGAGGGTCACGGCGGCGAGATCGAGTCCGACGTTGAGGAAGGCGAGAGATCGCTTCTCCTCCAGGTCCACGTGGACATCGGCCGACCCGTCGCGCAGCTCGATGTCCGCGTCGCCGGTGTAGCGATCCCAGCCGATGCCCGCCGCGAGCTGCAGGCTCGCGAGCTGCTTGCTCGCGACCAGCCGGAGATTCGTGGCCTGCAGGTCCACGCCGTAGCGGTACGCATCGCCGGCATCGAGGTCGCCATATGTGATGCGCGGAATGTTTCGTCGCATCGCGCTGACCGACACGGCCGGGAGCGGGCCCTCGTCGCGCAGGATCCCGACGCGGAGCCCGTAGCCGAAGCCGAGCGCTACGTCCCCGATCCGGCGGGCGTCACCATCCACCGACAGGTGGTCGATCTGGTTGGTGGGAAGCAGTTGGGCGGAGCCCAGCACATCCACGGAGAGAAGACCGGAGGGCAGACCCTGGAACACACCGGCCGCGCCTTCCAGCAGCGGCACCGGCGCATACAGCTCTTCGCTCGAGGGAACTTCGCCCGCGGTGCCGTCATACCCCGGATCCGGCAGGACCACGTCGGCGGCGTTGGCGCGCGCCGTCAGAGAGAAATGACCGAGTCCGCCGAGCGTCGAGGCGGTGCCGAGGACGGGGTTGCCCCCGCTCACAAGCAAGCCGGCGACCGGGTGAAAGGCGCGGGTGCCGTCCACGGCCGCGTCGCAGATTCGACCGGCGCTGCCGGCGAACGCGGCGCAGTGGTCCTGCTGGGCTGAGGCAGAGACGGAAAACATGACGCCGAAGGCGGCGGCCAGACATGGTGCGCGCATGATATCCTCGCTCACGGGCGGCCGAACCGCACCGTCTGCGCGCCCGGTCGGATCTCGCCCATCGTCCAGGTGTCGACCCCGTCCGCCGCCGCCGCCGCTTGTGCGGAGGCGACGGACTCGGGTGGCAGCACGGCGATGAGGCCGACGCCCAGGTTGAAGACGTCGCGCATTTCCTCGATGGAGACATCGCCCGCATGCTGCAGGATGGTGAACAACGGCGGCAGCGCCCAGCTCGTGGCGTCCACCACCGCCTCACACCCGGGGGGCAATATCCGCACCAGGTTGCCGGGAATGCCTCCACCGGTGATGTGCGCCAACCCGTGGAGCTGTCGGACGACCGGCATCACGCTCGCGAAGTAGCTCCGATGCACGTCCAGGAGCACGTCTGCAACGGAACGATCCAGATCCCCCAGTCGATCGTCGATGCCGAGCCGCATGCGCTCGAACACGATCTGACGCGCCAGAGTGTACCCATTCGTGTGCAGTCCTTTCGACGCATAGGCCAGCAGCACGTCTCCCGGACGGATCGCGTCGCCGTGGATGGCGGCTCCCTCTTCCACCACGCCCACGATGGTACCCGCGAGGTCGAAGGTGCCGGGGCGATAGAGACCCGGCATCTGCGCCGTCTCGCCGCCGGCGAGCGCCATGCGGTGGGCTCGGCAGCCTCGGGCGATGCCTTCCACCAACCCGGCGATCTGCTCCACGCCGAGCCCCGAGCCGGCGATGTAGTCCATGAACGCGATCGGCGTGGCGCCGTGGACCAGAATGTCGTTGACGCTGTGATTGACGAGGTCTTCGCCCACGGTGTCGAAGCGGCCGGCCTCGAGCGCCACCAGCACCTTGGTGCCTACGCCGTCGGTGCTGAGGACCAGCGTCGGACGCCGCATGCCGTCCGGAATGCGCACCATCCCGCCGAACGCGCCGATGTGGCCGACACTGAGCTCGGTGCGGGTGGTGGCGACAGCGCGTCCGATTCGCGCCTTGGCCGCCTCCGCGCCCTCGAGGTCCACACCGGCGTCGGCGTATTGCCGGCTCACGGCGCCTCCGCCAGCTGCACGTGGGTGAGATCCTGGAACGCCCGCACCCGCGCCTCGACGTCCGCCAGGCCGACATGCTCGAACGCTCGGATGCCGAACTGCTCCACGGCGTACGAGCCCATGGCGGCGCCATAGACCATGGCCCGCCGGATGTTGTCGTCGCTGACCAAGCCGGTGCGAGCCAGGTAGGCCATGAATCCGCCCGCGAAGGCGTCGCCGGCGCCGGTCGGATCGTACACGGTCTCGAGCGGGAACGCCGGTACATAGAATGTCCGCGACTGTTCGATCAGCAGGGCGCCGTATTCCCCCTGCTTGATCACCACGCGGCTGGGGCCCTGGCTCAAAATCCAGCGCCCCGCACGATGGATGTTCCAGTCGCCGCTCAGCTCACGCGCCTCGCCGTCGTTCACCATCAGGACGTCCACGCGGGACAGCAGGTCGAGCAACGTGCTCTTCTTGCTCTGGATCCAGTAGTTCATCGTGTCGCAGACCACGAGCTTCGGCTGCTGCACCTGTCCGAGGACGCCGATCTGGAGCTCGGGATCGATGTTGCCAAGGAACACGTACTCGGCCGCGCGGAACGCATCCGGGATCTTCGGCTGAAAGTGGGCGAACACCCCCAGCCGCGTCTCCAGCGTCTCCCGGCTCTGCAGGTCGTAGCTGTATTTCCCTTTCCAGCGGAAGCTCTCGCCCTCCGCGCGCTCGACGCCCGACCAGTCGATCCCCCGGGCGGACAGGCGCTCGAGCTCGTGCACCGGGTAGTCGCCGCCCACCACACCGACCACCTGCACCGGGTGGAGCACCGAGCCGGCGACCGCGAAGTACACCGCCGATCCGCCCAGCGCGTCGGCCGTCTCGCCGAATGGCGTGAAGATCGAGTCCAGCGCGACGCTGCCCACGACGAGAAGGCTCATCAGGTCACATCCGATCGGGAGCGGAGATACCGAGGAGGGTCAGGCCGTTGGCCAGGACGATGCGCGCCGCGCGTGCGAGCAGCAGCCGGGCGTTTTCGGTCGCCAGGCCCTCGGGGGCGCCCACGGCGCGGGTGTGGTGATACCAGCCATGCACGACGCCGGCCAGCTCATGCAGGAAGACCGTGATCCGGTGCGGCTCGCGCTCGCGCGCGGCCTTGGCCACGGCCTCGGGAAAGGTCACCAGCTTCTTGAGCAGCTCGGTGTCCTGGGGCGCGGGGAGAGCCGCGGGATCCAGCTCGCCGGTCAGCCCCTCCGGTTCGCGCTCGGCCGTCCGGAAAATCCCGCTCAACCGCGCGTGGGCCATCTGGACGTAGAAGACCGGATTCTCGTCGGTCTGCTTCTTCGCCAGCTCGATCTCGAAGTCCAGAGGGCTCGCGCCCTTCCTCGCCAGAAAGAAGTAGCGGGCCGCGTCCACCCCGACCTCCTCGACCAGGTCCCGAAGGGTGACGAACTCGCCGGACCGCTTGGACATCTTCACCTCTTCGCCGTCGCGCAGCACCTTGACCAGCTGCACCAGCTCGACGCCGAAGAAGTCGGGCGGGTAGCCGAGCGCCACGAGCACCCCGCGCATGCGCGGGATGTAGCCGTGGTGGTCGGCGCCCCAGACGTCGATCGCGCGGTCGAAGCCGCGCTCGTGCTTGTCGATGTGGTAGGCGATGTCGGGGACGAGGTAGGTGAGTGATCCGTCGCCCTTCCGCAGCACCCGATCCTTATCGTCGCCGAACTGGGTGGTTCGGAGCCAGAGCGCGCCATCGGCCTCATAGGTGAGCCCGCGCTCCCCCAGGAGCGCGATCGCACGCTCGACTCGCCCGGCGTCGTAGATGGCCTGCTCCGAGCTCATCACGTCGAAGTGAACGCCGAAGTCGGCCAGGTCGCGGTCCTGCTCCTCGCGCTGCATCCGGATGCCGAGGGCGCGCGCGCGACGAATCCCCTCGTCGTCGGGCAGTCGGGCGAAGTCCGGCCCTTCCGCCGCCAGCACGTGGCGGGCGTTGTCGCGAAGGTATTCCCCGTGGTACCCGCCCTCCGGGATCTGCGCCTGGAGGCCGGTCTCCTGCTTCACCCGGGCCCAGAGACTCGACGCCAGTCGATCGATCTGGAGGCCGGCGTCGTTGATGTAGAACTCGCGGGTGACCGTGTGTCCCGTCCACTCGAATAGCGACGCGATGGCGTCGCCCAGCGCCGCGCCGCGACCGTGTCCCACGTGCAGGGGGCCGGTCGGGTTGGCGGAGACGAACTCGATGTTGACCTTGAGTCGCGCGCCTTCGGCCGAGCGGCCGTAGGCCTTGCCCTGCGCCAGGATCTCCGCGACCGAGTCGGCCAGCTGATTCTCGGCCAGCCAGAGGTTGATGAATCCCGGCCCCGCGATCTCCGCGCGCGACACGACGGTGGCGGGAAACCGGAGCCGCTCGACCACGCGAGCGGCCATCTCGCGTGGGTTCACCCGCTCGCGCCGCGCGAGCAGCATGGCGAGGTTGGTGGCGAGGTCCCCATGTCCGGCATCGCGGGGCCGCTCGAGAACGAACTCGAGTCCGTCGGCCCCGAATCCGGCGGCGACGCGCTCGAGCTCGGCGCGGATGGTGTCGCTCACTCCTTCGACGCCTTACCCCCGCCCTTCCCGGGAGACGGCTTGGGCCCGGACGACTCCTGCTTGGACTTGGACTCCTTCGCGGCGCTGTCGGTCTTGCTCTCTGCCGGCTTCTCCGCCGGCTTCTCCGACTCCGCCTTTCGGGGACCTTTCCCGTCCTTGCCGTAGTCGGTGATGTAAAATCCGCTTCCACGGAAGACCAGGCCGGCGCCACCCGAGATCTTCCGGGTGGCGACCTTCCCGCAGACCGGGCACTTGGTGCGGGGCTTCTCGGTGATCCTCTGGAATTTCTCGAAGGCGTGGCCTTCGGGGCATTCATATTCGTAGGTCGGCATCGGCGCTCGCTAAGAGATAAACGAAATCAGCAGCGGAAGTTAGCCGCCATAGAGCGGCGGTTCAAGCAGGCGCGGGAGCGCTCATGCCGGCCGATAGACCCCCCATGCGGCCCGGAGCGCGTCACTGATCTCGCCCAGGCTGGCCCGAACCCGAACCGCATCGAGGATCGGATTCATCAGCCCCGCGGTGCCTCCGGCGGCCCCGCGAATGGCCGAGAGCGCCTGGGTGACCGCCGCCTGATCCCGGCGCGTCCGCACCGACGACAGGCGCGCGCGCTGATCGGCTTCGAGGGCCGAGTAGTCGGGCGTCTCGATGGCAGGCGGCGCGGAGCCGTCGGTGAACCGGTTCACGCCCACCACCACGAGGTCGCCGGATTCTTGTCGCCGCTGCAGCTCGTAGGCGCTCGCGGCGATCGCCTCCTGGAAGAACCCACGCTCGATCGCCTTGCGCCGCACCCCCGATCTCGTCCACCTGACGGATCAGGTCGAGCGCCCCCGCCTGTATCTCGTCGGTGAGAGCTTCGACGTAGTAGCTGCCGGCGAGCGGGTCCACCACGCTGGCCATCCCGCTCTCGTAGGCCAGGATCTGCTGCGTGCGGAGCGCGAGCGTGGCGGACTGCTCGGTCGGAAGCGCCAGCGCCTCGTCATACCCGTTGGTATGGAGCGACTGGGTGCCGCCCAGCGTGGCGGCCAGCGCCTGCACCGTCACTCGAACCACGTTGGCGAGCGGTTGCTGCGCCTGGAGGGTCACCCCGCCGGTCTGGGTGTGGAAGCGGAGGCGGGCCGTTGCATCGCCGGCGCCATGCCGTTCCCGGATCAGCTGCGCCCAGAGCCGCCGCGCGGCTCGGAACTTCGCCGCCTCCTCGAACAGGTCGTTGTGACTGGCGAAGAAGAAGCTGAGCCGGGGACCGAACGCGTCCACGGGGATACCGGCGGCGACGGCCACGCGCACGTACTCCAGCGCGTTGGCGAGGGTGAAGCCCACCTCCTGGATCGCGGTCGCGCCGGCCTCGCGCATGTGGTAACCGCTGATGGAGATCGGATTGAAGCTCATCCCTTCGTCGGTGACGAAGCGGAAGATGTCGGCCACCAGCCGCAGGCTCGGCTCGGCGGGGTAGATGTACGTGCCTCGTGCCACGTACTCCTTGAGCACGTCGTTCTGCACCGTGCCCGTGAGCTTCGTTCGCGGCACGCCCTGCTCCTCGCCCACCACCACGTACATCGCGAGCAGGATCGCCGCCGTGGCATTGATGGTCATCGAGGTGGAGACGCGGTCCAGGGGGATCTCACGGAACAGCTCGCCGAGGTCCTCGACCGTGTCGATGGCGACACCTACGCGTCCGACCTCACCGTGCGCCATCGGGTGGTCCGAGTCGTAGCCCATCTGCGTCGGCAGGTCGAACGCGGTCGAGAGCCCGCTCTGGCCGGCGGCGAGGAGCTGGCGGAAACGCAGGTTGGTCTCGCGGGCGGTGCCGAAGCCGGCGTACTGGCGCATCGTCCAGAGCCGGCCGGCATACATCTCCGGATACACGCCGCGGGTGAAGGGGAACTCGCCCGGGCGGCCCAGGTCGCGAGCCGGGTCCCCGGCCCAGTCCTCCGGGCCGTAAACCTTCTTCACAGCGCCGGCTGAACGACTGGCCCGCTAGCGCGCACCGACTCCACGCGCCGCAGGGCATCGGCGACGAACCCGACGTCTTCGCGGCTTCCGATCACCAGCGGGGTGCGCTGATGGAGATGGTGGGGGATGATGTCGAGGATCCGATTGAGGCCGTCGGTCGCGGAGCCCTCGGCCTGCTCGGCGATGAAGGCCATGGGGCTGCCCTCGTAGAGCAGCCGGAGCTTGCCCTGAGGATTTCGCGTGTCGCTGGGATAGAGGAAGATCCCGCCCGCGATGAGGTTCCGGTGAAAGTCGGCGACCAGCGATCCGACATACCGACTGTTCTTGGGCTTCATGAGATCGGGCGTGTCGCCCTTGAGACCGCGGACCGCCGACTGCATCGAGCGATCCCACCGGCCGAAGTTGCTCTCGTTCACGCTGTAATACATGCCGATGCGCGGCGTGACGATCTTGGGGTGGGACAGGAGGAATTCACCGATCGTGGGGTCGAGCGTGAATCCGTGCACGCCCTGCCCCGTGGTGTAGACCAGCATGGTGCTGGAGCCGTACATCACGTAGCCGGCCGCCACCTGCTTGCACCCGGGCTGCAGGACATCCGCCACCGTGCCGCGGCCCTCCATGCTCACGCGGCGGTAGATGCTGAAGATCGTTCCGACCGCCGCGTTCACGTCGATGTTGGAGGAGCCATCGAGGGGATCGAAGAGCACCGCGTATTTGCCGACCGGATACTCGGGAGGGACCGGGACGATTTCCTCGTCTTCCTCCGAGCCCATCACACAGACCCGGCCGGTGTGATTGAGGCAGTTCTTGATCGTCTCGTTGGCGATGACGTCGAGCTTCTGCTGCTCTTCGCCCTGCACGTTCTTGGCGCCGGCCGTCCCCAGGATGTTGACCAGGCCGGCCCGCCGGATCGCCGCCGCGATGATCTTGGCCGCGAGGGCGATGTCGTAGAGCAGGTTCGACAGCTCGCCGGTCGCCTCGGGATACCGGTGCTCCTGATCGAAGATGAAGCGCTCGATGGTGGTGACGGACGTCTGCACGAAGCCCCCGGGTAATGATTCGATGGACGTGATGCGCTAGTCCGCGCGCTTCACCGGATACGTCAGGTCGCCCTGTGCGGACGAGATCGTCATGCTGCTGCCATCGGTGGTGACGGTGATCTGGCCATCCCGGTCGGTGCGGAACACCCGCACACCATGGGCGGCCAGACGAGCCAGCGTGGCCGGCGCCGGGTGCCCATAGTCGTTTCGCCCGACGGAGACCACGGCGGCCACCGCATCGAGCGAATCGAGCAGTTCCTCCCCCGTGCTGCCGCGACTGCCGTGGTGCCCCACCTTCAGGAGGTCCACCCGACGCATCGCACCCCGGAGCGCCGCCTCGGCCGGGAATCCGGCATCACCGGTGAACAAGGCCTCGAAGTCGCCGTAGGTGACGAGCAGGACGACCGAGTCCTCGTTCACGTCGGTTCCCCACCCCACCCAATCGGCCGCCGGATGCAGCACCGTGAAGGTCACCCGGTCCAGGACGAAGCGCTCCCCCGAGCGGGCCGGGTGCCATCTGATGCCGTCACGGTCGAGGCGCGTGAGCATCGCCGCGTAGGACGGATCCGCGAACGGACCGGCGGGTTCGACTACCACCCCCACCGGGAACCGGCGGAGGACCGACCCCACGCCACCCATGTGGTCGGCGTGCGGGTGGGAGACGACGAGCGCGGACAGGGCGCGGACGCCATGCCGCTCCAGAAACGGCACCACCACCCGCCGCCCCGCATCGTCTCGCTCCCCGGCGGGCCCGGCGTCGATGACGAGCCAGTGCCCGCCGGGAGTCCGGACCGCCGCCCCGTCCCCTTGCCCCACGTCGAGAAAATGTAACGCGAGGCCACGACCCCCGTCAGGCGACGCGAGCGGCATGCGAGCCAACAGGTGCAGCCAGGCGGCCGCGGTTCCGCTCCACGCGAGCCGCCGGGCCGCCTCCCCCGCGGTGTTGCGGTCGCCGATGACCCACAGCGCCACAGCCAGCAGCCCGACCCACGGAACGACGGCCTGGACGGAGAACGACTCGAGCTGGAAGTGACCGGCGGGGATGGCCGCCCCCGCGACCGCGCACCACTCCAGAACGTGCAGGCCCAGGCCCGAACCGGCGGCAAGCGCCTCTGCGGCGGCTGGCCATATCCCATCGAGGATCAAGCTGGCCAGGACGCCTGGGACCGCGACCGCCGCGACGGGAATGGCCGGGAAGTTGAGGATCAGCCCGGCCAGCGCGACCGTGCCAAGGAAAGCTGCCGTGATCGGGGCCGTCGCGAGCGT
Organism: uncultured Gemmatimonadales bacterium; assembly: GCA_963846545.1. Taxonomy (GTDB): domain Bacteria; phylum Gemmatimonadota; class Gemmatimonadetes; order Gemmatimonadales; family GWC2-71-9; genus CAVVWJ01. The sequence goes on along the minus strand of CAWJWG010000001.1, from coordinate 1,203,770 downwards.
GGCGCCGAGTGAGGACGCGGCGGTTCGCGCCAGGAAGCCAGTGCCGAACACTCGATCCGACCACCGGCTGAAATGCGAGGCTCCCCAGAGCGCGGCGGCGGAGAGCCACCCTCCGAGGTCGAGCGCGGCCCAAGGATCGACAAGCAGTACCAGGAGGCAGGTGGCGGCGAGCAACGAGTCGGGCTGAACGTGGCGCTGCCCCGTCCGGCAGCGGGCGAGCACCGCCGCGAGGGCGGCCGCCCGCGCCGCGGGGGCCGGCCAGCCGAGAAAGGCGACGTACGCCGCGCTGACGGCGGCGGCGAGGATGAGCGCGTGGGACCGGCTGAGCCGTGCGAGCCGGCCGGAGAGGAACACCCAGGCCGTGATGAGCCCGACGTGAAAGCCGGAGATCGAGAGCAGGTGGACCAGGCCGGCGCGTGCGAATTGATCCTGCAACGCGCGATCGATGCCGCCTCTGCGGCCGAGGATCAGCGCATCGATCATCCCGGCGCGCTCGCCATACAAGCGATGGCTCGCCGCGTAGAGATAGTTGTTGAGACGATCCGCCGGCCCCGGCCTCGCTTGGAGAAGGCTCGCCTTGTCGATCACGAGCATGCCGCCGGGACGCCCGCCGAGCCCGGGGCGCGGGACCCACCGGCCCTCGACCAGGGCAACCTGACCGGCCAGCACCGGCCGCCCACGGGCCCAGGAAGCCGCCACGGGGCCGCGACAGTCAGCGTGGGGTTTCACCGCGACGCGGCCGCCGCCCACGTCCGTTGGCTCCAGAACGCGGACGCGAAGCCGGACCGCTCCCGTGGGGAAGCGGGAGGCGCACTGCGTCCGATCCACGGCAGCGGCGACTTCTCCGCTGACGCGGCCGGCCAGCAGGCCGCCGGCAGCCAACGATCCGAACGGGAACCGGGCGAGGGCCACAGCGAGCGCCACCGTTCCCACGCCGAGCGGGCTCCCGAAATGCAGAAGGCCGGTCGCGAGACCGGCCCAATACCCTACCGAGAAGACGATGGCGGGCCGCGGCCTCACCGCGGCCCGACGCTTAGCTGGACCCGGCTTTCCCCTTGCGCCCGCACCTGGGCGCGAGCGTGATCTTGCGGAGCCCATCCATCATCGCCACCTCGATGGCCGCGCGGCTCTGTTCTTTCTCCAGGTTGACCTCGGTCACGACGGATCCCGTCGTGCTCGAGACGTACCGGGCCGGAATGCGATTGAGGGCGTAGACGAGAGCGTCTTCGCGGCAGATCACGCAGCCGCAGAAGTCGGGGAAATGAGGCCGCATCGCGTCGTATGCCGCGACGACGTGCTCCTCGACCAGATTGTGGATCACAGGACCGCCAGGGCCGGTGTGACCACCGCGCCGGTGAAGGTGGAGCCGGTGGTACCGCTGAGTCGGACGCGATGATATTCGCCGACGGTTTCCCCCGGGAGGTCGACCAGGACCAGGTGATTGGTGCGCGTGCGCGCGAGCATGAGGTGACCCCGCTTGGCTCGGCGCTCGACGAGCACCTCGTGCTCCTCGCCGAGGCGGGAGAGACGCTTGCGCCGGGCGTTGCCCCGGACGGCCTCGATGAGGCGCGCCAACCGCTCCGAGCCGACGGCGTCGTCCACGTGATCCTGGAGCCGCACGGCGGGCGTGCCCTCCCGGACCGAATACTTGAACGTGTAGGCATCGTCGAAATCGGCCTCGGTGACGAGACTCAGCGTCTCCTCGAACTGCGCCTCGGTCTCGCCCGGGAACCCGACGATGATGTCGGTGGAGAACGTCATCCCAGGCATGGCGGCCCGCAGGTCGGCCATCACCTCGAGATAGCGCTCCCGCGTGTACCGCCGCAGCATCCGCCGCAGCACCGCGTTGGAGCCGCTCTGCACCGGGAGATGCACGTGCTCGCACACGGCGGCCGTGTCGGCCATGGCGGCGATGACCCGCGGCGTGAAGTCGGTGGGATAGGGGCTGGTGAATCGCAGCCGGCGAATCCCATCCACCTCTCCTACGGCGCGCAGCAGATCGGCGAAATCGTGGTCGCCGTCGTGGTACGAGTTGACCGTCTGCCCCAGGAGCGTGACTTCGGTGGTTCCCCGCTCCGCCAGGCCGCGGATCTCCGCGACCACGTCGGCGAGTCGGCGGCTGCGCTCCGGCCCACGAGTCTGGGGCACGATGCAGAAGGTGCAGCGGTAGTCGCAGCCGCGCTGTACCGTGACGAACGCCGTCGGACCCTTCTCCCGCACCGCGGGGACGTCCTCGTAGTGCTCCCAGGACCGGAACTCGGTGTCGGTCAATCGCTGCCCCGCCCCCGCGAGCCCGATGAGCTGCCCCAGATTGCGATAGGCATCGGGACCGACCACCAGGTCGACCCGCGGCACCTGGGCCAGGAGTTTCGGGCCCAGACGCTGCGCCATGCATCCCACCACGCCCAGCACGGCACCCGCGCGCTTGTAGCGCTGCAGCTCCCCGACCCGCCCGATCACCCGCTGCTCGGCATGGTCGCGCACCGCGCAGGTGTTGACCAGCATCACGTCCGCATCGTCCGGCTGTGCCGTGCGCTCGTAGCCCTCCCGACCGAGCAGTCCGAACATCAGCTCGGAGTCGGCCACGTTCATCTGGCAGCCGTAAGTCTCGATGTAGACGCGCTTGACCATGGGGAGAAGATAGCGGGCGGAGCGGCGCGCGGCAGCGTGCGCCCTCAGGGCCGGACGCCGACCCCGAAGGAGATCACGAACGCCCGCTCCTTGAAGTCCCCGGCCGAGCGCCAGAGATGCTCCACGGCCAGATCGATCCCGGCCCGGTCCTGGGCGAACCGGATCCCGCTGCCGACCGAGACGCCGAACTCGGTGGGCTGCACGCCGGGCTGGATCGGGAAAGGCAGCGTGGCGTAGTGGGCACCGAAGCGAATCGGGCGCCGATACGGACGCCGGGGGTCGCCGATGTATTCACCGCCGACGGCGGCCTCGAAGGTGTTGTCGGCGCCCGTGCCACCCGAGGCCAGGAGGTCACTGTTGGCGCCGGACCAGGTCCGGAAGATGCCGTGCCCGGCCAGGTCGAGCTTGGCGCTCGCATTCCACCGGACCGCGGCGCCCAGCGTGTACGGGAGGTCCACCTGCGATGCCCGCGCCGAATCGCGGTCCACGATGGCTTTGCTGTCGCCCCGGGCGATGGCCGCCACCCAGAGCCGCGAGCCCATCTGCTGGACCACGCCGACGCCGATGCCGACACCGGCGTATGAGAGCTCCGCGCTCTGCTCCACCGGCAGATACTGCGCGTCGGCGAAGGTCCGGTGCGACTCGAGTCGATTGGAGCCGGTAATGATGTGGAACGCGCCGCCGAGGACGGTTCGCTCCTTCAGCTTGTAGGAGGCGCCCAGCCGGAGGTCGCTCAGCCCCCCCCGACTCGAGAGGGTGTCGTCCACCGGCACCAGCACGTCCCGCAGCTCGACCGTGTCCCGGGTGGCGATCGTGAAGTCACGGTTGGTGTAGGTCGAGTACCCGATCCCGACCACCAATGGCGTGGTTCGGATCGGCCCGCCGACGGCGACGTAGGGGAAACGGGTGTCGCGGAGCGACTCCGAGCCGGCGGTATTCTCCGCGGTCCGGTAGGACTGCATCGCGTTGAAATTTGCAGTCATGGCGACCAGACCGCTCAACGACGCCGGGTTGAGCCCCGATTCCGCGTCGAACATGCCGAACGCGCCGGAGGTGCCGAGCGCGCGAGTCGAGAGTGCCCGACCCGGCACACCGAGTCCGCGCACGCCGAACTGCGAGGCCTGGGCGACCACTGTGGCCGGCGAGAGCGCCAGAAGACCGATGACGAAGAGGCGTCGCACTTACGGGTTCTCGAAGGGGAAGGGCTTGAGGTAGGTGATCCGAAGGCGTGGCGCCCCGACCGTTCCCGATCGAGTGGAGCCGAACACGGGACGCGTGAAGCTTCCCGCCTCGGGCAGGAGCGACAGGAACACCGCTTCAGGCCGCTCGGTGGACGCCTGCCACAGGCGCACCAGCGGCGTCATGTCCAGTCGGACTGTGTCCGTTCCGCCGACGGCCAGCGTGTCGGCCGTGATGAAGCGTTCGTCCATGGTGACCGGTGACTTGGCTCCCAGGTCCGCGAGCAGCGCCTTGGCCTGCAGCAGCGCCGGATCGCCCGGGAGGCCCAGCATCGGCGACTGCGGTATCAGCTCGAGCGTGGCGCGGACGATGGTGGCGGAGTCCTCGATCGGCTCCGGCAGGTCGAAGCGGAGCAGCGCGCGCGAGGACGGCTCGCCGCCGACGGTGAGAAACGCGGGGTCCGGAACGAGCGGAGCCTCGGTGAAGTACGCGTTGAAGGCCGGCGCCCTCGTCAGACTCTGCCGGCGGACCGAACCGGTGTCCGGCACGTCCACCGTGACGTAGCTGATGAACGTGGCACCGGTACCGGAGGCGGAGGAGCCGATGCGCACACCGGTGGGTTGGTCGGCCGCCATGGCGATGCCGACGGCGAGCACGCCTCCCGCTCCGGTCGGCAGCGCCACCTTGGCGACGTCCGCTCCGCGGAGCACGGTCTGCACCAGGCCGGACGTCACGCTGTCGGCCACCAGGACGCTGTCGATGATGGCGGCCGGCACCAGCTGCTGGGTGATGGACGCGAAGGTGTCGTCGATGTCCACCCCGGGGTCGATCCGGTAGAGGTACAGCTTGAGCCCGTTCACCGCGGTGTCGCGCGCGATCAGGTTGAGCGACAGCAGGGCGGAGTCCACCACGTACGGCCGCAGCGTGTCGCGAACATCGATCGAGTCGGGCCGGGCATTGAATCGGTAGACCGCGCGGTCCTGGGACGCCGGCAACCCGTTCGACACGAGCAGCGCGCCGGGCGAGGTCCTGGCCACGTATCCGGTGTAGCTGGTGTCCGAGTTGGGGAGTGGGGTCAGCACGGTGTCGAAGACACGGACCTCGCCGCCGGGACAGAGCGCGGGACAGTCGGCGGGGGCCGTGAGCCGCTCCTGGCAACCGACATTCACCACCCCGAGGGCCGCGAGGGCGGTGAGCCATCCGAGACCGCGCCTCACGACAGCTGGTCCCGGCCGAATGCCGAGGGGAGGAGCTCCGCCATCGTCCAGCTCGCGGTCGCCTTTCGGCCGACCGCATCCACCCGCAGGTCCCGGCCGAATTCGGCCAGCACCTGGCGGCACGCGCCGCATGGCGCCGCGGGCGGGTCCGCGTCCGTCACGACCACCGCTCGGCGGAAGCGCTGCGCCCCCGCCGCCACCGCGGCGCAGACCGCCGCCCGCTCCGCGCAGATGGTCAGTCCGTAGGACGCATTCTCGACGTTGCAGCCGACGTAGATCTCTCCGCCCTCGCTCTCGAGCGCCGCACCGACGCGGAAGTTCGAGTACGGGGCGTAGGCTCGCGCCTGAGCGGCGCGCGCCGCGTGCACCAGGGGGTCAGTCAATCCAGACCTCGGTCAGGAAGGAGGTGCCCGTCGACAGCGCGGGCACCCCGAGAAACTCGGCCACGGTCTGGCCGATGTCCGCCATCGTGGCGCGTCGGCCCAGATCGACCGGCCGGATGCGCGGGCCGGTGACGAGCAGCGGCACCACCTCGCGCGAATGATCCGTGGACGGCGTCGTCGGGTCGTTGCCGTGATCGGCGGTAAAGATAACGAGGTCATCCGGCCGAACCGGGGCCAGCAGCCGGGGCAACCGGCGATCCAGCTCCTCGAGGCCGCGCACGAAGCCCGGCACGTCGTTCCGATGGCCCCACGTCTGGTCGAACTCGATCACGTTGGCCAGCAGCAGACCGCGCTCCATCGCCAGCAGAGCACCTTCGATCAACGTGTAGGCATCGGCGTTCGTCGCCGTGTGGATGCTCGAGATCCCCCGTCCCGCGAACAGGTCGTCCACCTTGCCCACACCCACGCGGGGGATGTGCCGCTCGGCGAGGCGGTCCAGCAATGTCGGCCCCGGCGGCGGCAGGCTGTAGTCCTTGCGGCGGGGCGTCCGAGACCAGGCCCCCGGCTTGCCCACAAAGGGGCGCGCAATGATACGGGAGACGCCGTGCTCGCCCTGAAGCAGACGCCTGGCCTGCTCGCACGCCGCGTACAGCTCGGCGACGGGGACGGTGTCCTCGTGGGCCGCGATCTGGAAAACGCTGTCGGCGGAGGTGTACACGATCCACCGACCGGTGCGGCAATGCTCCTCGCCATGGGTGTCCAGAATGCCGGTCCCGGACGCCGCGACGTTACCCAACACCCCCCGGCCCGTGAGCCGTGCGAATTCATCCACCACCGCCGCGGGAAACCCTCCTGGATAGACCGGGAACGGCTGGGCGAGGGTGAGGCCGCAGATCTCCCAATGCCCGGTCGTGCTGTCCTTCCCCGGGCTCACCGGCTCGCAGATTCCGTACGCCGCGGACGGAGTCTCCACCGCCGGCACCCCTGGCAGCGAGGCGCAGCGCCCGAGGCCGAGCGCCGCCAACCTCGGCAAAGACAGGCGGGCCTGCCGGGCGACGTTGCCGAGGGTGTCGCTGCCCCGGTCTCCGTACGCGTCCGTGTCCTTCGCGGGACCGATCCCCACGCCGTCGAGAACGATGATCGCGGCGCGTCGGCTCACCGGTACCGCCGCGGCAGGCGGTGGCCGAGGGCGGTCAGCAGCTCGTAGGAGATCGTCCAGGCTCGGGCGGCCTGCTCGTCGAGCGACACCAGTCCGCCGAAGATCGTGGCGATGTCGCCGATGGACACCGCGCCATCGTCCACGGTGACCATGGTCATGTCCATCGTCACCCGTCCCACCACGGGCACGCGCCGACCGCGCAGCTCCACCTCGCGCGGGGCATCGTCCTTGCCCCGGCCGGCAGCCCGCAGCATCCCGTCGGCGTACCCGATACCGAGGGTGGCGATGGTGGTGTCGCGCGGTGTGGACCAGGTGCCGCCATAGCTCACGCTCTCTCCCGCCGCGATCCGTCGGACCGCCACCACCCGGGCCCGCAGCGCCGCCACCGGCCGAGGCGCCGGCTTCCCTGCACCGGCGCTCCCGCCGTACAGGAAGATCCCGGGTCGGACCAGATCGGCGGCGTAGTCTCGACCGCGGAGGGACGCGGCACTGTTGGCTGCGTGCACCAGCACCGTGCGCTGGGGAAGCGCGGCAATGGCCGACTGGAACCGGCTCCACTGCGTCGCCACCGATCCCGAATCGCTGTCCGCCGAGTGAAAGTGGGTGAAGACGCCCTCCCAGCCGCCGGCGTCGCGAAGCGCCGACGCCGCGTCTGCCAGGCCCCCTGAATCGTTCCACCGGATCCCCGCGCGGCTCATCCCGGTGTCGATCTCGAGGTGAAACGGACCGCTCGAGCGTGACAGCCAGCGCCGAAGCATGGCGGGGTCGCCGATCACCGGGCGAAGCTGGTGCTCGCTGGTCGCCTCCAGGGTCTCATCGGTGAGCGGGCTGACCACGAGAAGGGGCCGCTCGATTCCGCCGGCCCGGAGTGCCGTGGCCTCGCCTACCGTGGCCACGCCGTAGCCCCACGGATCCAGGGACTCGAGCGCCCCGGCGACCGCAACTGCTCCCAATCCGTAGCCGTTAGCTTTGACCATCGGCAGGAGGCGGGCGTGAGACACGTCGGCGATGGTGCGCGCGTTGGCCACCAGGGCGCGGAGGTCGATGTCGACCCAGGCGCGGGTCGTGTCGGTCGGAGAGGTCATGGACAAAGCGGCGCGAATCTAACGGGGCGCGGGGGGTAAATGCAAGAGAATTCAGCGCTTGGACGTGCTCTCGCGATGGTGCGCGATCTCCGGAGCCGATGCCCCTGGGACCGCGCGCAGACCCGTGAGACGCTCCGCCCCTACCTGGTCGAGGAAGTCCTGGAGCTCGACCAGGCCTTGGGCGAGGGCGACCCCGAGCCGATCCGTGACGAGCTGAGCGATCTCCTGCTCCACCTGGCGTTCCAGCTGGTGATCGCGGAGGAGCGGCGGGAGTTCGTCGCGGCCGACGTCGCCGAACGGCTGGAGCAGAAGATGCGGCGCCGCCACCCGCACCTCTTCGATCTCGGTGACGCCGAACCGTGGGAGCGGATCAAGCGTCGGGAGCGCCGCGGCAAGACCCTGGCCGGTATCGTGCAGACCCTGCCACCGCTGCTCAAGGCCTTCCGTCTCCAGGAGCGCGCGGCTTCCGTGGGTTTCGACTGGCCGGACGTGGAAGGCCCGCTCGCCAAGGTCCGCGAGGAGCTCGCCGAGGTCGAGCGGGAGCTTTCGCCCTCGGGCGACCAGCGTGAGCGGCTTCGCGACGAGATCGGCGACCTCCTGTTCGCGGTCGTCAACCTGGCCCGGAAGGCAGGCGTGCAGCCCGGCACCGCCCTCGACGGAGCCAGCCGCAAGTTCAGCGATCGGTTCGAGGCGGTCGAGGCGCTCTGCGCGGAGCGCGGCATCGACCTGGATTCGGCGGGGCTGGAGGTGCTGGACGGCTTGTGGGACGAGGTGAAGGCCGCGAGGAGTCAGGGATAGAGGCGGTGAATCTGACGGGGAAAGGCGATGGCTTCCCTGACGTGAGGAATGCCGCAGATCCACGCGACGGTCCGCTCCAATCCGAGCCCGAACCCCGAGTGAACGAAGGTGCCATACTTCCGGAGGTCGAGATACCAGCGGTAGACCTCGGGATCGAGCCCCTGCTCGTGGATGCGGGCCAGCAGTCGATCGTGATCGTCTTCCCGCTGTGAGCCCCCGATGATCTCACCGTATCCCTCGGGCGCCAGACAGTCGTTGTTGAGTACCGTCCGCGGGTCGTCCGGGTTTTCCTTCATGTAGAAGGCCTTCACCTGCTTCGGGTAATTGTAGACGAAGACCGGCCGGTCGTACTCCTTCGCCAGGAGCGTTTCGTCGTCGCCCCCGAGGTCGGAGCCCCACACGAGGTCGGATCCGAGCGCGTTGAGCCGGGCGACCGCGTCGGTGTAGGAGATTCGAGGGAACGGAGCCGTCACCCGCTCCAGCGGCGCCACGTCGCGCTCGAGCTCCTTGAGCTCTTCCTTGCGGCGGTCGAGCGCCCGGGCCACGATGGAGCTGACGAACGACTCCTGCAACCGCATGTTGGCGTCCGAGTCGTTGAACGCCACCTCCGGCTCGACCATCCAGAACTCGGTCAGGTGTCGCCGGGTCTTCGACTTCTCCGCCCGGAAGGTGGGGCCGAAGCAGTAGACCTTGCCGAAGGCTGCGGCGGCGGCCTCGACGTAGAGCTGTCCGGTCTGCGCGAGGTAGGCCTTGCCCAGGTCGAAGTACTCGGTCGCGAAGAGGTTTCCCGCTTCCTCACCGATCGCGCCGGTCAGGATCGGCGTATCCACCAGGGTGAAGCCGCCGTCGTAGAAGTAGTCACGGATGGCCTGCTCGACCTCGTGACGCACGCGGGCCACGGCGGCCTGCTTCCGGCTTCGGAGCCAGAGGTGTCTATGCTCGAAGAGGAAAGTCGTCCCATGCTCTTTAGGGGTGATCGGGTACTCGTGGCTCGGGCCGAGCAGCTCGAGACCGGTCACCGTCAGCTCGAACCCACCCGGGGAGCGCGGCTCCTCGCGCACGAGCCCTGTCAGCGCCACGCTCGCCTCCTGCGTCAGGGCGGCGAACGCGCTCCAGACGGAGTCCGGCACTTCCTTCTTGGATAGGACCCCTTGCACCATGCCCGAGCCATCGCGCAGGACGACGAACGCGATCTTCCCGCTCGACCGGGTGGTGACCACCCAGCCGCGCAAGGTCACCGTCTCGCCGGCGTGCGCGCGCAGCTCGCTGATCTGGACCGCCGGCATGTCTCGTCCGTGTGCGGGGGAAGGGTGAAGCGCGGAGCGTTGAGTCTAGTCCTCCTCCTGGGGAGCGTCAACGCGGCCTGCACCGCCTATCGTCCACCACCGGCCACCCCGATGGTCGACGGCGTGGCATCCGCTGCAGCCCCGACGCAGGTCTGGGCGACGCGGGCCGGCCGCCGGCTCACCGGCAGGCTGGTGATCGACGGCGACCGGATCTACGGGGCTGGCGTCGATCGGAAGGTGTACGCGGTGGACCTCGCCACCGGGGCCGTTCTCTGGTCCAGCCGGCTGTCCGGGCTGATCGCCGGCGGAGTGCTCGTCTCGGGCGATACGGTCTACGCGGCCAGCTCGAGGCCCGAGGGTCGGGTGTACGCCCTCCACCGCGCGACGGGCAAGCGGATCTGGCGGAGCAAGACCGGGCCTGTGGCAGCCCCCCTCACGATCGCGGGCGGGACGATCATCGTGTCCGCCCAGCGAGGCGCTTTGATTGGACTGAACGCCCGGGACGGGTCCGTGCGGTGGCGGCGGGGGATGGGGATGGCGCGGATCGCGCCCCTGGCGACCGGGGACGGTGGCGTGATCGTCGCCGCGGTGGACTCGATCTACCGTCTCCAGGCGGAGAACGGCGTCGTGACGCATCGCGTGCGCTCGCCGGGTACGATCGTGTCGCCTTGGCTGACCCGAGGCGATGCGCTCGTGGCGGGTACAACCGACAGCCAGGTGGTGGCACTCGGCACCGCGGACCTGGTCCAGCGGTGGAGCGTCCGCCTCGACGCGCCGGTGCTCGGATCACCGGCCGCACTGGGCGACACCCTCTACGCCGTGAGCCGGCGCGGAACGCTGTACCGCATCGGGCCCGGGACGGCGCCCGTCGGGGAGCGGTTGGTCGAGCTGGACTGGGCCGTGACGGCGCCGGTCATGGCCATCAATGGCGAGCTCCTCCTCGGCGGAGCGGACGGCACCGTCCGCGCGTTCCGGCCGGACGGCAAGGAAGTGTGGCGGGTTCAGCTCTGGCGGCCGATCGAGCTCGGACCCATCGCTCTGGAGGACGGACTCATCGCCATCGGCGGCAACGGCGACCTTCACCGGTATCGGCAATGACGAGAGCCCTGACCGCCGCGCTGGCATTGTTGTGCCTCTCCAACGGCGTCGCCCAGGCGCAACAGAGCGGACCGCTGATCCGCTACGGCAAGTGGGCGCTGGCCGCCGGGGCCATCGGCATGAATCTGCTCGCCGCCCGGGCGCACAACCGGGCCGACGACGCGTTCGACGCCGTCGAGAATGCGTGCTTCCTCGATTCCAGCCGCTGCATCCTGGGGCCGGACGGGGACTACGCCGATCGCGAGATCGAGGGCTTCTACCAGACCTCGTTGCACAACGACCGCAGCGCGCGCCGCTGGCTGATCGCCGGGGAAACCGTGCTGCTGGGCGCGGCCGCGCTGTTCGTGCTGGAGATGACGCGGAAGACCCACAAGCCTGACAACATCCCCTTCGAGCCCGAGGTGCGGAGTCTGAGGCACGCGACCGGTGTTGGTATCCGGGTGCCATGGTGACGGCTCCGGACGGGCGGCCCTACCCCACCCGGAACAATTCCACGGCCCTCGGATAGCGCGAGACCGCGCGTTCCCGGAGCGGCTGGTGCTCCGACCGCTGCAATGCCGGGTCGGCCTCGATCAGTCGCGTGGCGAGCTCGCGAGCCCGTGACGAGCAGGTCCTCGTCGATCGGGAGGCGGGCGTGGCGGAGCTCGAACCCGCCCGACTGCCGGGCCCCGATCAGATCGCCCATCCCCCGCTCCGCCAGATCCAGCTCCGCGATCTTGAATCCGTCGTCGGTCGCGGCAAAGGCCCGAAGTCGGTCGAAGCCCGGGCCGTCCGCGAGCAGAATGCAGTAGCTCTCCTCCGACCCTCTCCCGATCCGTCCCCGCAGCTGGTGCAGCTGGGCGAGCCCGAAGCGCTCGGGATGGTCGATCACCATCACCGTCGCGTTGGGAACGTCGATGCCGACCTCGATCACGGTGGTGGCCACGAGTGCGGCCAAGTCTCCCGCGCGGAAGCGCCGCATCGTCTCGTCCCGCTCCTCCGCCTTCATCCGGCCATGCACCAGCCCGACCGCGAGCTCGGGCCACCGGGCCGCCAGCGACTGCGCCATCGTCGTGGCCGCGCGGAGGTCCGCCTTCTCCGATTCCTCGATCACGGGCAGGACGACGTACGCCTGCCGGCTGTGGGTGCACTCCTGCCGCACGAAGTCGAAAACCTTCTCCCGCTGGCTCGCGGTCCGGAGGGCGGTGCGGACGGGGCCTCGCCCGGGCGGCCGCTCCCGAAGCGTCGAGACGTCGAGATCGCCGTACAGCGTGAGCGCGAGCGAGCGCGGGATCGGCGTCGCGGTGAGCAGCAGGACGTCGGGGGCGGCGCCCTTCCCGATGAGGGCGGCCCGCTGCTCCACGCCGAAACGATGCTGCTCGTCGATGACCACGAGCCCCAGCCGCCGGAACGAGACGCTCTCCTGCATGAGGGCATGGGTGCCAACAGCCAGTCGAGACTGTCCCGAGGCGAGCCGGGCGCGCACCGCCGTCTTCTCGGCCGCAGTCTGACGGCCGAGAAGCAGCTCGGGGCGGATGCCCAGCGGCTCGAGCAGCATGGTGAGCGTGGCGGCATGCTGCTCCGCCAGCAGCTCGGTCGGCGCCATCAGCGCGGCCTGGAAGTCGTTCTCCACCGCCAGCAGCATGGCGAAGAGCGCCACCACCGTCTTGCCGGTCCCCACGTCGCCCATCAGCAGCCGGTGCATGCGGTCGGGCGCGGTCATGTCGGCGGTGATCTCGCGGAGGGCGCGCTGCTGATCCGCCGTGAGGGTCCAGGGCAGCGCCTGACGGAGCCGGCTCGTCAGGTCGCGCTTCACCTCGAAGGCGATACCGACTCGCTGGCGCTTGGCCACGGTCCGCGCCCGGATCAGCATCAGCTGGAGGTCGAGCAGCTCGTCGAACGCCAGTCGGCGGCGTCCCCGCTCGGCCTCCTCAACCGAGGTCGGCCGGTGCACCGCTCGCAACGCCTCGGCCAGGGTGGCCAGTCCGGCGGCGGTGCGCACCGACTCGGGCATCGGATCGCGCGACAGTGCGATGAGCGGATCGAGGTGCCGCTCGACCAGAGTCCGGATGATCCGGTGGCTCAATCCTTCGGTCGCGGGGTAGACCGGCAGGACCTTGCCCGCCGCCAGCGGATCCGGCTCACCCTCGGCTTCGGCGAGCACGATGTACTCCCGTGGAGCGAGCTGCCTCCCATGATAGAAGCGCACGGGGCCCGACACGAGCAGTGTCTGTCCCACCTCGATCGTCCGATCGAGAAACGCCTGGCCCGGCCACACGCATTCGAGCACACCACTGTCATCGCGCAGCACGGCATGAAAAATTCGGAGCCCCCGCCGGGTCGGAACCACGCCTTTCGCCACCACTCGCCCGACGCACGCCACCTCCTGGCCGATTTCGGCGCGGGCGAGTGGTGTCACGGACGACGCGTCGACGTATCGGTGGGGGAGGTGCCAGAGCAGGTCCTGCGCGGTGCGGATGCCGAGCCGCTCGAGCTGCTCGGCGCGCCGCTCGCCGATCCCCTTGAGGAACTTGACGGGCGTGTCCAGACGCACCCCGGACGAGGCTCGGGCACCTGGTCGGGACGCGGGTGTCTGGGGCATGGGCCGGAGGGGTCCCTCGGTTCGAGGGTCTAGGACGATCCAGTCAGCAGGTGTTCCGCGAACCGCCTGGCGTCGAACGCATTCAGGTCATCGAGTGACTCCCCGACCCCGATGAAGCGGATGGGCAGCCCCAGCTCTCGCCTCAAGGCCGTGACCGCTCCACCTCGGGCGGTGCCGTCGAGCTTGGTGACCACGACCCCCGTCGGCGAGACCGCCTCCACGAACAACCGACCCTGCTGGATGGCGTTCTGCCCGACGGTGCCGTCGAGAACCAATAGAATCTCATGGGGCGCGCCGGGAAGGCGCCGGGCGACGACCCGCACCACCTTGCGCAGCTCGTCCATGAGACCCTCCTGCGTGTGGAGACGCCCGGCCGTGTCGATGATCACGGTGTCGAGCCCACGCGAGCTCGCGGCCTCGATCGCGTCGAATGCCACGGCCGCCGGATCCCCGCCGGGCGCGCCGGCGACGCAGGGCACCCCGATGCGTTCGGCCCATACCTGGAGCTGCCCGATGGCGCCGGCCCGGTAGGTATCCGCCGCGGCCAGCAGCACCTTTCGCCCTTCCCGCTGCAGTCGGCGAGCGAGCTTGGCCGCGGTGGTGGTCTTGCCGGTGCCGTTGACGCCGATCAGCAGAATGACCGTGGGACCGTCGGCGCTTTGGGCGATGGCGCCCGGATCCCTGGAGCCATCGAGCAAGGCGGCCAGGCGGCTTTCCAGCGCCACCCGGAGATCCTGCTCGGTCTTGACCTTCCCTTTCCGCACCTCGTCTTCGAGCGCCTGGGTCAGCTCCATCGTTGCCGGCACGCCGAAATCGGCCTCGATCAGCACCCGCTCCATGCGCTCGAGATCGTCGGCATTGAGCCCGCGCACGAGCGCGCCGACGTCGGTGAGCGCGAACCGCTTGATCCGCGTCCACAAGCCTTCATTGCGATCCTTCATTCTGCCGTCAGCCATGCTGAATCCTAACACCCCGTCATCGCAGCCCGAGGCGTCGGCGCGCGACCCATTCCATGCCCAGTGCGGCGACGGCCAGGGCGAAGAGCCAGAGCCAGTCGCGCGCGGCGCTGTGTCCCTCCGCCGGCGGCATGCTCGCGGGGCGGGACGTCAGCGTCACCGGCGACGGAAGCAGCTCGTCGCTGAACTCCTCCACCCCGACCGCTCCGCCGCCGCCCCCGGTGAGTCGGTATCGGTATTCACCCGGCGGGAGCAGGACACCGGCGCGCCCGGCGCCATCGAATCGCAGCGTGTCCTCGCGTGGTCCTTCCGAGCCGATCCAGGCCACTGCCGTCGGAACTGCGGCGCCGCGACCGGTCCACTCGAAGACCACCGGTCGGCCGTTCTGCACGACCGGGCGGATGGGCGCAGCGACGCCCCGCGCCGAGTCGCCCCCACCGAGCAGCCAGCTCGCCGTCGAGGCGACCCAGGTGCGATAGCTCTGCTCGCTCGGACCTCCACGGAACGCCCAGCGCCAGAGACCCTCGGCACCGACCAGGACCGTCCGCACCCTCCCACGCTGCCGACCCACGACGGCGGGACGCGCCGCCCCCCTCCTGCCGAGCTGCGCGGTGAGGCCGATCCAGTCGCCCGGCACCGTCTCCAGGGGTACTAGCTGGGTCGCGGGCGGGTAGGAGTCCACCGGCTGACCGACGAATGCCCCCGCGATGGGTGACACCTCCGATCCCGCCAGGTACCAGTCTCCCGCCGTGCGTGCAGCTCCGGTCTCACCGCTGGGCCACCGCCACACGCCGCGCGCGCCGCTTCCCTCGGCCACCGGTCCCGGATCGCCCCGCAGAATCAGCAGATCAGCGCCCCGAGCGGCCTGCCGCACCCGGTCTGTCGCGACGACCCTCAAGTCGGCCATCGAGCGCCAGCGCTGGCCGTCGAGCCGGACGTAGCCCCGCACAGGAAGCTGGGCCACCTCGCGCAGCGTCTTGTAGAGAAACCTGCCGTCCCAGTCCGCTGTCGCGGCGAGAAGCACGACGCCAGGCGTCGCCGCGACGGTGACCAGGTGAAGGCGCGCATCGGTTCTCGGCTCGGCGTCGGACGCGCCGGCCAGGCGCACGCGCAGCACATGCTCGCCCGGCCCTATAGCTGTGGAGGAGAATGCCACCCGGGGACGAGCGACCGCCTCCTCGTGCAGCCGAACGCGCCGTCTCGTCAGCACGCGACTCCCGAGCGCCACCTCCACCGACAAGGTATCCGCCGTCGCGCCGCCCACCCGCTGGATCTCCAGGTCGAGCGCGACCGAGTCGCCCGCGGTGACCCGGGTCGGGCCGGCGAGCTGGGTCAACGCGATATCGGGACGCGGCTGCCGGGGCAGCACGGTGATCGCCGCGCGGCGCACCAGCTCGGGCGGCATGTCGGCCGCGTCCTCGATCTCGCCATCGGTGACGACGACGACCGGTCGGTTGGAGGCGGCGGCCGCGGTGAGCGCAGGCCGGAGCAGCGACCGTCCTCGCACCGGCAGCGTGTCGCTCCCGGCACCCGACTCGTCGCCGAAGGTGCGCACATCTCCTCGCGCACGCGCGGAATCGCGAGCCTCCGCCCACCGCCCCGCCGGTCCGCTCATGCTGAGCGAGGCGTCGAGCAGCACGAGCGGGCGTTCGGGCCGCGCCGCGACCGGACAGCCGACGTTGAGGAGCAGGAGGCCGATCGCCGACCACGCCACCGCGCGCGCGGTCAGGGGAAGCCAGGCGCGGCGGCCGAGTGCTTCGAGCTTGAGATAGGTAAGCGCTGCCAGACCGGCGGCCAGCGCGATGACCAGCCCGGCGGCGACCATCAGCCGAGCGTGGGCCCGATCGCGAGGGCCTGTTCGAGATCGAGCCGCCCTTCGTACAGCGCGCGTCCCACGATGGCTCCCGCGAGGCCGGCCTCGGCGACAGCGCGTACGTCGTCCAGCGATGAGATCCCACCGCTCGCGATCACCTGCGCTCCCTGCCGGCTGAGGGCGACGGCGCCCGGGATGTCAGGACCTTCGAGCATCCCGTCGCGGGCGACGTCCGTGTAGATCACGGTGGCTATCCCCGCGGCCAGCGCGCGAGCCGCCAGGTCGCCGGCACGGAGGTCCGACGTCTCGGTCCACCCCCGAACCGCCACCATCCCGCCGCGCACGTCCACTCCCGCGGCGAGGCGGTCACCCGTCACTGCCGCGGCGGCCGCGGCCAGGAAGTCGGGGTCGAGCGCGGCCGCGGTTCCGATGACCACTCGCGCGACGCCCAGGTCGAGGCCGTGGCGAATGGCCGCGAGGGAGCGGAAACCTCCTCCCGTCTGCACCCGAACGCGCCCTTCCACCCGGGCAACGATGCTCCGAACGGTGGCTTCGTTGTCGCCGTCACCGAACGCCCGGTCGAGGTCCACCACGTGGATCCACCGGGCGCCCTGATCGGCGAATCGCTCGGCGACCGCGGCGGGATCGGTCCCATAAACGGTTTGCCGCGTCGCCTCGCCCTGGCTCAGGCGAACGACGCGGCCGCTCCGGATGTCGATGGCGGGATATAGGTCCACTAGGGGCGCACTACGGAAGCCACCGATCGCTGGTGTCGGCCTGTGCCTGAGCGATCGCCCCGGTCGGCGTCGCGTCGAGCATGCCGCGCAGGCGGTCGCGCTCGCGCTCGAACGCCACCCGCTCGGTCTCGGCGATGGGTGCGCCGTTGCCCAGCTCCACCCGCCGCGCGTCCTTCGCGACGCCGTTGACCCGGAATTCGTAGTGGAGATGCGGACCGCTCGCGAGGCCGGTCGAGCCCACGAAGCCGATGGTCTGGCCCTGCGACACCCGCGCACCGCCTCGGACCCCGCGCGCGAAGCCGCGCAGGTGTCCATAGCGCGTGGTGATCCCGTTCCGGTGTCGGAGCTCGATCAGGTTACCGTAGCCCCCTGCGCGACCGGCGCGGAGGACGACTCCGTCCCCTGCCGCCATCACCGGCGTGCCCGGGGAGGCCGCGTAGTCGGTGCCCTGGTGCCGCCGGGTGATGCCGAGCACCGGATGCCGACGCGAGCGGGCGAAGGTGGAAGATATCCGGCGGAACTGCACCGGCGCACGGAGGAACGCGCGCCGCAATGACTTCCCGTCGTTGTCGTAGAACGTCGGTCGCGCCCCGCCCTCGAATCGGAAAGCGGTCATGCTCTTGCCCGACATCGTGAGGTCGCTGGCCAGCACCCTCCCGAAGCGCACTTCCCCGTCCTCCGAGATCATCCGATTGAAGACGACGCGGAACCGGTCGCCGTTCTGCACGTCGCGGGTGAAGTCCACCTGCCAGGCGTAGATGTCGGCCAGGTCCCAGGCGAGCCGCTGTCGCTGCGCCCCGTCCAGCTGATCGTCGCTCACCTGAGCGTCGATGGCCTCGTACAGCGAGTTCTCGATCCCGCCTTCGATTCGGAATGGCTCGCTGCGCCAGTGGATCGAGTCCACCGCCGTGTTCCACCCGTCAGACGCCCGCATGAACACCACGCGGTGTTCGGGCGTGGCACGGACGGTGATGCGGTTGGGGAGCGAGTCGGACGCGGGTCGGCGAAAACTGAACACCAGTCCGGATCGAAGCCTGCGGGGATCGAGAAGGACGCCGGGGTTGAGCCGGCCGAGATCGAGGTCGAGCACTCCCTGGCGGGCCAGCAGCTCGGAGACGGTCTCGCCGCGCCGGAGCGTGTCGAGGATCTCGGTGGAGAGGTCCGCCACCACCTCGATGGGCTCGGCGACCTGGAGCGGGGCCGACTGCCACGGACGCCGAACTCCGAGCACCACGGCTGCCGAGGCCAGAAGTACGAGCCCTCCGGCCAGCCGCAGCCCCCGCATCAGTCCATCTGCCTGCGGATGAAGGTGGGGATCTCCATCTCCGGCGTCTCCGCCGGCGACCCGGCCGGCGGCGGCGCCTGTGGTGCGCGCGGCTGCGGGCGCGGGGTCGGTGCCGCGGCCGGCGGCTGCATCACGGGTGACGAGGGACGGCCGCGGGTAGTCGGGAAGCTGAGCACGCCGGTGGCGCCGGACGGCCGAGCCACGGCGGCCGGGTGTTCCATCGGGAGGGCGCGGTCGAAGCCGGTGGCGATGACGGTGACGCGCACCTCGCCGTGCATGGCCGGATCGTTCCCGGCACCGAAGATGATCTCGGCCTCGTCGCCCACGGCGTCGTGGATGATGTCGTTGATCTGGGTGGTCTCGCCCAGGGTCAGATCGTCTCCGCCGATGATGTTGATCAGCACGCCGGTGGCGCCGGCGATGGAGACGTTGTCGAGCAGCGGGCTGGAGATGGCCTGCTGGGCCGCCTCGAGCGCGCGATTGTCGCCCCGGCCGATCCCGGTGCCCATGAGCGCCGCGCCGCCGTTCTGCATGACGGTGCGGACGTCGGCGAAGTCCACGTTGATGATGCCGGTGCTGGTGATCAGGCTGGCGATGCCCTGCGTGGCATGGAGCAGGACCTCGTCCGCCTTCTTGAGCGCATCCTGGAACGGAATGCCCTTCCCGACGACGGCGAGCAGCCGCTCGTTCGGGACGACGATCATCGTATCCACGTTCTTCCGCATCTCGGAGATGCCCTGCTCCGCCTGCTTCATCCGCCGCCGGCCCTCGAAGAGGAACGGCTTCGTGACGATGCCCACGGTGAGAGCGCCGGCCTCGCGGGCCATCTGCGCGACCACGGGCGCGGCACCGGTGCCCGTGCCGCCACCCATGCCGCAGGTGACGAACACCATGTCGGCGCCCTGGACCGCGACGGCCACCTCGTCGCGATTCTCCTCGACGGCCTGCCGACCGATCTCGGGCCTCGCCCCCGCCCCCAGTCCTCGTGTCAGCTTGCGTCCGATCTGGATCTTGACCCCGGACTTCGACAGCGCCAAGGCCTGCGCGTCGGTGTTGACGGAGATGAATTCGACTCCGCCGAGCTGGTCCTCGATCATCCGGTTGACGGCATTGCCGCCGCCGCCGCCGACGCCAACGACCTTCATCCGCGCGGTCTGTACGCCGCTCTCTTCGAGCTCGAAAATCATGGTTGGTTCCCCCGGGCCCTGCTCAGAAGAAGTCCTGGAGCCACCGCTTAACCGGAGCGAGCACCTTCTCGACCGCCGGCGATTTGCGGCTGCCGGATCCCAGACCGCCGCTCATCGCAACCTGCCTGGCGCCATACAGCACCAGCCCTGCGGGTACCGCCATGCGGGGAGATTCCACACTGTCCGCGAGGCCGCGGAGCCGCTGGCCCGGTACACCCGTGCGCGCGGGCATCGCGAAGACCTCACGCGCCAGCTCCACGATACCCGGCGTCAACGCGCCGCCGCCTGTGAGGATGACTCCCGCCGGTAAGCGCTGATGATAGCCTGCACGCGTCACTTCATCCAGCGCGTACTCGAGTACTTCCTGCAGCCGCATGTGCATGATATGGGCGAGAACCCGCCGCTGCGCGTTGCGGGCCCCCTGTCCGGGCGTGCTGGGCAGGTCGATCACGTCGCTCTCGGGCACCAGCGGCTCGAAGCCGGCGCCGTGCCGCTCCTTGAGCCGCTCGGCGTCGAGCTGCGTGACCTGAAGGCCGTGCACGATGTCCGCGGTGACGTGCCCGCCGGCGCAGAGCAGCGAGCCGGTGTGTCGGATCTTGCCGTTGTGGAAAATCGAGACGTTGGTCGAGCCCCCGCCGAGCTCCACGACGGCGCACCCCAGCTCGATCTCGTCCGGCGTGAGCACGGCCAGCGACGCGGCCAGCGGCTCGAGCACGAACTCGGCCACATGGTACCCCGCCCGCTCGACGCACTTCCGGAGGTTCTGCAGAACGCTGCTCAGCACGGTCACCAGGTAGACCTCGGCCTCGAGCCGCGAGCCGGTCATGCCGATCGGCTCGTTGATTCCGCCCTGCTGATCGATCAGGTAGTCCTGCGGGATGGCGTGCAGCAGCTCGTGGTCGCGGCCGAAGCTGATGTTGCTCGCCATGTCGTTCACCCGCGCCACGTCGCTGGTCCGGATCTCGTCGCCGGTGACGGACACCATGCCGTGGGAGCTCCGTCCCGCGACGTGCTCCCCCGCGATGCCGCAGTAGACCGACCCGACCTGCACCCCCGCCATGCGCTGGGCGCTCTTCATGGCCTTGTCGATGGCGCGCGTGGTCTCCTCGATGTCGCGCACCACGCCGCGCCGGATGCCGCCGCTTCGCTCGACGCCCACGCCGAGGATCCGGCATCCGGCATCCCGGGGATCGCCGGTGACTTCGGCGATCAACGCGACCGCCTTGGTCGAGCCGAGATCGAGCGCGGAGACGAGGCGCTGAGGGTGGGCACTCATGCGCGGCCCTGCCGCACGACCACCTGGCCGGCGAATCGCCCATCGAGCTCCTGATACGCGCGGCCCTCCCGGGCGAGCGTCTGCTCCACGGCCGTCACCGCTCGAATGTCCTCCGCCGTCAGACTGGATCCGAATCTGAGCCACCGTCCCCCGACCTCGAAGATTACATCGGGTCCGACCCGCCACGCCGCGTCGATCCGTGCGAACAACGCGGGATCGTACTCGCGCGCCCGGCCAAGGGCGCCCGCCACCGCCGCACCGCCGCCGATCAGCACCGGCAAATCGGGCGCGGAGCCGAGGGGATCAAAGGGCAGGACTCGCGCCCGATCGTCCACCAGCGCCATCCGATCACCTCGCGGCGTGAGCGCGACCGGGGCCGCCTCGTCCAGCTCGATGCGGAGCGTGCCCGGGGCTCGGCTGCCCACACGGGCATCGCGTACGCCCGGCAGGGTTCTGAGCCGCGCCGCGATCGGCGCGTGGTCGTCGAAGACGCTGACCTTGGGCGGAATCCTTGCGGCGGCCACCACGCTGGTGGCACCGAGGTACTGGAGTCCGACGATTTCCAGCCTTCGGACTCGGAAGAAGTCGAGATGGCGAAGACCGAACGGCAGCGCGAACCAGAGCGCGAGCGCGACCACGGCCGCGCCGACGTACGCCGGTCGGCGGCTCAGGCGGCGCTCAGCCACCGGACCAGCTCCGGCGCCACGCGTGTGATATCACCGGCACCCAGCGTCAGGACGACATCGCCCGGCTCCAGGGCCTGGTGCACGTGACGTCCCACGTCCGCCCGAACGCCTTCGAAGCGCGCGTCGGCGCCGGCCCGGACCGCGGCCTCCACGACCTGGCGGCCGCTCACGCCGGGCACCGGCTGCTCCCGCGCGGCATAGATCTCCGTCACGAAGACCAGGTCGGCCGCCGCCAGTGCCTGCCCCATGGCGTCTCCGTGCGCGATGGTTCGGGAATAGAGGTGAGGCTGGAAGACCGCGACCAGTCGGCGCCCCGGGAATGCCTGGCGGGCCGCGGCCAGCGTCGCCACCAGCTCCGACGGATGGTGCGCGTAGTCGTCCACCACGGCGACGCCGCCGTGCTCGCCCAGTCGCTCGAAGCGGCGCCCGACACCCGAGAACTCCGCGAGGGCATCCGCGGCGCGGGACAGGTCGCCGCCCAGCGCCTCCACGGCACTCAGCGCGCCGACGGCGTTCCGAAGGTTGTGGATACCCGGTACACGGAGGTGGGCCCGCACCGTGGGTCCGCTGTGCCACGTCACCGTGGCTTCGGTCCCCCCCGCACCCTGGGTGACATCGCTGATCAGGATCTCGGCGTCGGGCGCGAACCCGAACCGCCGCGCGCCCTTCACTCGGGCGCCCACGCGGAGCGCGCCGGGATCGTCCGCGCTCACCAGTGCCACGCGAGCCCGTCCCGCGAACTCGACGAACGCGTCCTCGAGCGCCTCGACCGAGCCGTAGCACTCGAGATGATCCGCTTCGACGTTGTTCACGATCGCGACCGTCGGGTGCAGCGTCAGGAAGGCCTGGTCGTATTCGTCCGCCTCGACCACGAACAGCGCGTCCCCATCGATCCGGGCATTGCCACCCCAGGCCGCGACACGACCGCCGGCGAGCCCCGTCGGGCTGAGGCCCGCGGCGGCGAGTGCTTCGGTAGTCATGACGGTGGTGGTGGTCTTCCCGTGGGTGCCAGACACGCCGACCGACCTGGCACCACCCACGAGTGCGGCCAGGGCGACCTTCCTCGGAACCACAGGCAGGTCCAACTCACGAGCCCGGCGCAGCTCGGCGTGATCCGCGGGGACGGCGGCGGTCACGACCACGGCACGGGCGCCTTCGAGGTGGGATGGATCGTGACCTGTGTGAATGCGCACCCCGAGTGCGCTCAGATCCGCCGCTCCCGAAGGATCGGCATCACATCCCGTCACCACCACACCGCGGCGGTACGCGATCAGCGCCAGAGCGCTCATCCCCGCCCCGCCGATTCCCAGGAAGTGGACGGGGCGCTTATCCGCGGGGTTGAACAGATCCATGGTGGCTGAGCCAATGTAAGGTATGGCTGCAAGTTCTCAAAGAGGATCGATCACCGGACCAGCGTCAACAAATTCGACACTATCTCAAACGCCGCCTGAGGTTTACCCCTGGCGCGCGCCCGATCGGCCATCGCGCTTCGCATCCCGTGATCCGACAGCAACCGCTTGACCGATTCGGCCAGGGCCGCCGGCGTGAGCGCGGGTTGGGCGATCATCTGCGACGCCCCCGCCTCCGCCAGCACCCG
Source organism: uncultured Gemmatimonadales bacterium (assembly GCA_963846545.1). Lineage (GTDB taxonomy): Bacteria > Gemmatimonadota > Gemmatimonadetes > Gemmatimonadales > GWC2-71-9 > CAVVWJ01. Next base: position 1,180,816 of record CAWJWG010000001.1, on the reverse strand, counting down.
CGCATTGTGGGTCTGATGATCGGCGGCCGCTGTCGGAAGCGGGATCAGAACACTGGGCAAGCCCCAGGCGCAGAGCTCCGCCACCGTGATCATGCCGGCTCGCGAGACGACGAGGTCGGCCACTGCATACGCATCGGCCATGGGGTCGAGAAAGTCCACCACCCGGACGTGCGGGGGCCTGTGGTAGCGGGCAAACTCCTCATATGTGCCCTTGCCGGTGACCCAGATCAGCGCGGTCGAGTCGGGACCGCCGGCGTCGAGCCATCCTGCCACCGCGCGATTCAACGCGAGCGCACCCTGACTGCCCCCTGTCACCAGGACGACTGGGACGCCGGGCGACAGCCCGAACAGGCGCTGGGCCTCGAGCTTCCGTTCCGGCGTCGGCGGGACGATCGGGTTGCCGGTGTCGAACACCTGGGTGCGGGTGCCGAACCGGAGGAGCCTCCTCGCTTCCGGGAGACCCAGGTACACATGCCGGACTCGCCGGCTGAGCCAGCGCGTGGCCAGCCCGGGATACGCGTTCTGCTCTTGGATCGCTGTCGGCAGTCCACGGCGTGCCGCGCGCCAGACGACCGGTGCCGAGGCGTAGCCGCCGGTGCCCAGCACGGCAGCGGGTCGCTCAGCCGCGAGCAGCTCGTCCACGCCACGCAGCAGCCGACCCGCCAGCAGCGGCCAGCGCACGTTCCGCCACCACGCGCGCCGGTAGATCGGCTCGGAGGGCAGCAAGTGATAGCGGAAGTCGCGGGTCGGAAGGATGGTCGCCTCGACCCCGCGCATGGCGCCCACCAGTACCGGCTCGAGGCCCGCGCCACTCGCTTCGATCGCCGCCGCGATGGCGAGCGCGGGCGTCAGATGGCCTCCGGTGCCGCCGCCGGCGATCAGGACGGTGCGAGCGCGCGCGGTCACTCTCCCTCGTCCTCGTCCTTGGCCTTCCGGGATGCGACCGCCGCCCGCGGACGGCCCCGTGAGCGGCCGATGTTGATCAGGATCCCGGTGGCGAGCAGCGAGATCACGAGGCTGGAGCGCCCGTAGGACATGAAGGGCAGCGTGAGGCCGGTCGTGGGCATGATGCCGAGCGACACGGCCATGTGCATGAAGGCCGTCAACCCGATGGCGGAGGTGAGGCCGGTGGCCAGATACTGGCCGAACGGATCGGAGGCCGTGCGTGCGATACGGAACCCCAGCCAGCAGAACAGGGCGAACAGGGCCACCACCGTGAAGACGCCGACCAGACCCCACTCCTCACCGATCGTGCTGAAGAGGAAGTCGGAGTACGCGTACGGCAGATAGCCCAGCTTCTGCTGGCCCTGGCCGTAGCCCGTGCCGAAGATCCCACCGGATCCGATCCCGACCAGCGACTGGTGGATCTGAAATCCCCCCTCGGTCGTGGCGTCGCCCGGATTCAGGAAGGTCACCAGCCGGGCGAGCCGATACTGCGCGTCACGGATCTGGTGGAAGACGAGAATCACGCCGGCCCCGGACAGGAGGATGAAGTGCCCGATCTTCGCGCCCGCGGTGAAGAGCACGAGTCCGCCGAGCAGCGCGGTCAGCGTGGCCATGGACAGGTTGGGCTGCAGCAGGATGAGAAACGAGACGATACCCAGGACCACGATGAAGGGCAGCATCCCCTTCTTGAACTCCCGCACCTGCGGGCCCTTCTTCGCCGCCAGCATGGCGCACCAGACCACCACGGCGATGCGCGCCAGCTCGGAGGGCTGCAGTCGAAGCGGGCCGAGCTCGACCCAGCGCCGCGCGCCGTTGAGCGACGGGGCGATCGCGGTCGTGAACGGGAGGATGGGGATCAGGAGGAGTACGATCGTCACCCCCAGCAGCGGCCACGCGAGCGTCCGCCAGCGGTAGTAGTCCTGCCGTGACGCGATCAGCAGGAGCACCCCGCCGAGCAGAGCGCCGCTGAGCTGGTTCACCGCGAAGTCGAGGCCGACCCGCTCGCCCCGCACCGTGACCAGGCTCGACGCCCCGTAGACCGCCGCGACCCCGAATCCGAGCAGAACGGCCGTCACCGCCCCGAGGAGGCGCGTCTCCCAGCGCATCTCGCCGGGGTAGCGTACCGGCCGCGACGTCAGAGCGCCTCCACCGCTTGGCGAAAGCGCGCGCCGCGCTCCTCGTAGTTCTTGAACATGTCGTAGCTCGAGCACGCGGGGGACAGCAGCACCGCATCGCCCGGGTGAGCGAGCTGACGCGCGGTCGCCAGCACTTCGTCGAACGATCCGGCGGGCACGACCGTCAAGGCCTCACCCAGATCGCGGACCACGAGCGGACCGGCCTCGCCATAGGCCACCACCGCGCGGCAGCGATCGCGCAGCAGCTCCGCGAGCCTGGCGTACGGCTCGCCCTTGTGCCGGCCGCCCAGCAGCAGCACGAAGGGCCGATCGAGCGCCGTGATGGCGACTTCGGTCGAGGTGACGTTGGTGGACTTGGAGTCGTTGATCCACAGCACGCCGTCCACCTCGCGCACCGGCTCCACCCGATGGGGAATCGCCCGGAACGTGCGGAGGCCGGCCTCGATTCCCTCCACCGGACACCCGGCTGCCATCGCGGCCAGCGCGGCCGTCAGCGCGTTGGCCACGTTGTGATCGCCCAGGAGCGGCAGATCTCCACGCGGGAGAAGTCGGGTGGTGCCAAGCATGAGGTGGCCCGCCTCCCGGTCGAACCAGGCGTCCGCCCGCTCGCGCACGGAGAATCGCACGTGGCGCCCGGGCACCGGCCGAACCATGGCCTGCACCGCCGGATCGTCGGCATTGCTGACGGTGACGGAGCTCGCGTCGGCGTTCCGGAAGAGGAGCGCCTTGTCCCCGTAGTACTCCTCGAGCGTGTGATACCGGTCGAGATGGTTGGGGGCGAGGTTGGTGAGCACTCCGACCGCCGGCCGGAGGTTCGGCGTGTCGTGCAGCTGAAAGGAGGACAGCTCCAGCGCGAGCCAGTCCGGAGGCGACTCCGCTCGTGCGACGTCGCACAGCGGCCGTCCGATGTTGCCCGCGGTTTCGGCCCGGAGTCCGCCCGCCACCAGCACGTGCGCGATCAGCGAGGTGGTTGTGGTCTTGCCGTTGGTGCCGGTGATGCCGATGCATCTTGTGCCAGGGAGTGCCAGGAATCCGATGTCCACTTCGGCGTGAATCGGCACGTCCGCGGCCCGCGCCGCCTCCAGCGCGGGCACGTCGGGCGGAACGCCGGGCGCCACGACCACCGCCACGGCTCGGGCGATCCGGTCGAGATCGTGCCCGCCGAGATGCACGGTCGCGCCGGCCTCGCTCAGCTTCGCCGCCCACTCATCGAAGGCGGGACCGGTGCCGGAGTCGGAGGCGTAGGTGGGAATCCCGTGGTCCCGCAGGAGCAGCGTCGCGGCCACTCCACTCTTCCCCAGACCCACGACCGCCACTTCGCGACCACTGGCACGCCACCCGTCGAGCAACGGTATGCCCGCCATGCTCAGCGCACCTTCAGCGTCGAGAGCGCGAGGAGCGCGCAGAAGAGTCCCAGGATGTAGAAGCGCGTCACGACCGTCGTCTCGGCCCATCCCAGCTTCTCGAAGTGGTGATGCAACGGCGCCATGCGGAACACTCGATGGGCATCGGCGTACTCCTTGCCCCGCGTGCGCTTGAACCACTTGTACGTCCCGGTCTGGATCAGGACCGAGATCGCCTCCGCGGCGAAGACGCCGCCGATCAGAAGCAGCAGGAACTCGGCCTTGAGCAGGATCGCCACCGTGCCGAGGGCACCGCCGATCGCCAGGCTCCCCGTGTCCCCCATGAAGACCTGGGCGGGATGCGCGTTGAACCAGAGGAAGCCGATGGTGGCGCCCATGAGCGCGGCGCAGAACACCGCCAGCTCCCCGGCCCCGGGCAGGTAGAAGAGGTTGAGGTAACCGGTGACGTCGGTGCGCCCGAAGAGGTACGCGAAACCCGCGAACGCGGCAGCCGAGATCCCCGCCAGCCCCGTGGCGAGACCGTCGAGCCCGTCGGTGAGGTTCACCGCGTTGCTGCTGCCGGTGATCACCACGGTTACGAAGATCATGTACAGCAGCGGGGCGAAGTTGACGACGAGATACTTGAAGAACGGAAGCGTGGTGGCGGTCGCCGGGATCGTCTCCGGCGGGACCACCGGATTGTAGATCAGGAAGAGGCCCAGGAGCACGCCGAAGCTCACCTGGCCGGCGAGCTTCCACTTCGCCACCAGTCCTCGCGACTTGCCCTGAACGATCTTGAGGTAGTCGTCCACGAACCCGATACACCCCATCCAGAGGGTGGAGAGCATCGCCACCACCACGAAGTGGTTGGTGACCGGTGCCCACAGGAGCGTGGGGACGATGGTCGCGAGGAGAATGATGAGCCCGCCCATCGTCGGTGTGCCGCGCTTGCTCTGATGGCTGGCCGGCCCCTCCGCCCGAATCACCTGCCCCACCTTGCGTGCCCGGAGCCGCCGAATCACCGGTGGTCCCACCACGAACGCGAGGAGGAGCGCCGTCACCGTCGCTCCCGCCGCCCTGAAACTGATGTAATTGAAGAGATTGAAGATGATGTACGTCTGGCCGAGCGGCGCGAGCCAATGATAGAGCATCCGTCCTCAGCCGAGTGAATTGGCGCGAGCGGTGAGCGCCGGAAGTATACGTTCGAGCGCCACGCCGCGGGATGCCTTCAGCACCACGACTTCGTCGCCCTCGAGGCGCTGGCTCAGGAGCGGCGCCAGCGCGAGCGGATCCGGCGCGGTGATGAGGCGATCCCCCAGCCGGCCGGTGTACTGCTGCAGCGCGGGAACGAAGTCTCCCACCACCGCGAGCAGGTCGGGCGCGAGCTCGACCAGGTCACTCGCCACCTGGGCGTGAAACGTCGCCGAGTCCTTGCCCAGCTCGCGCATGGTCCCCGCCACGAAGACGAGGCGGCGGCCCACGCGGAGACTCCGCGCCGTGGCCATGGCCGACCGGAACGACTGCGGATTCGCGTTGTAGCAGTCGTTCAGGATGGTGAGCCCTCCCACCTGGAGCAGCTCTCCGCGTCCGGCGGGAAGCGAGAAGCCTTCCAGCGCCTTCGCGACGGCGTGGGGATCGAGCCCCAGCTCCGCGGCCGCGGCCCAGACCCGAACGGCGTTGTCCGCCTGGTGCAGCCCGCGCGCGGCCAGCGTGAACGTGATGTCGCCGAATGTGAGCGTGGGACGGGCGTCGGCGCCGATCTCGACGCGGTCCGGCCTGAGGTCGGCCCCTTCGAGGGCCGCGGTCACGACCCGGCGCGCCCGCCGGCCGGCACCGGTCGCCAGCGCCGGCGGATCCACCCCGACCACCGCGACCTCCGCGCCATCGGCCAGCGAGAGCTTCTCCTCGATCACACCCTCGAGTGATCCGAACCCCTCGAGATGACCCGCCACCGCATTGGTGATGATGACCACGCGCGGCGCGATGATCACCCGGTAGCGGGCGATCTCGCCGGGCTGGTTGGCTCCCGCTTCCACCACGAGCGCCTCGGTGCCCACGGGCGCCTCCAGGATCGTGAGTGGGACCCCCACGAGGTTGTTGAGGTTGGCCCGGGTGGCGTGCGTCGCGTACCTGGTACGGAGCGCCGCCGCGAGCATCTCCTTGGTGCTGGTCTTGCCATTGGTGCCCGTGATGGCGACGACGGGGCCCTCGAGCGCCGCTCGCCGCGCCCCCGCCAGCGCCCCGAACGCCCGGAGCGTGTCGGGCACCTCGAGCAGCCGGAGCCCGGGCACCCCCGCGGTTCCCTCGCGCACGAGAGCGGCCTGCGCTCCTGCCGCTGCCGCGGCGGCGAGATAGTTGTGCCCGTCGAAGCGCTCGCCCGAGAGCGCCACGAACAGCGCACCGGGTGTGATCGCGCGAGTATCCGTGGAAATGGTGGAGAAGGTGGCGTCACCGCCTGCACTGGTCAGGCCGAGGGCCTCGCGAACGACGGATTCACGCCACCCGGGGACGACAGGGGCCGCGTCGTCGGCGCCGCTCACGATTCCACTCCCACCAGCCGGCGGACGATCGCCCGTTCGTCGAACGGGACCTTCTCGGTACCGAGGATCTGGTAGGTCTCGTGTCCCTTGCCGGCCAGCAGCACCGTGTCCCCCGCGCGGGCTTCTTCGAGCGCGGCGCGGATCGCCTCCAGGCGGTCGGTGATCCGGCGATGCGCCACCGATCCCATGCCCTGCTCGATGTCGTCGATGATCGCGGCGGGATCTTCGGTCCGCGGATTGTCGGACGTGACGATCGCCACATCCGAGCCCTCGGCCGCCACCCGGCCCATCAGCGGGCGTTTCCCCTTGTCGCGGTCTCCACCGCACCCGAACACGACGACGAGGCGCCCCGCCGTGAGCGGCCGGAGCGTAGCCAGCGCTCGCTCGAGCGCATCGGGTGTGTGCGCGTAGTCGCGCAGCACCACACAAGGCGTCTCCGCCACCCGCTCCATGCGCCCGGGTACCTGCGGCGAGGACGAGAGCCGGCTTGCGACCTCGGCGAGAGAAACGCCCATGCCCAGCGCGCACGCCCCAGCCGCGAGCGCGTTGGCCACGTTGAAATCGCCGAGCAACGGCAACGCCACCTCCGCCGGGCCGTAACACCCGTCCAGGCGGAACCGGCTGCCGCCCGCCTCGAGCACCACGTCCGCCGCGCGCACATCGGCCGCGCGGTGCGTGCCGAAGGTCAGCCGACGAACCCGGGCCGGGAGGGCGAGCCACGCCTCGTCATCGAGATTCACCACCTCCACACCGTCGCTGGCCAGCATCGCCCCCAGCTTGAGCTTGGCCGCGAGGTAGGACTCCATGCTACCGTGGTAGTCGAGATGGTCGCGCGTCAGGTTGGTGAAGACGCCCGCGGCGAAGGTGAGCCCGTCGAGCCGGCCCTGGTCGAGGCTGTGCGACGAGGTCTCCATCGCCACCCGCCGCACGCCGCGCTCCACCATCGCGGCGAAGGTGGCCTGCAGGTCGATCGGTCCCGGCGTGGTCAGCGTCCCCGCGGTGGACGCGACCGCCTCCCCGTGACCGTCGAAGGCGCCGAGCGTCCCGATGCTCCCGGTGTCGCCGTGCCGGTTGAACACGTGGCGCAGGAGACCCGTCGTCGTGGTCTTGCCGTTGGTGCCGGTCACGCCCACCAGGCCGAGCTTCCGCGCGGGGTGCCCGAACCACGCGGCCCCCAGGACGAGCGCCGCCCGGCGCCCGTCTCGCACTACCACCTCCGGCACCCCGGACGATGACGGCGCTTCGACGACGGCCGCGGCGGCTCCTCGGCGCACCGCATCGCCCACATAGCGGTGGCCGTCTGCCTGCGAGCCCCGGACGGCCAGGTACACCGACCCGCCGGCTGCCGCGCGGCTGTCCACCGTCAGGGCCGTGGGCACAGGCCCGGCCGGCGGGGCGGACACCAGCAGATCCGACCGCCGCAGCTCGTCGAGCATGCCCTGCCAGCTGAGTGCCATCCGCTCACGACCTCCAGGTCATTCGGCCCACACGGCGACGGATGCGCCCGGACGGACCGGCTCGCCGGCCGCGGGAGCGGACCGCGTGATTCGCCCGATCCCTTCGAGGCGCATCCGCAGACCGCGGCGATGCAGTGCCAGCGCGGCCCCGCGCACCGAGAGCCCCTGCAGGGCAGGCACCGGCACCGGACTCGCGGCCGAGTCGGCCGGCGCGTAGGGCCATCTCAGTACGACGGCGGGTCGCTCGATCGGCTTGCCCGTCTGAGTGACTCCGATAGGGGCGACGGCATCTCCACTGTCGCTCGGCAGCGCCAGCCGGGCGCGGTTGATGGCCACCCGGCGCGAAGCGAGGGATTGCTGGAGCATGCTGCGCGTGACCGGCGCGGCGGTTCGTCCCCCGTAGTAACTGACCTTTGGATTGTCCACTTTGACGATGACGACGAGCTGCGGATCGTCCGCCGGAAAGATGGCGGCGAAGGAGGAGACGTACCGCGTCCGCGAGTACTGGCCGTCCTCGAACTTCCGGGCCGTGCCGGTCTTGCCGAGCACGGTATAGTTGACCAGCTGTGCTTCCTCTCCTGTCCCGCCCTCTCCCACTGCCCCGCGCAGATACCGGCGGAGTCGCTCCGCGACCTCCCGGCTGATGACCCGTCGCACCGGCTCCGGATCGCGACGGTAGATCACGCGGCCCATGGGATCCCGGATCTCACGCACGAGCGTCGGCGCCATCAGGATGCCGTCGTTGGCGATGGCTCCGTACGCCGCCGCCAGCTGTACCGGCGTCACGCTCAGCTCGTAGCCGATGGCCATGCTGGCCCGCGTGTACATGGGCTCCCACCGCTGGGGCGGTGCCAGCGCCCCGCGTGACTCGGACGGAAACTCCGTGCCCGTCGGCGTGCCGAAGCCGAAGTCCCGCAGCATGTCGTACTGCTGTCCCGGCGAGAGTCGCATGCTGAACTTGGCCATGGCGATGTTGCTCGACGTGCGGATCGCCTCGGCGAGCGTGACGTTGCCACGGTGCACGTGCACGTCGGTCAGCGGCCGCGTCCTGCCCTGGCGATTGACCGGCATCAGCCAATGGCCGTTCTCGCCGAACACCTCGTCCGTGCTGTCCACCAGGCGGAGCTGCAAGAGGGCGGCCGCAGTGAAGAGCTTCGCCGTGGAGCCGGGCTCGAATGGATCTGTAAAGGTCGAGGCCCGCGGTACCGTGCCCGCCCGAACCTGGTGCGAAGCCAGCGCGAGCAGCTCGCCGGTCTTGGGATCGAGGAAGACGATGTCGCCACCTTCGGCCTGCATGCTGTCGAGCGCGTTGGCGAGTCCCCGCTCGGCGATCTCCTGCAGCTCCGTATCGATGGTCAGCACCACGTCATTGCCGGGCACCGGCTCGCGGATGCGGCGCGCGGGAGAATCGTACCGCCGACCGGCCCGGTCCTTCAGCATCACGGACTCGCCCGGCGCTCCAGCAAGGACCGAATCCAGGCTCAGCTCCAGCCCCGCGCCTCCCTCGCCCCGGTCCGGCAGCAGTCCCCCGATGATCGGGCGCGCCAGCTCGCGTGACGGATAGAAGCGCTTGAAGACCCCGTACAGGTAGATCCCCTTCGACCCACGCAGCGCCTGCACCTGCGTCGCGTTGTAGGGTCCGTGCAGGTAGATCCAGCGCTTCCGGGCGCGGAACACCCGATCCAGCGGGCCGGCGGCCACGCCGAGGTTGTCGAGGAGTGCGCGGTAGGAGCTCCTCGGATCCTCCAGCTCGTTGATCGCGATACCGACGTGATAGAACTCCTGGGTCACGGCGAGAGGTACCCCGTTCCGGTCGTAGAGCGCGCCGCGGCGGGCCTCCTCCACCTGACGCACTGTTCGCTTGCTCGACGCTTCGGCCGCCCACTTGTCACCGTCGATCACCTGCAGCTGCACCGCACGGGTGAGTATGGCCAGCACCCCGAGCGCGAAGCCGAGCTGGATGACGGCGATGCGAGCGGTGGGCTTGGCCATCAGGGGCGGACCGAAGGGACTGGGAGCAGCCGGAACTCGTCGTCGGTCGGCAGGTGAAGTCCAAGTGTGCGTTCAGCCAGGGGCACCAGCACCTGCCGGCTCGATGCCTCGCGCACCTGTCGCGCCAGCTCCGCCCGGCGGGCGTCGAGCGACAGCCGTTCCTCGCGCAGCTCGCCGAGGTGGCGGGCGGTGGCGAAGCCCGCGCTCTGGCGCGCGGCGATGGCGAGGAGCACGCAGACGAAGACCACCAGCCAGACCATCAGCCAGTGGCGTCCCTTAAGCCGCATGCTCGACTCGGAAGATGCGCAGCTTGGCGCTCCGGGCTCGCGGGTTCGACGCGATTTCCTCGTCCGATGGCACGATGGGTTTGCGGGGCTCGAGCTTGCCGAGCGACCGTCCGCGGCAGGTGCAGATCGGCTGCCGGGGCGGACAAACGCACGCGCTGGCCCACTCGCGAAAAGCCAGCTTCACCAGACGATCCTCACCCGAGTGATAGGTGATGATCGCGAGCCGGCCGCCCTCCACGAGAGCGCCGCGAAAGGCCGGCAACGCGCGCTCGAGTCCGGCCAGCTCCTCGTTGACTGCGATCCGTACCGCCTGGAACAGTCGGGCGAACTCCGACGGACCGGCTCGTGCGCCCAGGGTGGCACGGATCGCGTTGACCAGATCATCGCTGATCGCGAACGGGGCGCGCGCGCGCCGTCGTGTGATCTCGGCGGCGAGTCGGCGCGCACGCCGTTCGTCGCCGAAGTCGGCGAATACACGCTCCAGCGTCGCCGCATCCGCTTCGTTCAGGAGGTCGGCGGCCGACGTCCCTTTCCCATCCATCCGCATGTCGAGTGGAGCACCCGGTCGGAAGGTAAATCCGCGACCGGTCGCATCCAATTGGTGCGAGGACACGCCCAGGTCGATGAGAATGAGCTCCGGCCTCCAGGCCGCGACCGCGTCGAGTGCCTCGCTCGCGTCATAGGCCGATTGGAGATAGCGCATCCCCCGCTCCCCCAGCCTCGCCCGCGCGAACCCGATCGCATCCGGGTCGCGGTCGATGCCGAGAACTTCCATGCCGGCCTCGCGCAGCGCTTCCGCATGCCCTCCGCCGCCCAGGGTCGCGTCCACCGCGCGCGTGGCACCACGGGCCGCCGCGATGACCGGCTCGACCAGGACGGGCACATGATAGGACGTTATCGGTTGGTCCATCGGGCAGCTCGTGGGATGGAAACGCAACACCCCGCCCACACGGGGACGGGGTGTAGCCTCGAAGACGGGAGCGGGGCTGACGGGGCTCGAACCCGCGACCTCCGCAGTGACAGTGCGGCACTCTAACCAAGCTGAGCTACAGCCCCCAGCAACGCGGGCGGAATATAGGGCAAGGCGGGGATTGGTGGTAGGGTCGAAAACACCTCGGCCCCACTCGCGGAGCGAGCGGGGCCGAGTGGTCCGAAGCTGGACCGATTACTTGCAATAGGACTTGGTCATCGAGGCAACCCGGGGCTTGTACTGCTTGATGATGCCCAGGTTCTTGTCCACCGCTTCCGGGTTCACCGTGCGGCCCTGCTTGAGCGCGGTGTCCGACAGGGTCAGCAGACTATCCATCTGCTTGGCCAGGTCGCAGGACTTCCCCTTTTCGGCCTGCGGATCGAGCTGCGGCACCTGGAACAGGGTCGCCAGGCCGAGCAGGTAGTTCGACGCAGGTCCCACCTTGCCCGTCGGGTTGGCCGACTGGACGGCGCGCTGGAGCAGCTGAGCCGCGCCGGCCAGATCCTGCGGTTGCTGGAGGAGCTTGGCACCGCCGGTATACAGGAGCGCGGCGGCGTTCTCCTTGGCCTGGGCATCGCCGTACTTGATGGCGTACTCCAGGAAAGGCAGCGCTTCCTTGGCGCGTGACGCCCCGACAACGGTCGAATCCTTCCGAGCCGTCGTGTCGGTCTTGCTCGGCGCCGGCGTCGTGCCGGTGCGCTTGGTCGTATCCGTCGGCGCGGTGGGCGTCGGCGCGGCCCCGCCCTGCGTAGCGTTGACCAGGGCCTGCGCCGCCTCGAGGGCCGGAACGATCGCGGTCGTGTCCTTGGCGATCATCTTGTTGGTCACCGCGACGACGCTGTCCACCTGTCCGGTCATCGAATAGCCCCGGTTCAGGTAGCCCAGCAGCGTGGGGTTGTCGGGATACTTCTTGACCCCGAGCTGCGCCCACTTGAGGAGGCGCAGCGTGTCCGGCTTCTCACCCTCCGCGGCGGCCGCGGAGATCTTGGTGAAGAAGAGCGTGTCGGCCTTAGTGGAGTCCGTGGCGTACATCGTCTCCAGCGCGTCGACAGCGCACTTGAAGTTGCTCAGGAACAGGCACGCGTTGCTCTTCAGGTCGTACAGGTCCGCGTTGTACGGATCGATCTTGAGTCCCTCGTCCGCCACCTCGAGCGCCGTCTCCGGATGGCCCGACTGCAGGAAGTACTTGAACAGCTCCTCGCGCAGCTTCTGGTTGGTCGGCGCGACGCGAAGCATCTGCTTGAAGGCGAGCAGCGTGTTCGTCGTGTCGTTCGCCTGCTGGTACTGGGTGGCCAGCGCGGTCCACACGGGCAGGCTGAGCGGATCGCCCTTGGCGGAGGCCTGCAGATGCTTCACCACGTCGCCTCGCGGCGCCTTCTTGTCCTGCGCGAGGAGGGCCAGGCAGTAGTGCGCGAGACCGTGGTTGGGCGCGGCCTTGATCGCCTTGTTGGCTGCATCCAGCGCCTTGTCCGGCTTGCTGGTGCGCTGGTCGATGCACGACTTCGCGTCAGGCAGTGATTTCACCAACGGACTGAGCGCCTCCGCGACCCGCTTGCCGAACGCCTGCGGGCTCTCGCCCTGATTCTGAGCCAGGGTCACGACGTTGCCGGCGTCGTCATTCACGCCGAGCAGACGGCCCGTGACGGTGTACCGGCCACCCGGCCCCTTCGCCATCGTGGAGACGACGAGGAACCGCGCCTGGATGTTCTTGGCGAGGGTGGTCGCGAGCGCGGGGCTCAGGATCGCATCCTTGGGATAGCCGTACTGGGTCAGGGCGTCATTCATCTGCTGCTGCTCGACGACCTGGAAATCGCGACCGACGACGTCTTTCATCTCCTCGCGGAGGCCGCCGCCGATCGCCACGGAGGGCGCGGAGTCGGCTGGGGCGAATGCGAACGGGTTCGCGACCATGAACCGAGGCGAGAGATTCACCGTGCTCGTGCGGGCGTTGCGCGGGATGCCCTGAGCCGCCAGCGGCGCGGACAGCGCTCCACCCACGGCCACGAGGGTGACAAGACGGAGCAGAAACATGCGATTGCCTCCCCTAAGGAACGGTCCGCCAGGACCGACAACGACCGCGTGTAACGACGCGGGTGCGAATGGGCGAAGAGGGATTCGAACCCCCGACATCCTGCGTGTAAGGCAGGCGCTCTGAACCGGCTGAGCTATTCGCCCCAATGTCCGGCACAGACCCCCTTCAGATACCGCATGCGCAGGGACCGTGCCGTGATGAACAACACGCTACGTCAGAGAGCAATTCCGAGCGGAAAGAGCACGCAGTAGCCCAGCACCAGAATCACCGCCGCCGCGCTCGGGTGGCCGGCCACGAGCGTGGCGTACCCCGCCGCGAGGACCAGAACGGCCGCAGCGAGGATCAGGAGGTTCCGCCGGGCGAGCAGGAATCGCCGGGGCGCGGGTGCCGGGGCCGAGGGCCGGACGCTGGACATAGGGCTTGAGGCTATCACCGGAACTGGGTCGGGTCAAGTTCAGGTCCGTCCACGGGTTCCGGCTCTATTTCCCACCCCTGATCGAGCGCGGCGCGCCGCGCCCGATCGGCCCGGCGGCGAAAGTGTACTAATCCGAGGACGGCCACGGCGATCAGTGCCCACCCGCCCCCGGCCAGGAGCCATGTAGAAAGGCCGTAGCGGCGCCGGACGGATTGTTGCCATGACTCCTCGAACCGCTCCAGCGTGAGCCCCGTGGTGGCCAGCACGGCTGCCTCGAAGTCCTCACCTGCGGCCAGCCGGCCGAGCAGCGGGGCGAGCGTACCCGTAGGATTTCGGCGCGCGAGATCGGTCACTGCGGAGACGGCGAGCGCGTATGCCGCATCCGCGCTCGTCGCAGTTCCACGCAATGCCCCATCGAGCGCCCGGAGGTCGGGGAGCGCGCCACGCGCCACCGCGAGGTTGAGCTCCAGCACGCCGAAACGCTCCCACTCCGCTGCAGCCCACCCGGCGTACCCTTCATCGAACCACAGCGGTACGCGGACCTGCACCGCCTCGTGAAGAGCCAGATGGGCCAGCTCGTGACGCAGCGTGCGTGGGAGATCCTCGCCGTCAGCCCGGATCACGATCGTCCGTGGCCCGGGCAGCGCCACCGCGGCACCCCACCGGGGAGCGCGGCCCAGCGTCAGCGAATCGAGGCGCCGGCCGTCAGGGACTACGACGAGCCGGAGCGGGCTCGGGGTGACCCGTCCCAACCCCGGCCACTCGGCCGTGGCACCGGCCATCACCGCCAAGTCGCGGGCGAGAGGCATCTGGGCGGGCCACGCGACGGCGGTCACCGGTCCGACCTGCACGGATGTGGGAGTGCCCTGGCTGGTTGTCAGCAGCGAGGCCCCGAGGAGAATCGGGGCGAGAACCTTCAGGAAGGCATACTGCGCGGGACTTCACCTCCAGCGCCCACCAGATCCAGCATTTCCTGGCAGCGCTTGGCCCAGGGGTTGAACTTGTTCGCCTTGTGCCCTTCGGCCCAGGTCTGCCGGGCCCCATCCTTGTCGCCGGTGAACCACTGCGCGCGGCCGAGGTCGAAGTACGCTTCGATCAGGTTGGGCCCGAGCGCGAGCGTCTTCCGGAAGAACGTCTGCGCGTCCTCGTACATCTCGCGCTCGAGGTACACCAGTCCAAGATAATAGTGTGCATAGAGGGTGGCCTTCCGGTCGTTGTCGAGCCGGATCGCCTTGGACAGGTGCTCGATCGCCTCACCGAAGATCCGCTTCTTGAGGCAGATGTAGCCCACGTTGATCCGAGCCAGCGCGTTGGCGGGCTCCTTCATCAGCACCTTCGAAAAGGTGCCTAGCGCATCGTCGTAGTCCTCGTGGAGCATCTGCGCCCAGCCGAGGAGGGATTGGGCTTGAATCGCCCCGGGCGACAGCGCGAGCGCTTTCTCCAATGCCTGGATCGCGCCGGCGTGGTCGCCGAGTGAGATCAGGCTCCATCCCTTCTCGATGAAGGTGGAAGCGCCGAGATGGTCCGCCTGGACGGCCGGGCGGGCACCGGTGAACTGCGGCGCAGGGGCCGGTCCCGAGGGGGCCGCTCCCGCCGCGTTGTTCAACTGCTTGTACTTCTCCGCCAGCCCGCGGATGCCGTCCTTCAACTGCCCCAGTTCGGTCAGCGCGCCATCCACCCGCTTGAACAACGCGATGATCTCGCGCTTCACTTCCTCGCGCGCGGTCGAGTCCTGAGCGGCATCGAGCCGGCCCTCGACGTGGGTGTACTGCTGCCGGAGTCCGGCGACGAGCGAGTCAGACATGCTCAGGTGCTCCCGATCGCGCTGAGCGCGAGGCGCTCGGTGGAGGAGAGGAGCTTCCGTCCGTTCAGGATGATGATGGTGCGGCCGGGCCGGGTGATGAGACCGGAGATGTAGGCGGCGGCGAGGCCGCTGACCACGGGCCCCGGTGCCGTGATCGTCCGACTGTCCACACGCAGCACCTCCCGCACCTCGTCCACCAGCACGCCGACCCGCTGGTCACCGAGGTCCACGATCATCAGCCTGGTCTCGTCGCGAATCGCCGCGTCGAGCTCGAACCGCTTGCGAAGGTCCACGACCGGAACGGCGCCCTCTCCGTACTGGACCACGCCCTCCAGGAACGGCGGCGCCTGGGGCAACCGCGCGGGCGGCTCGTACCGGAGGATGCGCTCGATCTGCAGGATATCGAACGCGAACTCCTGCGGGCCTACGCGGAAAGTCACGACCTGGATGTCGTCGGCCGCACTCATGACGTCGCCGTTTCCGTGATGCGGTCACCGACCGCGGTGAGGTCCAGCAGCGGAACGAGTCCACTCTCCTGCCGAGCCACCGCCACCGCGTACGGCAGGGAGACGTCGGGCGGCACGGGAAGTCCGGCATCACGGAGCACTTCCTCCGCGTCATCCACCTCGAGGCACACCCGTCTCCCGGCCAGCTGCACCAGCACGGCCGTCCCTCCGCCGCACGCAGGTGATGCGCCATCGAGCAACGCGCCCAGATGCACCAGCGGGACCAGGCGGCCGCGCGACGCCGTCACTCCGCGGACCGCCGGCTCAGTGGACGGGACGTGGTAGACCGGGCCGAGATCCACGACCTCGATCACCTGCGAGAGGGCAAGGCCGACACGCCGGCCGCCGGCGCGCACCAGCAGCCACCCTTCCGCGCTCATCGTGGGACCATCCGGCCGAGCTCGTCGGCGACACGGCCGGCGATCTGGCCGACGGGAAGGACGACGCTCGCCCCACCGGCCTGGAACGCCGCATTGGGCATTCCGAAGATCGTGGAGGTCTCCCGATCCTGTGCGATACCGATTCCGCCGGCATCCCGCAGCTTCCGAAGGCCGTCGGCGCCGTCCCGGCCCAGGCCGGTGAGCACCACGCCGACCGCGCGACGGCCGTAGAGAGCCGCGACGCTCCGGAACAACGGGTCGGCCGCCGGCCGCACCCCCCAGACGCTCGGCTCCTGGTTCAGCTCGATCCTCGGGCCGTCCGGTCCGCGAACCACACGCATGTGATAGTCGCCCGGCGCGACGTAGGCGGTGTCGGACAGGAAGGGCGTGTCGTGGTCCGCCTCCACGACCGCAATGCGACTCTGCGCCGCCAGCCGCTCGGCAAGGCTGCGCGTGAATCTGGGCGGCATATGCTGTACGACGAGCACGCCCGCCTCCAACCCGCGTGGGAGCTGCGGAACCAACTCAGCCAGGGCACGGGGCCCGCCGGTCGAGGCGGCGATGGCCACGCAGGAACGAGCCCGGCCCGGCAGGGCGAACAGGGCCGCGGGCGGCCCGCCGCGGGAGGGACGCGCCAGGACGGGAAGCCGATGGATGTCGGCGGACCGTGCCGCCCGGAGCGCCGAGAGGAGGCGGTCCGCCAGGCGGTGGGACGCCTCCTCGGACCGGTCTTCTTCCTTGGCCACCAGGTCCACGGCCCCGAGCTCGAGGGCGCGAATCGCCGCGGCCGTACCCGGACCGGCGTAGGAGCTGACCACCACGATCGGTCGCGGCGATTCGGACATGATGTACCCGATCGCGCCCAACCCGTCGAGCTCGGGCATCTCGAGGTCCATCAGCACGACGTCGGGCGTGTGCGCATGCACCTTCTTGAGCGCATCCATCCCGTTCCGCGCCGTGGCCACTACCGAGAACTCGCCGGTGCCATCCACGACGTCGGTCAAAAGCCGCCGGAAGAATGGGCTGTCGTCCACCACCAGGACGGTGTGCGAGTCAGATCGTCTGGATGCCATGCGCCACCGAACGGACCTCGAGGCTTCCTGCCGCGCAATCGAGCCGGACCGTGCGGCCGTAGTCGCCGCCGACCGCTTCGCCGACCAGCGGAATGCCGTGCGCGTTGAGCACCTGCCGTGAGGCGACGACGTTCCGCTCCCCCATCTGGATCGTGCCGGGTGGGGCGAGGGCCGCGAACATGCTGGCGCCGCCGGCCAGCCGAGCGGTGATCCGCCGCTGACTCGCGCCTTGGGCGGCCATCAGCTCCAACAATCTGGGCACCGCCGTGTGGGGCGATTTCGCGGGGTTGCCGTCGTGACGGCTCAGCGCGGGCGAGGGCAACAGGACGTGCGCGAGCCCGCCCACGTGGGCCGTCGCGTCGTACAGGACGACCGCAATGCAGCTCCCGAGGCCGACCGTCACCAGCTGGTCGCCCAGCGTGCCGACCTGCAGGTCGGCCACGCGGACGACGATCTCCCGCCCGGTCACGCGGGCCGCCGATACACGCGCTCACGCGGATCCACCATCACCAACCGGTCGCGGATCGACCCGAAGAGGGACTCCACCTTCCCCAGCACCAGGTACCCGCCGGGCGCCAGACTGTCGGTGAAGAGCTGGAAGAGCCGCTCCTGCATCGGACGATCGAAGTAGATCAGCACGTTGCGGCAGACCACCATGTGATAGTCGTTCCGCGGCGGACGGCCCGAGCTGAGGTCGAGCCGGCGCACGGCCACGCGCGAGCGAATTCTGGGAACGATCTGGAGTTCCGGCCCCGCCGGCGCGAGATATCGCCCGACCAGCTCGGGCGGCATCTCGGTGAGCGCCTCGGGGCGATAGCGTGCGGCCTCCGCCCGCTCCAGGCTCAGGCGATCCACGTCGGTTGCATCCACGACCAAGCGCTCCAGCTCGAAGCCCCTGCCCAGGCGGTCGAGGTGCTCGGCGGCGAGTATCGCGATGGTGTACGCCTCCTCACCGGAGGAGCATCCCGCGCTCCAGATCCGGATGCCGCCCTGGGCCCCGTCGAACAGACGGGGGATGAGATCCCGGCGCAACAGGTTCCAGGTTTCCGCGTTGCGATAGAAGCGGGTGACGTTGATCGTCAGGGCGTCGCGGAGCCGCTCGTACTCCGTGGGGCTCCGGTCGAGCAGCGCCTGGTAGTCCGCGTAGGTGTGCACGCCGCACGCCCGCATCCGGACGGCAATCCGTCGGCGGACGCACTTGTCCTTGTACCCCTCCACGGCGAACCCCGAGCCCGAGGAGATCTTCCGCGCGAGCGCCTCGAACCCCGGATCGTCGTTCGGGCTCATGAGGCCACACCCAGCATGTCGAGATTGGCACGCGCCAGCTCGTGCCCGGGATTGAGCTCGGTAGCGCGCCGCCAGCTCTCCCGGGCGCGGTCGTGGTCGCGCCGCTTGTAGGCGATGTTGCCGAGCTTGAAGTAGAGGTCATCCCCCAGGTCGGGAGCGAGCTTGGCGGCGCGGTCGTACGCTTCCCGCGCCTCCTCGTAGCGGCCGTTCCGGTAGAGGATGTCCGCGAGATTCTTGGAGATCTGTGGCAGCGACGGATCCTCCGCGAGCGCGGCGCGCAGCATCGTTTCCGCGCCGGCGACATCTCCGGAGAGCTCCCGCAGGACGGCGAGGTTGTTGCGCAGCACCGCGCTGCCCGGATGGGCCGACGCCCCCTCTTCAGCGGCGGTCCGTGCGCCCTCGGGATCGTCGAGGCCGGCACTCACCAGCGTGCTCGCCCAGTACCAGAGCGCCGGCGGCGGCCGGGTGCCCACCAGCTCCCGCGCCCGCGCCAGGCGCCCCTGTGCCACCTGGAACTCTCCCCGCTTGAGGGCGACCACACCCCACCCGAGCATCACCCGAGCGTCGTCGCGCGCGCGGGCCGCGGCATCGCCGTAGGCCCGGTCCGCCTCATCGAGCCGGCCGAGGCGCTCCAGCGCTACGCCGAGGTTGTGCAGCGCCGCCGGCCGCTGACCGCTCTTCTCGACCGCCTGGGTCAGCGCGGCGACGGCCTCCTCCCATCGAGACTGCTTGAGGGCGATGAGGCCGAGGAAGAACGGGGCGCTGGCGTCGCCGGGCCGGAGGTCGGCGACGCGGCGGAACTCCCGGAGAGCCTCGTCGAGCATCGCCGCCTTGTAGAAGGCGATCCCGAGATTGCGGTGCTCGTCCACCCGACTGTCGTTGACGCGCGGTGCGGTCGCGGCCGACGTGCCCACCCGGTGGGCGAAGCCCGCGGTGATGAGTCCGAACAGCGCCTTCCCCGCCTCGAATTCGACCAGGCCGCTCTCCTCGACCAGCTGGGTGAAGTCGCGCGTCCCGTCCAGCAGCGGCACGAGGCGGCGCTGCTCATCCGACAGCTCAGGCGCCGAGGCGCCGATGTGGCTGCCGTCCACCGCGAAGATGAGGTCGAAGGAGGGGATCTTCTTTTCGATCAGGCTCCATTCGTCCACCCGGCGAGCGCTCTCCAGCAGGAGGTACTCGGGATTGATTCGTACGAGGAAGTCTTCCCGCTCGGGGCGGACACCGGCCTCGAAGTTGAACGTCCCCGACGTCCAGGTGAACAGGTAGTAGACGGCCTCCTCGATCTGCATCCGCATGTAGCGCTCGAGCTCCTCCCGCGGCAGCGCCCCCATCTGGACGAGCAGCTCGCCCAGCTTCTGGTCGCGCTCGCCCTGCTGGCGGTCCACCGCGTCGCGCAGCTGCTCGGCCGTGATGCGACCACTCCGCATGAGAATGTCGCCCAGGCGATCCCGCCGGTTCACGATCGAGGCGTAGACGAGCTGGCCCTCATCGAAGTAGATGGTGCCGAAGTTGTGCCGATCGGCGAGCGCGAGGCAGCCGGTCCGCCGTCCCAGGAAAAGCAACTGGATGACGTCCGGGAGACTCGCCTCCTTGAGGCTGCCCTTGATCGCCATCAGCGCCACTCCTCGTGCAGGCGATCGCCCAGCTCGGGCCACTCCCACACCATCTTTTCCCGGCTCCGAACGCCGCCGGCGGTCGGGGCGACGATCCCGCTCGACCGCGGTCCGGCTGGACGCCGCGGCGGACCGGCCGGAGCGGATTCCGCGGGACTCCCGGGGAGAATGCCGTCGAGCACCTCACGCGCGAGTGCCACCGACGGCGGCACGGTCCTCGCCTCCGCCGCGTTCAACACCCGCTGGAGCTGGGCGACGAGCATCCGGATCGAGTCCACCTGACGCGAGGTGAAGTGCTGCACCAGCTCCGCGTCGGCTGCCATTCCCTTCCCCTCGAGCTCCCGTCCAACCACGCTCGCGCGCACCTCCGGATCGGGCGGTGGAAGCTGCACTACCAACCCACCCTCGAGTCGGGTGCGGAGCCGCGGCTCCAGTCCGTGGATCTCCGCGAGCGGAACGGCCGAGGTGAAGATCATCTGCCGGTCGGACTCGAGCAGCACGTTGTGGAGCAGGAACAGCTCGTCCTGCGTCCGGTCCGTCTCGGCGGTGAGATGCACGTCGTCGAGCAGGAAGGCCGCCACACGCCGGTAGCGCGAGCGCCAGATGCCGACCGCATCGCGGTCGATCGCCGCGATCAGCTCTCCGGTGTACTCGGGCGCGCTCGAGCACGCCACCGCTCCCGGCGCCTGTGCGAGGGCGTTCCCGATGGCGTGGAGCAGATGAGTCTTCCCCGCCCCGGAGCCACCGATGATGACCAACGGGTTGTAACCGGACGCCCCGGGCCGGTTGATCACGGCACGGGCCGCTTCCAGAGCGACCCTGGCCGAGGGTCCCTCGACCCAGTCTTCCAACCGCCACAGCGGCGACGGGGCAGCCGGGGGCACCGCGCCCTCGCGGGCGAGCTGGAGCAATGACTCCGCCGCGGCGAGATCGGCCGGATCGCGGAAGGCGGGAGAGCCCACCAGGTCGCCCGCGAGCTCGGCGGTCTCGGTTTCCATCTCCCGCAGCCGCTGCACATCGCACTCGAAATCGCGGAGGGCCTCTGTCGGGTCCGGCACGACATCCAGGTCGAGCAGCTTCTGCAGGCGCCCGGTGCGGTAGCCCTCTCCCTCCCAGCGGAGGATGGCGGCGCCGATCTGGGTACGCCACGCGTCCACCTGCTGGGCGACCGTCGCGGAGATCTCGCTCAGGAAATCGGAGAACTCATCCGGCGCAGGAGCGGGCTGCGAGGCCCTAGGCGCGACCGGGGGCGGAGCGGGCGACGCGGCGGGCGCGCCGGCTGAAGCCCCCTCCGTGGCCCGCGCGCCGCTGGCACTGCCGATCGTGGCCCTCGCCTGCTCGACGGTAATCGGCTGGTCGCTCACCGCCTGCAGCGCCACCAGACGGTTCAGGGCGCCGAGCAGCTCGCGCACATTGTCGATGTCGAGTGCGGCGATCGCCTCCAGCACCCCGTCGGCGAACGTCACCCGCCGCTCGTCCGCCTTCCGGCGCAGGATGGCCACGCGAGTCTCGTAGTCCGGCGCCGAGACGTCGATAATCAGGCCCCCCGCGAATCGGCGGATCAATCGCTCGTCCAGCGCCTCGATCTCGGCCGGGGGTCGGTCGCTGGTCAGCACGATCTGCCGGTTGGTGGTCTGCAGCGCGTCGGTGAGACGGAGCAGCTCGGCCTGCATCTCGCGGCGGTGGGTGAGGAACTGGACGTCGTCCACCAGCAGGAGGTCGACATCGAGGAAGCGCTTGCGGTAGGCCTCGCCGTGGCCTGCCGCGATGGCCGCGTGAAAAGCTTCCACGAACTCATCGAGCGTGAGGTACTGCACCTGCAGCCCGGGATCGATCGCGCGGGCGGCGTGGCCCAGTCCCATCAGGAGATGGGTCTTCCCCAGCCCCGGCCGGGCGTAGATGAACAGCGGGTTGTAGACCGTGCCCGGCGACTCCGCGACGGCCTTGGCGGCGGTCACGGCGAGGCGATTCGCCGAACCCACGACGAACGTGTCGAACCGGTAGAGCGGATTGAGCGTGACCGTCATGCGACCGCCGCCCCCGCCGCGAGGCGCTTGAGCACCAGCTCGGAGATCCCGCGCAGGGTCTCGAAGACACCCGACCCACGCAGGGCATCACCGGCGAAGCTGTGAACCGAGCGGAAGTTCAGCGCGTCGTCCATCTCCTCGTGGGTGAGGATCAGGTCGCGCGGGAGATCCTGCTTGTTGTACTGGAACACCACCGGCAACTGGCGGATATCCACGCCCTGGCCCAGCAGGTTGTCCTGCAGATTCTGCAGACTCTCGAGATTGTCGTCGAACCGCCGCGCCTGGCTGTCGGCCACGAAGACGACGCCGTCGGCGCCCTGGAGCACCAGTTTCCGGGTGGCGTTGTAGTAGCTCTGTCCGGGCACGGTATAGAGCTGGAACTTGGTCGAGAACCCCGAGATCGAGCCCAGCTCGAGCGGCAGGAAGTCGAAGAACAGCGTGCGATCCGTTTGGGTAGCGAGCGACACCATGCGTCCCCGGCGGCTCTCGGGCACACGGCCGTAGACGTACTGCAGGTTCGTGGTCTTTCCGGACCGGCCTGGTCCGTAATACACGATCTTGCAGGTGATCTCGCGCGCCGTGAAGTTGACGAGAGACATATCGCTACCGTCCGAAGAGGGCTTTGAGGCTGGCATCGAGCTCGTGCTCGAAGTTCTCGGGCAGCGTCTGCGCCGCGGCTGGATCCCGCGGCGCCGCCGAGGCGAGCTGGTCCACCATCTGATCGAAGAAGAGCTGCACGATTCCCACCGACGTCTCGGGACCGAACACCACGAGCCCGAGCCAACGACCTCGCGGGGTGGTGAAGCCGGCCAGCAGGCAGCTCTGTCGCGCGCCGTGGTGGACCAGCGCCTCGAACCTCGGCGATCCCATCAAACGGGCCAGCTCGTCGGTGGACGCGCCGATCCCGGCGCCAAGGGCCGCGGCGGTCATCACGTCCAGTGAGCGGCTGAACCCGTGCTGGGCCACCACCTGCCCCGACGACGTCATGAGCAGCGTGAGCCGCGCGGACGACTCGTCGAGGAAGGTCTGGAGCGGGACCTCGACCCAGGGCTCGAGCGCGCGCATCAGGAGGCCCGGCCTGCGGCGTCGAGCATCTCCAGCCGGGCGAGGCCGACGTTGGCATCGGGGCCGACGACCAGAATCAGCACGAGGTCGTCCGGGCAGAGTGCGGCGAGTATCGAGCCCCGCTCCGCGCGGAGCTGCACGAAGCTGGGCGCGCCCCGGCCTGCCGCCGCGGCCGTCCGGACGAGACGCCCGACCAGACTGCCGGCCAGCGCGGCCGCGGCCCGGCCATCCACTCCCTCCATGAGCTGCTCCGCCACGACGAGGCCGTCGCCCGCCGAGGCGAGCAACGCGCCGCGCACACCCGGCACCCGCGTGACGCGATCCAGCAGAAGCTGAGGGTCGGTCACTGCACCCGCTCCAGCCACTCTCGCGCGGCGCGGGCTGCGCGCTCGGCCACCAGGGTGACGCGCGCCATGGGGAGCGAGGGCTCTCGTGCCGCCAGGAGAACGGTCTCGCCGGTGGGACGCACCAGGACGAAGTGGGTGTCGGGCGATTCGACCGTGACCGCCTGCCAAGCGCCGAGGCCGAGCAGCCGCGTGGCGCGGGTGGCCTCGCGCGAGACGCCGGCCAGCTGTGCCGCGACCTGATCGCCGGTCTCCTCGTCGTCGCCACCGGTGAGGCCGCCCGCCAGGCGGAGACCGCTGGCATCCACCAGGAGGAGCGCGTGCGCTCCCTCCAGCCCCGTGAACGGCGAGCTCGGCTGGGCCGACACACTCGGAGCCGGCTCGGCGAAGGTCATGACTTCGGGCTGGTGCGCGGCTGCCGGGGAGGCGTGTTCGGGCTGAGCCATCCCGCGCGACTCGTGCCGGACCCGGGCGAGGGCCTGCGAGATCGACTCGTCGTCGGGGTCCGCTTCGGACGCGCGCTGCAGGTGTGCGATCGCGGCCGGCGCATCGCCTGCGCGGAAATAGAGGAAGGCGATCCCCTTGAGCGCCCCGGTACGAAGGGGATCGAGCCGCAACGCGTCCGCCCAGGCGTCGAACGCGCCGGCGAGATCGCCCTGGTCGGTCAGGATGCGCGCCAGCAGGTCATGCGCGTCCGCGAGACCCGGATAGCGACTGAGACCGCCGCGCGCCACTTTGGCGGCCGCGTCCAGCTGTCCGCGGCGCCTGAGCGCTTCGGCCAGCTCGAGGAACGCGAGGCTGCCCGGCTCCTCCGCCACTCGAGTGCTCAGCGTGCGAATGTCATCACTCACGGTGTCGCTCCAGCTCCTGCAGCATGGTCTCCGCCGCGCGGCGCATGCGCTCCACGGAGGAGGATTCGGCTTCTTCGCCCGGACTGCGCGGCCCCAACCTGGCCCAGCTGCGCCAGGTCTCCATCGCCTGAGTGAACTGACCCTGCGCGGCCTGGCACACACCGAGGAGCCGTCGCGCCTCGGGCATCAGCGGATCGCGGCGGAGCACTTCCTCCAGCGCGCCGGCGGCAATCTCGTACTCGCCTTGAGCCAACGCCTCGCGCGCCGGCACCAGGAGCGCGGCGGGGTCCCGCCCCGGCTCGGGCTCCAGCCCGGCGCGATCCGGATCGCCCAACACGACGACACCGGCAGCCGTGAGCCCGTAGACGGTGCGCGCCACCTCGAACTCCGAGCGGCCGAGGACCTCCGCGAGCGCGTGCAGGTCGCGCTCACCGTCCACCGCGGCGAGCACTTCCCACTCGAAGGGGATCAGGTCCAGCGGCGCCGAGCCGTTTTGCTCGGCCTCCGGCAGCCGCGGCACCAGTCCGAGGTGTGAGACCGTCGACCCGATCCGAGACCACTCGTCGAGCCGCCGCGCGCCTTCCATGAGCAGGGCCTCGGTAGGCGACCGGACGGGAGCCTCCACCGCCGCCTGACAGGGCATGCCCTCCTCGAACCGGAAATAGCCCTCGGTCCATCCGAGCAGGTCGAACACCGCCTCTTCGATCTGCGCCTTGAGCTGCCGGTCGAGCTCTCGCCGCGAGAGGGCACCGATGCTCACCAGGATGTCGCCGAGCCGGCGCCCGTCCCCGCCGCTCTGGAGCGAGCGACCGTGATGGAGCTGTTCCACGTTGATCTTGCCGAGACGCACCAGACGTGCGCCGATAGGCTGGGGATCGCTGCCCAGGGAGGCCCCCACCACACCGCCACGCTCGAAGCACACGGTCGCCGCGGTCTGCCGCAGCTCGGAGGTGACGCGCAGCACGCCGCTCTTCCGGCCCAGATCGAGCAGCTGGAAGACGTCCTGGATGTGCAGGTCCTTGAGTGGTCCCTCGAGCGCCACCGACTACCCCGCCGACGCCGCGAAGATGTGCTGGAGGTCACGCGCCGACCGCGCGCGGCTCCGTGCCTGGACCGCGAAGGGACCGGACGGGTCCACCTGCACGACGCGCTCCCACACTTCGACCGCCTGATCGAACTGCCGCTGTCGCGCGAAGGCCGCGCCCTGGTGGTAGAGCGCGCTCGCGTGCTCGGGGTCGAAGCGCAACACGCGGGCGAAGGCCTCGAGTGCCTGCACGGTGCGGCCGTCGTCGAGCAGGGCGCGCCCGAGAGCAGTGAGTGCCTCGAGCTCGTAGGGATCGGTCTCCAGCAGCCGAATCAGCACCGCGATGGCCGAACGGGGTGACTCGCGACGCCCCAGGAGCTCGGCGAGGGCAAGGGCCGCGGCGCTGTAGGTGGGCAGCAGGTCGAGGGCCCGCTCGTACGCGGCGCGCGCCGCCGACCAGTTTTCCCGCTCCTCCTCCAGCGCACCGAGCTCGTACCACACCCGGACCAGCGACGGGTCCAGCTGCAGTGCGGCATTGAACGCCGCGAGCGCCGCCGAGCGATCGCCGAGGCGGGCGCTGACCTGCGCCTGAAGATGCAGAAGGTCGGGGCGTCCCGGTGCGAGCGCCTGCGCCTCGCGGATACAGTCGAGCGCGCCGAGTGCGTCGTTGACCGCGAGACGGACGCGAGCGCGAGCCACCAGGACTTCGACGTCGCCGCCGGCACGGCGCGCGAGCTCGTCCGCCAGTGGCGCTGCATCCGACGCCCACCCCAATGCCAGCAGTGCCCGGATCTCTCCCAGCGTCGCGTCGGGATCGTCGGGTGCGCTGGCGCGGGCTTCCCGGTATCGCTCCAGCGCCTCGCCGTACAGCCCGCGCTTGGCGAACACGTCGCCGAGCAGCACCGCCGCCGCCGCGCGAGGAGCACCGCGAGCAGTCGCGCGGGAGACCT
Source organism: uncultured Gemmatimonadales bacterium (assembly GCA_963846545.1). Taxonomy (GTDB): domain Bacteria; phylum Gemmatimonadota; class Gemmatimonadetes; order Gemmatimonadales; family GWC2-71-9; genus CAVVWJ01. Next base: position 1,154,775 of record CAWJWG010000001.1, on the reverse strand, counting down.
CGGCGAGCGCGAGATCGAGCAGACCCTTGCCGATGTAGTCACGCGCGAGATCCAGCGCGTCGCCGGGCGCGGACGCGGAGACCGGCTGAATGGCCGGGGCCAGCTCTTCGAACAGCCGGTCGAGCACCGGCGCCTCGAACTCGAATTCGCCGGCGAGCGATTCTCCGCCTGCCTCCGCACCCAGCTCCGGCGCGATGGCGATGGTGGGATCCTCGTACTGGAGGTCGATCGTGAGCGAGAACTTCTGCGGGACGTAGAGCGGCTCCAGCTCCAGGGCCCGGCGGGTCTCGCGGAGCGCGCCATCGAAGTCGCCGAGCTGGCTGAGGACGAAGCTCAGGTTGTAGTGGGCCGCCGCGAAGGCAGCGTCCGCGTCAACCGCCCGGCCGAACGCGTTGCGCGCGTCCTCGTAGCGGCGGAGCTCCATGAGCACCAGCCCCACGCCGTTCCATGCCACCGCGCTCGCCGGCTGCTCGGCCAGCGCCTGCTGATACTCCTCCAGCGCCGCGCGGAACTGGCGGCGCTGGAACGACAGGAGTCCCAGGTTGAGGCGGGCGGCGAGAAGCGGCCGGTCGGCGCCGAGCGCCTGGCGAAAGGCCGCGATCGCGGCGTCCGGGCTCGACTCGTGGGCCCGCACCACGCCGAGATTGTTCCAGGCGAGCTGGTAGGAGGAGTCGATGCCGACCGAGCGCTCGTAGGAGGCGATCGCCTCGGTCCGGCGGCCGGCCTGGTGGAGGCAGACCCCCCGCTCGTTCCAGAGCTTGGGCGAGTCGGGGTAGTCGCGAACCAGTCCCTCGTAGAGCTCGAGTGCGGCGCCGAGCTCCCGGCGGAGCAGATGCACCTCGGCCATCGCCTGGAGGTTGAGCCGGCGGTCCTCCCCGGCATCGAGGGCGAGGCGATACTCGCGGAGCGCCTCCGGGTGATAGCCCTTCTGCCGCAGGGCGAGCCCCAGGTTGAAATGCGCCAGCGCGGCTCCCGGTACGGAGAGCGGGCCCACTGCCCGGCCCGTTGTGGATGCGTGTCGCGCCCCGTTGCGGCCGGTCGCCTGGGCCGCGTCCTCGTAGCGGTCGAGGGCGAGATTGGCCTGCGCCTTCGCGAGCGTGGGATTGAGGGCGATCGCGCGCTTGGTGGCATCACGGGCGGCCTCGTGTTGGCCGAGGTCGCCGTACACGAAAGCGAGCAGGTAGTGCGCTTCGGCGTAGTCGGGGTTTCGTGCGATAGCCTCCCGGAGCGCGGCGAGCGCGGCGTCGTTGAGGCCCCGGTTGTAGAAGATCTCCCCGCTGTAGAAGCGGGCGACCGCGCTGTCCGGGTCGGCCGCGCACGCGCGGTCGAGCCAGGCACTGGCCGCGTCGAGCTGGCCACGGGCCTTCTCGGCCAGGCCGAGCTGCAACAGCGCGGGCACATCGTGCGGATACCAGGCGAGCAGCGCCTCGAACTCGGCGATCGCCTCTCCACTCCGGCCCAGGGCCGCGTACGCGCGCGCCAGCTCCCAGCGGCCCTCCCGATCCTCCGGCGTCCGCCGCACCCGCTCGCGCAGCTCGGTGATACGGCGGTCGTAGTGTCCGCTCTCCCGGTACGCGATGTCGAGGTTGTCCTGCGCGACCTGCATCTTTGGATCGAGCTCGAGCGCCTTCACGAACTCGGCAATCGCCTCCTCCACCAATCCCTTCTGGTGGTAGAGCACGCCGAGGTTGTTGTGCGCACCTGCGTCCGACGGATCGATGCGGCCGGCGAAGGAGCGGAGAACGGCGAGATCGCGCTCGGAGAGCACGGGGCCCGGCATCGGCTCAGGGCAGGCGAATGGCGTCGAAGATGGCCCGCAGCGACGGCATATCGGGCAGGAGCAGGAAGTGTCCTCGCAGGGGCTCGGTGCCCTCCACCCGGAAAGAGGTGTCCACGCAGAACACGAAGTCGCGGTCGTGGCCGAAGTTGAGGTACGCGGTCGTGAGGACCGCCGCGCTCAGGTCCACCACGAGGCTCGGCACCGACGGCACCAGCATCATCCCCATGAAATCGCTGAGCGCGTTGAGGTAGGCGCTGGCGAGGATGTTGCCCGCCTCCTTGATGCCCGACTGCTCCATCACCCCGAACTCCTGCGTGGTGCCTGGCTCTCTGCGCAACAGTATATCACAGAGGGTCCGGGCGGAGCTCTCGTGAAACAGCACGAGCGTCCGGCCGGTGAGGTCACCCATCATGTGCATCATGACGGCCGCGATCACGGTGTCGGGCGCCCCGACGAGGTCCGTCACCTCTTCCAGCGCGCGGACGTTGACCTCCGGCACGGCGATCATGATCGTGCGGTTGGTCATCTGGGAAAGCGCCGTCGCCGCGTGGCCGGCGCCGATGTTGGCCACCTCACGCAGGGCGTCGAGCTGCAGCGCTTTGAGGTCCCGCACGTCTTCCATGCTTCCTCCTACACCAGCGCCGCGGCGTCGAGAATCAGCGCCGGCGACCCGTCCGCGAGGATGGTCGCCCCGCCCACGTAGGGCGGCATGCCGCGAGGCGCGTCGAACGGCTCCACCACGATGTCCTGCTGTCCCATCAGCGCGTCCACGATCAGCGCCGCCCGCCGGTCGCCGATCTCCAGAATCACAGTGGGCGCACGAGGCGGCGCGGGCCGCGGCTGATTGCGCACCAGTGTCCGCAGGTGCACCGTCGGAATCACCTGGTCCCGCACGACGATCGCCTCGCGATCGCGGATCGAGGTGACCACCCGCGGATCGAACTCCACCGTCTCCGACACATAGGCCAACGGCACGGCGTAGCGCTCACCGCCCGCACTCGCCAGGAGCGCACGGACGATCGCCAGCGTCAGCGGCACCCGGATGACGAAGGTGGTCCCGCGGCCGAGCTCGCTCCGCACCTCGATGGTGCCGCCGAGCGCCCGCACCCGGGTCACCACGACGTCCACGCCGACGCCACGTCCCGACACGCCGCTCACCTGCTCCGCCGTGCTGAATCCCGGCCGCGCGAGCACGCGCAGGAGCAGATCGTCCGACAACATGTCGGCGGCACCGTCCACCAGGCCCTCGCGGCGTGCCTTGGCGAGAATCACCTCGCGGTCGATGCCGCGGCCGTCGTCACTCAGGCGGAGCGCCACGTAATTCCGCTCCCGGCTGGCGGAGAGGAGAATGCGTCCCTCTTCCGGCTTCCCCGCCGCCGCGCGCCGGTCCGGGCGCTCGATCCCGTGGTCGGCGGCGTTCCGGATCAGGTGCAGCAGCGGCTGACCGATCTCGTCGAGGATCGAGCGGTCGAGCTCGATCTCGTCGCCCTCCACGTCGAAGCGGATCCGCTTGCCGAGCTCCTGCGCGAGGTCCCGCACCAGCCGCGGGAAGCGCTCGAGCACCTCGCCCACCGGCGTCATCCGCGCGGCGATCACCTCCGCCTGCATCTCCGACACCAGTCGCGCGATCCGATCGCTGACCTCGGACAGCGCCGGGTCGGCGGTGTCGCCGGCGATGACACCGAGTCGGTTCTTGGCCACGACCAGCTCGCCGACCTGCTTCATCAGCGCGTCGAGGCGGCCCAGGTCCACCCGGATCTGCCGCGCCTGACCGGACGACTTCGGGTCGGACTGGTCCTCCTCGAACCGGACCGTCTCGACGTCGCCCGCGCCCTGCAGGGCGACCAGCACCTGATCGTCGGTCGCGCCGGAGGAGAGCCGAAACGAAAAGCGGCCGTCGAACTCCTGGCTGTCGAACTGGGTCATCGGGGGCCGCACGGCACTGACGGTGCCAAGCTGCTCGGCCCTCCGCACGACCAGCGCGGCCCGCGCCCCGCGCATGATCGCGTCGCGACGCAGGGCGACCTGGACCGGGCGCGCCGCAGACTCGTCAGCGGGCTGCCGCCCGCCGTTTGCCGCCGGGACTGTGGCCGGACGGTCATCCGCGTCACCGCCCGCGAGCCGAGCGGCGGCGGCATCGAGGTCCGACACGAGCGCCGGATCCACCGGGGGCTCCGCGCCTGCGACCGCACCCTCCACCGAGGTCGCCAGTGCGTCTACCGACCGGAAGAGCAGCTGGAACACCGCGGGCGCCGGGGCCACGGCCCGCTGCCGCAGCACATCGAGGAGATTCTCCAGCCGGTGCGCCAGATCGGCCACGCCGGCATAGCCCATCGTTGCGGCCATGCCCTTGACCGTGTGAATCGCGCGGAACAGCCCGCCCACCGGCCGCGTCGCCGCGGGCTCACGCTCCCAGGCGAGCAGCTGCTGATTGCAGGAGCTCAGGTGTTCCCGGCTCTCGGTCAGGAACAGCGCGGCGTACTTCGAGACGTCCATCGTCAACCCAGGACGCGCTGCACCGCCTCGAGCACGCGGGAGGGCTGGAACGGTTTGACCACGAAGTCCTTCGCGCCGGCCTGGATCGCTTCCACCACGAGCGCCTGCTGCCCCATGGCGCTGCACATCAGGATCTTGGCGTCCGGGTCGGTCTTGCAGATTTCTCGGACCGCCTCGATGCCTCCCATGTCCGGCATCACGATGTCCATCGTGACGAGGTCGGGCTTGAGCTGGCGGTACTTGTCGACCGCCTGCACGCCCGACTCGGCCTCGCCCACGACCTCGAACCCGGCCTGGGTGAGGATGTCGCTGATCATGGTGCGCATGAAGATGGCGTCGTCGCAGACGAGGACGGTGTGACTCACGACAGCTCCTCCGGGATGCGGGACAGCGGAACGGCGGAGGGTGGAGCGGTGCCGCTCTCCTAGCCGCCGATGATCGGCTCGAACAGCCGATCGATGTCGAGCAGAATGAAGTGCCGGTCGTCTCGCAGGCCGACGGCGCGGACCAGGCGCGGGTCCACCCCGGGCAGATCCGCCCGCTGGGCCACCGACTGCTCCGGCACCTCGAGGAAGTCCAGCACCTGGCCGACCCCGAGACCGTACCGGCGACCCGCCACCTCGAGCAGCACGATCGCGCCCTCGTCCTCCGCGCGCCGCTCCTGCTGCAGGAGGACGTGGCCATCGAGCACCGTGAGCAGAGTCCCGCGGACGTTCACCAGTCCTTCGATCGCCTGGTCGACCCCCGGGATCCGGGTGGCCGGCAGGCGCGGCAGGATCTCCCGCACGATCCCTGCCGGGGCAGCGCAAATAAGCGCACCGATGCGAAAGACGACGGCGTGGAGCGTCTTCGAATTAGCCATCTCTATTATAGAAAAGAAGATAGCTCAGGGGTTCGGGGTGAGCAACAACTTCGCGACCCGCCACCAAGAGCAAGGACTCACGCAAATCCGACGGCCATTCGGCCCTGAATGAGAGGGGCTCCCCGCTGGCCGGATGGCGGAATGCCAGAGCGGCCGCGTGAAGCGCCTGCCTGGGCGTGGCCTGCGCCAGCACATCCGCCTCGCGCCGAGCGGCTCCGGACACCCGTCGGCTCCCGCCGCCGGCGTAGGTCGGATCGCCCACCACGGGGTGGCCGATGTGCTCCAGATGCACCCGGATCTGGTGGGTGCGGCCGCTGTGAAGCTCCAGCCGCAGGAGATCCACCATGTCGAATCGGGCCACGACCCAGGCGTCCGTTCTGGCGGCCCTGCCCTGCGGGGTGACCGTCATCCGCTTGCGGTCCGCAGGGTGCCGCGCGACCGCCGCGTCGATCGCGAGCGGACTCTCGTCGAGATGACCCCACACAAGCGCCGCGTAGGTCCGTTGCACGCGCCGCGCCGCGATTGCCGCGCCGAGCCGCCGGTGAGCGAGGTCGGTCTTGGCGACCACCATCAGGCCCGATGTGTCCCGATCGAGCCGGTGGACCACACCGGGTCGTCCCTCGGCGCCGCCCGCCAGGGTCGTGCCGCGGGCGACGAGCGCGTTGACGAGCGTGTCGTCCCAGTGACCCGGGGCGGGATGAACGACGAGGCCGGCGGGCTTGTCGATGACGGCGAGATGTTCGTCTTCGTACACGACGACGAGGGGAATGGCGGCGGGACGGAGGGTGCGGGGAGGCTGATGCTCAGGAAACCGGACCGCGATCCGCTCGCCCCGGAGCAGCGTGCGGGAGGCGCGGGCGATTCGCTCGTTGACGGTCACCGCCTTGTCGGCGACGAGCCGGGCGGCCTGGGTCCGGGAGATGCCGAGCTGGTCGGCGAGGAAGCGGTCGAGGCGCTCCGTCTCGTTCGAGAGGACGACGAACTCGACCGTTCCGGCGGTGGTCACGCCGCCGAGGCCGACTCCGGCTCCGCGCGTCGGGCGTCTTCGCGCCACATCGAGATCACGAGCGCGATCGCCCCGCAGCTCACCGCGATGTCGGCCACGTTGAACGTCGGCCACCGGAGCGCGCCGATGCCGACGTCGAGGAAGTCCACCACCCCGCGCTCGCTGCGAATGCGGTCGATGAGGTTGCCCGCGGCTCCGCCCGCGACCAGACCGAGCGCGAGCTGGCGGAACGAGTCACCCACCGGGCTCGTGCGCGACATGCGGTGGAGCACGAAGACGGCGACCACGGCCACCGTGAGGAAGATCCACCGGGAATACGGCCCCAGATGGAGCCCGAACGCGGCGCCCTGGTTATAGACCAGCCGGAGCTGGAACCAGTCCCCGATCACCGCGATCCCGGGGGTCCGGAGAAGCGTTCCTTCCGCGAGGATCTTGGTCGCGAGGTCCGCGACGATCACGGCCGCGGCCGCGGCCCAGAAGATCCATCGTTCCGGGCCCGCCATAGGCTCAGCGGCGCTTTCCATCTTCCTCTTTCTCCTTGCAGGTGATGCAGAGGCGGGCGTGAGGCAGAGCGTCCAGGCGCTCGAAGTTGATCTCCTGCCCGCACTGGTGGCAGTGGCCGAACTTTTCGGGCGTGCCGTACAGCCGGCGAAGAGCCTCGTTCACGTGCCAGAGGTAGCGGCCCTCCTGCGAGGCGAAGAGGAACTGCTTCTCCCGCTCCATGGCATCGGTGCCCTGATCCGCCATGTGGAACGAATAGGAGGACAGGTCGCCGTCGGAGGACTGGAGCGTGGCGTTGAAGGACTCGTCATAGTAGCCGAGCTCCTTCATGACGCGCGCACGCTCTTCGATAAGGCGCTTCTCGAGATGCGCCAGCTGCTTCTTGTTCATTCCCCATCCCTGGGTTGCGGACCGGCCCCGTTGTGGCCGTCCAGGTATCGTTGCACTCCGACCACGACCTGGTGGCCGTCGATGTCCACCTGCTGCTCCAGATCGGGCGACGGCGACCGTGCGTCCAGCTCCAACCGCCGCGCGAGCGTCTCGCCCTGGATGAAGTCCGCGTGCCCGCGAACGGCATCGAGGACCGGTGTATCCCCCGAAATCCACAGACCGATGCGGTCGGTGTAGAGGTAACCCGCTTCCTTGCGCAGGCGCTGCACCCGGTTCACGACCTCGCGCGCGAGGCCTTCCAGCCGGAGCGGCTCGTCCACGCGAGGGTCCAGCGCCGCGACGTAGGGGCCGTCACTCGCCACCAGCCACTCGCTGGCCACGTCCCGCTCGACCTGCACGTCCTCCGACTGATACGTCGCTACCTCGCCGTCGACCTCCAGGCTGGCGGGCTCGCCGCGCTCCAGCCCACTCAACTGCTCGGCTGTCAGGCGGGCGGCCGCGGCCGCGATCGCGGGCGTCCGCTTGCCGTAGCGCTTGCCCAGGGAGCGGAAGTTCGGCCGGGCGCGAAGCTTCACCAGATCGGCGTCCGACTGGACGACGTCCACGCCCTTCACGTTCACCTCGAGACGGAGCAGCTCGAGCAGCTGCTCGAGCGCCGCGCCTCGGGCGGCTGGCGGCACCGCCACCTGCATCCGCGCCAGCGGCTGCCTCACCCGAAGCCCCCGCTCTTCCCGCGCGGCCCGCGCCAGCGAGGCGAGGCGCCGCACCGCCTCCATGGCCGCCTCGAGCGCCTCATCCCTTCTTCCGGCAGACTCGGGAAACCGCGCCAGGTGGACCGAAGTTCCCACCAGGGCCCGGTGGAGCCAGTCGCTGAAGAAGGGCGCCGCTGGGGCGAGCATGCGGCTCACCGCGACCAGCGCCTCGTGCAGCGTGGCCAGAGCCGCCGGATCGGCAGCGGCATCCACGGCCCAGAATCGCGGGCGGTTGACCCGGACGTACCAGTTGGACAGCTCGTCCACGAACTCCATCAGGGTCCGGACGCCCAGCGTCGGATCGTACCCGCTCCACGCGGCATGGACCTCCGCGATGGTGGCGTCGAGCCGGCTCAGGAGCCAACGGTCCACCAGCGGACGCGCCGCGGCACCCGGCGACTGGGCGGGCGTCCACCCCTCCGCGTAGTCCGCGAAAAACTTGTAGGTGTTGCGGAGCTGATTGACGAAGCCGCGCGAGACCTCGCCGATCGCCTCCTGGTCGAAGCGCTTGGGCAGCCAGACCTGGCTCGACGCGAGCAGGTAGAGCCGGATCGTGTCCGCGCCGAACCGGCCGATCACCTCCCACGGATCCACGACGTTGCCGCGCGTCTTCGACATCTTCTGGCCTTGAGCATCGAGCACCAGGTCGTTCACGATGACGTGCCGGTAGGCCGGACTGTCGAAGGCGCCGGTCGCGATCGCCAGCAGCGAGTAGAACCAACCGCGCGTCTGATCCAGCCCTTCGCAGATGAAATCCGCCGGGAAGTGGGTGGAAAACTCGCGCTCGCCCTCGAACGGGTAATGCCACTGGGCGAAGGGCATCGAGCCCGAGTCGAACCAGGCGTCGATCACCTCCGGCGTGCGGCGCATGGTCCCGCCGCATTCACAGGTCCAGGTGAACTCGTCGATGAACGGCTTGTGCGGATCGAAATCGGCGGCCAGCGGACGGCCCGACCGCTCGGCCAGCCGGGCGAAGCTCCCGATCACCTCGACATGGGTCTCATCGCGATTGCAGACCCAGACCGGGAGCGGCGTGCCCCAGTAGCGGTCGCGCGAGAGGGCCCAGTCGACGTTGTTCTCGAGCCACTCGCCGAAGCGGCCCGCGCCGACTTCGGGCGGGTGCCAGTCCACCTCGCGCGTTGAGCTCGAGCATCCGCTCCTTCACCCGGGACGTGCGCACGAACCAGGAGTCGCGAGCGTAGTAGATCAGCGGCGCTGCGAGCAGCGCCAGCAGTGCGGGTAGCGTGTGGCTGTGCGGCTGGGTCGAGATGCCACCGGCCGTCGCGCTTGAGCCGTTGGATGATCCGGTCGTTGGTCTCCTTGTCGGTGACCAGACGCCCCTCGATGTCGGCCCACTCGGTCCCGGTGAACGTCCCGTCGGCGCCGACCGGGCGGGCGAGCGCGAGTCCGTGCTCGAGCCCGGCCTGCGTAGTCGTCGGCGCCGAAGGCGGGCGCCATGTGCACCAGCCCGGTTCCGTCATCCGCGGTCACGAACGTCACCCGGCACCACGACTCTGGTGGCCCGGTCGGCCGGCAGCGAGCACGACCTCGAGCGGGCGGCGGTAGCGGAGCCCGATCAGCTCCCGGCCCGGGAACGTCCGTCGCGGCGCGAGATCGGCGAAGCTCGCCGCACCCTTCTCGGAGCCGCTCGGCAGCCCTGCCCGTGAGGTCGCGAGGATCAGGCGGCGACCACCGACCTCGTACTCGCCGTACTCCAGATCCGGGTGCACCGCCACCGCCACGTTGGAGACGAGCGTCCACGGGGTGGTGGTCCAGACCAGGAGCTCGCGTCCCGAGTCGTCGTCGCAGCGGGAAGGTGACGTACACCGAGTTGGTCGTCACGTCCTCGTAGCCCTGCGCGAGCTCGTGGCTCGAGAGCGACGGTGCCGCAGCGCGGGCAATACGGGAGCACGTGATGGCCGCGGTACAGCAGGTCGCGCTCGTGCAGCCGTGCCAGCGCCCACCAGACGCTCTCGATGTAGTCGTTGTCGCAGGTGACGTAGGGATGGTCGTAGTCGAGCCAGTAGGCGATGCGCTCGGAGAGCTGATCTCCCACTCCTCCTGATACTGGAACACGCTCTCGCGGGCACGCGCGTTGAACGCCTCCACGCCGAACGCCTCGATCTCCTTCTTGCCGTTGAGCTTCAGCTCCTTCTCGACTTCGATCTCGACCGGCAGGCCGTGGGTGTCCCACCCGGCGATCCGGGTGACCGACTTGCCCCTGCATCGCGTGGAAGCGGCAGAACAGGTCCTTGATGGTCCGGGCGAACACGTGGTGAATGCCCGGGCGCCCGTTGGCCGTCGGCGGCCCCTCGTAGAACACGAAAGGGCGTGCCGTCGCGGTTCGCCTCCAGCGTGCGCCGGACGAGACCCTCCCGCTTCCACAGCGCGAGCTGCTGCTGCTCGAGCTCGTCCGCGCCGAGGTCGGGGAGCGGCGGGAAGCTCATCGAGGAGAGCCGCCCGATGAGCGCCGCGATCAGCCGGGTGAGCTGAGGCTCCGCACGCCCCGCGGTCGCGATGATCCGCCCGATGTCGGCGGGCTCGAGCGCGTCGGGCAGGCACTGGTCGGTGATGATCGAGACGCCGAGCGCGCGCATGCCTTCGTGAACCGCCACGATCACCTCGGGCACGGTGGACATCCCGACCACGTCGGCGCCGATGGCGCGCAGCATCCGGTACTCCGCGCGCGTCTCGAGATTGGGCCCCGGCACGGCGACATACACGCCCTCACGCAGCACGATGCCCAACTCGAGCGCCACCGAGCGCGCCAGCGCGCGGAGGCCCGGGTCGTACGGCGCCGACATGTCCGGAAAGCGCGGGCCCAGGCGATCGTCATTGGGACCGATCAGCGGATTGTCACCCAGCAGGTTGATGTGATCGCTGATGAGCATCAGGTCGCCGGGGCCCCAGAGCGGGTTCATGCCGCCGCAGGCGTTGGAGACGATCAGGGTCTCCGCTCCGAGCGCGTGCAGCACGCGCACCGGGAACGTCACCTGCTGGAGATCGTAGCCCTCGTAGCGGTGGAAGCGGCCCTGCATCGCCACGACGGGTCGGCCCCCGAGCCGGCCGGCGAGCAGCTTCCCGGCGTGGGTCTCCACGGTGGAGAGCGGAAACCCCGGGATATCACCATACGGGATCTCCGCGTCGACCTGGATCTCGGCGGCGAGACCGCCAAGGCCCGTGCCCAGCACGATTCCGATCTCGGGCCGCACGCTCGTGCGCGAGCGCACCACGGCCGCCGCGTCCTGGACGCGATCGCGGAGACCCGAGGTCGCCGTCATCTCTGCCGCTCGCCGAACAACGCGGTGCCGATCCGCACCATGGTCGCGCCCTCCTCGGCGGCCACCGGGTAGTCTCCGGACATCCCCATCGACAGCTCGGGCAACCGATGCCCCTGACGCTCAGCGGTGTCGCGCAGATCGCGAAGCCGGCGGAATGCCCGGCGCTGCTCTTCGGTATCCTCGGTGAGGGCGCTCATCGTCATCAGCCCCACGACCTCCAGCCGCTGCATCGCCTGCAGCTCGTCGAGCAGTCCCAGCACTGCGTCGGGCTCGGCCCCGCCCTTCTGCGGCTCATCCGAGCAATTGACCTGCACCAGGACCCGCTGCCGAGCTCCCTCGGGTGAGCGCCGATCCAGCTCGGCACCGAGGTCGGCGCGATCCACGGAGTGGATGAGCTGGAACCTTCCGGCGGCGTGGCGGGCCTTGTTGCGCTGCAGGGTACCGATGAGATGCCAGGTGACCTTGCTGCCGTCGGTCTGGTCCTGCTTGCTCAGGGCTTCCTGCACCCGGTTCTCCCCCACGTCCTCCAGCCCGGCCTCGACCGCGGCGCGAATGGCCTCCGCGCCCTGACCCTTGGTGACGGCGATGATCCGGACCCGATGGCTCCATCCCCCGGCCGACTGGTGCCGGGCGACGGTCTCGCGAATCCGGTTGAGGCGGGCGGGCAGGTCCGGGAATTCCATAGCCTTGCAATTTAAGCCGATAGACCCCCGACGTGTAGGTCGGCGAGCCGACGTACACCTGCGCGGGGCGGGTCATTTACCGAGGGGCTGGACCGTCGAATCGAAGGGTGCCGACTGCAGCTCGAGCAGGGCCTGCCTGAGGCCTGGATTGGGCGACACCATCACGGCCCGCTGGAGAGCGCGCCCCATGCGTTCCCGGTCGCCACGTGCCTGGTAGGCGTAGACGAGCTGCACCAGCGGCAGCGCCAGGCTGGCCGCCGCGCTGCCTGAGGTGGGGTCGAGCCCGGTGGCGCCGCGCTCGAGCAGGCCGGCGTAGCGATAGGTGTCGTAGACCAGGCGCTCGGTGCCGGCCAGATCCAGCGGTGCCCCCGCCAACCGTCGCAGGTCGAGGTTCGGATCCGTAGTATCCGGCGGAGTGGTCCCGAGTTGGAACCCGAGCCCGCGCTGCACCACGTAGTCTCGGAGCCCGGCGAATCCGCTTCCCGTGGTGACCGACCAGACGATCGGGCGGCGCCCGGCGTTGTGCTGCACCACGCTCATGCTCACGATCTCGCTGGGGTACAGGAACGCACCGTCCTTGAGCGTCCGGGACACAGGACCGAGCTTCACCGACTGGGACTGCTGCACCAGATACCCGTTCATCGCGCTGGCGATCATGGAATCCGTCATGCCATGCAGCGGCCAGTCCGGACGCTCGGGGACGCGGCCGCGCCAGATCGCCGGAAGCTGGGCCGGGTCCACCGGTCGCGTCGGGTTGTCCCGCAGCTGCCGCATGTACCAATCGGTATTCGCCAGCGCGAGGCAGATGACCGTGACGTCCTGCCGGATCCCCGCGACCTCCTGCGCCCACCAGAGCGGGAAGGTGTCGTTGTCGCCGTAGGTGAAGAGCACGGCGTAGGGCGGCGCGGTGTTGAGCAGGTCGTACGCGAAATCGGCGGCCAGCGTGGCATCGGGGCCGTGCCGGCGCGAGGCCTTGCTCCAGTTGAGCATCAACGGCACGAGCATCACCAGCAGGCACACCGGCGCGAATCGCCGGGCCAGATGGTGCCGCGCCAGGTCGGCCGCGAACGCCGTGGCGCCGATGCCCGCCCAGAGACCCCACACCACGAAGCTCGCCACGAAGAAATAGTCCCGCTCGCGCACCTCATGATGATCGAGGTTGGGCCACCGGTCGAGGGCCAGGCTGAACCCGGGCTTGAAGTTCATGTAGAACACCAGCCCGAGCCCGGTCGCCAGAAAGAGCCCGAGCAGGAGCGCCCAGGTTGCCCGATCGGCTCGCCGCTGCTCCCAGAGGCCACGCAGACCCAGCACCACGAACAGCATCGTCACCGGCTTCCGCGCCACCTCCGACAGCGACCGCGCCCACTGCCAGTCGAAGTACTGGAAGTAGTTGGTCAGCTGCCAGACCAGCAGCGTCAGCGTGCGACCGGGGTTGTCGGGGCCGTGGGGAACGGTCGGATCGTCCAGCGGGGTGCGGGGCGGATACTGGGCTCGCCGGATAACGGCCAGGAGCGCGTCGAGCGTCGAAGGCGCGGCCTCGTTGATGACCGGATGCTGCGCCGACCGCAAATAGATGAACGCGTAGGGCGTGATACCGATCGCCGCCACGAACAGCGCGAGCACGGCGAACGCGGCGGCTCCCTGGGTACCGGCGAACACGGCCGCCGCCAGGAAACACACGGCGCCGATCACGGTGAGCGACGCGCTGCCGAGACCGGCCCCCACGAGCAACGCCCACACTCCGGCCACCACCGCGACCTGTCCCCACTCCGCGCGCCGACGCGCGGGGTCGGAGGCGGGCTCGTCCCACAGAGTGACGATCAGGAAGAGAAGCACTCCGGGAACGGCGAGGAGAGCCAACAGGTGATTCGCGACCGAGACCCCGGCCAGGTAGACGATCAACAACAACAGACGCGGCGCGCGATCGGTGCCCCGGCGGTTCCGCCAGGTGACCGCCGACCAGGACATCGCGGCGATCGTGAGCGTCGCGACGGTATAGACCTCGGTCTCATTCGAGTTCTGCCAGTTGGTGAAGCTGAACGCGCCGAGCAGCGCGGATGCCGCGGCGCCACCTAGGCGGAGGGCGCGGCCGCTCGACTCGGGATCCGTGACGACGCCGCGGAGTGAGCGGTGCACGACAAGGAAGAAAAGCCCAGCAGCCGACGCGCTGCATAGCGCGCTGAGGACATTGGTCCGGTACGCCCACTCGCCGATGGGAACGAGCTGTCCCCACGCGTGCGCGATGAGCACGAAGAGCGGCGTTCCCGGCGGGTGCGGGATGCCGAGCGTCCTGGCGGCCGCGATGAATTCGCCGGCGTCCCAGAAGGTGACCGTCGGCGCCAGCGTGAGCACGTAGATCGCGAGGACAGCCGCGCCGACGAGCAGGGCGGCGCCATACGGTGGGCGCTCGTCGGCCGTATTCACGCGGAGACGGGCCGTTCGAGCGCGGTGGCCACCGCCAGGGCTTCCCTGGCCGCGGCGACGGCATGCACGCGAAAGAGCCGGGCACCGCGCTCCCAGGCCAGCGCGCAGGCCGCGGCCGTGGCACGGTCGCGATCCTCCACCGGCTGACCGGTGATGGTGCCGAGAAAGCGCTTGCGGGAAGGTCCGACGAGCACCGGCCGGCCCAGGGACTGGAGAGCGGCGAGCTGATCGAAGAGCGTCACGCTCTGTTCCACCGTCTTGGAGAAGCCGAGGCCCGGGTCGAGCACGATGGACTCGGATGCCACGCCCGCGGCGGCCGCCGCGGCCAGCGCGCCATGCAGCTCGCTCAGCACCCCCGCGACGACTCCCTCGGGATACTCGGCCTGGTCGTAGGAGGCCACCTCGAGGAGCGAGCCGCGGGAGTGCATCAGGATCGTGCCCGCGCCCGACCGGGCGACGACGGATCCGATCCGGGGATCGGTGCGGAGGGCCGTCACGTCATTGACGATGGCCGCACCGCGGTCGATCGCAGCCTGCGCCACCGGAGACTTGACGGTGTCCACCGAGACCAGAAGATCGGGATGCGCGCGGGTGAGCGCCTCGACGATGGGCGCGACACGGCGGATCTCTTCCTCGACCGGCACCACCTCCGTCCGTCCAGGCCGCGTAGACTCGCCGCCCACGTCGATCACCGTCGCGCCCTCCGCCATCAGCGTTTCGGCGTGCGCCAGTGCCGCGGAGACGCCGGTGAACCGGCCGCCGTCGCTGAAGCTGTCGGGAGTGACGTTGAGGATGCCGATGAGCACCGGCGCTTCCAGCGAGAGCGGACCGCGGGCCGTCCGCCAGGTTGGAGCCGGATCGGCCGGCATGGCCAGCCCGACTTTGAGGACGACGTCGCTGAGGGATGCGGGTGCGGTCCACGGGCGGGCGAAGGCGCTCAGCCGGGATCGGCTGCCGGAGAGCAGCGCCCAGTCATCTCCGGTCAGGACCTCGAGGCCGAGGGAGCCCCCGAAGCTCACGAGCGCCTCCAGGGCGCCCGGATTCAGTCCTGTCAGATGGAAAGCGAGGGGATGGATACCGCCGGCCGACGTCTGCGCCAGGCCGTCGTCCCACCCGTGCGAGCGCAGCGCGTCGCGGATCGCTCCAGTGGAATGGAGCGCCAGCGGCGTGACGTTCACGCGCCGGCTGGTTCGGCCGGTGGCGCTCCGAGGATCGGGGCCCGCGCGGGCGTCACACCCGGCTTGGCCGACGGCGGCGTGGACGGCGTCATCGCCTCGGGCGGCAGGCGCGGCGCCAGCGGAATGTTCTTGACCAGCCGGTCGAGATCATCCCGGTCGATCGTCTCCCGGTCGAGCAAGGCCACGGCGATGCGATCGAGCAGTTCGCGGTTGTCGGTGATGATCTGGGTGGCGCGGGCGTACGCCTCGTCGATGAGGCGCTTCACTTCCGTGTCCACCGTCTGCGCCGTGCGCTCCGAGATCTCCCGCCGCTGGGCGAACTCGCGGCCGAGGAAGATCTCCTGCTCCTTGTCGCCCACCGCCAGCGGACCGACCACCTCGCTCATGCCGAACTGAGTCACCATCCGGCGAGCGAGCCCGGTGGCGCGCTCGATGTCGTTCCCCGCCCCGGTCGTGATCTTGTCGGCCCCGAAGATGATCTCCTCGGCGACCCGGCCGCCGAAGAACATGGCGAGGCTCCCGATCAGCCAGTCCTTGCTGTAATTGTGCCGGTCCACTTCGGGCAGCGAGGCGGTGAGGCCAAGGGCCCGGCCGCGCGGCACGATGGTGACCTTATGGACCGGGTCACTGCCGGGAATCTTGAGGGCGACGATGGCGTGTCCCGCCTCGTGGTACGCGGTGAGCTTCCGCTCGTCCTCCGTGAGCACCAGGCTGCGCCGCTCGACGCCGAGCATCACCTTGTCCTTGGCGTCCTCGAAGTCAATCATGTCCACCAGCGACTTGTTGCGCCGGGCGGCGAGCACGGCCGCTTCGTTGACCAGGTTTGCCAGATCCGCGCCGGCCATTCCCGGCGTCCCCTTGGCGATGATCTCCAACCGCACGTCCGATCCGAGGGGGATCTTCCGGGTGTGGACCCGGAGGATGCCCTCGCGGCCCCGCACGTCGGGGGCGTCCACCACGATCTGCCGATCGAAGCGGCCCGGCCGGAGCAGCGCCGGGTCGAGCACGTCGGGCCGGTTGGTGGCGGCGACCAGGATGACGCCATCGTTGGATTCGAAGCCGTCCATCTCGACCAGCAGCTGATTCAGCGTCTGCTCGCGCTCGTCGTGGCCGCCGCCCAGTCCGGCGCCACGATGCCGTCCGACGGCGTCAATCTCATCGATGAAGATGATGCAGGGCGCGTGCGACTTGCCCTGCTCGAACAGGTCGCGCACGCGGCTCGCACCGACGCCGACGAACATCTCGACGAAGTCCGAGCCCGACATGGAGAAGAACGGCCGGCCCGCCTCGCCGGCGACCGCCTTGGCCAGCAGGGTCTTACCGGTGCCCGGAGGACCCACGAGCAAGGCACCCTTGGGCAGGCGTCCGCCGAGCCGGGTGAACTTCTGGGGATCCTTGAGGAACTCGATGATCTCCTGCAGCTCGACCTTGGCCTCATCCGCTCCGGCCACGTCGGCGAAGGTGACCTTGGGCGTGTCACCTGCCAGCAGCTTCGCCTTGGACTTTCCGAACGCGAAGGCGCGACTCCCACCCGCTTGCAGCTGGCGGAGCAGGAAGAACCAGAGACCGAGGATCACGATCCAGGGCAGCGCCGCGATGATGATCGCGGTAATGCCGCCCTTGGGCTCCTTGGCCAGAATCGGAACGCCCGCGTCCTCCAGCCGCTTGATGAACACTTCGCTGTTCGCCACCGGCAACAGCACCGTGAAGCTCTTGGCGGTGCGTCCCTCCTGGGTGACCGGCGCGCGGAAGTCGCCCTCGAGCCGCTTGCCGTCGAAGACTTCGACCCGAGCCACGTTCCCCTGATCCAGCTGGCGGCTGAACTCGGTGTAGGAGAATTCCTGCGTCGGGTTCCGCTGCCGGCTCATCATCTGGAACAACGCCAGCGCCAGCAGCCCCACCAGGAGCCACAGCGCGAGATTCTTGCTCAGGTTCCCCCAGTTGGTGCGCGGGGGGCGGGATGGGAGTCGGTCTGCCATTTATTCCAAGTCCGCGATGAACGGGAGGTGTCGGTAGTTCTCAGCGTGATCGAGGCCGTACCCAACCAGAAAGGCCGGCGGTGCGGCGAATCCCACGAAGCGCAGCTCCGGGCGAATCTCGATCGCCAACTGCTTGTCCAGCAACGCGCAGATGGCCAAGCTCCCGGGCTTCCGCCGGGCCAGAACGGCCATCAGCCGCTGGAGGGTCTTACCGGTATCAATAATATCCTCAACGAGGAGGATATGTTTGCCCTCGAGCCGGGTTTCGGGGTCGTAGAGCAGGCGGACGGTTCCGCTGGAGGTCTTGCCGTCGCCATAGGAGCTGGCCACCAGGAAGTCCACCTGGATGGGGCGCTCGATGGTCCGGACGAGGTCGCTCAGGAAGATGAAGCTTCCCTTGAGCAGGCCGAGGACGAGCAGCTCACCGTCCGGATAGGCCCCGGTGATCTCGGCGCCGAGCTCCTCGACCCGGGCCGCGATGGTCGCCTCGTCGTAGACGATGGATTTCACCGGCTTCCCGCCGGTCCGCCGCAGCACTTCCGGGGTGCTCAGCATCGACACGGCGTCCCTCGGGTCCTCGGGGCGGTCCAGTCGGCACCTCGCCCGGTGGGCGACGGCGTCGGGGGAGCGGCAGCCAGGCGTTTGGGCAAGGGTGAACTATAGACAGCGGGCAGCACGGCAGCAACGGAAATTGCACCCCTATGGGGGCCTCAGCCCGGCTCGACGTCCACCCGGATCGAGGCGGTGCCGGCGAGTGGCAGCAGCGCATCGGAGCGGCACACGCCGGGGACCCAGACCACGGCTTCGACCGCGGCCACTACCGGCCAGCCGGGACGGGACGCGCGGGGGACCCGGGCCTCCTGTAGACAGCGCACGACCGGGCGCCTCCCGACTCCGGCGAGCGGGCTTACCCGGTCACCCGGCTTCCAGGGCCGGAGTACCAGCTCGCCCGGGGTGAACCACGCGGTGGCCCCGGCCCGCTCCTGCCTGTCCGGGGCCGCCTCGGGCTGCCAGCTCACCCGCCAGTCTCCCCAACGGGCATGGCCGCTGGCCCCCTCGATCGCCAGCGACTCGGCCGGTTCGATCGAGGCCGTCGCGATCAGCGCGAGCCTGTCGAACGCCCGCTCGGCCCGCCAGGCGCCCCCGAGCTCGATCCGCCGACCACTCGTCAGGCCGCCAGCCAGCCGCAGGACTCGCTCGGCGCGCCGCGGGCCAAGAACCAGTCCGGCCCGCCGCGCCGCGGCAATCAGCACCCGCGCCGCCAGGGCCGGCTCCAGGGCGGCAAGAGTGGCGGCGGCGAGAGAAATGCCGCCCGATTCGGCACGGGGGTCGAGCCCCGGAAGCGCGTCGAGCACCTGATCCCAGGCGTCGCGATCCCGGAGCGCCTGCGCCCCCAGCGAGAGGAGCCTGGCATCCGCGTCAGGAAGCCGGCGGCGCACCCGGGGCAGAATCTCGCAGCGCAGCCAGGAGCGGAGATGCGTCGAGTCGCTGTTCGCGGGATCCACCCACACCGGGAGATTCCGGACTCGCGCGTGGCCGGCCAGCGCCGATCGATGGACGCCAAGCAGCGGACGGACCACGACTCCGTTGACCGCCTGCATGCCCGCCAGTCCCGCCGGACCCGAGCCCCGGAGCGCGCGCATGAGGATCGTCTCGACCTGATCGTCGGCGTGATGGGCGGTAAACACGACCATAGCGCCGACGCGCTCCCGGAGTCCATCGAGCCAGGCATAGCGCGCCGCTCGAGCCGTGGTCTCCGAGGTCCCAGCCCCGAGTCCGAGCCGGCCCACCTCGCAGCGGAGTCCCAGGCTCGCCGAGAACGCAGCGACCTTGGCGGCGACCTTCGCGCTGTCCGGGTGAATCCCGTGATCGCAGTGTGCCACGATCAGAGGCTGAGGTGCCGGTAGGGCTCGGGACAGGAGATCGAGCAGGACGACCGAATCGAGGCCGCCGGAAACCGCCGCGAGGGCGGGACCGGCCGGGACCGCGAGGGCAATAAGGCGAAGGCGGAACTCGTCGAGGAGATCCATCGGGAGAAAAGGTATACCCACTGGCTTTCGCCCTGCATGGGGGTGACCTTTCGCCCGTGACTCAGACGATTCTCGTGGTGGACGACGATCTCCCCACGTGTGAACTGATGTGCAGGATGCTCCGTGACGGGGGATACGATTGCCTCTGGGCGAATTCAGGGGAGCATGCCCTGTCCCTGCTGGCGGAGCGGAAGGTGTCCCCCGACCTCTTCGTGCTCGACGTGCGCCTGTCCGACATGCCAGGACCGACACTCGCCTGGCTCCTGGCGGAGCGTTACGGCGAACTGCCGGTCCTGTTCGTTTCGGGATACTCCACGTTCGACGCCGCCCTGCTCAGAGCCGCCCGCTGGCAATTCCTGCCGAAGCCATTCACCGATGTCGCGCTGGTCTCCGCCGTGCAGCGAATGCTCGCCCAGCCGGACGACAGGGCTCGCTCGGCGTCCTGACCGATCGGGCGAGGGCGCTTCAGGGTGCGTCGCGAACCTCGACGTCGCTGCGTTGGACGCGCGTGATCCCGTGGGAGGTCTGGAGCCAGACGTAGGTGGCGTGATTGCCGCTCGCCATGTGCAGGGAGTACCAAACGTCCGGCTGGATGGTGGGGTAGAAGCCCAGCCAGCCCGGACGGAGCCGGGCCTGAGGTGCCACGCGTGAGATCCGCCGCTCGAAACCTTCCATAGCTCCCATCCGAAGCGTCAGGATCCGTCGGACTGCATCCCGAGAGATCTTATCAGCGCGACGAGCGCCGTTCAACCGCGCCGGCGCTCCGTCGGGAAATGGGTACCTGGCAGCCGGTCGCTTCGGCGGGTCCGGGCGGCGTCATCCTCGCGCGCGTCGCCGCCTCTGAAGAGGAAGTGCTCGTTCGAGGGGACGCGGTCCTCGAACTCCCAGTGCGGCTCTCGTGATCGACGTTGATCGAGGACGATCTCAGCCAGCACCCGGGCCGGATACCACCAATCCGTCCGCAGAGTGGGATACCACTCCCGAAATTCCGGGCGCAACATGGCCTCGCGATCGTCCCTCATTCCGCTCCTCCGTTGATCGAGTTCGAGAGGAGCATACGAGCCCGTGACCACTATTGCGGTGAGTCCAGTCACGGGCGAGGGTTCTCGGATCGTGACGGCAGGTGGTGAGCGGCGGAATCAGGGGCGCGATCCGCAAGGTTCTCCGGGCGGGTAATTACTCACCTCGGCACCCTCGGACTAGTCGTCTACCTCGACACATACCCCGCTAACGCCGCCTCGCCCTTCCCCGCCTCGGTGCTGATCAGCAGCGTTCCATCGTCCAGAAACGCGATGCCTTCCGGCTGCGTGAGCGTCGGGCGGTCGAGGCCGCCTCCCGTGATCACGTCGCCGCCGGCTCCCACCTCGGCGTAGGCCTGCTGCGGTCCCGCCACCAGCGCGAATGATCCCGTGCGGGGGATCAATGTCAGCGCCGAGCCATTGAATGCCTTTGCGCCGGTCTTCGATCGCAGGGCATCGCCGGAGATCGTCAGCCGCGGCTGGGTGCCGAGTCGTTGGTCCTTCAGAGACCACGACCAGAGTTCGACTCGATCTCGCGCCGCCTTGTCCTTCATCTGTTTGCAGAGGAGGACGAGAGATTGCGCGGCTGGATCGTGGGCCAGGCCTTCGACCTCGCACGCGTCCCCCAGTCCCGTGTCGTGGGTCGTGAACGGCACCGCCTCCCCGTCCTCGCCTTCGGTGAACTCCACCAGGATGCCCGTGCTCGTGACCAGGAAGAACCGTGTGTCCACGATGGCGATGTCCTCGAAGTCGCCGGCGACGGTTCCGTCCTTCGACTTCTTGCCGAGATCGGGGTCATGCGTACCAGGCCGCAGCGCGAAACCCTTGAGGATCTTGCCTGTCCTCGGCTCCAGCTCGAACACGCGCCCCTCTTCGTCGCCATGACCAAAGACTCGACCGTCCGGGGCCACAGCCAGCCCGGAGATCTCGCGGAGCTCGTTCGGGAGCGGGGCGCGCCAGGCGGGAGCGGCGCTCAGGTGGTATCGCGCCAGCGCACTCGACGGCTGCTCGGCGGGTCGGGAGCCACAGCCCAAGGTGGCCGCGACGAGTGCGGTGAGAAGAGCGAAGGTCGAGGGGGACAACCAGGTCGGCCTCACATTGAATGTCCGAGTCAGGGGGTGAGTGAGGCTCGCCGAGGGCGAGCTCGATCCCGTGGAGGACACGTGAGGGAGTGGGAACGGTGAGCGGTCAGGTTTCCCTGTTCCGAGGACGCCCCGCCCAGAAGACCCCGAACACGGTCAACAGCCCGATCACGAACGGGCCACCGGTGAAGACCAGACCATCGTACGGTGAGCCCGCGCGCAACAGAGCCACAAGATCTGCGGCAGTGAAATAGACGGCCATGGCCGGCAGGGGGAGCGCGGCAAGCCCGGAGCTCCGATCCACGCCCATCGATCCGCCACCGCAGATGGCCAGGGCGAGCCCCGCACCGACCAAAGCCAAAATCCATGCGACCAGCGTCACACGAACTCTCGTCGTCAGGGGCCGACCGTCACCATCGCGGCCCTGGATGGGACTCCGGCCTGGTTCACAAGAAACAGCATGTACGGCCCCGGAGGCGCCAGGGTCGGGCCGGTGGGCCCAGCGGCCGTGAGCGTCGTCGACCCCGCCGCGGAGAACGTCACCGGGTACATGAGCTGGCTCTGGTTGAACGCGTGCGTCACCGAGGAGAGCCGCACCAGCGTGCCCCTCGCCACCGACCCCGCGTCGGGTGTCTCCACCGAGAACGATCCCCCGTAATTGAGTCGCGAAGGGGCAGAAGTGATGCTCGGACGCACCGCCAGCGTGCCGTCGCCATTGAACAGGTACGGGGGGGTGAACACCTGGGCGGTAAAATCGCTGTTCGCCTGGGACACGCCGCCGCCCTCGCCGCTTCCGCTCGCCAGCACGCGCGCGTCGGGCAGCAACAAGGCAGTGGAGTGGTAGGTCCGCGATCTGGACTCTTCGGCCATCGTCGACCAGGACTCCGTGGTCGGGCTCCACAGCTCCGCGGCGCGGACCGCGGTTGCCACATTGTTGAAGCCGGGCCCGCTGGTGCCGTGGGTCACCAGGACCTGCCCATCGGCCAGGATCGTGGCGTTCAGCTGTCGCCTCGGGAAGGCCATTCCGGTCACGCTGCGCCAGAACGGTGAGCCCTGATTGAGGTCGATGACTTCGGCCGAGCTCGTCGGCGGATCGCCTCCACCGACGTACAGGATCTTCCCGGGAGCGTACATCACGGCGGACCCCATCTTCCGGTCGGCCACCTGGCGATCCGCAACCGTGGTCCAGATACCCGTGCCGCTCACGTCCAAATAGCGCGTGGTCTGGGGGAACCCCGCCAGGAAGACCTTCCCGTTCGGCGCCAGGAACATCGCCGGATAGTAGGGGCTGCCGATCTCGAGGCCGGCGGTCGTGAGACGACGCCACGTGGTGCCGTTTCCCACCTCGGGGATGGTCACCGTGTTTAGCATCTCGTCGCTGCCCGACATCGCCAGCACATCGCCGTTCTCCAGAACGGTCGCCGTCGGATAGTAGCGTCCCTGCGCCATCGCTCCGGTGACCGTCCAGCTGTTGGAGGGCGGGTCGTAGAGCACGGTGCTGGGAATGCCACTCGTGCCCACGCTGTGGCCGCCGACGACGTACAGTCGGCCGTCCGGAAGGAACGTGTGACCGGCGCAGAACAGCTCGTACGGCGATGTCGTCTGATCGAAGCCGGCGCTCGGGTTGGCCGGATCCCACAGTTGTGACTCACCCGAGTTTCCCCAGAGAAGCACTTTCCCCGTCGGCAGAAGATGGACGTGGATACCGACTACCGGCGACGTGATCAACGTCCCCCAGCGTCCCTGGGTCGCGAACGAGCTCGAGCCGTCAGGTGCGAATGTGGCGGGGATGGTTCGGGCCTGGACCACGGTGTGCACGCAGGTGCCGGTGCCGGTGCACGGCGTACCCCATCCCGAGAAGACCGAGCCGGCCGCAGGCGCGGCCGTGAGCCTGACGACGGTGGAGGCGGGATACTTGGCGGAGCAGCCGGTGGCGGCGGGCGTGCCGTTGGTGATCACGCAGTTGATAGCCGGTGTGAGCCCTGACTGACTCGTCACGCGGCCGCTGCCCGAACCGGTGGCGCCGCTCGCGATCTTGATGAGGAACGCGCCCTTGATGAAGCGGGCGGCGACCGTGCGGTTGACCGTCATCGTCACCTTGCAGGTGCCGCTACCGGTGCACGCGTTGAGCCAAGTCTTGAACGCGTGCCCGGGCTGGGTCGAGGGGGTAAGTGTGACGACTGCGCCGCGGTTGAACTGTGCGATGCATCCGGTGGCCGCAGCCACGCCAGCGGTGATCTTGCAGTTGATCCCCGCAGGGCTCGAGGTAACCACCCCCGTCCCCGTCCCGCCGCTACCCTTCACCGTCAGGGTCTTTCGCGCGACGACTGCTGCTGCCGCCGCCGACGCTGGTGCGGTCGGCTCGGGCGCTTCTCCGCAGGCGTGGAGGATGGTCAGGGAGACGATGAAGGCCAGCAGAACCGCGGGTGCCGAGAAGATGGGGGGGGAGCGCATACGCACCTGATCCTTCGAGGGGGGCTCGACCAGGACTCTTTCCGCTGGAACGTGACGCCGGGATCTCAAGCGGATATCAAGAGGCAACCCGAGGAGACGCTGAACGCTGGAAGACCTGCGATCAAACCTCACACCTGAGCCATCTCGTCACCGGTCCAGAGCTCGGCCACACGAGGAAACCCCCGCAGGCGCGTAGCTCGCGAGGGTTCCGAGGATAGCAGGGGCGGGACTCGAACCCGCGACCCCGGCATTATGAGTGCCGTGCTCTAACCAGCTGAGCTACCCTGCCGCAGGCGGAACAACCTAACGCGGCGCCGAACCCACCTCAAGCGTGACATGGATCATCGTCCTGGCCGACTCCTCCGAGCTACACTCCCGCTGCAACTCTAAACCCAGTCCACTCTTGAGAAGGAACCTCCCATGTTGCGACTGCTTGCCGGTAGCTGGCTCACGCGACGTCTAGCCGGTCCCATCAGCCGAGCCATCCCCAATCCCTTCCTGCGGGCGGCAGCGATCGCCGGCGTGGGCATCTTCACGACCCGTTGGCTGCAGGGCAGGTCGACCAGACCTTCGCGCTGAGCCTAACGTTAGCTCGAAGGCTCAGATAGGGCCTCGGGGTCGCCCGCTCCTCTGACCGGAAGCTGCTTTCCGGGCGGGGAATGCCGCGGCTACACCTAGCGGCACCCCCGGCCTAGGGGATAGCATCGTCATACCCCTTGACGTCAGCCACCGATGCCCGTCGCTCGCCAGTTCCAGCGGATTCTCGGCGTTTCCTCGATCGTGTGCGTTGCGAGCTGCGACGCGTTCCTGCCGCCGCATCGCGACCGCGCGATCCCTGCCGAGCGGCACCCCATCGTGGTGGACCTGTCCAGTAATGAGAAGAAGCCGCAGCCCCGCCCCCCCGCCGAACCGACCCCTCAGCAGGCCGCGGTGGCCTTCGAGCAGATCAGTGGAAGCCTGCGCCGCCTGGTGCAGGCGGAACAGGGATTCTTTGCCGAAACCGGGGTCTACACGGGGGACCTGGGCAAGCTCGCCTTCCTCAGGCAGGGCGCGAGCGAGATCACGTTTCTGTGGGTTGGAGCAGGCGGGTGGGCCGCGCGCGGCACTCATCCCGAGCTTCCTGGAATGGATTGCGTCATCTTCGTGGGTCTGGGCAAGTCCCAACCGGTCAGCCAGCGATATCGGCGCGGCGGCAGGCCGGGGGTGCCCGCCTGCGACCTCCCTGCCAGGCCTCCAGTGACATCCCGAGCGTCCGACACGACAACCCCCGCGCGTCCTGTCGACACCACCAGCGCGCTCGAGGCCGTGAGTCCCGCCGTGCAGATGAAGGTCGACTTGCGGAAGATGATCCAGGCGCAGGATGCCTACCACGGCACCATGGGTACGTATACGCGAAGCATCCAGACCCTTCCGCTTCAGTTCGCCTGGCAGGACGAGGTCGAGGTGACCGTAGTGGACGCGGACGCACGGTCCTGGTCGGCCCGTGCAACCCACACTCGCCACCCGGGCAAGAGCTGCGTCATCTGGGTGGGGCCGGTGCCTCATCGCCCGGCGACCGAGCGCCAGCGCCGGTCACCACAGCAGTCGGGGATACCAGCCTGCGACAACTGAACGGTCCCTCCGCGGCGTGGCGACGAGCCTCTACTCGGTCGCCGCACGCATGCTGAAACGGCCGGCCGGGGTTCACCCGACCGGCCGTTTCCCGTCTTCCGATCACGTTTGCCGATCAGGCAGTGCCGCGAGAAGTATCGGACTACCCCGCCCTACCACCCCAGCGTGAAGCTGAAGAAGTTGGTCGGGCCGAGGACGCCCAGGTACTTGTACGCGTAGTCGAGGCCGAGGCTGAACCCGCCGTTCCCGGTCCCGTACATCAGGCCACCCCCGAACGCGAGGCCGTGCAGCTTCTCCTCGTCGTTCAGCCCGGTCTGCAGGTTGGCCGGGTCGATGTCGTTCGCCCCGGTGTAGCTGTAGCTCCCCCGCAGCGCGAACCCGAAGTTCGAGCCCCCGATGCGGTTCGACATCCACTCGCTCCCGAACGCGAAGCCCGGCGTGTTGTTGTTCGGCTGGTTGAAGTCCCCCAGCACCGTCAGCCGGTTGTTGTCGCCCGCGATCACGTCATACGCCAGGCCCACCCGGAACGTGGTCGGCAGCGGGAAGTCCTTGGTCAACAGGTTCGCCGGCTGCGGCAGCGTCGGCACCGGGTCTTCCCCCGGCAGCGGGTCGCGGTCCACCTGGCCCGCCTGCAGCCCGGTGCCCTCGTAGGTCAGGTTCGACCCCAGGTTCGCCAGCACGAAGGAGAACTTCACCGGGTGATTGTTCAGCGTCGCGTGGAAGTTGGTGCCGAAGTCCACCGCGAACGCGCTCCCGCTCACCGTCCCCAGCCGGTCGTCCACGTACTTCGCCGTGAGGCCCGCGCTGAAGCGGTCGGAGAAGTTCTGGGCGAAGGTGAGGCCCACGAACGTCTGGTTCACCGAGTACGTGGCCCCGGTCCCGTCCGGCTGCTCTTCGGTGAAGACCGGCTGGTCCTTGAAGCCGAAGGTGCCGAGCTGGAAGCCGATGGTCCGGCTCCCCCCCGAGAAGGGGAACGCGGCGCCGCCCCAGGAGTACCGGGTGTCGGCCACGTAGTCGTAGGTCCCGAGCGTGAGGCCCGCCTTCTCGATCAGGGCCGCCCCGGCCGGGTTGTAGTACAGCGCACTGATATCGGTGGCGATCGCGGCGAACGAGCCGCCGAGCGCCGTCCCGCGGGCCCCCGCGCCGAGCAACAGAAACTCGGCCGCCGTGGTGCCATACGAGGTATTGTCTTCCTGGCCAACCGGCTGCCCGGTGTTGTTCTGCGCCACCGCCGCCACCGGCGTCGTGGCGAGGAGGCTGACCGCAAACAGTCGTGCAGATGCCGTGAGGGTTCGCATGGGTCGGCCTCCTATTGGGCAAAGTTGACGACCGTGAAGCGACCCACCCGTCGGGCGTCACCGGCCTCGATGTGATAGAAATACACCCCGCTGGCGACCACCTGGTTGTTGCGATTGCGGAGGTCCCAGTCGAACTCGCTGCCCTGCGAGGCGCTGGTGGACGCATACCGGCTGCCATCATGCTCGAGCAGGCGGACGAGCACACCGCTCACGGAGTAGATCCGGATAATGGCCCGCTGCGGGAGACCGACGAACTTCATGAGCTTCTGGTCGGTGCTCGACTCGTACGCGCTCTTCACGTAGTACGGATCGGGAACGGTGTGCACCCGGCTCAAGTCGTTCTTCGTGGCGCCCGCGATCACGCTCGATACGCCGAACTGCAGCGCCGAGGTCGCACCGACCGCGGTGAACGGCCGGACCTCCGGCGGATTGAAGGTGAGCGACCCCGGCGTGCCGGTGATGGTGCCCACGTAGCTCCGGAGCGCCCAGACCGTGCCCGCCGCCGGCAGCGCCGGCATCGACATCATGAAGACGTCGCCGGCCAGGTAGAACAGGAAGCCACCGTTCGGCGCGGGGGGAATCGTTGCCGCCTCGTTGAAATCCGTCTTGAAGAAGGCGATGGATCCGAGCTGGGCGGTGCTGCTCAGTGCGGCCGGACCGCCGGCACAATCGAGCCGTAAGTCGGGATCGGGCACCGTGCCGGACACCCACGGCTCCACGCACCCCAGATCGAGCGCGGTGAGCACGGTGGGCCGTGCCGCGGACGGGCTGTTCGTCGCATCGCCCGCGCCGTTCGCGCCGGACGCGGTGTTCAGGATGCCCCAGCCGCCGCCCATCTTGGCCTCGAACGGCACCGTGACGTTGTGCGTGATGTCGATCACCGAGTCCACCACCCCGGCGTCGCCCCAGTACACGTTGAAGTCGGCCGCGCGCCGGACCGTCGGCAGCACCCAGTCCATGTTGCGCCACGATCCGTTCAGCTGGATGTACGGCAGGACCTGCTGAATCGTGGTCACGCCCGTCAGCGCCCCGGCGTTGTTGTAGTTCGTGACGTCGCACTCCGCCGGGTTGTGCGCCGTGCCGCTGCCCAATCCGCCGGTGAAGCTGGCCGGGAGGCAGTTGCCCCCGTTCGGGTCGTCCACCGTCTCGTTCGCCGTCGGCGACGGGCCGTCGAACCACCGCGACCCGTTCCGGAAGCAGTCGGTGCCGGTCCCGGCCCCGAAGTCGCCGAACCGGCAGCCCACACCCCAGCCGCCCAGCTCATGCCCCGGGCCGCTCCGAATCGTGGCCTGCCCCTGGAGCCGGAAGTCGCCCGCCCCCTCGAACCGGTTCGCCGTGGCCGGATCCACCACCAGCGCCTCGAAGAACGCGTTCGCCTCGTCCGTCCCGGTGAACCCGCCCCCCGCGTTCAACGTCTGCACCAGCGGCACCACCAGCTTGGTGCTGTCCACCCCGTTCCCCAGCGTCACGTAGTAGTCGGTCGAGACGCTGGCGCCCGACGCCACGCCGAACCCGGCCGAGGCGTCGAACTGCCCCATGTGCAGGCTGTCCAGCCGCAGCGTCAGCGCGCCCGACTGGCTCGGCTGAATGATCGAGGCGGCGAACTCGCCCACGAACCCGATCACCCCCCCGTCCGCCGGCTGCGCCGGCCCGCTGAACTTGCCGGTCGCCGCGTCCAGCGTCGGCGCCCCGGTGATGATCGTATCCGTCGCCACCCCCCGGCCGATCACGTGCGACACCAGGTTGCTCGCGATCTGCTGGTTGCTCGGCGCCGGCGCCGGAATCACGGCCTTGGTCACCCGGGCCGACTCCAGGCTCGACGGACCCGACACCAGCGAGTTCACGTCGAACGCCGTCACCGAGTAGAAGTACCGCAGGCTGTTCCGCACGTTCCGGTCGATGAACAGGAACGGCACACCCGTGTTGGCCAGGGTGAAGCTGGCACCCTGCGCCACCCGGCCCCGGGCCACGTCGCTGAACGCCGTGTCCAGCACGCCCGGCAGCAACTGCGACTCGCCACTGGCCAGGAGCACCCGGTTGCCCGGGGTCACCTGGGTGATCGTCCCGGTGAGGTCGATCGCCGTGGAGCCGGTGAACGGCGTCCCCGGGGCCGGCGCCGGCTGCAACGCCGGATCGCAGCCGGTGAACACCGCCAGCTCCGGCGCGCAGGCCGGCGTCGGGTTCACCAACCCGCGGAAGTCGGTGAACACCCCGCGGCCCGTCGCCGGGTCCGCCCCGTAATCGAACTGCGCCACCAGCTGCAGCTCGCCCGGGTTGTTCGTGCGGCCGCGATACACCCGGTAGCCCTCGATGTCGAGCCCGCGGAAGTTCGGGTCATACAGCGGATTCACCACGCCCTCGATCAACGGCTGGCCCGCCACCGCGAAGAACGGATCCGGGTTGGTCTCGGTCGGGGAGCGGGCCCACAGCACGGTCACCTGGTTGTTGCCCGGCACCAGGAAGAACTCCGGCCGCTCCGGCGCGAACGGGAGCAGGAACTTGTTGTCGAACACCGACTGCGCCGTCTGCGCCTTGCGCAGCAGCGAGCCGGGCACCGTGACGAACTCGTCCTGGGTCACCTGCGTCGGGTCGGTGTCGCTCGGCCCGCCGTTGCTGAAGCCCAGGTAGCCCATCATCGTGTCGAGCTTGTTCACCCCGCTGGCCATCCGGGCGGGATCGCCCAGGATGGTGAGGTCGGCGTTGGTGTTGGCCGGCTTCACGTCGCAGGCCGCGCCCGGGCAGCCGCCCGAGGCCACCGGCGCCGCGAAGATGTACGCCACCACGATCGTCCCGAAGCCACCCGGTGCCAGGTCGACAGGCCCCGAGGACTGGAAGAACCGCATGTCGGCCGGGCTGCTGATGTTCACGAAGCAGATCTTGCTCTCCAGCGGGTTCGCCAGCGAGCAGGCCCCGTCGGTCGGTGAGAGACGCCCGGTGATGTAGCGATAGAGCTGCTTCTCGTCGATGGGATCCTGCAGCGAGCCCGACGACCGGGAGAACGTGCCAAAGAGCGTGAGGCCCACTGGCTCACCCGTGGCTGGATCGTCCGGGCTGCCGAGGTACTTGACGCCGACGAACCCGGTCCCGGGAAAGAACGGCGCCGAGCCGAAGATCGCCGGGGGAAACGTCCAGCCGATCGAGGCCCCGTCGCTGAAGACGTTCTCATAGGTGACACCGAGGGCGAAGGGCACGTTCACCGCGGCGTAGTTGGCGTTGGCCGAGGCGACGTCCATGTCCGCCACGAAGGCGGCGAACAGGTCGTTGATCGCGTAGCCGCCGGCCGGCAGGTTGATGCCGAACCGCGCCGTGTTGGTCGCCTGGAACGTCCGCGCCTGCTCCACCAGAATGGGACGGAGCGACGGCCGCACGGCCGCGTAGTCCGCCTCGTTGGTGCTGGTGATGTTGTAGAACGTGTACAGGAAGTAGATGATGTCTTCGTTGCCCTGGGGAAAGTTCCAGCCCAGCGCGCGCGTCTCCACGACCACGCCCATCGGATGGGCACGGGACTCGAGGCGGGTCGGGTTGCCTTCCCACGTCATGAACCAAAGATCGCCCTGCGACGCGGCGAGACTGCCCTGGAGCGCCGGGTCGAACAGCTCGCCCTGCGCGTCCCCGCCCAGGCCGGCGCAGGCCGCCGAGGTCGACCCCACGGCGCAGGGGACCCGCGCCTCGTCCGGCCACACCGCGGCGTCGGCCGCATCGTTCGAGTCGAAGATCGGCCGGACTTCCTCTCCGTTGTTGCCACCCGCCGTGTTGTTGAAGAAGGCGCCCGCGGTATCGCCCGCGAAGCCATTGACCGACCGATCCCCCGCCTCGATGATGCCGGCGATGTTGACGCCGGAGCCGAAGACGTATTGGTCCGCGGTGCCGCGGGGCCAGATGCCGCCGCCGACCGTGGACGAACCGGTAGCGCAGATCGTCCCGTCGGAGAACACCCGGCATTGCACGCGGTTGACCGAGAACACGTTGACCGCGCTGGCAAACAGACGAAATCCGGTGCGTCCCGGTTTGGGTGCCGACGCCGCAGCTTCCGCCAGTGACGAATACAGCGCGAGGGCGAGCGCAGCGACCGCTGCGCACCGCAAGGCTCGGACAAGGACTTGTGGCATGAGGTCTCCTCGGGTTGGGATCGCGCCCGCTCGACGTCGAGCGGGCGGGTCAATGACGTCTGGTGGCGGTCGGGTCGGTTCGTGGAATTCGGGAGGCGTGGCTGGAGGTCAGCACGTGTCTCCTCGGTGCATGCGGTGATGCGCGAGTCGTCCTCTAATCTTGGATGGGCCCCGAATGTTGCCATCGCCACTTGCCAGGTTGTCGGCATGACCACTTCGAACTCGGCAGCGGAATGACCACTCTGCACCTCACGATCGACCGGTTTGTCCCCACTCCGATCCACCGCCAGATCTCGGAGGGGCTGCGGCTGGCCATTCTCGAGGGCCGTCTGCGCGCGGGGCAGCGGATCCCGTCCAGCCGAACGCTGGCCGGCGAGCTGGAGGTGTCGCGGCTGCCGGTCCTCACGGCCTACCAGCACCTGCTGCACGAGGGCTATCTCGAGGGCCGCGTTGGCTCGGGCACGTTCGTGACCGCGACGCTTCCCGACCATCTGCTCAGGTCCCCCGCCATTCCAGCTACGCCGCGCGCCCGCAACGGCCGCGGCTCGCGGTTTCCGTCATCACGAGCCCGCGAGGAGGCCGAGCTCAGCCCGTTCCGCATGGGGCTGCCGGCGCTCGATCAATTCCCGCATTCGGCATGGGCGAAGCTGGTGGCACGGCACGCGCACGGGCTGTCCCACGCCCAGATGGCCTACGGAGATCCGTCGGGACTGTACCCGCTGCGGGCCGCCATCGCGGAGCACCTGCGCGCCGCTCGGGCCATGCGCTGCGAGGCCGACCAGGTGTTCATCGTGTCGGGGGCACAGGCGGCGCTCCGGTTGGCTACCGCGACCCTCCTGTCACCGGGCGATCGGGTGGCAGTGGAGGATCCCGGCTACCCGCTCGCGCGGGCGGCACTGGCGGCGGTTGCCGCGGACCCGGTCTCGATTCCGGTGGACGAGGAGGGGATGCGAGTCGCTGCCCTGCCGAAAAGGGGTGGCCGCATCCGGGCGGTGTACGTCACGCCGTCCCGCCAGTATCCCCTGGGCACGGCCATGTCGCCCGCGCGACGGCGAGAGCTGCTGGACTGGGCGTTCCGTCGCAACGCGTGGGTGCTGGAGGACGACTACGACAACGAATTCCGGTACGTGAACCGCCCGATCGGTGCGCTGCAGGGGATGGATCGGCACGACCGCGTGGTGTACATCGGCACGTTCAGCAACGTCCTGTTTCCCGCGCTACGCCTGGGATACCTCGTGGTACCCCCGACGCTCTGGCAACGGTTCGTGGACGCACGTGAAGCCTTCGATCTGCGCACGCCGACGCTCTATCAGCTCGCCCTCGCGGAATTCCTGCGCGAAGGCCACTATGCCCGCCACGTGCGTCGGATGCGCGGTGTGTACCGCGCCCGTCGCAACGCGCTTCTCACCGGACTGGACCACCACTGCGGCGGACACCTCACGGTGCACAATGCCGACGCCGGCCTGCACGTCTCCATGCTGCTGGCGACGGGAGTCAGCGACGACGCGGTGGTGCGTCGCATGGCCGGGCGCGGACTCAAAGCGATGGCGCTCTCCGCATGTTACTCGGAGACCACACCGCAGAACGGCCTCCTGCTCGGATTCGGAGGATCGACCGAGCGGTGCCTCTTCGAGGCGACGCGCGTGCTGGGGGAGATACTGCGGCAGTCGGCCTGACGCTCGCGGCTGCGCGACCAGCGACAGCACATTGAATGAGAGGTGGCGATTCCGCAAGCTAGAAACCACTTGAGAAGAACTCTCTCAAGTGGTTGGTTTTAGATGTTTTACAGATCTTCACCTGGCGCAACGTTGGCGGCGAACAACCGTCTCGCGCCCTAGGGTGCTTCCGGCTCCTCGAGTCGCGTCGTATCGGGCGCCACAATCCGGAAGAGATATTCCCCCCGGCGGATCATCCCGAATGCCTCCCGGGCCACCCGCTCCTGCACCCGCGGATTCGTCTGGATCTCGTGGACCTCGTGCTCCAATGAGTCGACGATCACCCGCAGCCGCACCACCGCACCGTGCTCCTCCGTCACCTCGCGCCGCAGCTCCAGCAGGTGCGTCGTCCCGTACTCGCCGCCCTGAATCGCGAAGTAGAGCGCGAAGGCGAGAGCCGCCACCGCCGCCCACCGCGTCCGCGTCACAGAGGGTAGAGGTCCCGCCCCGGGTAGTGCGCCAGCTCGCCCAGCTCCTCGGCGATGCGGAGCAGCTGGTTGTACTTCGCCGTCCGGTCCGTCCGGCTGGCGCTGCCGGTCTTGATCTGGCCCGCCCCGGTGGCGACGGCGAGGTCCGCGATGAACGTGTCCTCGGTCTCGCCCGAGCGGTGAGAGATCACCACCCCGTAGGCGCTGCCCTTGGCCAGCTCGATGCACTGCAGGGTCTCGGTCAGCGTGCCGATCTGGTTGACCTTCACCAGCACGGCGTTCCCCACGCCCTCCTCGATGCCCTTCCCCAGGCGATCGACGTTGGTGACGAAGAGATCGTCGCCCACCAGCTGCACCCGGTCGTGGAGACGCTCGGTGAAGTGCGCCCAGCCGGCCCAGTCGTTCTCCGCCAGGCCGTCCTCGATCGAGACGATGGGATAGCGGTCCACCCACCCGGCGTAGAGATCCACCATCGCCTGGGCGGAGCGCCTGCTCTTGTCGCCCTTCTTGAAGACGTATTCTCCCTCCACGAACAGCTCGGAGGCCGCGACGTCGAGCGCGATGGCCACATCCCGGCCCGGCTCGTAGCCCGCGCCCTCGATCGCCTGCATCACGACGTCGAGCGCCGCTTCGTTGGAGGGCAGCATCGGCGCGAAGCCTCCCTCGTCGCCCACCGCCGTGGAGAGACCCATCTTGCCCAGCACCTTCTTGAGGGCGTGGAAGACCTCGACCCCGATCCGGAGGCCCTCCGGAAAAGTCTCCGCCCCGATCGGCACCACCATGAACTCCTGCGCATCCACGTTGTTGGACGCGTGGGCGCCGCCGTTCAGAATGTTCATCATCGGCACCGGGAGCACCCGGGCCATGGGCCCGCCGAGGTAGCGGTACAGCGGGAGCCCGCAGTCCTGCGCGGCCGCGCGCGCCACGGCCAGCGAGACGCTGAGGATGGCGTTGGCGCCCAGCTTGCTCTTGTTGGGCGTGCCGTCGGCATCCATCATCTCGGCGTCCACCGCGATCTGGTCCGTCGCGGCCATCCCCTCGAGCCGCGGGCCGAGGACTTCGTTCACGTTGCGCACCGCCTCGGTGACGCCTTTGCCGACGAAGCGCTTGGGATCGCCATCCCTCAGCTCGACCGCTTCGTGCTCTCCGGTGGATGCGCCGCTCGGGACCGCCGCGCGCCCCTGCGCGCCGCTCGACAGCACCACGTCCGCCTCGACCGTGGGGTTACCGCGGCTGTCGAGAATTTCGCGGGCGTGAACTTCAATGATCGTGCTCATGATCGCTCGGGTGTGGGAACGCGGGGCAACCTAGCCCCGGCTTCGGATCAACGGAAGTGGTCGTGCCCGTGCAGCTTGAGTGGTCGGCCGGCGAGCTCGGTATGCACGCCGCCACCGCGCGAGACCCGGCCTACTCGCGTGAGCCCGAGGCGGCACGTGGCCTCGAACTCGCGTGCGTCGACGTCCTCGAAGTCGCGCGGCAGCGCCACCAGCAGCTCGTAGTCCTCGCCGCCTTCCGCCGCGAACTGCTGGACCGGCACATCGAGCCGCTTGGCCTCCTCGATCGCCGCCGCGGCGACGGGGACGCGCTCCAGCTCCAGATCGATGCGCACGTCGGACGCGGCCGCGAGGTGTGTCACGTCACCACCGAGTCCGTCGCTCAGATCGAGCATGGCCCGCGCGCCGTGCAGCGACAGCCATACGCCGGCGGTGATCCGGGGCTCGGGACGCGCGAACGCCCGGCGCGCATCCGGTGTCGGCATGTCCCCTCGACGCCAGGCCTCGAGCGCCGCGCGCGCCCCGCCGAGCGCGCCGGTGACCCAGATGCCGTCACCCGGCCTGGCCCCGACGCGGGTGACGGGACGCTCGGTCCGGCCGATCACCGTCATCGCGATGCTCCACGCGGGCCCGGTCGACAGGTCCCCGCCGATCACCACCGCCCCCGATGCCGACGCCGCGTCCCCGATGCCTCTCGCCAACGCGGTCAGCGCCGTCTCGTCCGCGCCGGCGGGTACCGTGATCGCCGAGAGCACGCCGATCGGCGTCGCGCCCTCCGCGGCCAGGTCGGAGAGGGCGGCGGCCGTGGCGCGCCACCCGGCGTCGGCCGGCTCGATCCAGTCGAGTCGGAAGTGCACGCCCTCCACGCTGACGTCGGTGGAGATCGCCAACGCGCCATCCTCGTACGGGAGCAGCGCGCAGTCGTCGCCCAACCCGTGCGCGCGATCCCCGAGGGCGCGGGCGATCTTGCGGATGCGATCGAACTCGGGGCCTGGGCCCAGCGCGGACCCGGGATCGGGGAGAGAGGGGCGCATCAGGGGCGGATCGCGTCGAGGCGGAATCGGACCAGACCGCGCTCGGTCCCGACCCAGAGATGCTCGCCGTCCGCGACGAGGTCATTCGTGGGGCCCGGAAGATCGCCCTCGCGGAGCGGACGAGCGGGTGCCGAACCCAGGCGCACGAAGCCCACGCCCCGGTCGCCGGCGACCCAGAAGCCCGCGCCGTCGGGCGTGAACCGACGGAGACGTCCGAGCAGCCCTGAGAGGTTGGGCCCAATGGACCAGTTGCCGCTTCCCGGATCGCGCCAGATCATCTGATCCCGCGTCAGTGCCACCAGCGTGTCCGCCCGCACACCGAATCCGAAGACCGGGACCTGCAGGCTGGCGGACGACAGCCCTCGCGGGCGCTCGAGGTCCTCCTGTCCCGGCAACGCCAGGAACACGCCTCGCGGCGTGCCGACCCACACGGAGTCGCCGGCGGGAAACACGGCGTAGGCCGCGTCGACGAAGAGCGGAGCGACCCGCGTCACCCGGTTCGACTCGTCCATCCGCGCCAGGCCTCGCGCGGTACCGATCGCGATGCGGCCCTGCCGGCTCACCACGTCGAACACGCGACTGTCGGGCAGCCCGCGGTGCATGTCGAAGAGCTCGATCCGCTCCTCGCCCGGCTCCACCCGCGCGAGACCGAAGTCGGTGGCGGCCCAGAGAAATCGGTCCTGGCCGGCGAGCTCGCGCACGCGGTTGAACGGCGTGCCGCTGGCCGGCAGTCCGCGCACGGTGCGGAACTCGCGGAGTCGGCCCTCCACGAAGGTGAACGCGGCATCCGCCAGGGTGGTGCGGTTGGTAGCCGTCCACACTCCCCCGGGCCAGCTCATCACCGCGCCGACGAACTCGGAGGGCAGCCCGAAGGGCAACCGCTCGGGTATCGCCGCGGCATCCTGCAGATACAGCAGGCCGAGGCCCGACGTGCCGAGAAACCACCCCTGGTTGTCGGCCGCGCGCGCGGCCGCGGTGAGCCGCACGGGACGCATCCGGGAGTCGAGGAGGAACTGGGCGGCATTGGTCTGGAGCGATGGAACCCGCGCGACGACCTCGTCCACGGTCGTCGGACGAATGGGCCGCGCCGGTGCCCGCCCGGGTATCGCCACCAAGCCGCCGCGCGGCAGCGCGAACCATCCGCCCCTGGTCCGGATGTGAAGACCACTGAACGGATCGGACTCATCGAACGCGATGGCGACGACCGCGTCGGGCACCCGGCCCTGATCCCAGATCCGCAGCTCGGGTTGGTAGTGCACCCAGCCCGAGCTGCTCGCGAGCCACAGCGACTGGTCCATCGGGTCGATGAGCGCGGCGAAGACGTGCGCAAGCGCGCCTCGGTCGGGCGGCTCGAACGGTCCGGTCCAGGTGCGGAACTGCGGCTGCCAGATCACGACCGACGTGGGCGACACGACGAACACCCGCTCGATGGAGCTCGCGATCGCGGCGATCCGGCTGAAATCGCCGATGACCGTCCGATCCTCAGGCCGCCAGTCGCGACTGGGTGATTGGGCCGCGGCCGTGCCCGCGAGTGCGGCGGAGGCGAGGAGCGCTCGGATCGTGTGCATAGGCCTAATGTATCGCGCGAGGGGCCGGGCGGCGCGGGCCGCTACACGGCCTGCGGACGTGGAAGCTCGAGGAGGATCGGCGGTCGAGGCGGCGGTGGCGCGCGCCGGAGAAGCTCCCACTCCCGCCAGAGATCCGGCAACGCCGCGACCACGTCGCTGGGCCGGAGACTCCGGGCGGAGACCCGACGCGTCGCGAGATCGGCGCCCCGGCCGAGCGCATGGGCGCCCCACGCCGCGGCGACGGGCGGATCGAGATCCTGCGCCAACGCCGTGGCAATGATGCCACTCAGCACATCGCCGCTGCCGCCCGTCGCGAGACCGGGGTTGCCCGAGGCGACGGTGAAGCTCGCGCGCCCTCGGGCGGCGACGACCGTCGGGACGCCCTTCAACAGCACGACGGCGCCCGTCCGTTCGGCCGCCGCCGCCGCCGCGCCCCAGGGATCCACGTCGCGCTGCGAGGCGAGGTCGGGAAACAGGGTTCGGAACTCGCCCGCGTGCGGCGTGAGCACCAGCGTCCGCTCGTTCGCCAACTCGGCCAGCGCGTCCACCGCACCCTGAAATGCGACCAGCGCGTCCGCATCGAGCACCACACGCCGGCTGCCGCGCACCAGCGCCGACACGAACTCGCGCCGCCCCGCGCCGCGACCGAGACCGGGGCCGATCACGCTTACGTCCGCCCGCGCGACGAGGTCCATCAGCGCCGAGCTCGGCGCCGCATCGAAGGATTGCGTGAGGGTCTGCAGGTCGGGCTCGGCCGTGACCAGTGCCGTCACCGTGTCCGCCGGCGCGGCGGCGTGCACCAACCCGGCTCCAGCCGCGAACGCCGCCCGCGCCGCCATGCGGACCGCGCCGGTCATGCCCACGTCGCCTCCCACGACCACGATCCGCCCGCGACTCCCCTTGTGCGCTCGCGCCTCCAGCCGGGGCAGCCACTCCGCGGCGTCGCGATCGGTGACGAGTACCGGCCAGTCGGGCTCGGGTGCCGGGTGGCCGATGTCGGCCACCATCACGGTGCCCACCTCGTCGCGAGCGAGCAGATGGCCGCGGCGGAAGCCGCCGAACGTCACGGTCAGGTCGGCCCGCGGGGCGCCGTGGACGATTCCCGTCGCCAGGTCGAGGCCGGTGGGGCCGTCCACGGCTACGAGCGGCGTATCGAGATCGAGGAGGCGGTCGAGGAGCGACGCGATGGTTCCGCGGGGAGCGCCGGTGGCACCGGTGCCGAGCAGGGCGTCCACCACGAGCCCGACGCCAGGCCATGGACCGTCGGGCGCCACCTCGCGGACGCCTTCGCGGCGGGCGAGCCCCGCCATCCGCTCGCGGAGCGGCGCACCCTGGCCCGCGGGGCCCGTAACCCAGACCGGGACGTCGAGCGCGTGGAGCGCGCGAGCCAGCACCCATCCGTCGCCGCCATTGTGCCCGGGGCCTGCCGCGATCAGCACCCCATCCCGCATGACGGAGGCATACCGCGGGGCCATGGCGGCGAGCACGGCTCGGCCGGCGCACTCCATGAGGGTGGCCAGCTCGACACCGGCGGTGGCCGCTTTGCGGTCCCAGTCCGCGGACTGGTCGGGGT
The DNA here is from genome assembly GCA_963846545.1 of uncultured Gemmatimonadales bacterium. Classification (GTDB taxonomy): domain Bacteria; phylum Gemmatimonadota; class Gemmatimonadetes; order Gemmatimonadales; family GWC2-71-9; genus CAVVWJ01. Next base: position 1,116,248 of record CAWJWG010000001.1, on the reverse strand, counting down.
TGAGAATGGGAAGCATGAGGAGGGAGTCACCGCTCGGGCGGCGACGGGAACCGACGGCGGATGGTCCCCGTCGCCGCGCTCAGAGGGACGCGAGGCTCACTTGTAACTCTGGCCGATCGCCCTTCCGAACGAAATCTCTCCGTTGTCGATCCGGAGGTTGAAGCCGCATTCCGGGTTGGTGCAGACCCAGGCCTTGTAGGTGATCGGCGCCCCCTCACGCCCGTAGTCGGAAAGGGGAATCAGCGTTCCATGCGAGCACTTCTGACACGCCGGCCACTCGGGTTTCTCCATGTCCCCCTCCGCTGTCGAACCACCCCCCGCTCAGGCGCCGCGCACTCCCTGCCACTGGTACACATCGCCGAACGCGTCGGCGAACTGATAGACCGCCTCGAAGTCGGCCTCGTGGTCGCCGGGCTGCGTGACCAGCAGACCGACCTCCACCAGGGTGAACACCATGCGTCCGAAGTCCTCGGTGCGGGTGACGCCCCAGTGACCGAGGACCGACGGGGCGAGCAGGCCGAACTGATCGCGGGCGAAGTCCCGGCACGCCCATGCCAGCTCGGCCCCGCTCACGTGGCGGCGAGCCTGAAGCCGGCCCTGGAGATATTCGATCGTCGCGAGCACGAACAGATAGGCGCGCTCATGGTAGGCTCCGCCCCGCGCCCGTATGCGCGCCATCACGTCGTCGGCGAACTGCAGCTCGTTCACCGGAAGGCCTCGAAACCGCGGGATGCCAGCACTCAGGCGCTCCGGCGGACCCGGCCGGCGGCCGACTTCGACTGGTAGAGCGGAAAGCTCGAGCTCAGCTCGCCCACCTCCTCCCGGACCTGCGCCAGGGTGGCCTCATCGGGCCGCGTGAGCGCCCGATCGATCAGCTCGGCCACACGCTCCATCTCGCCGGTGCCCATGCCGCGCGTGGTGAGCGCCGGCGTGCCGAGGCGGATGCCACTGGTGACGAACGGCGACTGCGGATCGTCCGGGATGGTGTTCTTGTTGACCGTGATGCCGGCCTGGTCGAGCGTCTTCTCCGCCGCCTTGCCGGTGAGGTTCTTGGGCCGCAGGTCCACCAGCATGAGGTGGGTGTCGGTTCCGCCGGAGACGATGGCGAACCCGCGCTCGATCAGGGCGCCCGCGAGGGTCTTGGCGTTCTCCACCACTCGCGCGCTGTAGACCTTGAAGTCGTCGGTGAGCGCTTCGCCGAACGCGACGGCCTTGGCCGCGATCACGTGCTCCAGTGGTCCCCCCTGGGTGCCGGGAAACACCGACTTGTCGATGGCCTTGGCATGCTCCGCGATGCTCAGGATGAGTCCGGCGCGTGGGCCGCGCAGCGTCTTGTGCGTGGTGCTGGTGACGACCGGGGCGTGGGGCACGGGCGATGGGTAGACGCCACCGGCCACCAGTCCGGCGAAGTGCGCCATGTCCACCAGGAAAATTGCGCCCACCTCGTCCGCCACCGAGCGGAACGCGGCGAAGTCGATGATGCGCGCGTAGGCGCTGCCGCCCGCGATGATCAGGCGAGGCCGCTCGCGCTTGGCCTGGTCGCGCACCGCGTCGTAGTCGATCCGACCCGTGGCCGGGTCCACGCCGTAGTGCACCGCGTTCCAGATGACCCCGCTGTGGTTCACCTTCGCGCCGTGGCTCAGGTGGCCGCCGTGCGGCAGCGACATCCCCATGATCTTTTCGCCGGGCGGGATCAGCGCCATGAAGGCGGCGAAGTTCGCCTGGGCCCCGGAGTGGGGCTGGACGTTGGCGTGCTCCGCGCCGAAGATCTGCTTGAGGCGGTCGATGGCGAGCTGCTCGATCTCGTCGATCACCTCGCATCCACCGTAGTACCGGCGGCCCGGATACCCTTCGGCGTACTTGTTGGTCAGCGGCGTGCCCATCGCGTCGATCACGGCGCGGCTGGCGAAGTTCTCGCTGGCGATCAATTCGAGGCCGTGGCGCTGGCGGCCCAGCTCCCGGTCGATCAGATGGGCCACCAGGGGATCCGCGTCCCTGAGGCCGGCGTTGTGGTCGAGCGTCATCCGTCGTGCTCCCGTTCGATTTTCGCGACGCGGCGGCTGTGCCGGCCGCCGGCGAATTCAGTTCCAAGCCAGGCCTTCAGGATTTCGATTCCCTCCGCCTCGCTGACGAACCGCGCGGGGAGAATGAGAACGTTGGCGTCGTTGTGCTCCCGCGCGAGCCGCGCGATCTCCGGCGTCCAGGCGACGGCGGCGCGCACCCCGGGATGGCGGTTGGCCGCGTACGACATGCCGAGTCCGGTACCGCAGAGCAACACGCCGCGCTCGGCGCCGTGGTGCTCCACCCGGGACGCGACTTCGTGGGCGTAGTCGGCGTAGTCGGTCGATTCCGGACGGTCGGTCCCCAGATCCAGCGGCTCGTACCCCAACGCCCGCAGCTCTTCGACCAGCCGCTGCTTCAGCTCGTAGCCCGCGTGGTCGGCGCCGATGGGAATGACTTCGGGCATCTGCTCCCTAATGTATAAGAATTCGCCGGCGCAATAGAGAGGCTGGCGCGGTTCCGCTTAGCGCCGCCCGCCCATCCACATGCGGTCGAGCCCGGCCACGGCGCCGATCCGCTGCTGCGCCAGCCGGTCGGCCGCCCGATAGGTCGGGATGTGCTCGGCTCGCGCGATCTCGAAGATCCGGAGCAGGGTGTCGTAGATCTCCCCCGCCTTCTTGAGCGAGCGCTCGGCGGGCCAGCGGTTGAGCTCACCGTAGACGTTGATGACGCCGCCGCCGTTGATCACATAGTCGGGAGCATACAGGATCTCCCGCCGCTCGAGCGCATCGCCGTGACGATCCTCGGCGAGCTGGTTGTTCGCCCCGCCGGCGATGACCTGTACCTTGAGCCGCGGGAGCGTGTCGTCATTGACCGTGGCACCGAGTGCGCACGGGGCGTAGATGTCGGCCGTCTGATCGTAGATCGCCTCGGGCGCGCAGCTCCGGGCGCCGAACTCGTTCACCACCCGCTTCACCTTGTCCCCGCGGATGTCGGTCACGATCAGTCGGACTCCTTCACCGTGGAGGTGGCGGCAGAGGTGGTAGGCGACGTTTCCCGCCCCCTGCACCGCCACCGTCTTCCCCTCGAGCGACTCGCTTCCCCAGCGCGCCTTGGCCGCGGCCTTCATCCCGACGTACACGCCGTAGGCGGTCACCGGCGACGGATCGCCCGACAGGCCAAGCAGTCCCGCGACGTGATCGGTCTCCAGCTTGATGTGCTCCATGTCCGCCGGGCTGGTGCCGATGTCTTCGGCGGTGATGTACCGGCCGTTCAAGGTCTCCACGAATCGGCCGTGCGCCCGGAACAGCGCCTCGCGGTCCACCCGGGTGTTGTCCCCGATGATCACGCTCTTGCCGCCGCCCAGGTTGATACCCGCAACGGCGGCCTTGTACGTCATCCCTCGGGCGAGGCGCAGGGCGTCGGTGACCGCCTCCTGGGTGTTCGCGTACTGCCAGAAGCGCGTCCCGCCGAGAGCCGGGCCCAGCGTGGTGTCGTGAATGGCGATGATGCCGCAGTACCCGCAGGACGGGTCGTGGGACAGGAGCAGCTGCTCGTGGCCATAGTCCTGCATCGAGCCGAAGATGTCCATCGGGTCCCGCGTCACGGGGCGCTTCGGTAGTCGTAGAAGCCCTGTCCCGTCTTCTTGCCCAGCTGGCCCGCCGCGACCATCCGCCGCAGCAGCGGACAGGCCCGGTACTTGTCGTCGCCCAGTCCGCGATGCAGCACCTCGAGGATGGCGAGGCAGACGTCGAGGCCGATGAAGTCGGCCAGCGCGAGCGGCCCCATCGGGTGCGCCATGCCGAGCTTCATGACGGTGTCGATCGACTCGGGCGTGGCCACGCCTTCCATGACACAGAAGATGGCCTCGTTGATCATCGGCAGCAGGACCCGGTTGGAGACGAACCCCGGGTAGTCGTGCACCTCGACCGGCACCTTGCCCAGCGAGCGGGCGATGTCCATCACCTTCGCCGTGGTGGCGTCGCTGGTCGCCTGGCCGCGGATCACTTCGACCAGCTGCATCACGGGGACCGGGTTCATGAAGTGCATCCCGATCACCCGATCGGCTCGCCCGGTGCGGGCGGCGATCTCAGTGATGGAGATCGAGCTGGTGTTCGTCGCCAGGATCGCAGCCGCGGGCGCGATCCGCCCGAGCTGCTCGAAGAGGGCGAACTTGACCGCCGGGTTCTCGCTCGCCGCCTCGACCACCAGGTCGGCATCGGCAGCGGCGTCGAGACCGGTGCCGGCCTTGACGCGACCCAGGATCTCCCCCGGCGCTTCGGCGGGAATCACGCCCTTCTTCACCTGCCGCTCCAGATTGCTCCGGATCGTCGCGGTGGCCTTCTCGAGCGCGGCGGGCGCACTGTCCACCAGCGCGACGTCCCACCCGTGCTGCGCGAAGACGTGGGCGATGCCGTTGCCCATGGTACCGGCGCCGATGACGGCGGCTCGGGTCATATCCGATCCTTTCCGGCCCACCGTCTCGCGAGAAGCACCGCGATGGTGAGCGCTAGCGTGGAGGCGAGTCCGCCTTCCGGTCCAAAGCGGCCACCCGTCAACCACGAGGGGTCGCCGGCGGCGTAGTCCACGAAGGGAATGCCGAAGGGGACCCCGCTCACCGGCGCGTCCAGCGCGACGAGCAGCGTGTTCCAGCCGAGGTGCGCGCCCCACGCGGTCCAGATGCCGCCCGGAGCGTAGAAGGCGAGGCCGAGGAAGATGCCGGCGAGCGCGATGTTGCCCACGCCGAGCATGGTGACGTTGGGGTTGGTCAGGTGGGCCACGGCGAACACGATGGCCAGCAGGACGATGGCGGTTCCCCGGCCGAGCCCGCGTGCGAGCAGGACCAGCGGCACGCCGCGGAACAGCAGCTCTTCGCTCAGCGCGGCCGGGGCCAGGACCAGAGCCGCGACCGAGACCGCCTGGAGCCAGTCGAGCGGCGTTCCCTGGTCTCGCGTCCACTCGGCCCCTCCGATGACGGACGCCACGGCGAGCGACAGCCCGGCCACGAGCATCCCGGCTGCGCCTCCCCAGAGGAACCCGCCAGCGCGCGGCCGCCCGGTGTAGCGCAGATCGGCGGCGGTGAGACGGAGCACGCGAAACCCGATCAGCCAGGTGAATACGGCGATGCTGACGAGCATGACCGCGGATTGCAGCATCGTCGCAGTCAGGCTGCCGGCCTCGAGCCAGCCCACGGCTCGCTCCGATGATCCCACCGCCACGACCGCCACCCCGTAGGCGAGGAGGCCGGCCATCATGAGGGTGAGCACGACGAAGGCGATCGACCATCCGATCGCCTTCGGGAGAGAGAGCCGGTCGGGCATCAGGGGCCCGGTCAGCGGAGGCTGCGAAGCTTCGGCCCGAGCCCCAGGATGACCGCGGCGGCGAGGCCGACCTTGATCAGATCGCCCGTGAGAAACGGGACGAACCCGGCGCGAAACGCGAATCCGGGATTGCCGCCGAGGATCGCGAGCTGCGCGGCGCCCCCAGCATGAATCACCAGCATCGCGAGCGCGCAGCCCAGGAGAACGGAGCCAAGCCGCGGCGGGACACCGGAGACCCGGCCCGCCACCGCCGCCGCCAGCGGAAACGCCAGCAGATAGCCACCCGTCGGCCCGAGCACGTGTCCGATGCCGGCGCCGCCGGCGAAGAAGACCGGCAGTCCCAGCAGCCCGAGCGCGAGATAGAGCACCAGCGCGCCCGCACCGAGGGCCGGTCCAAGCAATCCGCCGACCACCAGGACCGCGAGCGGCTGGAGCGTCATTGGCACGGGGCTGTAAGGCACCGGCACCGCGACCTGCGCGGATGCCGCCACCACCAGCGCCGCCGCACCGATCGCGAGCGCCCGCCGTCCGCCGTCCGCGCGATCGGCGAGCGCCGGCGGGGCGACCCGCTCTTGGGTTGTCATCACAGCATCTCCACGCTGAGCGCCACGGCGTTGCCGCCGCCGAGGCAGAGAGTGGCGAGACCGGTCGTGCCGTTCCGGTCGCGCAGGGCGTACAGCAGCGTCGTGAGCACGCGAGCGCCGCTGGCGCCGATCGGATGACCCAGCGCCACCGCTCCACCGTGCACGTTCACCCGATCCCAGTCCCAGCCGAGCTCGCGCCCGTCGGCCAGCGCCTGTACGGCGAACGCCTCGTTGGCTTCGATCAGATCGTAGCTCTGGATCTGCGTGCCGGCGCGGCTCATCAGGTTGCGCACGGCGAGCACGGGGGCGAAGAAGATCTCCCGCGGCTCTCCGCCGCCGGTCGCGTAGCCGGTGACTCGGGCCATGGGCGCGAGTCCGTGGGCCTTCGCGAACGCCAGCGAGCTGACCACCAGGGCGCTCGAGCCGTCGTTGAGTCCCGGTGCGTTCCCCGCGGTGACCGTGCCGCCGTCCTTCCGAAACGCGGGCTTGAGTCTCGCGAGCGTGTCCGGGCTGGTGTCCTTGCGCGGTGACTCGTCGGCCGAGATGGTGGTGGGGCCCCCTTTGCCGGGCACCGGCACCGGCAGGATCTCCGCCTTGAACTTCCCGGCCTCGGTCGCGGCCAGCGCCTTCCGGTGGCTCTCGAACGCGTAGCGGTCCTGGTCCTCACGCGACACACCGGCCTTGTCCGCGGTGTACTCCGCGTATTCGCCCATGTGGCAGCAGCCGAAGGAGTCCCACAGGCCGTCGTGGATCATGCCGTCCACCATGGTCTGGTTGCCGGCCTTGATCCCGTTGCGCATCCCGTAGACATAGTGCGGAGCGCCGGACATGACTTCCTGTCCGCCCGCGACGATACATTCGGCGTCGCCCGCCTTGATCGCCTGCGAGGCCAGCATCACGGCCTTGAGGCCGGATCCGCACACCTTGTTGATCGTGAGCGCGGGAATGGCCGGCGGCAGACCCGCGTGGATCAGCGCCTGGCGCGCGGGCGCCTGCCCCGACCCGCCCTGCACCACCTGACCCATGATCACTTCCTCGACCGCGGCCGGATCGACCCCGGCACGGGCGACCGCCTCGCGAATCGTCATCGCCCCGAGCTGCGGGGCGGTAAAGCCGGAGAGGCCGCCGAGATACTTGCCGATCGGCGTGCGGACCGCGCTGAGGATGACTGGGGTTGTGGCGTCGCTCACATGGAATCCTTGGGGTGCGAATGGTCAGCAAGATAGCGGGGGTCCCGAGGGGGGAAAAGTCGGGCCGAGTCCGCGTTCAGCGGCGTGCGCTGGAGAATGCCCACCCACCCTGCCAGATTGAGGCGTCACCTGTCCAGTCGCCACACGGACCCGGTCGCCCATGCCTCTCGAGCCTCAGAGTCCGTTCTTCATTTTTGGCTGCCCGCGCTCAGGGACGTCGTTGCTCACCCGGATGCTCGACCGGCATCCGCGGATCGCCATCCCGTACGAGTCACACCTCTATAACCGGGTCTACCCGATCGTGCGGCGCGCCCGCCTGGACCGGCCGGGCGTTCGCGCCCGCCTCCTGGCTGAGATCCTGCGCTCGGACTACATCCGCGAGTGGGATCCCCCGCCGTCCTTGAGCGACACGCTCGCCGCCATCACGCGCGACGACTTCCATGGCATCGTGGACGGGCTGATGAGTGCCTGGACCCGGCGGCAAGGTAAGGCACGATGGGGAGAGAAGACACCGCAGCACACGCTGTGGTGGCGTACGATCCTCGAAGGCTTCCCCGACGTACAGGTGATCCACTTGATTCGCGACGGGCGGGACGTGGCCCTCTCCTACCGCGCCGCGCACTTCGGGCCCAAGCACGTGTACCACCTGGCACCCCGGTGGATCCAATACCTGTCGGCGGCCGAAGCGGCCCAGGCCGCCCTGGGAGAAGCCCGGTTCCTGCCGGTGCGCTATGAGGACCTGCTGGAGCGGCCGGAGGAGGAGCTGCGGCGGGTGTGCGCATTCTTGGGGGAGTCGTTCGATCCCGACATGCTGGCGTTCCATCGGACCGCCGCGGCGTACCCCACCGACCAGCGGAACGAAGCCAACCTCCGCAAGCCGATCCTGGCGGGCAACGTCCAGAAGTGGCGGACCGAGATGACCGCGCGGGAGGTGCGCCTGTTCGAGGCCATCGCCGGCCCGCAGCTCGAGCGCTACGGCTACGTGCGCACGCTGCGCGACGCCCGGATCTCGACCTGGGAAGCGCTCTCCTGCCGCTATCTCGAGCATCCTCCCCGCCGCGCGATCGCCATCCTCAACAATCATCAGGGGCATCGGCTGGCGCTGCAGGACCTGCGCTTCCGGCTCCGGGTGCGCTTCGGGCTCTAGGGCGCCAGCGCCTTGGTCCGGACCTCTTCCGCGACCCGGGAGAGGAAGTCCCCCACCTTCAACACTTCCTGCTTCTTCCCCGCTCCACGGACTCGGAGCGCCAGACTGTCGCTCTCGGCTTCCCGCTGACCGATCACCGCCATGTAGGGGATCTTCTGCATCTCGCCTTCGCGAATCCGGTAGTTCAGCGTCTCGGTCCTATCGTCCACGTGTACCCGGAGGCCCTCGCTCTTGAGCCGCTTGGCGAGCCCGCGCGCCACCTCCGCCTGCGCGTCCGAGATCGGGATCACCCGCACTTGCTCGGGTGCGAGCCAAACCGGGAACGCGCCGGCGAAATGCTCGATGAGGTTGCCGGTGAACCGCTCGAGGGTGCCGTAGATGGCGCGGTGGATCATGACCGGCCGGTGCGGCCGGTTGTCGGCGCCGGTGTACTCCAGCTCGAAGCGCTCGGGCAGATTGAAGTCGAGCTGGATGGTGGGACCCTGCCACACACGGCCGATGGCGTCCCGGAACTTGATGTCGATCTTCGGGCCGTAGAACGCCCCGCCGCCCTCATCCATGCGGTAGGGGATCGCCTTGCGGTCGAGGGCCTGGCGCAACGTCGCCTCCGCACGGTCCCACACCTCGTCGCCGCCGAGCCGCTCCTCGGGCCGGGTGGACACCTCGAAATCCAGCTCGAAGCCGAAGGTCTCCCGGACCAGGCGATCCACCTGGTCGAGACAGAGGAAGATCTCGTCCTCGATCTGTTCCATCGTGCAGAAGATGTGCGCGTCGTCCATGCTGAGCCCGCGCACGCGCAGCAGTCCGTGCAGCGTGCCCGACTTCTCGTTCCGGTACACGTTGGCGACTTCGCTCAGACGGATCGGGAGGTCCCGGTAGCTCCGCTGCTGGCTCTTGTAGATCAGCGCGTGCATCGGGCAGTTCATCGGCTTGACGCGGTACCGCACGTCCTCGGCCTCGCCCGCGCCGGCACCCATGGCCGGATACTGGTTGGCGGCGTAGAGCGGAAGGTGCCCCGAGATCTTGAACAGCTCTTCCTTGGTGACGTTCGGCGTGTAGACGAGGTCGTACCCGTTGGCGACGTTGTCGTCCTCGACCGCGCGGGAGAGAAGCCACTTGATCATCGCCCCGCGCGGGTGCCACAGCACCAGCCCGGGTCCGATGACGTCGGAGATCGAGAAGAGGTCGAGCTGACGGCCGAGGACGCGGTGGTCGCGCTTGCGGGCCTCCTCCAGACGGTGCAGATAGGCGTCGAGATCCTCCTTCTTGAACCACGCGGTGCCGTAGATCCGCTGGAGCATCTGCCGCTTCTCGTCGCCGCGCCAATAGGCACCCGCGGCGTGCAGCAGCTTGAAGTGCTTGAGCCGGCTCGTGCGGGGAATGTGAGGGCCGCGGCAAAGATCGGTGAAGGGTCCGTCGGTGTAGACGGTGATGGTCTCGTCGTCCCGGAGCTCGCCGATGCGCTCGAGCTTGAGCGGATCGTCGGCGAACCGGCGGTTGGCCGCGTCCCGGTCCACCACCTCGCGCACGAAGGGGTAATCGGCCTGGGCGACCTGACCCATCCGGCTCTCGATCCGCTCCAGGTCCTCCGGCGTAAACGGCCGCGGAACCTCGAAGTCGTAGTAGAACCCGTCCTCGATGGGCGGCCCGAAGCCGATGCCCGCGCCGGGGAAGATCTCGCGCACGGCGGTGGCCAGCACGTGCGCCGCGGAGTGCCGCAGGACGTCGAGCGCCTCGGGATCCCGGTCGGTGAGGATGGCCAGCGCGGCGTCCCGCTCGATCGGCCGGTCGAGGTCCCAGACCGTGCCGTCCACCTTGGCCGCCACCGCCGCGCGCGCCAGCCCGCTGCCGATGCTCTCGGCGACGGCGCGGGCCGTGCTGCCGGACGCGACCTCGCGTACGCTGCCGTCGGGCAGCGTGATCCGCACGGTGCCGCTCACTCCGACTCCGCTGCCGGAGGTGCGGCGGGCGTGTTGGACCGCGCGAACCAGAAGTAGAGTCCGACGCCGGCGAGGATCAGGATCGCCACCATGAGCCAGCGGCCCCGGTCGGGGCCGCGGGAGAATGCAGATCGTTCGTCCATGGACCAGCCTTGGAAAGCCGAGGATTGCCTGCGCGTGAGGCGCGACGCGGTTAACTTAATCTCATCGAGATTTCTTCCGTAAGAGGACTTCCCGTGCGCCATAACGACGAGCTGAGCGGTGGAGAGGTGCTGCTGTGGGCCGTGCTCGGCGCGGGCGGCGGCCTGCTCGCCGCCATCGCGCTGAGCGAGTGGCTCGGCGAGGTGAACCCCAACCGGGTTCGCCGCGCCGCCGACCGTCTCCGCGACTCCGGGCCGGTGCGGCTCACGGCGTCCGCGGCCTGCCGCGCCGTGGAGGTCGCGCTCGGCGCCGACCCGCGCCTGGCCGGCCTCACCATCGAGACGCGCGCCGTGAGCCGGGGGGCCGTCGAGCTGCGCGGCTGGGTGCCGAGCCGCAGCCTTCGCACCGCCGCCTGCCGGACCGCGCTCGCGGTGCCGGGAATCGAGAGCGTCATCAACAGTCTGCTCGTGCGGGGGGAGGATGATCGCCCCTCCGCGGACCAACCTCGGGCGGCCGATCAGAGCGCATGACCGCGCCGCTCGCCCCGCAATACGACCCATCCCAGATCGAGGCCCCCCTCTACGCCTGGTGGCGTGACCGGGGTCTGTTCGATCCCGACGCGGTGCAGCGCGAGCGGGGCGGCCCCGCCGGTGAGCCGTACGTCATCCAGATGCCGCCGCCGAACGTCACGGCCGAGCTCCACACCGGTCACGGTCTCAACAACACGGTGCAGGACGTCCTCATCCGGTTCGAGCGGATGCGTGGGCGGCGCGCGCTCTGGCTGCCGGGCACCGATCACGCCGGCATCGCCACACAGAACGTGGTGGAGCGCCTGCTCGCCAAGGAAGGACTCACCCGCTTCGACGTCGGACGCGAAGCCTTCGTCGAGCGCGTCTGGACCTACGTCCGGGAGACCGGCGCGCGCATCCTCGACCAGCTCCGGGCAATCGGGTGCTCGGCCGACTGGTCCCGCACCTACTTCACGCTGGACGAGGACCTCTCGCGCGCGGTGCGCGAGGTGTTCGTTCGGCTGTACGAGAAGGGCCTGGTGTACCGCGGCCACTACATCATCAACTGGTGCCCGCGCTGCCTGACCGCGCTGTCCAACGAGGAGGCGGAGAAGGAGGAGGTGGACGGCCGCATCTGGCACATCCGCTATCCGCTCTCCGACGGCGAGGGGCACGTCACCATCGCCACTACCCGGCCGGAGACACTCCTCGGTGACACGGCGGTGGCGGTGCATCCCGACGACGAGCGCTACCGGCGGCTCGTCGGCCGGACCCTCGATCTGCCGCTCACCGGCCGACGCATTCCCATCGTCGCCGACGAGGCTGTGGAGCCCGCCTTCGGGAGCGGCGCCGTCAAGGTGACGCCGGCGCACGACCCCACGGACTTCGAGATCGGCCGCCGCCATCAGCTGCCCTCGATGGACGTGCTGACGCCGGAGGCACGGATGAGTCTCGCGGTGCCCGACCGGTTCCAGGGGCTCGATCGGTTCGAGGCGCGGACGCGCGTAGTGGCCGAGATCGAGTCGCTCGGGCTGCTGGAGAAGGTGGAGAACCACCGGCACGCCGTCGGGCACTGTTACCGCTGCGGCACCGTGATCGAGCCCCGGCTCTCCGACCAGTGGTTCGTGCGCATGGCGCCGCTCGCCGAGCCCGCGCTCGCGCGCTACCGCGATGGGACCATCCAGTTCTTCCCCGAGCGCCGAGGCGACGACTACGAGCGCTGGCTCGAGAGTATCCGCGACTGGTGCATCTCGCGGCAGCTGTGGTGGGGGCACCGGATTCCGGTGTGGTACTGCGAGGACGAGGGGTGCGGCCAGACTACGGTGAGTCGCACGGACGTGGAGGCGTGTCCCGGATGCGGGGGCGCGGTGCGCCAGGACGAGGACGTGCTCGACACCTGGTTCTCCTCCTGGCTGGTGCCCTTCACCAGCCTCGGCTGGCCCGACCGCACGCCCGATCTGGCCGCCTTCTACCCGGGTCACACGCTGGTCTCTTCGCCCGACATCCTCTTCTTCTGGGTGGCGAGGATGATCATGTCCGGGCTCGAGTTCATGCACGAGCCGCCGTACACGCGGGTCTACCTGCACGGCGTGGTGCGCGACACCCAGCATCGCAAGATGTCCAAGTCGCTCGGCAACGGCATCGATCCGCTCGAGGTGGTGGAGCGGTACGGTGCCGATGCGCTCCGTTATTCGCTCATCTCCGGTATGTCGGTGGGCACCGACGTGATCCTCGATCCCAGCGACCTCGAATCGTCGTTCGGGCCGGGGCGCAACTTCGCCAACAAGCTGTGGAACGCGGGCCGTTTCATCCTCTCCAACCTGCCCGAGCCTCCGCGCCCGCTGGGCGGCCGCTCGCCGGTCGTGGTCCGGCGCAGCGAGCTCACGCTCGCCGACCGCTGGATCATCGCCCGCTGCGAGGCCACGGTGATCGAGGCGACCGACGCGTACGAACGGTTCCGCCTGAACGAGGCCGCCGCCGCCGTCTACCGCTTCATCTGGAGCGATCTGGCGGACTGGTACATCGAGCAGATCAAGCCCCGGCTCTATGGCGACGTCCCCGGCGGTGACGTGGCGCGCGCGGTGGCGGCGCAGACCTTCGACGTCGCTCTCCGCCTGCTGCACCCGGTGATGCCGTTCGTGACCGAGGCCCTGTGGCGGCGTTTTCCCGGCCGGCCGGAGGAAGCCTCGATCTCGGTCGCGCCCTGGCCGCTCAGCGACGCACGCGCGAACGATGCCGAGGCGCTGCGTGAGTTCGGGCTGGTCCAGGAGGCCGTGGGCGCGATCCGCGCCATTCGCGCGGAGTACGGCGTCCCGCCGGGCCAGCCCGTCCGCGCCGTGGTCACGCGCGCCGAGGGGAGCGACGCCGCGCTCCGGCGCGAGAGCGCGACGGTGAGCCGCCTCGCTAAGGTGTCCGAGCTGTCCTTCGGTGAGCCGAACGAGCGCGTCGGCGGCCACGCGGTGCTGTCCGACGGCACCGCCGTGTTCGTGCCGCTGGGCGACGCCATCGACGTGGATCGTGAGTGCGCCCGGCTCAAGGCAGAGCTGCAGCGGCTGGGACAGCTGGTGGACGGGCAGGAGAAGAAGCTCGGCAACCAGCAATTCATTTCCCGGGCGCCAGCCGATGTGGTGCAGCGGGAGCGGGAGAAGGCTTCGGCCTGGCGGGAGCAGCGCGGGATCCTGGGCCGAAAGCTCGACCTCCTCGGCTGCGGCCAGGCCTCGGGTGAGTCCGTGGCCCCCGCCTCGCGGCGGGGCGCGGGCATGGCGCGGTCGTGAGGCCTACAGGTCGTTACCGCCCGCACGCGACCACCGCCCTGCTGCTCGCGCTCGGCTGCGCCCGGATGGAGCCGCCACCCGGTGGCCCGCCTGACGAAGCCCCGCCCCAGCTGGTGCAGACACTGCCCGACTCCTTCGTGACGCTGCCCGGCTTCGACGACGACGTGGAGTTCCGGTTCGACGAGGTGATCTCCGAAGGCGGGTCGCCCAGCCAGGGACAGGGCACCGGCGATCTGGAGAAGCTCGTCATCGTCTCGCCCACGACGCGGTTCCCCAAGGTTCGCTGGCGCCGGAATCGCATCGCCGTGCGGCCCGACGAAGGGTGGCAGCCCGACCGGGTTTACCGGGTGGAGCTTCTTCCGGGAGTGACCGACCTCCAGCGCAACCGGTCCGACCGCGGCGCGGTCCTGACCTTCAGCACCGGCGCACCTCGCCCCGAAGCGACGTACGAGGGCACCGTGGTGGACTGGACTTCGGGCCGACCCGCGCCGCTGGCGCTCGTCGTCGCGACGCTGCTGCCCGACAGCCTCCCCTACCGCGGCCTCGCCGACTCCTCCGGACACTTCAGCCTGGGTCCGCTCCCGGCCGGCGAGTTCATCCTCAGCGGAGTGCTGGACGAGAACCGCAACCACATGGCCGACCCACGCGAGGCGTTCGACACGGTGCGGGTGAAAGGCCGGCGAGACAGCGCGCTCGAGCTGTGGGCGTTCGTCCACGACACCGCTCCGCCGCGCATCCGGCAGGTCACACCGGTCGACAGCGCGGCCGCCGCCGTCGAATTCACCCAGGCGCTGGACCCGAGGCAGCGGCTCCAGGTTGCTGCCGTCCGCGTTTCTCTGCTACCGGACTCGACGCCGGTCCGTGTCGCGTCGATTCTGCCGCGGACGATGGACGACAGCCTCCACGCGAAGAAGCCGACCGCGGCGGACACGGCGACCGCGGACACCACCGTGGCGGACACGGTCGCGCCGAAGGTGCCCCCGGCGCCCGGCGCTCGGGCACAGCGCCCACGGAGACCGGCGCTCGAGCCCCTGACGGGGCGCCCGCCGCTCAGCGATCAGCTGGTGCTGAGGCCCGCCTCGCCCTGGCGGCCGGGCGCGCGATACACCGTCGAGATCCGCGGCGTACGGAACGTCACCGGCGTCACCGGCGACGTCGTCGGCGCGCTGGTGGTCCCTGAGCCACCCACGCGCGACACGCTGGCCGCGCCGGGCGACTCGCTGGCACCCGCTGATTCGGCTCGCGGGAAGGCGCTGCCTGCGAAGCCCAGGGCACCCTCGTCGACGCCGGCCAGGCCCGCTCCGACCAGGCCGACGCCGACCAAGCCGGCGCCGAGCAAGCCCACGCCGACGACACCCCAATGAGCGACCCGCGGCGCGCGCTCCCGTCCGTCGACCGGCTGCTGCTCGACCCGGAGATTCAGGAGCTCCTCGGAGCGGCGCCGAGGATCGCGGTTGTGGACGCGGTGCGGGAATCGCTCGCCGCGGCGCGGAAACGGCGCGCCGGGGCACCCGAGAACTGGGCCACCGACGTGCGCGAGCGCCTCGCCGATCGCGCTCGACCGAGTCTCCGACCGGTACTCAACGCCACCGGCGTGGTGCTCCACACCAACCTCGGCCGCGCGCCCCTGGCGCCGGTTGCTGTCGCGGCGATGACGGCGGTCGCAACCGGGTACAGCAACCTCGAGTTCGACTTGGACAACGGCACCCGAGGGAGCCGGGGAGACCACTGCCGCGAGCCGCTTCGCGCGGCCACCGGGGCGGAGGACGCCCTGGCCGTGAACAACGCGGCGGGGGCCCTGCTGCTCGCGCTGTCGGCGCTGGCGTCCGGGCGGGACGTCGTGATTTCGCGGGGAGAGCTGATCGAGATCGGCGGCTCCTTCCGCATACCGGACATCCTGCTCCGGAGCGGCGCCCGACTCCGCGAGGTCGGCACCACCAACCGCACCCACCTGAAGGACTACAAGACGGCGCTCGAGGGCGATGTGGCCGCGGTGCTGACCGTCCATCGCTCGAACTTCGAGCAGCGCGGCTTCGTGACGACTCCCGAGGCCGCCGACCTCGCCGCGCTCGCGCGAGCAGCGGGCGTCCCCTACATCGTCGACGTCGGGAGCGGACTCCTCGCCGACCTGTCGCCGTGGGGGCTCCGGGACGAGCCGCGCGTCACGGACGCGCTGGCCGCGGGGGCCGACCTGGTCCTGTTCAGCGGCGACAAGCTGCTGGGGGGGCCGCAGGCAGGGTGCATCGTGGGGCGCCGGAGTATGGTGGCGCAGTGCCGCGAGCATCCGGTGGCCCGCGCGGTGCGGGCCGACAAGATGACGCTCGCGGCGCTCGAGGCGACGCTGGCGCTCTACCACGACCCCCACCAAGCCGTCAGCACCATTCCGGTACTGCGAATGCTGACGCTGGACGCCGCCGAGCTCTCGGCCCGCGCCGGCCGGCTGGCCGCGCTCTGCCCATCGGCGCTCAGGCCGACCCTGGAGGCCGGCGAATCGGCGGTCGGTGGCGGCTCATTTCCCGGCGCAGCGCTGCCTACCACACTGGTGGCGCTCGAGGCCGGTGTGCTTGGCCCCCACGGCCTCGCGCTCCGGCTCCGGTTGGGCGACCCCGCGATCGTCACCCGAGTGGCCGGAGACCGCGTGCTCCTGGACCCTCGGACCCTGCCCGAGGAGAGTTTCACCGCGGTTGCCGCCGCCCTGACGGAAGCCCTGCGCGAGTGAGCCAGCGCGGCGCGGTCTTTCTCGATCGCGACGGAACCATCATCGAGGATGTGGGCTATCTCGCCGACCCGGATGGCGTCCGGCTGCTGCGCGGCGCGGGCCCGGCGATCGCGAGGCTCAACCAGGCCGGTCTCCCCGTCATCGTCGTGACCAACCAGTCGGGCATCGCTCGCGGCTTGCTGGACGAGGCGGCCTACCAGGCCACGGCACGGAGACTCGACCAGATCCTCGCCGCCGAAGGCGCCCGGCTCGATGGCCACTACCACTGCCCGCACCATCCCGACGTGACCGGACCATGCGACTGCCGTAAGCCCGGCGTGGCGCTCTACCAGCGTGCCGCCGCCGAGCATGCCCTTCATCTGGCGCGCAGCTGGTGGGTGGGCGATCGGCTTCGCGACGTGGTGCCCGCGGAGCGGTTCAACGGCCGCGGACTGCTGCTCGGACGCTCCGATGCAGACGACGTAGCGGCGGCCGCCACCGGTCGTTTTCCGATCGTCCGCGATCTGGCGGCAGCGGCGGATCTGATCCTGCAATAGCCCGCAGCCGCAGGCCGGGTGATTCGTCGCATTCGGCCCCCCGCACCGCTGCAACGCCGTGCCGAGCCCGATTAGTTTCTCCCCCCATGCCAATGCACGTGGCCGTCGCCGTTTCGGGGCGCGGCAGCAACCTCCAGGCGCTCCTTCGTGCGCTCGTTCCGGACGCGCCGGCCCGCGTTGTCCTGGTGCTGAGCGACCGGCCCGAGGCCCCCGCACTGGATCGTGCCCGGATCGCCGGCATTCCGGCGGTCGCGCTGCGCGATCACTCCAGCGTGGCGGAGTGGCTGGCGGAGCTCGAGCGGCACGCCGTGGAGCTGCTGGTGCTGGCAGGCTACCTCAAGCTCGTCCCGGCCGGGGTCATCGCCGGCTACCGCGGACGGATCATCAACGTGCATCCTGCCCTCCTCCCGGCATTCGGGGGGCGGGGCATGTATGGACGCCGGGTGCACGAGGCCGTCCTCGCGAGCGGGGCACGGGAGAGTGGCGCGACGGTGCACCTGGTGGATGAGGTGTACGACCGTGGCACCATCCTCGGCCAGACCAAGGTGCCGGTCCTTCCCGACGACGACGCCGAGCGGCTCGCGGCGCGAGTCCTGGCGGTGGAGCATCGCCTGCTTCCGGCCGCGGTCCTGGCAGCCGCCGTGGCCGGCGCGCCCGTCCCGATACACGAGCCAGTGGAGTCTCACCCGTGACCGGTCCGTCATGCCCCGCGCGCTGATCTCAGTCAGTGACAAGCGCGGGATCGTTGCCTTTGCCCAGGGACTCGCGCAGCTCGGTTGGGAGCTGGTGTCCACCGGGGGCACGGCGTCCACGCTTCGCGCCGCCGGACTCGATGTGCTGGCCGTCGACGACATCACCGGCTTCCCCGAGCTGCTCGACGGGCGCCTGAAGACGCTGCATCCGGCCATTCACGGCGCGCTCCTCGCCCGGCGTGACCGGCCCGAGCACATCACCGCCATCGCCGAGCACGGGATCGTCCCCATCGACCTGGTGGCGGTGAATCTCTACCCGTTCCAGATGACCATCTCGCGTGCGGGCGCTCCGTTCGAGGACGCGGTCGAGAACATCGACATCGGTGGGCCGTCGATGCTGCGCTCGGCCGCCAAGAACCACGAGTTCGTGCTGCCGGTCGTGGATCCGACCGACTATCCGAAGGTGCTCGATCTGCTCAGACGCGACGCGGTGGATGCCGATGTCCGCCGGGAGTTCGCGGCCAAGGTCTTCGCCCACACGGGCGACTACGACGCCGCGATCGCGGGGTATATGACGAGGAAGGAGGAGGGTCTTCCCCAGCGGCTCGGTCTCGCGATCGAGCGGCTCCAGACACTCCGCTACGGGGAGAACCCGTCCCAGCGCGCCGCCCTCTACGTCACCGAAGAGCCGCGCGGCATGCGCGACCTCACCCAGCGGCAGGGGAAGGAGCTCTCCTTCAACAACCTGCTCGATCTCGACGCCGCGATGCTGGCCGTGGCGAGCTGGCCCAACCGGCCCGCCTGTGCCCTCATCAAGCACACCACGCCGTGCGGCCTCGCGGTCGCCAACACGGCGCTGGAAGCCTTCCGGAAGGCGCGGGCAACCGATCCGGTCTCCGCCTACGGCTCGGTGATCGCCTTCAACACCGTGGTGGATCGCGCGACCGCACAGGCCATGAGCGACCTCTTCGTCGAGGTGGTCGTGGCACCGTCGTTCCACGACGAGGCGATGGCGGTGTTCGCGGCCAAGAAGCAGCTCCGCGTGGTCGAGCTCCCGGTGAGCCGCGGCGCAGGCACCCTGGACTACAAGCGGGTACGTGGCGGCTTTCTGGTGCAGGACCAGTTCGAGTTCGAGGTGTCCGACCAGGACTGGACCGTCGCCACCGACCGCCAGCCCACCGAGCGCGAATGGAACGATCTCCGCTTCGCCTGGGCGGCGGTCGCGTCGGTGAAGTCGAACGCCATTCTGCTCGCGCGCGACGAGATGTCGATCGGCATCGGCGCCGGCCAGACCAGCCGGGTGGACAGCGCGTTTCTGGCGGTGCACAAGGCGCGCGCCCTGGGACACGACCCAACCGGTACCGTCCTCGCCTCCGATGCCTTCTTCCCTTTCGCCGACGGCGTCGAGCAGGCCGCCTCCGCCGGCGTGAGCGCGATCATCCAGCCCGGCGGCTCGGTGCGGGATGCCGAAGTGATCGAAGCGGCCAATCGCCAGGGCATGGCCATGGTGATGACCGGCCGCCGACAGTTCCGTCATTGACCCGGACCCCATGACCGCCACCGAGCAACATCGGCCGCCCTACCGCTGGGCGCTGGCCACGTTCGTCCTCGTCTTCGTCATCTACGTGCTGACGCTGGCACCCACCACCGCATTCTGGGACGCGTCGGAATACATCGCCGCGGCCAAGGTGCTGGGCATCCCGCATCCGCCGGGCAACCCGCTGTTCGTGATCCTGGCGCACGTGTTCGGACTGCTGCCGTTCGCGGAGTCGTACGCGGTGCGGGTGAATCTCTTCGCCGCGGTGACCAGCGCGGGCGCCGCGGCGTTCTGGTTCCTCGTCGCCGAGCGGTGGCTCCAGGCGATCGTGCCGCGCGACTGGGCACGCTACGCGGCCGCGATGGGCGGGGCGCTGGTGGGGGCCACGTCGTGGACGGTGTGGAACCAGTCCGTGGTGAACGAGAAGGTGTACACGGTGTCCCTGCTCTCGATCGCGCTGGTGATGTGGCTGGTGGTCCGCTGGGGCGACGACGAGCCCGGCCCGCACCGCGACCGCTGGCTCGTGTTGATCGCATACGTGCTGACGCTGACGGCGACGAATCACATGATGGGGTTCCTCGCCCTGCCCGCCCTCGGCATCTACGTGCTGTGGACCGACTGGCGCGTCGTGGTGAAGCCGTGGGCGATCGTGACGTTCTACGCGCTGCTCATCGCGGTCACCGGCCGATGGCTCGACATGTTCACCGGCGACGGCGCCACCGGCCCGGTGCTGATCCTGCTGACGGTGGTCGTACTGGGGTACGCGCTCTGGCGCTCGCCCAAGGATCCACTGGTCTATCTCGGCATCCTGGCGGTAGTGGTCGGGATCTCGCTCAACTACCTGTGGCTGCCGCTCCGCTCGGCGCAGTATCCGCCGATCAACGAAGGCGAGCCGGTCGGCATGCTGAGCCAGGCGCTGCAGGACGTGCTCAACCGGGTGCAGTACGGCAAGCCCTCGGTGACCGACCGGCAGGCCAGCTTCGGCGGCCAGCTCGCCAACTTCTGGCAGTACTTCGGCTGGCAGTTCGCGCGCGGGTGGGGACGTTTCGCGGGTGTGGCCACGGCGGTGTTTGCGGTGCTCGGGCTGAGCGGCCTCTGGACCCTGTGGAAGTCCGATCGCCGGGCGGGAGTCGCCGCGGCCGCGCTGCTCGGTGTGCTGACGTTGGCGCTGGTCTTCTACATGAACTTCAAGTACGGCTTTTCCCAGTACCCCGATCAGACCTCACTCCCGCGCGAAGTGCGCGAGCGCGACTACTTCTTCATGGGCTCATTCTCCGCGTTCGGCGTGTTCGTGGCGCTCGGGCTCGGCTCCCTGATGCGTGGCATCGTCGAATTCCTCCGCGACCGCGGCACGCCGAGCGGTCGCTGGGCGGCGGCGAGCGGGGTGCTGCTGATCGCCCTCGTCCCCCTCGTCTCCAACCACGCGTCGGCCAGCCGGGCCGGTGAGACGATGGCGCGCGACTTCGCCCACGACATCCTGGAATCGGTCGAGCCGTACGGTGTGCTGATCACTGCGGGCGACAACGACACGTTCCCGCTCTGGTATGCCCAGGAAGTCGAAGGCATCCGCCAGGACGTCACCCTGGCGAACCTGTCGCTGATGAACACCGAGTGGCACCTCCGTCAGCTCCGGCGGCGGGAGACGCCGGAGTTCGATCCCTCACGTGCGGCGCCGCTCTGGAAGGAACTGAAAGTGCCGCCGCGACCGACGGAACCGGCGCTCGCGCTGCCGCTCGAGCAGATCGACAGCTTGCCGGAGGCCATGCGCGTCCCCGCGGACGGGGGGGTCTCCTTCGACAGCCTGCACCTCCGATTCGGGCAGGATGTCCTCCTGCGCCAGGATCTCGCGACCATCTTTCTCATCCGCGACAACGTCGGGATCCGGCCGATCTTCTTCAGCTGGAGCGACGGCGGCTACCCCGATCAGACCTTCGGTCTCAGCCCCTATCTCGTGTCGCAGGGCTTCGTCCGGAAGCTGATGCGCACACCGGTCGTGGCCGGGGATTCGATCGTCCTGAGCCCGGGCCTGGGCTACGTGGACCTGCCTCGCACGCGGAAGCTGCTGCGCGACGTCTACCATTGGCAGACGGCCACGCGAGATCGGCCCGCTGGGTGGGTGGATCCTCCGTCGGGGTCCATTCTCCAGCTCTATTCGGTGGTCTACGGGGGGGCCTCAGAGACCCTGCGCAAGGCGGGCGACAGCACGCTCGCGGCGCGGACGGACTCGATCGCTCGGAGGGTAAGCGAGGAGCTACGGAAAGGTTCGGCATTCTAGCCCGGCGGGGTGGTCGCTCACACCCTTGACGGGTCGGCGGGCGGGGCCAGGCCCTAGCATGCCTCGTGAGGGGGGGTATGTTCCTGCCAACCCGACACCATCTCGAGGGACCTTCGTTGACTGAAACACCGGCCGTCCGCGAGCGTGCGACGACCATCCTGGTCGCCGAGGATGACGATGCCCTTCGAGGCATCGTGACGCGGGTGTTGTGGGATCAGGGCTACCGCACCCTCGAGGCCCGGCACGGGGGCGAGGCGCTCCACCTGGCCGAGCTGGCGGCTCCATATCTCGACCTTGTGGTCACGGACGTGATCATGCCGGAGATCGACGGGCTCGAACTGGGGCGTCAGCTGGCCATTCGGTGGTCGTCCATACCGGTGCTGTATATCTCCGCCTACCCCTCCAACGACATCTTCAGCCGGGGCGGGCCCACCGACTCCACACCGTTCCTGCAGAAACCCTTCAGCGGGGACGACCTCCTGGCGAGAGTGCGGGAGATGCTGGCCGGGTCGAAGAACGGACTGGACACCACGGGCGCGGCCTAAAGGCCCGTCCATTGCGCGCTCCGGTACCGCCCGCCATGTTCCGCGCCTGACCGACGGCACTACGCAATGTTCCGTCTCCGGTCCGCCCTGGCGTCCCGTCATCCGCGCCACTCCGCTCCAGAGATCACTGCTTCCATAACCGACGTGTCTCAGGAGGAACTATGTACGTTCTCGTCCAGCATACCGTTTCTGATCCGGCATCATTCTGGAATGAGGCGGATCCCAAAACCCTCTCGCCCAAGGCAGAGCTCCACCACACCTTCCCCACCCCCGACGGGACCCGGGCTGTCTGCATCTGGGAGGCTGAGTCGGTTGAAGTGCTTCGGAGCCTCCTGGAACCGATGGTTGGGAAGACCAGCCGCAACGAGTACTTCGCGGTGGAGAACAAGGAGGGGTTCACGTTCCCGTCTCGCGTACAGAGGACGGCCGCTGCAGGTACCAAGTAGCGGAGCGATGCCTGGGGTCGAATAGCCAGGTTGAATGGCCGGGGCTGGGGATCTATTCGCTTCTGGAATGGGTCCCAGCCTCCGCGCACGACCCCCCTCACTCACCCTTCAGCTCGACCGACGGGCGCTCCGCTGAACGCGGCGCTATTGTTCGGATAGGTGTAACCCCTCCGCTGCCTGCCACCGCCCGGACGTCTCTGGGTCCCCAAGGTCCACGATGATACATGCCCCCCGCGTTCTGGGAGCCGCACTCCTCCTGTGCCTCACCGGAGCTGGGCGAGCCGACCCTCACGCAATCACGGCTGTGGGAGCGTGCTCGCTCTTGACGCAGGACGAAGCCTCAAAGGCCCTCGGTGCGCCGGTGCCGGCGGGAACTGAAAAGTCGATGACCCTGCCGCTGCTGGGCGGCACTGTTGAGGCGCAGTATTGCTTCTACGGAACGGAGGTAATCATCGCCCGCCTGGAGTTGGGACCGAAGGCGACGTCGGTTTTCGATCAGTACCGCCAATCCCTTGCTTCCGAATCCGGGTATAGAAGTCTGGACGGCGTTGGCGATGAGGCGTTCATTGCCAAAGGCCAGCTCGCCGCCCGAAAGGGTAACACAGGCCTGATTGTCGATGTGGGACAGGCGCGGGGCGGCGGGCTCAAGGAAGAGGAAGCCGAGAAGACCCTTGCCGGCCGCGCGCTCGGTCGACTCTAGTCCAGGGCGCTTCGCTTGCAGAAGGCATTTCGGTACATCAGCTTACAGCCCAGGCGTGGTGGCCGAGTGGTTTAAGGCAGCGGTCTTGAAAACCGCCGATCGGGCAACCGATCCGTGAGTTCGAATCTCACCCACGCCGTTCCATCACCCGACACGTCTTCGTAGTCTCCACGTCCGAAGTGAAGACCCATCTTCGCACTCCCTCCACGGTCTCAAGCCTGACACCTCCTCGCCGAAAGCCGTTTGCCCCACTCGGGCGTCGCCTTGTGACGGGCTAGGGTCAAGGCCGAACCGCCCGGACGCCAAAGGCCCCGGACCAGCCTGGCGACGATGGCATAACTGCGATCCTGACCCGGACTTGAATGGTGCTTGACAGTCGGGCGCAACCTTGGCACCCGGCTTCCCTATTCACCTACGAGGAGGATCCATGCGCCGCATCCTGCCCCTTCATTTGGCGACCCTCTTTGGGGTGGTGGCCCTGGCGGCGTGCGGCGAGGACCCCCTCTCGACGCAGTCCGACACGTCTGGAGATACCGCGCCCGCCGCGGTCTCGTTTGCGCTGGCCTCCAACGCTTGGACGGCAAACGCCCCCATGGCCGGGCCCTTCAATAACTCGCTTGCTGCCGGCGTCGCCCCCAATTCGGCCGGACAATCGATCGTTTACACGTTCGGCGGCGTGAGTGATGATGAGGGAGGTACGGGCGGTGTCATCCAGGCCTACAATGTGGCGACGAATACCTGGACTTCGAAGACTTCTCGGGTCTTCGTGTACGATCTGAACGGGGTCGTCAAGATCGGGAGCAGGTTGTATTTCTCCGGCGGCCGCGCGCGTGACTTTGAGGGAGGCAGGCCCAGCTCGCCGGCCACCTGGGCCTACGACTACACCAATGACCGGTTGATCAGAAAAGCCGACATGCCGAAGGCCACCTCCCAGGGAGTGAGCGGGGTCATCGACGGTAAGATGTACGTGCTCCCCGGCGAGTGTGATGGGTCGGGCTGGCCGTACCCAGGGTACTGCGACCACCCGGCTATCCGCCAGTTGTTCCGCTACGATCCGGCCACGAATACGTGGGTTGCCCGGAAATCGGCGCCGCACTATCACAGGCGGGGCGCCGGCGGGGTTCTCGGTGGAAAGTTCTACGTCGCGGGCGGCCTGGACGATCGTGGGTTGGGCACGGCGAACCTCGATGCCTACGATCCGGCAACGAACACCTGGCGTGCCCGCGCCCCACTGCCCACCGCTGGCCCCGCCATCGGGACAGTCCTGGGAAACAAGCTGTTCGTGATCGTCGGTTCTGGAAGCGCGCGACGGGGGTATTCGTACGATCCTGCGACCAACGCGTGGAAGGCCGTGGCCGCACCCACGTTGGATCACGCGGCCGTTGGCCGTGTCACCCTCGACGGGGTTGCCCATCTCCTTGCCGTAGGCGGTGAGCACGACGCTGGGGGATTCTTCGGAGAGCCCAACAACACCGAGCTGTACACGCGATAACAGAGGAAGCGTGACAACGCCCTCGCCGCAGTTTGACGAGGGCGTTATCGCGTCAGGCTACTTCTGCCGGCTCGCGCTCACCTGCCGCGGCGGCGTTAGGGACCGACCGTGGCCGCTTCACATCGCCCCTGCCGCGGCCGGCCGGCCCGCCACCTCCGCCAGCTCCGCTTCCAGATCGTCCGCCGACCGCCGCCCGATGAAGTGCCGGTACCAGACCTCCGCCGTCAACAGCAGCCAGATACGGTTGCCGTGATCGCGCCGGCCCTCCAAGTGCTCTGACACGAGCTGCCGGACTCGCTCCGACCGGAGATAGCCGTCCCGCGCCAGCTCGCTCCCGAGCAGCAGCCGCGGGGCCAGCCGCCGGACCTCGTCGTTCAGGATGTACATGAGCGGCGAGGCGAACCCCTGCTTCTTGCGGCTCAGCACCTCGGGCGGCAGGTACCGCTCGGCCAGCTTGCGCTCGAGATAACGAAGCTGCCGGCCGCGCACCTTGAGGTTCACCGGCACTCGCGCCATGAACTCCGCGAACCGCACGTCGAGGAACGGCGACCGGGACTCGAGGCTGTACGCCATCGTCGCCCGATCGAGGATCATCAGGGACTGGCCCGGCAGCCGCGACGCGATGTCCACGTACATCATCCGGTCCACCGCGTCTTCGGCCGGCGCGTTGGCGAAGAGGTCGAGGATGCACGCGTCGGGACGGGCACCGCCCAGCGTGCGGCGGAACTCGGGCGTGTACAGCTCCAGCCGGTGCGCCTCGTTGAACCAGAAGAACTGCATGCTCTCCGAGTAGCGCTCTCCGCCGCTCTTCCGCGCCATCTGGTCCACCCAGCGGAGCTTGTGGGTGAAGCTCTTGAAGGTGAACTGGTCCGGCAGGCGGCCGAGCACCTGGCTGGAGACGACATCGCGGATCGGCGACGGCACGTTGCGGTACAGATCCAGCCATCGGTCGGCCGAGTAGCGGTCGTAACCCCCGAACAGCTCGTCCCCCCCGTCGCCGCCGAGCACCACCTTCACTTCGCGCGCGGTCATCCGAGCGAGATGCAGCAGACACATGGACAGCGGGTCCGCCGGCTCGTCCAGCGCCGCGATCAGCCGCGGCAGGTCGCGGACGACCGTGGGAGTGACTTCCTCCGCGAAGTGCCGCGTGCCGTACCTGGCGGCCACCGCGGCGGCGGCGGGGAGCTCGTTCAGATCGCGGTACGGAATGCCCATCGAGAACGTCCGCAGCTCGGAACCCAGCGTGCGCGCCGCGTAGGAGGCGATCAGCGTGGAGTCGAGGCCGCCGCTGAGGAAGGCGCCGACGGGCACGTCGCTCAGGAGATGGGCGGATACCGCGTCCGCCAGCATGCCGTCGATCCGCTCGAGCAGCTCCGCCTCGCCCTCGGCCCACTTCGGGCCGTAGGCGAGCTGCCAGTAGCGCTCGATGCGCGGAGCGCCGTCCTCCCAGACCATGTAGTGCGCGGGCGGGAGCGCCCGGATCCGGGGGAAGAACGTCTCGGGCGGCTGCACGAAGCGCAGCGTCAGATACTGGTCGAGCGCGAACGGCGAGAGCTCCGCCAGGCTCGGGTCGTCCGCCAGCAGCGCCTTCACCTCGGAGGCGAAGGTGAGCCGGCCGTCGGTCACGGTGTAGAACAGCGGCTTCTGCCCGAAGTGGTCGCGGCCGAGCAGCAGCCGGCGGCGGGTGCGGTCCCAGAGCGCGAATCCGAACATGCCGCGCAGGCGGGACAACATCCCTTCGCCATACTGCTCGTACAGGTGGAGCAGGACTTCGGTGTCGGTGCGCGTGCGGAACCGATGCCCCAACGCCTCCAGCTCAGGACGGAGCTCGGGATAGTTGTAGATCTCCCCATTCATGACCACGACGAGCGTGCCGTCCTCGTTGGCGATCGGCTGGTGGCCGCCGGCGATGTCGATGATGCTGAGACGCCGCGCCCCGAGGCCGGTGCCGCCCTCGACGAACACACCCCAGTCGTCGGGACCGCGATGCCGGATCGCGTCGCACATGCACCGGATCTCCCGCTCCGAGACCGGAGCGGGGCCTACCCGGCCGACGATGCCGCACATGTCAGGCGGCCTTTCGCGCCCGGGCCACCATCATGTAGCCCGGGGAGAAGGGGATCAGTCGGTCCAGCAGGGTCCAGCCTCGCAACAGTGGATAGATGGCGGAGTACACCTTGTAGGCGGTGCCGACCTTCGCCAGCGCCTCGGAGGACATCGGCGCCGTGTCGCCGTGGAAATCCTGCTCCGTCGCTTCCTTGCCCTGCATCGCTTTGCGATGATAGGCGTAGTTGAGCAGGTCCTCCAGCGATTCGGTGAACACCCGGCAGTAGCTGTCCACGCTCTTCACCGCCAGCCCGTGGCGCTCCATGATCGCGCGCGCCTGCGCAGGCGGGTATCCGTCACGCGCGTGCCCGAAGCCCTCCTGGTCCGCGGTGAATCCGAGCACCCGCTTCAGCGCGAACCCCGCCCGCCCGTGCTCGCCCTTGGGCGCCATGAACAGGAACTCGCCTCCCGGCTTCAGCACCCGCACCATCTCGGCGAAGAACCGGTCGTCGTCCTTGATGTGCTCCAGGAAGTTGATCGCGGCGACCACGTCGAACGAGGCCGTGGGAAACGGCAGCGTGCGCTCGTCGATGTGAACCACGCGGTCCCCGACCAGAGCCCGGGCCGAGCGGACGTGGTCCCGCTCGAAGTCACAGCTGGTCCATTCTCCGCCTCGCTGGCGCAGGAAGTACGAGGTCAGGCCGGTGCCGCAGCCGAGCTCGAGACACGTCTTGCCCTCGACCGGCGGCAGGTGGTCGAGAAGCGCCTTCATCGTCTCCTTCTTCTTGAGGGAGCGGCGAAAGAGTTGGATCTGCCACGGCTCGGTCAACGGTCGTCCTCCGTCACGATGCGAGCGCACCCGTGCGCCGATAGTCGTCCAGCGTGCGCCGGATACCTTCCGGCAGCTCCACCCGTGGCCTCCAATCGAGGCCCCGCCGGGCACGTGCGGTGTCGAACTCCGAGTCGCTCCAGAAGAAGTCCATTCGCCGGCGATAGATCGGAGGGTCTACGCCGATCACGCGGGAGACGTCCTCGACCACGGCGGCGAGGCCGAGCATCGGAGCGAGCGGCAGCCGGACGCCGTAGCGTGCGCTCCCCGTCGCCGCCTGCACCTCGGCGACCAGCTCGCGCAGCGTGCAGGCGTGAGGTCCCGCCAGAATGAAGCTCTCGCCGAGTGCCTGGTCGCGCTCGCACGCGCGGTAGAAGCCGCTCACCACGTCGTCGACGTAGATCATGTGGCGCCGGCCGGCTCCATCACCGAAGAACGGGAATCTGCCGGCGCCCACGCCCTTGAACAGCTTGAGCAGCCGCTGGTCTCTGGGCCCGTAGACGTCCGCCGGCCGGAGAATCGTGAACGGCAGCTTCCCGCCGGCCCCGAACTCGCGCACCAGCCGCTCCGCGGCGACCTTGGTGCGCTCGTAGATGTTGCCCGGCGCCAACGGCGAATCTTCGCGGGTGATGCCCGGTGCCCGATGCCCGTAGATGCCGATCGTGCTGCAGTACACGAAGCGGCGCACACCCTCCTCGACCGACGCCTCCAGCAGGCGGCGCGTGCCGTCGAGGTTGACCGACTCGAAGAAGGCGTCGTCCTTGGCGCCCTCGCGCATCGCCACGGCCAGATGAAACACGTGGGTGGCTCCGCGCACCGCCTGCCGGCAGAGCTCGGCGTCGGTGATGCTCCCGCCGAGCACCTGCGCGCCGGCCGCTCTCAGCAGCTCGGCGTTGGCCCGCTCCTCCGGCCGGTCGGTGAGACCCAGCACCACCACCTCGGCGCCGAACCGGCGTCCCTGCTCCGCCAGATGCGATCCGATGAAGCCGGTTCCGCCCGTCACCAGCAGTTTCATCCGTAGCGCTGCTCCAGCGCGGCCACGATTCGCTCGCTCGCGTGGCCGTCTCCATACGGGCTCACCGCGTTGGCCATGCGCTCGTAGGCGGACGGAGACGACAGGAGATTGCCCGCGATCGACACGATGCGCTCGCGGTCCGTCCCCACCACCACCGCCGTGCCGGCGTCCACGCCTTCGGGTCGCTCGGTGGTCTCCCGCAGCACGAGCACCGGCTTGCCCAGGCTGGGCGCCTCCTCCTGCACTCCACCGCTGTCGGTCAGAATCAGGTACGCGCGGGCCATGAGGTGAACGAACTCCACGTAGTCCACCGGAGGGATGAGGTGCACCCGCGGCACGTCACAGAGCAGCTCCTCCACCGTGCCTTTGACATGGGGATTGGGATGCACCGGCAGCACCACCTCGACGTCGGGAAAGAGCTTCACAAGATCCCCGATCGCTCCGCAAACGGCACGGAGTGGCGCGCCGAAGCTCTCCCGCCGGTGCGTCGTCACCAGGACTACTCGCGCGGCTGGATCGAGTGCGGCGAGCGCCGGAGTCGCGAATCGGTAGTCCGCCTTGACGGTGGACATCAGCGCATCGATGACCGTGTTGCCCGTCAGCAGAACGGTGTCCGGTGGGATGCCCTCCGCGAGCAGGCGGTCGCGCGCGGTGGTGGTCGGCGCGAAGTGCAGGTCCGCGAGCCGGGTGGTGAGCACCCGGTTCATCTCTTCGGGGAACGGATGGTAGCGGTTGCCGGTCCGCAGGCCGGCCTCGACGTGGCAGGTGGGGATGCGCTCGAGATACGCCGCGAAGGAGGACGCGAACGTCGTCATCGTGTCGCCTTGAACCAGGAGCACGTCCGGCCGGAGCTCGCGGAGGAGCGGGGGCAGGCGGTCGAGCACCCGCGCCGCCACACCGGCCGGCGACTGGCCGGGCGTCATGATGGCCAGGTCGTGGTCGGCGCGGATGGCGAAGACGTCGAGGACCTGATCGAGCATGTCGCGATGCTGGGCCGAGACGCAGACCAGGCTCTCGAAGCGATCGGGCCGCGACTCGAGCTGATGGACGACGGGTGCCATCTTGATCGCCTCCGGCCTGGTGCCGAAGACGCTGAGCACCCGAATCATCGGACGGGCACGCCCGCCTGAAGCCGGGCCGCCAGTGCCTCCATGGTCACGAAGCGGAAGCCGCGCTCCAGCACCCGCGCGAACACCGTGCGCAGCACGTCATCCCGCACACCCTCGTAGCAGGGATGCCCGTAGAGCACGACCAGCTCCCGGCTCTCGAGATGCTCGTCGAGCGCCGCCATGACCTGCGGTTCCGGCGTGTTGCGCGCACCGTGGTACTCGAGGAACGGCACCGTGCGAGGTCCGCAGAGCGTGACCGGTATCGTCCAGTGCCGCAGCGCCCGGCCATCGGCGGTTGCGGGACGCGGCTCTCCGCCGATGGCGTCGCCGTCGTAGGTGAATCCCCTCCGGTCGAGCATCCGCATCACCCGGGCGTCCGAGTAGAAGCCCGGTGAGGAGAAGCCCGCGGGCGTCCCCAGGTGGCGGGTGAAATGGCCGTAGGACACCTCCACGTCCGCTTCCAGCACCTCGTCGGGGAGCTCATGAAAGCGGCGGCTCCAGATCACATGGTCCATGCCGCCGTGGAGGCCGAGCTCATGTCCCTCGGTCTGCATCGCCTGCAGCACGGGGAGGAAGTTGAGGCCGACCGGCCGGGCGAGTGCCGTCTCCAGCAGAAAGCGCGGCCACCCGGTCTTCTGGATCAGGTGCACCGCGTCCTTGTCGCCGAGCTTGGCCTTGGACCGGGCGATGCCCTTCCCCAGCCACTCTCGGAGGTTGGTGGACCGGCCCATGTTGACGAAGAAGGTGTTGGGGACGCCGAACTCGCGGCAGACCGATCGAATCCGGGGCAGCCCGTCGGTGACGCAGACCCGGTGATCGATGTCCCAGCGGAAGACGAACAGCCGTTCGCTCACCGGCTCACCCGCGCGCCCACCTCGATGTAGAGTCGTTCGAACTGCTCGGCCGACCGATCCCAGTCAAACAGACGCAGCGCGCGCGCGCGCCCGGCGACGCCCATCCTGCGGCGTCGCTCCGGGTCGCCCAGCAGCGAGCCGATTGCCGCGGTGAGCGCGGCCGTGTCGCCCCGGGGCACGACGAGGCCGGTCACCCCGTCCTCGACCACCTCGGGCAACCCGCCGGCATCGCTCGCCACCACCGGGACCTCGCAGCCCATCGCCTCGGCGGCCGGGATGCCGAACCCCTCCTCGAGCGATGGAATGACGGACAGAATCGCCGCGCGGTAGTACTGCGGCAGGTCGACGTTGGGTACCCAGCCGAGGAAGGTGACGTCTCCCGCGATCCCACGCTCCTCGGCGAGCTGCTGCAGCGCCGGACGCTCGAACCCGTCGCCCGCCAGGATCAGGCGAAGGTTCGGGTACTGCGGCTTCAGCTGGGCGACGGCCTCGACCAGGAACCGGATGCCCTTGCGCGGAAAGAGCTGGCGGCACGCGAAGATCATCTGGGGTCCGAAGCGAGGATCGACCCGGTTACCTGTGGGGGACGGGCTGAAGCGGCGAAGGTCGGTGCCGTTGAAGATGATTCGAATGGCCTGGTCGGGCGCGCCGGCGCGGAGGGCGTGCTGCCGGCAGTCCTCGGTGATAGCGGTGAGCGCGTTGACGTGGTTCAGCGTCCACTTGAGCGGTGGCCGCACGTACCACCGCGTCGGGAAATCGTACCCCTGCTCGGGGTTCACGTACACATCGCCGCCGTGCATCGTGATCACGCTCGGCACCTTGAGCCGCCGCGCGGCCATGACTGCCGGAGGCCCGGTCGGAATCGCCCAGTGCGCATGGAGCACATCGGCGCCGCGCTCGCGTCCAACGGAGACCGCGGCCCGGTACTGGGCCTCCATGTAATGGGACATTACAGCAAGGCGGGCAAATCGCCCGAGCATGCTGACTTGGCCCTGCGCGACCCGGCCGTAGGTGAGGTCGGAGGGCAGTTCCATGGGGAACCGGACGACGTCTACTCCGTCGAAACTGTCGGACGAGGGAAGCGACCGATCGCCCGGGGTCACGACCGTGACTTGATGACCCCGGCGGACCAGGTGGCGGTTGATGTCGTGAACGTACGTCGCCTGGGTGTCGTCGGCGTGCTGTGGGTACCAGTAGGTTGGACAGACGATGCGCAAGGCAGCTCCCGACCCTAGTTGGCTCGGCGGGGGCACTTCCGGCGAATCCACCTCCAGCGCCCCTCTCATCATCGAAACTTCCCCTGAGACAATGCCCTAGATTTTTGCGGCTGAACAATGGCGTAAGTTCAACATCCATGCCACGTCAGGCCCGTTGGATCACCCCTTGGCGTACCCCTCGGGCCGCGCCGCGTCGGGGTAAAACCTGACGGGTCAGTGCAACATTTTGCTGCGGTCCCGGCGCGCCACTCGATCGTCCAGTGCGAAGCGCGATCCGCCCCCCGGCGATGGGCCTCAAACGGCTCCAGGCCACGGATAGTAACTAGATTCGCAACATCGTGCAGTGATGGCGCTTACCTAGCCGGGATCGGGAGTAGGGGTCTAGCGGGATGATTCCAGGAGTGCTCTGACTTTGGTGGCGAGATCGTCTTGGGTGAAGGGCTTGGCGAGGAATGGGGCGTCCGGCTCCAGCAGGCCCCCTCGGAAGACCTCGGAGGCAAAGCCGGACATGTACAGGATCGGCTTACCCGGCCAGCGAGCCTCGATGTGGCGGCCGAGCTCCCTCCCGTTCATCCCCGGCATCTTGATGTCGGTCAGAATCAGGTGCACGGGCCCCTGGTGCTCCTCGATGGAGGCCAAGGCCTCGCGGGCGTGGCTGGCTTCGAGGACCTGATAGCCTGCCCACGTGAGCATCCGGCTGGCCAGCCGCCGAACCGCCTCCTCGTCGTCTACGACGAGCACGGTATGGCCTCCGTGCGGTCGATCCGGCCGGTGCGTCGGGGGGGTCGATCCCCCGGGATCCAGGTGTGCCAAACGCGACGGAAGCATGGGTGAAGTGCGAAGCTACCAGACTCGCGGGGATGGTCGCAAGCACCTCCGATCACGGGCCTGCTGCCTCACCGGATGCGCGATTGGCGAGGTGGTCGGCATGGTCCTCGGGACCGCCCTGCGGTGGAGCGATCCCGCAACCATCGCCATCTCCGTCATCATGGAAATCGTGGACAATCCGATCATGCTGGTGATCCCCGGCGCGATAGACGCCCTCGCGGGCGTGGTCGTGACCGCCACCGGCGCCACGCCCTCCTCGGGCCTTGCCTATCTTCTGTCAAGCGGCAAATTTACCCGCTCGCTGGAGTGGTGGCCGAGTGGCTGAAGGCACCGGTTTGCTAAACCGGCATAGGGGGTCAACCTCTATCGAGGGTTCGAATCCCTCCCGCTCCGTGAGTTGTCCTTTCCACCGGCTTCCTCCCCCGGGTTCATGGCCTCTCCTCGCGTCCGCTTCGCCCCCTCGCCCACCGGCTACCTGCACGTCGGCGGGGCCCGCACGGCCCTGTTCAACTGGCTCTACGCACGCCACGCCGGCGGTACACTCGTGCTCCGGATCGAGGACACCGACCGCGAGCGCAGCACGGAGGCCCACACCCAGGTCATCCTCGACGGCCTGAGCTGGCTCGGCATCCGGTGGGACGAGGGTCCGTTCTTCCAGGGTGAGTACGGCCCGCGCCACCAGGCCGACGCCGAGCGTCTCGTGGCCGAGGCCAAGGCGTACCGATGCTTCTGCACGCGGGAGGAGCTCGACGCGCAGCGCAAAGCGGCCGAGTCGACGGGCCAATCGTTTCGCTACGACCGGCGGTGCCACCGTCTCTCACCCGACGAAGTCGAGCGGCGCCGCGCCGCCGGTATGCCCTCCACGATTCGTTTCCTGCTCGAGGACGCCGAGATCGCCTGGGATGATGCGGTGCACGACCGGATCAGCTTCCAGGGTCGCGATCTCGACGACTTCGTGATTCTCCGCAGCGACGGCTCGGCGATTTACAACATGGCCGTGGTGAGCGACGACATCGCGATGACGATCTCGCACGTGATTCGGGGCGACGACCACATCTCCAACACGCCGAAGCAGATCGCGCTGTACCGGGCGCTGGGTCATGCACCGCCGGTGTTCGCGCACGTGCCCATGATTCTCGGCCCCGACGGGAAGAAGCTCTCCAAGCGCCACGGGGCCACCGCCGTCGGCGACTATCAGGACCGCGGCATCCTGGCCCCCGCCATGCGCAATTTCCTGGCGCTGCTGGGCTGGTCTCCGGGCGGTGACCGCGAGATCCTGCCCGAGGACGAGATGATCCGCCTGTTCGAGCTCGACGGCATCCAGAAGAAGGCCGCGGTCTTCGACGCCACCAAGCTCGAGTGGATGAACGGCCAGTACCTGAGCGCCTTGCCCGCCGCCGAGCTCCTCCCGGCGGTCACGCGGCGCCTGGAGCAGATCGGCGTGTCCGCCGGCGGCCGCGATCTCCAGCCCATCATCGACGCGGTGAAGGCGCGTTCGCGCACGATCCTCCACGTCGCGGACCAGGTCGCGGTACGCCTGGACCCATCGCGCGCGCAGCTCGACGCAAAAGGTGAGGCGCTCATGCGAAAGATGGACGGCGCCTTCGCCACCAATCTCCGTCGCGCCGCCGACGCGCTCGACGGCCTCCGCGACGGGGCGTGGAACGCCGACTCCCTGCTCACCCGTCTCAAGGCCATGGCGGAAACCGACGGCCTCAAGCTGGGCGATGCCATGCAGCCGATCCGGGTCGCGCTCACCGGCTCGACGGTCTCCGAGCCGGTCAACGAGCTGCTCGAGGTCGTGGGCGCCGAGCGGAGTCTGGCCCGGATTCGCGCCGTCGCCGATAGCGCGGGCGGCTCGCGGCCCGCGTGATCCGTCCGGTCGTCCCGCTGATCGCCGCCGCGGCCATCCTCGGCTGCGCCAACCCGCCGCCTCCTCCGACTCCCACGCCACAGCCGCGCGCCGACAGCGCGCCTCCGCGTCCCAGTCCGATCCCGCTGCCGTCCCCAGCCGCGCCCAGTGAGCCGTCCATGCCTCGCCGGCGGCCCTCCACCGTCACCCTCACCTTCGTGGGCGACATCAACCTCGGCACGCTCACGATTCCTGCCGGGGTGCCGCCCGAGAACGGCCGCGGATTGCTCGACGAGGCGCGGCCGGAGCTGACCGGCGATCTGGTCGTGGGGAACTTCGAAGGTGTCTTGGGCGACAGTGGCACGACGTACAAGTGCGGGCGGGAAGGCCGGCGGGTCACCCTCGCCGACACGGCGCCCCCCAAGCCCGAGCCCGTGAAGAAGCGGCCGCCTCGTCCGGCGAAGCCGGGCGCCAAGCCCGCCCCACCGCGGCTCTGCTACGCCTTCCTCACCCCGACCGCGCTCGCTCCGCTCCTGGTCGAGGGAGGCTTCACCCATCTCAATCTGGCCAACAATCACGCGAACGACTTCGGTCCCGACGCCCGGGCCACGACCAAGCGGATTCTCGACTCGCTCGGACTCACGAGCTATGGACCGCTCGGGAGCATCGCGATCGATACGGTGCGCCGCGGCGACAGCGTGACCACGGTCGGTCTCGTCGGCTTCACCACCTACCCCTACGCCTACGACCTGCTCGACATCGCCCGCAGCGTCGTGGTGGTGGATTCTGTGCGGCCCTTGGTAGACCTGCTGGTCGTGACCTTTCACGGCGGGGCTGAGGGATCGAAGGCACTCCACGTGCCCGAGGCCGCCGAATCGCTGGGTCGTGAGCCGCGCGGCGACCTTCGGGCCTGGGCTCGCGCCGTGGTGGATGCTGGGGCGGATGCGGTGGTGGGCCACGGGCCGCACGTCCTGCGGGGCATCGAGCTCTATCGCGGCAAGCCGGTGGCGTACTCGCTGGGCAATTTCCTCACCTACCGCGGCTTCAATCTGGAGGGGCCGCTGGGGCTGACCGGCGTGCTGCGGCTCGAGTGGGCCGCCGATCTGAAGCTCCGCCGCGGGCGCTTCGTGCCGATGGCACAGCGCGCTGGAAGCGGGCCGACGCCCGACGCCACCAAGGCCGCACTCGAGCTCATTCGCACCCTCTCCACCGACGACTTCGGCGGCGATGCCGCGCCATTGGACGACGCCGGTGTTTTCCTCGTCCCACCGTGACCGCATCGAGTTACTTGCACCTCGCACCGAACGTCTCTACTGATTCTGCATGACATCTGAACCACTCGAGCCGGAGTCGAACGGCGAGGTCCCGACGCCGGCGGCGATCGCCGCCACCGAGGATCCGGTGCAGCTCACCGTCGGCCTGGTGGAAGACCAGCGTGTGCCCGACGGCATGGTCTGCATGGGGTGTTATCGGAACGGGCGTCTCGTCGCACGGTCGGTGATGCCGCCGGAGGCGTGGGCGCAGATCCACGAGTTCGGCATCTTCGACGAGCCGGTCCAGGTCGTCCTGGTTGCCCGCTCCGCGCCGCCTGGCGTGCAGTGCCAGCTCTACGCCATGGTGCCGTTGCCCGAGGAGGAGGACGACGAGCCGGAGGAGCCGTGGGCGGCGAGCGTGCCCGGCTCGTCGTACGAGGCGTCGTTGGAAGAATCGGAGGACGAAGCGGAGGAGGACGAGGAGGACGAGGAGGACGAACCTCGGGTAGCCCCGATTCCGCTGGGCCACATCGTGCGATACGACCGCGATCGAGTCCATCCCGACAGCCTGCCACTCGAGGCGGTGGACCTGCTGCGCAAGATCATCGAGGGGAAGACGTCCGAGGTCATCGATCGGGCGCTGGCCGATCTGCTCGGACTCTAGGAACGAGGAGTTCGGGCGCGCTGCCCGTTAGACGAACACTCCGGTTCTGAAGCGCCAGATCCGTCCGAGCAGGTCGTCGAGCATGCCCTGCGTCACGAAGACGTCCACCGCCTGTGCCGTCGCCGCCGCGTTGGCACCCCACAGCGCCGCTCGCTTCACATCGCCCTCGAAATCCGCCTGCACGAAGACCTGATCCTCGCTGGTGTAGACCGTCGGCAGAACCTCCGACAGATCCTGGGCGACGCCGTTCGCACCGGGGCCGCCGATGGCCACCGTCGGATTCAGGTGGAAGATCCGGTTCTCCAGATACCACATGTCCGCCACCACCACCGCGCGCCGGTACGCGTGTCCCAGGCCCCGCCGGTCGATCTCCGCCTTCAGGAGATACGCCAGCGGCCGGTCGCGCTCCTCCGCGGTGAGCGACGAGCCCGTCACCAGCACGACCGTCTCCTCCGTATCGACCAGCTTCATGGGGTCGCCGGCTTCTCGGGCGGCGGCGCGGTGCGCTGGTTTCGCTCGAACTCCTCCTGACGCTCCTTCCTGAGCCGCATGTCGCGAATCATGTCCTTGAACTCCTGGAGATTCTGCGACCGCTGCGCGGCGTACTGAAGGTCCGCCCGCATCGCCATGAGGTGGTTGTAGGCCCGATTCTGGTCGATGTTGCCCGCGGGAATCGGCAGGAGCGCCAACACCGCCGCGGGAATCTTCAGCCCGGCGATGTAGATGTTGGAGGAGTCGAGGCCGAACTT
This sequence comes from uncultured Gemmatimonadales bacterium, assembly GCA_963846545.1. Taxonomy (GTDB): domain Bacteria; phylum Gemmatimonadota; class Gemmatimonadetes; order Gemmatimonadales; family GWC2-71-9; genus CAVVWJ01. The sequence goes on along the minus strand of CAWJWG010000001.1, from coordinate 1,079,284 downwards.
GGACCCGGCGACGTTCGTGGTCCAGCTGGGGAGCCCGGTCCGCCGGGAGCCAGGGTCGGTGGCGATCGAGTCGAGGTACGCCTGCACGATCGTGTTCACCGCGCTGTCCACCAGCTCGACGTGCCGATCCCGGCTCAGCCGCTCGGCCAGCTCCTTGGGCGGCAGCGGGAGCGGGCGAACCCACAGCTTGCCAAGGGCGAGATCCGGACCGATACGGCCGATGACGGCGGGCCGGCGCGGTGATGCCGCTGGTGTGGCGCCGGTGTCGAGGTGCTCGACCTCGGGCAGCGGCGGTCGGGCCACGACCATCGGGGTCTCGGGTTCCGGCCTCGGTGGCGCGGGTGTAGCGACGACCCCGCGGCCCGCCTGCCCGTCGGCGCGCCGGCCGGGCCGGAAGGGCATCGGCAGTTCGCGCGGACCTTCCGCGGGGGGCGCCAGCACGACGATCTGCCCCGGCCGATGCGGGATCTGCGGCGGCCGACCCTCGATCGATCCGAACAGCAGCAGCGCGAGATGCGCCGCGGCGCTGATCGCGATTGCGATCCATGGACGCCTGGCCCTTCGGCGCAGACGGCCGAGGTCAGGTGGTGGTCGCAAGCTCCCCTCGTGGCATGGCCGCGAGCACGCGACCCAATCGGGCGGCCGCCTCCTCGAGCCGTGCCGCGCCCACCGTCAGAGCGATGCGGAAGAAGCCTTCACCGGCGGGTCCGAAGGAGCTGCCGGGCAGCACCAGCACGCCCGTCTCCTCCAGAGTCCGGCGCGCGAAGTCGGCCGAGGCCATTCCCGCCGGCAGGGCGACCCAGAGATACATCGCGGCCTTCGGCAGATCCAACGTGAACCCACCCCGGCGCAGCGCACCGACCGCCGCGTCGCGGCGCGCGCGCAGCTCGTCACGGATCGGCGCTGCGAGCTCTTCGCCGCGGTCCAGCACCACCGCGCCGGCCTGTTGCACCGCGAGGAACGGGCCCGTGTCGGTATACGACTTGACTCGAGTGAGCGCCCCGACAAGCTCCGGCCGCCCCGCCACGAAGCCGAGGCGCCAGCCCGTCATCGAGAAGCTCTTCGACAGCGAGAAGAACTCGAGGGCGATCTCGTCCGCACCCGGAATCTCGAAGATGCTAGGCGCGCGGTAACCGTCGAACGTGAGGTCGCAGTACGCGTTGTCATAGGCGAGGAGAATCCCGTACCGCCGGCAGATCGCGACCGTGCGCTCGAGATATTCGGGGGTGGCGACCGCGGCCGTCGGGTTGTTCGGATAGTTCACGAAGACCAGTTTGGCCCGCCGCAGGACGCCGGCCGGAACCGCCTCGAGATCGAGCAGGAAGCCGTTCTCCCTCCGCAGGGGAGCGATCCAGGGCTCGGCGCCCGCGAGAATGCTGCCGCCGAGATACGCCTGGTAGCCGGGCTCGGGCACGATCGTCACCTCACCCGGGTTCACCACGGCAAATGGCAGGTGGGCCAATCCGTCCTTGGATCCGATGAGCGGCAGGATCTCCGTGACGGGGTCGAACCGCCGGCCGAAGCGGCGCTCGATCCAGCTGCTGGCCGCCTGCCGGAACGCCGGCAGGCCCTGCTGGAAGCCGTACTTGCTGTACGCCGGATCGGCGAGGGCCTCGGTCATGGCCTCGACCGCGATGGCCGGCGGCGGCATGTCGTTGTCGCCGGCGCCGAGGTCGATGACGTCCATCCCGGCCGCGAGCAACCGGCGCTTGATGCCGGGGACCTCCGCGAGCGGATAGCCCGGGAGGGAGAGCACCCGCCTGCTGATCTCGATCATCGGCCATCCGCCTTCACTGGATTGGAGAGAATACCGACACCGGGAATCTCGACCTCCACCCGATCGCCGTCCGCCAATGGGGCCGTCCCGGCAGGCGTGCCGGTGGCGATGAGGTCACCCGGCTCGAGGGTCATGATCCCGCTCACGAATGACACGAGCTCGGGAATCGAGAAATGCATGTCGGTCGCACGGGCGCGCTGGCGCTCCGTACCGTTCACCCGGCAGATCAGCTCGAGCCCCCGCCAGTCGAGCCCATTGACCACGCGGGGACCAACCGGGCAGAAGCTGTCGAATCCCTTGGCCCGGCCCCACTGGCCGTCGGTCTTCTGGAGATCGCGGCAGGTGACGTCGTTGACACAGGTATACCCGCCGATGGCCCGTACGGCCTCGTCGGGGGTCAGGTTGCGCGCGCGTGAGCCGATCACGACGCCGATCTCCGCCTCGAACTCCACCCGTTGGGAGACCTCCGGCAGGTAGATCGTGTCACCGTCCCCGATGAGTGAGGTCGGCGGCTTGAAGAAGATGATGGGCACCGCCGGCATGTCGTTCCCCAGCTCCCTGGCGTGGGCGACATAGTTCCGGCCGATGCCGATGATCTTCGAGGGACGAACGGGCGTCATACGATGGCTCCGATTCCATGCCGGGCGAAAAAGTCCTCACACTTGGTTCGCACCTGGGCCCAGGTGCCGACCACCTGCTCCGCTCGGGGCAATCCGTCCAGCAGCATGGGGCCGTATCGCTTGGTGACGGCCCGGCTGTCGAGCAAGACGACCACGCCGACGTCCTTCCGGCTCCGGATCAGCCGGCCGAACCCCTGCTTGAGCTTGAGCGCGGCGTGGGGAAGGAGATAATGGAAAAAACCGTCCATTCCCTCCTCCGACAACCGCTCCAGACGCGCCGCCGTGAGTGGCTCGGATGGAACCTTGAAAGGTAGCTTGTTGATCACGAGGGCGCGGAGCGCGCGGCCGGGGACATCCACGCCCTCCCAGAACGAATCCGTCCCCAGCAGGATCGCGTTCTCGGCATCGCGGAATCGGCGGAGGAGCACGTCCCGCGGCGCCTCCCCCTGGACCAGGAGCGGCCACCGTGTCCCCAGCGTCATCCGGAGCTCCGACGCCGCCCGGCGGAGGGAGGCGTGGCTGGTGAACAGGACGAACATGCCGCCGTCCGAGGCGTACGCCAGATCTGACACGATTTGCACCACCGCCGCCCCATGCCCCACCTCGTCTTCGCGGGGCTCGGGAAGATCGGTGGGGACCCCGAAGAGGCATTGGGACGGGTAGTCGAACGGCGAGGCGAAGATCTGGCGCTCCGTCACCGGGGAGGTGTCGCCCGCCAGGCCGAGGCGGCTCTCCAGGAAGTCGAATTCGCCACTGGCCGCGAGTGTCGCGGAGGTGAGGACCACGGTGTCGAGCCGGTCGAACACCAGCTCCCTCAGCACCGGCGCCAGGTCGAGCGGCACCGCCGACAGCTGCACGCTCTGACCGCGGGTCGTCCGCTCGATCCAGCGCACCGTGGGGGCACCGCCCCCGGCGGGGCGGAGCGTGCGGTTGAGGCCGTCCGAGATCGCGTCCAGCCGGCGGAGCGCGCCCCGCAGCTCGACCAGGATCTGCGCCCGTCGCTCGCTGTCGTCCGACTGCGAGAGCCGGTCGGCGATGGTCTCGACCCCGTCGCGAAGCGTGCGGAACGCGGTGAGCGAAGCGTCGAGGTCGAACGCCAGTCCCTCGTCCCAGATCTGGTCCACCGCGAAGTCCTCGCCCAGCCGCATCTGCCCCGCCGGGCTCTCGGCCAGCCGCTGGTAGAGACGGCCGAACAGGGCGTCGCTGGCGCGGTGCGCGTCGGCCAGGGCCGGGTAGAGACGGTCCCGCAGGATCTCGAGCGCCTCGCGGCTCGGCTGATCGCTCCGTGCCGCGAGCTCGAAGCCGAGGGTCGGGGCGAGCCCTCGCCCGTTGCGCTCGAAGCGCGAGAGCAGGCGCCGCACCCCTCGGCTCGTCACCTGCACGCCCAGGTGGCCCGCCGCGACCTCCTCCAGGTGATGGGCCTCGTCCAGGATCAGCCGGGAGTATGGCGGAAGCACGGCCGCCTCCTGCCAGTTGTCCTGCGCCCGGCGGACCGACAGGTCCGCGGCGAGCAGGTGGTGGTTCACCACCACGATGTCGGCGTCGGCGGCGCGTCGCCGAGCCCGGAAGAGAAAACAGCGGTCGAAGTGGGGGCACTTGAGTCGGGTACAGAGGTCCGCCTCGGCGCTCACTTCGTCCCACACCTCCGGTGTCGGTGTCACCGGCAGATCGCTCAGCGTCCCATCCGCGGTGTGAGCGGACCACTCCGCCAATCCCACCAGCTCGTCCAGCTTGTCCTGCTCCAGCAGGGTGCGCTGCGCCCCGACCGCCTGGTGCAGGCGGGCGAGGCACAGGTAGTTCCGCCATCCCTTCAGCAGCGCGAAGCTCGGCGTGTAGTCGTCCGTGGCCAGCGCGTCGCGCAGGAGCGGCAGGTCCTTGCCGACGAGCTGCTCCTGGAGATTGATCGTGTTGGTGCTGACGATCGTGCGCTCACCGTTGGCCCGCGCCCAGGCCAGCGCGGGCACCAGGTACGCGAAGGACTTGCCGACGCCGGTGCCTGCCTCCATGAGCTGCACACCGCCATCGTTGTACCCGTCGGCGATGTAGGCGGCCATGTCGCGCTGGCTGCGGCGATCCTCATACTGCCCGAGATGGGAGGCGATCGGGCCGTGCTCACCCAGTGTCTCGATCACTTCGAACGGATCGATCCTGACGACCGTTCGGTCGTGCGGAACCTCGACCACGACGTAGAGCTCGGTCGAGCCATTGTCGATGATGCCGAATCCCACGCCCCCGTCGTGCAGGCGCGCCGCCACGTTGAGATCGGCCTGGGATGGCTCGAGATGGCCGCTCGGATGGTTGTGCAGAAGCATCTCACCCCGCGCGGCCGTGCCCGGCAGCGCGAGCACCATGTCCACGGTGCCGCGCGCGAGCACCCGCGCACCGGTGACCACGCCGTCCCGATCCACGGTCGCGGCGAACGACACCTCGCGTCCCCCCGCGGCGGCGATCTCCCCCGCGAGGAATCCCCGGACACCCGGGGCGATCCGCTCGCTCACGTCTTGAGTTCTTTCTTCTTCGCGGCCGGGAACAGCACGTTGTTGAGGATCAGGCGATAGCCCGGGGAGTGCGGATGGAGAGACAGATCGGTCGGCGCGTCGCCGATCTGGTGCTGCGGATCCTCGGGATCGTGGCCCCCGAAAAAGGTCCAGGTGCCCTGCCCCCGCTCGCCGTGAATGTACTTGACCCAGGGCGCGCCGGTCTCTTCCGCGAGCACCGTGACGCTCGGCTTGAGCCGGCGGCGGGCGAAGCTGGTGGTGAGTCCGTAGAAATCGGGGATCACCTGGCGGTGATTCTGCACCAGCATGGTGGCGACCGGATCGATCTTGGCGCTGAAGTTGAAGAGGCTGAACGACCCCAGCGGCTGGCGCCGGTCCGGGGAATTGACCTGGTGCCCGTCGATGTCGGAATAAACCGGCGTCGTCGGGCTGAGCTCCAGCCGGGCGTCCTGGAAGGCCAGCGCACGATCCCAGCGCATCGCGGCCGTCGCGTTCACGTCCATCGGCGATCCGTCGGCGTAGGCCGCGGCGATGTCCACGCCGTCCGCGGCGAGCGCGAGGTCGAGCGTCTCGGTGGCGGTACACATCGCGAACAGGAATCCGCCCCGCTCGACGTACCGGCCGATGGCCGCGGCCACCGCCTGCTTCTCCGCCGGCACCGACGGGTAGCCGAGCGAGCGCGCCATCGCCCGATTCTGTTCGACCATCTCGACCAGCCAGGGAGCGCCGGCATAATTGAGAAAGAACTTGGAGTACTGCCCGGTGAAGTCCTCGTGGTGGAGATGGAGCCAGTCGTGACGCCGCAGCCCGTCCCCCACCACCTCGGCATCCCAAATCTTCTCGAACCTGATTCCGGCATAGTTTAGGGCCATGGTGACGGCATCGTCCCACGGGGCGGCGTTCGGTGGCGCGTAGACCGCGACCTTGGGTGCCTTCTCCAGCGGCACGGCGTCCATGTTCCCGTTCTGGATCTCGCCCCGGAGCTCGACCAGCCGGCCGTCGTCGAGCGGCTCGGTCGTGATCCCGGCGAGCGCCGCGTCGCGGCTGGTGGCGCCGTCCGCGGGCAACAGAAAGGCGCCGCCACGATGGTTGAGGAACCACTCGGCCTTGCCGCCGCGCTCGAGCAGGCGGAAGGCGAGACCGTAGGCCTTGAGGTGATCGGCCTGGGCATCGTCCATCGGCACCAGCAGCCAGGGCGCCGAGTGCCCTCGCACCGGCAGCCGTGGAAGCCCCGGCGTGAGCGCCGCGACCGCCGCGCAAGTCCGGGCGACGAACGCGCGGCGCCTCATGTCTCCGGCACCGCGCCGCGCGCGACGTCCAGGGCACGCCGCGCATGCGGGACCAGGGCGCTCGTCGGGTAGGTCAGGATGAGGTGCTCCAGGAGGGCCACGGCCTCGCGACTCCGGCGTGCTGCGATCATCAGCTCGGCCAGCGCGAGCTCGGCCGCGGGCGCGGTGCCCGGGGCGGCCTTGGAGGCCGCCTCGCGATACAGCCGCTCGGCCAGACCGGGGTCGCCCTTCGAGGCCGCGAGATGGCCGGCGAGCAGACGCACCTCCGCGCCTCCCTTGGGCGCGGGCAGGCCTTCGGCGACAGCCTCAAGCTCCGCCACCGCGCGCGACGTATCCCCCTGCTCCAGTTGGAGCAGCGCGGCACCGAGCGCGGGCAACGAGTCCGCCTGAATCGGCTGCAGCATGGCGAGCAGCAGTGTGCGCCGTGTCGCTTCGGCGCGATCGCCCGCGTAGGGGCCGGCTTGCTTGAACGCTTCGACGGCTCCGCTGATATCCCCCTGGTACAGCCGAATCCTGCCGGCGAGTGCGAGCCCCTCGATCGTGCTGTCGGCGCCGAGCGCGGAATCGGCCCGATCCAGCTGGCCCTGCCGGATGTAGGAGGAGACCAGTGCCCGTGACAGCTCGGCGTACTCCTCGCCGCTCAGCTGGTCTTTCGTGGCCGCGAGCCGGCGAGCGGCTTCCTCGACCTGCCCCTCGCCGATCAGGACCGTGATCAGCGCCGACGTGGCGCCGGACGAGACCGCGCCGCTGGCGGACCGGTCGTCCGCGAGGCCCGACAACATCCGGCGCGCGGCCTCGCGATCACCGGCGGCGGAATAGGCCTGGGCGGCCTCGAGGCGTGTCCGCGACGCGACCGGGCTCAGCTGCCGCCGGGCAAGCGTCTCCAGCGCCCGGGCCTGCGCGAGGAGCGCATCGTGCGTGCGGTGCAGGCGGAGTTGCTCGACGAGACCGCGCAGCGCCTCGGTCCCCTCATCGGGAGACTTTGCCAGACCCGCTTCCAGCGCCGCGAGTCCGCCGAGCGGATCCCCCCACCTGACCCGCAGCTCGGACTCGAGACGGCGGCCGGTGAAGCCGGAGTCGGCCGCGAGTATCCGAAGTATCTCCGGCCGGTGCGCGAGCGGCGCGAGACCGAGCGTGGCCACGGCGGTCACCCGGTAGCCCGGCAGCCTGCGCACGGCCGGGAGCCACTCCCGTGCCGCGGTGCCGAAATCGCCGTCGGTGACCGCAAGCTGGGCCATTTCCGCGGCGAGCACGTCGGTCCGGCCGAGCCGCTCGCGGCCGAGGCGATACGCCTGCACCGCGCCGTCACGGTCCCGAGCGGCCAGCGCGGCGGCGCCCCATTCGCGATACGGTGCCTCGTCCCGCGGCGTGACCCGGGCCCACGCCTCCGCCACCGCCTGCATGCTGTCGGGCTGGCCCGCCGCGCCCCACGCACGCATGGCTACTCCGTACACGGCGGGACTCGCGGGGCTGGCCGCGAGCGCGGCGCGAACGTCCGGCAGGATCTCCCCGCTCCGGTTGAGCGGGAGCAGCACGCGCTCCAGCCCCAGCAGCGCGGACACGTCTCCCGCCTTCCGCGCCAGCAGCTCCCGGTACGCCCCGACGGCTGCGTCGTAGTTTCCCCGGCGCTCGAGCTCGAACGCGCGCGGCATGGTGGCCTGTTGCGCCGCTGCAAAGCTCAAAGGAGCGGCGAGCAGCACCACCGATACAAAGCCGAGGCGATGACGAGGAGACATGCGCTACCTCACCGGAGACTCGGAGAGCCGGCGGAAGTAATCGACGACGAGGCGGCGCTCCTCCGGTGAGAGCTGCTGGAGCTGTTCCCAGCTCGGCACCCGGAGACGCCCGTCATCGCCGAGGAGCTGCGCCCGAAGCGCCGGTGGGAGACGGATCGAATCCTCCACCGCGGTGGCGCTCTGGCGCTCTTTCTGCTCGTCCTCCTGCTCCCCCTGCAGCGTTCGGCCGGCGTCGAGCATACGGCGGAACAGCCGCTCCTGCCGTTCGACGACCTGCCGATCGAGCCTCCCCGCGTCGAGTCGGCGCGCGAGCTCCTTGGCTTCGTCCGCCAGCTCGCCCGCGCCGGGCATGTTGCCCTGACCCTGCATGCGCTGGAGCTCCTCCGCGAGCGCGCGCTGCCGATCGGCCAGCCGGCGGAGCTCCTGCTGAATGCCGGCCGACCCGGCCATCGGAAGCATGCCCGCCGCCTGCTGGCCCAGCCCACCCTGCTGTTTGGCCAGCTCCGCCATCTTCTCCATCGCCTCGGCGAGTCCCGAGCCGGAGGAGGAGCCGGACACGTCGCCTCGCGCGCGCAGCAGCTGATGAGCCGCCGCGTTCAGTGCGTCGACCGCGCCGCCCGCCTGCTCCGCGCCTTCCCGGAGGTTGGGCACGGCAGAGGCGATGGACTCGCGGGTCTTCGCCATCTGCAGCTGGGCGCCACCCAGCGCCGCACCGACCTGGGCCGGCACGAGTGCGTTCTTGCCGGCCGTCTTCCGGACCTGCTCGATCAGCCGCTGCACGCCTTCCTCGATCGCACCCTGCTCGGCTCGCAGCTCCGAGCCCGCTTCCGCGCCGCCGCGCATCGCGTCCTGAACGGCCAGCTGTCGCTCCGCCAGTCGGCCGGTTTCCGCGAGCGCCTGGTCGAGGGCCTGGATGACCTCTTCCCGCCACTGCTGCTGCATCGCCATGCGCTCGCCCTGGAGCTGGTCGCCGAGTGGCTCCAGCGATTTGGCGGCCTGCTCGCCGCGGTCCTTGGCGGGATTGCGCTGGCCCTGCTGGGCGGCCTTCGCCGCCTGATCCATCTGGGACGAAGCCTGCTGCGCCTGCCGGGCCGCGGAGTCGAATCGCTCGCCACGCTGTGCCGTCTCCATGTCCTTGGCCAGACGCTCCAGCCCCTCGCCGAGCGAATCCGCGCGGGCGGCGAGTTCCCGCTCCGCCGCGGCCGCCGCGGCCGTGTCGGCCGCGCCGATGCGCTGGTTCCACTCCCGCTGCTCGCGTGTCAGGTCCTTCGATTCCTGGGCGAGGTTGGTCAGGTCGCCCTCCATGGCGGCGCGCTTGAACAGCTCGCGGCTCCGCTCGAGCGCTTCCCGCATCTCCCGCTGTGCTTCCGCCAGGCGCTCGAGCGCGTCCTTGGCCTGGTCCGCGTCGAGATCCTTGAGCGCCCGCTGGAGCGCCGCGAGCCGCTCGCGAAGCTCGGGCGAGAGCGCCCGATCGAGCTGCTCCCGGATCTCCTGCAGCTGCCGCTGCCACGCCGAATCGCCGACGCCCGCAGCCTGCGCGCTCTGCCGCAACGCCTCGAGCGACCGCTTGAGCTCCTCCGCCTGTCGGAACAGCTCCTGCTGGCCCTTGGCGACCGCTTCGGCACGCTTGGACCGCTCGAACGACAACGACTCCTCGTTCCGCCCGCCGGCGGCGTCCGGGCGGGACCGCTCCTGCGCGAGGTCCTCGGTCTGTCGCTCCAGCCGTCGGCTCCCGGACGCGATGGAATCGAGCTGGCTGCTCACGTCGCGGGATGCGGCACGCTGCGCGGCGCGGACCTCGCTCATCGTCGGCAGGCGCAGCACGTACTCTCGCGAGCGGCCGGTCTGCCGCCGCGGTGTGTTGTCGGCGGCCACGGCATAGTATCGGATCGTGTCGCCCGGAAGCAGACCGCGGCGGTTGAGATCGAGCGTGTGGGTGAGGATGGCGCGGTCGGGCCGCTGGTCCGGCACGGTGAGCGTGTCTCTTCGCGCGGAATCGGCGGTGCCGAGCCGGCTGATGCGCCGGCTCACGATGGATACAGCCGTGATGCCGTAGTCGTCCCGGGCGTCCACCACGAGCGGCAAGCGAAGGCTGAGCGGCGCCAGCGTGTCCGCGCCCGGCACGGGAATCTCGACGGACGGAACGCTGTCGCTCACCACGCGGAGTGCCAGGCGAACCGTGTCGCCTGCGAGTGGTGCTCCGTCGTCCGTGGTGAGGGCCAGGCGGTACTCTCCCGACGCCGCCGGCACGAACGCGCCCTTGAAGCTGCCACCTTGGATCTTGAGCTCGTGCGCGCGGGAGCCGCGTCGCCACGCGGCGCTGGCGAGGGGTGCCGTGGCCTCCCCGGTGGTCTCCAGTCGGGTGCCGGCGGGCACCAGGAGTGTGTCGCCGTCGGTAGGCACCGGCTCCGACTCGAGTCCGAGATACTCCGGGTAATGGGCGATGACGTTGACCGCGCCCAGAAACACCGGCAACCGTACCTCCACCAGCAGCGTGTCCGAGGCGCGGCTGCCGCTGGTCACTCGGGCGTACACGTCGCTGACCAGGGGCCCGCTCGACACGGTGGCCAGGCCTGCCGAGTCCAGCGTCACGCCGACGGGATGCCATGCCTCCCCGGGAGCGCGGAGCCACAGCGTCGCCCTGGTACGGCCGATGGCCTCGACCCGGAAGGCGACCGAATCGCCCCGGTCCACCGCCGACCGATCCGCACTGAGCGTGACCGGTGCGACCAGCGCGCGCCAGGCGTTGGCCGGATGCCAGAGCCCCGCGGCCGCGCCCCGCGCGGGTCCCGCCGTCGCGAACGCGCCGAAGCCGACGAAAAGTGCGCCCGCACCGAGCAGTCCGACCGCACGCACCGGCCGAGCGAGCGGCTCGGCGGCGGCCGTGCCCCGCCGCTCGACCTCGCTCGCCTGGGCGGCATCCGCCCGCGCCAGCAGCGCCTCGCTGGTCCCCTGCGCCGGGCGATCGAGCAGCGCGGTCAGCGTGCCCTGTCTCCATTCGCCCAGATCCTCGAGTCCGCGTGCGATCCGGGATTGGGAAAGGGAGCCGAGCGACGCACGCGCGAGCCACGCCACCGCGCCGACGCCGACCAGGACCGCCGCCCAGGCGATGAAGGTCCACTGCGGGCCGCTGATCCACTGGAGGCGAGCCGACCAGATCGCGGCGCCGAAGAGCGCCGCGGCGGATCCGAGCGCGAGCGCGAGCCAGCCCGCCCCCGCGCGGAGCCGGAGCGGACGCGCCAGCCGGTGGAGGGCCTGGGCGGTCGCCGACCCGCTCACTCGCCGTACCCCACGGCGTAGGCGAAGAGGTTGACGCCCATGCGAAGCGCGGCCTCCCGCTTGTCCGGCGGATCCCGATGCACTTCCGGATCCTCCCACCCATCGCCCAGATCGGTCTGATACGAGTAGAAGACCACCAGCCGTCGGTCGAGAAAGATGCCGAAGCCCTGCGCCGGCTTCTTGTCGTGCTCGTGGATCTTGGGAATGCCGCGGGGGAAGTCGTAGATCAGGTGATAGATCGGATGGTCGAGCGGGACCTCCACCAGCTCCTCGCCCGGAAAGAGCCGGGAGACCTCCCGCCGGAGCGATGGGTCCATGCCGTAGTTGTCGTCGGCGTGGAGGAAACCGCCCTGGCGGAGGTACCGGCGCAGCACGGCGAGATCCTCGTCGCTGAAGCGCACGTTCCCGTGGCCGGTCATATAGATGTAGGGAAGATTCCAGAGATCGTCGTCGCGCAGGGTCACCACCCGCTCGGCGGGAGCCACGCGGAGGCCGGTCCGCGTGCGGATCGCGCCGAGGAGATTGGGCAGGCTCGAGGGATTCGCGTACCAGTCGCCGCCACCCTCGTAGTGCAACCGCCCGATCGTCATCGAGGCATCCGATCCTGTAGTCGCGGGCGCGGCCGCCGCCGGACTCTGTGCGGCGGCCGGCTCGATGAGCACCACACTCCACAGGACGACGGCGGCCACACGCAGCATCTCAGGGCAGTCCCATCACCAATCGGTAGGCATCGTTGCGAGACATCCCCATGGTCTCGGTGAGCCGCCTCGCCACCTCGCGGCGGGAGAGCCCATCGGCCAGCAGGGCCGTGGCTTCCTCGGTGGCATCGGCCGTCCGGTCGGGAGGAGCCGGCGGCACACCGGTCCCCTCCACCACGATGGTGAGCTCACCACGGGGTTCCACCGTCGAATAATAATCCGCCAGCTCGGCCAAACTCCCGGCGCGCAGCTCCTCGTGCATCTTGGTGAGCTCCCGGGCCACGAAGGCACGTCGTCCCGGGCCTGCCGCGGCCGCCAGGTCGCCCAGGAGCGCCGCGAGACGGGGAGGGGCCTCGAACAGAACGACGCTCCATTCTTCGGTCGCCACACGAGCCAGGAGACGGGACCGCTCCCCGCCCTTCCGGGGAAGGAATCCGAGGAAGACGTAGCGGTCCGCGGGGAGGCCGGCGGCGGAGAGCGCCGTCGCGACGGCGGAGGGGCCGGGAATGGGGACCACGGTATAGCCGGCCTCGCGCGCAGCCGCCACGAGGTCGGCACCCGGATCGCTCACCCCGGGCGTGCCGGCGTCCGTCACCAGCGCGACGTCGCGGCCATCCGCGAGCGCGTTCAGCAGGGTCTCCACCCGGCGGTCACCGGAGTGGGCATGGAAGCTGAGGAGTGTGGGGGAGGCGCCGAGATGACTCAGCAGGCCGCGGGTGCGCCTGGTGTCTTCCGCCGCCACGACGGCCGCCTGGCGAAGCGTCTCAGCCGCGCGAGGGGAGAGATCGCCGAGATTGCCAAGCGGGGTCGCTACGACGTAGAGAGTGCCGTCCACTCAGGCGAGGTGCTGCTTGATCTTCCCTTCCAGGGTGGCCTTGGGCACCGCGCCGATCACGGTGTCCACGTGCTGGCCATTCTTGAAGAACAGGATGCTGGGGATGGAGCGCACGTTGAAGCGCATGGCGGTGCGCTGATTCGCATCCACGTCCACCTTGGTCACCTTGGCGCGGCCGACGTACTCCCCGGCCAGCTGGTCCAGGATCGGCGCCACGATCTGACACGGACCGCACCATGAGGCCCAGAAGTCCACGAGCACGAGCCCGTTCGCCTGTTCGATCTCGCTGGTGAAGGAGGCGTCCGTGACGTGGACGGTCGTGTGGTTGGTCCCGGCCATGATGTTATTCTCCTGAAGTTTGAATCACTTCGCTCATTCGTTCGGAGGGTCCGCGTGGCGGTCTTCCCTCGCATCGCTCATGTCGGAATCGCCGTGCCCGATATCGAGGCGGCGCTTCCCTTCTATCGTGACGTCCTCGGCCTCGACCCCCATCCGCCGGAAACCGCCGACGGCGCGACCATCGTCTCGCTCACGTTCGGCGAATCCGAGGTGGAGCTCCTGGCTCCCCGCGACGCGGATGGCCCGATCGCCAAATTTCTCGCGCGACGGGGGCCGGGGATCCACCACATCTGCTACCGGGTCCCCGATCTCGACGCCGCGCTCGCCGCGTGCCGGGAGGCGGGCTACCGTCTCATCGATGAGATGCCGCGAACCGGAGCCGGGGGCCGGCGGATCGCATTCGTCCATCCGAAAGCGACCGCCGGAATCCTTCTCGAGCTGACTGAATAAGATAACAACGGGCGGGGCCCAGGGTTCCCAGAGCCTACTGCTGTGGCTTGGTGGTATCGGCGGCTTGGTTCCCGGGGTCGCAGGGACGAGCCGGATTGCCGGCCTGAGTGAGGTCCACCTGGCTCACGATCCAGCTGCCGTTGCCCAGGCGGATGGCCGTGAACGGCACCACCCAGGAGCAGAGCTGCCGCCGGATTTCGACCTGGAGGCTGTGGCGGGCGTCGCCGGCATCCGGCGTGTCCGAGACGACACGGTGGGATTCGTTCCGGAGATACGCATGCATGATGGCGACTCGGCGTTCCCAGTCGGACGGTTGACCGGTGCGTGCCGCGGGTCCCCCGGTGGTCCCCCAGAACGTGCCCATCTGGGTCATGTTGCTGTCCGCGACCGCCTGCATGAAGCTCTCGACAGCGCCCTTGGCGGTCGTGGTGGGGGCGACGCCGGCGGGAGCGGAAGTTCCACCACACGCGACCACGAGGGCGGCGAGGATGCACCACTGCGGCTTGATCACAAGTCTCTCGTCTGGCATATGTTAGCCTGCGAAGTTAATCCCCTGCCAAAGCCTGGGCAATGACGGCACCGATGCGGCTCTACATCAACGTGGATCATGTGGCCACTGTCCGGCAGGCTCGCCGCACCGACGAGCCCGACCCGGTCGAGGCCGCGCGGCTGTGCGAAGCGGCCGGCGCCGATGGCATCACCGCGCACCTCCGCGAGGATCGGCGCCACATCCAGGACGACGATCTGGAGCGGCTCCGCCCCGCGGTGCGCGTGCTCAACGTGGAACTCGCGACCAGCGCGGAGATCGTGGACATGACCTGCCGACTCAAGCCGTATCAGGCCACGCTCGTGCCTGAGCGCCGGGAGGAGATCACGACCGAGGGTGGCCTCGACCTGCGGCGGACGGGGGGCCGGCTGCGGGAGACCATCCGGCAGCTCGACGAGGCCGGCATCCGCGTGAGCCTCTTCGTGGACCCCGACCAGCCCGTCCTCGACGCGGCGAAAGACCTCGGTGTGCCCGCGGTCGAGCTCCACACCGGCCGCTATGCCCACACGTGGCGCGAGAGCGGCACGGCGCTGGAGGAGCTGCGCGCCGCGGCGCGCCACGCGGCCGACATGGGACTGTTCGTCCACGCGGGGCACGGTCTCACCTATTCGAACGTGGAGCCGGTCGCATCCATTCCCGAGATCGAGGAGCTCAACATCGGTCACAGCGTGGTCAGCCGCGCCCTGCTGGTGGGGATGACTCAGGCGGTGAACGAAATGGCACGCTTGGTGAAGGGCGCCCGGCTCTGATACCTTTGCTCCCACCATGACCAATCCCCTCGCGGCCGCGGATTTCTTCGCGCTCGAGGCCGGCGAGTGCCTCGACCGGCTGGAGACCCTTGCGGGCCGCGACAGCGCGCCGCCCGCCGAGGATTTCCTGCGCGCGAGCCGCGTGCTTCGGGGGTCGGCGCTCATGGCGTCACAGCCGGCCATCGCCCGCGCCGCGGGGGGACTCGAGTCGGTCGCCCGGTCCCTGCGTGACGGCAAGGTCGCGTGGGACGCCGGGTGCAAGGAGCAGGTCGCCCAGGCGATCGAGGAGTTTCGCCGGCTCGTGCGTCGCGTCCGCGAGTGGGATGATGGCGATACGGTCCGCGCGGGCCGTTTGGCCCTGTCGCTGGAGACCCTGGCCGGCGGCGCCTCGGGACCGCCCGAGAGGCGCGCCGACCCTGGAGAGATGAATGCGGGCGTACGGGCGTTCGTCGGCCGCGAGGGTGCGCTGATCGCGAGCGCGCTGGACCGGGCGGCGCGCGCGCTGCAGGCGGCACCGGCCGATAGGGAGCCCCTGTACACCGTGATCCGGCGAATGCAGTCGCTGCGGGGACTGGCCGAGCTGGGCGACCTGGTCCCGCTGCCCGAGATTCTGGACGGCATCGAGCTGGCGGTGGGGGATCTCACTCGACTGTATGCGCCGCCGCCCGGCGTGCACGAGGTGATGGCGTCCGGTGCGTCCGCGCTCACCCGCCTGTCGCGCGACATCGCCGAGTACGGGCGGCCCGATCCCGAAGCCGACGAGGCGCGGGCGTTCACCGATCTGCTGCTTCGCGCCTTCGCCGTAGAGCGTGACGTCGTTCCCATCGAGTCCCTCTTCCACGAGGGCGACCCCGAGCCGGCCACCCCCCCGGCGGGACAGCCACAGTTCCACCCGCCGCCGCCGCTCGGCGCCCTGGAGCTGGTGAGTCACGGCGAGCATCTCTGCCAGAGCGCCGATCTCATCGCCGGCGCACGCTCCGCCACCGAGCGGGATCTCCGGCTCTACCACCTGATCGGCGCCCTGCGGGCCGCTGGAGTTCCCGGGCCCGACCCCGTCGCCGGCGCACTCGCGGTGTTCGCGCGCTCGACCCGCGAGGCCTTGGCGGCGGGGATGGCCGGCCGATCCACCGAGCAGCTGATCGCGAGCCTGAAGGCCGCCGGCGAGCTGCTCCGCTCCGTCGCGGACGCGGCCGATCGGATGCAGGTGTCCCGGCGGATCCTCGATGTCGCGCACCGGCTCGACCAGGCGCGGTCGTCCACCGAAACGGCGTCCGCTTCGACCGGTACGGAGGTGGCGAACGACCCCGAGGCGGATGTCGTGCCGATCGAATCCCTCCAGTTCGACGCCGGCGCGGACCGCGAAGCCGACATCGTGCCGATCGCCAGCCTCGCGCCCGACGCCGCACCGACACCTTCGCCGATGCCTTCGCCCGACGCGCCGATGGGATCGCTCGAGGCCAGCTTCCGCACGCTCGAGCGGCTGCAGCGGGAGCGCGGCCCCGCGCCCGCCTCGCTCGCGGCCCTCATCGCCCCGCCGCAGGTCCAGCCCGAGCCCGCCGCGGAGCCGGTGGCGATCGAATCGCTCTGCTACCGCGGTCGTTCCGCGCTGGAGCGCGCCGCGGCCGTCCGGCGGACGCTGACGACGGTCGAGCTCGCCTCGGTCGTCGACCTGGCCTCGATCCAGCCGCTCCTGCAGGAGCTCCTCGACCTCGTGCCGCTCGCGCTTGACGAGTCCTGAGACGTCGTCAGCGCCCATGGGGCGCAAGCAGGTGGTCGTCGGCGCCGTCGGCGCCGCGCTCGCGCTCGCCCTGCTCCTCTGGGCCCTGCGCGGCGTGCACCTCGGCGAAGTCATGCGCCAGATCCGGGAGTCGGATCCCTGGCCCCTGGCGCTCGGCGTCGTGCTGGCGACGCTGACCTTCCCCCTGCGGCTCATTCGCTGGCGGCTCCTGCTGCGCGACGGGTCCGGGACCGCGCTCAAGCCGTGGCCGCTCTGGCATGCCATCGCGATCGGCTTCATGGCGAACAACATCCTGCCGTTCCGCGCGGGCGAGCTGGTCCGGGTATTCGCGGCGACCAAGCTGGCGGGGGTGCCGTTCACCGCCTCCATGTCCTCGGTCGCGGTCGAGCGGGTCTTCGACGGCCTGACCTGCATCGGGATGCTCGCCCTGGGACTCTTGATGTCGGACCTGCCGCCGAACGTCCTCGTCGGTGGCGTATCGCTCGCAGGCGGAGCGCAGCTGGCGGGCATGCTCTGCTTCGGCGCCCTGCTCGGCGCGGGCGCGATCGTCGCCTTCCCCCTCGCCGCCGAGCGGGCCGTCCGGCGCCTGCTCCCGGCGGGTCGGCTTACCGAGCGGTTGATCGGCGCGATCGACGGCATCCGCCAGGGTCTCGCCTCGCTCGGATCGCCGGTCCTTCTGCTGGGCGTGATCGTCTGGTCGATCGCACTCTGGGCATCGAACGCGCTGGCGCTGTGGGTGAGCTTCGCCGCGTTCGACATCCCGGTGAGTTTCTGGGGTGCGCTGGTGCTGCAGGGGGTGATCGTGATAGGGGTGTCGGTCCAGCTGACGCCGGGCTTCGTGGGACAGTTCGAGGCCGCCATCGTGGCCGGGCTCGCCCTCTACGGAATCCCCAACGACGTGGCCTCGTCGTACGCCATCGCGTATCACGGCGCCACCTTCCTGCCGATCACCATCGCCGGCGCCTGGTCTCTCGCCCGAACCCCCGTGGCCCTCAGCGATCTGCGCGGCGCCCAGCGAACGTGACCGGCAC
Organism: uncultured Gemmatimonadales bacterium; assembly: GCA_963846545.1. Taxonomy (GTDB): domain Bacteria; phylum Gemmatimonadota; class Gemmatimonadetes; order Gemmatimonadales; family GWC2-71-9; genus CAVVWJ01. Next base: position 1,061,698 of record CAWJWG010000001.1, on the reverse strand, counting down.
GGCGGTCGGCATCAGGGCGCACGCCAAGATCAACCTCCTCCTGCGCGTGCTCGGTCGCGAAACGGACGGATATCACGGACTGGAGACGCTTCTCTGCCTGGTGAATCTGGCGGACGAGCTGCACGCCGAGCGCCACGATGGTCGGGGCGTGACGATCGAGGTCGAGGGAGCCGAGGTCGGACCGGCCGAGGAGAATCTGGCGGTTCGCGCGGCCACGGCGGTCCTCGCCGCGACGGGCCACCGGTTCGCCGTCCGGCTCCGTCTGATGAAGCGCATCCCGGTCCGGGCCGGCCTGGGCGGAGGCTCGAGCGACGCGGCGGCGGCACTCCTCGCGGTCAATCGCCTGGCCGCCAACGCGGTCCCCCGACACGAGCTGCTGCAGTTCGCCGCGCGACTGGGCGCCGACGTCCCCTTCTTTCTCTCCGGCGCGAGCCTTGCTCTTGGCTGGGGCCGCGGCGATCGGATGCTTCGGCTCCCCGCCCTGCCTTCCGCGCCGGCGCTGCTGCTCACTCCACCGATCCCGATCGCGACCGCGGACGCCTACGCCTGGGTGGATGAGGCGAGGGTCTCGTCAGGCCGGCGGGGGGCCGTGGCGCTCGACCTCGACGCACTGTCGACATGGGGGGACATCGGTCGGATGGCGGGGAATGACTTCGAGTCGGCGGTCTTCGGGCGTCACCCGCCGGTGCGGGCCGCCTTCGAGGCGCTGGCGGGAACCCGGCCGCTGGTGTGCAGGATGAGCGGGTCCGGATCGACGTTGTTCGCCGTGTACCGCTCGGAGCGGGACCGCGAGGACGCCCGCATGCTGCTCGGCCGCAAGCACGGGACGGTCACCGCGGTCGAGACCCTCACCGGTCCGCCATCGGGGGCGGAGCCGATATAGATTTTTTCTTCGCTCTGGCCCTTCGTCCAATGGCAGGACAGCGGACTTTGGATCCGTGAATGGAGGTTCGAATCCTCCAGGGCCAATCCCGGCTCCGCCTCAGTTCGACAGCGTGATCGTCCGTTCGGGCGAACAGACCGTCGAGCTGCCCGCCTGACAGATCCTCACCCGCCACGTCATCGTTCCCTTGAACTTGAACGAGGTCGTCTGCTGCCCGTCATTGGGCGTGCTGTTGATCCGCGCCCCGTTCCGCCAGAAATCGACGGTCGTCCCGGTGGTGCCGGTCCACTTGTGGGTGATGTAGTGCTTGGTCGCGTCGGTCTTGCCTGTCACCGTGAGCGTGATCGAGGTCGGGGGCGGCGGCGCGGTCACCGTGACCGGCGTCGAGCGCTGAGCCTGCCCGCCGCGATCATCGGTCACCGTGAGCGTCACGGTCCGGGTGCCCGCCGAGGCGTACGTCCGACTCGGATTGCGCACGGTGGACGTGGCGCCATCACCGAACGCCCAGCTCCAGGCCGTGAGGGTGCCGTCCTGGTCCGTGCTCTGATCCGTGAACGTGCACGCGAGGTTGGTGCAGCTAACGCCGAAGTTGGCGACCGGATCGACATTGGCTGGAGGGTCTCCAGCGCTCACCTGCTTGCTGAGCGTGGCCTCCAGTCCCTCGTCATCCCGCACCGTGAGCGCCACGACGTAGGTCCCGTTGCCCGCATAGGTGTGCGCCGCGTTCCGCTCTTCGGATGTAGACCCGTCTCCGAAGTCCCAGTGCCAGGCGGTCACGTTCCCGTCCGGATCCTGGCTCTCATCGGTGAAGGTGCAGTTGAGGCCGGCACACGTGCTCGTGAAGGCGGGGCTTGGCGGCAGGTCCTCTGGCTCGCCGAGCGTGACGTTCCGCGTGGCCGAGCCGCGCGCGCCACGGTCGTCGGTGACGGACAAGGTGACGGAGAACGTGCCACCCGCGCCGAAGGTGTGCGAGGGGTTCCGCTCCGTGGAGCTGGACCCGTCACCGAAATTCCACTGCCAGCTCGAGACGGTGCCGTCCGGGTCCGCGCTCCCATCCGAGAACCGGCACGTGCTGGCCGAGCAGGTCGGAGTGAACGCCGCGTTGGGTGACGAGTTGTCGACGGGAGACCCACCGCCGAAGACGGCCGTCACCGGATTGGAGCAGATGGTACTGGCCGCCTCGCACACTTTGAAGATGTACGTGGCCGAACCGCTGGCGACCTTGGAGACGGACTGCTTGCCGTCGTTGGGCGTGCTGTTCAGCACCAGCCCGTTCCGGTAGAGGTAGAGCCGTTCTCCCTGCGCCCGCGACCAGACGAGGTCACTGATGTGCTTGGTGGTTTCGGTCCTCGTGGTCACCGTCAGCCCCAGCGCGGTTTGGGGTCCCGGTACCGTGACCTGTCGCGAGATCGTCGCGGCGGCGTCCTCGTGATCCTTCGTCGTGAGCGTGACCGTATAGGTGCCTGGGGCCGTGTAGGCGTGATGGGGATCGCGCACCGGCGTGCCATCGCCGTCTCCGAAGGTCCACTGCCATGCGGTGAGGTCGCCGTCCGGATCGCTGCTGCGATCGGCGAAGGTGCAGTTCATCCCGGCGCATCCGGCCAGAAACGCCGCCGTGGGGGGCGCGTTGGGTCCACCGCCGGGCTCGGAGGTCGCACTGACCTTCGTGATTCGGCCGATGGACGGGACGCCGGCCTGGTTCACCAGGAACAGCATGTAGTGGCCCGGGGGAGCGATCGTCCCGCCCGCCGGCGCCGAGATCGTGAGACCGGAAGCGTCGCGGGTGAAGCTGAGCCACAACAGCCGCGTATTCATGTCGAATGCGTGGGTCGTCGAGCCCAGCCGGATGAGGCTCACCTTCGCGATGTCCGCCGCGTCAGGGGTCGCGACCCGGAAATCGGTGCCGTAGCCGAGCTGGGTCGGCGCATCGGACACGGTCGGGCGCGCCCCGCGCGAGAGATATGGCGGCGAGAACAGCTCGCCGCTGAACTCATTGGGCTGTCCCTCCGCGTCTCCGCTGCCCGCGTGCAGCACGCGGCCGTCGGGAAGAAGGAGCGAGGTGGAGTGATAGGCGCGCCGGACCGAGCCACTCGCCAGCGTGGTCCACACTCCCGTCGCCGGGTTCCAGATCTCCGCCGACCGGACGGCCTGCGACACGTCGTTCTGGATGGGAGAGGTCGTGCCGCCGGTGACCAGTACTTCGCCCGTCGGCAACACCGTGGCATTGAGATGCCGCCGCGGAACCGCCATCGAGCCGGTCCACCGCCACGTCGGTCCGGCGACGTTGAGGTCAATGATCTCGGCCGTGTTCGTCGTCCGCCCGCCGCCGACGTAGAGAATTTTCCCGGCCTCGTACATCACGGCAGCCCCGTAGGACCGCGCCCCATAGAGACGGTCCCCGACCGTCGTCCAGGAACCGGTGCCCGACGTATTCAGGTAGCGCGTGGTCTGCTCTTCGCCTGCGTAGAACACCTGCCCGTTGGGCGCCACGAAGGTCCGCGGGTAGTACGGCAGCACCAGGCTGGCGTTGGTGAGCTGGCGGATCCCCCCGCTCGGCGACCACACCTCCGGTTCCGCCACCTCGTCTCCCACCTCGTCGCGGCCGGCCAGGATGACGACCGAGCCGTTGGCCAGCGTGGTGTTGGTGGGATACCAGCGACCGCGCCGCATCGACGTGGATTTCGTCCAGCTCCCGGTCGCGGGCGAGAAGACGCTGATGTCCGGGATCCCGTGGTCGGCCGAGATGTGGCCGCCCGAGACCATCAGGCGACCGTCCGACAGCAGCGAGTGACCGGAGCAGAACAGCTCCGACGAGCTGGCGACCTCGGTGAACTGCCCGGTGGCGGGATCCCAGATCTGGGGCGACCCGGTGAGCCCCCACGCGAGCACTCGTCCGTCCGGAATCACGCTCGCGTGAAGCGCGACGATCGGCCACGGGACGGGGGCGGTCCAGCTGCCCGACTCCGCCGCCGTGGCCGACGCGAGGTTGGCCGCGGCATGGACGCCGCACAGTCGCTTGAGATTGCGACGGATGGCCACGCGCTGATCGTCCCGGTACAGCTCGACCGTGCCCTGCTTGCCGGTCTCCATCTCGGTCTCGCTGTGTCCCGGATCCCGGGAGGTGCCCGGTGGGAGGGTGAGGCCGCCGGTCTCGGAGGTGCCGACCACCCGGTAGGTGACCTGTACCGTGCCGCGGGTGGAGTTCGTCGCCAGGAACTTGTTGCCGCAGACGTAGACCAGGTCCAGCGGCGCGAGGTTCCCTGCTTCCAGCGTCTGCGCCTGCTGGAGCGGGACGTCGGCGCGGGCCGGGGGTGCCTGTGACCCGTCTTCGCCGCACGCAGCGACCGAGAGGGCGATGCCGAGGCACGCCAGGGACAGCGGCCGCCGATTTGAAGTCATGGTTATCTCCATCACGCTGGCCCAGCCCTCAGCGGGTGGACGCCGAATTCGAAGGGGAGTTGCCCGAGCGGTCGGAGCGCGAAATCCAGGGCGCGGCGACGAGCGCCATAGGCGGCAGAGGCGATCAACCCTGAGCTAGCACGCCATATGCCGGAAAGCATGGATCTGACCGTTTGGGGGGTGGGGTGGAGAATGCCCGACATTCGCATACGGACATCGGTCTGTAAACGACTGTATGCCAATCGTTTATGGCAACAATCTGAGGCGATTTGTGAAGATCTCCTGGCCCTCTTCGATTGCGCCTGCCGGACCCGGCATCCAATATTCTGCGGCCATGCTACTACACCCCTTGTGACATGATGGCCACGACGCTCGCCTGTCCGACCTGCGCCGAGCCGGTACGGCTCGCCGACCGCTTCTGCTCGCGGTGCGGCGACGAGCTGTCGTTGAGCTCCCATCCCACCGCCCTGCTCGACGACATCCATCCCGAGGACGACCCGACCTCGCCGTGGGCGGAAGTGGTCCAGCGGCTCCGTCGCGCGACGGCCGGGGAGTTCGAGGTCGGCCGCGAGCTCGGCCGCGGCGGCATGGCCGCGGTCTTCCTGGCCCATGAGGTGTCGCTCGATCGCAAGGTCGCGATCAAGGTGATGTCGCCGGGTCTGCTGATGGGCGACGGGATGATCGATCGCTTCAAGCGCGAGGCGATCACCATCGCGCATCTGAATCACCCGAATATCGTGTCCTGTTACTCGGTGCGCCAAGCGGCCGGCCTGCATTTCTTCGTGATGCGCTACATCCGCGGCCGATCGCTCGACCAGCTCATCCTCGACTCCGGGCGTCTCCCCCTGCCGATCGTCCGCTCCATTCTCTGTCAGGTCGGCTCGGCTATCACCTACGCCCACCGCTCCCGCGTGGTCCACCGCGACATCAAGCCCGCGAACATCCTGATCGACGAGGACGGCAACGCGGTCGTGACCGATTTCGGAATCGCCAAGGTGGCCGAGTTGCCGGGCCACACGCACACCGGGGCGCTGGTCGGCACGCCGGCCTACATGAGCCCCGAGCAGTGCAGCGGCGAGGACGTCTCCGGCGCTTCCGATCAGTACTCCCTCGGCGCCGTCGCCTATGAGATGGTGACCGGTGCCGCCCCCTTCACCGGCTCGACGCTGACGGTCATGCAGTCCCAGGTCGAGCACGCGCCTCCACCCATCCGGGACCGCTGCCCCGAGTGTCCCGCCGATCTCGAGGCCGCCATCCTCCGAATGCTCGCCAAGGATCCGGCGGAGCGGTTCCCCAACGTGGCGGAGGCCAAGGCCGCGCTCGGCGCCGTCCCGTTGATGGAAGAGGATCCGTTGCTCGCCGAGCTCTCCCGGCTGGCCGCACCGATCGCGGCTTCGATGCCCTCCGGTGCCCGGACCCCGGGACGTATCTCCCCCGCTCCCGCCGTGGCGCCGTCGAGCGCGCGCTCCGCGATCGTGGGGCGAGCCCGCAGCATCACGATCCTTCCGCCACCGGCGGAGCTCAGCACCGGCGACGGCTTCGCCCTCGTGGCGCTGGTGCGTGGAGACCGCGGTGTGCCGTTGCCGGGGCGGCAGATCGAATGGACCACCGATGCCCCGGAGGTCCTGCATATAGATCGTACTCGCGGGGTCGCGACCGCCATCGCCGGTGGGACGGCCCTGCTGACCGCGAGCTGCGAGGGTGTTCAGGCCCGGGTGCCGGTGTACGTCCCGGCGATCGGTGTCGAGTGGCTCGATCCGTCCGCCGAAGGCCGCGCGGCGAGCATCCAGATCTCCGCCCCGCCCAAGTCGCTTCGAGCGGGCGACTCCTTCGTCCTGACCGCCACACCGCTCGACGCCACCGGCGCGCCCCTGGAAGAGGGGAGCGTGCTTTGGAGCAGCAGTGACGTCGGTGTGGCCGTTGTTGCGGCGGGCGGATGGGTGGCCGCGCTGGGTCGGGGTCAGGTCGTGCTCACCGCGACGCGCGACGACGCATCGGCCTCGGTCACCGTTGAGGTCGGCCATGCGATTCCGGCGACCCGGCCTCAGCGACAGCCGACGGCGCCCGTCGCGGCCGTGGACGCGGAGCCCGCTCGCCGCGCCCGCTGGCGTCGCAAGGGATCGCGGCTGCGCCGGGCGGCGCTGCAGGGTGGCGCGGGGACCCTCGCGGTCGCCGGTGCGGTCTACATGTTCGGAGGCCTGAAGGACTTTCGCTGGGACCGCGATTTGACCGTTCCAGCCGACACCGTCGCGGGCATCGCGCTGGAGCGCTCGGGTGCGAAGGCCGACTCGCTTCCCCTCATCGACCAAGGCGCCGCCGCGACTCCCGCCACCACCCGCCGGATCCGCCACCGCCCGGTTCCGCTGTCGCCGGCATCGGTGAGCATCGCTCCGCAGGATGCCGTGCAGGCCGGTGACACCATCACCCTCACGGCGCAGGTGCTCGATGCGCAGGGCGCACCGATCCCCGGCGCCGGGGTCACCTGGCGATCGAGCGAGCCGGACCTGGCAGCGGTCGACAGCGCAACCGGCCGTGTGAGCGCCAGGGCCCCGGGCACCGCGCTGATCACGGCACTGAGCGGCGAGGAGGTCGCGACCTGGGAGTTGAGGGTGCTGCCGAGTGCTGATGTGGCCGTCGACACGCAGGGCTACGCGCCGCTCGGCCAGGATACGCTGGGCGAGAGGGCGCCGGAGGAGATCGCGATGGCGCCGACGACCACACCTCGCGCGACGGCCCCGCCCCGGAGAACCCCGGTCCGGGCGCCGGAGCCGCCGTTCAATCGCCGCGAGCTCGAATCGAGAATGCGTCAGGGGGTCGATGATTGTTACGGCGCGCTCCGCTCCAAGGACGTGGAGCGGGTGACCCGCATGTACCATCCGAAGACGTACGCCGACGAGGACAAGCTGACGCGGCTGGTCCGGATCCTCCGGACCGAGCCGTGGAAGGCCAGCGTCGGCAGGCGGGTGGACGGGGCGCGTGAGATGACCGCCACGGCGGCGGCGGCGGAATTCAGCTTCCCCCTGGCGTGGACCGGCATGCACGGCGGGCGCCTCAGCAGTCAGCCGATCTTCCGCGCGGAGTTCTCCCGCAGCGGCGAGGACTGGACGTTGTCCAGCTGCCGGATCGTCGGCTCGCCGAAGCTCTGACAGGGTGTGGCGAGCAGCTCGATGATGCCGGTGCGCTCGTAGACCGTCACCTGGAATGCCGCCCGCAGTACCCCCGGCTCGACGAACGACACGACCAGGCGGCGTCTCGGCGCGCTGCCTCGTACCACATAAGCGACACGCCCTCCGCCCCACAGGCCCGGCGTCTCGGTGAGTGGCAGGTGCTCCTGCCCGGCGGCCTCAGCCGCGCCTTGACCGAACTTGATGAAGCCATCCGTGGACAGATCGAAATGATCGAACCGCGCCCCAAACCGCTCGAACTCGAAGCCGACCGGGAGCGGCCCCGTGGTCTCGTGCTCCTCGAGGACCATCGTGGTCGCGGCGGGATCGGGGCCATCAGGTGCCGATGTCGACCCGGCTAGCGTTACCATTGGCGTACTCCTTCCGGCTGGACTGAGAATCGAGATCGCCCGAACGCTCGCGCCCGGCGGTCAAGCCGACGTCAAGTTGCTGTGATTCGCCAGGCTACGACCCCCACCCCGAGGTCTGAGTGATCCTGTGCCGCACGCTCGGTCCGATCGAGATCACGGTGGACGGCGGTCCCGCGCCGGCCGAGCTGCTGTGGCGAAAGCACCTTGCGCTGCTCATCTATCTCGCCCGCTCCCCCCGACGGCTCCGGAGTCGCGATCATCTGGTGGGCCTGCTGTGGGGGGACCGCGGGGAGACCGCGGCCAGGCACTCCCTGAGCGAGGCGTTGCGGGTGATCCGCCGCCACGTCGGTGATGCGTCGGTGGACTCGACGGGCGGTCAGGTCCGCCTCGCCGAAGGTTCGGTCGAAGTCGACGTGGACCAGCTCGAGCGGCTGGCGGAGGCGGGCGAGTGGCACGCCGCGTCCGAGCTGGTGGCCGGGGAGTTCCTCGAGGGCTTCGCCGTGCCTGGCGCATCGGAATTCGAGGACTGGCTCGCCGCCGAGCGGGCCGGTTGGCGCCGGCGCGGGGTCGAGGTGCTGGTCCGCTGCAGCGACGTGCTGGCCCAGAGCGGAAGCACGCACGAAGCCTCGGCGCTCGCCTCCAGAGCGATCGCGCTCGAGCCGACCTCCGAGCTCGCGTTGGGCGCCGCGCTTCGCTGCCTCTCTCTCGCCGGCGATCGCTCCGGTGCCCTCGACCTGTTCGACCGCTTCCGCGCTCGGCTGTCGGAGGAGCTGGGCACGGCGCCCGGGCCCGACACCGATGCCCTCGTCGAGCGCATCCGGAGCGAGCGCGGTCCCCGCACGGGGGGCGCCGCCGGGTGGGGCGAGGGAGAGCCCGTGGTGCGGGCACCGCTGGAAGGCCGTGCCGCCGAGCTGGGGCGGCTGCTGGAGGCGGCCCAGGACGCAGCCCGGACGAGCCGGGCGACGATCGTCGTGCTCGAGGGCGAGTCAGGCGTGGGCAAGACCCGACTGCTCCAGGAGGTCACGGCGCGGCTTCGGCTGGACGGCTTCTCCGTGGCCGCCGCCCGGGCGGTCGAGGCTGACCGGACCGAGTCGTGGAGCGGGCTGCTGGCGTTGGCGCGCGGCGGGCTCGTCGGCGCCGCCGGCGTCGGTGGCGCGCCGCCTCAGGCGCTCGCCGCCTTCGCGGGACCGCTTCCCGAATGGCGTGAGCGCTACCCCGGTGTCGCCCTGGCGGAGGCACAGCCGGTCGGCCGGGCCATGGCCGGCGCCCTGCGCGCTGCGGCGGACGAGCAGCCGGTGGTGGTCGCGCTCGATGACGCGCAGTGGCTGGACCCCGATTCCGCGGCGGCCGTCGGCGCACTGCTCCGCGATCTGGCCGGCTCCCGCATCCTTTTTCTGATCGCGGCGGTTCCCCACCCTTCTCGTCCCGAACTCGACGAGCTCCGCTCGCGGATCGGACGCGACCTGCCGGGCGAGGTGCTCCGCCTCAGGCCGCTCGACCGGGATGCGCTCCGGCGCTTGGCCGAGCGCATGCTCCCCGGATACGAGTCCATGGCGGTGGACCGCGTCACCCGACGGGTGGCCACCGATTCGGCCGGGATGCCGCTGCTGGCGGTGGAGTTGTTGCGCGCGGTCGCACTCGGGCTCGACCTCGGCACGATCTCGGAGGCGTGGCCGGAGCCGCTTCGGACACTGGATCAGACCCTGCCCGGCGAGCTGCCCGATGCCGTCGTCGCCGCCATCCGGATCGGGTTTCGCCGCCTCAGCCCCGGCGCCCAGCGGGTGCTGGCCGCGGCCTCGGTGCTGGGCGACCTGATGCCGGCCGCGGAGCTCGAGCGAGCCCTGGGACTCGGGCCCGAGGAGACGGCGCTGGCGCTGGACGAGCTGGAGTGGCACCGCTGGCTGGTGGCGGAGCCGCGCGGCTACTCGTTCGTCGCGCGGCTCGTGCGGCGAGTGATCGAGCGGGACATGTTGACGCCGGGGCAGCGCCAGCGGGTGCTGGCGGCCATTGGTCGCGCGGAGTAGCTACTTGACCTGGACGATCCTGGCGATCGACGGCACGCCGGCGCCATTCAGGATGAACAGCATGTAGTGTCCTGGGGGCGCGAGCCGCCGGTCAGCCGGGGTGGTCACCGTGAGGCCCGTCGCGTCCTTCGTGAACGCGAGCGTCTGGTACCGCTGGTTCATGTCGAAGGCGTGGGTGACGCTCCCCAACCGGATGAGACTCACCTTGGCGATGGCCGCGGCGGCCGGCGTGACCACACGGAACGACTTAGTGTAGCGGACAACCGTCGGCGCCTTGGTGATGGTGGGCCGCGCACCGAGAAAGAGGTACGGCGGAGAGTAGAGCTCGGCGTTCCGCTCGGCCGGCAGGCCCGCCCCGTCACCACTCCCGGTATTCAGCACCCGTCCGTCCGGCATCAGGATCGACGTCCCGTGATAGCCCCGCACCACGGCGTTGCTCGCCAGCGTCTTCCAGGTACCGCTCGAGGGTGACCACAGCTCGGCGGCGCGCACCGGCCGGGTGAGGTCGTTGAACACGGTGCCGGCCACCCCACCGGTTGCCAGTACATCGCCAGTCGGCAACACGGTCAGGTTGTGATGCCGCCGGGCGAACGCCATGGATCCCGTCCACTGCCACGTCGGCTTGGCGACGTTGAGGTCGATCAGCTCCGCGGTATTGGTGGTGCGGCCGCCCCCGGCGTAGAGCACCTTTCCCGGCTGGTACATCACCGCGCTGCCGTACTCGCGATTGGCGAAGAGCCGCTGCCCCACGGTGGTCCAGTTGCCCGCACCCGTCAGGTTGAGATAGCGCGTCGTCCGAATCTCACCCGCGTAGAACAGCTTGCCGTTCGGCGCCAGAAAGGCGCGGGGATAGTACGGCAGGTTGAGACTGGCTCCGGTCAGGACCCGGATCGTGCCGTTGGTCCACACCTCCGGCAGCGGCACACTCACGCCGGCCTCGTCGCGGCCGGCGATGATGACGACCTCGCCCTTCGACATGGTCGTGTTGGTCGGATACCACCGGCCACGCCGCATCGGTGTCGACGCGCTCCATCCGGAGCTCCCGAACAGATTGACGTCGGGAAGCCCATGGTCGTCGTCGATGTGTCCCCCGGCCACATGCAGCCGGCCGTCGGCCAGGAACGAGTGGCCGCTGCAGAACAGCAGGTCCTGGCTGGGAGACGGGGTGAACGCGTTGGTGGACGGATTCCAGATCTGGGGATCTCCGAACTTGCCCCACGACAGCACCCGGCCGTCGGGCAGCAGGTGCAGGTGGACGGCCACCACCGGCCAATCGAACGGAGCGCTCCACGCGCCCGCGTCGGCCGTAGCGGCCGCGCTGAGCGAGGCGATCGGGGTGTCGGGGGTGCACGGCACGCCGCCGTTGTCGCGCGTGCGTACCCGGGTTCGGTTGAAGAAGAGCTCCACCGTCCCGCGCTGGCGAGTCTCGATCAGGACTTCACTGAACGCGGGGTCGTCGGCCGGCGCCGCCGCGATTGTGGCGGTGCCTTCCTCCTCGGTACCCACGACGCGGTAGGTCACGGTCACCGGCACCGAGTAGGCGTTGGCGACGAGGAAGCGGTTCCCGCACACATAGGTCAGCCGGATCGGCTGATCGCTGTCGTCCTGGCTCGCCGGGGTGAGCGGTGGATCGGTGCGCGGCCCCGCGCCCGGCTCCGGGCCGCCCAGGCACGACGCGACGAGCGCCACGAAGGCGGCGCAGACAACTCCCATGGGCCATCGTGAGCGGCGACAGGTCATCCGGGACTCCGGGCTGGGGCGAACTGGACCTGATCCATCCTACCCTGCCAGTACATCGAGAAAAAGCACTCGGCCCCGCCGTTGGACGGCGAGGCCGAGTGGGTAGTCGGTGATCCCGCGCTACTGCTGCGGGGTCGCGCGGATGGTCAGCACCAGGTCGTTGAAGTCCGGCTCCGGCGGCGTGGCATCTTCGCCGTCATCGAACTCCAGCGTCCACTCGGGATACGACCCGACCACGCGGAGCGCGGGGGCCACTTCCTGTTTCAGCGAGCCCGAGATGACTTCGGCGTTGAGCTCAGTGCCGGCGGCGTACGCGTTCCCGTTGTTCAGGTCCCACGACGTGCCGACCGCCGGCGAGTAGCAGCCGTCGGTGATGAGCACTTCCTCGGCCGGCTGGGTGATCCGGAACGTGTTGTTGCGGGCAGTGCACTCCCGGCTCGTGAGGGTCACCGTGACCACGGCGTCGTCCTCGAGGAGCAGCGTGCAGTCCACGCCGTCGCAGGTCAGGTGCGCGGATGGCGAAACGGTGAAGCTCACCGACTTGGTGCTCGGCGCGCCGCCGGCATCGGTCACCGTGAGGGTCGCCACGAACTGGGTCAGCTCGTTCACGTCGTACGTGTGCGCCGGCGGGTTCTGCGCGGTGCTGGTCGAGCCGTCACCGAAGGTCCAGGCCCACGAGGCCACCGGGCCGGTGCTCTCATCGGTGAAGGTGCACTCGAGCGAGAAGCAGGTCACGCTGAAGTCGGCCACGGCCGCACCGGCGCCGGGCTCGGTGACGACCACGGTCTCGGTGACCGCGGCGTCTTCCCCGTCGTCGTCGGTGACGGTCAGGGTCACGTCGTAGCTGCCCGCACCGGTGAAGGCGATTGCCGGGTTGCGGCCGGTAGAGGTCTGACCGTCCCCGAACGCCCAGCTGAACGATTCCACCTGGCCGTCGCTGTCGCTGGACAGGTCGGTGAAGGCGCAATCGAGATCCACGCATTCGTACGTGAAGCTCGCCGTCGGGGCAACGTTATCCGGATCCGGGTTCGGGTCGTTCGAGTCGCCGCAGCCGGCGGCGGCAAGGCCGAGCACCAGCAGGCCAGCAAACTTCCAGCGCGTCGCGATCATAGGCTCCTGCCACGGGTTTCGAGTGATCCACCGGCCAGCGGTCCTGCACCGGGGGTGTCCACCGGGCCCATTCGGGCCCGGCGGTGGGGTACTTCCCCAGGTTGTACGGCGTTATTCGGTCGCGGTGACCGTCATGACGATGTCGTTGAAGTCCGGCTCGCCGGGTCCGGTCGGGTCTTCCCCGTCATCGAACTCGAGCGTCCACTCCGGGTAGGCGCCCGTCACCCGCAAGGCAGGCGCGATGCGGTCCGGATCGTCCGACCCGGAGATCATCTGGGCACGCAGCTCGGTGCCGGCGGTGTATGCCGCCCCCCCGTTCAGGTTGAAGACATCGCCGGCGGTCTGGCTGCAGCCGTCGGTGAACACCGTCTCATCCGGATCGGGCGCGGTGATGACCAGGGTGTTGCCGTCCGCGGTGCAGTCCAGGCTGGTGATCGTCACCGTGACGGTCGCCGCGTTGGTGAGCGTCAGCCCGCATTCCACGAAATCGCCGCTGGGGTTTTCACAGACCGTCTGCGCCGGGGGAGCCACTGCCACCGTCTGGGTGATGGCGTCGGTATCCCCGTCGTCGTCGGTCACCGTCAGCGTGACGTCGAAGTCGGTGAGCTCGGTCAGGCCGGCGTAGGTGTGCACCGGGCTGGCTTCGGCGGAGGTGGTCCCGTCGCCGAAGTCCCACCCATAGCTGGCGATGGTGCCGTCGGTGTCGCCGCTGCCGTCGGTGAACGTGCACTCTTCCGCGTTGCAGATGAAGGTGAAGTCCGCGGTCGGAGGCAGGTTGACCGTCGAGGTGGAGACCGTCACGGTCTGGGTCGAGGTGCTGGTCTCGCCCGCGGCATCCGTCACCGTCAAGGCGACGTCGAAGGCGCCGGCCGCGGCGAACGTATGCGCCGGGCTCTGCTCCGCGGAGGTCCCTGCATCGCCGAAGTCCCAGGCGTAGGTGTCGATGTCGTCCGCCCCATCGGGGTCGGTGCTCTCATCGGTGAACGTGCAGGCGAGCGCCGTACAGGAGAACGAAAAATCGGCCACGGGGGCCTGGTTATCTGGCGGGTTATTGCCGTTGTCCCCGCCGCACGCGCCGCCCGCCCAGGCCAGCGCAACCGTGAACAACAGATTCCGATGAAACGATCGCATAGGTTGGTCGAGCCTCGTTGAGAGTCCGGGAAGTGTGGGACGGCCGTAGAGCCGGCCCCTGGGCGCGGGTGCGAGAGATGTGCCACCCGGTCGATGTCAATTGTCGGTACAGTGCCAAAAACTGCAATGACCTGCGTCACAATACGATAGCTCCTGACTGCATTGAGAACGGTCAGAGGGGCGAGCGACCCACAGGTGTGGCGATTTGACCCTGCTGCAACAGATTGCAATGGCTGCGGAGGGCGCGCTGCCGACCGTTGACGTAACCCCGTGGTGGTGGCTAGGTTTGCGGGCTCGGATATGACGGACCTTTCGCTGTCACGCAGCCAGATGCTGCTCCTGAGCGGGTCGGCCAACCGCCCCCTAGCCGAAGAGGTGGCCGCTCATCTAGGGCAGCCTCTGTGTCAGGTCACGCTGCGGCGCTTCGCCGACGGCGAGTTGTTCGTCAAGATCGACGAGAACGTGCGCGGGCGGGATGTCTACATCATCCAGCCCACCAATCCCCCCGCCGAGAACATGATGGAGCTGCTGCTCCTCATGGACGCGGCGCGGCGAGCGAGTGCCGCACGGGTCACGCCGGTCATTCCGTACTTCGGCTATGCGCGGCAGGACCGGAAGGACCAGCCGCGCGTGGCGATCAGCGCCAAGCTGATGGCGAACATGGTCTCGATGGCGGGCGCCGACCGCGTGCTGGCGATGGATTTTCACCAGCACCAGCTGCAGGGGTTCTTCGACCTGCCGGTGGACCACCTCTATGCGGCGCCGGTGTTCGTGAGCCATTACCGGCAGAAGGCGCTGCGGGATCTGGTCATCGTGGCGCCCGACGTCGGCTCCGCGAAAATGGCCCGGGGATTCGCCAAGCGGCTCAACGCGTCGCTCGCGATCATCGACAAGCGGCGGCCTTCAGCCAACGTGGCGGAAGTGCTGAACGTGGTCGGCGAGGTGCGGGGCAAGGACTGCCTCATCCCCGACGACATGATCGACACGGCGGGGACGATGGCCGAAGCGGTCACCGCGCTCAAGCGGCTCGGCGCCGAGGACGTGTACTGCTGCGCCACGCACGCGCTCCTGAGCGGGCCCGCGGTGGATCGGCTGATGGCGTCGCCGGTGAAGGAAGTGGCCGTCACGAACACCATCGCGATCCCGCGCGAGCGCACCTTCGATCGGCTCAAGGTGCTGTCCATCGCGGGGCTGCTGTCGAAGGCGATCGGATATACGCACAGCGATCAGTCCGTCAGCTCGCTGTTCGATTAACCCAGACTCAGGACCGGACCATGGCCCAGCAAGCGAATCTCCAGGCCGCCACGCGCACCGAGACCGGCAAAGGCGCGGCGCGCAGCCTGCGGCGTGAAGGCAAGGTGCCCGGCGTCATCTACGGACACGGCCGCACGCCCGAAGCGGTCACCATCGAGACGGCCGCGCTCACCAAGATGCTCGTCGGCATCAGCGCCGCGACCACCATCGTGGACGTGGCGGTGGACGGGCGCTCTCCCGTGAAGGCCCTGATCCGCGAGATCCAGCGCGACGCGCTTCGCCCAGCGCAGATCCTCCATCTCGACCTGTACGAAGTGAAGGCCGACGAGGCGATCACGCTCGAGGTGCCGGTGCACCTGGTCGGCATCCCCGACGGCGTCCGCAACTTCGGCGGCGTGCTGGACCACTCGCTTCGTGAGCTCGAGATCGAGGTGCTCCCCGCGGACATTCCGGAGCACGTGGAGCTCGATGTCACCGCGCTCACGATCGGCCACTCGCTCTTCGTGCGCGACATCACCATCCCCAAGGCCCGGATCCTCAACGATCCCGATACGCCGGTCTGCAGCGTCGTCGCCCCCCGGACCGAGGAAGCCCCCGCGCCGACGGAAGAGGCCGCGCTCGTCGAGCCGGAGCTCATCCGGAAGCCGAAGGCCGAGGATGAAGCCGAGGGCGAGGGCGAGGCCAAGCCGAAGGCCTAGCCGCTGCGCGCCATCGTGGGGCTGGGCAATCCCGGCCCGGAGTACGTCGAGACCCGGCACAACGCCGGGTTTCGCCTGGCCGACCATCTGGTCGCCCGGTGGCGGCTGGGTGCGCTGCGTCGGGGTGACCGCGCCCGCGTCGTCGAGGGCAGCCGCAACGGCCAGCCCGTCCGCGTCCTGGAGCCGCAGACCTACATGAACCGCAGTGGTGCCGCGGTGGCGCCGCTGCTGGCCCTCCCCGAGTTCGACCCCAGCCGCGACCTCCTGATCCTGGTGGACGACGTCGCCCTCGCGATGGGCCGCTTCCGGCTCCGGGGCGCCGGGTCCGCCGGCGGGCACAACGGCCTCAAAAGCGTCGAGGGCGTGTTGCGCCGCCAGGACTACGCCCGGCTCCGCATCGGGGTCGGTCCGGTGCCCGCCGGCCTCGACGAGCTGAGCGACTTCGTGCTCGACGCGTTTCCTCGCGAGGACCGCGACGCGCTCGATGCGCTGCTGGACCCGATGGCCGACGCCGTCGAGACCTGGCTCGACGAAGGCATCGAGCAGGCCATGGCCAAACACAACCACGGTTGAGCCCCGACCATTCCCATGCTGCGACTCGGTATCGTCGGCCTTCCCAACGTCGGCAAGAGCACCCTCTTCAACGCGCTCACCTCCGCCGGCGCGCTGGTAGCCAACTACCCGTTCGCCACCATCGAGCCGAACACCGGCATCGTGCAGGTGCCCGATCCCAGGCTCGATGTGCTGGCAGGCATCGTCACGCCGGAGCGGACCGTGCCGGCGGTGGTCGAGTTCGTGGACATCGCCGGATTGGTGAAGGGGGCCAGTGAGGGCGAGGGCCTGGGCAATCAGTTTCTCGCCAACATCCGCGAAGTGGATGCGATCGTCCACGTGGTCCGCTGTTTCGAGGACCCCGACGTGCAGCACGTCGTCGGGGTCGTGGACCCCGCCCGCGACCGCGAGATCATCAACATCGAGCTCGGCCTCGCCGACCTCGCGAGCGTGGAGAAGCGGCTCGACAAGACCACGCGGACGGCGCGCTCGGGCGACGCCCAGGCCAAGCTGGAGCAGCGGCTGCTCGAGTCGCTGCGCGATGCGCTCGCGGCGGGCCGGCCCGCCCGCACCGTCGTGCCGACCGAGGAAGAGGTGGCCTCGTATCGCTCCTTCAATCTCCTCACCGCCAAGCCGGTGGTGTACGCCGCCAACGTGGGCGAGGACGAGATCCATGCGGGCAATGCCGCGGTCGACGCGCTCCGCGCCACCATCGCCAAGGACAGCGAGGATGCCGAGGTGGTCATCTTCTCGGCCAAGGTGGAAGCGGAGCTCGCCGAGCTCGCCCCGGCGGACCGGCAGGATTTCCTCGAGTCGCTCGGCGTGGCGGAGTCGGGCCTCGATCGACTGGCGCACGCCGCCTACCACCTGCTCGGCCTGCAGAGCTATTTCACCGCCGGTGAGAAGGAGGTCCGCGCCTGGACCATCCACCGCGGCGACAAGGCGCCGGTCGCGGCGGGTGTGATCCACTCCGACTTCGAGAAGGGGTTCATCCGGGCGGAGACCGTAGGCTATGACGACTTCGTCCGGGTGGGCGGGTGGAAGCCCGCACGGGAGCAGGGTCTCTCCCGCGCCGAAGGCAAGGACTACGTGGTGCGCGACGGCGACGTGCTCCTGTTCCGGTTCAGCTCGTGATTCGTGTCGTCGCCGTCCTCGCGGGCACGCCCCGCACGGTGGGCACCCAGGGCGCTCCCGATCCCATGGACCGCGCGTTCACCAGCGCCATCTGGAAGACTCCGGTTCCCGGTCCGGTGTTCGCGGGGGCGCTCGGGCTCGCGGGTGATGCCGTCGCCAACACCAAGGTCCACGGCGGGGTGGACCAGGCGCTGCTCATGTACGCGGTCTCGCACTATCCGGTCTGGGAGTCCGAGCTGGGCCATCCGCTGTCGCCCGGTGCGTTCGGCGAGAATCTCGCCGTGGACGGGATGGACGAGGACTCGGCCTGCGTCGGTGACCTGCTGCAGATCGGATCCGCTCGTTTCGAGATCACCCAGCCACGTCAGCCCTGCGCGACGCTGGCGCGCCGGCACCAGGTGCCCGGGATGATCGCCATCGTGCGCCGGAACGGGCGCAGCGGGTGGTACCTGCGGGTCCTGGAGGAGGGAACCGTCGAGGCGGGACAGGAGGTCCGGGTGCTGGACCACCCCAACCCCCACTGGACCATCCGGCGAGCCGCCCGGGCGATGCAGGGACGCGCGCGGGATCCCGACGAGGCCGCGGCGCTCTCGCGGGCGCGGGGGCTGTCCCATGACTGGCGCCGACGACTCTCGGCGGATTTGACGCCCGGCTGATCGCCCTTCCCCCTCCCCCGCACCCCACCTATACTACCCCCCTCACAAACCATCCTCCCCGGCGCCCACACCAGGCCCGGGGCGACTCAGACCGAAGGAAGGTGTCATGACCCGTCAGTACGAGGTCGTCTATATCTTCGATAGTGCGCTCGAAGAGGCGGCCATCAACGAGCGCCTCGCGCGCTTCAACACCCTCATCCAGCAGCCGGACGTCGAGCCACCCCAGGTCAGTCACTGGGGCAAGCGGACTCTTGCCTACCCCATCAAGAAGCATGAGACGGGCTATTACGTCGTCGTCAAGTTCGACGCTGACGCCACGGCCCTGCCCGAGTTCGAGCGCGCGATCAAGCTCGACGACGGCGTGCTCCGCTTCCTGGTCGTGGTCAGCGAAGGCGCGCAGCCGGTGCCGGTGACCGCCGGGCAAGAGCGATGAGGAGGACGACGAATGAGGCGGCCCCAGAAGACCTGCGCCATCTGCGAGTCCGGCGTCCGCGTCGTGGACTTCAAGGATGAGCGCACGCTGTCACGCTTCCTGACCGAGCGTGGAAAGATTCTGCCCAGCCGTCTCTCGGGCACCTGTGCGAGGCACCAGCGCCAGCTCAGCACGGCCATCAAGCGCGCGCGGCAGCTCGCCTTGCTGCCGTACATCAAGGGCTTTACCGGCTGAGCGATTCCGGACGTCCGGGCGGACCGCGGACCGGGAGCTGGGGGCAGGTGCTGGCCCTGGCCGGATTCCTCATCTTCACGCCGTCGATGTTCCTGATCCCGCTGGCGGCCCTGCTGCTGGTCTCGCGACCGGCGACGCTCCGCGAGTGGGTCTGGTTGGCGGGGGCGCTGGCGTGGTCCGCCGTCTGGCTGGCACGTGCCGGCGGGTTGGGCGAGCAGTTCGCTCGCGCCGCCGCGGTTCTGGTCGCCGGGAGTTTCCTGGCCCTGACGCTGTGGCGCCCGTCGAATCGGTTGTCGCACGCGCTGGCCGCGACCGGCGGCGCGGCCCTGGGCCTGGTGATCTGGATGTACGGGCTGGGACTTCAATGGAGTGCACTGCGGACCGCGGTAGAGCATCAGCAGGCGGCGTTCCAATCCGCAATGCGGGGCCGGTGGCTGGGCCGCGCCGGCGCGGCGGACCTGTCCGCCCAGATGTCCGCAATGTCGGACACGGTGTCCACCTTGTACCCCGCGCTGCTGGCCCTCTTGGCGATCGCAGGGCTCCGCTTGACCTGGGTGTGGTACCACCGGATAGCCGTGCGGCCGATCGGTCCGCCGCCGGCGCCATTCACCGCATTCGGGTTCAGCGACCAATTGGTGTGGGGCTGGGTCGTCGGCCTTGGGATGGCGCTGGCGCCCGGGCCGGAGCCGGTGCGCCTGATCGGCGCCAACCTGCTCCTGGTCTGGGGCGCGCTCTACGCCTCCAGGGGTCTGGCCGTCCTCGCCGCCGGAGCGTCCCGTACGCCCAGGATCGTACTCGCCACGTTGGCGCTGGTCACGCTGGTCCTGCTGCCGTTCGTCCTGTGCGGGCTGACGATCGTCGGCCTCGCCGATACATGGCTAGATTTCCGGCGTCGTATGGCGCCGTCCACCGGAGGGTACGACCGATGATGGAAGTGATCCTGCGCGAGGACATCAAGACCCTCGGCAAGGCGGGCGAGATGGTGCGGGTCAAGCCGGGGTATGCCCGCAACTACCTGCTGCCCCACGGCCTGGCTTTCGAGGCCACCGAGGGCAACAAGAAGCGCATCGCCGCGGAGACCAAGGCCCGTGGCACTCGAAACGCCGCCGAGAAGACCGAAGCGGAGAAGGCGGCCGCCCGGCTCTCGTCCGTCAGCCTGACGCTTCCCGGCAAGGCGGGCGAAGAGGGCAAGCTCTTCGGTTCGATCACGGCGCAGGACATCGCGGACGCCCTCGCGAAGCAGGGCCATACCGTAGATCGCCGCCGAATCGAGCTGGACCATCCCATCAAGTCCATCGGCGAGCACGTGGTGACTGTCCGGCTCCACCCCGAGGTTCACGCGGAGGTACGCGTCGCGGTCGTGGCGGAGTGACCTTTCCGGCATGAGCATCGGGATCGCGTACGTCGACGGTCCCCGCCTGGCGCGCTCCGTTTTCGCCGCCGCGGACTGGGTCGCCGCCGGACGTGACGAGATCAACCGCATCAACGTCTTTCCCGTCCCCGACGGGGACACCGGCACCAATTTCAGTCTGACGCTTCGCGCCGTCGCCGACGCCCTCAGGGCGCTCGGCGACGCGCCGCTTCCGGAGACCGGTCGCACCATGGCGCGCGCGGCAGTGCTGGGCGCCCGCGGCAACTCCGGGATGATGCTGGCCCACTTCCTCCTCGGGTTCAGCGAGGCGCTGGGCGACCGCTCCACCGCCGGCGCCCGCGACGTAGCCGCCGCCGTCCGTGCCGGGTCCGACCGGTTGTACGCCTCCCTCGACGATCCCCGCGAAGGCACCATCCTGACCGTGGCGCGGGAGGCCGCCGACGCCGCCGAGCGGGCGGCGGTCGATTCCCCCGACATCGCGGAGTTCATGCACCGCCTGCTGGCCGAGGGTGAGGCGGCGCTCGCGCGCACCCCGGAGCTGATGGCCGTCCTGCGCGAGGCCGGCGTGGTGGACGCCGGCGGCAAGGGCTTCGTCCGGATGATCGAGGGCGTGGTCCGCTATATCGAGGGCGATCCGATCCTGCCGGCGGCAGACACCGGCGACGAGCCGACAGAGGCGCCTGCGGCGCTGGTGGACGTCGCCTCCGAGCGGGACTTCCAGTATTGCACCGAGGTGCTCGTTCGCGGGGACCAGCTGCCCCCAGCCAACGAGGTCCGCTCCGCGATGCACGCCTTCGGGGGATCGGTCGTGGTCGCCCAGGCCGAGGACATTCTGAAGATCCATGTGCACACCGACAGCCCCGAGGCCGTCTTTAGCTATGCGACGCGCTGGGGCCGGGTCGAGACCACCAAGGCCGACGACATGCGGGCCCAGCATCGGCGCCTGACCCACGCGGAGCGGAGAGCGGTCGCGGTCGTCACGGACAGCTCCGCCGACCTCCCCGACGCCGTGCTCGACCGCCATCGGATCGCACTCGTCCCGTTGCAGGTGGTCTTCGGCAACGAGACCTTCCGCGACCGGGTCGAGCTCAAGGCGGAGGAGTTCTACCGCCGACTCCGAGGCGCTCGGGAGCTGCCGACGACCTCACAACCCAGCCCCGCCGATTTCGTGCGGGTGCTCCGCGACGCCCGCGCCGAGGCGGACGAGGTCGTCGCGGTATTGTTGTCGGGGGCGCTGTCGGGCACACTGGCGTCGGCCCAGGCGGCCGTGCGGGCGGCCGGCATCAGCGGAGTCCACGTGGTGGACAGCCGGAGCGCGTCACTCGGCCTCGGCATGCTGGCCCTCAGGGCAGCCGAGCTGGCCGCCGAGGGCTGGCGCGCGGCCGCGATCGCCGCCGAGCTCGAGCGGATCCGGGCGCGGGCCGGCATGCTGCTCACGGTGGACACGTACGACAACCTGCTCCGCTCGGGCCGGGTCTCCCGCGGCAAGGCGTGGCTGGCCGGCATGCTCGACGTCAAGCCGATTCTGTCACTGGACGCGGCGGGACGGGTCATTCCGGTGGACCGGGTGCGCGGGCGGGACCAGGTGGTGCCCCGCGTGCTGTCGCTCCTGGAGCGACGTCTCACACCGCGCCCAACCGTGGTACGATTCGGCGTGGCGCATGCCGAGGCCCCGGAGGTGGCCGAGCGGGTACGGAACGCCCTCGTGGCGGCCTATCAGCCGCGCGAGTGCTTCGTCGTGCCGGCTACCGGCGTGCTGGGTACGCACGTGGGACCCGGGGCCTGGGCCGTCTTTTATCAGGTCGAGGACCGTCCGGGCACGGGCGCCGACGAAGGACACAACGGATGAAGACTGCACCCGAGGCGTTGCGCCTCGCATTGGATGCCATACAGGATCTGAAGGGGCGTGAGCTCGTGGTACTCGATTTGCGAGGGCTCACTGATGCCACCGACTATTTCGTGATCGCGTCCGGCACATCCGACGCGCACGTGCGCGGCATTGCGGAATCGGTCATCGACAAGCTGGGTCGAAAGGGACACCGGACCCACCATGTCGAAGGGCTGACCGGCGGCCGGTGGGTGCTCCTCGATTTCGTGGATTTTGTGATCCACCTCTTCCATCCCGAGACCCGCTCGTTCTACCAGCTCGAGCGCCTCTGGGACGATGCCCCGGAGCTGTTGGTCGGCTCCACCTAGCCGAGGTATTCATGTTGCGACGCACCGTGCCGCTCCTGTCTCCTGCTCCTGCTCGGCTTGCCCGGGCTCGGAGCCGCGCAGTATTTCGGGCGGAACAAAGTTCAGTACGAGAACTTCGATTTCAAGGTCATCCAGACCGAGCATTTCGACGTCTACTTCTACGAGCGCGAGCGGGTGGCCGCGATGGATGCGGCGCGCATGGCCGAGCGCTCGTATGCCCGCCTCTCGAAGGTGCTGAACCACGAGTTCCGCGAGCGGAAGCCGATCATCCTGTACGCGTCGCACTCCGATTTCATGCAGACCAACGCGACGCAGGTCGGCGGGGAGGGCACGGGCGGCGTCACCGATTTCGCCCGCAACCGGGCGGTCATGCCGTTCACCGGCTCGTACTCCGACTTCGAGCACGTGCTGATGCACGAGATGGCCCACCAGTTCCAGTACGACGTCTGGTCCCGGGGGCGCGCGGGCGCGGGAATCGCCACCCTGGTCGCGATCGCGCCCTCCCTCTGGTTCGCGGAGGGAATGGCCGAGTACCTGTCCATCGGCCCGATCAACGCCGAAACGGCGATGTGGCTCCGCGATGCGTCGCTGGAGGGGAAGCTCCCCACCATCGATCAGATGACCGTGGATCCCTACGAGTTCTTCCCCTACCGCTTCGGCCACGCGCTCTGGTCGTACGTCGCGGAGCGGTGGGGTGACGAGGCGGTGGGCGCCATCCTCAAGGCCACGCTCGCCGGGGGCGTCGAGCCGGCGTTCCGCCGGACGATCGGCCTCACCATCGAGCAGCTCTCCGAGCAGTGGCGCGACGCGGTGCAGAAGCGCTACCTCCCGGAGATCGGTGCCAAGGCGCGTGCGCGCTCGGTGGCGAACGAGCTGCTCACCGAGAAACGCTCCGACGGCGTCTATCACCTGGCCCCCTCGCTGTCGCCCGACGGGTCGCAGGTCGTCTATTTCAGCGAGAAGGACTTCTACTCGGTCGACCTGTTTCTCGCCGACGGCGTCACCGGCAAGGTCAAGCGTCGCGTCCTCAAGTCGGGCATCAGCAGCAACTACGAGACCTATCGGTTCATCAACTCGCAGGCCAACTGGTCGCCGGACGGCAAGTTCCTGGCGATCGCCGCCAAGCGCGGACCTCGCGACGACATCCTGATCGTGGACGTGGAGAAGAACAAGGAAGTCAAACGCATCCAGCTGAAGCTGAGCGGGGTCACGACGCCGTCGTGGAGCCCGGACGGCAAACAGATCGTGTTCACCGGGTACGAGGGGGGGCTGAGCGACCTCTACATCGTGAACCGCGATGGCAGCGGCCTCCGTCAGCTCACCGAGGACAAGTACGCCGACCTCCATCCGGTGTGGTCGCCCGAGGGCGGGACCATCGCCTTCGTGACCGACCGCGGGCCGGACACCGATTTCCGCACCCTCGCCGACGGTAACTTCCGCATCGCGCTCTACGACCTGGCCACCGGGTCGGTTCGGGTGCTCGACCGCATGGACCACGGCAAGAACGTGAGCCCGCAATGGAGCCCGGACGGCCGGTCGCTGGCGTTCGTGTCCGACCGCAACGGTGTCAGCAACATTTTCCTGTACGACATGGACGCGAACGACCTGTTCCAGCTCACGGACTTCTATACCGGGGCGCAGGGCATCACCCCGCTCTCGCCGGTCCTCTCCTGGGCCGGCGGGGCCGATCGGCTCGCCTTCGTGTACTTCGAGGCCAGCCAGTACGACGTCTACAGCATCACCAACCCGCGCGGCCTCAAGCGCCAGCCCTATCGCGACATCGTGCAGGACAGCGTCGGCATCCTCGCGCGCGCGGTCACGCCGCCGCTCGACACCGCCCGCTCCCTGCAGGTGACGGAGGAGGTCCGTCCCCAGGTCGGTGAAGGCGGGTCCATCTACCGGACGCCGACCGGCTTCCGCTCGTCCAACGAGGTCGTCCAGTCGGGCGACACGACCCGGCCCGTGGAGCCGGTATCCATCGTCGCGCTGCTCGACTCGGCCAACTTCAGCCTGCCGGACACGAGCGAGTTCACGCTCAAGGAGTACCGGACCAAGTTCACTCCCGACTACGTCGCGCGCCCCTCCATCGGGTACGCTCGCGACAACTTCGGGCGCGGGTTCTTCGGCGGGTCGGCCATTTCGCTGAGCGACATCCTCGGGAACCAGCAGCTCATCTTCGCGGGCTACGTGAACGGCCGCATCAGCGAGGCCCAGGTCCTGGCGGCGTACGCCAATCTCAGCCGCCGCGTCAACTGGGCGGTCGGCATCTCCCAGGATCCGTACTACTTCCTGGAGCCGAGCGAGATCATCGCGGGCGACCAGGTGGGCGAGAACATCTTCGTCACCAACATCCGGCGGCTGGTGGTGCGCTCGGCGTTCGGGTCGGCCTACTATCCGCTGAGCCGCTTCCAGCGCGTCGAGGCGGGGATGCGCTTCGCCAACGTGGACGACGCTATCCTCAAGATCAACGAGCCGTACAATCCGGCGACCGGCTTCGCCACCGACGATCCGTTCCTCGAGACGGACAACCTGCCGGGCGTGACCTACGCCCAGCCGTCCGCCGCGCTGGTGTTCGACAACTCGCTGTTCGGCTACGTGGGGCCGTTCTATGGGCAGCGCTACCGGCTCGAGCTGGCGCAGACGATCGGCAACTGGCGCTTCTCTCAGGTGACCGCCGACTACCGCCGGTACGACCAGATCATCGGCCCGATCGTTTTCGCGACGCGGCTCCTCTATTTCGGCCGCATCGGCCGGGACGCGCGCCAGTTCCGGATCTACGCGGGCAGCACCGACCTGATCCGCGGAAACACGTCGGGCTCGTACCGGCGGAACGAGTGCCTCAATGCCGACGATCCCGGCTCCGACACCGGCTGCTCCGAGCTGGATCGCCTGGTCGGCACCCAGATCGGCGTCGCTTCGGCGGAGCTCAGGTTCCCGATCCTGAACCCCTCGTTCGGCATCCCCGCGGCGTTCCCGCCGCTCGAGGGCGCGATCTTCTACGATATCGGCCTGGCGTGGGACAACAACAGCACCATCCGCTGGCAGCGGAGTGCGGGCGACGATCCGGTGCGGGTGCGCACGCCGCTCCGCACCCTCGGCGTTTCGGTGCGGGCGAATCTCTTCGGCTTCGCGGTCGCGCGGCTGGACTATTCGATTCCCCAGGAGCGCCGCCAGGTCGGCGGCCTCTGGACCTTCAGCCTCGGCCCCACGTTCTAGCACGGGGGGGCCACTGGGCCTGAGGCGGCGTCGCGAAGCTTTGCGGCGCCGCCTCGTCGTTCGGACCCCTTCCCCGCTGCCCTCGCGGCCCCTGTCACACTATGTTTCCGAACGTGCAACTACGACACGTGATCGTGGCTGGCCTCATCGGACTTCCGCTCGCCGCCTGCGGCGGCGATCCCGATCTGGCGGGCAGCCTGCCCGCCGTCGGACGCGGACCCGAGCTCACCACCGCGCTGCGGCTCACGCGCGAGGGCGGCACCGCTCGCCTCTACCGTGTTCCCTCCCTCGAGCCGTCCGCCTGGAAGCTCGACGACAAGCTGCCCCCCATTCTGCAGACCGTCGGCGCCGACCCGGAGCAGGGCTTCGTCTTCCTGCTCGACAAGAAGCGCAACATCGTGGCGCTGGATCTCGAGACCCGCCGCGTGCGCCCATCGCTGGAGCAGGTGCGCTCCGCCACCGTGGGTCCCGACGGCGCGCTCTACGCGGTGGACACGGCCAAGGCGGTGATCCGGCTCGTGCGCCGCACGCCCGTCCGCTTCCGATCCAAGCTCCAGGGGACGCCGAAGGCGCTCCACGCGACCATGGGCGGCGTGCTGGTGGCCGACCTCGCCGGCGACAGGCCCAGGATCGAGGTGCTCGGATCGGATCGGCCGCCTGCCACGTTTCCGGTGCCGGAGGGACAGCAGGTCCTGAGCTTGTGGGGTGACCTGGTCGCCGTCGCCGCCGACAGCGCCGTCGTGGTCTACGAGACCGAGGGCGACAGCGACGGGGAACGCGACCACCTCTCCATCCCCGTGTCGGGCGACGCCAAGGCCGTGATGTTCAGTCCGTCGGGGCACCGGATCTACGTGGCCCGGGCGTCCGACGGCCTGCTCGTGCTCGACCGGGTGAGCGGCCAACAGCTGCTGGAGATCGATCTCCCCGGCCCGGCTATCGGCCTCCGCGGCGACCTGTTCGGCCAGTGGGTGCTGGTCCGTCCCTCGTCCGGCGACTCCGCCTGGGTGGTGGACGTCGGCAGCGGCGAGGTCACCGGGACCGTGAACGTCGAGTGGAACGACGACCTGCCGGCCATTGTCTCGCCCAACACCCTTCTGACCCGCCGGCGCAAGGACGTGGTGGCCGTCGACCTGGCGACCAAGGGTTTCCCGGTTCGGGGCACGGCGGAAGGCGGCGCCGCGGACACCTGGCTTCCGCTCGCCTGGCATCCCACGGAGGACGAGGGCAGCCCGGCCACCGCGGACTCCGCGGCGCTCGCCGCGGCCGACTCGGGGGCCAAGGCCAAGGTGTTCCTCCAGGTCAGCAGCTCGCAGAATCCGGCCTGGGCCGAGGAGCTCTCGCAGAAGCTGCGGGCCGCGGGTCTGCCGGCCTCGGTGCTGAAGCCGGCACGCAGCGATGAGGCGTACCGGGTGGTGCTCGGGCCGTATCCCACGCGCGAGCAGGCCGAAGAGACGGGGCGCGGCATCGGCATGCCCTCGTTCGTCGTCACGACGCAGGATCCTCCTTCCGAATAGGGTGCGAGGCCTCCGGGCTTCGAGTTCACGGTCCACCACAGGAACGCGCACATGAGGCTCACCAAGCTCGAACTCTCCGGGTTCAAGTCCTTCGCCGATCACGTCACGCTCACCTTCGAGGACGGCGTGACCGCCATCGTCGGGCCCAACGGCTGCGGCAAGAGCAACGTGTCCGATGCGGTCCGATGGGTGCTCGGCGAACAGTCGGCGCGGCTCCTTCGGGGCGGCAAGATGGAGGACGTGATCTTCCAGGGCTCCACCGCCCGGAGGCCGGTGAACGTCACCGAGGTCTCGCTCTTCCTCGACAACAGCGACGGCGATCTGCCCATCGCCTATCGCGAGGTGGTCGTCACCCGCAGGCTCTCGCGCTCCGGACAGAGCGACTACCTGCTGAACGGCGCCCCGGTCCGCCTGCGCGACATCCAGGACCTGCTGCGCGGCACCGGCCTCGGCAGTGACGCCGGCGTGGTGATCGAGGCGAAGATGATCGACCTCCTCCTCTCCGACCGCGCGGACGAGCGGCGGTCGCTGTTCGAGGAAGCCGCCGGGATCGGGCTCTACCGCGACCGGAAGCACAGCACCGAGCGACGGCTGGAGGAGACCGCGGTGGACCTCCAGCGGGTCGAGGATCTCATCGCGGAGGTGCAATCGCAGATCCGCAGCCTGGCGCGTCAGCGCGGCAAGGCGGAGCGCCACGCCAAGCTCACGGAAGAGCGGTTCGAGGTGCAGATCAGCCTCGCGCGGCGACTGCTCGAGCGGCTGAACGATGAAGTGGCCGGAATGGAAGCTCGGTTCGCCGAGCTGACACAGCTCCTCCCCACCGCCCGGGCGCGCGTGGGCGACGCCGAGCACCGGCGGGAAGCGGTCGCGCGGGCGCGCTCGGCGGCGGAGGGGCAGCGGACGGAGGTGGCTCGGCGGCTGGCCGGGGTGCGCGTGGAGCTGGGCAAGCTGGATGGCGACCTCGCGGTCGCGGCGGAGCGGCTCGGCAACGCACAGGCCCGGCGGCACCGCGCGGAGGACGAGCGGGCGCAGGCGGGGTTCCGCGCGCAGCAGGCAGCCGTCGAGCAGGAGGCGGCCACGGCTGACCGCGGCGCGGCGGGCGGCGAGCACGAGCGGATCAGGGCCGAGCTCGAAGGTCGGGCCAACGCCGAAGAGCAGGTCCGCCGCCGTCTCACCGAGCAGCGCGACGAGGTTCGGCGCCGCGAGCAGGAGCTGCAGCAGCAGGCGCAGAGCCTGCGCTCCCTGGAGGGCGAGCGGGTGGCGCTCGAGGGCGAGCTCGCCTCGCTGCGCGAGCGTGTGACGCAGGCCGCCACCCACCGCGCCGGTCTCCAGATCGAGCTCGCCAATGCGGAGCGCAGGCGCGATCACGCGATCGAGCGCGCCGGTTTCCTCAGCCACGAGGCCAAGCGCGCCGCGGCCGACGCGGAGCACGCGCGGCACCTGGTGGCGGAGACCCGGGAGCGCGAGGCCATGCACCGTGCCGACCGGCGCCGGGCGGAGGAGACGCTCGCGCAGATGGCGGCGCGGCGAAACGCGCTGGAAGAGCTGGAGCGCGATCGCGTGGGTCTCGCCCCCGCGGCCGCGGCGCTGCTCGCCGCGCGCCAGCAGTTCGGCGAAGGCGTTCTGGGCCCGCTCAGCGACTATGTCACCACCGGCCGCGAGGACGCGGAACTGGCCGAGCGGCTGCTCGGCGACTGGATGCACGCCGTCCTCGTGCGCGACACCACCACGGTGCGCGCGGTCGAGGCCTGGCACGCGTCCCACCAGCCTGGGGCGCTGGTGCTGCTGCCACTCGATCCCGGTCCCCAGCTCTCCGGCGCGGCCCAGCCCCTCGACGACCGGCTTCGGGCCGCCGAGCCCGCCAGCGGGTGGGTCCAGGCGGCGCTCGCCGGCTCCGAGGTGCTCGACGACGCGGGCCGGGTCCTCCGTCGGGCGAGCGGCGCCATCTTCCTGAGCGGCGCCGGTGCGCCGAGCGGCCCGCTGCGGCGCCGGGCGGAGATCGCGACGCTGGCCAACGATGTGGAGTCCGCCGCGGGTGCGGTGGCCGGTGCCGAGGGCGCGCTCGAAGCCACCGTGCGCAGCCTGGTGGAGCGCGAGCGGGAGCTGGCTGAGGCGACCACCGCCGCGGAGCAGGCGCGCGAGGCGGAGCGCCAAGCCGCCGCGGCGCGCGAGGACATGCTTCGGCTGGCAGGCAACCTGACCCGGGAGTCGGCCGACGCCGATTCGCAGCTCGCGAGGCTCACCGATCGCCTCGCCCGCGCCGAGGAGCGCCTCACCGAGATCGACGCCGCGCTGGTCGAAGGCGAGCTGTCGCGCGGGCGGCTGGATCAGGATCTGGGATCGGCACGAGTCGGACTGGCCGAGCTGGAGAGCGAGCAGGAAGCGGCGCGCGAGCAGCGGGTGCACTGGCAGGTCCAGGAGGCGCACGTCGCCGGCGGCCTTCGATCCGCCGAGGAGCGGTTGGCGCGTGCCGGGGCGATTCGGGCGGAAGCGGAGACCGTGGGCCAGGCGCTGGCCGGCGAGCTCGCCCATCTCGACGCCGACATGATCGCACTCACCGGCCAGCAAGCCGAGTGGCAGGAAGCGCGCGCGGACCGTGAGATCGCGCTGCACCGCCTCGAGAGCGCGAGCAACGAGGCCGAGTCCGCGCTTGCGCTGGCCGAAGCGACCCTCTCGGCGGCGGAACGCGATGTCGTCGAATCGCGATCGGCCCTGGAATCCGGCAACGAAGAGAACCACGTGCTCCAGGTCCGCCTGACCGAGGCCTCAGGCACCCGAAGAAGCATCGTGGAGCGAGTCGAAGCCGAATGGCATCGACCCTTCGATCAGCTCCTGGAAGGCGCTGCTCTGCTGGATCTCGACCTGGAGACGCTGCAGGCCGAATCGGCCCGTATCACGGAGGGACTCGACGCCATCGGCCCGGTCAACGCGCTGGCGGTGGAGGAGCACGCGGAGGAGGTCAAGCGGCTCACCTTCCTCACGTCTCAGCGGGACGATCTGGTGGGCGCCAGGCAGTCACTCATTCAGGCCATCCGGGAGATCGACGGCACCGCGCGCACCATGTTTTTGGAGACCTTCACCGCGGTCCAGGGCAACTTTCTCCACGTGTTCCAGACCCTGTTCGGCGGGGGCGAGTGCGAGCTACGCCTGGCCAATCCCGACGACCCGCTCGAGAGCGAGATCGACATCCACGCGGCCCCGCGGGGGAAGCGCACCCAGCGCATTCACCTGCTGTCGAGCGGCGAGCGGACGCTGGTCGCGGTCTCGCTGCTGTTCAGCATCTACCTCACGAAGCCGAGCCCCTTCTGCCTCATGGACGAGGTGGACGCGCCGCTCGACGACGCCAACGTCGGCCGCTTCACCCGCCTGCTGGACGAGTTCAAGACCGGGACGCAGTTTCTGGTCATAACTCACAACCCGCGGACGATGCAGGCCGCCGATGCCGTGTACGGCGTCACCATGCAGGAGCCCGGGGTGTCCACGATCGTGGGCGTTCGCCTGGGCGAGCGGGAGCATGCCTAGGGACGGGATGCTGGCCTAGAGCTTGCCTTTCGGCCTGGCGGGATCCCGGGATGGACCGGGATCCCGCTTATGTTCACCCCCACGGCTCGAACCGGAGACC
Organism: uncultured Gemmatimonadales bacterium; assembly: GCA_963846545.1. Classification (GTDB taxonomy): domain Bacteria; phylum Gemmatimonadota; class Gemmatimonadetes; order Gemmatimonadales; family GWC2-71-9; genus CAVVWJ01. The sequence continues at coordinate 1,030,995 of CAWJWG010000001.1, read as the reverse complement.
TGAATGCTCGTGGTGATGCGCCACAGCGCACCGCAGGAGGACATCGACCGTGTCGTGGCCACCATCGAGGAGATGGGGTACACGGCGCGCCCGATGCCCGGCAAACAGCGTACGACGGTCGGCCTGGTGGGCAACGACGGCCGGGTGGACGGGTCCCGCCTGGCCGCGCTTCCGGGCGTGCAGGAGATCATCCACGTCACCAAGCCCTACAAGCAGGTGTCGCGGGAGTGGAAATCCGAGTCCACAGTCGTGCGGCTCCCCGGCGGACTGAGCATCGGGGGTGACGACGTCGTGGTGATGGCCGGGCCCTGCTCGGTCGAGAGCGAGAAGCAGATTCTCGAGGCGGCCCATGCCGTCCGCGAAGCCGGAGCCACCGTCCTGCGGGCCGGAGCGTTCAAGCCGCGGAGCTCGCCCTATTCGTTCCAGGGGTTGGGCCGCGCCGGCCTCACGCTTCTCGCCCGGGCGCGGGAGGAGACGGGGCTGCTGATCGTGACCGAAGCGATGGACGCCGAGGGCCTCGACCAGGTGCTGGAGGTGGCCGACATCGTGCAGATCGGCGCCCGCAACATGCAGAACTATTCCCTGCTCAAAATGGCCGGCCGTGCCCGGAAGCCGATCCTGCTCAAGCGTGGCTTGTCGGCGACCATTCAGGAGCTGTTGCTCTCAGCGGAGTACATCCTGGCCGAAGGGAACCCCGACGTGATTCTCTGCGAGCGAGGGGTCCGCGGGTTCGACACTGTCACCCGGAATCTCTTCGATCTGAGCGCGATCGCCGTGGTCCACGGGCTCTCCCACCTGCCGATCGTGGCCGATCCGAGCCATGGCACGGGGCACCGCGACATGGTGATACCGATGGCCCGGGCGGCCGTCGCCGCCGGCGCCGACGGGCTCCTGATCGAGGTCCACCCCACGCCCGATCGCGCGTTGTCCGACGGAGCGCAGAGCCTTTACCCCGCGCAGTTCGAGCGGCTCATGCGCGAGACCCGACTCATCGTCGAGGCGATCGGACGTCGGCTGGCCGAACCGGCAGGGGTACGGACGTGATGCGTCACCTCCTCGCCGGTATCTGGCTGGCCCTCGCCGCGCTGTCGGCGGCCGCACCGACCGCGCAGGCCCAGGACGCCCAGGCGATCGTGGGGCGGTCCTCGCGCGTCTACCGCTCGCTCGCCAGCCTCAGCGCCGACTTCGTGCAGGTGATCGACAACCCGATGATCGACAGCGCCGAGAGCCGCGGCACCCTGATCCAGGCTGGGCCCTCGAAGCTCTCGATGCGGTTCAGCGATCCGAAGGGCGAGGCGGTGATCGTGGACGGCTCACACGTGTGGGTGTACACGCCCAGTACCGTGCCGGGCCAGGTGCTCCGCCTCGCGGTGCCGAGCGGCGGTCCCATCTATGGCTACAACCTGCTCGCGTGGCTGCTCGACCGCCCAGCCGAGCGCTACACCGCGAGGTATCTGGAGCAGGCCAAGATCGGTGGCCGGACGCTGGATGTGATCGAGCTGACGCCGTCGGTTCCCGACCTCCCGTTCGACCGGGCCGTGATCTGGCTCGACCGGCAGGACGGTCTGCCCCGGCGGCTGGAGATTACCGAGAAGAGCGGAGCCGTCCGCTCCCTTGCGCTGTCGAATCTGAAATTGAATCGGCGGGTGCCCGACGCCACGTTCACGTTCGCGGTGCCGTCGGGCGTGCGAATCGTGGATCAGTGAACCTGCGGTCGCTCTCCCTCGGCCAGGCCGAGCAGCGCCTGTGGTGACGTAGTCCCCCGCACCAGTTCCATGGCTCGCTGCACCTGCTGATCGGTGCTCGCGCGCCGGCGTCGCTCGGCCATCGGGCCGAAGGCATACCGGGCGATCTCGTAACCCAGCTGCTCGTCCACGATGCGGGTTCCTCCCGCGAACACGCTGTCCGCCATCGCGACCCCCCGCCCCCCCAGCCGCCTCCGCACCTCCGCCCGCATGGCGGCCGTGATCTCGAAGTCCTCGCTTCGAACCTCACGCCCCTTCTTGAGCTCGAGTGCGTAGCCGGTGAGCACATCGCGGAACACGGGGATCTGCGTGCCCAGCGTCTGCGCGAACAGCGCCTCCGGCGTGGTCAGCGTATCGGCACCCAGGACGACGTCAGGCACCAATCCCCCGCTCGACACCAGCCGACGCCCCCCGCTCGAATAAGTCGCCGCGGACGGCGCACTCGCCTCGTGACCCATCACGGAATCGAGCGCCGGTGCCTGGATGGACCGGCCGCTGGGCGTGAACCACCGCGCGGTCGTGAGTCGCAGCGCCACCTCGTTCGACAGGGTGAACACGGTCTGCACGATTCCCTTGCCGTAGGTGGTGTCGCCCACGATCAGGGCGCGGTCGTGGTCCTGGAGCGCGCCGGCGATGATCTCGGCCGCGCTGGCGGTTCCCCCACTCACCAGGACGACCACCGGAAGGCCTGGCCAGCGCTGCGGACGGTAGTCGCTCCAGCGGTGGTTGTCGCCCGGCGCGCGTCCGCGACTCACCAGGATCTCCTCGCGCGGATCGAGGAACAGGTCCGCGATGTCCACCGCCTCGTCCCGGAGACCGCCGGGATTGGCACGCAGATCCAGCAGCAGGACCCTCATTCCGAGCGCTTGGAGCCGCGTGACCTCGCTCTCCAGCTCCTTGGCCGCGTGCTCCCGGACGATCGTCATGCTGAGGTAGCCGACGCTGTCCGGCAGCAGAATGCCCGGCGGCACCGCCCGCTGGTGAATCCGCTCGCGCACGAGGCGGTGCCGGATCGGCACGGCGGCCCCCTCGCGCTGGACCGCGATGTCGATCGGGGAACCCAGCGCCCCGCGCATCGCCTGGACGGCGCGATCGAGCGTCCAGTCGGCCGCCGAGACCCCGTCCACCTCGAAGAGCTGGTCGCCGGGGCGGATGCCCGCGCGCTCAGCCGGTGAATCGGCCATCGGCGTCACCACCGTAACCCACCCGTTTCTCGCATCCACCAGCAGTCCGATCCCCGCGTAGTCGCCGGTGGTGCGCTCGACGTGCTTCTCGAGGTCCTTGCCGGCGAGAAGCGCGGCGTAGGGATCATGCAGCTGCGTGAGCATGCCCTCGGTCGCCTTGCGGTAGAGCTCGGGCTCCCCGACGGAATCCACCTGGTAGTCCCGGACGTGCGCGAGGACGTTCTCGAAGAGCCTGGCCTGCTGATACACGTTGCCGTCGAGGGCGACCTCGCGCTGCAGGAACCACCCGCTGGTGACGCCGGAGACCACCACGGCTGCCGCGAGCACCGTCCACCGTCGAAACATGGATACCTCGGTGAGGGAATTACTGCGGACGTTACCTGTCCGTAAGGATGTCCGATCCCGAAAGTTTCGACCCGAGGACCTGGGCCACCCGTGCGATGGCGGCGGGTTCCAGTCCAGCCTCCGCCGCCAGGCGGAGGGCCTCCCGGGCCAGCAGGACATACAGCTGGCGATCGTCGCCCTCGAGCACGTCGAGATGCGCGGCCACCGTGGCGGCGTCACCGCGCCGTACGGGCCCTGTGAGCGCTGCCGCGGGTCCGGCCTCGAGGTTGGCGGCCGCTCCCCGGATGAGCGGCAGGTAGAGGCGGTTGGCGGTCTGGGCGGGGATACCGGCCGACCGGGCCAGCCTCTCGGCAACGGCCACCAGCGCGGTGGTGTAATTCGCCGCGAGCGCGGCGCCGGCATGATAGGCCGCCTTGGCGCCCGGCGGCAGGACCACGGGCTCCATGCGCAGTGCGCGGGCGAGGTCCGCCGCCGCGGCCACCGCCCGCTCGTCGCCTTCGATTCCGGCATAGGCCCCCGCCAACCGCGCGGCGGCGGTCGCCGGATCGGAGATCGTCTGGAGAGGATGGAACGAGCCGAGGGCGGCGCCGCTCGTGGTCAGCGGTGCCAGCGCGGCTCGATCCCGAAGGCCCGACAGATGGAGGACGACCTGATCGGCCGCGACCGCACCGTCCTGCCTCAGCTCCTGGGCGAGCGGCGTGATCGCGCCGTCGGGCACCGCCAGCAGGGCGATGGCCGCGCCGCGCAGGGCAAGGGGCCGAGATCCCTCGAACAGGTGCAGAGGGGTCGCCACGGGACGCGAGGACCGGGACACGAGCCGGACCTCATACCCCGCTCCGCCGAGCGCGAGCGCGAGTCCCTGGCCCATGCGACCGGCCCCGAGGATGGTCACGCATGATCGGGCCATCCGCGCTCCGGAGCGAGTGGTTGTCCGCAGAAATCGTCGAGCCCGGCACGCCCGTGGGGCGGCCGGGCTCGGCGGGCTCGAGTCTCGATGTGGGTCTAGTTGCCTGGTGCCGGCCGCTTGCCGGCCACCGCCAGGCCCAGCAGCTCCTTCGGGCTCTGCGCGTGGCGCAGCAGGTCGAGCGCGGTCTGCACTTGGAGATCGGCCGCCACGCGGCGACGGAATTCCGCCGGCCGCCCGAAGACGTACCGCGCGATCTCGTAGCCGAGCTGCTCATCCACCAGACGACCACCCTGCGCGAACTCGGCGGGCGTCAGCTCCACGCCCTTCTCCTTGAGGCGCTGATACACGCGCTGGCGCATGTCCGGCGTCACGGTGAAGCTCTCCGAGGTCACCTTCTTGGCGCTCTTCTGCTCGAGCGCGAACGAGGTCAGCACGTCGCGGTACTGGGGGAGGTTGGCGCCGAGCGCCTTGGCGAACTCCCGCTCCGAATCGCTGAGCGAGTCGAGGCGCACGACCATGTCCGGCACGATGCCGCCGCCGCCGCGCACCACCCGGCCCGCCGTCGTGCGGTAGACGGGGCGCTCGCGGATGGCCGAGTCCGTCGCTGCGGGCTTGGGCGCACCCGGCACAGTGTCCCTCGCTTCGAACGAGGCGACCTCCGCCTGCTCCTCCTCGCTACCGACGGTGCGCTGGATGGTGCGTCCGCTCGGCGTGAACCAGCGGGCGGTGGTCAGCTTGAGGGCGACCCCTTCGCCCAAGGGGAAGAGCGTCTGCACCAGTCCCTTGCCAAACGTCGGCGTCCCGACCACCACCGCACGGTCGTGATCCTGCAGCGCGCCGGCGATGATCTCCGCGGCGCTCGCCGTCCCCTCGTTCACCAGCACGACGATGGGGAGCTCGGGCCAGGTCTGCCGTGCATCGTCGTAGAACTGCTTGGTGGACCCGCGCGCGCGGCCGCGGGTGGAGACGATCTCCTGCTTCGCGTCGAGGAAGAGGTCGGAGACCTCGACGCCCTGATCGAGCAAGCCGCCGGGGTTGAAGCGAAGGTCGAGGACCATCGACTTCATCCCGCGCCGCTTCATCGCCGCGATCTCCTGCCGGAGCTCGCCGGCGGAAGTCTCGCTGACCGGGCTGAGTGAGATGTAGCCGACGCCTCCCTCGAAGAGCGTCCCGGCGGGTACCGACTTGATGTGGATCTGGGCGCGCGTGAGGGCATACTTGATCGGCGCGGGGATGCCGGTCCGGCGCACGGTGAGGGTGATCTTGCTGCCGGCCTCGCCGCGGAGTGCCTTCACCGCCTCGTCGTTCCTCCAGCCCTCGGTGGACTTGCCGTCCACCTCGACGATCTGGTCGCCGGTGAGGATGCCGGCCCTCTCGGCGGGCGTCTCGGGAAGCGGGGACACCACGGTGATCCAGCCTTCGCGCACGTCGATCTGGATGCCGAGACCCGCGTAGTTGCCGGAGGTCTGTTCGGTGAGCGCCTTGTAGTCGTCGCCGGTCAGCAGGACCGAGTACGGATCCTTGAGCTGCTCCAGCATGCCCTGGGTGGCCTTCTGGTACAGGTCGGTTTCACCGAGGGAGTCGACGTAGTAGGCGCTGACGTGTCCGAGCACGTCGTCGAACAGGCGGGCCTGCTGGTAGACGTTGCCGCCCACGGCCGTGCCGCGCTGCAGTAGCCAGCCGCCGCTCAGGAACGAGATGACGGACACGGTCGCGATGATGCCCCAGCGCTGCCTCATACCTGCCTCCACTCCCGCGGAAAAGACCCGAGCCGGCCCCTCGCCGGCCCCCCCGATGCAACTTAACCCGTTACCGCGCCCAGCCTCCCGGGCGCCAAACGCACGATCTCGTCCCATGCGGCTTGCAAGAGCTGGTCCGGCGACAGTCGCCCATCCAAATGTCGCACGCCGTCCCCCTGCGCCGCCAGATAGAAGGCCTCGACCCGGCGGTGGAATTCGGCGCTCTCCTGCTCCAGTCGATCGAGCTGCTTTCCGCCCGCAACCTGCCGTCCCTGAGCGACTTCCGGCGGAAGGTCTAGAATCAGCGTGAGGTCCGGGACGAGGTCGTGCGCCGCCAGCCGGTTCGCCGGGATCACCACCGCTGCTGGGAGCCCTCGACCGGCCATCTGATAGGCCTCTGTGGTGAGCGCGAAACGGTCCGAAAGCACCAACCGGCCCTCCGCGAGGGCCGGTTGGATCACGGACTGCACCAGGTCGGCGCGCGCCGCGAGATAGAAGAACAGCTCCGACACGGGACCGATCGGATGGGCCGGGTCGAGCAGCGCCCGACGCGCGATCTCCGCGGCGTGGGTACCGCCCGGCTCGCGCACCACCACCGGATCCAGCCCGCCCTGGCGCATGCGGTCGACCACCGCGGCGGCCAGCGTGGACTTCCCCGCTCCGTCGGGTCCCTCGAGGACGACGAACAGCCCCGGCCGGCTCATCCCAGCGTGATGATGCTGCTGGTCACGCCCTTCTCCATGCCTTCGCTGATCTGCTGGTTCACCCGCGCCATCAGCTTCTCGAAGTTGGCGCGCGCGACCACGTACGCCTGGCCGACCGAGCTGGTCTCCAGGTCGCGCACCGCGGCCTCGTAGGCGTCCGACGTCGGCTGGTCCGGCATCTGGCCCTGCGCGATCGCCTGATCGACCTTGCGGGCCAGCGTCTGGATCTGATCCAGCTTGGTGACCGTCTCCTTGTCCTCGCGGAGGGTCGACTCGGCGCGCCGGAGCGCCTGGTATTCCGCGGACTGGCCGATCTGACGGCCGAGCTCTTGTGCCTTGTCCCAGATCACGGTGATGCGCTCCTCCGAGCGAGCAGGTAACGCTCGCGTCCGAATAGGTCGGCATGGATGGCGACGTCCATCCAGCCCAAGGCGCCCGCGGCGGCGGCCACTCGCGCCGCCCGCGTGCAATCCACTTCCATTGCGAGCCAGCCTCCGGCTCGCAGCACCCGGCGCGACTCCCGCAGCAGCCGATTCGTCGCATCCAGGCCATCGGGGCCGCTCACCAGCGCAGCGGCCGGCTCCCAGCGCCGGACCGACGGATCGAGCGATGTGTACTCCGCGGCGGAAAGATAGGGGGGATTGGAGACCATCGCGTCGAACGAGGCCGTGCGAAGAGGGTTGCACAGATCCCCTCGGATCAGGCGCACCGGCGCCCCCACGGCAGCGAGGTTCTCCGCCGCCAGCGCAAGTGCGGCGGCGGAGGAATCCACCGCGCAAACCTCGCGGTACTCGCCTTCGACCGACAGGCTCAGCGCCAGGCATCCGCTCCCGGTCCCGATGTCCGCGATGCGACCGCTCCGCACGCGCGCGAGCACCAGGTCCACCAGTCCTTCCGTCTCCGGCCGCGGGATCAATGCGCGGCTGTCGGACGCGAGGGTCAGCGTGCGGAACCCGGCCGTGCCGACGACGTGCGCCAAGGGCTCGCCGGCAGCGCGCCGACGCGCGGCGCGACGAAGCAGCTCCGCCGAGCCCGACTCGTCGGCCACGTCCCCGTCCACCAGTGCATCCGCCGCCGACGTACCATGCAGGTCGCTCCAGAGCCGGAGCGCCTCGCGACGAGGCTCGGCGATCCCACCCGCGGCGAGCAGCGCGGCGACCTCCGCCAGCACGGCCCGGCGGGTCGGGGGGGCGTCAGACAGCATCCTGCTCCTGACGGCTCGCCATCCGAAGCGCATCCACCAGCTCGTCGAGGCGGCCGTCGATGACGTCCGCCAGATTGTGGACCGAGACGTTGATGCGGTGGTCGGTGACCCGGCTCTGGGGAAAGTTGTAGGTCCTGATCTTGGCCGACCGGTCGCCGGTACCCACCATCGCCCGGCGATCCCGCGAGCGGGCCGCCTCCTGCTCCGAGATCATCCGATCGAGCAGGCGCGCGCGCAGCACTTCCATCGCCTTGAGCTTGTTCTGCTGCTGCGACTTCTGATCCTGCTGGCTGACGACGAGGCCGGTGGGGAGGTGAGTGATCCGCACCGCGCTGTCGGTCGTGTTCACGCTCTGCCCGCCGGGGCCCGAGGAGCGGAACACATCCACCCGCAGGTCCTTGTCCTCGATCTTCACGTCCACCTCTTCCGCCTCCGGCAGGACCGCCACGGTCGCGGCCGACGTGTGAATCCGGCCCTGCGTCTCGGTCGCCGGCACGCGCTGCACCCGGTGGACGCCGGACTCGAGCCGCAACAGCCCGAACGCTCCCTCACCTCGCACCGCGATGATCGCTTCCTTGAGCCCGCCGAGCGTGCCGTCGCTGAGTGACATCGGCTCCCAGGAGAGTCCGTGGCGCTCGCTGAAGCGCTGGTACATGCGGTAGAGATCCGCGGCGAAGAGGGCGGCCTCGTCCCCGCCGGTGCCGGCGCGGATCTCGACGATGGCGTCGCGGGCGTCGTGGGGGTCCTGCGGAAGGAGCAGCGCGTGAAGCTCCTCGCTGACGGCGTCCACCTCGGGCTCGAGGCGCGTGACGTCGGCGCGGGCGAGGGCCGCGAGCTCGGGATCGGACTCGTCCGACAGCTCGCGCGCATCGACCAGCTCGCGCTGGAGCCGCGCGAGTCGACCGGCCAGACGCACGACGGGCGCGAGCCGTGTGTGCTCGCGCCCGAGCGTCTTGAGCTGGGCCGGGTCGCGGGCGACGAGCGGGTCGGCGAGTGCCCTGCCGACTTCCTCCGCCCGCTGCAGTGCCTGGCGGAGCCTGCCCTCCACCGCCTACGCCTTGGGTGCGGCGGCCGGTTCGCTCTGATATCTCCGGCGGAAACGGTCCACCCGGCCAGCGGTGTCCATGAGACGCTGCTTGCCCGTGAAGTACGGGTGACACTGGGCGCACACTTCCACGTGAATGGACGCCGAGGTCGAGCGGGTCTCGAACGAATTGCCGCACGCGCAGACCGCGGTCAGCTTCTTGTACACGGGATGAAGATCGGCCTTCACTGCGAACTCCTGTTCCAAGTTAGCCGGGAAATCTATCGGCTAACCCTATCAGACGGTAGGGGACAGTCCCGGTGGCTGAACGCCCTTGGAAACGCCGGGTCGCACGGGTCAGGAATCGCGCCCGGCAGTCGCGGAGACCATCGAATCCGCCAGCGGGACGATCGTCTGGAGCTTGCCGCTGGGGGCCAGCGGAATGTCGTCCACGGGGAGGACCTGGAAGCGGAGTCCGGGGCCGAACTGCTCGTCGAGTCGGCGGCGGATCTGACCGGATACCTCCTGACGCCAGCTGGACGCCGGAACGACGAGCAGGTCGAGCGTGTCCGGTCCGGTTTGCCGGAGCTGCCACCTCCGGACCTCCTGGAACGGCTTGACGACCGTGGACACCATCATGCCGTAGAGGATGCGACCCCCCGCGGTTCGGATGACATGGCGGGTCCGTCCTTGCACCGGGCTCAGGCGCGCGAGGCCACGCCCGCAGGGACAGACACCGGGGATCCGTGCCGCCAGATCTCCCAGCCGATAACGCAGGAGCGGCTGCGCCAGACAGCCGAGCTGGGTGACGATCACCTCGCCGGTCTCGCCGTCGGGAACCGGTTGCCCCTGGTCGTCCAGAATCTCCACGATCTGCATGTCGTCGTTCAGGTGCAGCGTGCCCCGCTCCACCGGGCATTCCCACCCGATCGTGCCCAGCTCGGCCGCGACGTAGACGTCGAGCGGCGCCACGCCAAAGGCCTCCGTCGCCAGCGCCCGCCCGCGGTCGCTCAACGGCATGGCCGCGCTGAACACCACCTTCGGCCGGACGTCGGCGATCCCCCGATCCACCAGCGCTTCGGCGATCGTCTCCAGGCTGATCGCGTAGGCGCTGAAGGTGTGCGGCTGACACGCGCGGAGAATGTCGATCTGGTGATCGACCGATTCGAAGCTGGAGACGTGGCGGATCTCGGGAAGGACGCCGAATCGCCGAAGCAGTGCTACCGGTCCGCTGCGGGCCACCGCGCGACCCGTGTTGATGTTCACCTGGCGGTCGAAGAAGCCGTGTCCGTAGGCGTGCAGCACTCGCGACCAGATGGCGGAGACCTCCGCCTGATCGTGCCCGCTGCGATACACGCGGAGCGGCTGGCCGGTCGAGCCCGATGTGGTGACGGGAAAGAGGCGGTCGATCGGCTGGGAGAGCAGTCCATTGTCTTCGGCGGCGTGAAGGCTGGACTTGTCCAGCAATGGAAGGCGGCGCAGTGCGAGCTCGCCGACAGCGTCGCCCGGCTCAAAACCGACATCGCGAAACAGCCTGCCGTAATGGGCGGTCCGCGCGGCCGCACGGATGAGCCGACCGAGGCGCGCACTGCGCAGCGCCGCAAGTTGAGACGGCGACAACCACTGCTCGTGCCTTCGGGCACGGGCGGCGGTGAGCAGGGTGATGAACTGAGTGGGAAATGCCACGCAGCAACCTATTCTTGGGTGTTCCGGACGGCAGTGTACGGCCGCACGCTCCGGCCGGCAAGCGCGCTCGCCGCGTAGAATAATGACGTTGACACGCCAACGTAGCGCAAGTATGCTATCGCCAACTACTTCCGCGATACCGCGAGGCTCCCGTGCCGCTGTCCCCATCCGAGGTTCTCCGTAAGGTCCCCCTCTTCTCCGGCCTGGGTGAAGCCGATCTGGCCGCCTTTGCCGATCTGACCCGCGAGCGCAGCTATCCCAAGGGCAGCGTCATCGTCTTCGAGGACGATCCGGGAGACGCGCTGTTCCTGGTGGCGGCGGGCCAGGTCAAGGTCGTGCTGATCGCCGAGGACGGGCGCGAGGTCATTCTCTCGGTGCTCGGCGAGGGGAGCTTCTTCGGGGAGATGGCCGTAATCGACGAGGAGCCGAGGTCGGCCCACGTCATCGCGATGGAGGATTCGAGCCTGCTGGTGCTCCGGCGCGAAGATTTTCACGCCCGGCTTCGGCACTCACCCGAAGTCGGGATCGCGCTGCTCAAGGAGATCTCGCGCCGGCTTCGCCGGGCCGACGAGAAGATCGGCAGCCTGGTGCTGCTCGACGTGAACGGACGGGTCGCCCACCTCCTGCTCCGTATGGCGGACGACGAGGGCGGCGACCACATCACCCGCAAGCTCACGCACCACACCATCGCCCAGATGATCGGCTCCAGCCGCGAAACCGTCTCCCGCACCATGCGGAATCTCGTGGAGCGGGGCATCATCGCGGTCACCCGCAAAGACATAACGCTCAAGGACAGACACTCGCTCATGCTCGCCGCCCGACGGGCGTGACGGCAGTCACGGCCGGACGGTGATTGCGGCCGTTGCCGGCTCCGACCGGGACGGACGACGTTCACGTATGTCCCCTCGCCTGCCGGGGCACCCCTGGTGAGCTACGCTCTGAAGTTCTGGGGAACCCGCGGCTCGATTCCTACGCCAGGCCCGAGAACCGCGCGCTACGGTGGCAACACCGCCTGCGTGAGCATCTCGGGTCCCGACGGCCGTCTCGTCATTCTCGACGCCGGCAGCGGCCTCCGGCCGCTGGGCCACGAGCTCATGACCGGAGCGCCCACCGCCGCCATCTCCGCCGACATCCTGCTCTCCCACACCCACTGGGATCACATCCAGGGCCTGCCGTTCTTCAAGCCGCTGAGCGCCCCGGGCAACGCGTTCTGCATCTTCGGGGCGGCGCAGGAAGGCGTCGCGCTGGAGGAAATCCTCCGTCGCCAGATGGACCCGATGGTGTTTCCGGTGCCCCTCCGCGCGCTGGCCGCCTCGATTCAGGTCAACGAGATCACGGAAGGAGACGTCGAGCTCGCGGACTTCGAGGTTCGCGCCTTCAGGCTGCGGCATCCGGGGACCACGCTCGGGTACCGCCTCTCTCCCGCCAGCGGCGGCCGGCGCGTCGCGTACCTGACCGACAACGAGCTGGGCGAAGGCGCCGGGTATCCGGTGAAGGCTCAGTGGCGCGCGCGACTGGTCGAGTTCCTCGCCGGGACCGATACGCTGATCCATGACGCGATGTACGCCGAGCAGATCATCAAGGCCCGCTGCGGCTGGGGACACTCGACCCCCAGGGAAGCCGTCGCGCTGGCGGCCGAAGCCGGATGCCGACGACTGATCCTGTTCCACCACGAGCCGGAGCACGATGACGACGCCCTCGATCGCCTGCTGGACGACACCCGAGCGTTCGCCGCGCGAACCACGCACGACCTCGAGGTGGACGCCGCGTTCGAGGGAATGGAGCTCCCATTGTGAGGAGGCGAGCGATGCGGATGGCGTGGCTGGCGGCGGCGGCGGTGCTGTGCGGGACATCCACCGGATGGGCGCAGGACGGTGCCGGACGGTTCGCGCTGTTGCCGTTCGAGAACACCGGGTCCTACGGCCAGGACAAGGAAGTCTTCGAGGCCCTGCAGGTGGGACTGCCGGCGATGCTCGCCCGGGCGATCGGCAGGCACCCCGGCGCGGAGGCAGTCGAGGGCCAGCGTCTCGATCGCGCGATGCGGGCCGCCAACCTCGGGCCCTCACAGCGGGTGGACGCCGCCGGCGCTGCCGCCATGGGCAAGGCGACCGGCTCCCGCTACGCGGTCACCGGGAGCTTCGCGGACTTCTATGGAAAGTTCCGGGTGAACGCGCGGGTGGTGGATGCGCGGACCGGGGAGATCATCAAGGTCGTTTCCAACGACGACCCAAAGCTGCAGGATCGGGCCCAGCTCGCCTCGATCGTGCAATCGGTGGCCGAGCGGATCGTCGCCGCGGCGGGGCTGGCGGCTTTCCCGGCAGGCGCGGCGCCACCGCCGGTTCCCACCGACGCGATCACCGCCTACAGCCGGGGACTGCTGCACGAGAGCCGGGGCGACCGTGCGAAGGCTCGCGAATTCTACCAGGCCGCGGTGACGGCCTTCCCCCAATTCGACGAGGCCCGCTCGGCGCTCGCCAGGGTCAGCGGCAGCTAGCCGTCGGCTCCCAGACCGCGCCGGAGCCCCAGCGCGACGCCCAGATGAATCGGCAGCGCGAGGGCGATCACCGCCCCGTTCACCTGGTCCACACCGGGCAACGCCTGGATCATCAGCCCCGCCACAGAGAGCAGCACCACGACATTGGCCAAGGCGAGGGCCATGCCTCGCGCCCACCGCGCCCGCGCGAGCGCGAGCGGTCCCAGGATCCCGAGGGCGAGGACCAGCGGATTCAGCTGGAGCACGTTCTCGTTGCGGTAGGCCATCGCGTGGTCGGTGAAGGCCCAGAGGCCGGTCAGGATGAGGCCGCCCAGTCCGCCAAGGATTCCCCACCCCGCCACCACGACACCCAGCCCCATGCGCCCGGACGCACCTCGTCCGGCCCTGACGCCCAGGATCACGGCGAGCGATCCGATCGCGGCGCCGAGCGCCAGGTACCAGAGCAGCCACGAGGGTGGCGTGACCGGAGGGAGCGGGGCGCTGGACTCGAACAGCGTGCGCTCACCGCCGACCAGCGGAACCCGGGCTCCACCCTCCCCCGGTATCGTCACCTGGCGGACGTGCTCCCGCATCGCCATCGGGAGGAACATCTCCTCCCACGCAGAGATCGGCCGATCCACGCCTTCGCCCAGCGCGAGCAGCAGGCCGGTGAAGACGAGCGGGTCGTTCGAGGTGAGTCGCTGGGTGTGGAACCGGTACGTGGTGCCCGTGGGAAGTGATTGTGTCTGAGCCTTGATCGCCCCGCCGATCACGCGATCGAGCGCATCCCGGACACGGGTGGAGCAGTTGTCCCGATAGTAGTCGTAGTGATAGAACCGATGCTGCGGCCGCTCGTTCCAGCGGAGGAAATTACGGAGATCGAGACGCGCGGCAGGCGGCAGGTTGATCTCCTGCAGCCAGACCGAGCGGTTGTCGTGCACGTAGGTCTCGACGTACGGCTGCGCGGGAAAGCCCGCCATCCAGTACCACATCTGCCCCCGAATGAACCGCAGCAGGAAGTTCTCCTGCCGGAAGTCGAACAGGCCGTAGTTGTACGCCGTGTCCGGCTCGACCGACGGATCGTCGATCCAGATCGCGTTGTGGCCGAACCGCTCCCACACCTCGCTCCCCGGACCCATGGTCATGAGGTAGACCCGGAGCTCGGAGCCGGCGGGCTGGGGCTCCCGATTCTGCGCCGCGCCGGCCCCCGGTCGTCCGATCGCGAGTATCAGCCCCAAGGCCAGTGCCGCCCCGCCCCACCGCCCCCTCGGCCGGCAGGCTCCGGTCACGGCTCCACGTCTCGTCCATCCTGGGCCGACTTGTAGATGGCGTCGGCCACCTTATGAAGCACCAGGTGTTCCTGGAGCGACGGCACTTTGGCCTCACCGGCGATCGCCGCCTCGAAGTGGGCCCACTCGGCGCGGTACGACGCAGTGAAGGCGTTCTCCCGACTGCCCGATCCGGTCGGCGAGACGTCCACCGGAACGCCGTTGAGCTCCTTCCAGACCGTGAGCGGGTTGATCGCCGCGCTGCCCTTGCTGCCCCGGAGACCCACGCCGAACCGCTCGCCTTCGCCCAGGTGGTGCCAGGTCACGTCCACGAACAGCGACATCCCGTTCTCGCATACCACGAACGCGCTGCCGCTCTGCTCGACCGCCCGGTCCTTCCCGGTCACGTCCAGACAGGCGCTCACGCGGATGGGGGCCGGGTTGCCGCCCAGCCAGAGCCCGAGGTCGAGAATCGAGAGGCCGAGATCGAGCATCGCGCCGCCGCCGGCCTGGTCCCGCTTCTGTCTCCAGCCCAACTGCGCCCGGCCGGGGCGGAACACGTGCCAACTGCCGCGCACGCTCTCGATCGTGCCGAGCTCGCCGCTCTGCACGAAGCTGCGGACGATCTGGACGTCGGGGCGGTACCGGTGGTTCATCCCCACCATGACGATGCGGTTGCGCTTCTCGGCCGCGCGGATGATCCGCTGCGCGCTCGCGGCCGACATGGCGAGCGGCTTTTCGACCAGGACATGGAGATTCGCCGAGAGGGCGGCGAGGATGTGGGATTCGTGCAGGTGATTGGGGGAGCAGATCACCACGGCGTCGAGGGCCTCGAAGCGCAGCAGATCCTCGATGTCGTCGAACGCGTCCTTCACTCCGAAACGATCCGCCAGGGCACGCGCCTTGGGGAGATCGGTATCGCAGATGGCATGCACCTCGATCGTCTTGAGCTTCTTCAGGACCGGGAGATGCGCGACCTGGGTGATCGCGCCGCCCCCGATGATCCCGACCTTGAGCCGCTCGCCGCCGGACCGATTCGCCGTCATGCGCTCCTCCTGGGATGGAGCCTCAATAGATCCGCTGAACCGCTGCGCCGGGGTAGTAGGCCGCGAGGATGCGCTCAAAGTGGTGCCCCGCGCGCGAGCGGCCCACCGCGCCCCACTGGCACATGCCCACGCCGTGCCCCGCGCCTCGGCCCTCGGCGACCAGGCGGCTCACGGTGCGACCGGCTCCGGTGGGCGTCAGGGTGAAGGCCGAGCTGCGCAGCAGGTCTCCCGACGCGGGACGCAGCACCTGGCGGACCGCCTGGCCCGTGATCATGACCTGGTCCGCCCGCAGCGTGATCCCGAGCCTGGCCACGCGACCGGAGGGCGATCGCGTGGCCACCCACACGTCGCGCACCTCGCTGACCTGATCGGCCCGCACCTTGGTGGCTACGGGGAGCGTGCGGCTGAGCGTGGTGCGCAAGGCATCGCCGGTCCACTCCTCACGCCACCGATAGCGGGGGGAGATCCGGCAATAGTCCTGGCCCACCTCATCCACGTCCGCGAAGGAACGCAAATAGGGCCGGGACGCCGCCGCGAACGCTTCGACGCCTTCCGCGGTCCGTCCACCGCAGGTGGAATAGTAGAAGGCATCGATCGGGGCGCCCTGGTAGGTCAGCGCCATGCCGCGCGTGGCACGCACCGCCTCCACTCCCTCGGGAGTTTCCGACCCCGCGCCGATGTATACCTGATCGGCGACGCCGGCGTGGAGATCGAATCCCAGCGCGCGGCGCCGGCCGCGGTTGCGCACCGCATAGGTTCGGGAGACCACCGCCTGCGCCTTGAGCGCCTCGAACTCGGCCGGCGTCCGGCGGCCCATCTCGGCGGACACCACGCCCGCAAGGTAGGTCTCGAGCAGCAGGCGATTGACCAGCGTCAGCCCTTCGGCGCCCCGGACGATCTCCACCACACCCCGGTACGCCCGGCCGTTCACCCGCACGAACTCGGTCGGATCGGTGGTGACCACTACGATCATCTCCGATGGGGTCGAGCCCGCCCGTCCCGGCGGCTGGACCGAAACGCCGGTGCCGGCCGGCACCACCCGCCACTGCTCGCCCGCCGGTATCGGCGCGAGCGTCGCGCCGCTCGGATCGGTCACCATCAGCTCGGCACCGCCGCCGATCAGGGCGGAGGACACCCCGGCGGCGAGGCCGATCCGCAGCTGCGGCTCGCCCGGCCCCTCGGACTCGACCGTTGGCTGCTCGGGGCGGAGCGGTGGCGGCTCCGGTGCCGCCGCCGGCGCTGGTTGCGTCGGCCGCGCCGCCGTGTCCTCTGGAGCGGGCTGGGTTGCGGGTGGCGACGCCGGGCTGCAGCTCCCCACCACGATCAGAGCAGCGAGCACGGCCATCGCCGCGCCCACCAGCGCGGAGCGGTCAGCCGCGGTAATTGCCAAACTTGAGCTCGATGCCGAAGTCCTCGCCCCGCAGGAAGGCGATGACCGTCTGCAGGTCGTCCTTGGACGGGCTGGTGACCCTGATCTCGTCGCCCTGGATCGTCGGCTGGATCTTCTTGAAGCCACCGTCCTTGACCGCCTTCACGATCTTCTTCGCCACGTCCTGCGGAATCCCCTGCGTGAGCGAGACCGTCCGTCGCACCGACTGGCCGGTCCCCTGGATCAGGTCGCCCACCTTCAGGTTCTTCACCGGGACGCCCCGCTTGATCATCCGGGTCTGCAGCACGTCCACCAGCGCGTCCATCCGGAATTCGTCGTCAGCCGCGAGACGGATCTCCGCTTTCGGCCGGTCGAACTCGATGGTGCAGTGGGTGCCCTTGAAGTCGTAGCGCTGCGCGATCTCCTTCAGCGCCTGGTTGACGGCGTTGTCGACTTCCTGCAGGTCGGCGCCGGTCGAGATGTCGAAGGAGGCGTTGCTGGCCATGGTCGCTGGATGGGTCGAGAGAATACGAAGGGAGCTGCGGGCGGAGAACCGGCGCGCGGCCGGCCAAGACGGCTAGGCCAGGAAGCTCTCCAGCGCGCGCGCCCGGCTCACGTGCCGGAGGCGGCTCAGCGCCTTTTCCTTTATTTGCCGGACGCGCTCGCGGGTGATGCCGAGGAGGCTGCCGATCTCCTCCAGCGTCATCGGCTCGGGCCCGTCGAGACCGAAGTAGAGGCGCAGGATCTTCGCCTCCCGCTCCTTGAGCGTGGAGAGCACTTCCTCGATGGACTCGGTGAGCGCGTGCTCGAAGGTCTCGGAGTCGGGCCCCGGGTTCTGCGTGTCGGGCAGGTAGTCGAG
Source organism: uncultured Gemmatimonadales bacterium (assembly GCA_963846545.1). Classification (GTDB taxonomy): domain Bacteria; phylum Gemmatimonadota; class Gemmatimonadetes; order Gemmatimonadales; family GWC2-71-9; genus CAVVWJ01. Next base: position 1,013,442 of record CAWJWG010000001.1, on the reverse strand, counting down.
GAGCTTGTTGTCTTCGCCCGGCGTGAGGGGCGCGTCGAGCGAGAGGTGGTTCTGGGAGATGGAGAGCGTCTTCTGCACTTCCTCCATCGAGATGTCCATGCCCTCGGCGATCTCCGACGGCGTCGGCTCCCGGCCGAGCTCCTGCAGCAGCGCCGACGAGCGCTTCCCGATCCGATGCAGCGTCCCCGCGCGGTTGAGCGGCACGCGCACGATGCGGCTCTGCTCGGCCAGCGCCTGAAGGATGGCCTGGCGGATCCACCACACCGCGTACGAGATGAACTTGATGCCCTTGGTCTCGTCGAACTTGTGCGCCGCGCGGATCAGGCCGAGGTTGCCCTCGTTGATCAGGTCGGCGAGCGAGACGCCCTGGTTCTGATACTTCTTGGCGACCGAGACCACGAAGCGGAGATTGCTGCGGACAAGCTTGTCGAGCGCTTCTGCTTCACCGACGCGGATACGCTGCGCCAGCCTGACTTCCTCCTCCTGCGGAATCAGCGGATACTTGCTGATCTCGCGGAGATATTGGTCGAGCGACCCCTCGTCGAACGACGGACCTCGCCTGCCGGAACCGACCTGCATTGGACGCATGCGACTGGACCTCGTCCTGGACATGGGGATGCTTGGGGGAACCTTACTCGCGCGCTCTGGGGAGCGCAATGGAGCGAAGCGCTTGGCGTACCCTGGTGACTCGCATCACACGACGGCGCGCGAACGCTACAGCTCAACCGCGTCGATCTGCGCGCGTTGCAGCACGCCGGAATAGTCCACGTAGCAGACCTTCGTCTCCGAGTAGAAGTCGTAGACTTCCCACCCGCCCTCGCGGTGCCCGTTGCCCGTGGCCTTGACACCGCCGAACGGGAGGTGCGCCTCCGCGCCGATGGTCGGCGCGTTGACGTAGGTGATGCCGTTGTCCAGATCCTGCATCGCACGGAAGGCCAGGTCGACGTTCGCGGTGTAGATCGAGCTGGAGAGCCCGTAGCGCACGCCGTTGTTCACTCGGACCGCCTCGTCGAACGAACTCACCCGGATCACGCTCAGGACCGGCCCGAAGATCTCTTCCTGCGCCAGCCGCGAGCGCGGCGAGACGCCACTGAAGATCGTGGGACGGTAGAACCACCCCGCGGCGAGACGGCCGCCCGGCGCCTTGCCACCGAGCATGAGCTCCGCGCCCTCCTCCTGCCCGATTTCCACGTAGCGCTCCACCTTGTCGCGCGAGGCTTCGTGGATCAGCGGGCCGACGTCCGTGCGCTCCGCCCGCCCGTCGCCCAGGCGCAGTCCTTCGACCGCGTCGCCCAGCCGCCGGAGGAAGCGGTCGTGGATCTTCCGGTGAAGGATGAGCCGGCTGGTGGCGGTGCAGCGCTGGCCGGTGGTCCCGAAGGCGCCCCACAGGATTCCCTCCAGCGCCAGGTCGAGATCGGCGTCGTCCATGACGATCATGGCATTCTTGCCGCCCATCTCCAGCGACAGACGCTTGTGCATTCGCCCGCAGGTCTCGCCGATGAGGGACCCGGTTTCGGTCGAGCCGGTGAAGGAGATGACCGGCACGTCGGGATGCTCCACCAGCGCCTTGCCGACCGTCTCTCCCCGTCCGTGCACCAGTTGAACCACCTCGGCCGGCAGCCCCGCCTCCAGCAGAATCTCGACCAGCAGGTGGACGGTGTGCGGCACGTCCTCCGACGGCTTGATGATCACGGCGTTCCCGCACACCAGCGCGGGGAACATCTTCCAGGTGGGGATGGCCAGCGGGAAGTTGAAGGGCGTGATCAGGCCGACGAGTCCGATCGGACGGCGGTAGCTCATCGCCCACTTGGATCGGAGCTCGGACGGGACCACGTGCCCGAAGAGCCGGCGCCCTTCGGTGGCCGCGTAGTAGGCGGTGTCGATCCCTTCCTGCACGTCGCCGCGCGTTTCCGCCAGCACCTTCCCCATCTCGCGCGTCATCGCATCGGCGATCGCGTCCTTCCGCGCGACCAGCAGGTCGCCCACCCGGCGGAGCACGTCACCCCGGACCGGAGCGGGCGTCCGCGACCACATCGCGAAGCCGCGCTTCGCCGAGCGCACGGCGGCCTCGACGTCCCGCCGGTCGGAGTCGGGGAACCGGCCGATCAGGTCCGTGGTGTCGGCCGGGTTGCGATTCTGGAAGTAGGCGTCCGTCGCGGGGGCGACCCACTCGCCACCGACGTAGTTCTTGAAGGTCTTGGCCATGAGCGATCCTTACGACGTCGTGCCGGTGGTCCCGGTCGCCGGCGGGGCGGTGTCGGGGGCGGGCTCGGGCGTGGCGGGACAGAGCCAGGTCTTGGCTTCGGCCGCGTATCCGATGCGCGGCAGGATCTCGCGCGCACCCAGCCCGGCGGAGAAGAGAACGACCACCAGCGAGAGAATGTGGCCCATGCCGCTTCGCGTGCCCCAGCTCGCGGCCGCGCCGGCCACGCCCGCCAGGAAGGCCAGCGCCGTGGCGCCCAGATAGAAGAAGAACTGGAGACCGCACTCCTTACCGTAGGGCCAGAGCGGCAGCGCCGCGGCGAGCAGCACGGCCAGCACCACCCAGAACCACGTCTTGGCCTTCGAGCCCTTGGCCGCAACAGCCGCTGGAGCCACGCGGGCCGGCGGCGGGGACGATCCCGGCGACAAGGCCGGCGCTCGGCCAGCCGGCGGAGACACGCCCTCCTTGTCGATCACGCGGTCGATGTCCGCCAGCTCCTTGTCCCAATCGCGCGGTTGCTCGCTCATGCCGACTCCCGGCTCAGGCCGTAGCGCTCGATCTTCTTGTAGAGGTTGCTGCGGGGCATCTTGAGCGCCCGCGCGGTCTCGGACACGTTCCAGTCGTGCTCGCGGAGCTTCTGCGTCAGGAACGTCTTCTCCGCGTCCTGCTTGAACCCCTCGAAGGTCTGAAGGCCCGCCGCCGTCCCGCCGGCGCCGCCATCGGTAGACGGCAGCAGCCGGTCGATGTCGCCCGGCGCGACCAGCTTCCCCGACGAAAGAATGAGCGCACGCTCGATCGCGTTCCGGAGCTCGCGGATGTTCCCCGGCCAGGCCCGCGCCTGGAGCCGGCGCACCGCGTCCTCCGAGAACTTGCGGCCCGGCACCCCGGCGCTGGACGAGAGCTGCTCGGCGAAGTGCGCCACCAGCGCCGGCACATCCTCCAGCCGGTCTCGCAGCGCCGGCACCTCGATCGGCACCACGTTGAGGCGGTAGAGCAGGTCCTCGCGGAAGCGGCCTTCGGCGATCTCCGCCTCGAGGTCCTTGTTGGTAGCCGCCAGCACCCGCACATCCACCTGAATCGACTTGGCGCCGCCGATGCGCGTCACCACGCCTTCCTGGAGCACGCGGAGTAGCTTCGACTGCGCGGGCAGCGACATATCGCCCACTTCGTCCAGAAACAGGGTCCCGCCGTCGGCCTGCTCGAACTTCCCCGCCCGGTCCGCGAAGGCGCCGGTGAAGGAGCCCTTCATGTGCCCGAACAGCTCGCTCTCGATCAACTCCGAGGGAATCGCGGCGCAATTGACCTCGACGAAGGCGGCGTCGCGGCGGGGCGAGGCCTCGTGCAGCGCGCGGGCCACCAGCTCCTTGCCGGTGCCGTTCTCGCCGGTGATGAGCACGCGCGCCGCGGTGGGACCGACCTTTGCGACCAGGTCGCGGACCTCCTGCAGCGCCGGACTCTCGCCCACCATCAGGTACCGGCTCTCCGCCGCCTCCCTGAGCCGCGCGTTCTCGCCCACCAGCTCCGCATGCGCGAGCGCGTTCCGCACGGTGAGAAGCAGGCGATCGGTGTCGAGCGGCTTCTCGAGGAAGTCGAACGCGCCGCGCTGGGTGGCCTCGACGGCGGTCGCGATCGTGCCGTGTCCGGAGATCATGACGATCTGCGGGCTCGAATCGAGGTTGCGGAGACGGGTGAGCGTCTCCAGCCCGTCGAGGCCGGCCATCTTCACGTCGAGGAAAACGAGGTGCGGGCGAAACTCGGTGTAGAGCGTGATCGCCTCGCCGCCAGACGCGGCGACGCGGACGTCGAGGTCCTCGTACTCCAGCACCTGCTTCAGCGCCTGGCGAATGCCCTGCTCGTCGTCCACGATCAACACGCGGTGGCTCATGACCGGGTGCCCCCGTACAGAACGGCACTGCCCGCGCGTACCCGGATCGACCGGACGCCCTCGGGCACCGCCACCGGCACGGCGGTGCGGTCGGGGCGGCCCAGCGCGCGTCCGACGAGCCCGGGGACCATTTCGTCGGGTACGGTGAGCTCGCCGATCCGGAAGGATCGGACCCGCCACTCGCCCACGCCCGGACGGGTGACCCGGACCGGGCCGGCGGCCAGGACCCGCTCGCTGGCGCCCAGCATCCCGCTCAACGGACCCATCATGTCGCGCGGAAGACGATCGGTGCGAAGCCGCGCGCGGACCTCGATCTCGCCTTCCCGCAGCTCGACCTGGAGCGAGTCCAGCTGCGACCGGAGCTCGCGATCCATGCCGTTCCCCACCAACGAGGCGAACTCCGCCGGGGTGAGAACCACCGAATCCGCGCGCCAGCCGTTCAGCGAATCGACCTTGGCCTTGGCCGACTCGAGCGAGCTCACCCCGGGACGTCCTTCAGTGGCTGGCACCATCCCCTGGATTCGCTCGAGCAGTCGCCGGCCTTCGTCCTCCAGACGGTCTCGATAGAGGTACCCCACCGCCAGCGCGATGAGCAGACCGAGACAGCCGAGCAGCTTGAACGGCGCGGTGAGGCATCCCATCACGAGGCCAGCTCCAGCGTGAGTCGCGCCTCGTAGCGGGGACCGCCGCGACCGAGCACGCTTTCGTAGAGGATCAGCTCCGAGGCGAGAAACGGGACGAGCTCGTACGAGCCGGCGAGACTCTCCAGCGCCTCCGGCGGCAGGCGTTGGCCCTCCCGCACACGGGCCAGCGTCACGTGCGGGCGGAAGGGCGTTCCCTCCGGTGCGAAGCCGATGGCATCGGTGCGCCGCTCCAATCGGTCCTGCAGCAGCTCGAGCGCCGGCGGCCACTCCAGGCCCACCCAGATGATCCGCGGTCGGCGCAGATTGGGAAACGCGCCGATCTCGGCCAATCGGAGCGAGAGAGCACCGGTGCCCGGCACCGCGGCCCGCACCGCCTCCTCGATGACCTCGAGGCGCCCGGGCGGTACCTCGCCGAAGAACTTCATCGTCAGATGCAGCCCGTGCTCGTGAACGAGTCGGAGCGGCCACCCGGGCTCCCTCAGCTTGCCCAGGAGCCGCGCGATCTCACCTCGCGCCGGATCGGCGACCGGCAGCGCCGCGAACAGCCGCATCATCCCACCCCGTCCGGCGCCAGCGCCAGGAGGCGCCCGCGCCGGTAGCCCTGCGGATCGAGCTCGACCTCGGCCAGTCCGAGCTCGGCGAAGTAGCGGCCCACCGCGTCCCATTGCTCGCGCAGGAGCGGCATCTCCCCCGCCCCGACTTCCACCGTCGCGCGGTCGCCGTGGTGACGCACCCGAAGATCGCCGGTCACGCCGAGCGACCGGAGGTACGCCTCGCCCGCCTCCACCTGGCGCAGCCGCTCCGCCGTGATCTCGAGCCCGTAGCGTACGCGGCTGGACAGACACGGTGAGGCGGGCGCGTCCCACGTCGGGATGTCCAGCGCATGGGCCGCCGACCGCACGTCGGCCTTGGTCCATCCCAGCTCCGCCAGCGGAGAGCGGACGCCGGTCTCTCGTCCCGCGCGCAGGCCGGGACGATGCTCACCGAGATCGTCCGCGTTGGTGCCATCGATGATTGTGTTGAAGCCTCGTTCGCGCGCGAGCCCGTCGAGGCGGGTCCACAGCTCGGATTTGCAGAAGTAGCAGCGGTCCGTGCCGTTCCGGAGATAGCGTGGATCCTCCAGCTCGTGCGTGTCGAGCTCGACCAGCGGGACGCCGAACCGTGCGGCCAGGTCCACCGCGGCCCGCCACTGGGCCTCGGGATACGACGGGCTCCGACCGATCGCGGCGAGGAAGCGATCGGCTCCAAGCACCTGAGTCCCCGCCACGGCGAGAAGCGCCGAGTCGACCCCACCGGAGTAGCCGAGCAGCACCTTGCCGAAACCATACAGGTGGCGACCGAGGAGTTCGAGCTCCGCCATCGGAAGAGAGGGTCCGTTCATGGAGGGAAACGTAACCGGATTCTCATCTCCGGCGAGCGAGCCCGGCCGAGGGCCACACGGCGGAGCGAAGGGTCGGAGATCGCGCTATGTTCTGCCCGTGCCTGACGGCTACCTGGAGATCACTCCGTCACTGCTGCTTCCGCTGTCGGAGCTGGACTATCGGGCCACGCGCTCGGGCGGTCCGGGAGGCCAGCACGTCAACACCTCGTCCACCCGCATCGAGGTGTGGTGGGACATCGCCGGGTCGACCGCCCCGACCCAGGCGCAGCGCGCCAGGCTGCTGAGCCGGCTGGCCACCCGCCTCGATGGTGAAGGGCGGCTGCGCGTCGTCGCCTCGGCGTCCCGCAGCCAGCTCCGGAACCGGGAGGCCGCGACCGAGCGGCTGCGCGAGCTCGTCGCCGCGGCGCTCGCGGTGCCTAAGACGCGGAAACGGACCAAGCCCAGCCGGGCCGCGAAGGCCGCCCGCCTCGAGGCGAAGCGCCGCCGGTCGGCCACCAAGCGCGACCGCCGCGGTCCACGGCACGACGACTAGCGGGAAACCGCCCACCTCGGCGGATCGTAGAGTGGACATCGCATGCTCCCTATCCCACGTCCCAGGTTGCGCCGAGCCCGATTCGGCTCGCTCGCGGTCATCAGGCTCCTGCTCGCCGGGCTCGCGAGCCCGGCGGCGCTGATGGCCCAGGGCGAGGTGGACCGAGACGGATTCGTCGTCTGCCTCGGCAGCGACACTCTGGCGGTGGAGCGATACAGCCGGACGCCGACGCGACTCGAGAGTGAGATCGTGCTCCGCGGTCCGGTCGCGCGGCGCGTGGTGTACTCCGCCGACCTGGAGCCGGGTGGCATGATGCGGAACCTCACCCTGGAAATGGAGCCTCTGTCGCCCGGCCCGCTGGCGGGGCTGCCGAGCCGGAGCACCGTCACCTTCGAGGACGACACGGCCGACGTCTCCCTCACGCTCAACGACACCACGCGCTGGATCAGGATGGCTGCCCGTCCCGGGTCCATGCCGCTCGCCGCGTTCTCGCACGCGCTGGTCGAGCAAGCGATCCTTCACGCGGCGTGGGCCGGACGCGACAGCTTCGCGTTCGACTGGGTCGGCGTCGGGGCCACCAAAGCCTATCCCGCCTACGTGAAGCGGACGACGAACGGCCGAGTGGCGGTGGGTTTCTTTCAGGCGCCGGCCGTCGCCGAGGTGGATGCGGAAGGACGGATACTCGCGCTCGACGGCCGAGAGACCAGCGTCAAGGTGGAGGTCACTCGGGTCAAGGCCCCCGACCTCGACCACTTCGCGCGCTCGTTCGTCGAGGCGGAGGCGGCCTGGGGACCGGTCGGGCCACTCTCGCCGCGCGACACGGCCTCCGCGATAGTGGGATCCGGTCGCGTCATGGTGGACTACGGCAGGCCGTGGAAACGCGGGCGGGTCACGTTCGGGGGCGTGGTGCCATGGGGCCGCGTGTGGCGTACCGGCGCGAACGAGGCGACCGAGCTGATCACCGACGTGCCGCTCACGCTCGCGGGCCGGACCATTCCGGCCGGCCGCTATACCCTATGGACGATCCCGCGTCCCTCGGGCGCCACGCTCATCGTCAACCGCCGCACCGGGCAGTGGGGCACCGAGTACAGCCCCTCCTTCGACCTTGGGCGATTCCCCATGCGCCGGAAGCGGCTCGCGGTGCCGGCCGAGCAGTTCACCATCGATGTGGTGCTCCAGGCCATGGGCGGCGAGCTGTACTTTCGCTGGGACACTGTGGGCTACACGCTCCCCTTCACTCTGGCGAGCTCGGAATGAGCACTTCGCTCCCGTACCACACGGCCGACGTCTTCACCACCGAGATGTTCGGCGGCAATCAACTCGCCGTCTTTCCCCACGTGGAGAAACTGGACACCGCGCTGATGCAGCGGATCGCGCGCGAGCTCAATCTCTCGGAAACCGTGTTCGTGTTTCCGCCCGACGAGGCCAAGCACACCCGGAAGCTCCGCATCTTCACGCCCGCCGAGGAGCTGCCGTTCGCCGGCCACCCCACGCTGGGGACGGCATTCGTGCTCGCCGCGATCGGTGAGGTCGAGCTCACCGGCGGGCGAGCGAACATCGTGTTCGAGGAGGGCGTGGGTCCGGTTCCGGTGCGGATCGAGATGAAGGAGGGGAAGGCGGCGTTCTGCGAGCTCACCAGCGCGCGCCTGCCCGAGTTCGGCCCGCCGCCGCCGCCGATCGAGGACGTCGCGGCGGCACTCTCACTCCGCCCGGACGAGGTGCGCAACGATACCCTGAGGCCGCTCGGAGCCTCGTGCGGTGTGCCGTACTTCTTCGTGCCGCTCCGGGACCTCGATACACTCGCCCGAGCGCGGGTAGATGTCGCCGCGTGGGAGAAGTCGTTCTCCACCTGGTGGTCGCCCGCGCTTGTGCCGCTGGTGGAGACCGCCGGGCCGGGCGGGGCTTCGCTGAGGATGAGGATGTTCGCCCCATCGTTCGGGATCCAGGAGGACCCGGCGACCGGCTCGGCCGCCGCGGCTCTCGCCGGCTACCTCGCACCCAACCATCCTGCCGGACCCAGCACGCTTCGCTGGACCGTGGACCAGGGAGTGGAGATGGGCCGGCCCAGCCGGCTCTATGTGGAGTGCGATCGGTCGGCGGGTCGGGTGGTGGCGGTGCGGGTGGGGGGATCGTCAGTCATGGTGGCTGAGGGGAAGTTGACGCTCCAGCGCTGACGGAGGGTCTCGGCGTAAGCCTCCTGGAGGCCGCGGAGTGACAGCCTTTGCGCTGAATTCCGCTAGGGTGTCTGCAAAAAGACCGTCCACCCGGATCCGGTAACTCCCCCGCCCGGCCCAGTTGTGTCCACGGGTCCACCTATGCAAATTTCTGCAATCGCACCCCCCAAGCGATCACATCGGCGTTAGGCGGCAAGCTTTCGACGATCCAGACTTCGGTACTGGATCGCCTCGGCGACGTGGGTTGCCGTCAGATCGGGTGAGTCGGCCAAGTCGGCGATCGTCCGCCCGATCTTGAGGACGCGGTGGTATGCCCGCGCCGACAGCCCGAGCCGCTGGACCGCGTCGCGAAGCAACGCCTCCACCTCCGGGGTCAGGCGGCAGTTCCGCCGAAGATCCCGCGCCGTCATGTGGGCATTGGCCCGAATGCTCGGCTGTCCCTGGAACCGGTTGCGCTGCATCTGACGCGCACGCTCCACTCTCGCTCGGATGGCGGCGCTTGCCTCCTCGGCACCGACGCCGGCCAGCTCCCGGTGAGCAACGGCCGGCACCTCGAGGTGGATGTCGATCCGGTCCAGCAGCGGACCGGATACCCGAGACCGGTAGCGCTCGATGTCGCCAGGGCCGCAGCGGCAGGTATGGGCCGACGAGCCGAGGTATCCGCAGGGGCAGGGATTCATGGCGGCCGCGAGCATGACCCGGGCGGGATAGACGAGGCTGATCGCGGCCCGGCTCAGGGTGACGGTGCCATCCTCCATTGGCTGGCGCAGCACCTCCAACACGTTCCGCCGGAACTCGGGCAGCTCGTCGAGGAAGAGGACGCCGTTGTGCGCCAGGCTCACCTCGCCGGGACGTGGCGAGGCCCCACCGCCGATCAGCCCGGCATCGCTCACCGTGTGGTGAGGTGCCCGGAAGGGCCGGGCGGCGCAGAGCGCGTGGTCCGGGCTCAGCAGGCCGGCGACACTGTGGATGCGGGAGGTCTCCAGCGCCTCCTCGAGGGTCATGGAAGGCAGGATGGTGGGCAGTCGCCGGGCGAGCATGGTCTTGCCTGCACCCGGCGGGCCGATCAGCAGGATGTTGTGTGCGCCGGCCGCGGCGACCTCGAGCGCCCGCTTGGCACCGGCCTGGCTCCGGACGTCGGCGAAGTCCACGGCATCCGGAACCGGCCGCGACATGACGGCATCGACATCGACATGGACCTCGGGCAGCCGCGTGCTTCCGGAGAGGTGGCCGCAGACTTCCGCCAGACTCCTGGCACCGCGGACGACCAGACCCTGGACGACTCCGGCTTCGGACAGATTGTCCGCCGGAAGGATCAGTTCGGTACACCCGGCCGCCCTGGCGGCGAGGGCCACGGAGAGGGCCCCCCGGATGGCGCGGAGACTCCCCTCCAACCCGACCTCGCCCAAGACCATGGTCCGGCTGAGGTTGGCTTTCGGGAGCTGGCCGCTGGCCACCAGAAGCCCCAGGGCGATCGGCAGATCCAGCGCGGAACCATCCTTGCGTATGTCCGCGGGAGCAAGATTCACCGTGATCCGTCTCAGAGGAAAATCGAACCCGGCGTTGGCCAGGGCAGCGGAAACCCGCTCCCGGCCTTCCTTGACGGCGCCATTCGGCAACCCGACGGTCGAGAAGGATGGCAGCCCGCTGCTGATGTCGACCTCAACTTCGACCGGGAATGCGTCGATACCAAGGACTGTGGCGGATCGGATGCGAGCAAGCATGACCGGTCGGGCATAGGGAAGCCGCCAGAGTAGGATCCGACAGCCGCCGGATGGGTACCGGTGGCGTGAGACCAGGACCCGTAAACCGCAGATGTACGGAGCTTGATGATGCGCCTCGCCCGCTGGTTCACATGGCCGTTCCTCGTCGCCGCCTGCGCTATGCCCAAGGCTGGCGCGGCCCCCGTTGCGCCGATCGAGCGCGCCTGGGCCGTTCCGACGTTGGAGCTGTATCAGTCGTGGTGGATCAAGACGGAAGAGTGCTCCGGACTTCGCGCCGACATGTCCCAGGTGACGTTCTACGCCGTGGATTCGCCGTCGGGCTCCATCTCGCTGGGCAAGGAGGTCGCCCACGGCTGGTGGATGCGGAAGGGCAATCGGATCTACCTCCCCGCCAACGCCCTCGGCGAGGAGTGGCTGGTCCGTCACGAGATGCTCCACGCGCTGCTCCAGCGCGGCTCGCATCCCAACGAGAAGTTCGTCGCGGCGTGTCATCTCGCGTCCCTCAAGACCTACCGGGACTCGACTCTGGCTACCGATCCGTTGAACCCCGAGGGCCGCTGAGGCGGCCCTGACGGCCCCCCTTTTGCTGCGAGTTTTGGCGGTTTCTTAGTCGCTCCACCATTTCTTCTCCAGGGGTTGCCACGGGTAGTCGGCCGGGCAATCCGCGGGAGCCAGTGGCGATGAAGTCCTCCCCTCGGGCGCGTTGGTTCGCCCTGACATCGGTCGTAGCGATCTCGTTCGTCAGCGGAGCCTGGCTCACGCGGGCAAAGCCGTCGGCCGAGGGAGGGGTGTACCAGCAGGCCCGCCTCTTCGAGAACGTCGTCGGCGCCGTCCACCGCCATTACATCGATTCGATGGGTGAGGGCGACCTCTACCAGCGCGCCGCCGCGGCCCTGGTCACTTCGCTCAACGATCCCTACGCCGAGCTCCTGGTCCGCGAGAACTACCGGGCGTACCAGCGGCAGGTCTCCGGTACCCAGGTGGACATCGACGTCACCGACAAGCCCACCGAATCGGGCGCCGGCTGGGGCGAGCGCACCGGTGTCGGGCCCGGCGAAGACATCCTCAGCATCGATGGAAAGAGCACCGCCGGATGGGGCCCGTCGCGGATCGAGCACGCTCTCCGCACCGGCCGGAGCCCCACCGTCGCCGTTGTGGTCCGCCCCCTGGGCTCGGATCGCCCGGTGGTCCGGCGGATCACCCGCACGACCGTACACATCCCGGCGGCATCACCCGGTGTCCTGCTCGACGGGGGGATCGGGTACGTGGTGCTCCACCGGATGAGCGATCGGGCCGCGGACGAGCTGCGGACAGCCGTGGATGGTCTCAAGGCCCAGGGCATGACCGCATTGGTGCTCGACATGCGTTCGAACCCGGGCGGCCTCATCCGCGAGGGCGTGAAGGTGGCGGGCCTCTTCCTCAACCCCGGCGACACGGTGGCCGTGAGCCGGGGCCGGGCGGCCGATACGCCGCGCGCCTACCTCGCCGAGAAGTCGGCCGAATGGGACGGCATCCGGCTCGTCCTGCTGGTCAATCGTGGGACGGCCAGCTCCGCGGAAGTGATTGCGGGCGCCCTCCAGGATCACGACCGGGCGGCCATCGTCGGTACCCCGACCTACGGCAAAGGCGTGCTCCAGACCACTTACCCGCTGGGCGAGGAAGTCGCGCTCAAGCTCACGACCGCGAAGTGGTTCACACCGAGCGGCCGCTGGGTGCAGCGCCCGCCGGCCGAGGCGGTGGGCGGACCCGGCAATCGCACCCCGGCGCTCGAGCCCAAGGTGTACCGCACCAGCGCGGGCCGTCCGATCCCCGACCAGAGCGGGATCCTGCCCGACCTCACGGTGCGATCCTCTCTCCGCTCCGATGGCGAGCGCGTGCTCTATTCCGCCCTCGGCGACGACCTCGAGCGCTTCCGCCGTGTGCTGAGCGCCTACGCGGCCGAGCTGCGTGCCGAGGGGGGCGTCACCGACGAGACCTTCCAGGTTACGCCGGCGATGCGCGAGGGCCTCTATGTCCGTCTGATCGAGGATGGGGTGTCCATCACCCCGGAGACCTACGAGGAGGCATCGGGGTACGTGGCCGACCAGCTGGGCTACGAGGTGGCCCGTGAGCTGTTCGGCACTGAGTCGGTAGTCCGCCGGCAGGCGAAGGCCGACCGTTCGCTCCAGGCCGCGCTCCGGCTGCTCCGGAACTCCGATACGCAGCAGGAGACCATCACCGCCGCGGTGGCCGCGCAGGCCGCCGGCCGCTCGAGGTAGGCCCCGCAGCTATACCGGGAGGTGGACGGCGATCATCGTTCCCCTCCCCACCTCGCTCTCCACTTCGATTCGTCCGTTCCAGCTCTCCACCAGCCGCTTCACGATCGCCAGGCCCAGCCCCGATCCGCTGGTCGTGGTGGAGAAGCGCGGCTCGAAGATCCGTGGCAGGAGCTCCGCCGGAATTCCGCCGCCGTCGTCGGACACGCGGATCTCGCCCGGGCCGACGTGGACGGCGACCCGTGTCGCGCCCGCGTTCCGCGCGTTCTCCAGCAGGTTGACGACGACCTCCTTCACCTCATCCGCCCGCGCGGCCCCGTAGGCCAGCGGGCTGCTCGTGATCGCCACGTCGCAGCCTTCGTCCGCCAGCCGGTAGAGCTGCACGACTTCCCCCACCGCGACGGCGAGATCGATCCGGTCGAGCGGCTCGTTTTCGGCGGCGGGCGCCGCGAACCGGCTGAACGCGCGGGCGATGGTGTCGAGACGATCGATCTCCGCCAGCATCCGGTCGGCCGTCTCGTCCAGCGTCTGGTCGAAGTCCCCGCGCCGGTCCCGATATACCCGTCTCAGGTGCTGGAGACCGAGCCGCATCGGCGTGAGCGGGTTCTTGATCTCGTGCGCCACCTGACGCGCCATCTCTCCCCATGCCAGCACTCGCTCCGCCCGCGACAGCTCGGTGACGTCGTTGAGGGCGATCACGACGCCGCGCACGTCGGGGCCCAGGGGCGCGAGCTGAACCGTCAGTCTCCGGCCGTCCACCTCGAGCTCCGCGGCGCTGTCGGTCTCGGGGTCGCGGAGGAAGCGATGGACCACGACGGCGAGCGGAGCCCACTCCGGGCCGAGATCCTCGAGGAACGGGTCCCCTTCACCGAGATTCGCCCGCAGGATCTCCACGGCCCGCGGGTTGGCGATCAGCACCCGACCCTGCGGGTCGAGGGCCACGACACCGGTGGCGACGGTCGCGAGCACCGACGCCGTGCGCTTCCGCGCCTCCTCCAGCGCGGCCTGGCTCGACCGGATGTCGGCCGCCATGCGCCCGAACGCTCCGAACACCGGCTCGAACTCGAGCGGCTGGCTGCCCGAGTGGGTCGGGATCGCGTCGCCTCGGCCGAGCGCGATGGCCGACCGGCGGAGATCCGCGACGGGACGCGAGAGCGCCCGCGAGGCGCGCCCGGCGCCGGCGAGTGCCGCGGCTACCCCGGCCAGGGTGGCGAGCAGCAGCACGAGGGCGAGATCGAGCCGGCGCACGGCAAGGGACGCGTCGGCGGCGAGCTGGGGCGTCGCGAGGACCCCGAGGGTCGAAGGGAACCCCGGCTGCACCACGCGATAGCCCACGCGCTCGCTCAGCTTCGGGATCGGCCCCTCCCGGGTCACCTCCAGCTCGCCGCCGATCGCGAGCGCCGCGAAGGCTATCGGGTCCATGAGAACCGGCATGACGCCGAGATCCTCCAGTACCTGGGTGCTGGTCCCCGTCAGCCGTCCTCCCTGGTAGAGGGCGAGGTCGGCGCCGATGCGGCGGCTCAGCTCGACCAGCCGATCCTCGACGTCCACGCCCTCTCCCCTGAGGGAACCGCCGGCGGTGACGGCGGCGTCCCTCAGGGTCTGGGCGATCAGGAGATCGCGGCTCCGCTCCGCCTCCTCGGCGAGCCGAGTGAAGCTCCAGGCGGCGAATCCCACGGCGGGAAAGATGAAGAACGCGCCCAGCGTCGCCGCGAGCCGGATGCGGAATGACCGCCCAAGGCTCCGCCACCGGGGCTGAGGCGCGCGCGCACCCGAGAGCATCTCGGCCAGGTACCAGAGCGAAGCGAGCACGGCCGCGTCGAGCAGCACTACCAGCACACCGCGGACGAAGAGCGGCAGCGGCCCGCGCAGGTCCACAGCGGCGTGCACTACCCGAGTCCCGGTCGGGAGGAGTAGCGAGTATTCGTTGCGCACCACCCAACCCTCCCGGCGCCAGCGCGGACGCGGGATTTGCGTGCTCGGCCCGGCGGGTGGCGAGAGCGTGAGGCGGTAGAGCGGCGACTCGATACGTCCAGGCTCGAGGAGTCGGCCTACACGGCCAGGTGTGACCAGTTGGGAGCGGGGGCCGACGCCCACGGTCAGCACGACGTCCGCGGAGAGGCGGGTGAGCAGGACGTAGTGGATCCCCGGCACCCGCGCGAGTTGCGCGATGCGTTGCGGCTCGTCCGGGCCGAGCTCGCGCACCATGGTGGAGAGCAGCGATGGCGGCAGGTCGAGCGAGTCGAGCGGCAGCTCGTCGAGCCGCGCGCCGGCGCGAGACCAGAGCGCGAGCTGCGATGGATACCCCTGATCGCCCAGCGCCGAGGCGCGCCAGACGGCGTACATCTCGGAGGCATTGGTGGGCGCGGCGGGCGCCGCACGCACCTGCTCGCCGAACCGCTCCAGCAGCGGCACCGCGAGCGGATCGGGCTCCACCCCGAGCCGCGCGATGTCACGCTCGGCAACCTGGATCTTGCCCGCCAGCTCGGCGCCCCAGGTCACCAGGGCGGCCGAGCTCCCCGCCACCAGCGCGATCCCGCTGATCGTCGCCCAGCGTGGCGCGGGCAAGGCGACGAGCACCAGGGCCGGGGTCCAGAGAAACGTGTACCAGTCCGGCCACCCTCCTCTCGGGCTCCAGACCAGCACACCCACCGTCGCGGCCGCGATCGCCAGCGCCATGCCCACCAGATTCCGGGTGGAGGACGTCGTCTCCGTCCCCGCGCCACGATACAGCGCCGCGGTCGGCACGATGAGCGCCGCCGCCGAGACCACGATCGCGAGCTGCCAGCTCAGCCAGAGCCCGACCGACACGCCGCCCGCTGGCGGCGTGATCCCCCGTCCGAGACTGCTGATCAGGTAGGGCGCGATCAGGAGGAGCGCCGACCCCACCACGACGCCGTACCAGCTGCGCGGAAGGCGGCGGCGCCAGAGCCACACGCCGGCGATGGTGCAGAGCGACCCCGCGAGCGCCAGGGCGCCGGCGGAGCCCGAGAGCGGCCCCAGCAGCGACCGGAAGAAAGTCGCGGGAGAGAACACCGACTGGAGGCTGAGCGCTCCGCCGACCGGTGCGCGGACCGCGAGCCAGAGGAGCCCACCGAGGACGGCGAAGCGCTCGGAGGGGCGCGCGGTCCGCGCCAGCGCGACGCCCATGGCGAGAAGAATGAGCCAGGTGGCAATCCGGCTTCCGCCGCCGTACGCCCGCTGCTTGGCGGTGCCCTGCTCCGGCGGGACCGGTCGCACGCTGAAGAGGAGCCGAGGACCCGCGGTGGTCGGCTCCTCGTAGTCGAACACGTCCACGCTGTCGGGTGCCGAGCCCGGCGGATAGACCTCGAGCCCGACCTCGGTGCCCTCGCGGAAGAGCTCCGCGACGCTGCGCGACCGATCGGGCACGGCGGGATGGGCCCAGATGAGTACGCCGGCGACCGCGGTGCGGCCCTCCGTAGAGTGGCGCCGCGCCTCGAGCACGACGTAATATCCAGTCGCCCGCGAGCCGATCGAATCGCCCTCGGCCGCCGGCGGCAGTCGATGACGCCCGGCCCACGCCCACACGTCGCCCTCCGGATCCATCAGGGCGACGCTCATTTCGGCGCCGCGGGAGGGGACGAGCCGCTGCAGAAGGCGGAGTGCCCCGGCCTGATCGCCCGGCGGCGCGGCCAGCGCGGATTGGGCCAGTCGATCGGCGCGATGGAGCGCCGCGTGGAGGTCGCCCGATAGCCGCTCCGAGGCCGCCTGTACGCGCTGTTCGCGCTGCTCGGCCCAGCGGGTCTCGATCGCCGTCAGCCGCGACTGCGTGACGGCGATCGTCACGACAAGGCCCAGCAGCGTCGTGGCGAGGGTCTTTCGTCGCCAGCCTGGACAGGGGTAGAGCGCCACCAGTGACGCGATGGCCGCGACAGCGGCGAACGCCACCCAAAGCGGCGACGGCCGGCGCAACCATTCGGCCGCGGCCACCGCGGTGGCCAACGTCGACACCAACCACCACGGCGGACGATGACTCAACCCGGACGCCCTCGACGATTGAAGGAGATGCCTCCTGCGGAGGTCAAGGAGCTCCTGGAGCGTCGCCCCACCCTGATCGTGCCCGTCGGCACGACCGAGCAGCACGGCCCCCATCTGCCCCTGGGCTGCGACACGATCATCGTGGAGCGGCTCGCCGACGACCTGTCCGCCGTGTTCGAGGTCGTGCGCGCCCCGACCGTCGAGTTCGGCGTGCACGCCATCTCCCGGCATTTCCCCGGAAGCGCCGCGCTGCGCCACCGCACGTTGCACCGTGTCATGAACGAACTTATCGAGTCCTGGGAAGAGGGGGCAGGCGTCCGCGAGTTCGTCATCCTGACGGCGCAGTCGAGCGAGGCGCACATGGAGGCGCTGAGCACCATTCGCACCGACGCGGCCAAGATTGTCGTGGTCGACATCTTCAGCCTCGACTTCGGCCCGCTGCTCGACCATCCCCGCGCCCCGATCCAGGGCGGTGAACTCGACACCTCACTCCTGCTCTACGTGGCGCCCGAGCTCGTCCGCATGGGGGCGGCGCTCGACTTCGAGCTCTCGCCCAAGTTGCTCGCACGCTACCGTCCGGGCCAAACCCGGCGGCTCCCCGAGGGCTCACCCGGCTCCGTCGGATACCCCAGCCTCGCCAGCGCCCAAAAGGGAGAGGTCCTGTATAAATTCATCCTCGACCGGATCAGCAGCTTTCTGGCGGGAAACTGAGGTGAGGCGAATGGGCTTCCGCGCTGCCGCGCTGCTCGTCATGCTGACACATCAGGTCGTTCCGGCCCAGGCCCAGACGGCTGCACCGGTCACCCTGATCGTGACCCAGGGTGGCAGCGAGGTCGGCCGCGAGGACTTCATCCTCGCCAAGGGCCGCGGACGGGGCGCTCCGGGTACAACGTTGAGCGCGACGGCTCGCTACCCGGCGACGGGACCGACTACGCGCCTCACCGCCCTGCTCGAGCGCACCCCCGAATTCGCCATCGCCAAGTTTCAGCTCGACGTGGACAGCCCGTCGGGCACCACCGTCATTCTGGCCGCGGGCTCCGGGGCCAGACTTGTGGTTCGGACCGTCGCCAAGGGATCGGAATCCGGGCGCGAGCTTCCGGGTGGACCCGACGTCGTGCTGCTGGACGACGAGGTGCACTCGCTCTATTCGGCCGTCGCCGACCTGGCCACACCGGCCGGACGACGCCTCACCGCGATCTTCCCGCGCACCGGGAAGCGGGCCTCGTTCTCCGCGCGGTCGGAGAGCACGGGCGAGGCCGGAACGGTTCGCGTCGTCCTGACCGGTGACATCGCCGGCTCGCTGACGACGGACCTCGAGGGACGGCTCCAGCGGCTCGAACTGCCGGCGCAGAACAAGGTGGTTTCGCGAGCGGAGTAGGTCTCTCCTCTTAACTCGTTCCTCGACAGCTTCGAAGCCGCCCTTCGTCGCAACCTGAAACCTGTGCGGCGAGGCTGCCGTATTGGCCCCGGTCACGTCCCCAGCACAAAGGGCTTTCTCACATGAATCGCTGGCTCGGAATCATCGCGGTCGCGTGTCTATTTCCCACCACCGGACGCGCCCAGGACACGACGTCCGCGCGGCCCGCGGACACCGCAGCCGTGCGGCGGCCCCCGCCCACCGTGACGCTCTCGCTGGAGGAGGCGATGCAGCAGGCCCGGGCCAACAGTCCGGGGTACCGGCAGATCCTGAACGACGCCGGGCCCGCGAAGTGGGGGGTGCGGAACGCCTGGGGGAACTTCCTCCCGAGCGTGAACGTCGCGGGTGACCTGGGATATTTCGGGACGGGACAATCCACCATCGGCGGCGGCCTCACGACGCCCACCTCGGCGTTCCTGACATCGGGATACACCCTGGGGCTCAACTGGCAGCTCGACGGCCGAGTGCTCTCCGGGCCCGGACAGCAGAAAGCGCTGCGGAAAGCCACGGACGAGGACATCAGTGGGGCCAGCACCAACCTCAAGGCGGATATCACCACGCAGTACCTGAACTCGCTGCAGGCCGCCGCCCAAGTGGACGTCGCGCGCCAGCAGGTGGTGCGCAACGTGGACTTCCTGACTCTCGCGCAGGCACGATATCAGGTCGGCCAGGCGACGCTGCTCGATGTGCGTCAGGCAGAGGTCATCAAGGGTCAGTCCGACGTGGCCCTGCTCCGCGCCCGGCAGGTCGAGAACGAGGCCAAGCTCGAGCTGCTGCGGCGCATGGGGGTAGAGCCGCCGGTGGTTGTGGAGCAGATCGGCCTCACGGACTCCTTTCCGGTCACAGCTCCCGAGTTCAAGCTGGCCGACCTGCTCGCCATGGCTGACGAGCAGAACCCGCAGCTTCGATCCCTCCGCGCGCGCCAGGACGCCGCCACGTGGAGCGTGAGGGCCGCACGCTCGGAGTTCCTCCCCACCCTGTCGCTGTCGGCCGGCTGGAGCGGCTTCACCCAGCAGTTTACCGATGAAGACCTGCTCCTGACCCAGACGTTGGGCAGCGCCCAGGGTCAGTCCCAGGGTTGCCAGTTCGACAACCAGGTCAGGACCGCGCTCTCCCTGGGCGGACAGCAGGACTGCTTCGGGGCCTTCGGGCTCAACGGCACGGGCACAGCGCTCCTCGACCCGGTGTCGCAGCAGATTCGGGCCGTGAACAACATGTTCCCTTTCGACTATACCGGGCAGCCGTTTCAGGCCAACCTGAGGATCTCGCTTCCCATCTTCACCGGCTTTTCGCGATCCCTCCGGGTGTCCCAGGCGCGAGCCCAGGAGCTGGACGCGGACGAGGACGTGCGCGCCCGCCGGCTCCAGGTCCGGAGCGACGTGCACGCGCGTTACCTCGGCATGCAGACCTCCTACCAGGCGATCGCGGTGCAGCAGGCCAACCGTGAAGCCGCGCGGGACCAGCTGCGGCTGGCGCAGGATCGGTATCGGCTCGGCGCGGGCACGTCGCTCGAGGTGTCGGACGCGCAGAACGCCGTCCAGCGTGCCGAGGGCGACTACGTGAACTCGGTGTACGACTATCACAAATCCGTCGCCGCGCTGGAGGCGGCCGTCGGACGTCCCCTTCGCTAACGAGGAACGGACATGTCGCGTGGGATGAAGATCGGTCTGGTCGTGGGAGTGCTGGCGCTGGCGGCAGGCGGCGGGATCGCCTACAGCATGAACAAGAAGAAGAACGCCGGCACCGAGGTCCGTCTGGAACAGGTGAGCCGGCGGGATCTCGTCAGCGCCGTGACCGCGAGCGGGAAGATCGAGCCGCAGACGTCGGTGGACATCTCCGCCGATATCACCGGCCGCATCATCCGGATCGCGGTAGAGGAGGGCGACCGGGTGACCAAGGGTCAATTCCTCCTCCAGATCGATCCCGCCCAGTACCAGGCGGCCGTGTCCCGGGCCGAGGGCGTGGTGTCCTCGACGCAGGCCACGCTGCTGCAGGTCCGTGCCAGCCGGGACCAGGCCGAGCGGGCCTGGAACCGGGCGAACGAGCTCAGTCGCCTGGGGCCGAACCTGATCGCTCCGGCTTCCGCCGAAGAGGCGCGCACCGCCCTCGACGTGGCGGAGGCCACCTATCAGGCAACGCGGGCGCAGCTCGACCAGTCCCGGGCGGGCCTCCGGGAGGCGCAGGACAACCTGGCCAAGACCAAGCTCGTCTCCCCCATCGCGGGGCGGGTGGTGCGCCTCGCGGTCGAGGAGGGCGAGGTGGCGGTACCCGGCACGTTCTCCCGGGAGACCGGCCTGCTGCTCACGATCGCCGACCTGTCGGTGATCCTGGCCAAGGTTCAGGTGGACGAGACCGATGTGGTGCGGCTGACCCACAAGGACTCGGTGGAGGTCACCATCGACGCCTATCCCGACTCGACCTTCATCGGCCGGGTGACGCGGGTGAGCCAGAGCGCCAAGCTCACCAGCACGCAGACCGCCTCGGGCTCGAACGACCGCGCGGTGGACTTCGACGTCGAGATCACCCTGGATCAACCGCCGCCCGACGTCCGGCCGGACCTGAGCTGCACCGCACGCATCGTCACCGACACGCGCAGCAAGGCGCTCAGCATCCCGATCATCGCTCTCACCGTGCGCGACCACGAGCTGGTGCCGAACGAGAACAACCCGGCGCTCGACACCATGAGCCATCGGCGCGCGGGTAAGCGGGAGGAGGAGGGTGTGTTCCT
Source organism: uncultured Gemmatimonadales bacterium (assembly GCA_963846545.1). Taxonomy (GTDB): domain Bacteria; phylum Gemmatimonadota; class Gemmatimonadetes; order Gemmatimonadales; family GWC2-71-9; genus CAVVWJ01. Next base: position 992,500 of record CAWJWG010000001.1, on the reverse strand, counting down.
GGTGCAGAACGGGCTCGCCACCTTCCGTCCGGTCAAGGTCGGCATCGCCGGCGACGAGTACTTCGAGGTGGTGGACGGCCTCCGCGGCGGTGAGACCATCGTCGCGGGCACCTACCAGGCGATCCGCGACCTCAAGGATGGCGGGAAGGTCCGCGCGGCCGACACCACGAAGGTCGACTCCAAGACGCAGGCCGCCTCATGACCGAGATCATCCGGATCCGCGACCTCACGCGGGAGTACCTGATGGGGACGGAGCGGATCCTGGCTCTTTGCGGCGTGACGCTCGACATCCAGCGGAACGAGTACGTCGCGATCATGGGCCCGTCGGGCTCGGGCAAGTCCACGATGATGAACATGCTCGGCTGTCTCGACACGCCGACCGCCGGCGAGTACTGGCTGAACGGCGAGGAGGTCTCACGGCTCACCGACGACGCGCTCGCGCGCGTGCGGAACCGGGAGATCGGATTCGTCTTTCAGACGTTCAACCTGCTCCCCCGCGCCACGGCGCTGCACAACGTCGAGCTGCCGCTGGTGTACGCCGGGGTGCGGGGCCGCGAGCGCCGGGAGCGCGCGGCGGCCGCCCTGGAGCGGGTCGGCCTGGCGAACCGGATGGACCACCGGCCCAACGAGCTCTCGGGCGGTCAGCGTCAGCGCGTGGCGATCGCGCGGGCGCTGGTCAACCAGCCGAGCATCCTGCTGGCGGACGAGCCGACCGGGAACCTGGATAGCGTCACCAGCGAGGAGATCATGGCGGTGTTCGAGGCGCTGCACGCCGCGGGGCAGACGGTGATCATGGTGACCCACGAGCCGGACATCGCCGCCCGCGCGGACCGCCGCATCGTGCTCCGCGACGGCCGGATCGAGAGCGACGAGCCGGTCGAGCGCTACCAGATGTCGGCCTGAGCCGGCTCTGGATGCCGATCTTCGAAGCGATCCGTCTCGCCCTCCGCACCATCCGGGCGCAGAAGCTCAAGAGCTTCTTCTCGCTGCTGGGCGTGCTCATCGGCGTCACCTTCCTCATCGCCGTCGTGTCCATCGTCCAGGGCATGAACCGGTACATGGTGGAGCGGTTCGCCAACACCCTGGTCGGCGCGAACACCTTCGAGCTGCGCCAGCGACCCAGCATCAACATGGGCAACATCACCCACGAGACGTGGATGGAGTGGCAGCGCCGCCCGCGAATCAGCTACGATGACGCCGATTTCGTCCGCCAGCGGATCCGGACGCCGGCCACGTTCGCCAAGTTCTGTCAGGACCGGGTCTCGGTGCACTACGCCGGCAAGATCGCGAAGGACATCGACCTGGTCGGCACCGAGGAGCCCTACTTCCGGATCCGCAACTACGAGCTCAGCGCCGGGCGCGCCTTCACGGCCCAGGAAGTCCGCGCCTCGCAGCCGGTGCTGGTGGTCGGCAGCGAAGTGGGAGAGAAGCTCTTTCCCGGCGTCGACCCGATCGGCAAGGAGGTCGGCATCGGCGGCCTGCCCTATCGCATCATCGGAGTGGTTGAGCCGCAGGGGACTCTCTTCGGGCTCTCGCTCGACAAGTTCGTCATCATGCCCTTCAGCGCCCAGGGCCGCCGCCTCATCTGTCCGATCAATATCCTCGACGCCCTCATCGTGCGGACCGACGACCCGACCACGATGCAGATGGCGCTGGGAGAGGCCGAGGCCGCGATGCGAAGCCGGCGCCAGCTCAAGCCGACGGACGACAACAATTTCGCCTTCCAGACGGCGGAGGGCGCGCTGGGGACCTGGCAGAAGATCTCCCGGGTGCTCTTCCTCGCCCTGCCGGGACTGGTCGCCATCTCACTCGTGGTCGGCGGGATCGTGATCATGAACATCATGCTGGTGGCCGTGAGCGAGCGCACCCGGGAGATCGGGATCCGCAAGGCGCTCGGCGCCCGCCGCCGGGACATCCTGGCCCAGTTCGTGGTGGAGTCGGCCACGCTCTCCGCGGTCGGCGCGGTGATGGGCATCGGGTTCGGCCTGGTCCTGGCGTTCGTGGTGAAGGCCCTCACGCCCCTGCCCGCGGCCGTCGCGCCCTGGTCCGTGGCCGTCGGTGTGCTGCTCGGCGTCACCGTGGGGATCGTGGCCGGGGTGTACCCGGCGAGCCGTGCCTCGCGGCTCGATCCCATCGTCGCGCTGAGGGCCGAGTGAAGCGGCCGGCGGCGATCACCCTGCTTTCCCGCATGGTGGAGGGCGCCGGTATCGCGCTCGACTCGCTCCGGTCCAACAAGGTGCGCGCGGCGCTCACGATCCTGGGCGTCGCCATCGGGGTCTCCGTGGTCATCGCCATGGCCTCCGCGATCACCGGGATCAACCGGAGCATCACCAGCATCCTCGAGTCCGCCGGCCCCAAGACCTTCTACGTCGTGCGCTACTTCTCGGGCGGCCTGGAGATCTCGGACGGCTCCGACGAGCTGTCACCCTGGCGGCGGATGCCCGAGATCTCGGTCGAAGAAGCCGAGATGATCCGGCAGCTTCCGGCCATCCGCGACGTCAACCTGAGCGAGTCGACCGAGGGGCCGGTCGGGTACGGGGGGGTCAACCTCACGGAAGTGCGCATCGCCGGGTTCAGCTGGACCTGGCCCCAGGTCAACGGCGGCGACATCCTGTCGGGCCGGAACTTCACGGCGATCGAGTACGCGGCCAGCGCGCACGTGGCGGTGATCAACGACAAGCTCGCCGAGACGCTTTTCCCCGGGCTCGACCCCATCGGCAAGAGAATCCGGATCTACGGCCTGCCCTTCGAGGTCGTCGGGGTCCATGCCGAGGCGGCCTCGCTGTTCAGCGACGCGACCGACCCGCGCCTGGCGATCCCGCACACCACCTTCGAGAAGGTGGCCGAGTACTGGCCGGGGTGGATGGAGATCGCGGTCGTGCCCACCGAGAGCGCCACCATCACCGAGGCCCAGGATCAGGTCACCGCCGCGCTCCGGAGCCGCCGGGGCCTGCGCCCGGCCGACGAGAACAACTTCGCTATCGTCACCTCGGACCGCGTGCTGGAGGCCTTCAACAAGATCACAGCCGGGTTCTTCATCGTGATGATCGCGCTGTCGAGCGTGGGCCTGATGGTGGGCGGCGTGGGCGTGGTGGCGATCATGATGATCTCGGTCACGGAGCGGACCCGGGAGATCGGGGTCCGGAAGGCCCTCGGCGCGACCCGGGGCGAAATCATGTTCCAGTTCCTGGTCGAAGCCGCGACCCTTACCCTGGTCGGCTGCCTCGTCGGCATGGCGCTGGGCGCCGGCGTCGCCTGGGGCGTCCGCACGTTCAGCCCCGTGCCTGCCTCGGTGCCGCTGATCTCGGTCGTGGCGGCCGTCGTCGCCTCGATCCTGACCGGCGTGCTCTTCGGGTTGTACCCCGCGAACAAGGCGTCCAAGCTGGACCCGGTCGAAGCCCTCCGATACGAATAAGGCGGTCGCGACCGCTTTATCTTGAGACATGCCCTTCACCGAGGCCCTCCGCCTGGCGGTCCAGGCGATCTGGACCAGCAAGCTCCGGTCGTTCTTTACGCTTCTCGGCATTCTCGTCTCCGTCGCCTTCCTGATCGTCGTCGTCGCCGTCATCCAGGGCATGAACTCGTACGTGAGCGGCACGCTCACGGCGAGCATGATCGGCACCAACACCTTCCAGGTACGGCGAGGGCCCATTTCCATCGGCCTGCTCGACGACGAGCAGGTGCGTGCGATCGCCAAGCGCCCGCTGGTCACCGTGGACGACGCCCAGACCGTGGGCAAGGCCATCCCCGAGGCGGTGGCGGTGGCGCTGCAGTCGGGTTGGCCCACTCCGGTCGGTGAGGTCGGATTCCGCGACCGCACGGTCATCAACGTGCTCGTCTTCGGCATCACCGCCCCGTACCAGGTGGTCCAGGACTACGCCTTCGTCGCGGGCTCCCCCCTGACCGAGCAGGACGATGACGGGCGCCGTCCCGTCGTGGCCATGGGCCACGAGATCGCGGACAAGCTGTTCGACGACCCGCGCTCGGCCGTGGGGAAGCGGGTCCGGCTGGACGGTCACGAGGTCACGGTCAAAGGCGTGATCGCCCCCAAGGGGCGGCTGCTCGGACAGTCGTTCGACGCCTTCGTGCTCCTGCCCTTCAGCACGTTCGAGACGTATTACGGCCGCCGGAAGACCACCGTGGTGTCGGTCAAGATGTCGTCCGCCGACGCGATCGAGGGGGCCATGGGCCGCGCGGAGGAGGCGATGCGCGTGGCCCACCGCCTCCGGCCGGGCGAGGCGAACGACTTCACGGTGGACAAGGCGGACGCCTTCGTGGCGTTCTGGCGGCAGCTCACCAGCCTGCTGTTCACCGCGATCCCCGCCGTGGTCGCGATCGGCGTCGTGGTCGGGGGGATCGTGATCATGAACATCATGCTGATGACGGTGAACGAGCGCACCCGGGAGATTGGGCTCCGGAAGTCCCTCGGCGCCACCCGCGCCGACATCCGGCGGCAGTTCCTGGTCGAGGCGCTGGTGCTGACCTCGGCGGGCGGGGCCCTCGGCGTGTTGACCGGTTGGGCGCTGGCCTTCGGGGTGTCCACCTTCACGCCCCTGCCCGCTCGCATCACGCTCTGGTCCGTGGTGCTGGCGCTCGCGGTGGGGAGCGGCTCCGGGACGCTGTTCGGAGTCTATCCGGCCACCCGGGCGTCGCGCCTCGACCCGATCGCCGCGCTGCGGGTGGAGTGAGCCGGTGATCCTCCGCAACGTCGGTGAAGGCATCGCGATCGCGCTGGACGCGATCCGCGCCAACAAGCTGCGCTCGTCGCTCACCATCCTCGGCGTGGTGATCGGCGTGACGACGGTGATGGCCGTTGCCTCTCTGGTCCAGGGTATCCGCCGCCAGATCTTCAACGCGATCGAGGTCGCCGGGCCCACGACGTTCTACGTCATCCGCTACTTCTCCCAGACGCCGGTGAATCCCGACCGCCTCCCCTACGAGGTCCGGATCCGGCCCGTGCTCCAGCGCAGTGATGCCGATGCGATCCGCCGGATGCCCGAGGTCCGCTACGCCGGGATCTGGGTCCAGGTCTTTCAGAAGGCGGAGTACCAGGGCGTCCGCACGCAGCAGGTGGTGATCTTCGGCGCGGACGACCGCTACATGGACATCCAGGGCGGGACCCTGCTGCGGGGGCGGCTGTTCAGCCGGGCGGAGCTCACCGGTGAGCCCGTCATCGTGCTCGAGAGCGCCATCGCCGACCATCTCTTCGGCCGGATCGATCCGATCGGAGGGCAGGTGAGGGTGGGCGGCGTCTCCTTCCGGGTCATCGGTGTGTACGAGAAGCCCTCCAACATCTTCGAGCCGCCCGGTCAGGCCACCGGCGGCGTGGTGCCCTTCCTGGCGGCTCGCGAGAATTTCCAGTACGACGAGACCAACGCGCTCTTCGTGGCGGTGAAGCCCAGAAGCGGGATCGACGTCGGTCCCGCGATGGACGCGGTGACCGTGGCCCTTCGCCGCGCCCGCGGGCTTCGGCCCGGCGAGCCGAACGACTTCGACCTCATCACCCAGGATCAGATCCTGGACGTGGTGGGGAAATTCACCTCCTACTTCTTCCTGGCGATGGTGGCGCTCTCGAGCGTCGCGCTGCTGGTGGGCGGCATCGGGGTGATGGCGATCATGATGGTCTCCGTGAGCGACCGCACCAAGGAAATCGGCCTCCGGAAGGCGCTGGGCGCGACCCGAAGGGAGGTGTTGTGGCAGTTCCTGGTCGAGGCCGCCACGCTCACCCTCGTAGGCGGCGCACTCGGCATCGTGTTCGGCCTCGGCGCGGGCGCCCTGCTCAAGGCGGCCATCGGCCTCGATTCGGCAGTCCCGCTCTGGAGCATCGGGCTCGCCTGCGGGGTCAGCATCACCATCGGCCTGGTCTTCGGGCTCCTGCCCGCGAACCGCGCCGCCCGGATGGACCCGGTGGAGGCGCTCCGGCACGAGTAGCATGCCACCGGCTGCACTGTGCAAGGCCGGGACCCGGTCGCATCTCCTGTGCTCCCCGAGGAGGCGACATGAGAGTCCGGACGGTGGTGATCGCACTGCTGCAGAGCGCCCTGCTGGTGGCGTGCGAGCGTACGTCGAATTCCGAGGCATCCAATGAAGGCTACGATTCCGCGGGGCAGCCGACGGCCAACGCGGCGAAGGATGAGGCCGAGGCGATCTCGCTCGGCACGGTGGGCAGGCGGGAGATAGCAGCCTCACCGGGAGCGGCGCCGTCACCCGAGGCTCAGACGGCCGAGGAGCGGTGGTCGCAGCCGTTCGCCCTGGACCCCGCCAGCCGCCTCATCGTCCGGACCGGGCAGGCGAGCATCGAGGTGGATTCGCTGGAGACGGCCATGGCCGAGCTCCGCCGGATCGCGCAACGGGCCGGTGGCTTCGTGGCCGACGCCTCCATCCAGAGCGGCCGGAACCAGCTGCGGCGGGCCACACTGGAGCTCAAGGTCCCGTCCGCCCGCTTCGACGAGCTGACCGAAGGGCTGCAGCCGATCGGCCGGCTCGAGTTCGTCAACGTGGGCGCGGAGGACGTGAGCGAGGAGTTCGTGGACCTCACCGCGCGCGTGACCAACGGCCGGCGGATGGAGGAGCGCCTGGTGGAGCTGCTGCGCACCAGGACCGGCAAGCTGCAGGACGTGCTCTCGGTGGAGCGCGAGCTGGCCCGTGTGCGGGAAGAGATCGAGCGGATGGAGGGCCGGATGCGCTTCCTCAAGGCCAGCGCACAGCTGAGCACTCTGTCCGTCAGCCTCCACGAGCCCGTCCCGATCGTGGCCTCGAATGGCAACGGACCGATCGCCGAGGCGATTCGGATGGCCTGGCGCAACTTCGTCGGCGTGGTGGCGGGCACCATCGCCTCGCTCGGCTTCGTAGTCCCCGTCCTGATCTTCGGCTGGGGTGTGGTGGTGATCGCCCGACGCTGGAAGCGCCCGGCGACCACCGCCTAGCGGCTTGCTGCGTGACGCCTTTGCGCGGGGCGGCCGTCACGCAGTAAGCTTCCCCCGCCCTCTACCGGACCTCGCTCGCATGCCCGTAGACATCCTGGCCATCGCCGCGCATCGCGACGACGTCGAGCTCACCTGCGCAGGGACGCTGCTCAAGGCGGTGGATGCCGGCTATCGCGCCGGCATCCTCGACCTCACGGAGGGGGAGACCGGTACCCGCGGCAGCGCCGACCTGCGCGCGGAGGAGGCCGCCAGGGCGGCCGCCATTCTGGGAGTCGCCGAGCGGCGCAATGCCGGGCTTCCCGACGCCCACCTCCACAACTCGGAGGACGCGCGCCGCACGGTGGTCGCCGAGATTCGCCACTTTGCTCCCCGGGTCGTGATTCTGCCCTTCCCGGTGGGCCGGCATCCGGACCACCGCGTGGCCTCCGAGCTGGGCCGCGACGCCTGCTTCCTCGCCGGACTGGCCCGCTACGACGCCCCCGGCGAGCCCCACCGGCCGCACAAGATCCTGTACGCGTTGTCCTACCGGGAAGACCCGCTCAAGCCGACTTTCGTGGTGGACATCAGCGGGCAGTTCGACCGCAAGATGGCCTCGATCCGCTGTTACGGCAGCCAGTTCGACGGCGCCAAGGCGGCGGGTGAGATCTTCCCCACCGGCCAGGATCTCTATTCCCTGGTGGAGACCCAGAACGCCCACTACGGCTCCCTCATCCGAAGCCGGTACGGGGAGCCCTTCTACACCCACGAGACCATGGCCGTGGACGACGTCCTGGCCCTGGGCGTGCAGAGCCAGTAGCACCCCCGGGCCTGCTTGGACCCGCCCGCCCGGCCAGGTATTTTTCCCTTTCCATGAGCCGCCCTCCCGTCTATCTCGATCACGCCGCCACCACCCCGGTCCGACCGGAAGTGCTGGAGGCGATGCTGCCCTTCCTCACCAACCAGACCTTCGGCAACCCGTCGAGCTCCCATCGCTTCGGCCGCGCGGCCCGGGCGGGGATCGAGGGGGCGCGCCGCGAGGTGGCCCAGGCCGTCGGCGCGGAGCCGAACCAGGTGATCTTCACCTCCGGCGGCACGGAGGCCGACAACCTCGGCATCATCGGCGCAGCGCTGGCCGCGCGCGAGCGCGGGGGACCGGTGTGCGCGGTGGTGAGCGCCATCGAGCACAAGGCGGTCCTCGCCGCTGCTCACGCGGTCTGTCACCTCGGCGGCCAGGAGGTCGTCCTGCCGGTGGATCGGCGGGGCCAGGTGAGCCTCGACGACCTGGATCGGGCGCTGGCCGGCCGGCCCGCGCTGGTATCCATCATGTGGGTGAACAACGAAGTCGGGACGATCCAGCCCGTGGCCGAGATTGCCCGGCGCTGCCACGAGGCGGGCGTGGTGTTCCACACGGATGCGGTGCAGGCCTTCGGCAAGCTGCCGCTGTCCATGGCGGACCTGCCCTGTACCCTGCTCACGCTCTCGGGCCACAAGATCGGGGCGCCGAAGGGTATCGGCGCCCTCATCGTGCGCGACCGCAAGGCCGTCGAAGCGATCATCCACGGCGGCGGCCAGCAATACGGCATCCGTCCGGGTACCGAGAACGTGGCCGGCGCGGTGGCCCTGGGCCGGGCGGCCCTGCTTGCGGCCGAGGAGCAGGCCGAGGAAGCACCTCGCTTGCTCGGGCTCCGCACCCGCCTCGCGGACCGGCTCCGCGCGGCTGTTTCCGGGTTGACGGTCAACGGAGACGGAGCCGACCTGGCCCCGCACGTGCTCAACGTGTCAGTCGCCGACGCGGACAGCGAGGCGCTGCTGATGCACCTCGATCTGGCCGGCGTGGCAGCGTCGGGCGGCTCGGCCTGCTCGACCGGCGCGGTCGAGCCGTCGCACGTACTGATCGCCATGGGCGTGCCCCGCGAGCTGGCGCTGGGTGCCGTGCGCTTCAGCTTCGGACGCGAGAGCACCGAGGCCGACGCCGACCGCGTAGCCGAGCTCATGCCCGGCGTGGTGGCCAAGGTGCGCCAGCTCTCTGGCGCGCTGGGGCGGGTGGCTTCGTGAGCGAGCGGGTGCTGGTGGCGATGTCGGGCGGCGTCGACAGCTCGGTCGCCGCGGCGCGCCTGGTCGAGCAGGGCTACGAGGTCGTCGGGGCCACGATGAAGCTGTTCTGCTATGGCGACGACGTGCCCGACCGCCCCTGCTGCTCGCTCGACTCGATCAACGACGCCCGCGACGTCGCCCACGCACTCGGCATCCCCCACTACGTGCTGAACCTGGAAGACCGGTTCGCCCTGCACGTGATCGAGAACTTCGTCAGTGAATACAGTCGGGGCCGGACGCCGATTCCCTGCGTCCGGTGCAACTCGTTCACCAAGTTCCGCGATCTCCTCGCCCACGCCGACGCGCTCGAATGCGGGTACATCGCCACCGGCCACTACGCCGTGGCGCGGGACGGAGCGCTCTACCGGGGACGCGACCGCAACAAGGACCAGAGCTATTTCCTCTGGGGCGTGGACCCGCGTGTGGTGGCCCGGATGCTCACGCCGGTCGGCGAGATGACCAAGGCGGAGACCCGGTCCATCGCCAGACGGCTCGGCCTCACCACCGCCGACAAGCCCGAATCGGTCGAGATCTGCTTCGTGCCCGACGACGACTACGTCGGCGTGCTGGAGCGGCACCTTCCGGCGGATGCTCCTGCCCTCGCGCCCGGGCCACTGGTGACCACCGGAGGCGACGTGATCGGTGAGCACGGAGGCTACGCCCGCTACACGATCGGGCAGCGACGCGGGCTTCCGGGAGGCTTCGGCGAGGCGCGCTACGTCGTGGCGATCCGGCCCGACCGGCGCGAGGTGGTGATCGGCACGGCCGACGAGCTCGACGGCCACCGCGTGCGGCTCGAGGAGCTCAACTGGCTGGGTGAGGCGCTCGAGCCGGGGGACGAGTGCCTCGTCCAGGTGCGGCACCGGGCTCGCGCGGTGCCGGCGACGGTCGCCTCACGCGAGGGCGCTGCTCTCGAGCTGATGCTGGAGGAGCCGGTCCGGGCGATCACGCCGGGACAGTCCGGGGTCCTCTACGGGGCCGACGACCGCGTGCTCGGCGGCGGGGTCATCGGCTGATCATGCGATCGCTCCTGCTGCACTGGCTGCTCAACGCGGCCGCGCTCTGGGCCGCGGCGTGGCTGCTGCCCGGGCTCGACTTTCAGGGCACGATCGTCCAGCTCCTGATGGTCGCCGCCGTCTTCGGCATCGTGAACAGCCTGGTCCGCCCCATCCTGACGGTCCTGACCTGTCCCCTGATCGTGGTGACGCTGGGCTTGTTCACCCTGGTGATCAACGCCCTGATGCTCCTGCTCACCGGGGCCCTGTCGGCACGGTGGGGCCTCGGCTTCACCGTGTCGGGATTCTGGGCCGCCTTCATCGGGGGCCTGGTCGTGGGATTCGTCAGCGTGCTGCTGTCCCTGTTCCTGCCCCGTCCCTCCGAGGACTGAGCGCCACGTTGCCCGCTCGTTACGTCCGGGCTCTCGATCCGCGGAGTACATTGCTGGCGTGACCGACCTCAAGCCCTCCCCTCCGTCGGCACCCGCCCTCGATCTGCGGGACCCCGCGCTCTACATCAACCGCGAGCTCTCCTGGCTGGCGTTCAACAGCCGGGTGCTGCACGAAGCACTGGACGCCCGAACGCCACTGCTCGAGCGGCTCAAGTTCCTGGCGATCTTCAGCAGCAACCTGGATGAGTTCTACCAGGTCCGGGTCGCCGGCCTGAAGCGGCAGGTGTCCGCCGGCATCGTGGAGCGCACGGCCGACGGCATGACGCCCGAGGCCCAGCTCCACGCAATCGCCGATATCGTGCGCGAGCTGGTGCGGCAGCACCGCCGCTGCCTGCACGACGACATCCTTTCGCAGCTCGCGCAGCACGGGCTGGTGCTTCACGCGAACCTCGGCGATCTCCCTCGGGATGAGCGCTCCCGGCTCGACGCCTACTTCCACAGCAACGTGTTCCCGGTGCTGACGCCGCTGGCGGTGGACCCGGGGCATCCGTTCCCCTACATCTCGAACCTCAGCCTGTCGCTCGCGGTGGTGCTGCGGGGCTCCGACGGCGAGGAGCGCTTCGCCCGGGTGAAGGTGCCCAAGATCCTGCCCCGCTGGGTGCCGCTTCTCTCGCCCAACGAGTTCGTGCCGCTGGAAGAGGTGATCGGCGCCAACCTGGAATCACTCTTTCCCGGCGTGGAGATCCTCGGCTGCTACACCTTCCGCATCACGCGCAACACCGATCTCCAGATCGACGACGACGACGAGGCCGACGATCTCCTCAGCCTGATCCAGGAGGAAGTGCGCAACCGGCGGTTCGCCGAGGTGGTCCGGATCGAGGTGCATACCTCGATGCCGGCCTCCCTGCGCCAGCTCCTGCTGGCGGAGTTCAGCGAGCAGCAGGAACCGCCGGCCCGGCCGCTCACGACCGACGACCTCTACGAGGTGCCGGGGCTGCTGGACGCGGCCGACCTGCTGTCGCTGGCCGCGCTGGACCTGCCCGAGCTCAAGGACCCACCGTTCCACCCGGGGACCCAGCCTCGACTCGCGGCGCCGCGCAACATCTTCGACGTGATCCGCGAAGGCGACATTCTCCTGCACCACCCCTACGACAGCTTCGCCACCTCGGTCGAGCGCTTCATCCAGACCGCGGCGGACGATCCCGACGTCCTCGCCATCAAGCTCACGCTCTACCGCACCGGCGGCGACTCGAGCCTCGCCCGGGTGCTGGCGCACGCCGCCGAGCGCGGCAAGCAGGTGGCGGTGCTGATCGAGCTGCAGGCGAGGTTCGACGAGGAGAACAACATCATCTGGGCGCAGCGGCTGGAGGATGTAGGCGTCCACGTGAGTTACGGGGTCGCGGGACTCAAGACCCACTCCAAGGTGGCGCTGGTGGTCCGTCGCGAGGGCGACACGATGCGCCGCTATCTCCACATCGGCACCGGCAACTACAACCCGAAGACCGCCAGGATCTACGCCGACTTCGGGCTCCTCACCGCGAGTGCCGACCTGGGCGCGGACCTCACGGACCTGTTCAACGTGCTCACCGGCTTTGCCTCCCCATCCGGCTACCGGAAGCTGATCGTGGCGCCGCGCGGTATGCGGGACCGGTTTCTGGCCATGATCCATCGGGAGATCGAGCACCACGGCGCCGGGCGTCCGGCGCGGATCATCGCGAAGATGAACGCGCTGGTGGATCCCGAGATCATCGTGGCGCTCTACCAGGCCTCGCAGGCCGGCGTGCTGATCGACCTGATCGTGCGGGGAATCTGCTGCCTCCGACCGGGGCTGCCCGGAATCAGCGGGACCATACGGGTGATCAGCATCGTCGGCCGGTTTCTCGAGCACAGCCGCGCCTACTACTTCCTGAACGGCGGGGAGGAGGAGGTCTACATCGGATCGGCCGACTGGATGCCGCGCAACCTCGAGCGCCGGATCGAGGCCGTGGCGCCGATCGAAGATCCGGTGCACCGCCAGGCCCTGCGGGACATCCTGTTGCTCATGTGGCAAGACAACCGTCAGGCCTGGGAGCTGGAGAGCGACGGGACCTATCGACAGCGCACGCCGGCGCCCGACGAGCCCGAGCGAGCGACCCACAAGGTGCTCGGCGAGCGAGTGGTGCGCACGGTCGAGCCGAGGGTGTAGCGGAGGTACCGCGCGGCCTAGAAGCTCAGCCCGGCCGATTCAGCGAAGGTCTTCAGCAGCTCCTGTTGCTCGGGAGTGAGCTCGCTCGGCACGTTCACCAGCACTCCCACGAGCTGGTCCCCCCGGCGGCCGTTCTTCTCGATCCCCTGCCCCTTGATGCGGAACTTGCGTCCCGGCTGCGTGCCGGGGGGAATCCGGAGCACGACCTTTTTCCCGTCGAGCGTGCGCACCCTGATGCGCGAGCCGAGCGCCGCCTGGGCGATGTTGAGCGGCACTTCGCAGACCACGTCGATGCCCTCGCGCCGGAAGAAGCGGTCGGGCTGCACCTGGAAGTTGATGATGATGTCCCCCGTGGCACCGCCGCCTCGCGCGCGCCCTCCCTGGCCCCGCATGCGCAGACGCGAGCCGCTCTCCGTGGCCGGCGGGACCGTGATCGTGACGCGCTTTTCACTGCGCACGTCTCCGGCTCCGCGACAGGTGGGGCACGGCTGAGACGGGATCTTGCCGCGGCCCCGGCACTGGGGGCACGGCCGGTTGACCGCGAAGCCGCCCTGGCCGAAGGAGATCGTTCCGCGGCCCTCGCACTCGGGACAGGTGGACCAGGTCGCGCCCGGTGCGCCGCCGCTGCCGGCACAGGTGGGACAGGCCTCGGTCACCGGGATGGTGACCGTGATCTTGCCGCCCAGCGCCGCCACCCTGAACGGTACCTCCACCACTGCTTCGAGGGTCTCGCTCCTCGGCTCCGCCTGGCGCCCCCCTCGCCCGAAAATGGACGAGAAGATGTCGCCCAGCCCGCCGAAGTCGCCGAAGTCGAAGCCTTCGGCCCCGACATCGCCGGGCGCCCCGGCCGGGCGCGGCCCGGCGCTGGACCGGCGCGGCCCCCCATCGAACGCGCCCAGGCGGCGCATTTGATCGTATTGCTTTCGCTTGTCGACGTCCGAGAGCACGCTGTGCGCCTCGGAAATCTCCTTGAAGCGGTCGGCCGCCGAGGCGTTGTCGGGGTTGGCGTCCGGATGGTGCTGCTTGGCAAGGCGGCGATACGCCTTCTTGATCTCGTCCTGATTCGCCGAGTCGCGAACGCCCAGGACCTGATAGAAGTCCTTGGCCGCCACCGTCAGGCCTGGCCTTGCGTCGAGTAGACCTGCACTCGGGCCGGGCGCACCAGGGCGCCCTTGAACTTGTAGCCGGTCTGGAAGGTGGCGCTGACGGTGTGGTCCAGATCGGGGCGCGGGGGCGGCACGGCGGAGACCGCCTCATGCACGCTGGGATCGAAGGGCTCGCCCACCGGATCGATGCGCTCCACGCCCGCCGCCTCCAGCTCCTTCCGCAGCTTGCGGTCGACCAGCCCGATGGCCTCGCGCATCGACTCGGGCGAGCCGGCCGCGCCCTCGGCGCTCAGCCGGTCCATGTCGTCGAGCACGTCCAGCAGCTTGGTGACGAACGAGGCCTGGGCCCGGTCGCTCTGCTCCACCCGCTCGCGGGATACACGCTTTCGATAGTTATCGAACTCAGCGGCGAGGCGAAGCTGCCGATCGCGCGCCTCGGTGAGCTCGAACTCGAGCCGACGGATGGCCTCCGACTCGGGCTCCGCGGGTAGCTCACCCCGACCCTCGCCGAAGATCGGCTGCGACGGGTCCTGCCGCGATCCCGGCTCGGCGGACATGTCGGTGGACGCAAGGTCAGCCCCGTCGCCGACCGGTCCCGCCGTCCCGGCGGGCTCGGCCATTCCGCCCGAGGTGTGAATCGGATCCCTGCCCCGTGGATCCGCGCTAAACCTTCGCTTGTCAGTCACTTGCACTCTCACATGCGATGTGTCGCTCTAAGATAACAGCAGTCAGTCGGCTTGGAGTCGGCGAAACAGGAGGTAGAGCGCGGTTTGAGCCGCGCGCTCGCGAATCTCGGCGCGGCTGCCGAGGAAGATCACGCGCCGCACCTCGGTGCCTCCCTCGGCGGCCACCCCGAACCAGACGGTGCCCACGGGCTTCGCCTCGGTGCCTCCCGTAGGCCCGGCGATGCCGGTGACGGAGATCGCCATGTCCACGCCGAGCCGGGTGCGGGCGCCCTCCGCCATGGCTCGCGCGACTTCCTCGCTCACCGCCCCATGCTCGGCGATGAGGGCGGCCGGGACGTCCAGCAGCGCCATCTTGAGCTGGTTGGAGTAGCACACCACCCCCCCGGCGAATGACTCGGAGCTCCCGGGGATAGCCGTGATTCTGGCACCGACGAGCCCGCCGGTGCACGACTCCGCCGCGCCGAGCGACACGCCGGCCCGCCGGGCCTGCTCGAGCAAGATGGCCGCGAGATCCGCCTCCCCCTCGCCATAGACGTGCTCGCCGGCGCGCTCCCGCGCGAGATCCGCCGCCGAGCGGAGCCGGCGGTCGGCTTCCGCGGGCTTCATCCCCCACGCGGTAAGACGGAGGTCCACTCCCTCGAGACCCGGCAGGTAGGCCATCGTGAGCGGGGCGATCTCGCGCTCGATGTCACCCATGCGCTCGGCCAGGGTCGACTCGGGAATGGCGGTCGTTCGAACGACGGTCGAGCGCACCACCTCACCCGAGGCCTGGGCCGCCAGCCGCGGGACCACCTCGGACTCGAGGAGGTTGCGCATCTCGGACGGAACGCCGGGCAGCATGATCGTGAGCCCTGGCCCTCCCTCGAGCCAGAGACCGGGCGCGGTGCCCCAGCGGTTCCGCAGCACCGTCGCGCCCCGCGGGACCTCGGCCTGGCTCCGGTTGCTCGCCGCCGGGACGCGTTGCACCCGGGCGAACCGGGTCACGATGTCGGACCAGACGCTCTCGTCGAACTCCAGCGGCAGCCCGTAGAGCCCGGCGATGGCCTTCTTGCTGACGTCGTCGCGGGTGGGGCCGAGGCCTCCGGTGGTGAGCACCGCACCGACGCGGGCGAGCGCCCCGGTGACCGCGACGACGATGTCCTCCGGCCGGTCGGCCACCGCGGTTCTTCGCACGATCTCGACGCCGACCGCGGACAGCGCCCGGGCGATCTCGGCCCCGTTGGTGTCTACGGTGTAACCGAGGAGCAGCTCGTTGCCGATGGTGACGAGTTCGAGACGCATGGGGTTATGCGGAAGGCCCCGCGCTCAGGGCGCGCGGTCGGAGAAGAGCGCGCGGTTGCGGTAGAGGTACAGGAAGAACGAGTACACGGTGAGGAGGGTGGCCACCGCCAGCGTCACGGCGACGAAGCCGCCGTGGAACTGGTTCCAGTAGTCCGCCCAGGCGCTGTGCTCCCAGCCGAGCGGCTTCCGCGCGTCGCGGAAGGCGAACCAGAGGATCACCGCGCCGATGAAGATGTTCTGGATCGTGGTCTTCAGCTTGCCCGCGCCCGCGGCCGGGATGACCACGCCCTTGTGCTGGGCCCAGTGGCGAAACCAGGTCATCGCCAGCTCCCGCCCGATGAGAAGCAGGCAGACCCAGAGCGGGATGCTTCCCCAGATGGGGATGTCGTAGAGGTCGTGCCGCCAGCGGGAGATGAAGTAGATCGGGATCAGCGTGGCGAAGAGGAGCAGCTTGTCGGCGAGAGGGTCGAGCAGCTTGCCGATGTCGGTGACCTCGTTGCGGCTCCGGGCGAGGTGCCCGTCGTAGATGTCGCTGATGGCCGCGGCCAGGAAGATCACGAACGCGATCAGCTTGGGCCAGTACCCCTCGATGAACGGCAACAGGGCGATGACGGGCGTGAAGCAGATCCGGACGATCGTGATGACGTTCGCGAGTGTCCACATCGCGGCTACCCCAGCGTCTTGACGACGGTCTTGCTGATCGCCTTCAGCGTGTCGAAGACGCCCTCACCGGTGACGGCCACCGCCTCGAAGTAGGGCGCGCGCTCGATCCAGTGCCCATCCTGCTGCCACGCCAGAAACTCGGACTCGTGGTAGGGGTCGGCCACCTGGCGCTGCCGGGCGGGCTCCTCGATGGGCCAGCCTGGATTGACGGCAGCCTGCAGCTCGGCGATCGGCGCGGCGTTGGGCAGGTCGCGCTTGTTGTACTGCACGGCGAAGGGGATCTTGGTCAGGTCGTAGCCGTGCTGCGCCATGTTCTCGTACAGGTTCTGCATCGCCTCGATGTTCGCGTCCATCCGCTCGATCTGGCTGTCGGCCACGAAGACGACCCCGTCCACGCCCTTCAGGATCAGCTTGCGCGAGGCGTTGTAGTACACCTGCCCCGGCACCGTGTAGAGGTGGAACTTGACCTTGAAACCGCGGATGGTGCCGAGGTCGACCGGGAGGAAGTCGAAGAACAGGGTTCGCTCGGTCTCCGTCGCGAGGGAGATCATCTTGCCTCGCGAGCCGGGCGCGACCTTGTTGTAGACGAATTCCAGATTCGTCGTCTTCCCGCCCAGGCCGGGCCCGTAGTACACCAGCTTACAGTTGATCTCGCGCGAAGCGTAGTTGATCATCGACATGCGGCGCGGTTCTCCTCAGGACCCGAAGAGTTTGTCGATCTCATCTTCCGCCTCGCCGAGGAAGCCCGACTCCACGCCCGGCGCGCCCGCGCCGTCACGGTCGAACATCTCGGTGAACACCTGGTTGAGCTGGCCCAGCGCGGGCTTGACCCGCAGCTTGACCAGCCCCAGCGTGGCGCGGTTATCGAACAGCACAACGAGAATGACGCGGCGGGCGACATCAGCCAGATACATGGACTCGCGCTCGCCCTGATGGAAGAGGGCGCCGAACTCGGCTTCGCCCAGCATCCGGGCGAGCTGATCGTTCGCGCTGAAGTCGGCGGCGGTGAGCGACGCGAACGCGGTGGGGTCGAAGGCCGGCGCCTCGCCCACGGTGGCGACGAGCTGGCCGGTGCGGTCGACGATCAGCGCGGTGCGCGCGTTGGTCTCACCCAGGAAGGAGCGGAGAATCGCGTGGATCCGCTTCGAGTCCTCTTCCCCGAACGACCAGCTGGAGGCACCCGTCATGCCAACGTGCTCTGCAGCCGCTTGAGGATACCCTCGGCCCGGCGGCGCAGCATCGGGTGCCGCTCCCACGCCAGGTAATCGCGCAGGAGACGAGCGGTCTCCACCCCGGCCTGTCCGGCCAGGTAGCCGAGGGCGGCGAGGCGTCGCATCGGGCGGGGGTTGAAGAGATCCTGGCGGTGGAACGTGAGACGGCGCTGCGCGAGCACCCACCCCGCTGCCGCTCCGACCACGGCTCCGCCGGTGAAGACCAGCGCACGGCTCCGCATCAGCCGACCTCCTGCCGGGCGACCAGCGCGTGGGCGAGCGTGACGCCGTCCACGTACTCGAGCTCCCCGCCCATCGGCAGGCCGCGCGCGAGCCGGGTGACCCGCACCTCGTGTCCCACCAGCAGCTGCTGGATGTAGGTCGCCGTCACCTCGCCCTCCATCGAGGGATTGGTCGCGAGGATCACCTCGCGCACGCCGCCTTCCGCGACGCGCCGGACAAGGCGGTCGAGGCGCAGGGCCTCGGGCCCCACCCCGTCGAGCGGCGAAAGCCGGCCGCCCAACACATGATAGCGGCCCTTGAAGTCGGTCGCGCGATCCACCAGCGTCACCGCCGACGCGTCCTCGACCACACAGAGCAGCCCCGGGTCACGCCGCGGATCCAGGCAGATGGCACAGGGCTGATCCTCGGTGAGGTTGCCGCACTCGTCGCACGGCCGCACGCGCTCGGCGACGGTCACCAGGGCCGAGGCGAGTCGGCCCACCATATCCGGCGGTTGCTGGAGCAGATGAAAAGTGAGACGCTGCGCCGTCTTGCGGCCGATGCCCGGCAGCCGGGCCAGCTCGGTGATCAGCTCGTCGATCGCGCTCACCGGTCAGAACGGCGGCGCGAACGGGAGCGAAGGGACCTTGCGCATCTCGGCCTGGAGCAGCTCGGCCGCCCGTCGCTGCGCCTCGGCGACCGCGGCGAGCACGAGATCGCCCAGGAATTCGGCGTCGTGCTTGACGAACACGGCGGGGTCGATGACCACCGAGCGCACGGTGCCCCGGCCGTCGGCCTCGACCCTGACCAGGCCGGCGCCCGCGGATGTCTCGATGGTGCGGCTCGCGAGCTCGGTCTGCAGCTGCTGCAGCCGACCCTGCATCTGCTGGCCGAGCTGAAAGAGCTGCTGCAGATCCGCCATGCCTTCCGGTAATCCTGCCATTGGCGCCAATGCTCTAGAGTGTACAGGGCAACGCAAGCGACGTCAGTCCACGATCTCCAAATCTAACGCATCCGCCGCCGTGTCGAGGGCGGGATCCTTGGCCCGGAACGCGCGCAGGCGATCCGCCCGAAGCGATGATTCCGTCACCGGCCGGGGCTTCGGTGCGGCGACACCGCCCTCGGCTTCGGCCTCCGTTACCCGGATGCGGAGCGACTGCCCGGTGTGCCGCTGGATGGTGTCCTCGATGGCCGCCGCTTTGGCCTGGATCGCCTCGGCGAAGATCGGATTCGACTCCGAGAGCACCAGTGGGAGGGAGCCCCCGTCGGCGGTCCCCGGGTTCGCCGCGGCCAGCGCCTCGCCGAGAATCCGGCTGCCGGACCGCACCTCGGCGAGAATTTCGGGCCACGCCGCCGAAAGGTCGCCGGAGCCGCTCGGCGTGGGGGCCGCCGGGGCGGGGACCGCTCCCGACGGGCGGCGTGCCGCGGCCACCGGCCCGGAGTCGCGCAGAACGCGAGTGGCGGGGGCACTGCCCGCCCCTCCAGACGGCGCGGTGGGGGCCGGTGGCGTCGTCGGAGGGGAGGGGCGCGACCCGGGATTGGAGCGCCCGGCCAGCACCTCCTGGAGGTCGACCGTGCGGTCCATCATCGCCCAGCGGAGCAGCAGGGTCTCGACCACGAGACGCGCGTTCGCACTGCGCCGGATGAGCACCTCGCTGTCGCTCAGCAGCCGGAGCATGCGCACCACGTCGCCCGTCTCGAGGCGGCTGCGGTAGCGCTCCAGCGCGGCCCGAACCGCCTCGGTGAGCCCCTCGGGCTCGTTCCCGAGCTGCACCATCAGAAGGGACCGGAGCACGTCTCCGGCACCGCCCATGAACTCGGTGAGGTCCACGCCGGCATCCGACAGCCGGTCGATCAGGGGAAACACGTTCTCCGGACGCCGCTCGGCGACGAGGTCGAGCACCTCGGTGTACATGTCGTCGCCCACCAGGCCGAGCACCTCGCGGACGCGCTCGGCGGTCACGGCCCCCTCGCCGAAGCTCAGGCACTGGTCGAGTACCGAGAGGGCGTCCCGCATCCCGCCATCGGCGTGACGCGCGATGAGGGTCAGCGCATCATCGTCGGCCGCGATCCCCTCGTTCTGGAGCACCTGCCGCAGGCGGTCGCGGATGCTCGCGGGGCCGATCCGCCGAAAGTCGAAGCGCTGCAGCCGGCTCAGGACCGGAGCCGCGGTCGCGGCGATCTTCTGCGGCTCGGTCGTGGCGAAGACGAACACCACGCGGGGCGGCGGCTCCTCGAGGATCTTGAGCAGCGCGTTCCAGGCCTCGCGGGTCAACATGTGGGCCTCGTCCACGATGTAGACCTTGTGGTGCCCGGGCTCGGACGGGGCATACATGGCACGCTCGCGCAGCTCACGGGCATCGTCCACGCCGCGGTTGCTCGCCGCGTCGATCTCGATCACGTCGAGGCTGGCGCCGCCGTTCCAGACCCGCAGGCAGCTCTCACACTCGCCGCAGGGATCGCCCGACGGGTCGCGATTGGGACAGTTGAGCGCCATCGCGAGAATGCGGGCGGCCGTGGTCTTCCCGACGCCGCGAGGACCGGTGAGCAGGTAGCCATGACCCACGCGCCCACGGGCGACGGCACCGCGCAGCACGGCGGCGACGTGGTCCTGGACCATGAGGTCGGCGAAACGTTTCGGGCGATATCGGCGGGCGAGGGCGATCATGGCAGTCGAGACAGGCCGGCGGGAAAGAAGAGTGCCCCAGGCACCCCGAAGCGACACCGGACATCGCTTAGCGCTGCTACCGGCGAGGTCCTGACGCAGTTCACGCGCCGGAGCCCTTCGGACCTGGGGCACCAGCAATATAGCCCGGCCCCAAAGTCGGGTAAAGCCTGAACTGCAACGCGATCAGCCGAGCTTCGCGCGCTGGCGCTGCTGCATCGTTCGCAGCTCCCAGGTCTCGGCCACGACCCCGCCGAGGAGGAAGACGATCGCGGTGTAGTTGATCCAGAGCACGAGCAGCACGGCGGCGCCGATGTTGGCGTCGCCGCTGGGCCCCTCGAACGAGGCGAAGTTGGCGAGGTACAGGCTGTACAGGCGCTTGGCGACTTCGAACAGCGCCGCGGTGAAGGTCGCGGCCAGGAGCACCGTCCGCCACGGCAGCCGGCGGGGCGACGCGTAGGCGTACGTCAGATAGAAGAGCGACACCGAGAAGGAGAACGCCAGCAGCTCGCCCAGCAGTCGGCCCAGCGAGGAAAGGAAGAAGGCGAGCTCCGGAATGCGTGCCCCTCGGCTCTGCAGCAGCGCGAGCCCCGTGGTCAACAAGGTGTTCGCCAGGAAGAGGACCACGGTCGCGAGCACCATGCCGATGTCCCGCAGCTTGGCATACAGCAGGCTGAGCAGGAAATGCCGCCGCGGCGCCGGGCGGGCGGAGATGTCGTAAATCTCGTTGAGCGAGGTCCGGATACCGGCAAACAGGCGGGTGCTGAACCACACGAACGCGGGCACCGCGTAGAGAGAGATCTCCCCCCGGTTCCGGGACACCCGCACCAGGAGCGTCTCGATCACGCCGAAGGGGTCCCGCCCCGGCGTGGAGACGTGCGGCGGGAAAAACCTGTGAAAGAGGGCGGCCGCGTCCACGGTCGAGCTGCTCACGAGCGCCTGCGCCAGGTGGGTCAGGCCGATGAGCAGCAGCAGCACGAATGGAATGGCCGCGAGCAGCGCGTCGAAGGTGAGCGCGCTCGCGAGAAACGGCAGGTTGTATTCGTCGGCGGCTTGCAGAGTCCGGCGGATGAAGCCGGCGAGCGAACGATGCCACCCGCCGGGTCGGACGCCGCTCAGGCGAGCGGCTCCTCGGGATCTCCGACCACCCGCCGCCGGGCGCGCGACTCGGCGAGCCGGCGTTCCAGCTCTTCCCGGGCGGACGGCGCGGACCCACGGCCGCGAGGCGGCGGCACGTCGCGGGGCTCGAACAGCTCCTCGTCGTCCACGTCCTCCTCGTCGAACTCGTGGAGGGCGTCCTTGGGGCCGCCGAACTGCTGGGCCAGCTCGTCGAACTTCTCCTCGGTCATGGCCCGCAGCTTCCACAGCCGCCGCTGCAGCACGCGCCGGGTCTCCTCACCGCTCCGCGGAGCGTACATCAGCGCCACACCGGCGCCGAGCACGACACCCCAGAAGAGCCACTTCGCGGAGGAGTCTCCCCGCTCGACGTAGACGACTTCCCTGCCCTTGTGGCGCATGGCGTCTCCCTTATTCCCCGGCATCGGGGTCATCGGCCGCCGCCACCAGCACGGGCTTCAATGCCGCGTGATGCTGGAGCGGGGCCTGCACGAAGCGATTGATGTGGTCCGCAGTGCCGTTCACGTTGAGCTGCTCGAACAGGAAGGCGAAGGTCCGCTCGAGGTCGCCCGCGATGGCGTCCCGCACGTCCTCGGGCAGCGACCAGAGGTCGCGCTTGAAGGGCCCGATCGCCTTCTTCCGGGCCTTGTAGTAGAACTGCTCGTTGGTGTCCCCGCTCTTCCGCTCGCCCTTGGCGTTCTCGTCGAGCCACTCGCGGATCCGCTCCTTCAGATCGGCGGGCAGCCGTCCATGGTCGAATACGATGTTCTGGAAGTTGGTCGCGAGGTGGATCTCCGCGGTCTCGATCCGGGGAAAATTGCCGAAGGCGTTGGACGGGAGCGTGCTCGCGCCGTGCTGGACCGCGCCGGCGAGCCCGTACTCGTGGCGCGCCGCCAGGGAGAGCGCCTCGAGCGCCTGGAGATCGAGCTTCACGTCGGCGATCGAGCCGTCGGGCAGCACGACACCGCCGTGTGAGGTGCCGGTCTGGACGGAGATCTTGCTGATCCCGGCGTGCTTGCCCAGCGTCGCCAGGCTTCGGTTGTACCCCTGCATGAAGGCATGCAGCTCCTCGACGGTGCTGTTCTTCATGCCGACTTCGCCGATCTCGGCGCCGACCGACACGGTCACACCCTCGGGCTCCTGCGCGCGGATGAAGGCGGTGATCTCCGCGGCCCGCTCGTAGTTCGCCCGCTGCTGCTCCTCCAGCGTCGGCTGGTCCAGGTCCACCAGCGTGGACGTATCCACGTCCACGTTGTAGAAGCCGGCGCCGATCTCCTCCGCGATGAGCTTCTTGACCTCACCCACTTCGCCATCCGGGTCGGCCTGGTACTTCTTGTGGTTGACCTGGCAGTGATCACCCTGAATGAAGAGCGGGAGGGTGTATCCCTCGCGGAGCGCGGCACCGATCAGGACCGCCACGTATTCGGCCGGACGCTGTTCCGTGTATGCGATCTCGGATCGGGCGATCTCGAGGATGATGGCGCCGGCCTTGCCGGCCTTGGCAACGCGGAAGATCGCGCGGGCCGTATCGTAGGCCATGGCGCGCACGTTCATGGCCGGGACCGTGAAGCCGCCGACGTCGCCCCTGCCGCGGGCCATGTAGAGGCCATTGATGGAGGCGGGACGAGCGCCGGTGGCCTGCCCCAGCTCCCACAGGAGCCAGCGGGCCGCCTCACGCTCGTCGCCACCGCCGAACACCGCCTGCCACACCACCTGATCCGTCGCCGACGTCCTGAGCTTGGCCGCGTCCCGCACCGTCACGCCGCTGGAAGCCAGCGCCACCGCCCCGCCATAGAGATCCACGACCCGTTGCGTCACGTCAGCCATTCAATGAAATCCTCCTAGAGTCGGCACCCACCATCCGGGACCGTCAAAGGTAGGGTGGCCGCCGGGGAGCGTCAAACGAGTTCAGACCTCGTCGGCAGGGCCGGCCGCCCTGGGTTTGGCCTCGTAGCCCGGGCGGCCCATGGCGGCGTAGGTGAGGCGCTTGCCGAGCTCCACGCCGGGCTGGTCGAATGGGTCGATTCCGTACCAGGCCCCGGCGTATCCGGTCGCCAGCTGGTAGAACATGATGGCCTCACCCAGCGTCGCGGGCGTGAGCTCCGGGAGGTGCAGCGTGCAGCTCATGCGACCCATCTCGGCCAGCGCCGTGGCCGTCGCCTCGTATTCGGCATTGAGCAACTCGCCCAGGCTGTGGCCGGGCAGGTAGGCGAGATCGGCGGGCAGCTCGAGCTTCGAGCCGTCGGCCCGAGCGGGCGGCCCCGGGATCTCGATGTCCTCGCCGAACCGCTCGACCCGCACGAAGGTGATGACCTTGTCGAAGGGGCCTTCCATGAAGAGCTGGACCTGGCTGTGCTGGTCGGTGGCCCCCACCGCCGCCAGCGGCGTCGGCCCGGCGTGCACCGTTCGCCCCTCGCGGTCCACCCGCTTGCCCAGACTCTCGGCCCAGAGCTGCCGGTACCACTCGGCGAACTCTCTGAGCCGGTCGGAATACGGCATGAGGACGTGGATCCGCGCGCCGAGATCGCTGTCCGCGGCCCAGTGAAGCGCGGCGTACAGCGCCGCGGGATTCTTGAGAAGATCGTCCGATTCGGCGCGCGACACGGCCGTCTTCGCTCCGGCGAGGAGCGCCGCCACGTCGATCCCCACCAGCGCCGCGGGCAGCAGTCCCACGGGCGAGAGCACGCTGAACCGCCCGCCCACGGGCGGTGGCACGTCGAGCGTGGCGACGCCGTCTCGCGCCGCGATGTCCCGGAGCGCTCCGCGCGCGGGATCGGTGGTGAAGACGAGATGGCGCGTAGCCGCCTCCCCCAGCGCCTCCTCCAGCCAGGCCCGGACCACCAGGTACTGCGCCATCGTTTCCGCCGTGCCGCCTGACTTGCTGATCACGTTGACCAGCACGCGACGCGGATCGATGCGGGCGAGGGCGGCTCCGACGCTGGTGGGGTCCACGTTCTCCAGCACCGTCAGACGGGGGTAGAACTCGCGGCCGTCGTCGTCCCATTCGTTCCACGCGGGGCGGCGGAGCGCGTTGACCAGCGCCTTGGTGCCGAGCGCCGAGCCGCCGATGCCGAGGACCAGCACGTGGTCGTGGGCCTGTCCGACGCCCTCGGCGAAGGTGGTGATCTGCCGGATCGTCTCGCCCTGGTCCACCAGGCCATAGAAGCCGTACTCGCCCGCGGCGCGGCGGCGGCGGACCTCGGCCTGCACCGTGGCGAACCGCTCCGCCAGCTCCGCGAGACGCGCGCGAGGCAGCCCGTGCCGCCCGTCGAGTCCCTCCTGCAGCATGCGTCCGTAGGCCAGCTTCATCAGGGAATCTCCACGGTGAGTCCGTCGTACGCGGGCCTCACGCCGTCGGGCAGCCGCGCCGCCAGCTCGGCGTGCCCGGTCTCGTGCGTGAGGTGCGTGAGATAGGTGCGCCGGGCGCCGAGCGCGCGCGCGGCATCGATCGCCTCACCGATGCTCAGGTGAGTCGGATGTGGCCGCCACCAGAGCGCATTCACGACCAGCACCTCCAGCCCGCGGAGCTGCTCGCGCTCGGCGTCGGGGATGGACTTGACGTCGGTCAGGTAGGCCAGCTTGCCGAAGCGGTAGCCGAAGACCCGCAGGTGCCCGTGCCGAAAGGCGAGCGGGAGCGCGTCCACGCCGGCCATGCGCACCGCCACGCCCGGCTGGACCTCGTGGATCTCGAGGGTCGGCTTGGAGGTGCCTTCGTAGGGCAGCACCGAGTCGTCGAAGATGTAGTCGAAGGATCGGCGCAGGCGATCGAGCGTCTCGCGCGGGCCGTACACCGGCAGCGGACGACGGCGCCGCACCGTGAACATGCGGAGGTCGTCGATGCCGTTGATATGATCGGCGTGCTCGTGGGTGTAGGCGACGGCGTCGATGCTGTCGAATCCACCGGCCACGAGCTGGAGTCGCAGCTCGGGCGGCGTGTCGATCAACAGGGTGGTGCCACCCTCCTGGATCACCGCGCCCGACCGCGTGCGCTTGTCCCTCGGATCGGTCGAGCGGCAGACCGGACAGTCGCAGCCGATCTGGGGCACGCCGAACGACGTGCCCGTCCCGAGGAAGGTGAGCCGCATCTCCTAAACTGCTTCGATCTTCAGGAGGTTGGTAGTACCGGGCATGTCGAATGGAACCCCGGCCGTCACCACGAGCCGCTCGCCCGGGCGCGCCATCCCGCGCTCGAGGATCAGGCGCCGCGCGACGGCCAGCATCGCGTCGTAGTTGGTCGAGTGCTCGATCAGCGCCGAAGTCACGCCCCAGACCAGGGAGAGCTGGCGAAACGTCTCGGGCTCGGGCGTGCAGGCGAACACCGGCACCCCGGGCCGGCAGGTGCTCACCTTGCGGGCGGTGAACCCGCTGCTGGTGAAGCAGAGTATGACGGGCGCGCTCAGCATCTCCGCGGCCGCGCAGACCGCGACGGCAATGGCGTCCTCGGTGCGCACCGGGCCGCCCTGCCCTGCCCGGTGGTTGGGAAGCGGCACCCCTTCGCTCGAGCGGCGTCCCAGGGCCGCGTCGATGGTCACACCCCGACCCGGCCGCTGCAGCTCCATCTCGCGCGCGATCCGGTCCATCGCCCGCACCGACTCCAGCGGGTAGCGGCCCACGGCGGTCTCGGCCGAGAGCATGACCGCATCGGTGCCGTCGAGGATGGCGTTCGCCACATCGGACGCCTCGGCGCGGGTGGGACGTGGCGCATGGATCATGGACTCGAGCATCTGGGTGGCGGTGATCACCGGCTTCCCGTGCAGCCCCGCCTCCCGGATGATCTGCTTCTGCATCAGCGGCACTTCCTCGAACGGCAGCTCCACGCCGAGATCGCCGCGAGCCACCATGATCGCGTCGGACACGTCGAGGATGCCGCAGAGGTTCTTGAGCGCGGTGTCCTTTTCGATCTTGGCGATCAGCTTGATGCTCTTCGGGACCAGCTCGCGCAGCCGCTCCATGTCCTCGGCCCGACGCACGAAGGAGAGCGCGATGTAGTCGACGCCCTGCGCGGCGGCCTGCCGCACGTCCTCGAGATCCTTCTCGGTGAGCGCGGGCGCGCTGACCTCGATGCCGGGGAGATTCATCCCCTTGTGCGATTTGAGCTCACCGCCGTAGTGCACCACCGCCTCGACCCGCTCTCCGCGGACGCCGGTGACCTCCACCGCGAGCAGCCCGTCGTCGAGCAGGATGCGGGCCCCGACGCCCACGTCGGCCGCGAGCGCATCGTATGTGGTGGGGATCTCGCCCGGGTTGGCGGACGCCTCGGGGGCGAATGTCACCCGTTGGCCGGGGTCGAGCACGAGCGGCTGTTCCAGCGCGCCGACGCGGATGCGGGGACCCTGCAGGTCGACCAGGAGCGCGGCGGACTCGGCGCGCCCCTTCATCAGGCCCTGGAGCTCGGCGATCCAGCGGGCGCGGATCTCGGAAGTGGCGTGTGAGGCGTTGATGCGGACGACGTTCACGCCGGCGTCGAGCAGCGCGGTCATCTGGGAGGGCTCGGCCCAGGCGGGCCCAAGCGTGGCGACGATCTTGGTGCGTCTCACCGAGGTTGGCATGCTGGGGATTCTAACGTCGCCCCATCACCGATGCATCACGACCTCGCCGCCGACCACCGTCAGTCCCGCGCGCCCCGCGCGAAAGGCCTCGCCATCACCCCGCTCCGCGGCGGGGTCCACCTCCCACGCCACCAGGTCCGCCTCGGCGCCGGGGGCGAGCGTACCGAGGCGGCGCGAGGTACCGCTCGCGTGCGCGGCCGCGACGGTGTACCCGTGGACGACCTCTTCCAGCCCGAGCTTCTCCTCCGGACGCCACCCGCTCCCCGGCGCACCGTCGAAGCCCTTGCGCTCCATCGCCGCGTACACTCCTTCGCGCGGGTCGATCGAGGCGACCGGCACGTCGCTGCCGAACACCACCGACGTCCCTCGACGAAGGAGAGAGCGAAAGGCGTAGGCGCCTTCGCCCCGGGCACCCCAGTGCCGATCCACGAGCGGTATGTCGGTCAGGAGGTGCGCGGGCTGCATCGATGCCACGACGCCGGCCCCCGCTGCCCGAACCAGGTCGGCGGGATGGATGCACTGGAAGTGCTCGATGCGATGCGGGAGCGCGACACGGGGAAGGCCCTCGAGGAGATCGAGCGCCCGCCGCACGGCGGCGTCGCCGATCGCGTGCACCGTGACCGCGATGCCGTGGCCGGCCGCCGTGCGCATCGCGTGGGCCGCCTCCGCCTCGGAGGTGATCGGCATCCCGCGGTCCCGGCTTCGCTCGTACGGGTCCAGCATCCACGCCGTGCGGCTGCCCAGGCTGCCGTCGAGAAACAGCTTCACCCCGCCCATGCCGAGCCAACGGGTGCCGGTGCCGCTCCGCTGACCTCGGCGGACCAGGTCGGGCAGCGCGACCACCGGGGGATGGAAGAGCACTCGCAGGCGAAGATCTCCGGCCTCCTCGAGGCTCCGGAAGGCGGCCCATGCGCGCTCGTCCTCCACGTCGTGGATACCGGTGACCCCGAGCCGATGGGCCTCCCCCTGCGCCTCCCGCAGCGCCTCATCGAGAATCTGGGCGGAAGGCGGGGGCCGGACGCGAGCTACCAGATCCACCGCCCGCTCGAGCAGCAGCCCCGTCGGCTCACCCGACCCGTCCCTGACGATCCGGCCGCCCGGAGGGTCGGGCGTCTCCCGCGTCACTCTGGCGATCGCCAGCGCCGCGCTGTTGACCCAGGCGGCGTGGACGTCGAGCGAGTCGAGGTAGACGGGCCGGGCATGCACCCCGTCCAGCACGTGCCGGTCGGGCGGCTCACTCCAACCGTTCGCGTCCCACCCATGCCCGATGACCCAACCCTGGGAGGGCGTCCCCGCGGCGACCCGAGCCACCGCCTCCTTCCTGGTCCGCGTGCCCGCCAACCGCACCTGCCGCCGGGCGAGGGCCCACATGGCGAAGTGGGTGTGCCCATCCACGAATCCCGGTGTCACGAGCGACGTGCGGCGCTCGTGGCGCGGGAGATGTTTGGGAGCCTGGCGCTCGATCTCCACGGCTGGGCCGACTGCGCGGACTCGGCCATCCAACCACCAGAGCGCGTCGCCGGCGACGCCGGGCGCGAGGCTCATTACCCGGCGAGCGAACAGCACCCCGCCTCGCGCATCAGGCGCCGAGACGGTCACTCCAGAATCGCTTTCCACATGTTGATAAGTCACGTAAGTGAATATCTGTGGCGGGGCTTTGAAGGCGCCGAATGTGCCTCGTTACCTTCACAAGACAGATTATGTGCCTCAACTTAACATTCGTAGGGTAATGAGTTTACGAGAAGCACTAAACCTCGGCTATTAATAAGACGACAGTGTCGCCACCCTACTTTTATTTATGCAGAGTCAGCGATTATGAACATCTTCGACATGGAGGTTACGACGGCGCGTCCGACGGTCACCGTCCGAACGTCAGCTCCCCTCCACCGCCGAGAATCGCGGGTGCGACGAAACGCACCGGGGAGGTCTTGATGGCATCGGCGAAGTCATCCCCGCCCTCGATCCGGAGCGAGCCGACCATGGCCTTGGTCCACTGCGGCCGCAGGACCAGGCGCGCGCTCATCGGGCCGCGCCGGCGGCTATCGGCCCGCCACTCGGACGTCACGGGACCCGAGGCGCGGGTACTGTCGGTCACTCGCCGGCCGTCCCAGATGAGCACCGTCTTTCCCAGCTGAAGCTCGTATCGCGTCCCGATCGGGGGGGCCGTCGGATCGTCCTCGTTCTCGATCTCCTCCACCTTGCCGCGAATCTTCCGAAGGTCGAGCCCGTTCACCTGCCCCGCCCGCTCCAGACGGCCGGTATTGGTGAACATTCGCAGGACCGCGTCACGGCGGGCACCGCCGTTCACGTTGGTCGCGGCGAGGCTCCAGATGCCCAGCATCGGGACCTTGTCCGGACTCCGCTCGCTCACCCTGAGTGAGCCGACGTCCACGGTCTCCATGTAGTAGAGGCAGAGTTGCGAGGGCGACCAGGAGGCGTACTGAGGCTGCTCCTGCAGCACCCTCTTGACTGCCGGGCTCAGGTCCGGGACCGCATCGGCCCGGAGCGGCCGCGCTTCGCGGGAGAACGCCACGTCGAGTGTCTTGGGGTCGAGCAGGAGCTGGATACAGAATCCGGTCCGGAGCCCATCGATGCTCCAGACCTCGTTCAGAGGCTTCTCCTTGCTCTCCTCGTCCTTCTTGTCGTCCTGGGCGTGGAGCGGGGCCGGGCCGATGCAGGCGACCAGACCGGCCGCCGCGAGCGCGGCGGTGGTGAGCGCACGCGCGCTGGAGCGAATGGCGGAAATGCGAGCCTCCGGGGTGAAGTCGCGCCGGCTCAGCCGCCGCGGGCCGCCTGGACCGCCGAGCCCAGCTCGGAATAGTGCTTGGGGTCGAGGGCGTTGAACTGCAGGTTCCGGTACGTCACGCGGCCGTCCGGGCCGACCACGAACACGGTGCGGCGCGGGCGTCCGCCGTCCCCCGCGCTGCCGTACTTCCTCGCCACCCGAAGGTCCGGGTCGGACAACAGGCGGAACGGCAAGCCAAGACTGGCGGCGAAGCGACGATGGGTTCCGAGCGAATCGGCGTTGATGCCTACGACGACGACGTCGGGGCCGAAGAGAGTGTCGAACTGGTCGGTGAACGTCTGCATCTGGGCGGTGCAGCCCTTGGTGAAATCGGACGGGTAGAAAGCCAGAACGACGGTCTTCCCACGGTCGCGCCAGAGCTGGTAGGGTGCGCCGGCGCTACCGACGGTGTCCTTGTTCGCCCAGGGGAGCGAGAACTCCGGTGCCTTGACGCCTTCGCGAGGGCCGCCGACGATCACGGCGGTCGGGGTGGCCTCGGTCGCTTGTGCGGCGACCCAGGAGACGTTGGTCGCCAGCAGGCAGCCGGCGAGCCCGAGTGTGGTGATGCGCATGAACCGCCTGCCTCGCAACAAGAAGGTGATCGAAGTATCGGGATTCACGGCGCCGCGACCTTGCGGAGCGCGCCGAGGAAGTCCTGGTCCCCACCGGTGCCGGAGTAGGCGACCTTGCCGGCCCGGTCCACGATGACCACGTACGATGTCGTCGGGGCGGCGTAGGCGCGGGTACTGGTTCCCTCGTCGTCGTAGAGAGTACGGAAGGGAACCTTGTTGGATTCGACGTAACGCCGGACCCGCTCGGGGGACTGGTTGACCGCCACGTTGATGCCTACGAACTGAACCTTGTCGCCCACCTCGGTCCGCGCGGCGCGCACCCGGGGCAGCAGCGCGTCACACTGCTCACACCAGGTGGCCCACCACTCGAGGAAGAGCGGCCGCTTGCCGATGTACTGCCCCAGGTCCACCGGCCGGCCATCGAGGTCGTTCACGGTGACGCGCGGAGCCGGGGTTCCCACCGCGAGACCGGCCTGCTGCGCCGCGGCGGTCGAGACGACTCCCGCGAGCGCGCCGGCGGCCACCATCAACATCAGACCGAACGCTCTCACAGCACACTCCCCATGCGAACGAAGTAGTACTCGGCCATGAGGAGGAGCAGCACTCCTCCCCCGCGCTTGACCGCCTGAGTCCACCGCCCCGCACGCGGCAGGGCGGCGAGAAATCCGCTGGACAGGCCGACCGCCACCAGGAGCGCGGTCAGGCCGAGCGAGAAGACGAAGAGATAGAGAAATCCGAGAACCGCGCTGCCCGTGCTCGCGACGAAGGTCAGCACCGCCGCGAAGGCCGGGGCACCGCAGGGAGCGGCCACGAGCCCGCTGGCGGCGCCCATTCCGAAGGCCGCGCCGGG
This sequence comes from uncultured Gemmatimonadales bacterium, assembly GCA_963846545.1. Lineage (GTDB taxonomy): Bacteria > Gemmatimonadota > Gemmatimonadetes > Gemmatimonadales > GWC2-71-9 > CAVVWJ01. The sequence continues at coordinate 961,223 of CAWJWG010000001.1, read as the reverse complement.
TGACGAGGCGCCGAGCCGGCCGGCCCACGCCGCTACCCGTTGCGGGGCGTTCACTGTAAAGACGTCCAACAGGGCCAGCGCCAACACCAGCAGCAGGTTCCCTGTGAGGAAATAGGCCCAGGGATTGGAGGCGATGGCGCCGAAGAGGGATCCGGTGAGTCCCGCGAGCAGGCCGAGAAGCGAATAGACCAGGGCCAGGCCGCCGACATAGGCGGACGTGAGCAGCGCGGTCCGGCGGCGCGAGATGCCCGAGGCTCCCGCTCCGCCGAGGATGCCGGCGGTGATCGGGATCATGGGGTAGACGCAGGGGGTCAGGCTGGTCGCCAGACCGGCGGCGAAGAGGATCGCCACCGCGGCGAGCGGCTCGTGGCGCAGGGCGGATTCGAGCGATGTCTGGAGCGTCACGCGCGGGTCGCGACGGCCTCCGTGCCATAGCGTGACGCGACGTACTCTTCGAGGATCTCGAGGAACTCCGCGACGATCCGGTCGCCCTTGAGGGTGATCAGCAGGCGGCCGTCCACGTACACCGGCGCCTTCGGCTCCTCGAACGTGCCGGGAAGGGAGATCCCGATGTTGGCATGCTTGCTCTCGCCCGGCCCGTTCACGACGCAGCCCATCACGGCCACCTTGAGATCGGCGACTCCCGGCCGCTCCTGCCGCCACACCGGCATCTTCTCGCGAAGATAGTCCTGGATCTGCTGGGTCATCTCCTGAAAGAATGTGCTGGTCGTCCGGCCGCACCCGGGACAGCTGGTTACCTGCGGGGTGAAGCTCCGGAGGCCGAGCGACTGCAGCACCTGCTGCGCCACCTGGACTTCCTCGGTCCGGTCGCCGCCGGGCGCGGGCGTGAGCGAGACCCGGATGGTGTCGCCGATCCCCTCCTGCAGCAGGATGCTGAGCCCCGCGGTGCTGGCGATGATCCCCTTGGCTCCGAGCCCCGCCTCGGTGAGACCGAGGTGGAGCGGATAGTCGCAGCGTGCCGCCAGCATCCGGTAGACGTCCACCAGATCCTGCACGCCCGACACCTTGGCACTCAGCAGGATGTGATCGTGCGGCATCCCCGCCGACTCGGCCAGCGCCGCCGAGCGGAGCGCGCTCTCGACCATCGCCGCCATCGTGACGTCGCGGGCGTCCAGCGGGTGCGGCTGCCGGGCATTGGCGTCCATCATCTCGGTGAGCAGGCTCTGGTCGAGCGAGCCCCAGTTCACCCCGATCCGCACCGGCTTGCCGTTCCGGAGGGCGATCTCGACGATGGCGCGGAAGTTCTCGTCGGCCCGCTTGCCGCCCACGTTGCCCGGGTTGATCCGGTACTTGGCGAGCGCACGGGCGCAGGCGGGATGGCGGGCGAGAAGCAAATGACCGTTGTAGTGGAAGTCGCCGATGATGGGGACCGCCGCGCCCATCGCATCGAGCTCGTCCAGGATGTGCGGCACCGCCGCGGCCGCCTCGTCGTTGTTCACCGTCACCCGCACCAGCTCGCTGCCGGCCCGCGCGAGCGCCGCCACCTGACGCACGGTCCCGGCCACGTCGGCGGTGTCGGTATTGGTCATGCTCTGGACCACGATGGGGTGTCCCGACCCCACCGGCACCCCGCCCACACGGGCGGTGACGGTGGACCGACGGATGGTGGGCGGCATGGGCGGGAATATAACTTCGTGCATGCCTGAGACCCCTCAGCAGCACCCGCGCCGCGCCGCCATCGTCGGGGTCGCGACCTATGTCCCCGAGCGTATCGTCACCAACGCCGAGCTCGCCCGCACGCTCGACACCTCGGATGACTGGATCGTGACCCGCACCGGCATCCGAGAACGGCACGTGGGCGCGCCGGGCGAGACGACCTCCACCATGGCCGCCGAGGCCGTGCGCCGGCTCATGGCCGCCCGCGCTCTCGGTCCCGACGACGTGGACGCACTCATCGTGGCGACCGTCACGCCCGACATGCTCTTCCCCGCCACCGCCTGCCTGGTCCAGGACCAGGTCGGTCTTCGAAACGTCTGGGGGTTCGACGTCTCGGCGGCCTGCTCCGGGTTCCTCTACGCGCTCACCACCGGGGCGCAGTTCGTCGGCTCAGGGGTGCACCGCCGGGTGATCGTGGTAGGCGCGGACCTGATGAGCTCGATCATCGATCCCCAGGATCGCACCACCGCGGTGCTGTTCGGCGACGGCGCGGGCGCGGTACTGCTGGAGGAGGCCGAGCCGGGCTTCGGGATTCTCGATTTCCTTCACCGGGTGGATGGGAGCGGACGATCCGACCTGATGATGCCGGCCGGCGGCAGCATGCGGCCCGCGAGCATCGAGACGGTCCAGGGACGCGAGCATTTCCTCAAGCAGAACGGCCGGACGGTGTTCAAGTTCGCCGTGTCGCAGATGGCGGCCACGGTCACGCAGCTGCTCGCGCGCAACGGGCTGACGGCGGCCGACCTCGCGGTCGTCATTCCCCACCAGGCCAACCAACGAATCCTCGATGCCACGGCCGACCACCTCGGTCTGCCGCCGGAGCGCATGGCTTCCGTGATCTCCCGCTACGGCAACACGACGGCGGCGACGCTGCCGCTGGCGCTGGAGGACGTGCTGCGGGGGGGACGGCTCAAGCGGGGGGAGCTGGCGGTGTTCGTGGCGGTCGGGGCGGGCTTCACGGTGGGTGCGACGCTGGTGCGCTGGGGCGGCTGAGGGTCACGCTCGCGAGAACACCGCCCGGTCAATCGCCGCGAGATCGTCGGCCGACAGCTGCAGATCACCGGCCCGGATACTGTCGAGCGCGTGCTCGACTCGCCGCGCGCTCGGAATCACGATGACCGTGGGCGACTGCGCCAGCGCCCACGCGATGACCAGCGCGTGCGCCGACACGCCGAGCCGTGACGCCATGGGCGCGAGCACCGGATGCTCCGGCAGCTTGCGGGTGAGGCGGCCGCCGCCGGTCGGGCTGTAGGCGAGGAAGCCGATTCCCTGCTCCGCGCAGTAGCGCACGACCCCGTCCACCAGCGCTTCCCGAAAGAACGGATTCAGCCGGTTCTGCACCGACGCGATCGGCACGATCGCCTGCGCCGCACGGATCTCCCCCACCGACACGTTGGACAGTCCCACCCACTGGATCTTCCCCTCGCGCCTGAGCTCGGCGAGCGCACCGACGCTCTCCTCGAAGGGCACGGCGGGATCCGGCGCATGGAGCTGGTACAGGGCGATCCGGTCGACGCCGAGCGCGAGGAGCGACCGCTCGCAGGCGGCGCGCAGATGCTCGGGCCGGCCGTCCCGCTCCCATCGGCCCCCCGGACGCGTGAGCCCGCCCTTGGTGGCGACCAGCACCGACGAGCGCTCACCCCGCCATCCCCGGAGCGCCTCGGCCACGAGCCGCTCGTTGTGCCCGATGTCGTCGTCGCTCCGGCAGTAGACGTCGGCCGTGTCGATGAGACGGACGCCTGCATCGAGCGCGGCGCGGATCACGTCGATGCCCTGTGCCTCGGGCGGCCGTTCCTCGAGCGACAGATGCATGCCGCCGTATCCCACCCCCGGCACCGCCGGCGCGCCGGCCCCCATCGGCCGGGACCTCATCGCGCGCCCAATCCCTCGCGCAGAAACCGCACCAGCTCGTCACGCACGTCGAAGTAGATCGCCATGGCGTGCCCGTTGCCGGGCACCAGGCGACTCGAGGCATACCCGAGCCCCTTGCTCCACGCCGCCACGTTGGCGGCCCCCTCGAAGGCATCCTCCTTCGAAGACGCGAGCAGCACCTTGGCCCCCGAGAGCCGCTCGAGCGCCGCGCGGATCCTCGCCGGGCCGTCGGCACCGAACGCGAGCGCCCCGGCGGCACCCAGGGTAGCCACGGCACGCACGCCGGCGAGCTGCGGCGCCGCCAGCAGCGCGCCGCTACCCCCCACGCTGGCGCCCACCAGCGCCAGTCGGCTGCCGTCGATGAAGTTCTGGGAGACGCCCCAGCCGGTGACACGGATGATGTCGTTCTCGATTCGCTGGAAGCCGACCTTGGCGACGCTGCTGACGAAGGCGGCGCCGAACGCCTCGAGGGTCACGCCCTCGGGCGTATCCACGATGACCGGACCGCGAGGCGACACGATGGATTCGCCATGGCCCCGCTGGTCGAAGGCGAGCACGGCGATGCCGGCTGCCAGAAGGTCGGCGGCGAGCGGCGCGAAGCTGTCGCGGGTGGAGGGGTACTGGTGGGCGAGGACCGCGAGCGGAGCAGCGCGGTCCGTCGCGCCGGCGGGGTAGCTCAGCTCGCCCTTCAGGATCAATCCGTCCGATGCGGGGACGGACATCCGAAGCGGCGCCAGGCTCATGCGAGTCCGAGCTGCCGGGTGAGCCGCCGCCAGTCCTGGGCCGAGACGACGCCCTCCTCGAGGAGCGGCGTGAGCGTGGCGAGGATCTCCTGCCGGGACCCGTCGATCCGGCGGTCGCGCAGCTCGCCGATCATCCGGGCGAAGCGATGCTCGTACTCGTCCTTGTCGAGGGATCCGTCCTGCCGCTGGGTGCTGAGCTTCCTCAACTCCTCCGCCACTCGCGTGGGAGCGATAGGCGTGAGCGCGCCTTCCTGCTGATCAGCCGACATGTCGTGTTCCTCGCGAGGGCCATGGATGACGAGCGTCTCTCTCGTCTCCATTATGGCCCTCACTGGCTGGCTGCGTCTAGGGCTCGTCTGGCGGGAGGACCGCCGGCGCGAGGCCGGCGGTCAGTTGCGGAGGTGGTCGACGGTGACGAGGAGGGTCCGGCGGCGGTCCGCCGTGCGGATCTCGGTGGTGGTCTGGACCAGGGCGGCACGGCGGACCACCGGCGCGCGCGGGCCGGTGCGGACGGCGCCGGCCACCGCGGCCTGGGCTTCCCGCAATCCGGTCCAGGCCGCGTCCGCAGAAACCACGTGCGCGCTGACTTGCATCGTGCCACTCGCCTGTGCGGCGACCGCCGAGGGCACACTCAGTGCCAGGAGGGCACCCACTCCGAGCATCCGAATGAACTCGGCCTTCCACGGGCCCTCGGGCGAGGGTGCGAGCACGGCGCAGCCCGAGGCGGGCCGGAGGAGCCGAAGAGCGGTGTGGAAGCGCGCGGTAAACATTGGGCCTTCCCGTTACTTACGCGGGCCATCGCGCCCGCCGGCGAATGCGCTGATCGTCTTACTCTTTGACAGTCAGACTTTTGACCCTTTCTCGAAGCGCCGCAACGGAATGTGGCACCCGGAGTTGAAGCCCGGCTGTCTGTCTTTTGTGCAACCAGCAACAGCTGGCACGCGCATTGCCCCTCCCCCCGGCCGCCGGGGAGCGCGAACTCCCCAGAGGTACTTCGAAGCGGGACCAACCACTTCCACGACCGGAGAGAGAAGCAAATGCGTGCAACCGTACTATCGGCCGTTCTGGCCGCCGCCTTTAGCGCAGGCGTCGGAACCGCCGAGGCGCAGACCAGCGCCAACATCCAGGCGACCGCCACGGTGCTGTCCGCCGTCACCGTCGCCGCCGGGAACAACCTGCAGTTCGGCAACGTCACCCCAGGCGTCAACAAGACCATCGCGATCGCCGACGCCGGCGCCGGCCGTTTCGACGTCACCAAGGCCGCGAACCAGGGCGTGACCCTCTCGTTCACCCTGCCGGCGAACCTCGCCTCGGGCGCGAACAACCTCCCGATCGCCAGCTGGGCCGCGGGCTGGAACCCGACCGCGACCCCGGCCGGCGCCACTACCTTCACCCCGAGCCCGTCCGGCACCAATACCACCGCGACGGCCGGTACGACGATCTTCGTGTACGTCGGCGCGACGGTGTCGCCCGCGGCGGCCCAGGTGGCCGGCAACTACACGGGCACCGTCACCATGTCGGCGGTTTACTTCTAACCAGCGGTTCCTCCCGACGAGCCGGCCGGATGCGCCGGTCGGGGGTGGTCCGCCTCCCCTGACCGGCTCGCCCGGGCCCGGCGCGCCGTGGAGAACCCGATGCGATTCACCCCGTTTTTCGTCCTCGCGGTGTTGATGACCGCGAGCCGGCCGGCCGCCGCACAGATCACCGTCACCCGGGTTCGCGACCTGACGTTCGGGCCGGTGATCGTCGGCGTGCCGACCAGCATCGGGCCCAGTCATCCGGTGCGGAGCGGACAGTACCGTCTGACCGCGCCGCTGCTCAGGAACGTGCGCTTCCGGTTCACGCTGCCGACCCGGCTCGATGGACCCTCGGGCGCGCGCCTGCCCATCGCGTTCGGCAACAACGACGCGATCGCCATCGGACAAGGCCCGACCAGCCAGCCGGTCACGTTCGACCCGAAGACCACGCAGACGTTTCAGATCGTCAGCAGCACCACGATTTTCGTGTTCATCGGCGGGACCGTCACGCCCGCGGCCAACCAGAGCCAGGGCAACTACACCGGCACCATCACCTTCACCGTCACACTTCTCTGATGCGACTCGCCTTCGCTTCCAGTATCGCCGCGCTCGCCGCGGGCCTCGCGCTCGCCGCGCCATCCTCGGACGCCAACGCCCAGGGCGTCCTGGTGGCTCCCCACGCCGTGGTGATCGATCACCGGAGCAGGAGCGGGTCGCTCAGCCTCTACAACCCGGGTGACGAGGCGACCGAGGTGAGCCTCTCCACCTTCTACGGCTACCCGGTGACCGATTCGATCGGGGACTTCGAGCTCAAGACCGTGGACCGGCCCGATGCCGCCATGCCCTCGGCGGCCGGCTGGGTCGAGGCGTTCCCCAAGAGAATGGTGCTCGGACCGAAGGAGCGCCAGACCGTCCGCCTCCTGGCCCGGCCCCCTGCCGGCCTGGCGGACGGGGAGTACTGGGCTCGCCTGGTGGTGGCGGCCAAGGGCGGCACCGTCCCCGTCGGCGGCGTGTCCGACAGCTCGGGCGTGACGGTGGGACTCAACCTCGAGGTCCGGACGGTGCTTCCCCTTCAGTACCGGAAGGGCGCGGTGGGGACGTCGGTGCGGGTCAGCGGGCTCGCCGCCGCGGTCGAGGGCGACTCTCTCGCCGTTCGCCTGCGTCTTCAGCGCCTGGGCAGCGCCGCCTTCATCGGCACCCTGCGCGGCTCCCTCGCCGACTCCGCCGGCAAGACCGTTCTGAGCTTCGCGACGCCGGTGCCGGTGTACTACGGCGTCGAGCCGCGCCTCACCACACCGCTCCCCACCGGCGGTCTTCGCGCGGGCCGCTACCGCCTGAAGATCGAGGTCGCCGCCGAGCGCGAGGATCTGGCGCCGGAGACGATCCTCCCCGCGAAGCCGGTGCGCGACAGCCTGGACCTGCGGCTGCCGTGACACGTCGCCCGGCGGTGCTCGGCCTGCTCTCGGCGGCGCTAGGCGCGGCGGTGCTTCTGGCACCGTCGCGCCTCGGCGCGCAGAGCGCGGCCGACACCACCGGGCTCGAGCCGGTCATCGTCGAGCTCGCCGTCGGACGCTACGGCACCGAGACGGTGATGGCGTACCGATCCAGCGGTGACGCGCTGCTCCCCGTGCTGCGGCTGGCGGAGATGGCGGAGATCCGGGCGCGGCCCCTCGCCGGCGGGGCGATCGAGCTCACGCTCGATCCCGGTCGCAAGGTCGTGCTGCTCGAGCCCGCGCGGTGGGAGATCCGGGCCGGCGATCGCGCGATCGAGCTGACGCCCGCCGACCGCGTGGTGAAGCTGGACGATCAGTACTTGAGCACCCGCATCCTCAGCGAGCTGCTGCACACCACGTTCGCCGTCAACTGGAGCGAGCTGGCCGTGACGCTGCTCGACGCCGACAGCCTGCCGGTGGGCCGGCGGGTGGCGCGCGAGCGGGCGCACGCGCTCTTCCACGGCAGCGCGCGCGACGGCGGGCCCGACCTCGCCCTGGGCACGGATCGGACCCGCTGGGACGGGATGGTGCTGGATTACTCGATCCTGGCGCCCAGCCAGGATCTCCTGGGCAACGGCGCCTACTCGGCCGGACTCGGCTTCAACCTGCTCGGCGGCTCGCTGGAGACCCGGGTGGCGAGCGCGGGCCCCCCGCGCAGCGGCGACGTGCGGGTGGACGCGTCGTGGGCCGGAGTCTGGCGGAAGAGCCGCTACGTCACCCAGCTCCGCCTGGGCGATGGACTCTCGACCGGCCCACGCCCACGCTCGGTCCGCGGCTTCTCCCTCTCGAACGCGCCATTCCTTCGGCCATCCCTCTTCGGCGACATCGGATTCCAGGGCGCGCTCGGCCCGGGGTGGGAGATCGAGGCGTACCGCGGCGGACGGCTCATCGCGCTCGACTCGGCCGACGCCATGGGGCGGTTCTCGATGGACCTCCCGGTGGAGTACGGCGAGAACGCGATGGACTTCGTCGCCTACGGACCCTTCGGCGAGATCCGGCGCTTCAACCAGAACTACCGGGTGAACACCGACGTGATCCCCGGCCGGCGTCTGGAGTACGGGCTGGCGATGGGCGGTTGCCGCACTTCGGAGTGCCAGGCCAACGCCAACCTCGACCTCCGCTACGGGCTCACGCCGAAGTGGACGGTGCGCGGAGGCGTGGACCAGTTCTGGCGCGACTCGCTGCCCGGCCTGTTCCATCCCTACGTCGGCGTCGGCGGGACGATCGGGAACGCGTTCGGCGTGGAGGTGGAAGGCGTGGCGTCGGCGGTGGTGCGCGGCGCCCTTCGCTACGAGCCGTCGCAGGATATCCGGGTGAGCACCGAGTACCACGACTTCGCGGTGGGCACGGTGGCTCCGCTGCTGACGCCGGCCGGGCGGCGGACGCAGTGGACCACCGACGCCGTCCTCCGGCCGTTCCGTGGCCGGGACGACATCTACCTCGAGTCGAGCCTCGACCGGATCACCGCGGTGAACGGGAACACCACCAGCGGGCGCATCGGACTCTCGCTCTACGCCTCGCGATTCCGGCTCGCCCCCGCGGTGCGCCACGTGCGCTTCCACGACCCGGTGGGCGACGTGCGCGCCACCCAGTCCTACGTGTCGCTCAACAGCTTCTCGCTTCCCTTCCCCGAGCTCGGCCCCATTCTGGGCAGGATCTCCACTCGGTCCGATTTCGAGATGGACGACGGGGGCCGCATCGCGCTGGCGGCAGGATACCTCTCGCGCGAGCTCGGGCCGGCACTGCACGTCGAGGCGGGTGCGGCGTGGACTCGAGGGCTCGGCACCAGCGTGTCGGTCTTCCTCAGCACCCAGCTTCCCACCGTGCGCGCGACGACCAGCGTGACCGCCCCCTCGCGCGGCGATGCTAGCGTGAGCCAGTTCATCCAGGGGTCGGTGCTCTACGAGCCCTCCCGGCGCCACGTGGCGTTCGCGAGCGGGCCATCGCTCGAGCGCTCCGGCCTCAGCGGACGCGTCTTCCTCGACGGGAATGGCGACGGTCGCTACCAACCCGGCGAGCAGCTCATCAACGGCGTGCGGGTGCGTGCCGGGTACGTGACGACGCTGTCCGACTCCTCGGGCCGCTACCGGATCTGGGACCTTCCGGCCTTCGAGCCGGTGCTGGTCGCGGTGGACACCGCCACGCTCGCCTCGCCGCTCTGGGTCCCGGCCTATGGCTCGGTGAGCGTGGAGACCGGTCCCAACCGGTTCCGGAGTCTCGACATTCCCGTGGTGCCGGGTGGGGTCATCGAGGGCCGCGTGGTGCGGCAGACGGTGGATTCGACGGTGACCGTCGCCGGCGCGCGGCTCCTGCTTCGTCGCCGCGGCAGCAGCCAGACGATCCCGCTGGTCACCTTCTCCGACGGAGGCTTCTACCTCATCGGGGTCAAGCCCGGCGATTACGAGCTGAGCATGGATCCGGGCGTCCTCACCCGACTCGGCCTGTCGGCATGGCCGGTGGCGTTCACGGTGCCCGCGTCGGCGGACGGCGCGACGGTGGACGGGCTGGAGCTGCGATTGGAGTGATAGCTATGAGCTATGAGCTGTGAGCTATGAGCTACGAGCTGTGAGCTGACAGCCCCGGCGTACGCGTCGGGGCTGATTCATTTTGTCACTGTCTCTCGCATGACCAAGCCGCCAGCCGACGACTCCTCATTCCACCGTCATCCAGTTGTCATCCGCTCGACCAGGTCGGGCAACCCTGCGGCCGTAGCGTGATACGACGCGCCGCGGTGCAGCCCGCGACGCTGTGCACGGGTCCAAGCCACGCGCATCTCCCCTGCTCTCGGGCCGATCGACCCGGTTCTTCCCTTCAGGAGGCGCTATGTCCAGGGCAATCTTCGCGCGCACGGTGGCGCCGCTCGCCGCCGCGCTCCTCATCGCCAGCACACCCGCCCGACCTCCCGTGGGAGAGATCGCGGGAACGGTCCGGGATCAGGCGGGCTCGCCCGTCAGCAATGCACAGGTCTTCGTGGTGACGAGCTCGTTCTCCGCCCTCACCGACAGCGCGGGGCAGTACCGAATCGCGGGCATTCCGCGCGGGACCTACTCGGTCCGTGCGGCCTTCATCGGATACCAGAGCACCGAGACGCAGGGGGTGCCGGTAAAGCCGGGGCACGTGACCCGTGTGGACCTGGTGCTGCAGCAGACCGCGGTCGAGATGGGGGAAATGAGCGTCACCACGTACGGGGATCCAGCGCTTCAGCCGCGAGGCGCGCAGACCCAGCCGCTGGTCCCGCGTGAGGTGGAGAGAGACGTGCTGGTCCCGCGAGGCGAGGCTGCCACGCGTCTCCGGGATCTGGGCGCGGCCAAGAGCGCCGGCATCCCGGGCAATGCCCAGTTCACGGGGTCTGGAGTCTCATCGGGCGTCGCCGCCGGCATCGCGCCCGCGGAGTGGAACACCGAGAACTACGCCGGTATCGAAGAGTCGCGATTCCTCAGCGCGATCAGCACCCCTCGCTCGACCTTCTCCATCGATGTGGACGCCGCCAGCTACACCAACGTGCGGCGCTTCCTCACCGCCGGCCAGCAGGTGCCCAGGGGCGCGGTCAGGGTGGAAGAGTTCCTCAACTACTTCCGCTACGACTACCCGGAGCCCAAGGGGAGCGAGTCGTTCAGCGTCACGACCGATCTCGCCGTGGCCCCCTGGGCACCGGCGCACCGGCTCCTCCGCATCGGCATCAAGGGCAAGTCGCTCGAGACCCGCGCGGTGCCGCCGAGCAACCTCGTCTTCCTGCTCGACGTCTCCGGCTCGATGAGCTCGCCCGACAAGCTGCCCCTCGTCAAGCAGGCGTTCCGGCTGCTGGTGCAGGAGCTGCGGCCGCAGGACCGGGTGGCCATCGTGGTCTACGCGGGCGCGGCCGGGCTGGTGCTCCCGTCGACACCCGGGTCGGACAAGGCGACGATCCTGGGCGCGCTCGACAAGCTCGAGGCGGGCGGCAGCACCGCAGGCGGCGCCGGTCTCCGGCTCGCGTACGACGTGGCCCGACAGGGCTTCGCGGCCGAGCGGAACAATCGCGTCATCCTGGCCACGGACGGGGACTTCAACGTGGGTGAGAGCTCCGATGCGGCGATGATCGAATTGATCGAGCAGCGGCGTGACCAGGGGATCTTCCTCACCGTGCTCGGCTTCGGCACCGGCAATCTCAAGGACAGCCGGATGGAGCAGATCGCGGACAAGGGGAACGGCCACTACGCGTACGTGGACAACCTGCGCGAGGGACGCCGCATATTCGTGCGGGAGTTCTCCGGCACGCTGGTCACGATCGCCAAGGACGTGAAGATCCAGGTCGAGTTCAACCCGGCCCGCGTGGCGGCCTACCGGCTGATCGGCTACGAAAACCGCGCCCTCCGCACCGAGGATTTCGCCGACGACCGGAAGGATGCCGGGGAGCTCGGCGCGGGGCATACGGTGACGGCACTGTACGAGATCGTCCCCGCCGGTGCGTCGCTCGAGGGCACGGCCGGAGACCTCGACTCGCTCAAGTACACCCGGGTCACACCTCGTCCGGGAACCGGCGACGAGTGGGGCACGGTGCAGCTTCGCTACAAGGAGCCCACGGGGACGCGGAGCCGGCTGCTGACGCATCCGGTCCGGGCGCGCGGCAACGTGCGCGAGCCCAGGGGCGACTTCCGCTTCGCCGTGGCCGTGGCCGGATTCGGCATGGTGCTTCGCGACTCGGAATATCGCGGCAGCGCCACCCTCTCCCAGGTGCTCGACCTCGCGCGCGGCGCCGAGGGTGAAGACGAGGACGGCGAACGGGCGGAGTTCGTGCGGTTGGTGGAAGCGGCGAAGCTGCTGCACCTGGCTCAGGCGGGCGAAGGCGAGGCGCCGGTGACGGATCGCTGACTCCGGCAAGGCGGCATGCTCAGGCGCGGAGGGCCACCACCTCCAGGTACTCCGATTCCACCCGGGTCTGCCCGGTACGGCGGTGTTGTGCTCGGACCAGAGCCGGACCAGATCCGCGAAGCAGGCTGCCTGCTTGGCCTCGTCGAGTGCGGCAAAGGCGCGCAGCGTCGATCGCCGCCGATCAGCGCTCCTTGCGGTACATCCGCATGGCGACCGGCGCCGCCAGGGCGACGATGACCGCCGACGCCGCCAGCACCCACGCCACATCGCGTCCCACCGGTTGGCCATGCATCAGCCCGCGCGACGCGTTCGCCAGGTGCGTCACGGGGTTGCCGCCGACAACCGTCTGGAGCCAGCCCGGCATCGTCTTCAGCTCGACGAAGATGTTGCTCGCGAACGTGAGCGGCATGAGGAAGATGAAGCTCGTCGTCATGACCGACTCGGGCGTCCGCACCAGCATCCCGATGATGATCCAGAGCCACGACAGCGCGAAGCAGAACGTCATCACCAGCGCCATCGCGAGCAGCACGCCCACTACCCCGCCCTGGGGCCGGAAGCCGAGGATCAGTCCCACGATCAGGATCAGCATCGAGGCGACCGAATAGCGGAAGAGGTCGCCCGCGAGGGCGCCCAGGATGGGCGACGCCTGCCACATCGGGAGCGAGCGGAAGCGGTCGAAGAGGCCCTTCTGGATGTCGGTGTTGAGCCCCATGCCGGTATAGACCGTGATGAAGACGATGGTCTGCACCAGCACACCCGGCAGCAGGTACTGGATGTACTCCCGGGGCGACCCCGCCAGCGCGCCGCCGAAGATGTAGGTGAACAGCAGCGTGAACATGATCGGCATCACGGTCACGTCGAAGAGCTGGAAGGGCACGTGCTTGATCTTGAGCATCGCGCGCCAGGCGAGCGTCAGCACCGAGGAGATCGCGGAGGCCGGACGGGGCCGGGCCATCGTGCCGAGCACGCGGCTGGTGCGCCCGCCGGTGGTGAGCAGCGCGTCGGTAGTCATGACTTGGCCTCCGAGACCACCTCTTCCGCGGGGCGGCCGGTAAGCGCGAAGAACACCTCGTCCAATGTCGGATTGCCGACCGAGAACTCGGCCACCTCCACGCTGTCCTCAGTGAGCGCGGTCAGGACCGCGGCCGCCTGACGGGGGTCCGCGAGTCGAGCCGTCACCGTGGTCGGGTCCGACGCCGGCACCACGCCATCGCCCAGTATGCGCGACACCAGTGCCTGCGCCCGGTCACGCTGGTCCGCGCTGGCGAGCCGCACGTGCAGCGCGCCGGAGCCGACCGAGGCCTTGAGGTCACGGCTGGTCCCCTCGGCGATGACGCGCCCGTGGTCCACCACCGCCATCCGCTCCGCGAGACGGTCGGCCTCGTCGAGATACTGCGTGGTGAGCAGCACCGTGGTGCCCTCGTCGGCGATGCGGCGCACGAGATCCCAGACCTGGTTCCGACTCCTGGGATCGAGGCCGGTGGTGGGCTCGTCGAGGAAGAGGATCTCGGGGATCGCCACGAGCGAGGCGGCGATGTCGATGCGCCGGCGCATGCCGCCGGAGTAGGTCTGCACCTGCCGGCCCGCGGCATCCGCGAGGCCGAAGGCCTCGAGCAGCTCCGAGCCACGCCGGCGCGCGTCCCGCCACGACAGGCCGAGCAGGCGGCCCATGAGGACCAGGTTCTCGTGGCCCGTGAGGTCCTCGTCCACCGAGGCGTACTGGCCGGTCAGGCTGACCTTCTGCCGGACGGTGGCCGCCTCGCGGACGACGTCGTGGCCGAGCACGGTGGCGCTGCCGGCGTCGGGACGGAGGAGGGTGGCGAGGATGCGGATGGTAGTGGTCTTGCCCGCGCCGTTGGGGCCGAGGAGGCCGAAGACGGAGCCCTTCCGGATGCGGAGGTCTACGCCGTTGAGGGCGCGGGTGCTACCGAACGACTTGACCAGCCCGTTCGTCTCGATCGCGTTGGACATCAGATCTCCCCTGCGTTCAGTGCGGCACCGAAGATAAGCCGAAGCAGGCTTCGGTGCCAGGGCTGTATGTACACTGTTGCGGGGACGTGCTGACGGGCAGGACAGTCACGGCCGTTTTCGGACCTGTGGCCCGGAGGCCTACTCGATGCCGACCTTTCCCTTGGCCGCGTTCTGGAGGCGGCGCGAGTCGTAGCCTACGCCGCCCTTGAAGACCGTGACGACGTTGTAGATGTCGGCCGGCACTCCCACCGGGTCTCCCCTGACGACGACGAGATCCGCCAGCTTGCCGGGAGCGACAGAGCCGACGCGTGCCTCCTCGCCCAGGATCCGCGCGCCGTTCAGCGTCATGATCCGGATCGCCTGCTCGGGCTCGAAGCCGGCCTCCACCAGCATCTCGTAGTTCCGCGCGTCGCCGAATCCGGGCAGATACCCGGTTCCCCAGGGATCGGCGCCCGCGCCGAGCAATCCGCCGGCGGCCACGAACATGCGCTCCCATTCCATCATCTTCTTCAGCAGCCGGGTCGGCACGACGAAGCCGCGCTGCACCAGACTGGCGTGGTTGGCCTCGACCTCCTTCCGGGTCTCCGGAGCGAGCATCTCCATCGCCCGCGGAATGAGCCGGGCCCGCTGAGGAACGAACGTCTCGTACACGCCGAGGGTGGAGACGACGCTCGCCTTGTGGTCGACGATGGCGCGGATACTGGCCTGGACCGCCGGGCTCGAGAGATCGAGGTCGGCCTGCACCCGCATGTTTCCTTCCGGACACTGGTCCGGCTGCTTCCCGGGCACGTAGTCGCTGTTGGTGATCAGGCCGTGCTGCAGCGCATCGATGCCGAGCGCGGCGGCCTCGGTGAAGGTCACCGAGCAGAGGTGGCCCGTCACCCGCAGTCCGCGTCGGTGTGCGTCCTCGATCGCCGCGCCGAGGACCTCGCGGGAGACGCCGCCCAGGAACTTGAACCAGGTCGCTCCCCGCTCGGCCCACTGGGCGATCACGGCCCGGACCTCCTCCGGGGTGGTGACGGCCACGCGGTTCACCGGCCCTCCCGCGCCCGCGTCGAGGTAGGGGCCGGACACGTGAAAGCGCGGGCCGGGTATCGCGCCACGGTCCACCCGGCGCTTGAGGTCCAGCTCCACCTCGGGCGAGCGACTCCCGGCCGTCATGGCGCTGGTGACGCCGAAGGCGAGATAGAGCAGCGGCGCGGAGACGCGCATCTCGGTGAACCGCTGCACGCCGCCGAAGTAGGTGTGCTCGTGCAGACCGACGAGGCCGGGGAGGAGCGTGTGGCCGGTCAGGTCCAGGGTCAGCACGTCGCGGGGCACCGGCACGCTCGCCGATGGGCCGACGGCCTCGATTCGCTCGCGGTTCAGGATGACCGTCTGATCGGCGCGGGAGGGGGCGCCGGTGCCGTCCACCAGCTGCACGTGGGTGAGCGCGACGCGCGGCGCGTTCACGGTGACGAACGGCGCCAGGCCGGACGGCAGCGAGGCCTGCTGCCCGTGCAGCGGCGGGACCAGCGTGGCGAGGGCGAAGGCGCAGCAGAGGGTTCGGTGCATGCGCCCAACTTAGTCAGGCAGGCATCGAGGCGCCCTGCGGAAAGGCCTTCTCCACGTCATCCCCGCCTTCGATCATGACGTGGATCATGACGTGGATCATGTAGCGCCGCCCCCGCGAGCCGCATGGTGCCGTCAGCGCCTCGGCGGTAGCTCCGTGGAGATGTCAGCCGCCTAGACTGGGATGATCTTGGGGAAGAGCGGGCCGACGAGGGCCCGCTCCCCACCGGTCGAACTGTCCCCAACGGTCAGTCATCGTCTTCGTCCTTCGGCTCCGCCCGGTGATCCTTGGTGTCCGTGCCGCCCCGGTCGTCCGTGACGGTGAGCAGCACGTCGTAGCGCCCCTCCTCGGCATAGGCGTGCACCGGGTTCCGCTCGCTCGACGTGGCCCCGTCGCCGAAGCTCCAGGCCCAACTCACGATGGTCCCATCCTTGTCTTCGCTCCGGTCCTCGAAGGCACAGCTGAGGCCGTCGCAGCGCACATCGAATTCGGCCTTGGGCGGTTCGTTGGCGGGCGGCGGCGGCGGTGGCGGCGGCGCCTCCACCCTTACCGAGTGCGTCTTCGTGTCGGCCGCGCCGTCGTCGTCGGTGACGACGAGCATCACCTGGTAGTTCCCCGCCGACGCGTACGTATGTGACGGGTTCCGCTCGGCCGAGGATCCGCCGTCCCCGAAGCTCCACTCCCAGCTCGCGATGCTGCCGTCCTCGTCCCCGCTCCGGTCCACGAAGGTGCACCGCAGATCCTGACACCCGGCCTCGAACTCGGCACTCGGCGGCTCGTTGGCGGGCGGAGGTGGAGGCGGCGGCGGCCCGGGCGGCGACTCGGCCTCAGCGGTCCGAGTCTGGCTGTCCGCCGCCCCGTCGTCGTCGGTCGCCACCAGGAGGACCTCATACCTTCCGGCCGATGCATAGGAATGCGTCGGATTCCGGTCGGTGGACGTCGCGCCGTCGCCGAAGTCCCACTGCCGGCTCGCGATGCTGCCGTCCTCGTCGGTGCTCCGGTCGGTGAAGGTGCACCGGAGGTCCTGACAGGTGACCTCGAAATCGGCCCGCGGCACCTTGTTGGACGGCGGGGGCGGAGGCGGCGGCGGCGCCGGAGATTGGGGCTCCGCGGTGCGGGTCCGGCTGTCTTCGGCCCCACCGTTGTCCCGCACCACCAGCACGACGTCGTACTGCCCCGGCGAGTCGTACGTGTGCGATGGATTCCGCTGGGTCGAGGTAGCGCCGTCGCCGAAGCTCCACTCCCGGCGCTGGATGCTGCCGTCGGCGTCCGTGCTCCGGTCGGTGAAGCTGCAACGCAGATCCTGGCAGCTGATATCGAACTCGGCCCGGGGCGCCTGATTGGACGGGGGCGTCGTGGGCGGCGCGCTGGGGTTCACCGAATGGGAAGACTCGTCGGTCGCGCCGCCGTCGTCGGTGACGGTGAGGGTCACGGTGTAGGTGCCGGGCGCCGCGTACCTGTGAGTGGGCTCCCGCTCGGTCGAGCTGGCGCCGTCCCCGAACTGCCAGGCCCAGCCGGCCACTTCCCCGTCCGCGTCCGAGCTCGATTCGGTGAAGCGGCAGGTGAGGTCGTCGCAGAGCCAATCGAACTCGGCACGGGGCAGCCGGTTGTCGCCCGCGACGGCGACGGCGGAGAACGTGGCCGTCGGGACTTCGCCGGCCTCCAGGACCACCCGGGCGACGCCGGTCTGGAGGCCGACCTTGTCGCCCAGGAGGACATGGGCCTGGGCGCGCCCGGTCTCGTCCGTGCGAACCGTGGGCGGGGCGATCTCTCCGCCGGCGCCGGCGGAGGTGAAGGCGAACTCGACCGTTTCGCCCTCCATCGGATTGCCGTCGGCATCGGTGACCTCGACGACCAGCGGCGCGCCGAGGGCGCCCCCGACAGACGCCTGCTGTCCGTCGCCGTCCACCACCCGGATGGCGGCGGGGCCGCCTGGCGGCAGTCCGAGGTCGCCGCCGCCACACGCGGTGACCAGGCAGCCGAGCGTGGTCAGGACCGCCCGGGCATGCCGGAAGCAGGACCGAGGGAGCCGAGGTTGGGGAAGATCGCGATCGAGGGACACGGGATCACGCCTGTCGGAGGACGGAGATCCAAGCTAGTCCGCCCTGCCGTGTTGCGACGTGACGGGTAGCACACGGACGGGGGTGCGCTCACAGCGTCCCGAGCCGATCCAGCATCGCGGCGGCTCGAGGATCGCGCCTGAGCCTGTCGTAGCGCTCCGACCGGGGGAACTGCACCAGCCAGACGTCGTGCCCGGCGATCGCCTCCTCGAGCAGCGTCATCGCGGCGGCATGATCGCCGAGCTCCTCCAGAGCCGCCGCGGTGGCCCCCGACGCCGGGATTCTGCCGCCCGACTCGGCGCGCATTCTGTCGAGCAGCGCCCGTGCCTCCGCGACCCGTCCCGCGCGAGCATACGCGTACACCAGCATCCCGTGCGCTTCCTCCGGCCGGCCGGCCGGCAGCAGGGCGACCTGCCGCTCCAGCAGGGCGACCGCTTCACCCGTCCGGCCCATCGCCAGCAGCGGCATCGCCCGCCAGGTCCACGCCAGCATGAACGTGGAGTCCAGCGCCATGGTGGCGCCGGCCAGCGAATCGGCGGCGGCGAAGCGGCGCTCCATGTGGAGGAGCTGCGCCTCCCAGATTCTCCCGATCAGCGCGGCCGGCTCGAGCGCGCGTCCCCGCGCGATCCGATCGTGCGCGGCCGGGTAGTCTCCGAGGCGGTTGGCGAGCAAGCCGTACCAGCCCCAGGTCGAGGCCACGGTGGAGTCGAGCGCGATCGCCCGGCGGAAGCTCGCGTCCGCCTGCCGCAGCTCGCCCAGCAGGGAGTAGGCGTAGCCCAGCCCGGCATACGACTCGGGGATGGTCGAGTCCATGGCGATCGCGCGATGCGCCGCGGCGACGGCGCTGGTCACCAGCGGCGTCGTGCTGTCCTGCACGTACGCGGGGAGCACCGCGAGTGCCATCGCGAGGCCGGCGTGGGCGCGGGCGTACTTCGGATCCCGCGCGGCCGCCCGCTGGAACAAGGCGACCGCCTGCTGCAGCGACCCCGCGCCGCGCCGGTTGAAGAGCACCAGCCCCTGGAGGAACAGGGCATGGGCCTCGGGATCCGCGGTCTCGGCCCGCACCGGCGCCGCGCCGGCGGCGCTGCCGAGAGTGCCGAGAAGCGTCGCCGCGACGGTCCGGGCGATCTCGTCCTGAACCGCGAACACGTTCGCCAGCGGCCGGTCGTACTTCTCGCTCCACCGAACCGCGCCATCCTCGGCCGACAGCAGCGCGACGCTGATCCGGATCTGGCCCTCCGCCCGCTGCACCGTGCCGGTGAGCAGAGAGCCGACCCGCAGCTCGCGCGCGACGGCGAGCTCGTCGAGCCCCTTGGCCTGCAGCGCGCCGGCGCTGACCCGGCCGATCACCCGGATGCCGTTCTTCGCCAGCGCGCGGGTGATCTCTTCCGCCAGGCCGACGCCGAAGTAGTCGTCGCCCTTGTCGCCGCTCAGGTTCGCGAGCGGGAGCACGGCGAGTGAGGGCGCGGCCTCGATCGGCGCCGAGGCGCCGCGGCCGTTCCACAGCGCCCACGCGGCAGCGGCGGCGATGAGCACCGCCGCGGCTACCAGGGCGCCGGTCAGCCACGACCGCCGGACGGCGGGCGCGGACGCCGCGGGGGCCGGGGGCAACGCGGACGGCGTCCCCGCGGCATCGAGCGCGGCGAGGACCTCCGCCGCCGAGGCGGGACGGCGGGACGGCTCCTTCTCGAGGCATTGCATCACCAGCGCCGCCAGCGGCCGGGGCACGCCGGGCCCGGCCAGCGACAGCTCCCCCGGCGCTTCCGTCAGATGCGCGGCGATGAGGCGCTGCGGCGTCGTGTGCCGGGCGAAGGGATGCGCGCCCGCCAGCAGCTCGTACGCCATGATGCCCCAGGCGTAGAGATCCGCGCGGTGGTCCACCGTCTCGCCGACGGCCTGCTCCGGCGCCATGTAGGCGGGGGTACCGAGCGTGCCTCCCGCCTGCGTCAGCGTGGTCGCGGCCGCGCCATCCGAGGCCCGGGAGGCGGTGAGCGCCTTGGCGATGCCGAAGTCGGTGACCATCGCGGACCCGTGCGAGAGGAGCACGTTCTCGGGCTTGATGTCGCGATGGACGATGCCCTCGTGGTGGGCGTAGTCGAGCGCACGGGCCACGTCCCGCAGCAGGGTCACCCGTTCGGTCAGCGTGAGCGGCTCGGCGCCGGCCATCCGGGCGCGGAGCGATTGGCCCCGCACGTACGGCATGGTGTAGTAGGGGAGGCCGTCGGCGGTCCCGGCGTTGAGGACCGGGACGATGTTGGCGTGCTGCAGCCTGGCCGCGAGCCGGACCTCGCGGGTGAAGCGCTCGGCGCTCAGGCCCTCCGTGAGCTGGGCGGCGATGACCTTGACCACGACCTGCCGGTCGAGCGCCGTCTCCGTGGCGATCCAGACGCGCGACATCCCACCACCGCCGAGCTCCCGCTCGATCCGGTAGTGGCCGGCCAGCGCGTGGATGAGACGATTTTCGGCCTCGCTCATGGACGGAGCCTGGTCGGCGGCTGGCGCCGGTGGGGTGATGGGTGGGCTGGCGGTGGTGGCGATGGGGTCGGAGGGAACTTACGCCGCGCGGGGCGCTCGGGGCAGGCCGCGCCGAGAACCCTACGAGGGCGTAGCGGATTCCGTCCCGGGAGACGAGCCTGGACCCTCACGTGAGAGGTCCGCAGGCGCCGGCGCGGCCGAGCTTCGGTGTCCCAGGTGGGCCACCCATGCCCGATCGGCAGCCGTCCTGGGGATCGGCCTCCGGACGGCGAAGCGATTCAGGACGTGATCGTTGCCCGACCGAGATGGCGATACATTGGTGGTCCCATCTCCATGACGCTCGACCATCTACGGCGTTACGCCGTCGCCCGCAGCCTCTTCACACCGACCACGCTGAAGCGCGCGGTGCACAGGCTGGGATTCGTGCAGGCGGATCCGATCCGCGCGCCCGCGCGGGCCCAGGACCTGATCCTGCGGCATCGGGTGCGGGGCTACCGCGCCGACGACCTGGAGCGCAGCTACTCCAAGCTCGACATCGCCGAGGACATCTTCGTCAACTATGGATTCGTGACGGCCGAGGTACAGGCGTTGATGCATCCGCGTGGCACCTTGCCCCGCTGGTCGCCCAAGCGCACGACGCAAGCGCGGGAGCTACTGGCGTTCGTGCGCGACCGTGGCACGGTGCACCCGCGCGACGTCGCCGCGCACTTCGCGCACGGGTCGGTGACGAATTACTGGGGAGGGTCATCGAACGCGACCACGCATCTGCTCGATTCGATGCACTATCGCGGGATGCTGCGCGTGGTGCGCCGCGATCGCGGCGTCCGCGTCTACGCGGTGCACGAGCATCCGGCCGAGCGGCTCGACGCCGCGGCCCGGCGGGATCGCCTCGACCGCCTGGTCGATGTGATCGTGCGCCAATATGCGCCGCTACCGTCACTCAGTCTCTCGCCGTTGATCGGCCGGCTGAGGTACGCCGCTCCGCAGTGGCGCCGCGAGCTGAAGAGCACGCTCGCACGCACCCGCCAGCGGCTGTCGCATGCGCGGGTCGACGGCGTCGACTGGTACTGGCCCGCCGATGAGTCACCGGCCAAGGCTCGAGTCGACGGCGCCGTACGCTTCCTCGCGCCATTCGATCCCATCGTCTGGGATCGGCGGCGCTTCGAGCTGTTCTGGGGATGGGCGTACCGCTTCGAGGCCTACACGCCGCTCCCCAAGCGGCGGCTGGGCTACTACGCGCTTCCCTTGCTGTGGGGGGACCAGGTGATCGGCTGGGTCAACGTGGCGGCGCGCGGCGCCGCGCTGGCGCTCGAGGTCGGTTACGCGGCTGGGGCGGCCCCGAAGTCCAGGGCTTTCACATGCGAACTCGAGGCGGAGGTCGAGCGGATGCGCCGGTTTCTCCGGCTTTCCCAGAGGTAGTAATGTCTCGCTCGGCTTGGCGGCTCTGGGTGGTCGCCTGCTTGCGCCCCTTGAAAACGCGCTAGAGAATAGGGGGCATCCCCCTCCCCTGAGAGCGGAGTCATGCCAACTACCCGGTCGGTCGCAGCGATGCTGCTCCTGAGCGCCCTTGCCGCGTGCGGCGGCGGCAACGGTGGCCCCTCGGACCCGGATCCGGATGACGACGATGGTGACGGCATCGCACGGCTGGTGCTCACGATCGTTGGGCTGGCCGGCACCGAGCACGACATGGTGGTGCGGTACGTGATCGCCGATGGCCCGACCAGTCGGGCGGCGGCCTCGGCGACCCTGCCGACACCGTTCGGATGCTTCTCGGACGTCAACCCCACCTGCCCCATCGACGTGCCCGTCGGTCAGACGATCACGTTCTTCGCGATCGAAGGCGAAGGGTATGCCGCCGGCGACGCAGGCAACGGGCGTCCGGTTCCTCCGCCCGATCCGCTGCGCCACGAGTTCGTGTCCTACGTCGGCGACTGTGAGACCAGTGCGACGCTGGGCGACTGTGTCCTGCACGTCACGGCGGACAGGGCGTACAACATCCGGGCCGAGTTCTCGCAGATGCAGGCGGTGGTGTTCCAGATCGCGGGAGCCGGGGCGCTGGCGTATGAGTTCACCGCCCGCGACCGGATCGCCTTTCCCAATCGCCCGTACCAGAACACGGATCCCGGGTGCTGCGCGGGGGCGGCGGTCTACGTGCCGGCGGCTCCGGTGGTGTATGCCTACCTCCCCACCGGCAGCACGGTGACGGCGACGCGTCATGTCAGCGGGGCCGGCCTCTCGCAGTTCATTCAGTGGGACAGGGCGTGCACCGACGGCGGGGGCATCGAGGCCAGCTGCACCCAGATCGTGGGACCGACTCCGACGCCCACGGTCACCGCGGAGTTCGAGTATTACGACTGCGGCAATTTGGGACTGTCGGACGGGGGCACCGGGCCAAATCCACCGCCCGAGTGCACCAAGATGCGCCCATAGCACCTCCGCTTCGCTGTCTCAATAGTAGGAGAACACCTCGTGGCAACCGTCAAACGCATTGCCGATCTGGGATCGTACGCCGGCGTCCTGCCCTACGCCAGCGAGATGTTCGGTATCTACCAGCCCCTGCTCGGCTGGAAGTCCAGGAGGACCGCCGAGAGGATCGAGCAGGGCCTCGCGCGGGACAAGGTGCGCATCATCAGGAACCTCCAGCGCGAGATCGCGCCCAACGTCAAGATCACCTACGACGAGGCTGGCCAGGTCCGCATCGAGATCGGCGCCGGGCAGCTGCGGGATGGCGCGAAGCGAGTCGTGGACAGCGTGGTACTCGAGCGGATCAGCCAATCGTTGCCCCCCTTCCGGGACTACACCCCCTCCGTCTGGGCCTCACAGATCACGGCCGACCGCCTCGATACCATCCTCAAGAAGGACGTCGTCGCGGCCTACACGAAGGGCTTCGCCCAGCTCCGCGAGCTGAGCACGTCCCGGCGGCGCCTCGCCGACCGCGAGGGGCGCGCCGCCGCCGGCAGCGGCGTCGACGTGGAGACCGCGACCTTCGAGAAGTTTCTCAACTACGAATCGCAAGTGGCGGGCATGCTGCTCCTGCTGGTCCAGCAGAAGCGGCACGGGGTCCTCGAGGAGATGTTCTACGTCTCCAAGGACAGCACCGAGCGCGCCGCCAGCCTCAGCCGGATCCTCTCCGACGAGGATCCCTCGACCGCCTACTTCGACCTGGACAACCTCGATCCGTCCGATGTCGAGCAGCTCAAGGGCGTCGCCCTGTCCCCGATCAGCGTCGTCCACCTCTTCCGCCAGTACTTCTTCGAGCTGGACGCCTTCCTCGGCACCTCGGAGCGCCACGTGTGGCTGAGCCCCGGCTCGAGCGTCGAGCTCGTCGAGGTGCACACCCGCCGGACCACCATCGAGCGGACGGTGGAGACCACGCTCGATATCCTGACCAAGTCGGAATCCACCGCGACCACCCAGGAGGAGCTGTCCGAGGCGATCAAGGACGAAAACAGCCAGGACATCAAGGCCGGGGCCAGCGTCACGGCCTCCTACGCGTCGGTGCAGGCCACGGCGAGCTTCGACTACGCCGGCTCCCAGAAGCTCGCGCGGGAATCCACCCACAAGCGGACCCGCGAGCAGACCGACAAGCTGTCCTCCGAGATCCGCAAGAACTTCAAGACGACCTTCAAGTCCACCACCGAAGTCACCGACACGTCGAGCACCAGACACCTGCTCGCGAACAACACCAACGCGCTGATCAACTACGAGCTGCGCCGCAAGATGCGGCAGGTGGGCGTGCAGCTCCAGGACATCGGCACCTATCTCTGCTGGCAGACCTACGTGGACGACCCGGGCGCATCGCTCGGTCTGGCGAAGCTGATCCACATCGCCAAGCCGGCCGAGCTCGACGCGATACCGCATCCCGAGGAGCTGCCGGCGCTGCAGCCGTTCCAGGAGTCGAAGCTGGTCACCATCCCGTTCATCTCGATCGACGGCACCGACGCCGATAACGAGGACGAGGTCTACGTAAACGGGATCGAGAGCGACAATTCCGAGTTCCTGGGCAGCGAGGAGCGCATTCAGTCCCGCTTCCGCCAGGAATTCGTCTGCCCGAGGGTGGACTACGAGCTTACCGATGTGTCCTTCGATGCCCAGGGCAAGCCCGTCAGCGTGTCGCGGGCGTCCGAGATCGACAACTCGGCGCGCCCGCAGGCGAGCTTTACACTGAACCTCGACTCGGCCGACTTCCAGGGCCAGAACAGCCTGCAGGTGCAGCTGATCCTGCACTGGTCACCGCTGGCGTCCGCCAACCAGGAGATCGAGGCCAAGAACAAGGCGCTCCAGGCGCAGTTCAGCGCGGCCGAGAAGCAGGCGTTCGAGAAGGCAGCGGTCGAGACGTTGAAGGAACGGGTGGACGTGGTCAGCAGGATCAAGGCTCGCAAGAGCGAGGACTTGCGGGAGGAAGAGCGCATCGTCATCTACCGCAACCTGATCCAGGGCATGCTGCAGAAGAACGTTCAGATGCCGGACGACCAGACCCGCCACGTCGTGGCCGAGCTGATCAATTCGATCTTCGATGTGGACAAGATGCTGTACTTCGTGTCGCCCGAGTGGTGGCGGCCGCGGCTGCGCCGCTCGGCGCAACAGCTCAAGGCCCTGCCCGAGGGAGGCACTCCTCCGGTGATAACCGGCACCCGGACGGCCGGAATGGCGCTGAACCACGGGTTCCTGACGGCCGCCCTCACCTCGGCCACCAACGCGGCGCCGACCCTCGCCCACGCCAGCACGGTCGGCTGGGGCGGCGTGGACGACGTCAGTCGGGACAATTACTACATCACCAGCGACTCCGAGCCCGCGCGCATGGGCAGCTCCCTTGGCTGGCTCCTGCAGCTCGACGGCGACAACATGCGCAACGCGTTCCTGAACGCGCCCTGGGTGAAGGCCGTCATGCCGATCCGGCCGGGCAAGGAGAAGGCGGCGATCAACTGGCTCAAGGGCGTGGAAGGCATGAATGGCATCACCGACGACGTCGTGTACCATGCCAGCGGCCCGCACGAGGTGGACGTCAGCGGGGATCCGCTGGAGGGACAGCCGCTGATCGACGTGCTGTACGACTTGGCCGAGCGGATCCGGCGCAAGCACGAGGACGGGATCAAGATGGGTGAGTTCCCCAAGGCGAGCGAGGTCATCGACCCGGTGCTGGCCGATCCCGGCAACACGGTCACCGCGACCCCGGTGGACCGGGTCTACGAGCACGGGTTCTTCCCGCTGGAGGGCTCGTTCAGGGCGAATGTCGGGGACAACTACGAGATCTTCGACCAGTGGACGGAGGTGCTGCCGACCGACCAGATCGTCCCGGTCGAGGTGGCCTACGACCCGAAGACGGGCCGCCAGATTTGAAGGTCACGTTCGTCCTCAAGGGGTTCGGCCGGAATCCGGCGGAGAGCGCCGCCCAGGTCAAGCACTTTCTCCTGTCCGACGCACGGGTCGACGTGACGCTGGTGTTCGAGGACAGCACCGAGAAGGTACTCGTGGCGACGCGCGGCGCGGGTGGCCGCTTCGTCCTCGACATCCTGCCCACGGATGTCCCGGACTCGGCAGCCGCGACGGCCCCCCCGCTCAAGAAGCGCATCAGCGCGCTGTCCCTCGACTTCACCGTGCCGGTCAGCCACGCGGGCCGCACCTTCCGGACGTTGCGGATCCTGCAGGATTTCTCGCTGACACCGCTGCCGACCAACAGCGACCTCAACGTGGACTACGCGCTGGCGCCGTCGTCGTGGCAGCATAGCGCCTTCTCGTTGACCAACCGCCGGACCAACGCCGCTCGTGCCGGTAACCATCCCCTTCTCGATCTGACCAAGCTGGCCCAGAACCTGGTGCTGATGAACGCCCTGGTACTGGATCTGACGGAGCTGTGGTACGCCCTCCACGAGAAGAACGTCGTCTACCGGGTGTACGAGGGGCTCGGCGATCACAAGCGGGTAGCGTTGAAGGTCTTCGCGCACCTGGGCGGCAATGCCTTCATCTGGTACGGGATCGTCCCGGCCTATCTGGCGGAAAGCCGGGCGGTCTCCCCGCACGTCTTCTTCTCGCCGGCCGACTACGCCGAGAAGCAGAACGTGAGCGACGAGCGGAAATACCTCTTCGACAACGCGGCGCACTTCGACGGCTTGTCCGGCGCGACCCTCATGTACGGCTACATCCTGCCGCCGGTGGATGACGACAGGATTCCGGACGTGAACCAGCTCCGGGACTTCGACCCCGCCTTCCTCAAGCTGGGGATGGGCACGGGAGATGTCACGGGTTTCCAGCTGCCGGATGAGGGCATCGACCCCAAGAAATTCATGAAGGAGCTGCGGCGGCGGTCGAAGCTGCTCGCGTGGGTGATCGCGCGCCGGAGGAACGTGGTCAACTTCCACTCCAGCGGCACCAGCCCGAAGACGATCACGCCGCAGCACTGGAACATCGGCGCCGGCTTCGAGAAGGCGTTCTACGCGCTGGGAGACATCAAGCCTCAGCAGTTCCTGCTGATGCCCCAGCCCTACGGAAAGGGAGGCGTGATCAAGGGCCGGGAGAGCGATGCCCATCTCAAGGTCATCACCGATACCATCGTGGACGTGCTGCAGACCAACACCGAGCTGGTCGGCGACCCGGACGGCGCATTGGTCGCGAAGGACAAGATGGTGATCTCCTGCTACAGCGAGTCAGGCTGGGATCTCTGGAAGGCCAGCGCCACCAACCTCGCGCACATCAAGGCGATCATCGGGATCGAGCCGAACTCGGTGAACCCCAAGGGGCAGGAGATCATCCCGAAGCTGTTGAAGAAGGACATCAAGGTCTACATCATCGGCCGGCACGTGGGGTTCAACGATCACTACCGCCCGAAGATCGCCAAACAGCTCCAGGGCAGGATCCGGTTTCTCCCGGACGATCCGCGCAAGGTGCTCGCGTACCCTCCCGACCCCGACTCGAACGACTTCGTCAAGTATCGGATCGCCCGGGTGACCAAGATCGATCTGGATCCCCTGATGCTCGACTACGAGAAGGAGGTGCTCGAAGAGCTGGCGAAGCGGACCAGGCCCATCACCGGCAAGGCCGCCATTCCGTTCATCTTCCAGCCGCTCAACAACTCGGACAAGCTCCGCGATGGGGGCCTGACCAGCATCTTCTACTCTCACAATTTCGCGCTGACCGGGGGACAGGAGATGACGCTGGACGATCCCGTTGACTTCTACAACAAGCCGGTGTCGTACCGGACGTT
This sequence comes from uncultured Gemmatimonadales bacterium, assembly GCA_963846545.1. Classification (GTDB taxonomy): domain Bacteria; phylum Gemmatimonadota; class Gemmatimonadetes; order Gemmatimonadales; family GWC2-71-9; genus CAVVWJ01. The sequence continues at coordinate 933,814 of CAWJWG010000001.1, read as the reverse complement.
CTTCCAGCAGGCGGTGGAGGAGATCGGATGAGGGCGAGCGAGGCGAGGCTCCGCGCCGCGAATCGCGCCACGGCCGGTTGCGCCGGGCGGGCCTTGCTTCGAGCATACGGGGAGATCCGAGATACCTGCCGGTCTTCTGACCGGGTGTTCACTGCCGAGGAGGTAAGAGATGCGGATGGTAGATCCCATGATCGCGGAGCTGGAGCAGGAGGCCGAGACCACGCGGCGGGTGCTGGAGCGGATCCCGGAGGACAGGCTGGGCTGGCGCCCGCATCCCAAGTCCATGACGCTGGGACAGCTCGCGCTGCACATCGCCACGACCCCCGGCGGGGTGGCGCAGGTCGCCGCGGCGGACAGCATGGAACGGCCCCAATTCGAGCGGCCTGAGCCGAAGAGCCGGCGGGAGGTGCTCGACGCGCTGGCGCAGTCGGTGGCTGCCGCGCTGGAATTCCTCCGCGGGCTCGACGACGCCCGCGCGTCTCAGAGCTGGACCATGACCCTGGAGGGCAAGCCGGTCTTCTCGATGCCGAGAATCAGCGTGGTCAGAACCATCATGCTCAACCACTGGTATCACCACCGGGGAGAGATGCAGGTGTATCTCCGGCTGCTCGATGTGCCGCTCGCATCGGTTTACGGTCCCACGGCGGACGAGAATCCGTTCGCGGCCCCAGCCGCGAGCCCGGCGAAGTAACGGGAATCTCGCCGAGGCACCTGGTCAGCGTTTGCTTGCCGCGTCGACCGCCCTGCGGATCAGTCCCGCGTCGGTGCTCACTGAACTCCATCCGGATGGGCACCCCGGACGGATCGTCCGCCAGCCCCACCTGGTTGATCGGCGTGACCGTCGTCGTGCTCCCGCTTCGAGTCAGTTCGAAGACCGTCCAGAGCGTACCCGGCTGGTTGGGCACGAACCAGCTGTAGTGCTGCGCCGCGCTGCCGCCCACGTATACCTCCACCTTCGCCCCCGACCTGGCCAACGCCGTGCTGGCCGCCGACCCTCGGTTGGTGAAGTCGTGGACCGAGTATCGGTAGACCCCGGCATTCGTCTGGGTGATGGTGATGGTCTCGGGACCGAACGAACTGATGTCGTCGAGGTCGAGCGCGGCGAACGGCGGGCCGGTGAGATTCCCCCTGCTGCCGGATGGGTAGTAGACGTGGAATCGGCTGGCATCGGCGTTGGGACCCGTGAGGTGCGCGTCGAGATCGGAAGGTTCCGAGCCCCAGGTGAGGACGATTCGGGTTTCGGTGGCGGAAGTGGGCGACAGCGCGAAATCCTGGCCGGCGATGATGCCGCCATCTCCGACGGCGATCGCCGTGATCACCTGGCTGACGCAGCACCCGTTCTCCGCGGCCAGCTCGTACGTCCCGGAGGAGAGGCCGGTGAAGGTAAAACCACCGGACGCGTCGGCTACGTGGGTCTCGCCGATGCCGGCGGTGCTGAGGCTGGACAGGGTGATTGTCGTGCCGGGAAGCGGATCCCCGGTCCGGGCGTTGCGGACCGTCCCCGAAATCGCGCCGGTCAGCGAGCCCTCGAGCGCCAGCGGCAGTGGAGGGGCGGTATTGGTGACGCCTTCGGTCAGTCCATTCACCGAGATTCGCCCGCTCGCATATCCCGCAGCCGAGGCGGTCAGAAGCAGGCCGAACTCGAACTGGTCGAACGCGGGCGAGGTATAGCTGCCGTCGGCGCCGGTCGTCAGGATGGCCACGACACCCGCCGCCGAGTTCCGCTCGATCGTGATCGACGCGCCGGCGATGCCCTGGTCGGTCACGCCGTCGACCACGCGCCCGGTCAACACGATGGCGTCGATGCCCGCCTTCACCTCCACCAGGACCGATTCGCTCTTGCCCTCGCTGGTCGCGGTGATCGTCGACGTCCCGATGCCGACCGAGGTCACGGTCGCGGGGTTGACCGGGTTGCCCGGCACGGTTGCCACGGAGGGCACACTGGAACTCCAGGTGAACGACCGGTCGCTCAAGTCGTTGCCGTCGGCATCGTGCGCCGTGGCGGTCAACTGTGCCGTCTGCCCCAGGTCTATGTCGGTGCCCGCCGGCGAGATGGTGATGGTCTCGACGGGAGTGGGCGGTGTGACGTTGTCACCCCCGCCGCCGCACCCGGCCAGGAGCAGAAGAGTGATGCCGACGGACAGGATCGAGGCCGGGCGAAGCATGAGCCGCCTCCCGCTTCGGAGGGAAGCGTCGGGGGTGGAGGGCGTTGGCGATCAGGGTGACGCGGGATGACATACGGCCTGGGTTTACGCCTGTCAAGCTGACCGGCTCCCGCTCACCGTGACGCACCGATGGTCCGAAGGCTCATGGCTTGCCGCGGCCGCTGCGTGCGTAGATATACTTGTCCCGTTCCGGACGCTTTGCCATTCCACCCTCGCCAGCCCGTCTAAGCCCATGCGCCTGCGACACCTTCCCGTCCTTCTCGCCGCCCTGCCGGCCGCCCTGGCCGCCCAGCAACCCGGCCTGTCCGACCCCGCGAGCGAGGCGAGGCTCCGCGCCGTCTTCCCCGCCGTGGACAGCATCATGCGCGAGTTCACCGGCCGCGAGCACGTCCCCGGCGCCGCCTGGGCGATCGTGGTGGGCGACCGGGTGGCGCACGTGGGCGTCACCGGCCTGCGCGACGTCGGCGCGAAGGCGCCGGTGGACACCGGCAGCGTGTTCCGCATCGCCTCCATGACCAAGAGCTTCACGGCGATGGCGATCATGCGGCTGCGCGACGAAGGCCGGCTGTCGCTGGACGATCCCGCCGAGCGGTACGTCCCCGAGCTGAAGGCGCTCAAGTATCCCACCAGCGACTCGCCCAGGATCACCATCCGCCATCTCCTCTCGCACAGCACCGGCTTTCCGGAGGACAATCCCTGGGGCGACCAGCAGCTCGCGCGCACCGACGCCGAGCTGGGCGCGATGATTCGGAAGGGGATTCCCTTCTCCAACCCGCCCGGCGTGGCGTACGAGTACTCGAACTACGGCTTCGCCATCCTGGGACGCATCGTCACCCGCGCGTCGGGCACGCCGTACAACGACTACGTCGCCACCCACATCCTGCGGCCGCTCGGCATGCGCTCGACGACGCTGTCGCCGGCCGCCGTGCCGGCCGGGCGCCTGGCGCACGGGTACCGGTGGGAGGACGAGCGGTGGAAGGAGGAGCCCCAGCTCCCCGACGGCTCGTTCGGCGCGATGGGCGGGATGCTCACGTCGCTGAGCGACCTCGGCCGCTACGTCGCGGCCTACCTCGGCGCCTGGCCGCCGCGCGATGGGGCGGAGACCGGGCCGGTGAGACGGGCGTCGCTCCGGGAGATGCAGCAGGTCTGGCGGCAGAGCGCGCCGAGCGTGGAGCGGGATTCGACGGGCGTGCGGCTGAACGCGGGAGGGTACGGGTTCGGGCTTCGGGTGTGGGCGGACTGCGATTTCGGGCACGTGGTGTCGCACAGCGGCGGGCTGCCGGGGTTCGGGTCGCGGATGCAGTGGCTGCCGGAGTACGGGGTCGGGATCATCGCGTTCGGGAACCGGACGTACACGGGGTGGGCGCCGCCGGTGGCGGCGGCGCTGGCGATGATGAAGGAGCGGGCGGGGCTGGAGCCGCGGCAGGCGGTGCCGGCGAAGGCGCTGGTGGAGGCTCGGGAGCGGGTGACTCGGCTGGTGCTGAATTGGGATGACGGGTTGGCGCGGTCGATTGCGGCGGAGAATCTGTTCCTGGATCGGAGCTTGGAGCGGCGGCGGGCGGAGATCGCGGCGCTGCTGGAGCAGGTGGGGCCGTGCGAGGCGGGGAGTGGGTTTGCGTATGTGGAGAATGCGCTGCGGGGGCGGTGGGTGTTGCCGTGTGCGCGGGGGGAGCTGCTGGTGTCGGTGACGCTGGCGCCGACGATGCCGCCGGGGGTGCAGTATCTGGAGGTGGTGCTTGCGCCGGCGGTGGGAAGGTCGGGCGGCAGGCGGCGTGCCGAGGGCTCTAGAGGTCTAGTCAGGGGCCTATCCGTTTTTCTGTGTGTGAGGCGCGGGTGTCTTTCAGCCCTCCGGGACGAAGCGCTCGGGAAACAGGATCGCGAAGTGGGTGAGCGCGGCCTGCCAGGTCGGCGCCGGGGCCCAGCGTTTCTTGATGTTCCGCAGCGCGAGGTACAGCAGCTTGGTCGCCGCCTCGTCCGTGGGGAAGTGGCCCCGGGTCTTGATGATCTTCCGCAGCTGGCATGTGCAGGCTCTCGATCGCGTTCGTGGTCGTGAGGATGCGTCCGGATCGCCGGCGGATAGGCGAAGGCCGGCGTGACGTAGCGCCCACTGGCGCTGCCAGATCGGGACGATCGTCGGATACCGGCGCCCCGTCGGGGCTCGCCGGCGAAGGCCGCGAGCGCGGCCTCACCCGCCGGCGACGGTCTCGGCGCGATAGATCGTCCGGAGCGCCGCCGCGACCCGCTTCCGGTCCTTGATACGAGACATAGGCCAGGCTCCGCCGCACGAGGTGCACGACGCAGGTATGGATCTGGGTCTGGGGGAAGACCGCCTGGATCGCCTCCGGGAAAGCCGGTCAGCCCGTCGATGAGCGCGATCAGCACGTCCTCGACGCCGCGCGCCTGGAGCTCCGTCATCACCCGGTGCCAGAACTTCGCGCCCTCGGTCTGCTCGATCCAGAGGCCGAGCACGTCCTTGGTGCCGCTGCGGCGTGATGCCGAGGGCGAGGTAGACCGCCTTGTTCCGCACCACGCCCTCGTCGCGGATCTTCACCCGCAGCGCGTCGAAGATGACCACCGGGTAGCAGCGCTCGAGCGGCCGCTGCTGCCACTGGCCGTGACCTCCTCCAGCACCTCGTCCGTGACGGTGCTGATGCAGTCCGGGGCGACCTCGACCTGGTAGAGCTCCTCGCAGATGCTCCTGCATCTCCCGCACCGTCAGGCCGCGGGCGTAGAGCGAGAGCACGTGGTCTGATCGAACCCGGGCAGCCGGCGACGCCTCTTGGGCACGAGCTGCGGGGCGAAGCGTCCCGGCCCGGTCGCGCGGGATCGCCAGCGGGAGTCGGCCGGTCCTCCGTGAGCACCGTCTTCGGCGTGGTCCCGTTGCGGTGATTCGGCTGCCGCGCGGGCTTCGGCTCGCCCGGCGCGTAGCCCAGATGATGGGTCAGCTCGCCGGACAGGATGCGCTCGACCAGCGCCTTCTTCATCTGGCGGAACAGTGCATCCAGATCGGCTGGCGTCTTCAGGTCGGCCGGCAGCGCATCCAGCAGCTCGGGGCAAACGGTGGGGCTGGCTTTGGGGATCGAGCCATATACTCCTCCTCAGTAGAGTATGGCCCCACACACAGAATTTCCGACAGGCCCCTAGTCAGCGACTCGCGCCAGACTCAGTGGCACTTGTGCTTAGACGCTTTCTCATCGCGTCAACAGTCTCGCCCAATGCCCGCTCTCCGTTAAGTAGGCCAAGGACGAAGGTCGAGTCGGCGGTGCCCATGACCCGCTCGCGCATGACCCGCACATCCGCCTCCATACTCGCAATCAGCGCCTTGAACTCCGGATGGGTCCGAACCTGCGCAAAAAAGGATCCCGTAAGGCCTGACGATAGTCTTTCCAACCCGCACGGTAAGCCCGTGCCAGCCAGTGCAACGCCTCAGCGGTGCTCCCACGAAGGGCCAGAATTGCCGCGACGTCGACAGCGGCTGCGCCGCTCTCGGCTCGCGTTCCGAACTCCGCTTTCGCCGCTACCATGACTGAGTCGCCCAAGGCCAACCCCCCGACGGAGTCGCCGGCCTTTAGCCGGCAGAAGGCGAGCAGGGCGCCGAAAGACTGGGCCATGAGACCGTAAGGGCGCGTGCCCGAGGCTGCTGCGTGCCGTGCCTGGACGAGCGCGTCCGCGTCCAGCGCTCGCGCAAGGAATGCGACCTGGGCAAGGGCGACCGCGGCCTCTTCGTCCCCGGGATCTGCGGCCGCTGTCCGCCGGGCGCGCGCAAGAGCCTCGGCGTGCGCCCCCGCTGTCAGTTCTTGTCGCATGAGCCCGATCTGGAATCGGGAGAAATCGGGCCATTGTCGCATGGCTGCCTGAAGCCACCTGGTGGCTGCGATATCGAGTCCCAAGTGATACAGCGGTACGCCTACGTGGGCATGCGCGTGGGGGAAGTCGGCGCCAGATGAAGCTCGTAAGGCCCAGTACAGTGACTCGTCGTACCGCGCGCATAGGCAGCGTTAGGGATGATGTTGAGCCGGCGGCATGAAGGAGCCGCCACCTGTCCGACACCGAACGCCATCGGATAGAAGAGTTGCCGGCAGCGATGGTTTATTGTACTCCCCGCTCCCTCACTCCCGGGCATCTCCTGGAGCGAGAATCGAGCGCGCTTCCCTACAACCTCGCGAGGCGCCTAAGCGTCTTGCGATACCTCATGATAAAATCGCTTGGCGACACTTGGTTCCGGTCGTAGAACGCGCTGCTGTCCACACCATGTTCATCGTCCAGATGAAGGTCATGGCGAATCCTATTTGGGACCTCTTCGGAGTCGCCGAATCGATCATCTCTTCCAATAGTATTCTTATTGATCTCACGCCCCTGATCCTTATACAACGTTTGAGTCCTAGAGTTCCCAGCCAAGCTCACATTCTAGGTCGGGATCGTATCCAGAATTCGGACCGGCCTTTACGATCTTTGTGACTAGCCCCAACTGTTCGAGCAACATTGTAGAACAGGTGTGTGCCGTTAGGTCGGCCAATTGGAGACCAGGCAGCGACTTGGAATCTGCGTTCAGGTAACACACGCATTGCGGTGAAAGCCCAAGCTCATTGACCAGTTCTTGTGCTCGTGCTGGCTGACACAGATGCACCACCCTCATCGAAGTACAAGTGACTTCGTGGGGCGTGCCCTCGAGGCCGTTGGCTCTAATGATGGACAATAGAGCGTGGAGCGATGCCTCCCACAGCAGATGCCGTTCGGCAGCGGGACAGACAAGCACCGCAATCTTAGTGTGGCCATGGACGATTCCAAGCAGCTCGTCTCGTAGCCTAACGAGCCCCCGCGCATTCTCCATGCGTGCGGAACTCTTGAACTCGTCTTGACCGGGAGTGAGACCCGCTCGTCGCAAGGCGGCATTCACCAGATTCGAATCGAACTCAGGTGCATAGACAAAGGCACCTAGGATAAATTCTCCCCGATCGTGAATACTCTCATCAAAAAAGAACTTTCCCACTGCAGATTCTCCGGACATGGCGCAACACTAGCTGAGTGCTGTCCTAACACACTGGGAACTAACAATAGTGCTCAGGCCCGAGCGCTTCCAGCAGCGACCGGGCCTGTTTCGGATACTGAGTCGTGCAGGGATGCTATGCTGCGTTCACCCGCACTCGCTATACCCACACACATGACACTTCACGCACCCCTCCGCATACTCCAGCTGCGACCCACAATCCGGGCACGCCCCCGACAGCGTCTCCTGCATCCCCCCCAGGATCATCTGCTGCTCCCCCGCTCCCCTCCACCACCTGCGCCGCCGACATCGTCGGCACGATCTCCGCCGCCGGCACCCCTGACGGCGGCGTGGTCCGCGGCAGCAGCTCCTGCTGGATCCCCTGCTTCTCCAGCATCCACCGCTCGACCGCGATGCCGACCGCGTCCGGCACCGACAGCACCTTGTTCGGCCCCAGCCCGATCACCCGGTCCGAGCTGATGCCCGCGCAGCTGGCGCCAGACCTCGCGCATGGAGATGCCGGACCGCAGCGCGAGGCTGATGAGCCGGCCGAGCGCCTCGACGTCCGCCATCAGCGCCCCGCCCGCCTTGCCCAGGCTCATGAACACCTCGAACGGCTGCCCCCGGTCGTCCTCGGTGATGTTGACGTACAGGGTGCCGAGCGGCGTCTCCACCCGGCGCGTGGTGCCGCGCAGGGTCTCCGGCCGCGAGCGCTTCTGCCGCCGCTGGAGGTTCTCCGCCTCCAGGTCCTGCATCGCCTTGTGCAGCCGCGCGTTCTCCGCCCGCACCTCGGCCAGCTCGCCGTGGAGGTCGGCCACCGCGCGGCTCGCCGCCGCCTGCCCCGCCAGCAGGTCCGCCCGCGCCTCGGACTTGCCGCTGCTGACGGCCTGCTCCTGCACCTTCTTCGCCGTGCTGCCGGTGGAGAGCACCTGCATGTCGCGGCTGCCGTCGCGGTAGACCGTCACGCCCTTGCAGTTGAGCTTGTACGCCAGGCGGTAGATCTCCTCGACGTACTCCTCGGTCGCGTCGTTGGCGAAGTTGCAGGTCTTGCTGATCGCCGAGTCGTTGTACTCCTGGAACGCGCCCTGCATCCGGATGTGCCACTCGGGCTTGATGTGGTTCGCGGTGACGAACACGCGCTGCCACTTCTCCGGCACCTCGGGGAAGCCGATGTGGCCCGACTCCGCGATCCGGCGCATGAGGTCGTCGGAGTACCAGCCCTCCTTCTTCGCGATGGCGACGAAGTCCTCGTTCACGTCGGGCATCAGCACGCCGGCCTGGTTCCGCATGAACGCCACCGCGAAGAGCGGCTCGATCCCCGAGCTGCAGTTGGCGATGATGGAGATGGTCCCGGTCGGCGCCACGGTGGTGACGTTGCAGTTGCGGAGCTTCCGCATCGGGCGCACGCGCTCGCCGTCCGGCCCGCGCGCGGCGCTCTCGTCGGGGCCCCAGATGCTGGCGGCCCACTCCGGGAAGGTGCCGCGGATCGTGGCCAGCCGCTCGGACTCGACCTTGGCCTCCTCGTCCACGAACTGCTGGATCTTCCGGCCCAGCTCGACGCCCTCGTCGGAGTCGTAGGCGATGCCCAGACGCACGAACAGGTCGGCCAGGCCCATGACGCCGAGGCCGATGCGGCGGATGTGCTGGGCCAGCTCGGTGATCTCGCTCAAGGGATACTGGTTGGCGTCGATCACGTTCTCGAGGAAGTGGGTCGAGACGTGGATCACGCCGCGGAGCCGGTCCCAGGCGACGTCACCGTTCTTCACGAACGCGCCGAGGTTGATGGAGCCGAGGTTGCAGACGTCGTACGGAAGGAGGGGCTGCTCGCCGCAGGGATTGGTCGCCTCGTAGCTGCCGAGGTGGGGGACCGGATTGTAGTAGTTGGCCTTGTCCACGAAGAACACGCCGGGCTCGCCGGTCTTCCACGCGCCGTGGATGATCCGCTCCCACACCGCCCGGGCCTGGAGCTGGCCGGTGACCTTGCCGGTCTTGGGGTGGAGCAGGTCGTACGCCTCGCCCTTCTCCACCGCCTCCATGAACCGGTCGGTGACCGCGACCGAGATGTTGAAGTTGGTGATCTTGGACGTGTCGTCCTTGCAGGTGATGAAGTCCATGATGTCCGGGTGGTCCACCCGCAGGATGCCCATGTTGGCGCCGCGGCGGGTGCCGCCCTGCTTCACCACGTCGGTGGAGGCGTCGAACAGGCTCATGAAGGAGACCGGGCCCGAGGCCACGCCCATGGTGCTCCGGACGATGTCGTTCTTGGGCCGGAGCCGGGAGAAGCTGAAGCCGGTGCCGCCGCCCGTCTGGTGCACCAGGGCCATGGCGCGGAGGGTGTCGTAGATGCCGCTCTTGCCGTTGGAGAGGGCGTCGTCCACCGGCAGCACGAAGCAGGCGGAGAGCTGGCCCAGCGGGCGGCCGGCGTTCATCAGGGTGGGCGAGTTGGGCATGAAGCGCCGGGTCGCCATGATGTCGTAGAAGTCCTTGGCCGAGCGCTCGACCTCCTGGTCGGTGGCGCCGTACTTCCGGTCCGCCTCGGCCACTGTCGTCGCCACCCGCCAGAACAGGTCGCTCGGTGCTTCCACCGGCTTGCCGCCGTCGTCTTTCACCAGGTACCGCTTCTCCAGTACCGTGACGGCGTTGGGCGATAGCTGAACCGCGTCCCGTGGGGTGGACGATTTCATAGTGCTCCCCGCTTGGCTATTGGATGAGACGAGAGTGGTGCGGCGACTCCTTCGGACCTCGCTGCCACGACTTCCGCGATGCCGCTGCCGATGCTTGCAGCGGAGGGCCAAAGTAGGCCAACGCCGAGGGGGGCACAATAGCGCGGAAACCCCGCGCCGGACACCACGTTGCCAGTCTCCACATCACAAAGATAATCACATGTTTTGTGTGTGGCTGGTGTTGAAAAAGTTGGTGCATGTGGAAGCGCCGGAGGAGGGCGGACCGGAGTTGCTCAGGGTGACATCGAAGGCGGCGCCAGCGGATACCGACCCGCCCGATGCGCCTTGGCCTGTCCGACGTAGTGCCTCCAGGTCTCCTCGATCCGGCGGGCGAGCTTTTCGTCCACCTGGCGGACAACCTTCGCGGGCACGCCCATCACCAGGGAGCCGGGGGGGACCTGCATCCGCTCGGGCACGACGGCGCCGGCGGCGACCACGCTGCCTCGGCCAATGCGGGCCTCGTTGAGCAGCACGCTGCCCATCCCGATCAGGCACTCCTCCTCCACCGTGCAGCCGTGCAGGATGACCCGGTGCCCGACCCCGACCCGGGGACCGATGGTGCAGGGCACGCCCTCGTCCACGTGGACGATGGTGCCGTCCTGGAGGTTGCTCCGGGGCCCGATGATGATCGGCGCCATGTCGCCCCGCAGCACGCAGCCGTACCAGACGCTGGCCTCTTCGCCCAGCGTGACATCGCCCATCACGGCGGCGGTCGGCGCGATGAACGCGGTGGGATGGATGGAGGGCAGGTGGCTTACTGGGGCTGCGGCGGGAAGAGCATCTGGGTCCAGGCCTCGACCGGCGCGCCGTCCTTCAGCGCCGGATGCCAGGACACGGTCCAGACGAAATCGCGCGCCGCCCGCTCGAAGGTGGAATCGTCCGAGCGGCGCAGCCCACGGAGGTCCACCGTCCGCCCCTCGGCCGACACCTTGACCCAGAGCAGGGACGGGCGCGGTGTCCCGGTGACGCCCTCGGGGAGCGGAACGAACGGCGGGTTCACCGGCTTGGGCCGCTCGTCGAAGCAGGAGCCGTTGCCGTTGTACCCGGGGCCCGGGGAGCAGCGGTCGGCAGCGCGCGCCACGATCGGCGGCGAGTCCCGCGCGGCGCCGCCGGAGGGCGCGGGTGCGCCGAGCGGCTGCAGCTCCGGGGCGAGCTCGATGTGCTCGCCCGCGACGATCTGGATGGTGTCAGTGTAGAAGTTGAACCGGGGGGCGGAGATCGCGAGGACGTGCGGGCCGGGCGCGAGCCGCGTGAGCGATTCGACCACGGGGCGCTCGTCCAGCATCACGGTGGACCCGCGCGGCAGGCCGGTGAGACGGAGGCTGCCGCTGTCGCCGGCGGCAGCCGGCGCGGTGGCCGACGGCGCCGGGGTCGAAGGCGCGGGGGTCGAAGGCGCGGGGGCCGAAGGCGCCGCCGTCGCGGCCGGCCGGCGCGGCGCGGGAGCCGGCGCCGCCTGGGTGCGCGCCGCAGTGTCGCTCGATGCGCCGGAGGGAGCGCCGGGACCAGCCATGACCGCGGTGTCACGGGGCGGCGCCGCGCCGTTGGCGACCGCGGCGGAATCGCTGGCCGCCGCGGAGAACGGGGCGAAGCCGCCCTTGGCGTAATAGTAGAAGGCGCCTCCGACCCCACCGACGACCGCCAGCACGAGCCAGAGCCAGCCGAGCCCGGAGCCGCCGGCGGTACGGCGGGTGGCGACCGAGCGGTCGGCCACCCGCCGCGACACGTCCCGCCGCTCCTGCGGCGTGGCACGGCGGTTCACCAGTGGCGAGTCGAGCGGCGTCGTCGGCTGGCTCACGATCAGCGCCGGCGCACCCATCGCGGGGCTCGGCACCGTGGGACCGTAGCCGGCGCCGACGCCTGCGGTCGCCACCGAGGCCCGCACGCTGCCGGGCGCGGCGATCGGCTGGCCCTGCAGCGACGCCACCAGCTCCTCGCAGCTCTGGAATCGGTCGTTCGGATCCTTCATCAGCATCCGCTTGATCACTTCGAACACGCGGCGCTCGTCGGCGGTGATGAGCTGCGGGGTGGGGATCGGCTCGGTGATGTGCTTGTAGCCGATGGAGAAGCTGTCATCACCATCGTATGGCACCGCACCCGTCAGCGCCTGGTAGGCCACCACGCCGAGGCTGTAGATGTCGCTCCGGCCGTCGATGCCCTGCGCGCGCGCCTGCTCGGGGCTCATGTAGTGGGGCGTGCCGATGGACATGCCGGTGCCGGTCAGGCGCTGACCCGAGGCGGCCTTGGCGATGCCGAAGTCGGTCAGCACGCACTGCCCGAACTCGTCGAACATGATGTTGTCGGGCTTGATGTCGCGGTGGACGATGCCCCGCTGCGCCGCGTAGCCCAGGGCGCTGCCGGCCTCGGTGAGCAGCCGGCGGATCTCGGGCGGCGTGAGCCGCCGCCGCTCACCCAGGACCGTGGCGACCGATCCGCCGCGGAGGAACTTCATCACGAAGTAGATGACCCGGCCCGAGCGGCCGACCCGAAAGATGGGGATGATGTTCGGGTGCTCCAGCTGGGCGGCGGTGCGGGCCTCGCGCTGGAACCGCTCCACGAACTCGCTGTCGAACGCGAGGGAGAAGGGCAGCACCTTGATCGCCACCTCCCGCTCGAGGTGGCGGTCCTTGGCCCGGTAGACCATCGCCATCCCGCCCCGGCCAAGCTCCTCGATGATCTCGTACTCGACCGCGAGCGCGTCGCGCACGAGGTCCGTCTCTTCCATCGCCCCGGTCGCGATCGCGTGGATCGGAGTGGTGGCCAGGAGATCGAGACCGCATGAGGGACAGAACTTGGATTTACCGGTGATTTCGCTTCCGCAACGGGAGCAGAACATGGGCGGAAGCTACCGACCATCCGGGGGGAGTCAAGCGGAACGCTGGCATGGCGTTGTGCCAGACGAAATGCAGAAGACGGTGTGGTGCCAGCATTTGCTCTACCCGGTTCGGCGGCCCGGATTGACCCCCGAAAGCGCGGTCCCGGGGCCGAATTTCCAGGTCGCCGGTCGGCGCGGAATGCGCGCCACCACTGGCACGTCCCCTGCAATATCGCGGGTCAATCCCCCGACACCGCCCGGAGAGTCACCGTGGTTCCGTACCACACGATCGCCTTCAGCCAGCAGAAGCTGCGTGCCGCGCTCCGCCGCGCCGCCGGACAGGAGCCGGGGTTCAACTACGGCTTCGTCGTCCACTCCCGGCGGCACAATGAGCGCCCGACCCTCGGCGTGATCACGCTTCAGGGTGAGAGCCTCGGACTGAACGAGCAGCTCCTCAAGGGCCTCGACGGACTCCCGGTCTATCTGTTCGGCCACGCGCGGATCACCTTCGCCCCCAGCGAGACCGTCGGCCCGGCGGACGCCGCCAAGTCACCCGTGGCGGAGCACCCCCTGACCTCGCTGGTCATGCACATCTCGACCTTCGACACCACCGGCGGCGTCACCCAGCACCTGGTGCAGGTCGAAGCGCTGGTGAAGGCGGAGACGCTGGTGCAGCCGCTCCTGGTGCTGATGCACGATCGCCCGGAGACGTGGCCGCTCTAGTCCTCCTGCACCACGGTGAAGGGCTGCACCCGCCTGTCCGAGCGACCCTGGGCATCCTCGACCGTGACCTCGAGGCTGTAGTTGCCCGGCTTGAGCTTGTCGAGCTTGAGGCTCCGGCTGGTGCTGGTGACCGGGAATGATGCGCGCTCCTCGAACTTGAGGCTGATCTGTGCCGAGCCCCCGCCGAATACCTTCTTGATCAGCCCGCCGCCCCCGCCCTGCTTCCGCACCGCCACCTTCACCGTGTACTGCGTTCCGGCGCTCAGCCCCTCGACCTCGTAGTACAGCTCCATGCTCTCCTTGCGCTTGAACGTGCGCAGCGGGTTGAACACGACCGTGTCTTCCGCGGTGCGGCGCCAGAAGAGGTTGGTGTTCCTGGTCCCCAGCACGAGGTCGCTGAGGGCGAGGGCGGTGGCGGTCGGCTGGCCGACGCGGACCGTGTCGGTGGGCAGGAGGATGCCGGTCTCCTCGCCCTGCTGGATGGCGAGACGGTAGTCGTAGCGTCCGGGCGCGACGGTCACCGAGACGCGGCCGACGAGGTGCTCGCCATCGGGCACCGGCGCGGGCGCGACGAAGTGGCGGGTGGTGTCCATCGCCGCGGCCACGCGGCCGAAGCGGTCGGTGGCCACGAAGCGGACGCGGACCGAGTAGAGGTACCCACGGGTGACCATCACCGGCTCGAGCGTCCCGCCCGCGATGGCGTAGACGATCTGGATCTGGGTTCCGGTGGAGTCGCGGCCGACCGCCAGCACCTCGGAATTGACCTTGAGCTCGTCGGGGAATCGGAGCTCGTAGCTGTCGCTGGTGGTGCCGAGGGCGATGCTCTCCTGGCCCACCTGCCGCTCTTCGGTCTGATAGCGCCCGGTGCTGATCCGGCCGGCGGCCTGGAGCCGGCCGTAGATCGGCGAGAGCTGCTCGCGGGACAGCAGGAGCTGCTGGGCCATCGGATCGCCCTCGGAGCCGGCGAGCCCGCCCCGGAGCGCCAGCGCGTTTCCGAAGCCGAGCACGTCGAACAGGCTCTCCACCAGCTTGTAGTCCTGCACGTCCTCCCGAGCCATGAAGTGGAAGATCAGGTCGCCGTCGGGCCGGCTGTAGCGCCACGACTCGTTGGGCTCGAGCCCGGGCGCGGCATAGCTGGCGCGGCTGCTGGGCTCGCCGTGGCGGAGGTAGATGATGCCGCGGTCGTCGAAGTCGCGGCTCCCGCTCCGGTAGCGCTCGACGATGTCGTAGTGGCGGTTGAGGGAGGTGAGCTGGAAGTTCTTGCGGGCGTAGAAGAGGCGGCGATAGTGCTCGCGCAGGCGCTCGCCTTCGGCCCGCAGCTCGATGTGGTCTCGCTCGCTCCAGAACTTCTTGAGATACTCGGCCCGCCGGGCGCCGCTGGTCCGGTTGAACTCGCCCATGATGCTGTCGCCGGCGATGGCCGCCAGATCGCTGCGGTAGGCGGCGACGGTGACGGAGTCGTCGGACGCGGCCCCCTCGAAGTACGGGGCGACACCGTCGAACCGGCCGAGCAGGAAGAGGGTGCGCGCGACCTCGAGCTGGCCCAGGCTCTTGTTGGGGCCGTTGGCGACGTAACCCTGGAAGGCGACGAGCGCGGAGTCGCCGTCACCAACCTCGCGCTCCACCCGCCCGCGGGCCAGCATGACGTCCGGATGGGTGGCGGCCGGCGTCGAAGCCGCCCGCCGCAGCGCCTCGAGCGCCACACCGAGCTTGATGTTGACCCGCTGGCGGAGCGCGGTGTTCGCGAGATCCACCAAACCCTTATCGAAGCTGGGGTCCACCTCGGCCGACTTGGCGAAGGCCATCGCCGAGCGGGTGAGCGCGTCCTTGCCGAGCATGGTCTTGATGCCGGTGACGAACGAGATCTGCGAGTCGCCGACCCCGTATTCGGCGAAGCCCATCCCATACCAGCTATAGGGCCAGGTCGGCTGCAGGTCGATGGCCCACTGGAACTCCGAGGCGGCATCCTCATAGTGTGATTGCCCGCCGAGCTCGCCCAGGCGAAGCGAGAGAAAGCCGAGCCTGAGGTGCATCATCGCATCGCTCCGGCTGGCCTTGGTCTGCTCGATCATCCGCTTCTCGAGCGCCAGCAGGCCCACGGAATCCACCGTGCCCCCGACCGAGTCGCGGAAGCTCTCGAGCTGGGAGCGCTGGGCAGGATCCTGCGCGGAGGCTCGGGGAACGGCGGCCAGGGAGACGAGAGCGAGCGCCAGACCGGCGCACGCTCCTGCGCGGTTCGCGGGGAACCACTGCGGCCGGGTGGGAGCGAAGGCGGGGACGGACATCTGCAGCATCCTCATTCCGACTCATCCTGAGGCACGGCGGGGACTTCGGGAATTCGACTAGGAGACGACCCGACCTGCCGGTGGCCCACACCCGGAAGGCTAGGGTTCGAGGGCGCGCTCGCGCAAGAACCGGCGGATCCCCTCGACCACCGCTTCCGCATAGAGCCGCTGCCCCCGGGGCGAGCGGAGCGCCGCCTCCTGTTCGGGCACGATCACGAACAGACCCTCGGTCAGCACCGACGGCATCCAGGTGGTCCGCACCATCGCCAGATCGCCGCGCCCGATCCCCAGGTCGCGCACGCCGAGCCGGTGCACGAGGGCGCTCTGGACCGCCCGGGCGAGGGGAATGCTGCGGGGCTGGTTGTAGTAGACGCTGCTGCCGTTGTTGGCGAACGGGTCCACGCCATCGGGGAGCGCGTTGTTGTGAATCGAGACGAGCAGGTCGGCCCCCGCGCGCTCGGCCAGGTCCACCCGGGGCCAGAGATCGAGCGGGACGTCGGCCGTCCGGGTCATCACGACGCGGGCACCCCCCTGCTCGAGAAGCCGCTGCACCTCGAGGCCGATGCCGAGGTTCGCCTCCGCCTCGCGCAGGCCGGTGGGACCGGTGGAGCCGGCGGGCGGGTGGCCCGGGTCCACGGCGATCACCCTGCCCTGGAGCGAGCCGCCCGCATCGAGGGCCGGTGCGCGGCGCACGTCGAGCACGAGGTCGCCCCGCTCCCACGAGGCGTGGTAGCCCCAGAGCCGGCGCGAGAGCTCGACCGTGAGCGTCACCTCCTCGCGATCGCCCTGAGCCCAGGCCACCCGCTGAATCAGCGAGTCCGCGGCGCCATACTGGATCCAGTTGACGTCGCCGAGGGCGCCGTAGAGGCGGAGCACCAGCGTGCGATCGGTCTCGGTCACCTGGAACGGCACGCGATGGCTGAGCGGGACGCGAATACGGACCCGGTCGCGCATGGGCGTGAGTCGCACCGACCCGACGACCGCCGGCACCGCGCTCACGCCGGGAACCGTGCGCGCCTCCGCGGCGGCCACCCACGCCTCGGATTCCGGCGCGAGACGGAGGCGGAGATCGTCGTTCATCCGTCCGCTCACGCGCGCGCGGGTACCCGAGGGAAAGAACCAGTG
Organism: uncultured Gemmatimonadales bacterium; assembly: GCA_963846545.1. Classification (GTDB taxonomy): domain Bacteria; phylum Gemmatimonadota; class Gemmatimonadetes; order Gemmatimonadales; family GWC2-71-9; genus CAVVWJ01. Next base: position 916,994 of record CAWJWG010000001.1, on the reverse strand, counting down.
GTAGGTGCCGCGGGGCACGGCTCGCCCGACGGTGAGCCGGTCGGTGCCGCCCTCGCCCATCGGGTCGTCGTCCAGCTCGGCCACGAGCGGGAGGGTGTCGAGCAGGGACACCTGGAGCGGCCAGCGTGCGCGCACCGTGTCCGCGCCACGGATCGCCTCCACCACTCCCCACGAGAGCGAATCCGGAAGCCGAGGCATGACGAACTGAACCCCGGCACCGGCGACGAGATCCGGCTCGCGCTTCGCGCCCGCCGGGCCGGGCAACGGAAGCACCGGCCCTGGACTCGGGCCGAGACGGCGGCCCCGGATGACTCCGACGTAGCGGTCGCGCCGGACTTCGGCGGCCAGCTTGGTGGTATCGCGGTCGAACGCGCGCGTGCCCTCGGGGACTTCCTCGAGCCGCGGCTGCGGGAGGAGCGGGACGGTCGCGCCGTTGGGGAGCCGCAGCCGGACGCTGGCGCCTTCGCTCGCGCGGACGGAGAGCGTCAGATACTCGCTCGCCGGCCACCACACGCGCCCGCGCGGCGCAAGCGAGGCCGAGTCGAGCCAGAGGGCGGTCCCGAGCGGTGGGGTCCACCCGGCGCGGCGCAACGGATAGTCGAGGTCGGCCGAGTCGGTCGTGGTGCGGGCGAAGATCCTGAACCGCATGAGACTGTCGGGAGGTAGTGCGACCCAGGCGAGCCATGCCCCGTTGGGCCAGACACGCACCGGGGCGCCGTTGATCCAGAGCCGGGCCTCGCCCGTGCCGGTCGAGCCATAGAGAAAGCTCGAATCCTTGGCCGCCACCACCCCGTCAGGCGCCGGATACATGACCCTGAGACGGAGTGGGCCGCGTACCGGCGGCACGGGAGGCAGCGCCGTCGTGGGACGGAGCGAGTCACGTGAGGTAGAATCGACTGGGGCGGTCGGGGTCGCCGGGGTTGCGGCAGGCGGCGCGGGAGCACCGCCGCACGCCAGGAGCCCCAGCATGAGAGCGGCCGCGCCGGGGGGTCGAGCGGAAACCATGGCTGCAAGGTACATATTGGCTATGACTTACGCCATGCGGACGTTGACGCTCCCGAAGCCCCTCCCTAGATTCGTCTCACTCCGCTCCCAAATGAAACTCTGGAGGGCATCAGCCGAGTGACTCACGCCGTGCGCGTATCCGTCTTCGGCAAGACCGATCTCGGCCTCACCCGGGATCACAACGAAGACACCTTCCTCGTCGCCGACCTGAGCAGCGGGAGCGCCAGCCTCCAGCCCGACGTGCGCGACCACGAGGTGGGGCCGCGCGGCTCGCTCTTCATGGTGGCCGACGGCATGGGCGGCGCGGCCGCGGGCGAGGTGGCGAGCGCGATGGCCGCGGAGATCATCCACCACCACCTGGCCACCACGTGGGCCGCGGACGCGGAGGTGTCGGCCGCTCGCTTTGCCTACCGTATGAAGGAAGCGGTCGAGCTGGCCAACCAGGAGATCTACGCCTATGCGCGGGAACATCCCGATGTACGGGGCATGGGCACCACCGTCACCGCCGCGGGCGTGTTCGGCGACGAGATCTACCTGACCCAGATCGGCGACAGCCGCGGCTACCTGATCCGGAACGGCGTGACCTTTCAGCTCACCCGCGACCAGTCGTTGACCCAGCGGCTGGTGGACGCCGGCGAGCTGACGGAGGAAGAGGCCGAGCAGAGCGAGCGGCGCAACATCATTCTCCAGGCCCTGGGCCCCGACCCGCGGGTGAAGGTGGACCTGAGCCGCCAGAAGCTCCGTCGAGGCGACACGCTGATTCTCTGCAGCGACGGACTGTCGGGCGTCGTGCGGCGGGATGAGCTGTCCCAAGTGGCCGCGGAGAGCAGCGACCTCCCCTCGCTCTGCAGCGCGCTCATCAACCTCGCGAACGAGCGAGGCGGGCCGGACAACGTGACCGTGGTGGCCGCGCGATTCGAAGGCGACGGGCTTTCCGGACCCGACGCCGCCGACGGTGCGGGTTACGAGGTGTACAACCTCGGCGATCAGGACACCACCGAGCCGGTTCCGGCACCGCCCCGGCCGCGTGCTCCGCGGCCACAGATCGTGGAGCCGGAGATCGCGCCCGCGCCCGCAGCTCCGGGCGCGCACGTCGGCAACGGACTGTTGATCCTCGCCGCGGCCATCGCGCTCATTGCGGTAATCCTCACTGTCCTCCTCTGACCCCGTCTCCGCCACGGCCGCGAGCGCTGCCCCGCTCCGGAGCCGGCTGGCGTGGATCGTCACCCTCTCCGTCGCCTCCGGTTTTCCCTTCGGTCTCTTCAACGATCTCATCCCGGTCTACCTGCGCTCTCACGGCGCGAGCCTCGCGCAGATCGGCCTGCTGAGCTCGCTGGCGCTCCCGTGGGCACTGAAGTTTCTCTGGGCGCCGGCGGTGGACCGGATCGGGACGAGACGCCGCTGGATCATGGGCGCGCAGCTCGGGCTCGCGCTGGTGCTGCTCCTGCTGCCGGGCGCAGGGGTGTCGGCCGCACCGGCGCTGTTCGTGGTGCTGTTCACGCTCGTGGCGCTATCGGCGACGCAGGACATCGCGGTGGACGGCTACACCATCGAGCTGATGGACCGGAGCGAGCTGGGCCCGGCGAACGGGATGCGGGTGATGGGCTATCGGATCGGGATGATCGTCGCGGGCGGGGTGCTGGTGGCCGCCTCCTCGCGGATCGGATGGACCGCGGTGTTCATCGCCGGCGCCGTCTTCTATGTGGCGAGCGCCGCCCTCACGGCCGCGATGCCGGAGATCCGCTCATCCCACGATCCGCACGAGTCGTGGATCGAGCCCCTCCGCGAGCTGCTGGGCCGGCCCGAGATCGTGGCGGCGGCGCTGTTCGTCCTCACCTTCAAGCTCGGCGACCTCGCGCTCACGCCGATGGTAAAGCCGTTCTGGGTGGACAGCGGATACTCGGTGGAACAGATCGGTTGGGTGCAGACGACGCTCGGCGTCGGCGCCTCCATCGTCGGGGCGCTGCTCGGCGGCGAGATCATCCGGCGGCTGGGGGCCTTCACTTCACTCTGGGCGCTGGGGCTGGTGCAGGCGCTGTCGAACCTGACCTACTGGGCCGCGGCAGTGGCGGGGGCGACGCGGGCGCTGATGTATTCGGCGGCGATCGTCGAACAGTTCACCGCGGGGCTGGGCACGGCGGCGTTCCTCACGTTCCTCATGACGCTGTCGTCGCGCAAGCATGCCGCGACGCAGTTCGCGCTGTTGACGGCGCTGTACCGGGTGGGAGGAATAGGCGCGGGGGCGGTGTCCGGGATCCTGGCCGAGCGGATGGGGTATGCGCCGTACTTCCTGCTGACGTTCGGTCTCGCGCTGCCGGCCTTCGCGCTCCTGCCCTGGGTCAGGAACGCGGCGGCGAAGGACTGATCCGCGACCGGAGCCATCGCGCGACGGCCTCCTGCATGAGACGCTGCCGGTGCCAGGCGAGCAGGACCGGCGCGGCACTGGGCAGCTCCTCGGCCAGCCGCGGGTGACCGAACAGGACGATCAGCTCCGCATCCGACGCATAGCTCGCGAGCGCCTCGCGCGCGGGCTCGCCGAACCCCGCCCTTCCCTTCCACGCCCGCGGCTCCGAGAACACCAGCACGACGCGCGAGCCACCGGTGTAGCGGCTCGCAAGCTCGCCTCCCAGCGCGCGGCTCACGTGGTCGCTCGGGCCCGGCGGGTACGGTCCGCCCAGGTCGTCGTCCACGATCACCAGATCGAGCGGGCCGTTGAGCGCCGGCGGGTCGCCGCGCACCATGCCTTGCCGGAGCAGCGCGTCGGCCAGCCCATCCACCGACTCGTAGGGTCCACGGCGCACCGGCGGCGTGGAGCGCGTCGCGGCCGCGAGCGCACGCTCGTACCGGCCGAGCGCCTCGGCGACGCGCTCGCGGGTGAGGGCGCCGCTCTCCACCGCGCTCGCCAGTGCCTCGCGCACCCGCCGCGGGTCCTTGGGATACAAGAGGACGTCCACGCCGGACTGCACGGCTTCGACCGCGGCATCCGACTCCCGTCGCCCGACCAGCGCCCCGTCCATGATGAGCGCGTCGGTCACCACGAGGCCCTGGAAGCCGATCGTGGTCCTGAGCTCGCCCATGATGCTGCGCGAGAGCGTGGCGGGAAGGCCGGAGGGGTCGAGCGCCGGGAAGGCCACGTGGGCGGTCATCATCGCGGCGACTCCACACTCGGCGGCGACGGCGAACGGGACGAGGTCTCCGCCGGTGAGCACCTCGCGCGAGGCATCCACCGCGGGAAGCGTGATGTGAGAGTCGGCCGTCGTCCGGCCGTGGCCGGGGTAGTGCTTCACGCAGGCGAGCGCGCCCGCGCCCTGGCAGCCCTCCACCCAGCTGCGCACCAGGGTGGCCACTCGCTGGGGATCCCGCCCGAACGAGCGCGTCTGCACGATCGGGTTGTCGGGCAGGAGGTCCAGATCGGCCACGGGGGCGAACACCCAGTTGATGCCGACCGCCCGCGCCTCCTGCGCGGTCACCGAGCCGGCCCAGCGCGCCACCGTGGGGTCGTCCATCGCGGCGAGCGCGAGCGGCGGCGGGAACTCGGTGAGACCCTCGATCTGCTGGCCGGCACCCCGCTCGAGGTCCGCCGCGAGCAGCAGCGGCCGCTCGGCCCGCCGGAGGAGATCGGAGGTCAGCCGGCGAACGCTCTCCGCGTTCCCGCCGAAGATGATGAACCCGCCGACGCCGAGGTCGAGCGCGTCGGCGATGGCGCCGGCCTCGCGGGCGAACGATCCGTCCGGCGCGGCACGCAGCGCCGGCAGGATCAGTCGGCCGGGATCGAGTGCCGGCATCAGTCGTGGATCACTGGGTCAGGACCCCGCCGCGCCCGCGAGCCGGCGGGTGGCCGGGCGGGTGACATAGGAGACGACCAGCACCGCGAGAAGGCCCAGAGGCATGAACCACGGACCATCGGTCTCGTACGCCGAGATCGTCGCCATGATCCAGGCGATCGTGACGCCGGCGTAGGCCCATTCCTTCAGGAGGGGAAGGCGGGGAAGCAGCAGCACGACGGCGGCCACCGGTTTGACGATGCCGAGCACGATGCGCAGATGTTGCGGGTACCCAGCCTTGGCGAACCCGGACACCACCGCTTCACTGCCGGTGAGATAGGTGAGCGAGCCCAGCAAGGCCAAGGCGGCGGCCCCGGTGCTCCCCCAGTACACGATCTTTCCAGACACGGAGACCTCCAATGTGATGCGGCAGTCTCAGGCGGGCGTGACCGCGCCGAGGACGCGCGACCCCGACGCGCCGGTGGCCGCCGGGACGTTCCCCGGCTGTCCGTGGAGCGTGAGGTAGCCGAGCAGCGCGAAGGCGACCGCCTCCTTGGCGTCGCCGGGGAAGAAGAGCTCGCTGAAGGCGCGGAGCGGATGGCGGCCGGGGAGCGCGTCGAGGCACCGGGCCAGGCTCGCCATGAGACCCGGGTGGTGACAGCCACCCCCGGACGCGACGATCTCGGCGTCACCGGGGACCCATCGCCCGACCGCGTCGGCCACGCTGCGGGCGGTGAGCTCCACCGCGGTGGCGACGCCGTCGGCGCCGGGGACGCGGCGGTTGAGCTCGCGGGCGTACTGGTCGCCGAAGCGCTCGCGGCCGGTGCTCTTGGGTGGCGGCGCGGCGAAGAAGGGATCGGCCAGCAGCTCGGCCAGCACGGCTTCGTCCGCCTTGCCCTGCGCCGCGATGAGCCCGTTCCGGTCGAACGACCGGCGGGCGTCCACCAGCCGGGCTACGCCGTCCATGATCGCGACGCCCGGGCCGGTGTCGAACGCCAGCACGCCCGCCTCCTCCGCGCGACGCGGCACGTAGGTGAGGTTCCCCATGCCGCCGAGGTTGAGCAGCACGCGGGGGTGATCGGGGGCGGCGAAGAGCAATACGTCGGCCATGGGGACGAGCGGTGCGCCCTGCCCGCCCGCGGCCACGTCGCGGGGCCGGAAGCCGCTCACCACTTTGACACCGAAGCGCTCCGCCAGGATCGCCGGCTCGCCGAGCTGAAAGGTCACGACCGGTGGCTCGTGCCACACGGTCTGGCCGGGAAAGGCGATGAACGACAGCTCGGAGGCGGGCGTGTGGGTCTGGCTCAGGAGGAGCTGCACCGCGTCGGCGGCCCACTCCGCGATGTGCACGTGCAGCCGCGCGAGGAGCGCCGGGCCGAGCCGGCCGTCGGGCGCGAGCGCGGCGCGGATCTCGGCTCGCTCGTCCTCATCGTAGGGGCGGGTCACGAAGTCGAGCAGCGTCGCATGGGTGGCGCTGTCGATCCGCACCAGCGCGGCGTCCACGCCGTCGAGCGACGTGCCCGACATGAGGCCGATCCCGAGCATGGGGCGCTCGGTCATGAGGCGCGAACCGGTGGCGGGTCGCCGACGATCTCGCGCAGGCGGCCGTTGTGGGTCTCGAGCAGCCGCTCGGCCTCGTCGCGCGAGACCTGGCGGCGGGCCATCACGATCGCCGTCTTCACCTTGCCGTCGGCGGCCTGGATCACGTCACGCGCCTCCTCTCTGCCGAGCCCCGTGGTTTCCATGACGATGCGCTGGCTCCGATCGATCAGCTTGTCGTTCCAGGCGCGAAGATCCACCATCAGGTTTCCGTAAGTCTTGCCCAGTCGGATCATGGCGCCGGTGGTGAGGGTGTTGAGCACCAGCTTCGTGGCGGTCCCGGCCTTCATCCGGGTGGAACCGGTCACGACCTCCGGGCCCACCAGCACGACGATGCTGACGTCGCAGGTCTCGCGGAGCAGCTTGGATGGCTCGGCGCAGGCGACGATGGCGGTGCGGGCGCCGAGGGTCTGCGCCCGGCTCAGCGCGGCGCGCACGAACGGCGTCGTGCCGCTGGCGGCGATGCCGACGACCACGTCGTCCGGCCCCACGCGGCGGGCATCCATCTCGCCGATCGCCGCGTTCACGTCGTCCTCGGCGCCTTCGACCGACTTGACCAGCGCCGGATAGCCGCCGGCGATCACGCCGACCACCATCTCGGGCGGCGTGCCGAACGTGGGTGGGCACTCGGCGGCGTCGAGCACACCGAGCCGGCCGCTGGTGCCCGCCCCGACATACACCAGCCGCCCGCCGGCCCGGAACGCCGCCTCGATCAGGTCGATCGCCCGCGCGATCTCCTTCCGCGCCCGGGCGATGGCGCCGGGCACGGTCGCGTCCTCCGCGCCGATGAGATCGACTATCTCAAGCGAAGAGGCGGTGTCTACGGTGGCACTGCGGGGATTGCGCCGTTCGGTCAGGCGCGTGTCGAGGTAGTCGTCAGCCACGCGGGGAGAGGATAGTGGTTTCCAAGCGTCAGCCCGGGGCTAAATTAGACCGCGTCGAACATCCGGGGCAACCCGGCCGCCCGCACCATCTTCGCCATCGAGGTCGCCGTGCACCGTTTTCGCTCGCTCGTGCTCACCCTGGTTGGCGTCACCGTCGCCGCGTGCGCCGGCCGTTCGGCCGATTCCGCGGCCCCGGCGGCCGGCATAGCAAAGGAGTGGCGTTTCACCGGGAAGTCGCGGGTGACCGAGGCACCGGCGGCGATGGTCGTGTCGGGCCACCCGCTGGCGAGCGCGGTCGGCCGCGACGTCCTCCGTGCGGGCGGGAACGCGGTGGATGCGGCCGTCGCGGTCGGGTTCGCGCTGGCGGTGGTGCATCCGGAGGCGGGCAACCTCGGCGGCGGCGGGTTCATGGTGATCCGGACCGCGGACGGGAAGGTGCGCTCGCTCGACTACCGGGAGACCGCCCCCGGCGGCGCCTCGCGCGATATGTACCTCGACGACGCAGGCGAGCCCACCGAGAAGAGCGTGACGGGACATCTCGCCGCCGGTGTCCCCGGATCGGTTGCGGGCCTGGTCGAAGCGCACGCGAAACTGGGGCGGCTGCCGTTCGACTCGGTGATCGGCCCCGCCCTCCGCCTCGCGCGCGATGGGTTCGTCATCGACGAGTACCGAAGCGAATCCATCCGGAGCGACAGCACCCGGCTCAGCTCCTTCCCCGCCTCGCTCGCGAGCTACCTGCCCGACGGCAAGCCGCCGGTGCCGGGCACCACGCTCCGTCAGCCCGATCTCGGGACCACGCTCGAGGCGATCCGGACCGGCGGCGCCGGGGGGTTCTATCAGGGAGCGGTGGCCGACCTCATCGTGGCCGAGATGGCGCGCGGCGGCGGGCTCATCACCCTGGCCGACCTCGCGGCCTATCGGGCGATCTGGCGCGACCCGGTCACCATCGCGTACCGCGGCCACACCATCTACAGCATGCCGCCCGCGTCATCGGGCGGCGTCACCATGGGCGAGATCCTCAACATCATGGAGGGATACTCCCCGCTGCCGCCGTTCGGAACGCCCGCATTGCTTCACCGCGAGGCGGAGGCGATGCGGCGCGCGTTCACCGATCGCAACCGCTACCTCGGCGATCCGGCGTTCGTTCGGAACCCGATGGACCGGCTCCTGTCCAAGGAGTATGCGGCCACGCTGCGGCAGGACATCGGCGAGCGCGCCAGCCCCACGCCGGTGTTCGACCCCGCGGCCGCAGGCGGATCGTCGACGACGCACTACTCGGTGGTGGACGCGGAGGGCAACGCGGTGAGCTGCACGACGACGCTCAACGACAGCTACGGCAGCGCGGTCACCGTGGCGGGCGCGGGGTTTCTCCTCAACGATGAGATGGACGACTTCGCCACGGCGCCCGGCAAGCCCAACATGTATGGTCTGGTGCAAGGCGAAGCGAACGCCATCGCCCCGGGCAAGCGGATGCTCTCCGCCATGACGCCGAGCATCGTGCTGGATCCGGCCGGGAATCTATTCCTGGTCGTGGGCACACCGGGCGGGCCGCGGATCATCACGATGGTCTACCACGTGATCTCCAACGTGATCGACCACCGCATGGCGCTGGCCGACGCGGTGGCGGCGCCGCGAATGCACCACCAGGCGCTGCCCGACAGCTTGCGGGTCGAGGAGGCGGGGTTCACCCCGGCGACACTGGACAGCCTCCGCGCCCGGGGTCACAGCATCTCGCCGGGCGGCACCTGGGGTGACGTCGAGGCGATCATCCGGACGGGCCAGGGATGGCAGGGCGTGAGCGACCCTCGGCGAGGGGGCGGAGGCGCGGGATACTAGGAGGGCGGGCGGACGGGAGGCATATCAGCACGAAGGGGACACGATCGGATCGTGTCCCCTTCGCGTTCAGCGATGCCGCGACGGGTTCGCCGCGGCCGTCAGCAGGCGATCAGCTCGTCGCCAGCTTCTGGTCCAGCGTGAGCGTGACCGTGGTGCCCGCGGGAAGGACGACGTCGCGGTCCTTGGTCTCGATGGCCCGCTGGGTGCCCACCGCGCCGCCGATGATGCCGCCGATGATGGCTCCCTTGCTGCCGCCACCGAGCACCTTGCCGACGATGGCGCCCGCGGCGGTGCCGCCCGCGACCTTGGCCACGTCGTTCGCGTCGGTGCCGCGGCCCTGCAGCGAGGTCCGGATGCCGGAGATCGTGGCGACGATCGGCCGCTCGCTGCCACCCACCTCGACGCCGACCGCATCGAGCGTCAAAGTGCCGGTCGTGTCGCTCTTGCTGTCCGACGGCTTGATGGCCGTGACCTTGAGCACGACCTTCGACCCGGCCGGTATGACCGTCCTGCCGCTCGCGTCCTTCACGTCGGACCCGACAGTGGCGGTCACCTCATCGCCCACCTTGTTCTTGCGTGACCGGATCTCGGCGTCGGTGGTCGCGCTGATGGCGGTGCCCACCGCGAGCGAGGGCGCTGGAGCGGGGGCCGCCGCGGGCGCCGGCGCGGCCGGGGCCGGGGCAGCAGGCTTCGGAGTCGGCTTCGGCTTGGGCTTCGGCGCCGGCTTGGGCGCCGCGGGCGTGGCCGGCGTCGGCGCCGTATCCATCGAGGGCTGATCGTTCAGCGGCGCCGAGCTGTCCATCGGCGCGAGCTGGAGGTCACGGCTGAGGCTGTCGGCCGTGGCGACGTCCTGTCGGTCGCGACCCCCGCACGCCGCCACCCCCGCGAGCGCCAGCACCGTGAGAAGCGATCTCGTCATCAGTTCCTCCTTCAAGTGTGACTTGCCCGGGTTTGCCGGGCCGGTGACATTGCACCAACGCCTATGCACGAACTGCGGTCCCTGCTGCCCTTCCTGAGGCCCTACCTTCGGACGTACGCCCTCGGGCTCGCCCTGGTCGTCATCTCCAACTTCTTTGCCGCCATCGGACCCCGGTTCATCCAGCACGGGATCGACGCGCTTCAGAGCGGCGACTCCTTCCGCCAGGTACAGATCGCGGTGGCTCTGTTGCTTGCGGCCGCCCTGGTCGGCGGCGTGTCCCGGTACGGCATGCGGGAGCTGCTGAACAGCGGCAGCCGCCGTGTCGAGACGGACCTCAGGGACCAGCTCTACCAGCATCTACAGCGGATGTCGGCCGAATTTTACGACCGGTACCCCACCGGAGATGTGATGGCCCGCACCACCAACGACCTGCTGGCGGTCCGGATGGTGGCGGGTCCGGCGCTCATGTATATGGTGGATACTAGCATCCGGACCCTTCTGATTGCACCCGCGATGGTGGCGATCAGCCCCCGCCTCACCCTGCTGGCCTTCCTGCCGCTCCTGGGACTGCCGGTCATCATGGTGTCCCTCGGCGGTCTGGTGCACCGCAGGTCTCAGGCCATCCAGGCCCACTTCAGTGACCTCACCAGCCAGGCCCACGAGAACCTGAGCGGGGTGCGGGTGGTCCGGGCATATCGCCAGGAGTCGGCGGAGATCGCCCAGTTCCGCGAACTGAGCGACGAGTACCTGCGCCGGAACCTCAGCCTCGCGCGGGTCCAGGGTCTCTTCTTTCCCCTGCTCACCCTGATGGGCGGTCTCAGCGGCGTCACCGTGCTGTACGTCGGCGGCCGGCTCATCATGGCCAATCAGGTCACGGTGGGTGAGTTCGTGGCGTTCGGTGTCTACCTCGGCATGCTGGTGTGGCCCATGATCGCGCTGGGGTGGGCGGTGAACCTGGTGCAGCGCGGCGCGGCGTCCATGGCGCGGATCAACCAGCTGTTCCAGGAGCGTCCCGCGATCGCATCGCCGCCGGCGCCGGCGACCCTGCCGCCGCCCCGCGGCGGACGGCGTGTGCAGTTCGAGCACGTCTGGTTTCGCTATCCCGGCCCGGGGGAGCGCGGGTGGGTCCTGCAGGACGTGAGCCTCACCGTGGAGCCGGGCCGGTCACTCGCGATCGTCGGAGCCACCGGCTCGGGCAAGTCCACGCTGGTCGACCTCCTGGTCCGCACCCACGATCCGACCCGAGGGGCGGTGAGCCTCGATGGGGTGGACGTCCGCCAGCTCGACCTCGATGCCTTGCGCCGTGCCGTGGGCTTCGTGCCACAGGAGACCTTCCTGTTCGGCGAGACGCTCCGTGAGAACGTGCTGCTGGGCGCACCCGACGACGGGCGCCTCGAGCGCGTGGCCGAGGTGAGCCAGCTGGCCGAAGCCCTGCCGTCGCTGCCGAACGGATTCGACACCATGCTGGGTGAGCGGGGCATCAATCTCTCGGGCGGCCAGAAGCAGCGCACCGCGATCGCGCGCGCCCTGGCGCGGGATCCGCCGGTGTTCGTGCTCGACGACGCGCTGAGTGCGGTGGACGCGCACACCGAAGCCAAGATTCTCGCCGCACTCCGCGGTGCGCTCAGCGGACGCACCAGTCTCATCGTCTCGCACCGGCTGGCCGCGGTGCGGGACGCGGACTGGATCGTGGTGCTCGATGACGGCCGCATCGTGGAGGAGGGGGTCCACGGGGACCTCATCGCGCGCGGCGGACGGTATTGGGAGCTGCTGCGCCGGCAGCAGCTGGAGGAGGAGCTGGAAGAGGAGAGCGTCGGTGGCGGCGGCTAGGACCTGGGCGATGCTGGTCGGCATGACCTGCTTCGCGTGGGCGCTACCGCCGGGATGGCACCGCTCGCCGGCCCAGGCCCCAGCCGGTCCCACCGACTGGACCCGTCTCGCCCGCGGCATCCACGACGAGACCAATGCCCTGCGCCGCGACCCCGCCGGCTACGCGCGCCACCTCGAGCAGCTGCTTCCCCGCTTCGACGGCAAGGTCCTGGAGCGCCCCGGTCGGCCCCACCTCCGCACCGACGAAGGGCCCGCGGCGGTGCGTGAAGCGGTCGCCGCGCTCAAACGGCGGCAGCCGGTCAAATCGCTTCGCTGGTCCAAGGGCCTCGCGGCTGCGGCCGGAGACCATGTGCGCGACCAGGGCCCCACTGGAGCCATGGAGCATCGCGGGCTCGACGGCAGCAACCCCGCCGGGCGAGCCAACCGCCATGGCCGCTGGCTCGGCGCGATGGCGGAGAACATCGCCTATGGGGACAACCCCGCGCGCGAGGTCGTCATGCAGCTTCTGGTGGACGATGGCGTAGCGGATCGGGGGCATCGGGACACGCTGCTGGATCCGGGGTGGGGCGCCGGCGGAGTCGCCTGCGGGCCCCACAAGGGCTACGGACAGATGTGCGTGATGGATTACGCGGCGCGGTACACGGAACGGTAGGCGTCTTCAGATCTGGCTGCGCAGTACCTCCGGCGTGAAGGTCTGGAGCCACCCCGCCAGCCGGGTGAACTGGCCGGTCAGCAGCAGGATTCCCACCAGCACGAGCAGCGCCCCGCTCAGCCGCATCACCCACGGCAGGTACTTCCGGAATCGCTGGAACCAGTCGAGGAACCGCTCCACCGCCACCGCCGCGATCAGGAATGGGATCGCGAGCCCCGCGGAGTACACCCCCAGCAGCAGCATGCCCCGCGAGAGATCGGCCGAGGTCGCGGCCAGCCCCAGGATCGCGCCGAGCACGGGCCCGATGCATGGCGTCCACCCGGCACCGAAGGCCAGTCCCACGAGCACCGAGCCCAGGTAGCCGACCGGCTTGTGCTCGAGGTGGAGCCGCCGTTCCCGGGTCAGCCATTCCAGCTTGACGACGCCGAGACACACGAGGCCGAAGGCGATGATGAGCACGCCGCCCGCCCGCTGCAGCCAGACCTGGTAGTAGTTGAGCGCCCGCCCGAGCGCCGTGGCGCTCGCGCCGAGGAGAACGAAGATGAGAGAGAAGCCCGCCACGAAGCAGAGCGCGTGCAGCAGCGCCACGTGCCGGCGTCCACCCATCTCCGGCGCGCTCATCCCCGTCAGGAAGCCGACGTAGGACGGGACCAGGGGCAGCACGCAGGGCGAGAGAAAGCTCAGGAGGCCGGCGGCGAAGGCCACCGCGATCCCGAGTGTCGCCGGCTCGCTCACGAGGCGTCCTCCGTCACCACCAGCTCGCGCCGGCGGCAGTCGCGGCACACCCCGTAGATCTCCACCCGGTGGCGCGAGTGCTGGAAGGTGTGCTCGTCGGCGATGACCGGAAGCATCCGCTCCAGACGCTCGTTCTGAAACTCCACCACGGTGCCGCAACGCTCGCAGATCAGGTGCTCGTGGTAGGTCTGGGCAGCCATCGGCTCGTAGCGCTTGAACCCCTCGCCGAAGTCGTGCGCGCGCACCAGCCCGCTGTCGACCAGGACCTCGAGCGTGCGGTAGACCGTGGCCGTGCCCACGGCGTCGCCCCGCTCCTTCAGGCGTCGGAGGATGGCGTCCACGGACGGATGATCCTCGGAGAGGAACACGACCTGCGCGACGAGGTCGCGCTGGCGGGTGACCGGCTGGTGATGATCGCGGAGATACTTCCGAAAGCGGTCGAGGAGCGCCGCCCCTTCGGTCCTAGCGAGCCGAGCCATCGGCGGGCTCCCCAACCGGACCCTCGGGGAACCAGGCGTCGGGCGCCACGGGCGTGGGCGGCTGCTCGTCGTCGATGCGCTTCTGCGCGTCGTGCAGGAGCTGCGCGAGGGCCGACACCGGGCCGCTGCCGACCTCCTGAACCGTAGCGTCGAACTTGCCCCGCTCCTTGCCCTTCACGGCGAGGACGTAGCGGGCAGTGTAGATCCGCCGCCGGTCGCCGTCCACCCGTGAGAGCACCGCGGTGCCCCACTCCCGCCCCTCGTGCCGCAGGGGGGTAAAGATCCACACCCCATCCACCTCGGACGGCGGCACGGTCTCCGCCACCGCGGCCGCGAGCCGGGTCCAGCCGGAGTCGGGGGCGGCGATCATGACCCGCCCTTCTCCCACTGCTCCGTGTAGAAGCGGAGCACGTGCATGAAGTCCTGCGCGTTGGTCACCACCCCAAACGCCTGGTGTGTGCCGCGGTCCTTGAGCTTGTTGACCACGAACTCGGTCTGGTCCACGCAGATGGTCATGAGCGGGGCGGGCGCGCCGTCGCAGAGATGGAACGCGGGCAGCATGTTGCCCACGGCGATCGCGTGCAGCGCGGTGGCGACGAAGATCGCCCTCGTCGCCTTGACCGTGTACTCGCGCATCGCATCCTGGGCCTGGAGGGTGTCGGTGAAGACGCCGGGGAGCGGGCCGTCGTCGCGGATGGACCCGGCCAGCACGAACGGCACCTTCTGCGTCACCAGCGCGTGCATGATGCCGCTCTTCAGCAGTCCCGTCTCGACCGCCCGCTGGATGGACCCGGCCGCGCGCACCCGATTGATCGCGCGCATGTGCAGCCCGTGGCCGCCCGTGGTCGGCTGCCCGGTGTTGGTCATGCCGAGCGTGGTGCCGAAGATGGCGGCCTCGATGTCGTGCACGGCGACGGCATTGCCGGCGAGCACGGCCTGGACGTAGCCGTTCCGGATGAACCACTCGATGTCGGAGCGCGCCCGCGAGTGGACCAGCGCGGGGCCCACCACCCAGACGAGGTAGCCGCCGCGCCGCTTCTCCTCGCCCACCCGCGCCGCGAGCTCCTCGTAGTTGACCGGCCGCTCCCGGCTCACCTCGGTGGACATGAACCGGAACTCGTTGGCTCCGTGTCCGCCGCCGAGGAATCCCTGGGCGTGCACCACGATACCTTCGGTGCCGTCCTCGGCCTCGCCCATGGCGACGAGATCGCCCTTCTTGAGGCGGCGCGGCTCGATCGTCTCCAGGTCGCGCCCCCGCCTCACCACCACGCAGTCCATCCGCGGGCGAGTCGGGGCGACCCACCGGCCATCGACCTGGATGTAGGTCGGAAGGTTCGAGGTGGAGAAGAAGCCCTCGGGCAGGACGCCGTCGCCGGGCATCGCCTCGAAGCGTGCCTCCGGCCGGCCGGCGAACGGCGGGACGGTGAAATCAGGCAATGTGCGGGGGGTGTCGGTCATACGCGGGTGGAAGGTAGAGGGTGGCTCGGGGGCTTTCAAGGCGTGCGGACGCATTGGTTTGGGTTAATATCCATGCAACCCTGAGGAGAGTTCCATGCGCCGACTCGTTCCCCTGCTCTTCGCTCTCGCCATCGTCACGCCGGCCGCCGCCCAGGAGCCCGCGGCCGGCGACACGACCGGACGTGATTCCACGCGGATCACCCAACTGCCCGAGCTGAAAGTGACGGTCACGCGGAGCGAAGAGCCGCTGTCGCGCGTGCCGTTCGCGGTGGGGGTGCTCGATCGGGACGATCTGGTGCGGGGGCAGCCGACGCTGGGAATCGATGAGGCGCTCAACAACCTGCCGGGCGTCGTGGTCGCCAACCGCTACAACTTCTCGCTGGACCAGCGCATCTCCATTCGCGGAGCCGGGAGCCGCTCCAATTTCGGGGTGCGCGGGCTGAAGATTCTGGTGGACGGCATTCCCCAGACGCTGCCCGACGGTCAGAGCCAGCTCTCCAACGTCGACTTCGCGGACCTCGAGCGGGCCGAAGTGCTGCGCGGCTCGAGCTCGTCGCTGTACGGCAACGCGTCAGGCGGCGTCATCGCCTTCCAGACCCAGCGCGCCGCGCCGGGGCCCTTCGCCCAGCGCGTCCGGATCTCCGGCGGCGACGGCAAGCGAGCGGGCGACGGCTTCTACAAGTGGCAGAGCTGGACATCGGGGCGGAGCGGCGACGTCAGCGGGACGCTCTCGGTCTCTCAGTTCAAGGCCGACGGGTTCCGGCAGCACAGCGCGGGCGAGTTCCGCCAGCTCAATGCCGGCGGCGATTGGGTGGTCAGCGGCAACACGATCGCCACCGTGCGGCTGAGCCTGGCCGACAGCCCGGAGGCGCAGAATCCCGGCGCGCTCACCCGCCCGGAGTACGATGCCAATCCCGACAGCGCCGCCGGCAACAACATCCGGCGGGGGGCCGACAAGGACGTGCAGCAGCACCAGCTCTCCTTCGGCGTGCGGCACTTCGACGGCGCGGGCAACGAGTACTCGGCGTCGGTGTTCGGGTTGATTCGCGATCTGGAGAACCCGATCGCGGCGCCGCCGGATGTGGGCGGCGGACCGACCAACGGCACCTACATACGCATCGACCGGCAGGTGGCCGGTGTTCGCCTCAGCGGTGCGCGCGCCCTCGGCCCGGCGGAGAAGGCGCCGCGGCTGACCGCCGGCGTGGATGTCCAGCGGATGCGCGACGACCGTCAGAATCTCGTGTCGGACGCCGGCGTGCCTACCGCCGTCCTGTTCCTCGACCAGCTCGAGAAGGTCACCGAGCTCGGGCCCTTCGCGCAGCTCCAGTGGAGTCCGAACGAGCGTCTGCTGCTGAGCGGAGGCGCCCGCTTCGACTGGGTCAAGTTCGACCTGGCCGACCGGTTCACCAGCGACGGAGACGACAGCGGCGATCGCTCGATGTCCGCGCTGAGCGGCAACATCGGGGCGAGCTGGTCGTTCGACCAGCAGTTCGTCCCCTACGTGAACGTCTCCACGTCCTTCGAGACGCCCACGACCACCGAGCTGGTGAACCAGCCGGATGGAACCGGGGGCTTCAACCCAGAGCTGGGGCCGCAGCGCGCGGTGAACTACGAGGTCGGCGCGCGGGGCCAGCCGCTGCCGAGCGTCACCTACTCGGTCGCGCTGTTCATGAGCCGCGTGACCGACGCGATCGTGCAGCAGGCGGAGGTCGGAGGCCGCGCCTTCTTCCGAAACGCGGGCAAGACGCACAACACCGGCGCGGAGGTGGGACTCAGCGTCTCCCCCGTCTCCGGGATCACGCTCAATGCCGCCTACACCTACGCGCACTACCGGTTCGTGGAGGATCCCGACGCGGGACTCGACGGCAACCGGCTTCCCGGCGTGCCCGATCATTTCTGGCGTCTGGGGCTCCGCACCGGGCTGGCGCAGGGCCTCTACCTCGATGCGGACCACACGTTGACCTCCTCGGTCGCGTCGGACGACGCGAACACGCCCGAGGGAGTGGTGGATTCGTGGGGAGCCGGCGTGACCAACCTGCGGCTGGGGTGGGAGGGCGATCTCGGAACGGTGCAGCTCTCGCCGTTCCTCGGGCTGAACAACGTGTGGGACCGGCGGTACATCGGATCGGTCACGCTGAACGGCGCGTTTGGTCGCGTGCTGGAGCCCGCTCCGCGCCGGGTGCTCTACGTGGGAACCGAGATCGGCTACCGCGCGCGGTAGCGAGTGTCCTCTACAGTAGAGATGCGGGGTCGCGGTCGAGCACCACCCGGGTCTGTCCGGTTCTTCCGATTCGCGGCAGCCTCCGTGCCGCATACCGCACGATCCGACCGAGGTCCGCCGACTGTCCCTTGAGCAGCACGTGCCACCGCCACCGATCCTTGATCTTCGCGAGCGGGCAGGGCGCGGGACCCAGCATCTCCACCGGGAGCCCGTGCTTGCCGATCAGCGCCTGGCACCAGTCGGCCACCTCCGTCGCCCGGTTCGACGTCTCGGACTCCACCTCTCCTGAGACGATGATGTTCACCAGCGACAGCTCGGGTGGGTACGGCGGCACCAGCCGGAGGCCCCGTTCCTCGCGCAGAAACCCTTCGGCGTCGTGCCTGGAGGCCCAGACCAGCGCGTGGTGGAGCGGGTGACGGGTCTGCACCAGCACGCGGCCTCCCTTCGGCCCGCGACCGGCGCGCCCCGCCACCTGCGCGATCAGCTGAAAGGTCCGCTCGGCCGAACGAAAGTCCGGCAGGTAGAGCCCGGTGTCCGCATCGACCACACCCACCAGCGTCACGTTGGGGAAATCGAGCCCCTTCGCGATCATCTGCGTCCCGATCAGGAGATCCACCTCGCCGCGCTCGACGGCGCCAAGGATCCGCTGATGGGACCACTTGGTGCTGGTGGTGTCGAGGTCCATCCGCGCGACCCGCGCGCTGGGATAGCGCTCGGCCAGGAGCTGCTCGAGCTGCTGGGTACCGATCCCCCGCATCTGCTGCACGGCATGCCCGCAGGCGCGGCAGGTCTGGGGAATCGCTTCCTCGTGCCCGCAGTAGTGGCAGCGGAGGCCCCCCGGTGCCCGATGCACGGTGAGGGAGATGCTGCACCGCGGACACTGCCACACCTCGCCGCAGTCGGGGCACTGGAGGTACGCGGCATATCCCCGCCGGTTCAGGAGGAGCAGCGCCTGCTCCCCGCGCGCGGCGGTTTCGGTCAGCGCCGCGTCCAGCGCCACCGACCAGGCGATCGCCCCGGTGCCTGGCACCCTGGGCGCTACGCGCAGGTCTACGATCTCGACCGGCGGCAGGGGCCGGGCGCCGACCCGCTCGGGCAAGCGGAGTAACCGGAGCCGGTCGCCGGTCTGGGCCATGGCTTCCAGCGAGGGCGTGGCGCTTCCCAGCACGAGTGACGCCCCCTCGATCCGCGCGCGCACGGCCGCGACGTCGCGGGTGACGTAGCGCGGTGTCTCGCCGTTCTTGTAGCCCGCCTCGTGCTCCTCGTCCACCACGATGATGCCGAGGTTCTGGACCGGCGCGAAGACGGCGGAGCGCGCCCCTACCGCTACGCGGCGCTCGCCGCGCCGGAGCAGCCGCCAGGCATCGGCCCGCTCGCCGTCGGAGAGGGCGCTGTGGAGAACGGCCACCTGATCGCCGAAGGCGCCGCGCAGCCGGCTCACGGTCTGGGGCGTGAGACCGATCTCGGGCACCAGCACGATCGCGCCCCGCCCTCGCGCCAGCGCGTGCTTCACCGCTTCGATGTAGACCAGCGTCTTGCCGCTCCCGGTGACGCCGAAGAGCAGTGCCCCGTCACCCGGACCCAGCAACTCCACGTCCTTCAATGCAGCCGCCTGGGCGTCCGTCAGGTGCGCCGGCGGCGGTGAGCCGACGGTGTCGCCGAACGGGTCGCGCAGGCGCTCGGCTTCGGTGATCCGGGCGAGGCCCTGGCTCACCAGGCCGCGGATCACCGCTTCGCCGAAGCCAAGCTGGTCCACCACGTGCCGCACCTGCGCGCTCCCCCCCATCGCCTCCAGGGCCTCGAACAGCTCGCGGCGGCGGGCTCGGCGCTTGAACAGCGCGGCGCGCTCGATCAGCGTGGGCGCTTCCCCCGCGAGCGCTACCACACGCTCGGTGACCAGACCGGCTCCGGTGTCGGGCGGCTCCACCCGGAACGACACCGCGCCCACCGATTCCAGCCGGTGGAGCGCGTCCCACACGGGCCGTTTGAGCGCGCGCGCCGCCGTGGCGACCGACGCCTCGCCCCCGCGCTCCTCCAGCCAGTCGAGCACCTTCGCCGGCGACCCCGCCGACGCTCCACACCCCGCGTGCGCGCATGGCGATCACCTGCGATTCGCCCCAGAGTCCGGCCGGCAGCATGGCCTTGAGCGTGAGACCGGTGGGAGCGCCGTAGTATCCGGCCATCCACCGCGCGGTGGCGAGGAGCCCCTCGGGCACGGCGGGCTCCGGATCGGGCGCCGCGAGGATGTCGCGAGCTTCGGCCTCCGGCGCCGGCGCGTCGGCGTCGAGCACGATCCCGATCAGCTCCCGGCGCCTGACGGGGACGACCACACGCGCGCCGGGAGCGACCCGGTCGCCCAGCGTCTCGGGAATGCGGTAGGTGTACGAGGAGGAGAGCGGGAGCGGGAGTGCGACGGTGGCGAAGCGCTCCGTCATCTCCGCCGGAGGCCGAGACCCGGCCCGGTCGGAAGCGTCACCTGCCCGCGGTCGATCCCGGCGCCCACGAACGGATCGTTGGCGAGCAGCGCCGCACCGTCGAGGTCGACGATGTCGACCAGCGGGGTGAAGTGGGCCGCGGCGGTAATCGCGATGGAGGTCTCGATCATGCAGCCGACCATCACGGTCATGCCGTGCGCCCGAGCCACGGCGATCATCCGGATCGCCTCGCGCAGCCCGCCGCACTTGGCGAGCTTGATGTTGATCCCGTCCACCTTCCCGACGAGACGGGGAATGTCAGCCACGGTCTCGCAGCTCTCGTCCGCGATCACGGGGATCTCGGCGCGGCGGGTCACTTCGGCCAGGCCGTCGAGCTCGTCGGGCGGCAACGGCTGCTCCAGCACGGTGACACCGAACTCCTTGAGCACGGGCAGCATCTGCACGGTGCGCTTCACCGTCCAGCCGCAGTTCGCGTCCACCCGGATCTCCTTGTCGGTGGCATCGCGGATGGTCCGGAGGATCTCGACGTCCCGGTCGCTGCCGAGCTTGATCTTGAGGATGGGATACTGCTCGGCCTCGGCGACCTTGGCGCGGATCCTCTCCGCGGTGTCGATGCCGATGGTGAACGTGGACCGAGGCGCGCGGGCCGGGTCCAGTCCCCACAGCCGCCACACCGGCACCCCGAGCCGCTTGCCCACCAGATCGTGCAAGGCCCCCGACAGCGCCGCCCGGGCCGATGGGTTGCGCCGCATGGACTCGTGCCAGCGCAACTCGGCCATCTCCAGGTCGAACGGGTCGGCCGGCAGGAGCTTGGCGTAGCGCTGCAGGGCAGCGAGGATCGTCTCGGTGTTCTCGCCGTAGTAGCTGCTCGGCGCGGCCTCGCCCCACCCCTCGTTGCCTTCCCGGTCGATCAGCCGCACCCACACCGTCTCGTAGTCGCTGCGCCCACCGCGCGCGATGATGAATGGGTGCTTGGTGCGGAGCTTCAGCACTTCGGTTTCCATCCGGAGGGTGTCGGTCAAGGCGCGGCCTCGAAGGGTGAGGAGTGGTGGCCGAGCGGCCTAGGCGAGGGCGCCGAGGTGGGCCAGACAGCCCGCGGCGATGCGCGCGGGGATGTAGCCGCCTTCGAGCAGGCCCACGATCGGAGCCCGCGGCAGCCGCTCACGCAGCCGCCGGGTGAGCTCGGCGTAGTGCTCGGGCTCGAGCGTGAACCCCCCGAGCGGGTCGCCCGTCATGGCGTCGAACCCCGCCGAGACGAAGATCAGATCGGGCTCCCAGCCCGTGGTGGCGGCCACGATCGCTGCCCACAGGTCGTCCACGTAGAGCGCAGCCGGCATGCCTGGACCCCGAGGCACGTTGAACACGTTTCCCACGCCGCGCTCGTCGGCCATCCCGGTCCCCGGATACCACGGGTGCTGGTGCAGCGAGACGAATCGGATGGTGGAGTCGGCTTCCACCAGCGCTTGCGTGCCGTTGCCGTGGTGCACGTCCCAGTCGATGATCAGCACCCGGTCGCGGCCGGCGCGCTGCGCGTACTTCGCAGCCACGACCACGTTGTTCACCAGACAGAATCCCATCCCCTTGCCCGCCAGCGCGTGGTGCCCCGGTGGCCGCACCGCGGCGAAGGCATGTCCCCGCCCCTCGTGGGCGTGGTCAACCGCCGCGAGCACGGCACCGGTCGCGCCCAGCGCCGCCGCCCAGCTCGACTCATTGAGAATGGTGTCCAGAAACAGGACTCCGCCTCCTTTGGCGCTGAGCGACTCGAGCGAGCGGAGGTATCCATCGCCGTGCACCGCCAGCAACGGCTCCCGGCTCGCGGCCTCGGCCTGGACGATCTCGATCCCCTCGGCCGACCGTGCCCGCTCGAGCAGCACGCGGAGGCGGGAGGGCGACTCGGGATGATCGGAGCCTGGGTCGTGCCGCAGGCAGGCGGGATGGGTGAAGAGCGAGACGGCCATCGTCACCTCCGAAGCGCCCGACGCATCTCCTCGGCTTCCTCTCGAAGGTCGGCACGTGCTTCGGCGATCTCGTCGAGACGGCGCAGATGCCAGCGCCAGAAGAGCAGCACGATGCCGGAGGAGGCCAGCAGGATCGCACCGAGGATGAGCAGCATCGTCCGTCCGGACCACAGGCCGAGCCCGAGCAGGGCGGCTCCGTCGAAGGCGAGGAACCCGGCGGCGACGATGGTGAGCGAGCGGTAGGCGAGCGGCGAGAGCGACACGACGGGCGGCTAGCGCAGCGGCCGTCGCCGCCGGGGGAGCACGATCACGGCCCCGTTCGTGACCAGGCCGGCGTCGGCAAGAGAGCGGGTCTCGTCATACAGCTCGGCGCCGCGGAACTTCAGGAGATACTCGTCGGGGTCGCGAGTCACCTTGGTCCCCACAAGCGCCAGCCTCTTGAGCTCGGAGAGCGCCGTGCCGGGAGGCAGATCGAGCGGGATCTCGTCCCAGGCATCCTCGACCGTGACCCTGAGCCGGAGATTGGGGGTCACGCGACTGTCCCCTCGGCCGGAGGCAGTGTCGAGAGGAACCGGTCGACGGCCTGGTCGAAGAACAGCGTGCTTGCCCGGATCTTGGTTCCCCCATCGCCGGACCGGGCGGCAAAGGCGATCTCCTCCCCTCCCTGCCCGCGAAGCGTCAGGAAGTTGGGGCCTTCCTTCTCCGGAAACGCGGCCTGCATCGGGATCCGCTCGCCGAAGAACGACTTGGCCCTGCGGAGCACCTCCGCCGCCTCCAGCGTCGTCACCATCTCGAAGACCATCGGGCGCTCATGCGTTGGGGAAATCGGCCGAATCGCCGGGGAAATATACCTCGACTGCGGTGACGGTGGCTTGGGTCGGCGCGGGCCGATGCAGGAGATCGCGGAGACCGGGCTTGCGGCGGAGAACGAGCACCAGATCACCCGGCGGCGGCTCGACCACGCCGTCGAGACTGAGGAAGGCGGGCAGGACGATGTCGTCCGGTACGCTGACCCGATAGGCCCTGCCCCGCCAATGGACAGGGGCAGTAGCCGGCGCCTCGGTGACTATGCGATCGAGGAAGACATCGTCCTCGACGCGATAGGCGGATTCGCCCGCGGGCTCGCCGTCGAGGTAGAAGAGTGGGTCGAAGCGCTCGCCATCCTGCCTGGCGAAGTTCTGCTCCACCGCCCGGTCGAACGCCTCGAGGTCGGGAGCGTGGGCCCGCCATTCGAGGTGGTGCCGAAGCTCGTGGGCCAGCGTCTCCCACGCCTCCTCCCGCCAGTCGAATCCCGGCTGCTGGACGGCCAGGGCCGCGAACGATCCATAGTAGAGCACGACTCGGCTCTGGATGCCGCCGACGGAGTCGCCCCCGGCGGACGGCAGCGGGATGCACTCACCGAGCGTGAAGATCTCGGGACGATCAGGATGGGGGACCGTGCGGGGTGAGACGGTGATCTCGGCGACGCCGTCGAGGAATTCGGCGGGCACCTCTTCGGCGCACCGCCGTACCATCGCTTCGAAGTCGGACAGGCGCATAGGAGGTGCCGCAGTGTCATCCATCGTTCGCACTTCTACTCTCAGGCGATCCGCTCCGCCACGTAGTCCGCCACCTGGTCCAGCGAGACCCGCTCCTGCTGCATGGAATCCCGATGCCGGACCGTCACGGTCCGGGCGGACACGGTGTCGCCGTCCACCGTGATGCCGAAGGGGGTTCCCGCCTCGTCCATCCGCCGGTACCGGCGTCCGATCGCGCCGCTGTCGTCGTAGAACACCGGAAAGCGGCGCTTGAGGTCGTGGTACAGCTCGGTGGCCAGCTCGGGCATACCGTCCTTCTTCACCAGCGGGAAGACCCCCGCCTTGATCGGGGCGATGGCCGGGTGGAAGCCGAGTACCACCCGGGTCTCCCCCTCGACGGTCTCTTCCCGATAGGCGTCCACCAGCAGGGTCAGGGTGACCCGGTCGGCGCCCGCCGAGGTTTCCACTATATAGGGAAGGAACCGCTCGTTCGCGGCCTGCTCGAAGTAGTCCAGCTTCTTGCCCGAGTACTCCTGGTGCCGGCCCAGGTCGAAATCGCCCCGGTTGTGGATCCCCTCGATCTCCTGCCACCCGAACGGAAACTCGTACTGCACGTCGAAGGCGGCCCGGGCGTAGTGGGCCAGCTCGTCGGGTCCGTGCTGGTGCCAACGGAGCCGAGCCTGGGTCAGCCCCAGATCGTGATGCCACTGCATCCGCCACTCCCGCCACCGCTCGAACCACTCGGCGTCGGTCCCGGGCTTCACGAAGAACTGCATTTCCATCTGCTCGAACTCGCGGGTCCGGAAGATGAAGTTGCCCGGCGTGATCTCGTTGCGAAACGCCTTGCCGATCTGCGCGATGCCGAAGGGGATCTTCTGCCGTGAGCTCTGCAGGACGTTGAGGTAGTTGACGTAGATGCCCTGCGCGGTCTCCGGCCGGAGGAAGACCACCGAGGCCTGCTCCTCCACCGGACCCATGAACGTCTTGAACATCAGGTTGAAGAGGCGAGCCTCGGTGAGCGTGCCCTTGCTGCCGCACACCGGGCACTGGGCATCCGGCTGGCCCGGAGTGCCCTTGATCCGGGAGTCGTCGGCGCGGAAGCGATTCTTGCAATGCCGGCAGTCCACCAGGGGATCGGTGAACCCGGCGACGTGACCGGACGCCTCCCAGACGCGGGGATGCATCAGGATGGCCGCGTCGAGGCCCTCGATGTCGTCCCGGGCGTGCACCATCGCCCTCCACCACCGGTCCTTGACGTTCTTCTTGAGCTCGACGCCGAGCGGCCCGTAGTCCCAGACCGAGCCGAGGCCGCCGTAGATCTCCGACGACTGGAAGACGAACCCCCGGCGCTTGCAGAGGGAGACCAGCTTGTCCATCAGGGTGGTGTCGGCCATGGGTGGGGGCTAGAGAATGGGCTGAGTGGCGGAATCGGCGTGCATAATAGGCGCTCCCATCGCAGGCGGCCACTTGAGGGCGTAAATCGGGGGTCTACGTGGCCCGCTTCGTGCCGATAAGCCGCCCTGCAGGACCTAAACTGTTGTCACTGGTCCTGGTAGAACTAGAGACTCATAGCATAAAGCTATGCAGATGGTTACACGCATGCCAGGATTGGCACCTGCGTGTAACGTATTTGTACAGGTGGCTAGTTATTTCCAGTTGCGAAGCACCCCCCGCCCCCTAGCTTCAGCGCCAGTGGGTCAGGGGTCAACCCGGTGGGAGAAAGAATGACGGGTCCTATGCTGGGAAGCACGCGAGGCCACACGCGAGGGCGGGTCCGGGGGTTCAGCACCCTCGAGCTGATGCTCGTGATCTGCATCATGGGCATGATGGGCGCGATCGCCTTCACCCGGGTGGATCTGGCCAAGATGGAGGCGAACAGCGCCGTCCAGGTGCTCGGCACGTCCATGGTGGCCGCGCAGCGCGAGGCGATCACCAAGCAGCACGACCTGATCCTGACCTTCGACATGGCGCAGCGCACCGTCCGGATGGTCTGGGACCGGAACAGCAACGGCGCCATCGACGTCGGCGAGCGCGTCCGGGCGATCCCGCTCGACGGGCGGATCTCCTTCGGACTGGGCGGCGCGGCGCCCCGGACCTTCGGCGCCGCGGCGATCAACTTCGATCGGAACATCGGCGGCCGGCCGGCCCTGATCTTCCACCGGAACGGCAGCGCGAGCGGCATCGGCGGATTCTATCTGACCAGCACCCGCGCGATGGCCTCGACGGGGTACTCCTCGGACACGCGCGCGGTCGAGATCATTCGGGCCACCGGGCGGACCGAGTGGTTCCGCTATACCGGTACGACCTGGAAGCGAGGCTTCTGATGCGCGCGAGGCGGAGCACGGACCAGGGCTTCACCCTCATCGAAGTCGTGATGGCGATGTTCATCCTCAGCGGCGTCATCCTGATGATGGCGGCGCCGGCGCAGAAGTTTCTCAGCACGACCGCCAAGAGCCAGCGGCGGGTCGCCGCGGCGTCGGTGGCCGACGGGCAGATCACCATGGTGCGGATGTATCCGAACTACGACTCGCTGCGGATCAAGTTCGACAGCTCGAAAAGCAACGTCCCCTTCACCGGGTACACCCGAGTGACGTCGGTCATCCGGACCGGTGCAGGCACCACGTCGGACGTCACGCGGATCGTCGTCACGGTCAACGGCCCCGGGTTGGCGACGCCGATCAAGCGCACCGCCACGATCGCCGCCCCATGAACGAGGAGCACATGCGCACCAGACAGGGGTTCACCATCACCGAGCTGCTCATCGCCATGGTGGTCTTCATCGTCATCCTCGGCGGCGCGCTCAGCTTCCTCACGGCGCAGCAGCGGATGTTCCAGAAGGGCTCCGACGCCATGGGGGTGCTCCAGAACCTGAGCTACGGGTCCGACAACCTGTACGCCCAGATCCGGACGGCCGGCGGCAACACGCCCGACCAGCAGCCGCCGGTGGTGTACGCGGGTGCGAACACCTTCACGTTCAACGCGGACTACATCTCGAACGACGCGGCCGACATTTCCGCGGTCTACGTCGACCCGGACGCGCCGGCCGCGCAGGTCGAGGCACTCCGAAACACCGAGCAGATCACGATCCCGCTCTCGGCCCCGGCGTTCGTCTACCCGACCGTGAGCTACACCGCGGGCGTGGGCATCAACAGCCCGGCCGAGACCATCACGCTCTACTTCGACGCCAACGCCGAGACCACCCGCGCGGACGACTTCGTCCTCCTACGCCAGGTCAACGGCAACCCGGCGGAAGTCCTGATCCGGAACGTGCTGCGCGACTCGACCAACCTGCCGTTCTTCCGCTACTTCAAGCTGCGGACGGCGGTCGTGGGCCAGCTCCCGCAGCTGGTGCAGGTGCCGACGGCCGAGATCCCGATGTCGCATGTCAACGGGATACACGGCAACACGGCGGACGCGGACGCCACCGGACGGATCGACAGTCTCCGCTCGGTGCTGGTGTCGTTCAAGGTCACGAATGGTGAAGTCGGTACCCGGGAGCGCACCGAGCGGATCAGCCTCAACATCCCGCTCCCGAACATGGGCCTGAAGAACCTCAAGATCTGCGGTGGCGAGCCGATCTTCGGCCAGCCGCTCAACGCGGCCTACGACCCCTCCGGCGGCACCGACAAGGTCCGCCTGACCTGGAACCGCGCGTACGACGAGAACTCGGGCGAGAAGGACGTGATCCGCTACGTCCTCTGGCGGCGCCAGCTCCTGCCGGTGCTGGAGCCGGTGTACGGCGACCCGCTCACTTCGATCGCCGCGGGCTTCGCGAACTACCTGTACATCGACCCGACCGTGGATCCGGCTGCGATGTACGAGTACCGGATCTCGGCGCAGGATTGCAGTCCGAAGCTGTCCACGCCGGTCACCACCACCGCGATCATTCCCTAAGGGAGCCCGCACCCATGACTCGGATGTTCGAGGAACGCAACGAGCGCGGGATCGCGCTCCTCACGGTGCTTCTGGTGGGCTTCGCGCTCAGCGCGATCGCCCTGGCCGGCACCATGTGGATCCTCAATGCGCAGCTGCTGCAGAAGAGCGGCGAGCGTGCGTCGGTGTTGAACGACGTGGCGGTGGCGGCGCTCGAGGAAGGCCGCAGCCGGCTGAGCGCGAACCCGGCGCTCTACCCCGCGTTCAACTTCGACACGCTCGACAACGGCGTGACCGTCACCGACGCGTCGGGGGCGACGATCCCCAACGTCCGCCGGTGGGTCTATGCCGGCCCGGACGGGGTCACCTCCGGCCAGTACGGCGTGTTCGGCACCATCATCGCCACCGTCAAGGACACCTTCGGCAACGCCGTGGTGCGGCGCCTCCAGATCAACCAGGAGAGCTTCGCCAAGTACGCCTACTTCACCACGGTGGAAGGCAACATCGTCTTCGCCAACGGCGACCAGATCTGGGGCCCGGTCCACTCCAACGACCAGATCGAGATCGTGAGCACCGGCGCCACGTTCCACGGCACCGTGTCGACCGCGGCCAGCAGCATCCAGGGCGAGGGTTACGGCACCTACAACGGCGGCCCGCCGAAGAAGAGCGTGCCGGCGATTCCGCTGCCCACCACCACGGCGTTCACGGCTCTGGCGGCCCGCGCGGCCAACGGCGGGATGTCGTTCGTCGGAAACACGCTCGGCAACGGCCCGGGCGAGGCCTCCATCCGCATCGAGTTCGTCGCGCTCGACCTCAACGCCGACGGCGACTCGACCGACACGGACGAAGGGTTCGTGCGCATCTATCAGGACAACGCCCGTCCCTGGTACGTGACCGGGCAGCTCACCGGTCTCACGGGTGAGGACATTCGCCGCTCGCCCAACTGCGGTGTGCCGATCAGGGGTGCCGGCGGCGTCCAGACCGGCCAATGGACGGCGGGTACCAACGGCACCTGGAACAATGCGCCGTTCGTGCGCTTCCGGACCGCGGCGGACACCTTTCCCGACGCGAACGGGCCGACACGTGCCGAAACGATGCTGAGCACGAACAACGCCCTCTGGCGCTGCTACCTCGGCGGGGACCCCCGCCTGCGGCAGCAGAGCTGGCCCAACATCAACCAGGCGGCGTGGGACTCGGTGGTCGGCGCCCCCCTGCCGCGGCCCACCGCCACGGTCGCCGTGGGCGGCAGCGCCGGCTGGATTCGGCGCGCGGCTGGCATCGGCGCGCCCACCGTGGCCGCGTTCACCGGCCGTCCGGACGCCATCTACCTGTGGCCGATCAACCGGACGTACAACCCGGCCTGGGAAGGCGTGATCTACGTCAACGGCCGCGTTGCCATCAGCGGCACCATCAATGGCCGGGTGACCCTCGCGACGCCGGAGAACATCATCGTCGCAGACGATATCCGGTCGGCGATCGACCCGGGCAGCGCGGCCGCGGCCGATTGCGGCACGATCCTCGGCCTGTTCTCGGGTGACAGCGTGATGGTGTCCGACAATGCCCTGAACACCCCCCAGCAGCTCAATGGGGCGGGCAACTACCGGACGTACGACGCGACATCGGAGGAGGACATCCACGCGGTCGTGCTCGCGCTGCAGATCTTCGGCGTGGAGCGCTACGACCAGGGCCCGACGGACGCGGAGGACTGCAGCACCAGCGACGCCGGCCGGGGATGTCTCGCGTTGAACGGTGGGATCATTCAGAAGACGCGTGGCGCGGTCGGCCTGACCAGCGGACGCGGCTACATCAAGCGCTACACCTATAACGCCTGCGCGGCGAGCGATCCACCGCCGTACTTCCCGACCACCGGCAAGTTCGCGCGCAACCGGGTCTACGAGCTCGACCCGCGCAACTTCGACGTCACGACCTGGTTCGCGGCGAACCAGAACAACTGAAGAGGGCGCCGGCCTGGAGCCGGCTCAGGAGACGGACCCGGATGCCGATGGCGTTCGGGTCCGCTTCTTTTCCAGCAGGTCCTGCACGATGAGCTCGCCATGGCCCCTGGCGTTCTCGATGAAGAGCCGGTTGGCGTCGTTCCCGCTGGCAATGACGCCGGCCAGATAGATGCCGGCAACCGGCGTGGCCATCGTGGCCTGGTCGTGCGAGGGGATACCGGTCGCCTGGTCCACCGGCACGCCGAGGCCCCGCAGCAGGGTCGTATCCGCGTGATACCCCGTCATGGCCAGTACCGCGTCGGTGGGCAGGCATTCCACCGCCCCGGTCTCGTCGGAGACGATTTCCACCTCGGTGGGGGTGATCGCGCGGATCCGGGACCGCCACCTCACCCCGATGCTCCCCTCCTTCACCCGGTTCACGATGTCCGGGAGCACCCACGGCTTCACCGTCCGGTCGAAGCCCTCGCCGAAGTGCACCAGCGTCACGTGCGCCCCCGCGCGCCAGCTCTCGAGGGCGGCGTCCACACTGCTGTTCCCCGCCCCGATCACGACCACCCGCCGCCGCCAGTAGGGATGGCCTTCGGTGAAGTAGTGGACGACGTGCGGCAGATCCTCTCCGGGGACGCCGAGGTAGTTCGGGTTGTCGTAGTACCCAGTGGCGAAGACGACCGCATCGGCATGGTACGAGCGCTCATCGTGCGGCCGCCGCACCTCCACCTCGAAGCCATCGCCCGCGCGAGCCGCCACACCCACGACCTCCTCGGCCGGCCGCACGTCCAGCCCGTAGGCCTCCGCCACCCGGCGGTAGTAGATGAGTCCATCCCGTCGGGTGGGCTTCTCGTGGCTGGCGATGAAGGGGATCCCGCCGATCTCGATCCGCTCGGGCGTCGAGAAAAACGTCATGCTCAGCGGATAGCGCTCGATGGTGGAGACGATCGTGCGACGGTCGAGCAGCAGACACGAGAGCCCGGCCCGCTTGGCGGCCACGCCCACGGCCAGCCCGCAGGGGCCGGCGCCGATGACCATGAGCTCCGTGTGCTCCACCGTTTCCTCCGACTCTCCCTGTCACCCTGAGCCCAGCGAAGGGGCCATGTCCAGGCATGGTCTCCTTCGCTGCGCTCAGGACGACATGGGAACCTCGATGATCTGATCCCGGCGAGTCCCGACGCTGACATAACGCACCGGCACTCCGGAGAGCGCCTCGAGCCGGTCGAGGTAGGCTCGCGCCTCGCTCGGCAGATCAGCCAACTTGCGGGCGCCGCCGGTCGGCCGGTTCCAGCCGCGCAGGACCTCGTACGTGGGCTCGACCCGGCCCAAGGCTTCCACCTCCGCCGGCATCTCCTCACAGGCCCCGCCGTCGAGACGATAGGCGGTGCAGACCGGAATGTCCTCGAACCCATCCAGCACGTCGAGCTTGGTCACCGCGAGCCCGGTGAGCCCGTTGACCCGGGCCGCGTAGCGGACCACGATCGCGTCGAACCAGCCGCAGCGCCGCGGCCGCCCGGTGACCGCGCCGAACTCGTCGCCCACCTCGCGCAGGCGCTCCCCGTGGGGGCTCGGCGCCTCCGTGGGCAACGGTCCGTTCCCGACCCGCGTCGTGTAGGCCTTGACCACGCCCAGGACGCCGTGCACCAGCGTGGGACCGATCCCCGCACCCACCGCGGCCCCGCCCGCCGTGGTGTTCGACGAGGTGACAAAGGGATAGGTACCGTGGTCCACGTCGAGCAATGAGCCCTGCGCGCCTTCCAGCAGCACGCGCTTCCCGGCCCGCACGGCGCGATCCACCAACAGCCCCGTGTCGGCGGCGAGCGGCGTGAGCCGGGGTGCGATCCGATCGATCAGGGCGGCATGCTCGTCGAACGACGCGCGCTCGGAGGAGCCCATCATCTCCAGCAGGCGATTGGCCCGCTGCACCCGGTCGGTGAGCAAGGTCCGCGCGCACTCCGGGTGGCGGAGATCGGTCACCCGGATGCCGCGGCGCCCATACTTGTCTTCGTAGGCGGGCCCGATGCCGCGCCCGGTCGTGCCGAGCTTCTGGCTCTTCTCGCTGGCGGCGTCGAGCAGCTTGTGGTACGGAAGGACGAGGTGCGCGCGATCGGAGACGAAGATCCGGCCGGCCGTCGAGACCCCCCGCACGGCGAGCTGGTCGAGCTCGCCGAAGAAGGTCTCGGGCTCGAGCACGACGCCGTTCCCCACGACGCAGACGACGCCCGGGTGGAGGATGCCGGAGGGGATCTGGCGGAGAATGAACTGGGAGTCGCCGATCACGACCGTGTGGCCGGCGTTGGCGCCACCCTGGTAGCGCACCACCAGATCGGCCCGCTCGGCGAGCACGTCCACCAGCTTGCCCTTGCCTTCGTCGCCCCACTGGGCGCCGACGACCACCAGACAGCTTGTCCTGCCGTCGAACATGTCTCCCCCGAGCGCAACGAAAAAGAGCCCCTCACGGGGCTCCTGCATCCTCGGGCAAACGTATCCGAGGCCGTCCCAAAGGTCAATTCAACTCGCCGCGATCGCCCGCCCCACCCGCTCGGCCATCTCCAGTGAAAGCCCCTCGGGTCGGTCGGCGGAGGTGTGGATGATCCGAAGCGTGCGCCAGTTGAGCCGGCCGATGGTCAGAGCACTCGCGCCGGCGCGTGCGAGTGGCAGGCTGTCCACCAGTATCCCGACCGGGAGTCGCCGGCTCCGCGCGGGAAGGCCCGCGGCCGCCAGTTGCGCGGTGACTCGAGCGGCGGAGCTCGCACCCCGGCGGTCGTGCGTCACGACGTAGAGGCGACCCTCCTGGTCGATCGTATCGAGATTGACCACCTGCACCTCGGCGAGCGATTCCTGGACGCCGGCGTAGACGCGGGCCCCCACCAGCCCGAACTCCTCGGCACCCGTTATGAGGATCCCCGACGCCGGGTCGGTGTTCGCGTCGGCAAAGGCGAGCGCCGCCACGACGCCGGTGCCGTTGTCCCGCGCGCCTCGTGAGGTCCCCCGCTGCCTGCCCCGCCCCGCCAGCGCGCCCGCCAGGACGGCGAGCCCGGCGCCGATCGCTCCCAGAGCCAGTGGCACCGGCCCGCTCAGCCGAGCCGCCGCCAGGCCGCCGTCCACCGCGACGGCCGCGGCGAGCACCCAGACGGCGACGAGCCGGCCCGCCATGCTCTGCACCTGCGCCTTGGTGTCCAGATGCGCCACGATCCAGCGACGCACCGGCACGTCGGACCTCACCGCGATGAGGTTGGCGTCCTCCCGGGCCTCCCCGAACTGGAGCCAGCCCGCGGCGACGCTCACGGCGAGACAGACCGAGGCGGAGAGCACCGTGACCCAGACGGCCAAGGCCCCCCACGGGGGAACCGCCGGCAGGTGCAGGAGTGGAAGCGCGAGCAGGGCAGCGCCACCGATACCGGCGCCGAGGATGGGGAAGCCGAGCAGGGCGGAGGGATGAAAGCGGAAGCGCTGCGCCGTGACCCGATAGCCGGAGGATTCCAGGTGGCCGGTTACCGCCGCCCGCGCCCTCTCGGCTTCGGCCGTGCCGGCCTCCCGGTGCTCCGCCAGCAGGCGGCCGGCGGTCTCCGACAGGCTCGTCACCGCGGCCCTGATCCTGTCAGCCGGCGGCCTGCCTGGCCCCGCGTTTACCGCCGGGCGTGGACGGCTTCGCGAGCGCGTGAGCCGCCTTGGCCGTGTCGGACGAGATGAGACCCCCCTCGACCAGCTCCTCCAGATGTTGCCGATAGGTCTGGCTGCCGAGCTGCTTCCGGCCGTCCGTTATGTGCTTCAGGATGTCGGCCGTCCGCCCCGCATCGCGGATGATGTCGCGTATGCCTGGCGTGCTCACCATGACTTCGACGGCCGGAATCCGGCCCACCTTGTTCTTCTCCGGCAGCAGCTGCTGCGACACGACCGCCCGCAGCGCCTCGGCGAACCGCATCCGGCCCACCTCTCGCTCTTCGGCCGGCATCGCCGCGATGACGCGGTCCACGGTGGCCACGACGTCGGCGGTGGGCATGGTCGCGATCACCAGGTGGCCGGTCTCGGCGGCCTTGATGGCCGTATCGATGGTCTCGGCATCGGCCATCTCACCGAGGACCACGACATCGGGATCCTGCCTGAGCGAGGCCCGGAGGCCCACCACGATGCTGTCGGTGTCCACCCCGACCTCGCGCTGGGTGATCGAGCAGCTCAGGTCGCGGTGGAGGAACTCGATCGGATTCTCCACGGTCACGACATGCTTGTGCTGGGTGCGGTTGATGTGGTGCACCATGGCCGCCACCGTCGAGCTCTTCCCGCTGCCGCTCACTCCGGTCACGAGGACGAGCCCGCGATCCGACTCCGCGACCTGGTTGAGCGCCTCGGGCAGGCGGAGCGACTCGATGGTGGGGACGGTGAACGGGATGACGCGCATGACGATCATGAACGAGGACCGCTGGCGCAGCACGTTCACCCGGAACCGGCCGACGCCGGGCATGCCCCACGAGCAGTCGAAGTCGCGGAGCCGCTCGATCCGGGCGCGGTCCTCGTCGCTGCTGATCAGCTTCATCGCGATGGCGCGCGTCTGGTCCGGCGTGAGCCGCTGCTTCGTCAGCGCGACCAGCTTGCCGTTGATCCGCGCGCGGAACACGTCGCCCGCCTTGATGTGCAGGTCGGACGCCCCCCGCTCGACTGCGGCCTTGATGATCTTTTCCATGGAGATCCGTCAGTATGGGTGCGTCATCGTGTCACCCCGATACGGGGCTCACCCGCGCGGACCGGGGCAGGAATCCCATCCGCTCCCGGACCTCACGCATCGTCTCCCCCGCGATCCGCCGCGCCGCGGCGGCACCGTCGGCCAGGATCTCATCCACCATCTCCGGCCGCTCCTCCAGCGCCAGCGCGCGCTCCCGGATCGGGGCCAGCGCGGCGATCATGTTGTCGGCCAGCACCCGCTTGCAATCCAGGCAGCCCCACTTGGCGCCCCGGCAGTTCTCCGCCACCGTCGCGATCGTCGCGGGCGGGGAGAAGTATCGGTGGAGGTGGTAGATGTTGCACACCTCGGGGTTTCCCGGGTCCTTGCGGGTGACCCGCGCCGGATCGGTCTTGGCCGGCCGCAGCTTCTGCCAGATCTCCTCCGGCGAATCGAGCAGCCCGATCGTGTTGCCCAGGCTCTTCGACATCTTGGCCTGGCCATCCAGGCCGACGATCCGCTTGGCCTCGGTCAGCAGGGCCTGGGGCTCCGGAAAGTAGTCGGCGCCCCGCCCGAACTCGGCGTTCCAGCGGCGGGCGATCTCGCGCGCGAGCTCGAGGTGCTGGGTCTGGTCATCGCCCACCGGCACCAGGTCGGCCCGATACAGCAGGATATCCGCCGCCATCAACACCGGGTAATTCAGCAGCCCCGCCGGCACACTTTCGAATCGCTGAGACTTATCTTTGAACTGCGTCATCCGCTCGAGCTCGCCGATCGCCGTGACCGTATTGAGCAGCCACTGCAGCTCGCTGTGCTCGGGCACGTGCGACTGGACGAACAGCACCGCGCGCGCAGGATCGATGCCGCAGGCGAGCAGGCCGGTCGCCATCTCGCGGGTCCGCGCACTGAGCGTGGTGTGATCGTACTTGCCGGTGATGGCATGCAGGTCCACGACGCAGAAGATGCAGTCGTAGGTCCGCTGCAGGTTGACCCAGTTCTGCACCGCTCCGAGCCAGTTGCCGATGTGCAGCTCGCCCGACGGCTGAATTCCCGAGAAGATGCGCGGCATGTCCGGCAACTTACCCGCTTCACCCAAGGCCAGCAAGACTTTGTCCTCCTTAGACTTACTGCACCTAGCCCGGACCGCCGCCGAGGCGGCCGCGCACTACATCAGGAGCGTGGAGCGGCCGGCGGACCCGAGCCGCTGGAGTCTCAAGGGGAGCCGGGACTTCGTCACCGAGGTGGACCGGACGGCCGAGCGGATCATCACCGATCTCCTCCTCGCGGCCGAGCCCGGGAGTCGGGTCGTCGGCGAGGAGCTGCAACCCGGCATCGTGGCCGGCGGGCTGGTCTGGGTGGTCGATCCGCTGGACGGCACCACCAACTTCCTGCACGGTTTCCCGAGCTATGCGGTATCCCTCGCGGGCGTGGTGGACGGCGTGCTCGAGGTCGGCGCGGTGGTTCACGTGCCGGACGGCGTCACCTACACCGCCACACGGGGCGGCGGCGCGTGGGAGGGGGACCGCCGGCTCTCGGTCTCCGCGATCGACGACCCTGCGTTCGCCCTCATCGGGACCGGGTTCCCGTTCAAGGCGATGGACCGGATCGACGAGTATCTGGAAGAGTTCCGGTGCGTCTCCGGCCAGGCGAGCGGCATCCGGCGGCCCGGTTCGGCCTCGCTCGACCTGGCCGACGTGGCGGCCGGCCGCTTCGACGGGTTCTGGGAGCAACGCCTTTCGGCGTGGGACATCGCGGCGGGCATTCTGCTCATCCGCGAGGCAGGTGGCCGAGTCACCGATCCCGCCGGCCGCGACCTCGGCGTGGAACATTCGGCGGTCGTTGCAGGCAACCCGTCGATCCACCGGTGGCTGCTGGACACTCTGCAGGGTGCCCGCACCGCCGACCCAAACACCGCCCGCTCGACGACCGGGCGTGGGAGACCCTGATGCCAGACACCACACCGACCCGCGCCGCCTCGGTCGATGAGTGGGCGCGAGCCATCGCCCAGCCCACGATCCGGCCGGGAGGTGGATCCGGTGCCGCCCTTGCCGCGGCGCTGGCGGCGGCGCTGGTGGAGATGGTCGCCGGACTGACCGCGTCCCGCGAGACGTACGCGCTGGTCCACCAAGAGGCACGGGCCGCGCGAGCGCGTGCCGAGGGCCTGCGCCAGGAGTTGCTGACGCTCGCCTCGGCCGACGCGGAGTCGCTGCGGCGGTTCGAGCAGGCGTTGGCGCTTCCCCGGGAGAGTGACGCCGATCGCGAGCTCCGGGCCCGCCGAAAGCGGAGCGCGCTCCGGGAGGGGGCCGAGATCCAGCGTGACGTGCTCTCGGGATGTGCGGAGCTCGCCGACCTGGGGGCGGCCCTCGCGGAGCGCGGTCTCAAGACCGCCCGGGCGGACGCGGCGACGGCGGTGTTCCTGGCCGCCGGCGCGGCGCGGGGCGCCGCGGGAGCCATCCGTGCGAACCTGGCGGACGAGCCGGCGGACTCGGAGTTCGCCCCGCTGCTGGAGCGGGCGGAGGCGAGGCTGGCGGCGGTGGAGGAGGCGGAGCGGGCGGCGGTGCGACTGCTGGGTGCTGCGAAGGGATGAAGCTCAGGCCGCGGTGAGGATCCGCGGTCCGTCGGCCGTGATGGCGACGGTGTGCTCGAAGTGGGCGGAGAGGCTCCCGTCGGCGGTGACGACCGTCCACTTGTCGTTCAGCGTGCGCGTGGCGGGGCTTCCCAGCGTGATCATCGGCTCGATTGCCAGAGTCATGCCTTCGAGCAGCCGGGGGCCGCGGCGTGGGGTGCCGTAGTTCGGCACCTGCGGCTCCTCGTGGAACCGGGTGCCGATTCCGTGACCGACCAGCTCGCGAACCACGCCGTACCCCGCCCCCTCGGCGACCTTCTGCACCGCGTGTCCGATATCGCCGATGTGGTTGCCGACACGAGCCTGGGTGATGGCCGCGGCCAGCGATTCACGGGTCACGTCCATCAGCCGCGTTGCCTCCACCGGCACCCGTCCCACCGCGATCGTCGTCGCCGAGTCCGCGTGCAGGCCTTCGAGCTGGACCCCGACGTCCACGCTCACGATGCTCCCCTCCGACAGCACCCGCCGGGCCGAAGGGATCCCGTGCACGATCTCCGCGTCGATCGAGGTGCAGAGCGTCTTGGGGAACCCGTACAGTCCCTTGAACGACGGCACGGCGCCCTCATGGCTTCGGATGAACGCCTCGGCGGCCGCGTCGAGGTCCTCGGTCGTCATCCCGGGGCGGACGATCTCGCGCATCAGGGCCAGTGTGCCGGCGACGATGCGGCCGGCCCGCGCCATGATCTCGATTTCCCGTGATGACTTGAGGGTGATCATTTGCCCAGGGCGCGCCGCACCCGGGCGGCGATCTCCTCGACCGCGCCCAGCGCGGGAATCCGTTTGACACCGCCCCGGCTCTCGTACCAGGCGAGCACGGGCGCCGTCTGCTCCCGGTAGGCCTTGAGGCGGGTCGCCACGGCGGCGGGATCGTCGTCGGCCCGGCCCTCGATGGACCGGCGGCGGTCGAGCCGGGCGAGGATCTCCTCGTCGCTCACGTCGAAGAACAGCACCGCGTCCATCCGGCGTCGCTTCTCCTCCAGGATGCGCTCGAGCCCCTCGGCCTGCGGAATCGTCCGTACCACGCCGTCGAAGATCACGCCCTTCGATGCCTCCGGCTTGCCGACCTCCTCGCGCACTACGCCGAGGATGATGTCGTCACCCACCAGGTGCCCCGCCTCCATGACCGCTTTGGCCTCGCGGCCCAGCGGCGTGCCGCGCTTGACCGCGTCGCGGAGCAGGTCGCCCGTGGCGAATTTGGGGAGGCCCAGCGCCTGTCCCAGCAGGGCGCCCTGGGTGCCCTTGCCGGCCCCGGGGGGACCCATCAGCAGGATGTCCATGTGGTCCTGAGCTATGAGCTGTGAGCTATGAGCTGTGAGCTATGAGCCAAAAGCTATGAGCTATGAACGGTGAGCGGCGCTCGGCATGGATCGCGACGGCCTGCCGAGCACCGCTCAAAGCTCATAGCTCACAGCTCATAGCTCTTCTACATGTATCGCTGCTGGCGGCCCCTGAACTTGACGCGTCCCGTCTTCATGAAGCCGTCGTACTTGCGAAGCGTGCGGTGCTGCTCCACCTGCGCGATCGTGTCGAGCAGCACGCCGACCACGATGAGCACCGAAGTCC
Source organism: uncultured Gemmatimonadales bacterium (assembly GCA_963846545.1). Classification (GTDB taxonomy): domain Bacteria; phylum Gemmatimonadota; class Gemmatimonadetes; order Gemmatimonadales; family GWC2-71-9; genus CAVVWJ01. The sequence goes on along the minus strand of CAWJWG010000001.1, from coordinate 879,040 downwards.
CGCCGAATCCCGTATTCGGGATGTTGAACCACTTGCTCACCACGATCGGGAGCAGCGCGATGCCGGCCAGGAACAGGCCGCCCGGCAAGGTGATCCGTCCCAGCACCCCGTCGATGTAATCGGCCGTGCTCGCGCCTGGCTTCACGCCGGGGATGAACCCGCCCTGCTTCTTCAGGTTCTCGGCCAGGTCCACCGAGTTGAAGATGATCGACGTGTAGAAGTAGCTGAACAGCAGGATCATCGCGGCGAACGTCAGGTCGTAGGGCAGGTCGCCGGGATTGAAGAAGCCGGCCACGTCCTGCAGCACCGGATTCTGGGTGAAGCTCGCCAGCGTGCCCGGGACGATGATGATCGTCTGGGCGAAGATGATCGGCATCACGCCGGCGGTGATGAGCCGGATCGGGATGAACGTCTTCTGGCCTTCCCGGATCCGTCCGCGGCCCATGACCTTCCGCGGGATCTGGATGGGGATCCGTCGCGCGGCGATCGTCATCCCCACGACCGCCGCGATCACCAGCACCAGGATGCCCAGGAACGCCACCGCGCCGAACGGCGTCACCACGCCGGACTTCACGAACTGGACGAGCTGCAGCGAGCCGGGCCACAGCCGCTCGAGAATCGAAAACGTGATGAGCAGGCTCATCCCGTTGCCGATCCCGCGCTCGGTGATCTGCTCACCCAGCCACATGACGAAGATGGCGCCGGCGGTGAGCGTCACCACCATGATCAGGCGGGAGGCGAACCCCGGGGTGGGTATCGCGCCGGGAATGGACTCGGTGAACAGGGCGAAGGTGTAGGCCTGGGAGAGCGCGATGAACACGGTGAGGTACCGGGTCCACTGCGTGATCTTCTTCTTGCCCTCCTCGTCCTTCTGCATCTTGCCGATGGACGGCGCGATGCCGCCGGCCAGCTGGAAGATGATGGAGGCGGAGATGTAGGGCATGATCCCGAGCGCGAACACCGTGGCCCGGGAGAGGCCGCCGCCCAGCGCGTCGTACAGCCCGAAAAACCCCGCGGCGGCGGAGTTCCGGATGAAGTCGGCCAGCGCGGTGACGTTGACGCCCGGCGCGGCGATGTGCGCACCGATCCGGTAGATCACCAGGATGGTGAGCGTGAAGAGGAGCTTCCGCTTCAGTTCGTCGTCGATCGCCAGACTGGGGACGCGCGGTGTGGTCATTACTCCTCGATCTTGCCGCCGGCCGCCTCGATCTTCGTGCGAGCCGACGCGGACAGGGCCACGCCTCGAACCGTGTAGGACCGGTCGGCGTCACCGGTGCCCAGGAGCTTCACCGGCCGGTCCACCTTGCTGATGAGTCCCGCCGAGTAGAGGGTCTCGGGGCTCACGTCGGTGGCGGTCACCTTCCTGAGCTGCGAGAGGTTCACCGCCTGCGTGGTCACCTTGAACGGGTTGGTGAAGCCGCGCTTGGGGAGCCGCCGGTACATCGGCATCTGCCCGCCCTCGAAGCCCGGGTTTGTCGCCCCGCCCGTCCGGGCCTTGTGACCCTTGTGACCCTTGCCCGAGGTCTTGCCCAGCCCCGAGCCCGGCCCGCGGCCGACCCGACGGCGCGGCTGGGTCGAGCCCCGGGCGGGGGTCAGGTTGGACAGGCCAATCTTCTCTGCCATGCTTACTCCAGAGCTTGGGTTGTCATCCTGAGCGAAGCGAAGGAGCCGAAGACCGGATGAATGGCCCCTTCACTTCGTTCAGGGTGACAGCGGTTCTACCGAAATCTACGCCGGTTTGACGTCAACCAGGTGCCTGACCTTGAACAACATGCCGCGGGCGGAGGCCGTGTTGGTCACCGTGACGGTCTGCTGATGGCGATGCAGTCCGAGCGCGGCGAGCGTGCGCCGCATGGTATCCGGATGGCCGATGGTCGAGCGAATCTGCTTTACCTCGAGGGCCTTCGCCTTGTCCTCGGCGGGAATCACCGCGGCGTGATGCTTGGGGCCCTGCCGTCCGACTGCTGGATTCCGCCCCATGATCAGGCTCCCTGCCTCGGCTTGTAGGCGATCTGGTCGAGCTCCACCCCACGCTCCCGCGCCACCTGGCGAGCGGACACGAGGCTGGTGAGCCCGTCCATGGTGGCCCGGACCATGTTGTGCGGGTTGGTCGAGCCCAGGCTCTTGGTCAGGATATCGGTGATCCCCGCGCACTCGAGCACCGCGCGCACCGGGCCGCCGGCGATGACGCCGGTACCCGTCGCCGCAGGCTTCAGGAGCACGCGCCCCGCCCCATGCCGCCCGACGACCTCGTGCGGGATGGTCGAGCCGGTCTTGGGCAGCTCCACCATCGAGCGCTTGGCGGCATCCACCGCCTTGCGGACCGCCTCGGAGACCTCGTTGGCCTTCCCGGTGGCGATGCCGACCTTGCTCTTGCCGTCACCCACCGCCACGAGCGCGTTGAACGAGAAGCGCCGGCCGCCCTTCACGACCTTGGCGACGCGGTTGATCGCGATGACGTTCTCGACGTGATCGCTGGCATGGTCGCGGTCGCCGCGATCCCGCCGCGGACCGCCGCGTCCCCCACCGCCACCCCCGCCGCGCCCACCCCGGCCCCTCGGCCGATCGCCACCCCCACCCCCACCCCCACCGCCGCCGCCGCCGCCGCCACCCCCGCCCCCGCTGCGTGGCTGCTCAGCTGCTGGTGCCTCGGTGGCGGTCCCGGCCTCGGGTGTGCCGCTCTGAGTGCCTGTCGCCTCGTCCGCCATTAGAACTCCAATCCGCCTTCGCGCGCGCCCTCGGCCACTGCCTGGACGCGACCATGGTAACGGTAGCCGGCACGGTCGAACACCACCCGGCTGAACCCCGCCGCCTTCGCTTTTTCCGCGATCAGTTTGCCCACGGCCTTGCCCCGGGCGACCTTGCCCTTGGTGTCGCCCGCGGCGTCGATGCCCTCGCTGCCGTCGCTCACGCCGAGGAGGGTGACGCCGCGATCGTCGTCCACCAGCTGGGCGTAGATGTGCTTGAGCGAGCGGAACACCACCAGCCGGGGCCGGTCCGCCGTCCCCGACACCTTGCTCCGTACCCGCAGGTGACGACGATACCGCAGCTGGGTCCGGGTCTTGGGCGCGTGAATGCGACGCATGCTTACTTGGCTCCTGTCTTGCCCGCCTTGCGGCGGACCTGCTCACCCTGGTAGCGAATGCCCTTGCCCTTGTAGGGCTCCGGCGGCCGCACCGAGCGGAGCTCGGCGGCGACCTGCCCCACCATCTCCTTGTCGGCGCCCTCGATCTTGACCACGGTGTTGTTCTCCACCGAGATCTTGATCCCCTTGGGCGCCTCGTACTTCACGGGATGGGAGTAGCCCACCACCAGATTCACTCCGTAGGGCTTGGCCTCCGCCTTGTAGCCGACGCCCTGGATCTCGAGAGTCTTGCTGAACCCCTTGGACACGCCCTCGACCATGTTCTGGACCAGGGTGCGCGTGAGCCCGTGCAGCGACTTGTGGCGCTTGTCCTCGCTGGGGCGCTCGACGGTGAAGACGCCGTCGGCCAGCCCCACCTTCATGTCCGGGTGCAGGGTACGGCGCAGCTCGCCTCGCGGCCCCTTCACGGCGACGGTGCTGCCCTGGAGGTCGAGCGTGACCCCCTTGGGGAGCGTCACCGGCCTTCTGCCGATACGCGACATGGCGGCCTCCTACCAGACCACGGCGACGAGCTCGCCGCCGAGGTTGGCGGTCCGGGCCTCGCGGTCGGTCATGAGCCCCTTGGGGGTCGACACGATCGCCATGCCCAGGCCGTTCTTGACCCGGGGCAGCTCGCGGCACTTCACGTAGCGCCTGAGGCCCGGCGTCGAGACCCGCCGCAGCTCCCGGATGACCGGGTGCTCGTTATGGTATTTGAGGTACAACCGCAGCACGCCGTGCGCGCCGTCATCGAGGAGCTTGTAGTCCGCGATGTAGTGGTTGTCCCGGAGCAGCCGGGCGACCTCGGTCTTCAGCTTGGACACCGGAATGTCCACACGCCGGTGCCCCGCGGAGCACGCGTTGCGGATGCGCGTCAGCATGTCCGCGACGGGATCTGTCAGGCTCATTCCCTGTTCCCCTTACCAGCTGGCCTTGCGCACGCCCGGGATTTCTCCCCTCAGGGCGAGCTCACGGAAACAAATACGGCAGAGCCCGAACTTCCGCAGCACCGCCCGGGACCGTCCGCACCGCTGGCAGCGGCGGACGCCCCGGACCTTGAACTTCGGTGTGCGCTTGGCCCGCTCGATCCAGGCAGTCTTTGCCATTTACGCTACCCTCTGCGGCGTCTCGCCGCGGAATGGCAACCCCAGCTCGCGCAGCAGCGCCATCGCCAGGTCGTCGCGGCTGGTGGTCGTCACGAGCGTGATGTCCATGCCGTGGATCTTCTCCACCTTGTCGTAATTGATCTCCGGGAAAATCATCTGTTCCTTGATCCCGAAGGTGTAGTTGCCCCGGCCGTCGAAGCTCTTGTTCGGCAGGCCGCGGAAGTCGCGGATCCGGGGAATCGCCAAGGTGATGAACCGGTCGAGGAACTCGCACATCCGCGCCCCGCGCAGCGTCACGAACGCGCCGATCGGCATTCCCTCCCGGAGGCCGAAGTTCGCGATCGCCTTCTTGGCCCGGGTGACCTGCGCCTTCTGCCCGGTGATGGCGCCAGCTCCTCGATCGCCGCCTCGAGCTGCTTGGGATTCTTGATCGCGTCGCCCATGCCGATGTTGAGCACGACCTTCTCGAGCCGCGGCACCTGGTGCGGATTGGCGAGCCCGAAGTCCTTGGCCAGCTTGGCCCGGACGGTTTCCTGGTAGAAGGTCTGCAGCCGGGGGGCGCCTTCGCGCGCCTTGGGCGCGTGATCGACCGCGGCTCCCGCGCCACCCTTGTCCTTCCCCTTGCCGCCCTTCTTGGGGGCGGTCTCCGGCGCCTTCGGGGTCTTGGGCGCCTTCTCCTTCGTGTCCGCCATCGTCACCGGCTCCGGGGAATCGGCTGGTCCGACTTCACCGCGATGCGCTCGACTTGTGCCGTCGGCGTCGATCCGGCGCCGCACGCGGGTCGGCTCACCGCTCGTGGGGTCGAGCAGCATCACGTTCGAGTGATGGATCGCCGCCTCGCGCTCCACGATGCCGCCCTCGTTGTTCGGGCTGGCGCGCAGGTGGCGCTTCACCATGTTCACGCCCTCGATCTTGATCCGGCCGGTCTTGGGGAAGACCTGGAGCACCTTGCCCTCCTTGCCCTTGTCGTCGCCCGAGATCACCTGGACCGTGTCGCCCCTGGTGATGTGGAGCCGGTGCCGCACCGGCGGCTTCTTCCGGATCCGCTTGGCCTTCTTGTAGACGAGCGGCTTCATGCTACAGAACCTCCGGCGCGAGCGAGACGATCTTCATGTACCGCTTCTCGCGCAGCTCGCGAGCGACCGGGCCGAAGATGCGCGTCGCCCGCGGCTCGCCCGCGTCGTTGATCATGACCACCGCGTTCTCGTCGAAGCGGATGTAGGAGCCGTCCTTGCGCCGGGTCTCCTTGGCGGTCCGCACGACCACCGCCTTCGCGACGTCGCCCTTCTTCACCGTGCCGTTCGGAAGGGCGTCCTTGACGGCCACGACCACGGTGTCGCCCAGGCCGGCGTAGCGCCGCTTGCTGCCGCCCAGCACCCGGATCACCAGCGCCTTGCGCGCGCCCGAGTTGTCGGCGATGCGAAGAATCGATTCCTGTTGCATCATGGCTACTTCGCCCGTTCGACGATCTTGAGCACCCGCCAGCTTGTCCTTCGAGAGCGGCCGGGTCTCCATGATGCGGACGGTATCGCCCGCCTTCGCGCCCGCGTTCCCCTCGTCGTTGCGCGCCTTCACCTTCTTCGTGCGCGTGACCTGCTTTCCGTAGACCGGATGGGCGTACCGCCGCTCGAGCGACACGATGACCGTCTTGTCCATCTTGTCGCTGGTGACCGGCCCGGTGCGCACCTTCCGCCGGGTGCGGGCCGCGTCCGCGTTCGCCTGTTCAGCCATGGGCTTCTTTCTCGCTCAGAACCGTCTGCAGCCGGGCGATGTCGCGCCGGAGGTCCCGGAAGCGCAGCGGGTTCTCGATCGACTCGGTGGCCGAGCGGAAGCGCAAGTTGAAGCGCTCCCGGGTCAGCTCGTCGATCTTGGCCTTCAGGTCGTCGGCCGACATGTCCCGGATCTCGTTCGTCTTCACGGTCAGGTCTCCTCCCGCTTCACGAACCGCGTCTTCACCGGCAGCTTGGCCGCGGCGAGCGCCATCGCCTTCTTGGCGAGGTCCTCGGAGATCCCCTCGAGCTCGAACATCACCCGGCCCGGCTTCACCACGGCGACCCACCCCTCCGGGATTGCCCTTGCCCTTCCCCATGCGCGTCTCGGCCGGCTTCTTCGTGATCGGCTTGTCCGGGAAGATCCGGATCCACACCTTGCCGCCGCGCTTGATGTGGCGCGTCATGGCGACGCGCGCAGCCTCGATCTGGCGGTTGGTGACCCAGCCCGGCTCCAGCGCTCTGCAGGCCGAACTCGCCGAACGACACCGTGTTGCCCCGGTGCCGCGATGCCCGTGGTGCGGCCCTTGAACATCTTGCGGAACTTGACCGCTTCGGTCTCAGCATCGGCTCAGGCTCCTCAGTGCCGTAGAGTGCGTGCCGCGGCGACGTCCTCGATCATCTCGCCCTTGAAGATCCAGACCTTCACCCGATGGTGCCGTAGGTCGTCTTCGCGGTGCGACGTCGCGTAATCGATGTCGGCGCGCAGCGTGTGCAGCGGGCACCCGGCCCTCGTGATAGCCCTCGACCGCGCGATCTCGGCGCCGCCGAGGCGGCCGCCGCCTTGCACCTTGATGCCCTGCGCGCCCATCCGCATCGCGCTCTGCACCGCGCGCTTCATGGCGCGGCGGAACGAGATGCGCTGCGCGAGCTGGTGCGCGATGTTGTCGCCGACCAGCTGCGCCTCGACGCTCGGGCCGCTTGATCTCCTCGACGTTGATCGCCGACTTCCTTGCCCGTCAGCTGCGCCAGCTCGTCGCGCAGCTTGTCGACCTCGGCGCCCTTCTTCCCGATCACGACGCCCGGGCCGCCCGGTGTGCACCGTCACGACGACCTTGCCCGGCTTGCGCTCGATGTCGATGTCGGCGATCGCCGCGTGTCCCAGGCGCGCCTTGAGGTACTTCCGGAGCAGCTCGTCTTCCTTCAGCAGCGCCGGCATCTCCTTGGTGGCGTACCACCGGGAGCGACACTGCTTGACGATGCCGAGGCGGAAGCCGATCGGATTCGTCTTCTGTCCCATTACCGGCTCTCCTTGCTGTCCACGCTGTCCACGACGATCTCCACGTGGCTCGTGCGCTTGATGATCGGGGTGGCGCGCCCCATGGGCGGCCGGCGTGAACCGCTTGAGCGTCGGACCCTCGTTGACGATCGCCTTGCGTGACGACGAGCGCGTCCGCGATCGAGCGCTCGTTCGTCCTTCGCGCCGTCTGCTCCGCGTTCGCGACCGCCGACTTCAGCGTCTTCTCGATCTGCTTCGCCGCGTGCTTCTTGGTGAACTTGAGGAGCGCGAGCGCCTCGTTCACGTTCTTGCCGCGAATCTGGTCGATCACGAGCCGCATCTTGTACGGCGACTGCGACGTCGTGCGCTGGATCGCGCGCGCTGCAATCGGCCATGGCCGCTCATCACTTGACTCCCGGGCGTTGCCGCCTTCTTGTCGGCGACGATCTTGCCGCTGTGCCCGCGGAACAGCCGCGTCGGCGAGAACTCGCCGAGCTTGTGGCCCACCATGTTCTCGGTCACGTAGACCGGGACGAACTTGTTCCCGTTGTGCACCGCGAACGTGTGGCCGACGAACTCGGGCAGCATCGTGCTCGCGCGCGACCAGGTCTTCATCACCTTCTTCTCGTTCCTGCGTGTTCAGCGATCTGCGACCTTGTTCATCGAGCGCGTCCTGGACGAACGGGCCCTTCTTGACGCTTCTCGCCATGTCTGTCTCGCTTACCTGCGTCGCCTTGCCGCGCTTGCGGCCGCGGACGATCAGCGCTGCGACGACTTCTTCTTGTTGCGCGTCTTCACGCCTTCCTTCTTGCCCCACGGGCTGACGACGTTGCGTCCGCCGCGCGTTGCCGCCGCCGTGCGGGTGGTCCACCGGGTTCATGACCTCGCCGCGCACCTTCGGACGCTTGCCCAGCCAGCGGCTCTTGCCCGCCTTGCCGACCGAGACGGCAGCTCGTGCTCCGCGTTGCCGACCTCGCCGATCGTCGCGAGGCAGCGGCCGTGAATCAGGCGCATCTCGGTCGAGCGGCAGGCGCAGCGTGACGTACTCGCCTTCCTTCGCCACCACCTGGGCGCCGACCTGCCGGCCGAGCGGCCATCTGGCCGCCCTTGCCGATCTTGAGCTCGACGTTGTGCACCGTCGTGCCGAGCGGGATCTCGCCCAGCGGCAGCGCGTTGCCGGTCCGGATGTCCGAGCCCGGCCCCGAGATCACCGTGTCGCCCGCGTTGAGCCCCTTCGGGTGCAGGATGTAGCGCTTCTCGCCGTCCGCGTACTCGACCAGCGCGATGCGCGCCGAGCGGTTCGGGATCGTACTCGATCTCGCGCACCGTGCCCGGCATGCCGAACTTGTTGCGCTTGAAGTCGATGATGCGGTACTGCCGCTTGTGCCCGCCGCCGATGCGGCGAATCGAGATGTGGCCGTGGTTGTCACGGCCGCCCGACTTCTTGAGCGGCTCGAGCAGCGACTTCTCCGGCGTCGTCCGCGTGATCTCCGCGAAATCGGAGACCGAGCGGAAGCGGGTGCCGGCCGTGACCGGCTTGAATTGACGGATGCTCATCGCTTAGCCCTCGAAGATCGCGATCGAGTCGCCGTCCGGAGCGTCACGATCGCCTTCTTCCAGTCGCGCGGTGGTGCCGACGGTCTTGCCGACCGCGGCGTGTCCTTGCCGCGCTGCATCTGCATCGTCCACACGCCGGTGACCTTGACGCCGAACAGCTGCTCGATGGCCTCCCGGATCTCGTGCTTGTTCGCGTCCGGGTGCACCTCGAACGTGTACTCCCGCCGCGTCCTGGTAGGCGGTCGAGCTCTTCTCGGTGACGATCGGGCGCACGACGACCTGATGGAGAGTCGGGCATTACTTGCTTCCTTTCTTCTTCTTCGGCGCGGCCTTCTTGGCCGGCTTGGCGGCGGCCTTCTTGGCCGGCTTCGCCTTCTTCGCCGACTTCGCGGCCTTGGCCGCCTTCGCATCCGACTTCTTCGCGGCCTTGGCCGCCTTCGCGGTCTTGGCCTTCGCCTTGGCGGCCGGCTTCGCCGTGGACTTCTTGGCGGTCGCGGGCTTGGCCTGGCGCCGCGGCGGCTTCGGCTCGGCCTCGGGCTCCGGCTCGTCGGGCAGCGGCTCCGGCATCACGCCGGTGAGCGCGCCCTCTTCGACCACGACCGCGTCGGACCAGAGGACGTGGTACGTCGAGGCCTCGAAGTACGGCATCACGTGCGACCGTCGGCAGGTTCCGCCCGCTCAGGTACACGCTCTCGTTGGCCCGCCGCGGTCAGCATCAGCACCTTGCCGTCGAGGCCGAGGCGCCGAGCAAGCCGGCGAGCTGGGCCGTCTTGGGCCGCCGGAAGGCGAACCGCTCGACCACGTGCAGCGCACCCTCACGAGCGCGGGCGTTGAGCGCGCGCTTCCGCGCCAGCTGCTTCACCTTCCGCGGGATCTCGGTGCGATAGCTCGCGCGGGTGCGGCCCGAACACGGTGCCGCCGCCCCGCCAGTGCGGCGCCCGGGTCGAGCCCTGCCGCGCGCGGCCGGTGCCCTTCTGCTTCCACGGCTTCTGGTTGCCGCCGGTGACGAAGCTCGCGGATCTTGGTCGACGCGTTCCCCTGCCGCTGGTTGGCCAGGAACGCCTTCACCGCCTGGTGCATCACCGGCACGTTCACGGTGCCGTCGAAGTACTCCGCCGGAAGAGCGAACGAGGCGTTGCGCTTCGCGCCGGCCTGGGTGTAGTGCGGGGCCTCAATCATGGCGGCTGGGCCCTCCCTGCTTCGCGCACGATGACGATGCCGTTCCTGGCGCCCGGGACGGCGCCGCGGACGAAGATCAGATTGCGCTCGGCGTCGACCCTCGACCCGTGAGGCCGAGCTCGGTGTGGCGCTCGGCGCCGATGTGCCCCGGCATCTTCTTGCCCTTGATGACGCGCGACGGGTCGGTGCCGGGGCCGATCGAGCCCGGCTTCCGGTGCTTCGTGTTGCCGTGCGTGTTCGGGCCCGCCGCCGAACCCGTGCCGCTTGACCACGCCCTGGAATCCGCGGCCCTTCGTCGTGCCGGTCACCTTGACCCGCTCGCCCGCCGCGAAGATGTCCACCTTCACCTCGGCGCCGGGTGCCGGCGCGTCGCCGTTCACCGGCGAAGACCCGGAGCACCTGGGGCGCGACCTCGAGGCCCGCCTTCTTGGCGTGACCCAGCTCGGCCCGGGTGGTCCGCTGCTTCCGCCGCGCGCCGAAGCCGAGCTGCACGCCGCCCTCGCGCACCTGCACCACGCGGCAGGGGCCGGCTTCGATGACGGTGACGGGCACCGCGGTGCCGTCCTCGGTGAACATCTGGGTCATCCCGAGCTTGCGTCCGATCAATCCGCTGGTCATCGCTATTCGACCTTGATCTCGACGTCCACGCCCGCCGGCAGGTCGAGCTTGGTCAGCGCGTCCATCGTCTGGGCTCGGGAGTCGAGGATGTCGATCAGCCGCTTGTGCGTCTTCAGCTCGAACTGCTCACGCGTCTTCTTGTCGACGTGCGGGGTCCGGAGCACCGTCCACCGCTCCGTCTTCGTCGGCAGCGGGATCGGGCCCGAGACCTGCGCGCCGGTCTTCTCCGCCGTGCGCACGATGTCCGCCGCGGCCTGGTCGATCACCGCGTGGTCGAAAGCCTTGAGGCGAATGCGAATTCGTTGGGCCATCGGTAGCTCCAGTGAGCTATGAGCTAGCTACTTCAGAATCTTGGTCACGACGCCGGCGCCCACCGTGCGGCCGCCCTCGCGGATCGCGAAGCGCAGCCCCTCGTCCATCGCGATCGGCGTGATCAGCTCGATCGTCATCTGCACGTTGTCCCCCGGCATCACCATCTCCATCCCCGCCGGCAGCTCCACACTCCCCGTCACGTCCGTCGTCCGGAAGTAGAACTGCGGCCGGTACCCCTTGAAGAACGGCGTGTGCCGCCCCCCCTCTTCCTTCGTCAGCACGTACACCTCGGCCTCGAAGTGCGTGTGCGGCGTGATGCTCCCCGGCTTCGCCAGCACCATCCCCCGCTCGATCTCCTCCTTCTCCACCCCGCGGAGCAGCAAGCCCACGTTGTCCCCCGCCTCCCCCTGGTCCAGCAGCTTCCGGAACATCTCCACCCCCGTCACCACCGTCTTCTTGTCACTGTTGAACCCGACCAGCGCCACCTCCTCCGACACCTTCACGATGCCCCGCTCGATCCGCCCCGTCGCCACCGTCCCGCGCCCCGTGATCGAGAACACGTCCTCCACCGGCATCAGGAACGGCTTGTCGATCTCCCGCTTCGGCTGCGGGATGTAGCTGTCCAGCGCGTCCAACAGCTCCTCGATCTTCTTCCCCCGCTCACTGTTGGGGTCCCCCGACTCCAGCGCCTTCAGCGCCGAGCCCTGGATGATCGGCGTGTCGTCCCCCGGGAAGTCGTAGCTGCTCAGCAGCTCGCGCACCTCCAGCTCCACCAGCTCCAGCAGCTCCGGGTCATCCACCATGTCCACCTTGTTCATGAACACCACGATGTACGGCACGTTCACCTGCCTCGCCAGCAGGATGTGCTCCCGGGTCTGCGGCATCGGCCCATCCGCCGCGCTCACCACCAGGATCGCCCCGTCCATCTGCGCCGCGCCCGTGATCATGTTCTTCACGTAGTCCGCGTGCCCCGGGCAGTCCACGTGCGCGTAGTGCCGCTTGTCCGACTCGTACTCCACGTGCGCCGTCGCGATCGTGATGCCCCGCTCCCGCTCCTCCGGCGCCTTGTCGATCTGGTCGTAGGCCGTGAACTGCGCCAGCCCCTTCTTCGCCTGGATCGCCGTGATCGCCGCCGTCAACGTCGTCTTCCCGTGGTCGACGTGCCCGATCGTGCCCACGTTCACATGCGGCTTCGTCCGCTCGAATTTGGCCTTGGCCATTGGCGCCTTGTCCGAAAAAAGTGTTGGAGCGTGGAGCTACGAACCCTTCGCCTTGCTGATGATCTCTTCCGCGATGTTCTTCGGAACCTCTTCGTAGTGATCGAACTGCATCGTGTACACCGCACGCCCCTGCGTCATGCTGCGGAGCGTGGTGGAGTAGCCGAACATCTCCGCGAGCGGCACGTCGGCGGCGACCACCTGCGCATCGCCGCGCTGGGTCATGCCGCCGATCTTGCCGCGACGCGCCGAGAGGTCGCCGATCACGTCGCCCAGGAAGTCGGACGGGGTCACGACTTCGACCTCCATGACCGGCTCGAGGAGGATCGCGCCCGCCTGCCGCGCGGCTTCCTTCACCGCCATGGAGCCCGCGATCTTGAAGGCCATTTCGGAGCTGTCCACGTCGTGGTAGCTGCCGAAGATGAGCGACGCCTTCACGTCCACCATGGGGTAGCCGGCGAGCACGCCGTTCTCCAGCGCCTCGCGGATCCCGGCCTCGACCGGCTTGATGAATTCCCGGGGAACCACGCCGCCGACGATCTTGTCCTCGAAGATGAAGCCCGCACCCGCCTCGGTCGGCTCCAGCGAGATCACCACGTGGCCGTACTGGCCTTTCCCGCCCGACTGCCGGATGAATTTGCCCTCGATGTCCTTGACCTTCTTGCGGATGGTCTCGCGGAAGGCGACCTGCGGCTTGCCGACGTTGGCCTCGACCTTGAACTCGCGCTTCATGCGGTCGACGAGGATCTCGAGGTGCAGCTCGCCCATGCCGGCGATGATCGTCTGGCCGGTCTCGGCATCGGACCGCACCCGGAACGTCGGATCTTCCTCCTGCAGCTTCTGCAGGGCGGTGGAGAGCTTGTCCTGGTCGGCCTTGGTCTTCGGCTCGATGGCGACGTCGATGACCGGATTGGGGAACTTCATCGCCTCCAGGATGATCGCCTTGTCCTCGTCGGACAGCGTGTCGCCGGTGCGGGTGTCCTTGAGACCGATCGCGGCGGCGATGTCGCCCGCCAGCACTTCCTCGATCTCGTCCCGCTTGTTGGCGTGCATCTGGAGGAGCCGGCCGATCCGCTCCCGCTTGTCCTTGGTGCTGTTGTAGACGTAGCTGCCGCTCTTGAGCGAGCCGGAGTACACCCGGAAGAAGGTGAGACGGCCCACATAGGGGTCGGTGGCCACCTTGAAGGCGAGCGCCGAGAACGGCTCGCTGTCCGAGGCGCAGCGCTCGATGTGGGTGTCGTCGTGGAGCGGGACGTGGCCCTTGATGGGCGGGATGTCGATCGGGCTCGGAAGGTAGTCGATGACCGCGTCGAGCAGCGCCTGCACACCCTTGTTCTTGAAGGAGGCCCCGCAGAGCACCGGCACGATGGAGCCCGAGGTGGTGGCCTTCCGGATGGCCCGCTGGATCTCGTCGAAGGACAGCTCCTCGCCTGCCAGATACTTTGCCAACAGCTCGTCGTCGTGCTCCACCGCCGCCTCGATCACCTCGTGCCGCGCCGCCTCGACCTTCTCGCGATACGCCTCGGGCACCGGCATTTCGGTAAAGGTCTTGCCCAGCGTCTCGTCGTCGAAGATGATCTCGACCCGTCGCAGTACGTCGATGTGGCCGGTGAACATCTCGCCGGAGCCGACCGGAATCTGGATCGGGTAGGCCTTCTTGGTGAGCCGGTCCCGGATCATGGCGAGGCAGCGATCGAAGTCCGCCCCGACGCGGTCCATCTTGTTCGCGAAGATCAGCCTCGGCACCCCGTACCGGTCGGCCTGGCGCCAGACCGTCTCCGTCTGCGGCTCCACGCCGGCCACGGAGTCCAGCAGCGTGACGGCGCCGTCGAGCACGCGCAGCGAGCGCTCCACCTCGACGGTGAAGTCCACGTGGCCCGGGGTATCGATGATGTTGATGCGGTGCAGGATCCCGTTGCGGTTCCAGAAGCAGGTCGTGGCGGCCGAGGTGATCGTGATGCCCCGCTCCTGCTCCTGCTCCATCCAGTCCATGGTGGCGGCGCCCTCATGGACCTCCCCGATCTTGTAGTTCTTGCCCGTGTAATAGAGGATGCGCTCGGTCGTAGTCGTCTTCCCGGCATCGATGTGGGCCATGATGCCGATGTTGCGGTACAACTCGAGCGATGTCTGACGAGCCATTGCATGTCCTCTGATGCCGGAACGTCTCCGGCCGCACGGTGTCCGACCGAGCCAACGAAAAAGCGGGGCGACCGAGCCCGGGAAGAATCCCGGTGGTGTCGCTCCGCGCGCATCCGGGCGCCTGACCCTGGATGGGGAGACCCACAAGGTCTCCTCGCGTTGTCGGTCGGAGGATCAGAGATGGCGCCCCAGGGCGGCCACGTGATCCGATGTCGTCGAGGAGTCGCAAAATCCCCAAGCCCGCCAAACCTAACGGGATACGCCGACGTGTCAACCCTGCGACACCCCTCCGTTTCCGAGCCCTCCGGCGTGTCGATTTTCCCGGTTCAACCGTCGCCCTGACCCCGGGGCACGCCCATTGCCCGGAATGACACCCCTGACCCGTTCCATGAGACCGCCATGAATCGAGCGCTTGCCATCGCCGGCTGGGGATACGTGACGCTCTGCGGCGTGGTTCTGGCCACCCGCCCCGGCAGGGTCTTGTCCGGCGAGCCCGCCCGTCCTGCCCCCGCGTTCGCAGGCGACGGCGGCGCGTGGTTCGCCCAGATCAAGCCGTTCTGCAATGCCGTGGAGGTCGAGGTCCAGCAGCGGCAGCTGCCCCCACCCGCCGGCTCGGACGGCGCGGGGTACGCCGCCGCCTGCTACGCCCTCGCGGGCAAGGTCGACCGGGCCCGCCAGACCATCGACGCCCTCTCCGCTGGAGACCGGTCTCAGGCCGCGGGCATCGTCTTCGAGGTCGGCCACCCCGTCGCCGACGCCGGAGACGACGCCTCGGCCGGCCCCATCATGCGCCTCGTGGTCGAGTACCAGCCCGAGAACTACATGGCGCTCTACCACGCAGGCATCTCCGAATACATGCTCGGCCACCTCGATTTCGCCCGGACCCACCTCGAGCGCTTCCTCGCCCTCTACTCCGCCGAAGACGGGTGGCGGTCCAACGCCCGCGAGGTCCTGGGCCGGATCGTGCGCCGATGAGCGGCGCGTACCTGTCGCCGGGGACCGTGCTGCGGGACCGCTGGGAGATCGGCCGCGAGCTCGGCCGCGGCGGATACTCGGTGGTCTACCTGGCGCGAGACCGGCAGATCGACGGCGAGGTGGCGGTCAAGCTACTCGTCCCGCCTCCGGCCTCCGCGGAGCTGGCGCGGGAGCGGATGCGTCGCGAAGTGCAGGCGGTACGGGGACTGTCGCACGAGAACATCGTGGCGGTCTACGACTTCGTCGAAGAGGGTCCCTGGAGCTTCATCGTCATGGAGTACGTCGCGGGCCCCGATCTCCAAGTTCGGGTGCGGGATCGCGGCCCCCTCGGCGCAGACCAGACCGTCCGGCTGGGGCGGGACATCGCGGCCGCTCTCGGAACGGCGCATCGGCACGGGATTCTCCACCGGGACGTCAAGCCGCAGAACGTGCTGCTCGACCCCGACGGTCGCTTTCGCCTCACGGACTTCGGCTCGGCCCGGCTCGACGGACAACTGAGCATGACCACCACCGGCGCGCTCACCGGCACACCGGACTACACGGCTCCCGAGATCCTGGCCGGCCGCCGGGGCGACGCCAGAGGCGACATCTACGCGCTCGGCCGCTCGCTCTTCTTCGCGCTGACCGGGCAGCTGGCGCCGCGCCACGACGCATCGCGCGCGGATCTCGACTCACCTGGCGACCATCCGAAATCTCTCGAACGCCGCGGTCCCAGAGTGGCTCGACCAGGTCGTCGCCCGGGCGACGGCGGAGTCGGCCGAGAGCCGGTTTCCAACGGTGGCCGCGCTCGATCGAGCCCTCGGCCGGGCCGCGGGGCCCGCCATCGAGCCGGCGCCTCGCTGCGTGCTCTGTGACGGGCCCGATCCGCTCGGCACCGTCCTCTGCCCCGCCTGTGGTGGAAGCGGTGGCCGCGCCCACGCGCTGGTGTTCCTCCGGCCCGAGAGCGGCGAGGCACCCGCGACGGTCGAGCGCCGGCTCCTCGCTCTGCTCCCCGCCGTTGGTTCCGACGCCGGCATCGCCGTTCGGGGAGAGCGCCCGCTCTTCCGCGCGTCGGCCGACGGGGCGAGTCGCCTGGTGGATGAGCTGACACAGCGCCGGCTGGCCGCTCGCGCGGTCCATGGCTCCCAGGTTCACACCGTGCTCCCATCGGGCTTCTACCTGATGCTGGCGTCCGTAGCGATGGCGGGTGGGGCGGCGGGAATCGTGGCCAGTCCGGTGCTGTTGTGGATCACCCCGCTCTTCGCCGGGCTCCTGCTCCTGAGCGCCCGCCGCGAGGCGGCGACACCGCTCATCGCCGATCGCCCCCGGAAGGGCGAGCTGCCGCCGGATGCCGAGCGGCAGCTCCTGAGCACCCTGGCGGAGCTTCCGGCCGGAACCGCGCGAAGCCTGCTCTCGGACATCACCCGGATGGGTCAGTCGCTCCACGGCCAGCTTCGGCGGTCCGGCGCGCTGCCGAGCGCGGGGCCGGTGTTGAACGAGCTGCTCACCGCCTCCTGCGTGGCCGCCTCGGATCTGGCGCAGCTCGATGCCGGCCTGGCCCGATTCGAAAACCAGCACCAGCGCCTCGCCACGCAGCCTGCCGGCTGGATGGACGCGCTTCGCCGCTGCGAGCGCTCCCGCGACGCGCTGGTGCAGCGGCTGCTCGAGGCGATGACCGTCCTCGGCCAGCTCCAGGGCCAGTCGGCCGATCTCGGCCTCGCCCAATCGGAGCTGGCCGCCTCGACCGCCGAGCTTCGGACCGAGGCGGACGCCCACGCCGCCGCCGCCGCCGAAATCGCGGCACTGTTCGGCACTGAAGACACCGCATCAGCACCCCGGTAGGCTCCCGCATCACCGTCCGGCGCCCCTCGTGGCCGGCTCAGCTCGATATGAGACCGTGCGGAAAAAACCAAGGGCGATCCGGAACGGATCGCCCTTGACCACAGCCGCCCTGCGAGGCGACTACCAGCGATAGTGTGCGAACGCGCGGTTGGCTTCCGCCATCCGGTGCGTGTCTTCCTTCTTCTTGATCGTGTTGCCCTCGCCCTTGGAGGCCAGAATCAGCTCGGCGGCGAGTCGCTCGGCCATGGTCTTCTCCGTCCGCGCGCGGGCGAAGGAGATGAGCCACCGCATCGCCAGCGCGGTGCGCCGGTCGGGACGGACCTCCACCGGGACCTGGAGCGAGGCACCGCCGACCCGGCGGCTCTTCACTTCCAGCGTGGGCTTGGAGTTGTTGACCGCCTGCTTGAAGACCGCGACCCCAGGCTGGCCGGTGCGCTCCTCGATCATGTCCATGGCCGAATAGAAGATGCCTTCCGACACGCTCTTCTTGCCTTCGAACATCAGGTTGTTCACGAACTTCGAGACCGTCTGGCTGTCGTAGCGCGGATCCGGGGGGACCGGGCGCTTGACCGCCTTGTTCCGCCGGCTCACTTCTTCGCTCCCTTGGCGCCGGCATCCTTCGGCCGCTTCGCGCCATACTTCGACCGGCTCTGACGGCGATCGTTCACTCCCGCGGAGTCGAGCGTCCCACGCACGATGTGGTAACGCACGCCCGGCAGGTCCTTGACGCGGCCACCGCGGATCAGGACGATCGAGTGCTCCTGCAGGTTGTGACCTTCGCCGGGGATATAGGCCGTGACTTCGAAGCCGTTGACCAGGCGAACGCGCGCGACCTTTCGAAGCGCCGAGTTCGGCTTCTTCGGTGTGGTCGTGTACACACGGGTGCACACCCCGCGCTTCTGAGGATTGGACCGGAGGGCCGGCGCCTTGTCCTTCGCTTCGACGTCTTTCCGGCCGTGCCGGATGAGCTGATTGATGGTCGGCATAACCCTGGAGCTGAAGATCCCATGCTGCGAGCGTGCCCGATTCGGGCACAGACTGGGAAAAGTAGGCGGCGAACCAGCTTGGGTCAAGCGAGAGGGGCCTCCTATCACCATGGCATCAGGGTGGGATGGAGGAATTCTGAGGGAATCCGACTACGATACGGAAATCGTCTCTCCGTTCAGGAGCTTGCTATGACCGCGCGTGCCCTTCGCGCGTCCCTCCATGGATTCGGCGTTCCCCCGACCGCGGTCGAGGTGGTGGTCGAACAGCTGACGACCGGCCAGCGACTCAGACGGGGCGCGACCGCCCTGGGCCTCGGGGTGGCGGCCGCAGCCATCGCCCTGCCGATCCCGATCGTCCATTTCGTCCTCGTTCCCGGGGCCCTCCTGATCGGCCTGGCCCTCGGGCTCCGTCGCCTCGGTCAGCGGCAGATCTTCGAGTCCGCCAGGGGCGCCTGCCCTTTCTGTGCCACCCAACAGCTGTTGGGTCTGGCGGGACAGTCCTACCGGCTACCTCGCCGAGTCCACTGCCAGGCGTGCGGCCGCGAGCTCGATCTGGAGCCGGCGACGTAACCCTCCCGCCTTTTGCACCGCGCTTGGCGTTTTGACAGGCGACATGCATCCAACCCCACATCGAGCCAGCGCTTAGCCCGCGGGCCTGCGCGGCCCCGTCCTTGCCAAAACTGCACGGCACCGGATGCCCTGTCCGGTCGTAACCCAGTCGTGCGGAGTCCGCCGTGCACCTGTCCCGCGTCCTCACCATCCTCGCCGCGCTGGCCCCTCTCGTTCAGGGTCCCGCCATCGCGCAGGAAGTTCCCTGGAAGACCTTCGCTGAGGTCACCAAGGGAGCCGACGCAGGCACAGGGCTCTTCTCCGTGTACTACAAGCGCGACCAAGTCCTCCTGGCACTCACCCCCGATCAGTTCGAGCGCGACTTCCTGCTGGTGACGCAGCTGGCCCAGGGCATCGGCGAGCTCGGCCTCGACGGCGGGACCGCGGTCCGGTCCGATCTGGTGCGCTTCCACCGCCAAGGCGACAGGGTCGAGCTGTGGGTCGTGAACCCGAGGTTCGCCGCATCCGGCGGCACGCCGATGGAACGCACCGTGGCCTACTCGTTCGGCCATTCCGTCGCGCACTCCTTTCCCGTCGCCACCGTCCGGGACACCCTGGAGAGTCAGGTGCTCCTCGACCTGGCCCCATTCCTCCTCTCGGACTGGGCCGACGTGGGCACCACGCTGCAGAACGCCGCCGCCCGCCGGAAGCTCGTGGCCGCCATCACACTCGACGACAAGCGCTCCAGCCTGCAGGAGCTGCGACTCTTCCCCGCGAATCTCGAGGCCGAGGTGCGTCTGACGTTTCAGACGCCGCGCGACCTGGGCCTCGAGACGGTCTCCGACTACCGCTCGATCCCCATCGGGGTGCATTACTCGCTGCTCGAGTTGCCGGCGACGCCGATGCGTCCCCGCTATGCCGACGAGCGGGTGGGCTACTTCATCTCGGCATTCAAGGATTTCTCGCGCGACACCGCCGAGAGCTTCTTCGTGCGGTACGTCAACCGCTGGCGGCTCGAGAAGCGCGAGCCGGGCGCCGAGATGAGCGAGCCGGTCCGCCCGATCACGTTCTACATCGACCACACCGTGCCGCTCGAATGGCGTCCCTACGTGCGGGCCGGGATCCTCGAGTGGAATCGGGCCTTTGAGGAGGCCGGGTACCGGAACGCGGTCCAGGCGCTTGACGCCCCGGACGACTCCGTCTACAGCGCGGCCGATGCCCGGTTCTCTACCGTGCGGTGGACCGCGACGAGCCGATCGGTCTACGCCGTGGGGCCCACCAACGTGGATCCCCGCACGGGTGAGATCCTCAACGCCGACATCCTCGTCTCCGCGGCGTGGATCCAGGCGTGGCGCGGCGAGTCGAGCGAGTACGCGGCGCCATTCGCTTCGGTGCAGGCGCCGTTCACGACCGATTCGATGACGCTCTCCGGCGTGGACCCGTCGCTCCTCTGCCGGTTCGGCCAAGGGCTCGACCGGGAGGCCTCCGTGGCCCGGGCGGTGCTCGCCGCGCGCAAGGCGATGCCCGCCGGGGGCCCGGTGCCCGCCCAGTACATCGGTCAGGCGCTGAAGGCGCTTGTCATGCACGAGGTGGGTCACACCCTCGGCCTCCGCCACAACTTCCGCGGCTCTGCCGGCATCAGCCGGGAAGAGCTGGCGGATCGGTCGCACACCGAGCGCTTCGGCCACGGCGTGTCGGTCATGGACTACACGCCGCCCGCCCTGGCCCTGGACCCTCGCCGGCAGGGGACGTTCTACTCGCCGACGATCGGGAGCTACGACCGCTGGGCCATCACCTACGGGTACGCCGAAGCGGAGGCGGCGGGCGCGGCGCGCCGGCGGCCGGGCAAGGGCGCGGAGGCCGATGGCTCGGGCTGGACGCCCGATTTCGAGATCAACTCCCTCCGGGCGATTGCCTCACGCGCCGCGGAGCCGGGCCACCTCTACGCCACCGACGAAGAAGCCGGGTTCGGCGCGGCGGGCCTCGACCCGACCGTATCGCGCTACGATATGACCGACGACCCACTCGGGTGGGCCCAGGATCGGGTCGCGCTGATCGACCGGCTGTTCGACTCGCTGGAGACCCGGGTCGTCGCTCCGGGCCAGGGGTACGGCCGGCTGCGGACCGCGTTCACCGATCTCCTGGCTGACCGCTGGTACGCGCTCCTGGTGAGCACCAAATATCTCGGCGGGGCCACCACGGCCCGCGACCACCGCGGCGACCCGGATGCTCGGCCCGCGCTGACCACCGTGCCCGCGGAGCGCCAGCGCGAGGCTCTCGCATTCATCGCCGAGGCCGGGTTTGGCGAGCGGGCTTTTGCATTCCCTCCCGAGCTGCTCCAGCGGCTGGCGCCCGAGCGGTGGAGTCACTGGGGAGCTGCCACTGCCGCTCAGGGGCGCGCCGACTTCCCGCTGCACGACTGGGCGATCGCACAACAGGGATCTCTGCTCAATCAGCTGGTCGATCCCGTGGTGCTCAGCCGGATCCGGGACGCGGAGCTGCGCGCACTGCCCGGCAAGCCGACCGTCGGCATCCCCGAGCTGTTCGAGACGCTGACGTTGGCGATCTGGTCCGAGCTCGGGCTGCGGCCGGGCGCGAAACAGGGCACCCCGCGCACCACCGGCTCGGTTCGGCGTGACATCCAGCGCCAGCACCTGAACGCCCTGGTGCGCATGGTGGTGAGCCCAGCCGCCGGCACGCCGGAAGACGCGCGCGCGCTCGCCCGGGTGACACTGGTCGATCTCGAGGGCCGCCTGGCCCATGCGCTCGACGATGATCGCGCGTCGCTCGACGCCTACACTCGCGCCCACCTGGTCGACTCGCGTGAGCGCGTCGCCCGGGCCCTCGAGGCGCAGATGACTCAATCCCCCACCGCCGTCAGGTAGGTCTGCCGTGTTCGAGCTCGGCTCCGGAGATCCCTCTCCCCTCATGCTGACCGCCCTGTACATGGGCGGCATCCTCGTCGGCTACGCCCTGCTCACCGCGCCCGAGGAGTGGCAGCGCGCGTGGCGGACCGTGCGCCGCACGTGGACCCACCGCCGCGGGGGGTAGCCTCGCGCGCGGAGGTGCGTAACCTTCCCGCATGACGGCAATCTCCGCGCAAGACCCCCCGCTCCTCGTTCGCGGGCTCCGTAAGCGATACGCCGACGTCGTGGCCGTAGACGGCCTCGATCTCGAGATTCGCGCAGGCGAGTGCTTCGGCCTCCTCGGGCCCAACGGGGCCGGTAAGACCACCACCATCGAAATCTGCGAAGGCCTCACCGAGCCCGACGAGGGCGAGGTGCGCGTTCTGGGACGTCGTTGGGGCGAGGACGACGGGCGGCTCCGCGAGCGCCTGGGCATCTCGCTCCAGGAAACCCAGTTCTCCGAGAAGCTCACGGTGGAAGAGACCGTGGAGCTCTTCCGCAGCTTCTATCGTCAGGGTCCCACCGGCGACGAGGTCATCGCCATGGTGCAGCTCCAGGAGAAGCGGGCCGGACGGGTCGGCCAGCTCTCCGGAGGTCAGCGGCAGCGTCTGGCGCTAGCCTGTGCGCTGGTTGGCGACCCCGCCCTGCTCTTTCTCGATGAGCCGACGACCGGCCTGGACCCCCAGTCGCGTCGGCAGCTCTGGGAGCTCATCGAGCGGTTCAAGGCCGACGGCCGGGCCATCCTGCTCACTACCCACTATATGGAAGAGGCCGAACGGCTCTGCGACCGGGTGGCGATCGTGGACCACGGGAAGGTGATCGCCCTGGGAACACCACGCGAGCTGGTCGCATCGCTCAGCGCGGAGCACGTCGTGGAGTTCGCCACCGGCAACGGGACCCAGGTGGACGAGGCGTCGCTGCGGCGGGTGGACGGCGTCGCAGCCGCCATCCATTCCAACGGGAGCTACCGCGTGCGCGTGGCGGTGCTGCATCTCGCAGTGCCTGCCCTGCTGGCCGAGCTGCACCGACAGGGCATCCAGCTCACCGAGCTGCGGACGCACTCGGCCACCCTCGAGGATGTCTTCGTCGAGCTCACCGGGAGGCGTCTCCGTGACGAGTGAGTCGACGACTCGGGGACGCGGATGGCGCCACCATCCACTGGCGCAGCTCACGCTGGTTCGTTATCGCGAATTCTTTCGCGAGCCGGAGGCGGTCTTCTGGGTGTTCGTCTTCCCGGTGCTGCTGACCGCCGGATTGGGAATCGCCTTTCGCAATCAGGCCCCCGAGCGCACACCGGTGGCGGTGGTCCAGGGCGCCCGGGCGTCGGCGTTGCTGGTCGAGGCGCTGAGCCGGAGCCTGGACCTCACGGCCACCTCGCTCACCGCTGAGGCCGCGGCCCAGGCGCTCCGGACCGGCCGCGTGGCGCTGGTGATCGTGCCCGGCACGGCCGGCGACAGCGTCGAGTACCGCTTCGACGCCGACCGCCCCGAGGGGCGGACCGCCCGGCTCCAGGTGGACGATGCCCTCCAACGGGCTGCGGGCCGGCGCGATCCCGTCGGTGTGGCCGACCGGCAGGTGAGCGAGCCGGGGTCGCGCTACGTGGACTTCGTGGTCCCCGGCCTGCTGGGCATGAACCTCATGGGCAGCGGTATCTGGGGCCTGGGCTTCGCGATCGTGGATGCACGGCGCAAGAAGCTCCTCAAGCGCCTCATCGCCACTCCGATGTCGCGGCCCCAGTTCCTAGCCTCCTTCATCCTGTCGCGCCTCACCCTGCTGGTGATCGAGGTCGGGGTCCTGCTGGGGTTTGCCGCGTTGGCGTTCGGTGTACCGGTGCGGGGCTCCCTCCTGACCCTCCTGGTCATCTGCCTTCTCTCCGCGCTGTCCTTCAGCGCCCTGGGCTTGTTGCTCGCCTCCCGGGCGCGCACGGTGGAGGGCGTTTCGGGACTGATGAACCTCATCATGCTCCCGATGTGGATCTTCTCGGGGGTGTTCTTTTCGGCCTCGCGCTTCCCGGACGCCCTCCAGCCGTTCATCCAGGCCCTCCCGCTCACCGCGGTCAACGACGCCCTCCGAGCCACGATGCTCGAGGGAGCCGGGTGGGACCGACTCGGGCCCGAGGTCGCAATCATCGGGGCGTGGCTGGTCGGCAGTTTCGTCCTTGCGTTGCGGCTCTTCCGCTGGCGGTAGCGGCCGTGAGGAGGTCGCGGATGTGGCGCCGTGGCGCCGACTCGTCGAGACAGGTCCGCTCTATCTGCGGGGGGTGCAGCCGGTTGCATCGCCGTAAGCTGTTGCACACATTTGACTTATCAGATTAGGAACAGTTTGGTCTCACATGGCCCGGTGGCGTGGATCGTGCATGCGTAGGCCCGGTACCCGGATTTTCCCGCCCCACCGGCACTCAACGTCGAGACAGGCTCATGTTTCTGGTCGAGATCGAAGCGGGTCGAGAGGAACTGTACGAAACTGCGAGCGCGCTCGCGTCCGCCATCCGCCGAGGCGCGGTGGGACCGCAGTCGCGCATCTTCCACCGGGCTTCGTCGAGCTGGGTCTCGATCATGGTCCACCCCGAGTACAAGAAGGCCGTAGCCGAGCTGGCGCCGGAACCCCTGCCCCCGCTCCCGCGCAACCAGTGGACTTTCTATGGTCTGGAGCCTCGCGGCCGGGAGCTCCACCACGAGGCGGCCGCCGACACCGACGTTACCGAAGGTCAGCCGGCCAGCTCCGAAGCGCCGGAGGCCGGCTGGCGCTCGTTCGTCTCCCGGGCACTGCGCGGCCTGGTCTCACCTCCCGCCCCGTCGGTCAAGCCCGGCTCCTGACCCCGATTCACATCCGCTGATTGGTTTGCACACGCCGCCCACGCCTTGACAGGCGCGGGCGGCGCCCGAACATTCTCTGTACCGTGAAACGCCATTCCAAAACTGCGTCGGTGCAGCAGGTCGCCGGCACGCAGGCTGTTGTCCGCGCGCTGAGCATCCTGCGCGTGTTCTCCGACGTCCGTCCGGAGTGGACTCTCGCCGATCTGTCCCGGGAGCTCGGCCTCAGCAAGCCCACGGCATTCCGGCTGCTGCTCGCGCTGGAGCATGAGGGGCTGGTGGCTCGACACGAGCTCGCCGGCGCGTACCGGCTGGGGCCCACGGCCATCGAGCTCGGCGCGAGAGCCCAGCGGGCGAACAGTGTGGCGAGCGCGGCGCGCCCCGAGCTGGAAGCCCTCACGCGCGCCACGGGTGAGACCTCGAGCGTCGAGGTGCTGGCGGGCGAAGAGACGTTGATTCTGGACGAGGTGCAGGGCGGTCACCTGATCGGCACGTCGCCCAGCGTCGGCACCCGCTGGCCGGCCCACGCGACGTCCACCGGCAAGGTGCTGCTGGCGGCGGCCCTCGAGACCGATCGCGAGATCCTCCGACGCATCGCCCGACGCACCGGAGGTCGTCTGCGGGGGCTCACGCCCGTCACCGTCCGGTCGGCGGCGCGGCTGGCGACCGAGCTCGCGCGGGTCGCCAAGCAGGGCTACGGCACGGCCATCGGGGAGCTCGAGGCCGGCTACGTGGCGCTGGGCGCGCCGGTCCGGCGGCACGACGGCGTCGTGATCGCCGCGATCTCCCTCGGTGGACCGAGCAGCCGGTTCACCGAGGCACGCATTCCCGGATTGATCAAGGCGGTGCGCGACGCCGCGACCCGCATTTCCCAGCGGCTGGGTTGGTCCCCGATGTCCGCCGCACTGTATTCGAGGCGCTCCGCTTCCTGAAGCCCGTACCCGGCGGCCCATGACTCGCACAACCGGCTGGATCGCAGCGCTCGCCCTTCTCATCGTTCTCACCACCGTGTCCGCGGCGGCGCCCGCATCGGACTCGGCTCGACCCAAAGGCTCCCTGGTGATCGTCGGCGGGGGCGAGCGCTCGGACTCGATGATGCGGCGCTTCGTCGAGCTGGCCGGCGGACCCGGCCGGGCCCACATCGCGGTCGTGCCCATGGCGAGCTCGGAGCCGCAGGCCACCGGCGACGACCTGGTGATCGAGCTCGACAGCCTGGGCGCTACGAGCTTCGTGTTCCTGGTCTCCCGGGCTCAGGCGGACTCCGCCGTCTACGTGCGCCGGCTCGACGGCGCCACCGGGATCTGGTTCAGCGGAGGCGACCAGGTCTTCGTCACGGCCGCCCTCGGCGGGAGCGCCTCGCTCCATGCCATGCAGCAGCGCTATCGCGATGGCGCGGTGGTGGGCGGCACCTCCGCGGGTGCGGCGATCATGTCCGATTCGATGATCACCGGGAATCAGACCCCGCCAGGCGACACCACTGGCTACTACGGTGATGAGTATCCGGCGATCACCAGGCACCGGGTCGAGGTCGTTCCCGGTCTCGGTTTCCTGCCGGAGGCGATCGTGGACCAGCACTTCATCCGGCGCGAGCGGCACAACCGTTTGCTGAGCGCGGTGCTGGAGCGCCCCTCGCTGATCGGCGTCGGCATCGATGAGAGCACGGCGCTCGAGGTCGGGCCCGACGGCCGCTGGAGGGTGCTGGGCGAGAGCGAGGTAGTGGTCTACGACGCGCGCCGGGCGCGCATTCCCGCCCTGGGAGGGAAGCGCCTCGGCGCCACCGACCTGCGGGTGCACCTGCTGCCAGCGGGCAGCACCTACGATCCGAAGAGCGGCCGGGCCACCATCCCGCCGCGGTAGCACGCAGGGACATCTCATCGGGGGAGCGCCATGATCCGAACTCGGTACGTCCTGATCGCACTGGCCATCGCCATCCTGGCCCCGTCCACGACCGCGACCCTCGAGGCCCAGCAGGCGTCGATCCGCGGCACCGTGACCGACTCCGCCAACCGGACGCCCATTCAGGGCGCCCAGGTCTCGGTCGTGGGAACGGCCGCGCGCACGGAGACCAATGCCAGCGGCCAGTTCCGCTTCGCGGGTGTGTCCCCCGGAACGGTCGCGGTGCGAGTACAGCTCATCGGCTACGGCCCCTCCCAGACCCTGGTGACGCTGACCGCCGGCGAGGAGGCGGTGGTCGACTTCACGTTGGTTCCGGGCGTCGCGCAACTGGAGGAGATCGTCTCGGTCGGGTACGGCACCCAGACCCGGGGCGAGCTGGCCAGCGCCATCTCGTCGGTCAAGGCCGACGAGCTGGCGGGGCAGCCGATCTCGAGCGTGGACGGCGCGCTGCAGGGGAAGGCCCCCGGCGTCCAGGTGGTGCAGAACGCCGGCAATCCGGGGAACGCGCCCAGCGTGCGCATCCGCGGCTCGGCGTCGGTGTCGGCCAGCAACGATCCTCTCTACGTGATCGACGGCGTGCCGATGATCTCGGGCGACGTCAGCCAGCTCGACGCGGGCGGCCAGAGCATCGCGGCGCTCAGCGGACTCAGCCTGGACGAAGTGGAGAGCGTGGACGTGCTGAAGGACGCCGCGGCCGCCGCCATCTACGGCTCGCGCGGCTCCAACGGCGTAGTCCTCATCACCACCAAGCGCGGACAGGCCGGCCGCACCAACGTCACCTTCAACTCCTACATCGGCACCCAGTCCGCCGCACGGCGGCTGGAGCTGCTCAACAGCTCCGAGTACATCGAGTTCTTCAACGAGAGCGCGCTCAATGACGGGTACGGCGAGGACTACTACGGCGCGCTCGGCGTGGCGGACAGCGTCAACGCCGACTGGCAGGACGCGGTCCTTCGGTCCGCGCCGATCAGCAGCTCGGAGCTAGCGGTCAGCGGCGGCGACCAGCGGCTCGCGTACCGGATCTCCGGCACCTGGTTCGACCAGGACGGCATCGTCCGCTCCTCCGGCTATCGGCGGCTCGGTGGCCGCATCAACCTCGACTTCAATCCCAGCGGGACGCTCTCCCTCCGCACCGGTCTCGCGATTTCGGGCGATCGCAACCATCGGGTCGAGGGCGATGGAAGTGGCACGGGCATCATCACCAACGCGGTCGGCGAGGCGCCCACGGTGCCGGTCCGGCTGGCGTCGGGTGACTACTCGACGCTGGATGACGGCCTGGAGTACTCCAATCCGGCCGCGTTGCTGGATTTCAACGATATGGGGGCCCGCACGACCCACGTGCTCGGGAACGTCGAAGCCCGCCTCCGCATCACCCCGTCGCTCAACTTCACCAGCCGGCTCGGCCTCGACATGGTGAACCTGCGCGAGGACCAGTTCGAATCCAGGCTGGTCTCGGGGACCTATGCCTCGAGCGCCAACGGCGTGGCGAAGAGCGGCTACTCCGCGCGGGACCGGTACGTCATCGACAACTTCGCCACCCTGATGCCCGATCTCGGCGGCCGGCATGAGATCGAGGCCACCGCCGGCGGCAGCGTGGAGCTGAACCGGGGTGAGCTGAACTTTATCCGTGGCGAGGGGTTCAGCAGCGACGAGTTCAAGGAAGTCCGCAACGCGACGATCATCACCGAGTTCGACGGGACGGAGTTCGAGAACAACCTGGTTTCGTTCTTCGCCCGCGGCAGTTACACGCTCGACCGGAAGTACACCTTCGGTGGCAGTCTCCGCACCGACGGCTCGTCGCGGTTCGGCCCCAACGATCGGTGGGGCGTGTTCCCGTCCGTGTCGGCCTCGTGGCTGCTGAGCGAGGAGTCGGGCATTCGCGGCGGGTTCTTCGACTTCCTGAAGCTCCGGGCCAGCTTCGGGGTCACGGGGAACCAGGCCATCGAGAACTATCCGTTCCAGGGCCTGGTGACCAGCGCCAACTACGGTGAGACCCCGGGCATCGCCCCGGACAACCTGCCGAACCCGGATCTCAAGTGGGAATCCACCAGGCAGTTCAACGCAGGCGTGGACATGGCCTTCGCGAAGGGCCGGGTGAGCCTGACGGCGGACTGGTATCAGAAGAAGACCCGTGACCTGCTGCTGTCCCGTCCGATCACGGCGACCAGCGGCTATACCAGCGTGTTCGACAACGTAGGCAATGTGATCAACCGCGGCCTCGAGCTCGGGCTCACGACGGTCAACATCGATTCCCGGAACACGGATGGCTTCCGCTGGACGACCACGCTCAATGTGGCCTTCAATCGGAACAAGGTGACGGCGCTGTTCAACGATCAGCCGTTCTCCGACGGCATCCGCAGCCTCAACCGGGTCCAGGTGGGCCAGCCGATCGGCGCCTTCTACACGCTGCAATTCCTGGGCGTGGACCCTGCCACCGGCGATGCCATCTACAAGGACGTGAACGGCGACGGGTCGATCGGTTCCGACGACTTCACGATCGTCGGGAGCCCCCACCCGGATTTCACCGGCGGCTTTACCAGCACGTTCACGTACAAGGGTCTCGATCTCACCGGCTTCTTCACCTTCAGCCAGGGGAACGACGTCTTCAACGCGATGCGAATCTTCAGCGACGCCGGGGGCTGGTATCTGGACAACCAGTTCAGGGACGTGCTGGACCGGTGGCAGCAGGCGGGTGATGTCACCGACACGCCGCGCGCGAGCTACGACGGCGTCTCCGGCGCGGCGGAGATCTCCAGCCGCTACCTGGAGGACGGATCGTTTCTTCGGATGCAGGACCTGACCCTGGGATTCCGGCTTCCCGAGCAGGTGGCCGGCGGGCTCGGCTTCGCCTCGGCCCGCCTGTACGGTTCGGTGCGCAACCTGTTCACGATCACCGGCTACTCCGGTTACACGCCGGACGTGAACAGCAACGGGCAGTTCTTCGCGGATGTGGGACTTGGCACCGACTTCTACGCCTATCCGCAGGCCCGCACCTTCACCTTCGGCGTCCAGGCCTCCTGGTAGCCGCCACCGACCAGTTCACGGGAGCTTACGCGATGCGTTCCAGTCTTGCTTTCGCCGTCGTGCTCATCGGGTCGCTGACGGCCTGTAATTCGATCCTCGATCAGAGTCCGCCGGACGCGCTACCCACCGAGACCTCGATCACCGACGCCCGAGGGGCGCGCGCGGCATTGACGGGTGCCTACAACGCCATGAATTACACGACAGGCGCCTACTATGGCTCGGAATTCATCACCTTCGGCGACCTGTCCGCCGACAATGTGGTGAGTACCGGCATCTCGGGTTCGTACGCGTTCGTCGACCGCAATCAGCTTCGACCGAACAACGCCTCGGTCGAGGCCATCTGGCAGACCATCTACGACGCCCTCAACCGGGTCAACGTCATCCTGGAGAAGGTGCCACCCCTTACCGACCTGGACGAGACGGAGAAGAACCAGATTCTGGGCGAGGCGTACGCTCTGCGGGCGCTCCATCTCCATAACCTCACGAAGTTCTGGGGCGACATCCCCATGCCGCTGGTCTCGCCGAGCAGCGTGGACGAAGCCTCGCAGATCACCCGCACGCCGGCCGCAGAGGCCTACGCCCAGATTCGTGCCGACCTGGCGCAGGCCGAGACCCTGGTCACCGAGACCGGCGACGCCACCCGCGTCACCACCGGCTTCGTGGACGCGCTCCAGGCGCGGGTGGCGCTCTATCAGGCGGACTACCCAACCGCGGTCGCCGAGGCCGATGAAGTATTGGCCCAGGGCTATGAGCTGGCGGAGGACTTCACGACGCTGTTCGACGCCGAGGGCACCGACACGCCGGAGGACATCCTGAAGGTCATCTTCACCGCCGAGCAGTTCAGTTGGCACGGCTATTACTACACCTCGGCCGACCTGGGCGGCGAAGGGTCGGTGGGACCCTCCCAGAAGCTGATCGACCTCTTCGACCCAGCCGACGTGCGGGGCACCTGGTCGGTCTTCGGCGACACCGAGGGAGAGGCCTCGGGGCTCAAGTTCCCCACCACGATCGGCGCGGAAGACTTCCACGTCATCCGGCTGGCGGAAGTACTGCTGATCAAGGCCGAAGCGCTGGCGAGGGGGAACGACCTGGTCGGCGCG
Source organism: uncultured Gemmatimonadales bacterium (assembly GCA_963846545.1). GTDB lineage: Bacteria > Gemmatimonadota > Gemmatimonadetes > Gemmatimonadales > GWC2-71-9 > CAVVWJ01. Next base: position 848,730 of record CAWJWG010000001.1, on the reverse strand, counting down.
GTGGACGCGTACAACCCGATCCGGGTCCGGGCCGGCCTGGCCACCCACACCCTCGGCGTGGAGGTCAGCACCCAGGCGGACGTGCTCGCGGAGATCGACCTACAGCGCCAGCTCGAGCTGGCGTTCGAGGGGGACCGCTGGCCCGACCTGGTTCGGCAGGGGCTGGCGGACGATGTAATGGGGATCCCGGCGTTCCAGACGCTGTACCCGATCCCGCAAACGGAGATCGACGTCGCGCCTGGCATCGTCCAGAATCCGGGGTATTAGACTTATGGCAGCGGCCGGGTCCCGCCCACCAGTTGAACTCTCCCGCCGGCATCGTAACTTGCCAAGGGGGATGGTGGGCGGCGGCTCGGGTGGATCCAGTAGAGGGAGCATGACCGAATTCCTGGTAGAACTATCGCCTGGACGGGAGCTGCGGTACCGATCGTCCCTGTCTTTCCGGCTGGCCATCCGCAGCTCGGAGATTCCGCCCGAAGCGCGCATTTTCCATCGGGCCAGGCGAACCTGGCTCCCCATCACCGCTCATCCCGTATACCGGGGGATCCAGTCCGAGCGATCGGCCCCCCACTGGCTGCAGCCGGCGTTAGCGGCAGACTCGGACGAAAGAGCTGTACCCGCGCCGCCTGGCGAACCACCATCGTTGAAGCGGCGTGTGGCGTCCGGCTGGACCTTCCTCAAGGCCATTGCACGGAAGCGGCGGACCACCCATCGCTCGGGGCCGGAGAGCGCCGCCGAGACGTCCGACAATCCAGGCCCCGAGCCGAAGCAGGCCGGGCCCGCGGAGACACCCCGGTCGGAGCCCGCTACGACCGTGACCTCTGAGCCCTCCGCCGCCCAGCGTCGGCAGTGGACGTTCTACTCCTGACCCTGGGCTGATCCCGTCAGCAGGTCCCAAAAACTGCACTTCGCACGACCACCCGCCCGTACTTGCCATCTCCCCCGTGAGAAGTCACTCACATTCAACGACTTGAATCACATCTCCACGGCGGCGCGCCTCTTGCCCCCAGGGGGAAGTTCTCGGGCCACCGGGCCGCCGACCAACCTGTCGGTCGGCCGTCTCCGGCCCCGAGGTGTGCCTGGGAGGGCATTCCGGGGAGGGGTGTCAACGCCACGAGGGTGCGCGACTACATGTCAGCGTCGGGTTCCGTCCGAATCGGATCACAGCCTGCTGGCCATCCTCCCACCGCCGAGCGCGCCCCGCTCGCGCGGGAGCTTTCTGAACTGCTCGTGGAGTTCTCACTCGCCCTCGGCCACCAGTCCGCCTATCCCGAGGGACACCCCATCCTGGTGGCCGCCGCCGACCGTCTTACGCAGGCATTGGGCGGCGTCCTCGGGCGCCGGAGCACGTTGACCCTAGGCATCGCCCGGCGACAGTTCGTCATCGACGGCGTGGCCAGCGACCCCGGCAGCAGTCTCCTCGCCAACCTCGCGCAGCGCTTTCACCGACATCGCGTCGCCGCCCTTCGCCTCGAGCGCGGGATCACCCAGGCTGAGGTGGGCGCCCTGCTCGCGACGCTCGGCGTGGACCCTCGGCGCGAGCGCGGACCGATAGGGCTCCAGCCTGAGGACGCGCGCCGCTGGTCCCACGCCGAGCTCTATCCGGCCCAATACGACCGGCTGGAGTTGTCGGACGAGCCTGCCCCGGACTCGGATGGGGAGGGCGACGGCACCGAGCTCCAGCTCTGGATGGATCTCGCCAAGGCGGCGCTGCCCGACGGTGGTCAGACCGACCTCGCCGGCAGCGACCATCTCGGCGTCCTGGCAGCCGCCATCAATCGGGGCATGACCGAGTCCGGCTACGACGAGACGGTGGTGAGCTACCTCACGCGCGTGGCCGAGGAAGTGGCGGTCGGCGAGACGGTGGAACAGGCATGGTTGCGCCGGCGTCTCAGCCGCCTGGTCGCTTCGCTGGAGCCGCAAGCGCTGGAGCGCCTGCTCCAAGTGGGCGTGGATGAGCCCAACCGCCGCCGCTTCATGCTGGCCGCCTCCCAGACCCTCGCGGCGGACGCCGTGCTGAAGGTCGTCGAGGCGGCCGGTGAATCGGCCAAGCGGAGCGTCTCCGACAGCCTGATGCTCATGCTCGGCAAACTGGCGCAGCACGCCGAATCCGACTCGCCCGAGGTCGCCACGGCGGCGGATAGCGCGCTCCGCGAAAACGTGGGGCGGCTCGTGTCCGACTGGGATCTGGATGATCCGAACCCCGAGGCGTACGCGTCGGCCCTGCGTCACATGGTCCGCAATACCCGGGCACAGACCCCAGTGCCGGGCACGGCGCCCGACCTCGACCTCCATCCCGAGGATCTCCTGCGGGTCGGCCTCGAGATCGGGGACATCGGACCCCGGGTCTACCAGGCAATGGACCGGATGCTCGAAGAGGGCCAGACCCGGCTGCTCGTGGAGGTGCTGGAAGTCGCCACGAAAGCCGGCGCCAGCACCGACGTCGTGTGGAGCCGCGTGGCCTCGCCCGCCCTGCTCGACCGCGAGCTGGGCCGGCAGCCGATGGACTTCCACGTCATCGAGGCCCTGGTGGCCCACCTGGGTGGCGAGGCCAGTGTTCCCCTGCTGGATGCCCTCGGCGCGGCGGAGGATCGGTCCACTCGGTGGAGCCTGCTTCGCATTCTCGGTGAAGTCGGTGCGCCGGCCGCTCCCGCCGTCGCCGCCCGACTGCCGGACACCCCGTGGTTCGTCCAGCGTAACCTGCTCCTGCTGCTGGGACGGCTGGGACCGTGGCCGGAAGGCTTTACGCCGATGCCCTACACCGGGCACGACGAGCCCCGGGTGCGCCGGGAGGCGTTTCGGCTGCTGCTCGACTCGCCCAACACCCGCGACGCGGCGATCGCCCTGGGACTCACCGACGCCGACCCGGCCGTGCTGACGATGGTGCTCACCGCGGCCGGGACATCGTGCCCTCGGGAAGTCGCGCCGGCCGTGGATCGGATTGCTCGAGACTGGGCGCGCGACATGGAGCTGCGGCTGCTCGCGGTGCGCGCGCTCGCCGGAAGCGCCGATCCCGACCGCGTGGCGCGACTGGCGGGCGTGGCCAAGCAGCGACGCTGGTGGGGCGGTCTGCGCCTGGCGCCCAAGTCGCCCGCGATGCTGGCCGCGCTCAAGGCGCTGGCCGAGCGCTACGGGACGCACCCCCACGCGGCCGGCGCCCTGGCGATGGCGGAGCGGCACCGCGACCCCGAGGTACGTGGCGCCGCCTCGGCGAGGATCCGATGAGCGACGCGGTTCGCTTTCTCACCGGCCTGACCCAGGCGCTCTCGGCTTCCGTCCTCTACGGCGAGGATCACCCCGCGTACCGCCGCGCCGCGGACGCCGCGTACCGACAGCTCCAGGATCTGCAGCAGGCGGAGGGCCTGCGGCTGGAGTTTTCGCTGCTGGACGGCGAGGTCGTGTTCCGGCAGCGGGTCATCCACGAGCTGCGCGCGTGGGACTGGGCGCCCCGGCTCGCCGAGGCCGGCATCCAGCGGATCGAGGTCACCGGCGAGGCGGGAGCCGACGAGTTCGAGTCCTTCCTCGACATGCTGGCGGAACGATTGGCGGGACGGCCGTTCGACAGCTCCTCGATCCGGCACTCGGGCAGCGGCAACCTGCGGTTCGGCCATGTCGCGGTCCATCGCGAGACCGCGCCCGCACCGGCGGCCGCCGCCCTCGCGGCCATCGACTACGGGCTCCAGGAGGAGTGCCAGGCGATCACCTGGGTGCACGATGAGGTGAGCCGGTCGGGCCGGTTACCGCTGCTGGAGGCCGAAGTCATCGTGCAGTCGCTGTCGGTGGCCATGCACGCCGAGCGGGCTTCGGTGCTTCCTCTGCTCCAGCTCAAGGAATTCGACCAGTACACCACGACGCACTCGATGAACGTCGCGGTGCTGGCGATGGCGCTGGGGGAGACCCTCGAGCTCGGCTCGGCACAGGTGCGCGCGGTGGGAGTGGCCGGGCTGCTGCACGACCTGGGCAAGGTGAGAGTATCCAAGGAGGTGCTGCTGAAGCCGGGCAAGTTGACCGAGACGGAGCGGGCGGAGATCCAGCGCCATCCCGCGGAAGGGGCGCGCATTCTACTCGCCGGCGATCAGCCGCTGGATATGGCCGCGGTCGTCGCCTACGAGCACCACCTGATGGTGGACGGATCCGGCTACCCCTGCCGCCACGCTCCCCGGGACACGCACTACGGGAGCCGCCTGGTCCACGTGTGTGACGTGTACGACGCCCTGCGGACCCGGCGACCCTATCGGGATGCGTGGGAGTCGGAGGCCGCCCTGCAATACATCGAGCAGCGCGCCGGCCTGGAATTCGACCCCTCGCTGGCGGCGACGTTCGCGGCCATGGTGCGGCGGTGGGACCATCGCGTCATGGCTGCGCCCGAGCTGGCGACCGCCTAGCCCTTCCCGGCCTTCTTCCGTCGCTTGGACTTCACGGTGGCCTGCATGTTGTCCACGAGATTCGGGTAAGGTCGCCCCGCTCGTTTGGCGGCGGCCTTGGCTTTGGACTTCGCGGCCGGCGTAAGCTTGGTCTTACTGGTGCGCTTGGGCGCGGGCTTTTTCCACGGGGATTTGCTACTCTTGGCGGGCATGGTTCAGGCTATTGTGGGCCGCGAGGTTACTTGCCCTTGAGCTTGGCCCAGGAATCCCGCAGCGCCACGGTTCGGTTGAACACCAGCCTACCCTCCCGGGAATTCACAGGGTCGCTCACGAAGTAGCCGGTTCGCTCGAACTGATAGGGTGTCCCCGGTGGATCCGAGGCAATACTGGGCTCGACCTTGGCATCATGGAGGATCACCAGCGACTCCGGATTAAGGGCCGCGACGAAGTCCTGACCCTCCGGTACGGTCTCAGGATCGGGCACCGCGAACAACCGGTCGTAGAGCCGCAGCTCGCAATCCAGTGCCTGGCCGGCTGCCACCCAGTGGATGGTTCCCTGCACCCGACGGCCGTCCGGCGCGTCGCCGCCTTTGGTAGCCGGGTCATAGGTCGCGCGCAGCTCCACGACCTCCCCCGCCGCGTTCTTGATCACCTCCGTGCAAGTCACCAGGTACCCATACCGCAGCCGCACCTCGCGGCCGGGGGCGAGCCGAAAGAACTTCTTCGGCGGATCCTCCATGAAATCGTCGCGCTCGATCCACAATTCCCGCGCAAACGGCACCGGCCGGGACCCTGTCTTCGGCACGTCATGGGGATAGAGCGGGGCATCGAGGGTCTCGACCTCGCCTTCGCGGTAGTTCGTGAGCACCAGCTTGAGCGGCCGGGCCACCGCCATGACTCTAGGCACCCGCTGGTTGAGATCGTCCCGTACCGCATGCTCGAAGGTGGCAAGCTCGATCCGCGCATCCGAGCGCGCCACGCCGATCTTGTCGGCAAACGCCCGGATGGCTTCCGGCGTCACACCCCGGCGTCGAAGCCCGGCCAGGGTAGGCATTCGCGGGTCGTCCCACCCGGCCACGTGCTGCTCGGTGACCAAGCGGAGCAACTTGCGCTTACTGAGCACGGTGTAGTCCAGCTCGAGGCGGGCGAATTCGGTCTGCTCCGGCGGCCGTTCGAAGCCCGCTTCGCGCACCAGCCAGTCGTACAGCTCCCGGTTGTCCTTGAACTCGAGGGTGCAGAGGGAGTGGGTGATCCCTTCGAAAGCATCCGAGAGCCCGTGCGCGAAGTCGTACAGCGGATACACGCACCACTCGGTGCCGCGGCGATAGTGCGCCGCGTGCCGGATGCGGAGCAGGAGCGGATCGCGCATGAGCATGTTGGGATGCGCCATGTCGATGCGGGCCCGGAGGACGTGGGCACCATCGGGAAAATCCCCGGAGCGCATCCGGCGCAGCAGATCGAGATTCTCCTCGACGGTACGGTCCCGGTGCGGGCTTGGCGTGCCCGCCACGGTCACCGTGCCACGGCCTCTGCGAATGGCCTCTTCATTCTGGGAATCGACGTACGCCTTGCCGCCACGGACCAGCCCCTCGGCTATGTCGTAGAGCCGCTCGAAGTAGTCGCTGGCGAACCGCTCCTCGTCCCAGGTGAAGCCCAGCCACCGGACATCGTTCCGGATGGCGTCTACATAGCGGATGTCCTCGGTGGTCGGGTTGGTGTCGTCGAACCGGAGGTTGCAGCGACCGGCGTACTCGGCGGCGATCCCGAAGTTCAGGCAGATGGACTTGGCGTGCCCGATGTGGAGGTAGCCGTTGGGCTCCGGCGGGAAGCGGGTGGTGATCGGCCTGCCGAACCGGCCGCTGGCGACATCGGCGGCGACCTTTTCCCGAAGAAAGTCCTTGCGGGCAGCCTCGCGGCCGGCGTCCGGCGGGGTCGTGGAATCGGTGTGGGTCACCCGGGAAATCTAACGCGGGCCGGAGGGCTCGGCGGGTGCCCCCAACCGTTCGGCACGCTCCAGCGCGCGGCGCGCGGCGGAGACCCGGCCCGTATCCACGGGGCTCACCAGACCACGCGTCTTCAGGTCGGCCCAGATCTCGTGGCTCCGCCGGTGCCGGTCCCTGGCCGCCAGGCGATAGTCCCGCCGATCCGCCGGGGCGACGCCGGGACGTCGGGCCAGGGTCTCGTACGCGACTCCCACCTGGGTCCAGGCCGCGGCGAGAAACGCCCGTGGGAAGGCGTGCCCCGGCTCGACCGTGATCGCGGCGCCGAAGGCCGTGGCCCGGGCACAGCTCGCCGGCGCGTCGGGCCGGCCGAGGCTCGCAAGGGTGGAGCAGATGCGCCCCCGATCCTCGACTACGGCCAGGCGGTTATACAGGCTGGCCGTATCGGCCCGAAGGTCCTGCTCGTGTTTCCGGAGCGCCCGGGTCAGATGGTCCAGAGCCTCCTGATGCCGGCCGAGGGCGCCAAGGGCCTCGCCCACCCGGCACAGGGTGAACGAGCCGGTCGGATCCTCGGCGAGCCCCTCGAGGTGAAGCGCCAGCGACTCCTCCCACCGGCCCAGGTGAGCGAGCGTGGTGGCTTCGTAATAGCGGGCAGTGGATGCTTGCGTGGCGTAGGTGGCGTTGTCCGGGAATTCGGCGCTGAGCTGGCGTCGCAGAGCCCGGCTCCGCCGATGACTCTCCAGCGCTCCCGCGACATCGTCCGACTCGGCCTGCGCGTCGCCCAGATAGCCGTAGGTCACCGAGATGGCATGGCGCACGTCGGGGCGCCGCCGCTCAGACTCGGGCGCCGACTCGAACTGTGCCAGGTCGGCTCGGTGATACTCCATCGACTCGGCGATCTTCCCCTCCTCCAGCGAGATCTGCCCCAACAGATTGTTCGCCGCGCTGAGCTGCAGCCGAAGGTCTGTGTCCGTGGGACTCGACGCGACCAGCGGATCGAGCAGCGCGCGGGCTCGGCGGGCGTGGGCCAGGCCGGCGGCGAGATCCCCCCGACTCCACACGACGCGCCCGAGCGACATGGCGGAGTGGGCCACATCCCGGCGCAGCCCGCCATTGGTGCTGTCGGCCCGGAGGACCGACTCGAGAATGCCGAGCGCCTTGGAATAGCTCCGCGCGGCGCCTTCCGTATCGCCGAGACTCGACGGCTCCCCGCCCTGCAGGTCCCCGATGCGTTGGTAAGCGCCGGCGAGCTCGCGCTGGAGCGTCGGGTCCTCGCGCGACTCGCTGGACAGGCCGTCGAGGTAGCCGAGCGCGTCCCGGACCATTCGCTCTCGCACCGGCCTCGCACCGCGGAGGTCGCGGATGGCGTCGTGATAATCGAACAGCAGCGCATTGGCCAGCTTGCGCACGTCGGAGAAGCGTTGCTCCGCGCGCGCCTGTGCGGCGCGAGCCTGCCGGGCTTGGTAGGCCGTGGCCGCGGTGCCGCCGAGCAGCGCGAGCGCCAGCAGAACGCCTGCTGCTACCGGCACCCGGTTGCGCCGCACGAACTTGCCGGCCCGGTAGCCGAAAGTGTCGGGGCGCGCGCGGACCGGCAGGCCCTCGAGGTGCCTACGCACGTCGCCCGCGAACTGCTCGACCGACTGGTAGCGTCGAGCCGGCTCCTTTCTGAGGGCGGTGAGCAGGATGGTGTCGAGGTCCCCGCGGAGGCGCCGGCGGAGCTTCTCGGTGCCACCGGCGGCACTGGGCCGCTCCGGATCGGTTGTCCGGACCGCCTCCACCACGTCCAGCGGTGAGCGGCTTCGCACCCGATAAGGGGAGCGGCCGGTGAGCAGCTCGTAGAGCACCACGCCGAGTGAGTAGACATCGCTCGCGGTGGTGGCGTGCTGTCCCTCGACCTGCTCGGGGCTGGCGTATTCCGGGGTCAGCAGCCGCATCCCGGTCACCGTGGAGGTGGCCTCCTCGGCGTCCTCGTGGAGCACCTTCGCGATGCCGAAGTCGAGCAGCTTCGGCGCTCCGTCCGCCGTCACCAGGATGTTGAGCGGCTTGATGTCCCGGTGGACCACCAGGTGCTGGTGCGCATAGCTCACGGCGCCGCAGACCTGGAGGAACAGGCGGAGTCGATCGTCCACCGTGAGCGCCCGCCGCTGGGCCCAGGCGTCGATGGGCTCGCCCTCGATGTATTCCATGGCGAAGAAGGGGACGCCCTGGTCCGTGCTTCCGCCGTCGAGGAGCCGGGCGATGTTGGGATGGTCGAGCGAGGCCAGGATCTGACGCTCGGCCCGGAACCGGGCGAGCACCTGTTCTGTGTCCATGCCACGCTTGATCACCTTCAGCGCGACCCGCACCTCGTACTGGCCGTCGGCCCGCTCGGCGAGATAGACCGCTCCCATCCCGCCCCGGCCGATCTCGCGCACCACACGATAGGGTCCGACCAGCCGACCGACCCAGCTCGGATCGCCGGTCGTCCTATCTACCGAGGCGACCGCGGGGGACGCTATGAAGTCGCCGGCCCGGGCGTGCGCAGCGAGAAGCCGCTCGACCTCGGCCCTGAGCTGAAGATCGTTGCTACAGCTCCGCTCGAGGAGGGCTACGCGGTCCTCCTCCGACAGAGGCAGGGCGGCGTGAAACAGCGCCTCACACCGCTGGAAGCGATCGCTGTTCATCGCCATCTGCCGATCATCCAATAGCTCCCGACCCCTCGATCGCGTCGTACAGCCATGCACGGGCGAAGGCCCATTCGCGCTCCACGGTGGCGCCCGAGATCTGCAGTACTTCGGCGATCTCCTCGATGGTCAGTCCTCCGAAGAACTTGAGCTCCACCACCTTGCTCTTCCGCTCGTCGAGGGCCGCCAGGCGTAGCAGAGCGTCCTCCAGGGCGATGAGCTCCACGTCGGGCCGTCCCGACGGCGACTCAACCAGGCTGAGCGACACCCGGTCCTGGTTCCCGCCGCGCTTCCGCGCCGATCTGTCGCGGGCGTGATTGACCAGGATTCGCCGCATCATGCTGGCGGCGACGCCGAGAAATTGCGCGCGGTTGCGCCAGTCCACCCGCCGCTGGTCCACCAGGCGGAGATAAGCCTCGTGGACCAGGGCGGTAGGCTGCAGCGTGTGACCGGTGGCTTCCCGGCTCAGATAGTGGGCAGCAAGGCGATGCAGCTCCTCGTAGACGAGCGGGAGCATCTGATCGAGCCCCTGCTTGTCGCCACCGCGGCCCCACTCCAGCAGCCACTGGGTGATGGCGCCTTGAGAGGAGGCAGGTTCGTCGGGCATCGGAGTTGGTTTCGGGGTCGCCTGCGCTGGCATCTCAGGGTGAATGAGGGATTGTACGCCCCAAATGGGCGTTCCTCAATGCCGCGGATGGGTCGTAATGGGCTGTCACCAGGTCGCAGATGAGGGGATCCGCCTGGTTCCCGTGCGTTCCTAAACGTGCACGCGGGGTTGGCGCGTGAGTCTCGACGCCCCTCGCCGCTTGCACCGGGGCGTCCGGGCCAGTTGGCCGAATGAGGGGAGTTCCACCCGATTCGGGCGTTGCTCAGTAGGGTATAGGAGACCTGACATGTCTTTCACCGCCCGTCCATTCCGCTCCGCCGGTTGCACGCTCGCGCTGCTTGCGGGGCCCAGCTTCGTAACGACCGGAGCGGCGCAGTACCGGAGTGCCGAGGATACGAGAACCGTCGCCGAGTACCAGCTCACGATGGCGACCCTGCGCAAGGTGCTGCCAGCGTTGTACGCGCCGGGCGCCAGGAGTTGTGCGACTTCGCGGCGCAGCGATCCTTCCTCGCAGAGCCTCGCCCGGATGACGCGCACTCTGGAAGCGTGCTCGCCGCTGGCGCAATCGCTCCGGCGGGTTGGCGTGCCACCGCGCGAGGCAGCGCTAGTGTTCGCCGCGCTGCTGAACGTGAGTCAGCAGGTGGCCCGGCGCGGGGGCAAGGCATCCGCGCTCCCGCCGGGCGTGGTGCGCGACAACGCGGTGTTGCTGGAGCAGAACGATCCCGAGATCAGGAAGCTCCTCGAGACCGGAGGGAAGTCATGACCCGCTCCATCGCTCTGCGCCTGCTTCACGCCGCCCTTCCGATGGCGCTCGCGCCGGCCGCGGTCGCCGCGCAGAGCGACCCCGCGGCGGCGCCAAAGGCGACCCAGATTTGCCTGGCGCCCGCATCGGTCGAGGCCGCACCCGCCGGCATGGACCCGGTGACCGCGGTCCGCGACGCGCTCACCAGTTTCCTCACCGGGCCGTCCCTCGCGGTGCAGCCGCTCAGCGCGCGGCTCCAGTCACAGGTCCGCGAGGAGGCGAAGCTCGCCGGATGCCGCTTCCTGCTTCTTCCCTCAATAAAGCACGAGCGGAAGACCGGCGGCGGGCTTCTCGGCAGGGCGGCCGGCGGTGCGGTGCAGCAAGGCGCCTGGTCGGTGGCGGGGTCCGCCGGCTCGACCGTCGGCCGGGTCGCGGCCGGGGCGGTCGCAGGCGCGGCGAGCAGCGCGGTGTACGACTACGCCTACGGCTCGCGGAACAAGGACGAGTTGACGCTCAAGTACCGTCTCGAGTCCGCGAACGGGGCGGTGCTGGCGGAGAAATCGGAGAAGCGAAAGGCCAAGTCGGACGGCGAGGATCTGCTGACGCCGGTGGTGCAGCGGGCGGCGGAGGGGGTGGTCGAGGCGACGGCGACGCAGTCGGAGGGGAAGGCGAAGTGAACGCCCGTCGCAGCATGATCGTGCTGTTGAGTTTGATCGTCTTCGGCATAGGCAGCGGGGTATGGCTCTCGCGGGAGCATCCCGGGTCACTGCAGGCCGTGGGCGGCCCGGTCCAGGGCCCGGTGGTCGAGAGGGCCCTGCAGGCCATCGCCTATGGCGATCAAACCGCATCCCGCGACCGATGGGATCCAGCATACGTGGCCGAACGACTGGGCGCGGATCCCATGATGCACCTCCAGTGGGTGCGTCAACGATCCGTTTGGATTCCCTATATCGGAGTGCTTCGCGGTTCGATGGGCGTGCTCATGGACGGCCAAGGCAACAGCCTCGACCGCGCGCTACTCCTCGCCACCCTCCTCACCGAAGCCGGCCACACAGTGCGGCTGGCGCGCGGCGACATGGGCGACGCCATGGCGGCCGAGCTGCTGCCTCGGCTCGTGGCCGAGCGGCGCGAAGCGGCCGGCAATACGAGCGGCGCCCAGGAGCGTGGCTGGCGTCGAGAGGTGCAGCAGCTGGCAAGCCTCCACGGGTTCGACTCAGGGCGTCTACTTCGGTCCGTCGACGATCGCCTCGACAAGGTCACCGGAATGTTCCGCGAGCTGGACGCGCGGACGGCCGAGCAAACGCACCGTCTCGGACGAGCGCTGACGACGGAACTCTTCGGGACCGCCCAGCCGGACCGCGTCCGAAGCGCTCTGCAGGCCCTCCGCGATCATTGGTGGGTCCAGGTGCAGGAGCAGGGCCGGTGGGCCGATCTGGACGTCCTGGGCAATGCGCAGGGAACGGCACGCGTGCCAGCCGCACAGACGATCCCCACAAAGGCGCTGGACTCCACCCTCTACCATAGGGTCACCATTCGCCTGGTCACGGAGCGCGCGTCCGGCGGAACCATGGCTGAAGCGAAGGCGCTCGAGCACACTCTTCGCACAGCAGACCTGGCCGCAGGGCCGGTCAAGTTCCAAGTCATGCCCGATTCGTGGCAGCCGGGCTTCCCCGGCACCGGCGGCGATCGTGCGGCGACATTCAGCAGCCAGATGCTGGAGCAGCGAAAGTGGCGCGCCGCGCTCACGATCGGGAAAGCGGCGGTCGGGCAGGCGGTCATTGAAGCATCCGGGAAGGCAGGAGCGCCGCGGGGTGATGGCTTCGGTGGGCTGGGCGGCGCCATCGCCGGTGCTCTCGGTCCGCGGGAGAGAGCGGATGGCGAGCTCAGCGCGGCTTGGCTCGAGTACGAGATCCTGGTGCCCGGCCGGCCAGCTTCCATCATCCGACGCCAGCTTTTCGACCTCGTAGGCCCTGCCGCTCGATCGAGCGCGAGGCCCGTGGCACTCGAGCTGGACGACACGCGGCGGCTCGAGCGGAGTCTCGCCCTCTTCCGCTCGACCGACATCCTGCCGCTGGGCAGTGCAGTGGCCCCGACCTATGTGGCCCACCTCGCGGCGCAGGCCGCGCTGGCCAACGGCACGTTGCTGCGCACCCCGGCTGAGTCCGCCGGCTCGACGCCGACTGCGGTCCTCGACCGCCTCAACGATCTCGCCACTCCGCTTCCCTCGCCGCTTTACGCCCTGGCGATCACGCGCATGCCCGCGGCCCTGGAGCGCGACGTCTTTCTCGACCAGCCGAACGTCCTCACCCGACACGATTTCCTTGCCCGCCGCGGCACGGGCATCGAGCACCTCACGGCCACGGACATTGCGGCCAACGACGTCGGCGCGACTCTCGATGTACCGAACGCGGCAGCGGCCCGCCACCGACAGGGTGTGCGCGACACGAACGCCGAGGCCCTGGTGTACAGCGGCGCATCCGGCCCGCTCGGCTCGGTGGCCGAGGCGTACGCGGCTGGAGGCAAGTGGGTGACCGTCACTTCAGCGAGCGACGGTTTTCTGGGCACGCTGTCGCCGGATCTCCGGGCACGGATCGCTGACGATATTCGCACCGGTCATGTGGTCGTGGTCCCGGCCAGTGCCGCCACCGCACGCGACGCGACAGCGACCGGCTGGTGGCGGATCGACTCGGCGACGGGTGGCACCCTCGGCGTATCGGGCACCGGCTGGGGTCAGAGTGCGGTCGAGAAGGCGGCCATCATCATGGGGGCAGTTGCGGTCGGATGGACCTGGGAATACCTGATCTGCAGCGGCTCGCTGTATGTACCGGGCGGCAACCAGACAGTGAGCAGTGCCGGGAGACTAATGGAGTGGTTCGACACGCCATTGCACGCGCGAGCCCTGGCCAGCGACCACTGCATCTTCGATGCGTGGGTTGCCGGCATCACAGCAGGGGTACTCCAGTCGATGACGATCTGCTGGCCGTTTCTCGTCAAAAAGGTCCCGGGGCTCAAGTTTTTCGAGCGGCCCATGTTTCAAACCGGCGGCCCGCCTCCCGCGGGGGATCCGCCCGACCTTCCCCCGATCTTCGGCAAGCCGCCAGCCCAGGCGCCGCCCCAGGAATGCCCGCCCGCCGGTGCGGCCCCCACTAGCGCCGAGAGCCCGCCACCGGATGCCGAGCCACCCAGTGGATCCCCGGGCGGGGCACCGGAAGGCGAGGCCGGCCCCCCCGCCGAAGCACCCGGCCCACCCGCCGAGGGGGGCGGTCCCGGACAATTCGGCAAAAAAACGGGCGACTATGCTCCGATCGAGGCCGACGATTGGGCGCCGTTGAAGCCGGAGGAGATGGCCGAGCGGGTGAGCTCCGCCAACACCGCAGCGGCGGAGGCAGGTGCCAAGATCGGCCCGGCCAGAACGCGGTACGAGCTGGCGCAGGCCGCGGTCAAGGAGGCCGACCAGGAGCTCGCGGCAGCCAAGGCGGCGGCGGAGACTGACGGGAGCCTCGAGGCATCGAAGCGGTGGGTGAAGGCAGGGGAGAATCTACAGAAGGCGCAATACAAAGCCCACGACGCCTACAAGGAGCTGAACCCGTTGGAGAAAGCGCCGCAGATGGCCGACCGCGAGACGGCGATGCAGCCACTGAACGACGAGCTGTATCAGGCGCGCGAGCAGGTCCGACAGACGGGCGAGCGTTTCTCACAGGCGCTGCAGGAAGGCCGCGCCGATTTCAAAGAAAGCCCGGAGTACCTCGCGTGGCGCCAGGCGGCGGATCGCTACACGAATGCGCTACAGAAGTATGGCGCCGCGCAGTTCGGCAAACTCCCGCCACCACCGGCCAACGCACCGCCGCCGCAAACCGGTGGCGGGACGGTCGCGATGCCAAACAAACCCTTGCCCGGGCCAGGGCAGACGCAGCCGCTCGGATCGCCGTCCGGACCGCCGCCATCCACGGGCAGCGCGCCCACACCTCCGGCCGGGCCCGGGAAGACCCAGCCGCTTGGAAACAGCCCCCCCGTGACGAAGTGCCCCGCGGCAGCGTCGCCACCTCCCGGGTCGCCACCGCCCGGCGCACAGCCAGCCAAGCCGTGGACACCGTCTCCACCTGGCGGCAAGTCCGCCGGAAAGGCACCTGCGGGCAAGGGTCCGTTCCAAGGCGATCCCGACAATCGTAACTGGCTGCGCGAAAACTGGGACCCTGATCCGGCCAAGGCCCACCCCGCCGCACGCCCGCTCGGAGACCCTGCGATATACGACAACGCCGACGGGGCGGCTCGCAGCCGGTACAACGAGGCACGCAACCAGGGTATGAGCGATCAGGCGGCTCGACAGGAATCGTGGGACACCTGGTGGAACAGCGTACAGTCCCAGCGCCATGCTCGCGGCATCAAAAGGCAGGACAACAACCCCATCTACGAGTGGGTGGGCACCGCCCCGGGTGCAGCGCCGGAGTCGCATCTCATGGTTGGCGCAGGCGCGATGGGGGGAGACCCGTGATGCGCTCCGTCTCCCGCACGACGGTACTGTGCATCGCGATACTGCAGCCGGCATCGGCCCACGCACAGGAAGCCACCGTGCCACGGGTACCCCTCTGCCCCGGCCTCACGATTGTCAGCGCGGTCAGCCGCCCGGAGGGCGACTACGAGTCGATCAAGACCGTTACCGACGTCACCGGGCGCGGCGTTACCCTTGCCTACTCGGCTCAGGTACCCACCAAGCGTGGCTCGCTCCGCAACTGGAACATGCGCCGCGAGGTCCTGCGCGAGGACCTCGGCACGGCGACCATGTACGCGCACTACTTCCACTCCGAAGGGTCGCGCGCGATCCCAGGGAGCACCGCGCTCGGCGTCTCCACCGCGGTGCTGCGCTCGCTCAAGCGCAGCGGCGCGGCCGAGCTCGGGCTCATCGCCCAGGGCAACCACGGGTACCCCGCCGACCGGTCGATGGCGCCCAACCTCTACGATTTCGAGGAGATTTGGAAGCTACGGCGCGTCGGCGCCGGGACGGTGCCGGTGCAGACGACGGTGAACGACACCATCAAGACTCTGCCCACCATACACGCCCGTGGGTCCTACATCGGCGGAAAGGTTGACTTCTACTTCCTGGACGACGAGGAGAACCCGCTCGCCCTCCAGTACCAGTTTGCCAGCGGTGGCGAGGTGCCCACGGAGGCACGGCACCTCCGGGTGGTCAAGATCTCCTACCGCTGCACTGGCACCGCGCGCTCAGAGGGCGAGGAGCGGATCGCCCGCCTCGAGCGCGCGCTCAGGAAGCAGCGACGCGCTGTGGTCTACGACCTCTACTTCGACTTCAACAGCGACGCGATCCGAGAGGAGTCCGACCCCACCCTGCGCGAGATCGCCGAGGTGCTGCGGCGCAACCCCGACTGGACGCTGTCGATCGAGGGCCACACCGACAACGTCGCTAGCGACCGGTACAACCTGCAGCTCTCCTCCCGGCGCGCTGCCGCGGTGAAGGCCGCCCTCGGGACGCGGTTCGCGATCGTCGGCTCGCGGCTCACCACGGCCGGCTTCGGGGCGTCGGCCCCGCAGGATCGCAACGACACGATAGAGGGACGAGCCCGCAACCGGCGGGTGGAGCTCGTCCGCCGATGACATCGAAAGGAGATTCGCGGTGCTGACCAATCCTCTGCCCCTAGCACTAGGCGTCCTCGTCGCAGCAGCCGCGCCGGACACCGGCACCGCGGGTCGGACGGCGTTCGACGCCGACGACGTGCTCGCGAAGACCCGCGCGGCGTACGCGGCGCTCGCGTCCTACGCCGATAGCGGCACGGTTGCGGACCAGACTTCTGGCTTCACCAACCACTCGACGTTTCGGACGCTCTTCACTCGGGCCCCCAGGCAGCTCCTTATCGATTACCACGCCGTCGATTCCGAGGGCACCAACGGCGATCGGCTTCCGCTCAACAGCCACGTCGTTCTCTGGATGGAGAACGGCGACCTCCAGACGTGGTACAGCCAGGCGCAGGCGCACGATACGTACCCCGCCGATGGCGGGCAGCAGGTGAACGCCCTGCAGAGCGCGGCCTACCGCACGGCCGGAATCTCGGTCCTGGTCCCCTCGCACCTCTATACCCAATCGGGGCTGGTCAGTCAGGTGCACGCCACCGAGGAGGCCGAAGCGGACGGCTTCGAGACGGTGAACGGGCGCCGCTCTTTCAGGATCCTGGGGGTGGAGCGGTGGCGTTACCCGAGCGGCAGGGAGACGGGAGTTCGCGCGATCACACTGTGGATCGATGCCGAGACTTACCTCATCCACAAGATCGTTCAGGATACGCCGAAGGGTATGGCGCGCGGCGTGATCAGCCGCAGGACCACGACCATCAAGCCTCAGGCCAACCCCGAGCTCGAGCCTGCGCACTTCCGCTTCGCCGTCCCGGCCAGCTGACCATGCGGCGATGCCGACGGCGGGTGGGCCGCCTCGAACTCTCCTGCGCCGTGGTCACCATCGGGCTGCTGCTGGGCGGCTCAGTCTCTCTGGACCGCAAGGGCGTGCCCGTCTCCGGGCGCGGGGCCGCCAAGCTGGAACGAATCGCGGTGAGTCGCGAGCCGTCAGGCGACTGGGACCGCCACTACGAGGTGACGGCGGCGTTCGAGCTCCCGAATGGTGGAGCCTCGCAGGCAACGGTTCGGGTGCCGCCTGAGCAGCCCGGGGTGGCGCACGGCGCGCTGCTGCCTGTGCGCCTCGACCCAGCCGCGCCTCGCGATGCGCATCTCGCCGTCGGCACCCGGCGCTTCGTGGAGGCGAACCGGTACCATTTTCTCACCCCGGTCCTCGGGTGCGGGATCCTCGGAATGCTCGCGGCACTCGCGTACCGCTGGCGGCGGCCGAAGCGGCAGGCGACGACGGGGGATGAGACCATGGCTCGACAGGAGGGGAGAATCATGGAAACCAAAATGCCAGCGCTCAGTCTCATGATTGCGTTGCTCTCTACGCCACCGGAATCGAGGCTGGCCGCCCAAGACCAGGCTCCGGCAGACAGCATTCATGCCTGCGATCTGGTGACCAATGCCGATGTGGAGAAGGTGACCCGGCGCCGTACCCAGGGGCCTCCGGATCGTCAGTCAAACGTTCAGAAGACGTATTCGTCTTGCTCCTTCCGCCAAGCAGGGGTCGGGATCGTCCTCTCTTCAAAGGCGTCGCAGTCGCAGAAGCACGTCTACCAGGAACTCGAGGTGGGTGGTTTCGACAGGGCGAATCAGCCAGTGCCGGGGGTCGGGGATTCCGCGGCCATCTACTTCAAGCCCAAGGGTAAGGACCCGGAAGGATTTCTGGTGACCTATGCCGGCACCAGGACGCTCACGATCCGGGTGAAAATCGACCATGGACAGCCCTCGGCATCTGCCCAGCCTTTCGCGGTTGGGCTGGCAAAGATCGCGTTGGCGAAGCTCCGCTGACCACCAGCACGGAGGTGTCGCGTCATGCACCGCAGCTCGCGTAGCAGGTCAGCAACGCTCATCCTGGCGCTCACCATCGGGCTCGTGGCTTGGGGCGGCAGCGCCGGCACGGCGCCCTGCCCGAAGCCGGCCGACATCGAGACGACGATCGGGTTCCCGGTCAAGATCCACCCCCAGGTGAGCGACCGATGCATGTACGAGCTCACCGGTCAGTATCGAGGCACGTTCGTCACCCTGAGTTACCAGCCCGCTACGCGAGCCGACGATCTCTTCGCGGAGATCAGACAAAGGGTGAAGGGGATCAAAGGAGTGAACGCGCATCCCGACCGCTTGAGCATCGGTGAGGGCGGCCTGGGCTACAGTAGCATGGGCAAGCAGGAGGCCGCGACGGTCTCACAGGGTCAGCTCTATCACGTCGAGATGGATTACGATCTCATCGAGGGCCTGCAGCTTCGAGAGGATGCCGCAATCCGGGTGGTCGAGCTCGCGATGAAAACTGCGCCCGCGAACAAGAGTGCCACGTCGTTCGACGCGTGCATGCTCGCCACAAACGCCGAGGTCAGCCAGATCGCCGAGGAGAGGCCCGACCTCGTCAAGTTCTGGCCGGCTCCCGAGGCGTCGCTTGGAGGTTCGCACTGCGATTACGGCGGTGGCTCGATCCGGGTCTACCAGGGCAAGGCGCCCGCCCCCGCCCTCGAGTCGACGCTGAAGGCCTACAAGGCCGACAAGGAGCCGAGAATCTCGGTACAAGGTCTCGGCGACAAGGCGTTCTTCATGATTCCGAAGCCCGACGACAAGTACAACCGCCTGGGCCTGCTCGCCGTATACGCCGGGCCCCGGGTCGTGCAGCTCACGCTCGACGCGCAGGGCGACGAGTCGATCGAGGCGACACGGCCGCGGCTAGAGGGCTTCGCCCGGCTCGTGTTGTCGCGGCTCCGCTGACGGAAGGGGGTGCCAGATACGTTTGCTCGGCTTGTTCCTGTCGCTCGCAGCGCTCGTCGCGGCGGAGGCGCAGGCGCCCCCCGGCAAGATCCCATTGGGCACCGGCGCAACGATCGTGCAGGCGCTCTCGGCTTCCGGGTCTGATCGGGAGTCGGTGCATTGGGTGCGGCTTGCCTCGGACTCGGGGCTGCACTTCGAGTGGCGACTCGAAGAGGTGCAGGACACCGGCGACACGTTGCGTCAGCAGTTCCGCTACCTCGAGGCCTGGGCCGATCTCGACGGCGCGAAGCGCCTGCGGGCTTTCCACGATCCCAAGGCGCCCGAGGCGCACCCGGGTTACACGATGCACGCACTCTCGCGCGCCACGTACCGCCGGCTGCTCGAGGGGCAGCCGGACACCTTCCAAGTCATTTCCGTGGACGTCGAGCCCGGCTCGGCGCAGCTCCGGTCGCTCGGCTTCGGCCGCGCTCGGATAACGCCCGTGCGCTGGCGCGGCACGCTCGCACTGGCGGCGCCCGGCACGGCCCCCTTCCCCGTGCTGCTCAATGGCATCCGGGTGCAGCTCCCCACGCTCCACATCCGGGCTGACCTCACCGCGCGGCAGGGCCGCTGGCAGCCGCAGCTCTGGGTGCTCGCCGACAGCACGTACCCGCTGATCCTCAAGTGGATCGGCGCCTTTCGCGAGACCGGCAACGTGCTTCAGACTACTCGCATCGACCTGCCGCTCGGGTCCGTCCCGGCGGACGGTGTCGCCCGGGGCGGGGGTCGGCTACTGGTCGCGCGCGAGGGTCTCGGACCTGGCGAGGCAGCGGATGCCCGAGCGGCCGGGGAAGGCGCCGGTGCGGCGGCACTCGAGCGCGCGCTCGCCGCGTTCTGCCGGGTCGAGCTCCCGGGGATCTACTTCGCCTTCAACAGCGCCCACCTGGACCCTGCGTCGGATCGTGCCATCGCCACGATCGCGGATATCCTGGCGCGCCATCCGGACTGGAGCGCGACCCTCGAGGGCCACACCGACAGCACCGGCTCCGCAGCGGCGAACAAGGCGCTGTCGGAGCGGCGGATGGAAGCGGTGCGCGCGCGTCTTGTCGGCCGGCACGAGGTAGATCCTGCCCGCCTTGGCGTGGCGGGGTATGGCGCCGCGCGGCCCCGGGAACCTAACGGAACGATCGAGGGGCGGGCGCGCAACCGCAGGGTAGAGCTGGTGCGCCACTGCTCCGTTACACAACCGAGAGAAGGTGGCGAGGAATGAATGCCCGATACCTGCTCGCACCCGCGGTCGCCGCTTCGATCTACGGCTGCGGCTCCGGCGCGGAGCGACCATCCTCCGAAGGCGCCGCAGCAACCTCGAGGCCCACGCGCGAGTCCGAGTCGTCCGCGATCGCGACCGTCGCGACGGCCGCCGTTCCCGAGGCCTGCGATCTCATTCCCCGCCTCGAGATCGAGCGGATCGCGGGCCGTCCACTCGAAGGAGAGCCCAAGCACGACGGAAAGGGCTGCTGGTACTACGTCGCGATGGACACGCTGTCCACGGAGTGGAAGCAACTGCGCGAGCGGGCGGAGCGGGCCCGCGCCGCCGGCATGGATGACCGGGCGATCGAGCTGTACCACCCCTCGCGCGCCGGGGTCTACGTCGAGGTGGACGTGGAGGCGGTCGGCGAGCGGAGTGACACCGCGCGCGAGGGATGGGACGAGACCAGCATCTCACGCACCGGTGCGGTCTTCAACGGCCGCGCCGGCCACGTGATGGTTTCCCTGCGGCTGCAGCAGCTCCGCGTCCCCGCCGACACCGTCATCGCTATGGCGAGCCGCGTGCGCGACCGCATCTCCGACGGCCCCATCGCTCACCCGGCCGCGGATCGCTCGGGGCAGCCGTCCCCGGGCCGGGACCCCTGCGGCCTGCTCACCCGCGAGGAGGCTGAGGCGGTGCTCGGCAAGCTGGTCGTGGCGCCGTTCCGGGCCCGGGAGCGGACGCCGCTTGCCGATCCGGCGGGGAAAAGCTGCGCTTACCTCACCCCTGGTCACCGGGTCCTCGTGCTCACCCCGACGTGGGAGGACGGAGGGATTGAGCTCAAGACCGCGCGCATGGCCGGAGGGATGGTGCGGCAGATGGTGCAGCAGGTGGCAGACCTCACCGGTATCGAGGGTGACACCCTCGAAGGTCCTTGGGACGATGCCGTTGTCGACCTCGAAGGCGAGCTCCTGCTTCTCAAGGATGCCCACGCGCTAGGGATCCGCTACCGGGCATCCTCGACCGACGCCGCCGGAGCGATCCGGCTTGGGGGCCACGCGCTGCAGCGATTCGCCGCCGCGAATGCTCAAGTCGACAAGTGAGCGCCATCCTGGAGAAACACAATGCACACCTTGATCACCGTGGCTGCGATCGCGCTTGCCAAGACGGCGGCGGCGCGGGGCCCTGTGGGAGAGTCGGGCGGAAGTGAGGTCCCAGGCGTCATCGGCCCCGGTTCGAGGTCACTTTCGCGCCGAGGCGAACACGCACAACTGATTCTCGGGGTATCGCGCCAGCGATAGACCCACTCGGCCACGTAGGAATGCGAAACGCACGGGAATAAGTCCCGTGCGCTTCCCTTTGCTCCACGTCAGCGCCGACGCTTACAGCTCGTCGTCTGTCACCCCCGCCGGCACCAACTGCGGCGCCACCGGCTCCTCCACCCGCGGCGGCGGCGCTTCGTAGCCCGCCGGCGGCTGGATGTCGATCTCGGCGTAGCGGTAGATGCCGCTGCCCGCCGGAATCAGGTGACCGATGATGATGTTCTCCTTGAGGCCCAGGAGATCGTCCTTGGCCCCGCGGATCGCCGCGTCGGTGAGGACCCGCGTGGTCTCCTGGAACGACGCCGCCGAAATGAACGACTGCGTCGTGAGGCTCGCCTTGGTGATGCCCAGGAGCACCGGCTCGGCCTGCGCCGCGGTGCCCTTCCGCTTGACGACACGGTCGTTCTCGTCGCGGAAGCTCTGCTTGTCCACCGTCTCGCCCTCGAGGAAGTCGGTGTCGCCCGGATCGGTCACCCGCACCTTCTGCAGCATCTGGCGCACGATGACGCCGATATGCTTGTCGCTGATGCGCACGCCCTGCAACCGATAGACCTCCTGCACCTCGTTGAGCAGATACTCCTGCACCGCTCGCGGACCCTTGATGAGCAGGATGTCGTGCGGATTCACCGGACCCTCGGTCAGACGGTCGCCCGCCCGGACCCGGTCGCCCTCGTGCACCCGGAGGTGCTTGCCGGCCGGAACCTCGTACAGCTGCGGCTCGATGCCCTCCTCCGCCGGCTCCTGGTAGACGTAGATCTCGCGCTTGCCGCGCTTGATCTCGCCGAACTTGACCACACCGTCGACCTCGGAGATCGTGGCCGGATCCTTCGGCCGACGCGCCTCGAACAGCTCGGCGATCCGGGGCAGACCACCGGTGATGTCCCGCGTCTTGTAGGCCTGCCGCGGAATCTTGGTGACGGTGATGCCCTTGGTGATCTTCACCGGAGCGGAGAGGAAGACCGTCTTGTCCTTGCTCTCCTTCTTGGTCTTGCTCGGCCACGCCTCGTTGATCGGCCGCTCGTCCACGTGGAACTTGGGGCTCCACGGGTTCGCGGGGTCCGGTACTTCCATCGCGCGGCTCACCTGGTCGGTCGGCGAGCCCAGGATGACGCGGCTCCCCTCGGCCAGGGTGTATTCCTGCGGGTCCTTCCGATTGCTCAGATAGACCAGCACGCTCGGGTGCAGCTCCCGATCCGGATCCGCCATCACCACCAGCGACCGGAGACCGGTGCCTTCGTCGAGCTCCTCGCGCAGGGTGACGCCCGGCACGAGATCCTTCCACCGCAGCTCGCCGTCGGCCTTGATGATGCTGGGGTCGTTGTACGGATCCCAGGTGTAGAGGATGGTCGCCCGGCGCTCGTTGTCGCCCTTGGTGACCAGATCCCCCTCCTTGACCGCCAGCAAGGCGCCTTCCGGCACCGGGTAGCGGTTCAGCACCCGCTTGGGATCCTTGGGATCCACAACCAGGATGCCTTCCTTGCTCTCGTCCGAGGCGGACTCGTCCTCGCGGGTCAGGACGACCCGGTTGGTGCCCTTCGTGCCGTCCTCGAACTCGACCGCCACGTCGGCCCACTCGAGCCCGTCGGTGTACTTCACCTTGCCGTCGGACCGCGCCCGGCGCTCCGCCTCTTCCGCGATGCGGCTCGACGTACCGCCGATGTGGAAGGTCCGGAGGGTCAGCTGGGTACCCGGCTCGCCGATAGACTGCGCCGCCAGGATGCCCACCGCCTCACCCATGTCCACGATGTCCATGGTGGCCAGGTTGCGGCCGTAGCACATCCGGCAGATGCCCCTGCGTGCCTCGCAGGTCAGCACCGAGCGGATCATGACCTTCTCGATCCCCGCGTCGTCGATCCGGATCGAGACCTCCTCGTCGATCAGGTCGCCGGCCGCCACCAGCAGCTTCCGGTCGCCCTCCTCGTCGAGCTCGTGCGGATCGTACACGTCCTCGCTCGCCACGCTGCCGAGAATGCGCTCGCGCAGCGGCTCGATGATGTCCTCCCCCTCCTTCAGGGCGGCCACGTCGAGGCCGAGAATGGTCCCGCAATCCTCTTCGGTGACCGTCACGTCCTGCGCGACGTCCACCAGACGGCGGGTCAGATAGCCCGCGTCGGCGGTCTTGAGCGCCGTATCCGCCAGGCCCTTCCGCGCGCCGTGGGTCGAGATGAAGTACTCCAGCACCGTGAGGCCTTCACGGAAGTTCGACTTGATCGGGCTCTCGATGATCTCGCCGATGCCGCCGGTGAGCTTCTTCTGCGGCTTGGCCATCAGGCCGCGCATGCCCGCCAGCTGACGGATCTGGTCGCGGCTGCCGCGGGATCCGGAGTCGAACATCATGAAGACCGGGTTGAACCCGCCGCGGGAGACCCGCATCGAGTTGATCATCGCCTCGGCCACGTCGTTGTTCGCGTGGGTCCAGGCGTCGATCACCTTGTTGTAGCGCTCACCAAACGTGATCTGTCCGGTGTTGTAGGCCCGCTGAAACCGCTTGACCCGGGCATCCGCCTCGGACAGGAGCTCGGCCTTCTCGGTCGGGATCTCGAGGTCCTCGACGCCGATGGACACACCGCCCATGGTGGCGAAGCGGAACCCGAAGTCCTTGAGCCGGTCGAGGAACGTGACCGTGTCGGCCAGCCCGGCGCGGCGGTAGCTCTGCAGCACCAGCTCGGAGAGGATCTTCTTCTTCATCAGGTCGTCGCGGAAGCCGAGCTCGGCCACGACCCGCCGCGGCAGGATGCTGTTGAACAGCACCCGGCCCACCGTGGTCCGGAGCCAGCGCGGGCGACGGGCCTCCTCGTCGGCGGTCTCCGGGGGCGGCACGTACCAGAACTGGATCGCGGCGTGGTAGCCGACGCTCCCGTTGAGCAGCGCCATCTCGATCTCCGCCAGGCTCCCGAAGAACTTGGCGTCCTTCCACAGCCGCACCCGCGTGTCCTCGGTCTTGCCCACCCCCGCGCGCCGCAGCTCCTCTTCGTAGCCCGGCGGCAGCTTGGTCAGGAAGTAGCTGCCGAGCACCATGTCCTGCGACGGCTCCGCCACGGGACGCCCGTCCGACGGCTTGAGCACGTTGTTGGACGAGATCATCAGGAGGCGCGCCTCGAGCTGCGCCTCGAACGACAGCGGCACGTGCACCGCCATCTGGTCACCGTCGAAGTCCGCGTTGAACGCCGCGCAGACCAGCGGGTGGATCCGGATCGCCTTGCCCTCGACCAGCACCGGCTCGAACGCCTGGATGCCAAGACGGTGAAGCGTCGGCGCGCGGTTGAGCAGCACCGGGTGGTCCTGGATGATCTCCTCCAGGATCTCGTACACCTCGGGGCTCTCGCGCTCCACGATCTTCTTGGCGCGCTTGACCGTCTCGGCGATGCCCTTCTCCACCAGCTTGTGGATGATGAACGGCTTGAACAGCTCGACCGCCATCGCCTTCGGCAGGCCGCACTGGTGCAGCCGCAGCTCCGGGCCCACCACGATGACCGAGCGGCCGGAGTAGTCCACGCGCTTGCCCAGCAGGTTCTGCCGGAAACGGCCCTGCTTGCCCTTGAGCATGTCGCTGAGGCTCTTGAGCGGGCGCTTGCCCCGGCCCCGGATCGCCTTGCTGCGGCGGCCGTTGTCGAAGAGGGCGTCCACCGCCTCCTGCAGCATGCGCTTCTCGTTCCGGAGGATGACCTCCGGCGCCTTGTGCTGAATCAGCTTGGTGAGCCGGTTGTTCCGGTTGATCACCCGGCGATACAGGTCGTTCAGGTCGGACGTGGCGAAGCGGCCGCCGTCCAGCGGCACCAGCGGCCGCAGATCGGGCGGGATGACCGGGATCACGTCGAGGATCATCCAGCCCGGTGCGTTGGGCAGGTCGCCCGAATCGCCCGAGGACAGGAACGCGTCCACGATCTTGAGCCGCTTGAGCATCTGCTTCTTGCGGTGCTGGCTGGTCTCCGTGGCCACGCCCGCCCGGAGCTCCTCGGCGAGCTGCCGGATGTCGAGCCGCTCGAGCAGCTTCCGCACCGCCGGCGCGCCGATGTCGGCCTGGAACGCGGAGTCGCCCTCCTCCCGCGCCTTGGCGCGGAGGGTGAGGTATTCCTCCTCGTCCAGCAGCTGGTTCGGCTCGACCTCCTGCTTCCCGGGCTCGATGACGATGTAGCTGGAGTAGTAGATCACCCGCTCCAGGTCGCGGAGCGTGATGTTGATCAGGTTCCCCATCGGCGACGGCAGCGTCTTGAAGAACCAGATATGCGCCACCGGCACGCTGAGCTCGATGTGGCCCATGCGCTCGCGCCGGACCTTGCTCAGCGTGACCTCCACGCCACAGCGGTCGCAGATCACGCCGCGATAGCGGATCCGCTTGTACTTGCCGCAGTGACACTCCCAGTCCTTGACCGGGCCGAAGATCCGCTCGCAGAAGAGGCCGTCCTTCTCCGGCTTGAACGACCGATAGTTGATCGTCTCCGGCTTGGTGACCTCGCCCCACGACCACCAGGACCGCTGCCCCTGCAGCTCCAGGCGCTCGCGCTCCTTCGGATCGCGCGGGCCCCGGATCTCCTCGGGGCTCGCGATGCGGATGCTGATATAGTCGAAGCTCGAGCTCTTGGGCTCGCGCCCGCTGCGAAAATCAATCATGAGTCCCTCTTATTCATCGCCGGCTTCGGTGGTCCCGAGTGTGACCTTCAGGCCCAGCGCCTGCAGTTCTTTGACGAGCACGTTGAACGACTCCGGAATGCCCGGCTCGGGCAGGTTCTGCCCCTTCACGATCGCCTCGTAGACCTTGCTGCGACCGTTGACGTCGTCCGACTTGACGGTGAGCATTTCCTGCAACACGTGCGCGGCGCCGTAAGCCTCCAGCGCCCAGACCTCCATCTCGCCGAACCGCTGGCCGCCGAACTGCGCCTTGCCCGCGAGCGGCTGCTGCGTCACCAGGGAGTACGGTCCGATGGACCGCGCGTGGATCTTGTCGTCCACCAGGTGGCTCAACTTCAGCATGTAGATCGAGCCGACGGTGACATCGCCCTCGAAGAACTGGCCGGTCCGGCCATCCCGCAGCCGAGCCTTGCCGGTCGGGGTGAGACCCGCGCTCCGGAGCAGCTCGTCCGCCGCCGCGTCCAGATCGCCCTCGTTCTTGCCGCCGAGCAGGGCCGCGAGCTGCGGCTTGCCGGCGATCACCAGCGCCTCGGCGGGGGTAGCCGCCGCGGCCTTCTCCAGCTCCTTGTGCGCCTTCGCGGCCACCTTGGGATCCCGGCCGTCGTCCGCGCCGTTGGCGTGGAAGCTCGACTCCTGCCGGCGCTGGCCCAGCTCACGCTCGCCCAGCTCCTTCGCCGCCTCGGTCAGGAACGCCCGGACCTGCTGGTGCAGCTCCTTCGTCTCCGCCGACGCGCCCCGCGCACCCAGCAGGCCGACTCCGGCCATGGACACGGTGGCGTGCTCCCCATCCGGCACCACCTTCTTGAGGTCGGCCACCAGCCGGGTGATCGCCGCGGCCGCGGGGTGCGGTGCCGCCTTCCGGAGCCGGAGACTCTCCGCCGCCCAGCGGAAGCCCGCCAGCCGGAGGAGCACGCCGATCTCCGCCTCGTCCGCGCCCCGGAATACCGGGGTCTTGGCCTCGAAGCCGAGGATCCGCGCGGCCCACCCGAGATGGGTCTCGAGGATCTGTCCCACGTTCATGCGGCTTGGCACGCCCAGCGGATTGAGGACGATGTCCACCGGGGTGCCATCCGGCAGGAACGGCATGTCCTCCTCCGGCACGATCCGGGCGACGATGCCCTTGTTGCCGTGGCGGCCCGCCATCTTGTCGCCCACCGAGATCTTCCGCTTCTCGGCGATGTACACCTTCACCAGCTGAATGACGCCGGGAGGCAGCTCGTCGGGCTGGAGGATCTTGTCGATCTGATCCTCCGCCTTCTCCTCGACCTTGGCCCGCTCGCGCGCGGCCATGTCGATGCTCGAGCGGATCCGCTCGTTGGACGCCTTGTTGGCCACCCGGAGCGTCTTGAGATCGATGTCGCCCAGGTCCAGCTCCTTCACCGCCGCCGGGGAGAGCTTGGTGCCCGCGGGCAGATGCTCCTCGACGGTGCCGGCCTTGAGCATGAGGGCCACTTCCTGGCCCTGGAGCAGGTGCCCCAGCTCGTCCAGCATCACGGTGTTGATCCGCGCCTTCTCGTCGTTCTCGATCCGGCGCACCTCGCCGATCCGCTCGCCCCGGTCCTTCTCGACGACCTGGTCCTCGATCCGGCTGAAGATCTTGACGTCGATCACCACGCCGGCCATGCCGGGCGGCACCTTGAGCGAGCTGTCCTTCACGTCCTTGGCCTTCTCACCGAAGATCGCGGTGAGCAGCTTCTCTTCCGGCGAGAGCTCGGTCTCGCCCTTCGGCGTGATCTTGCCGACCAGGATGTCGCCCGGCTTCACGTGGGCCCCGATCCGCACGATGCCCCGCTCGTCGAGATCCACCACGCTCTCGTCCGAGACGTTGGGAATCTCGCGCGTGATCTCCTCCTGCCCGCGCTTGGTGTCCCGGACGTGCAGCTCGAGCTCCTGGATGTGGATCGACGAGTAGACGTCGTCCTTCACCAGCCGCTCGCTGAGGACGATGGCGTCCTCGAAGTTGTGCCCGTACCAGGGCATGAACGACACCAGCACGTTGCTGCCGAGGGCCAGCTCGCCGCCGTCGGTCGCGGCGCCGTCGGCGATGATCTCGCCCGCGGCCACCCGCTGGTTGAGCTGGACCAGGGGCCGCTGGTTGATCGCGGTGTCCTGGTTGGTCCGCCAGAACTTCTTCACCCGGTACCGGTCGTGCTGGTGCAGTCGGGCGAGCGGCTGCTCGCCCGGCGTCGCGCCCTCGATGCCGGCGTCCACGATGATCTCGTCCGCGGTGACTCGCGTGACCACCCCCGCCCGGCGGGCGATGATGACCGCGCCCGAGTCCCGCGCCACCTTTTCCTCCAGCCCGGTGCCCACCAGCGGCGCCTGCGGGAAGAGGAGCGGCACGCTCTGGCGCTGCATGTTGCTGCCCATGAGCGCGCGGTTCGCGTCGTCGTGCTCCAGGAACGGAATCAGCGCCGCCGCGATGGACACCAGCTGCTCCGGTGCCACGTCCATGAAGTCGATCCGATCGGGCGGCAGCAGCGGGTAGTCGTCACCCTTGCGGCTCAGGACCAGCGCCTCGGCGAAGGTGCCGTCGGTGTTGAGCGGCGCGTTGGCCTGGGCCACCGCGTAGTCTTCCTCGTCGCTGGCCGAGAGCCAGCGGATCTCGTCGGTGACCTTGCCGTTCTTGACCGCCCGGTACGGCGTCTCGATGAAGCCGAGGTCGTTGATCCGGGCGTAGGTCGAGAGGCTGGTGATCAGGCCGATGTTCGGGCCTTCCGGCGTCTCGATCGGGCACATCCGGCCGTACTGCGAGTAGTGCACGTCGCGGACTTCGAAGCCCGCGCGCTCCCGCGTGAGCCCGCCGGGACCGAGCGCCGACAGGCGGCGCTTGTTGGTCAGCTCGGCCAGCGGGTTGGTCTGGTCCATGAACTGGGACAGCTGGGACGAGCCGAAGAACGCCTGAATGACGGCGCTCACCGTGCGCGCGTTGACCAGATCGTCGAGCGAGATCTTCTCGGGATCCGAGTTGATGCTCATCCGCTCCTTGACCAGCCGCGCCATGCGGGACAAGCCCACGGAGAACTGGTTGGCGATCAGCTCGCCCACGCTCCGGATGCGGCGATTGCCCAGGTGGTCGATATCGTCGGTGAAGCCGCGCCCATCGTGCAGATCGATCAGGTAGCGGATGATCGCGATGAAATCGTCCTCGGTGAGGACGGTGTGGTTCGGATCGGTCTTCAGCTTGAGCCGCTGGTTGATCTTGTAGCGGCCCACCCGCCCCAGGTCGTACCGCTTGGGATTGAAGAACAGCTTCTGGAGCTGCTGGCGCGCCGTCTCGAGATTGGGCGCGTCACCCGGCCGGAGCAGGGCGTAGATCTGCTCCAGGGCCTCGGCCTCGCTGTGGGTCGGGTCCTTGGCCAGGGTGTTCTTGATCAGCGGCGACTCCGACCGGCCGTGCGGCAGGAGCACTTCGACCTTGATGACGCCCGCCTTGATCAGCTTCTTGCGGAGCGTCTCGGTGAGCTCGTGGCCCGCCGTGGCGATCACCTCGCCGGTCTCCGGGTCGCCGGCGTCGAACGCCAGCACATAGTTGTGCCGGTCGCGCGTGCTGGTCGGCTGCTCCTCGTCGCGCAGGTCGATCGTCGAGTAGCCGGCGAACACCTTCACCGTCTTCACGCCCTTGTGCCGCATCTCGTTGAGACGCTCGGGCGTGAGCTCGTCACCCACCTGGGCCAGCGGCTCGCCCTTGGGATCCTCGGTGTTGGGCACGTCCTGCGCCACCAGCGCCCCGATGACCTCGCGCTTCTCCTGCCGGCCCTCGAGCTTGCCGGTGATGTTGAGGTCCTTCGTGGCGAAGAACAGCTTCAGGATGTCGGCGTTGTTCCCGTGGCCGAAGGCGCGAAGGAGCGCGGTGGCCGGGAACTTCTTCTTCTTGTCGATGTGGACGTAGATCACGTCGTGGATGTCGATCGTGAACTCGACCCACGAGCCCCGGAACGGAATGATCCGCGCCGAGAAGAGCCGCTGGCCGTTGGGGTGGGTGTCCTCCTCGAACACCACGCCCGGCGAGCGGTGCAGCTGGCTCACCACGACCCGCTCGGCGCCGTTGATCACGAACGTCCCGAGCGGGGTCATGATCGGCAGCTCGCCGAGATAGACCTCCTTCTCGATGGCGTTCTTCAGGCGCTTCTGTCCCTCGACCTCCTCGTACACGTCGAGGCGGAGCTTGGCCTTGAGCGGCGCCGCGTAGGTCATGTCGCGCTCGATGCACTCCTCGACCGCGTACTTGGCCTCACCCAGGGCGTAGCCCAGGAACTCGAGTCGGTATTTCTCGTTGACGTCCGAGATCGGGAACAGGTCCCGGAAGACGCGCTCGAGGCTGACGTCCTGGCGCGCGCCATGGACGTCGTCGGGGACCAGCAGCGTCTCGAACGCCGCGGTCTGGATATCGAGGAGGTGCGGCATCGGCATGCCGCCCTCTCGCTTGCTGAACGTGATTACGGATCGAGTCTGAGGCATCAGTCAGTCACTCACTCTCGCGCGACAGGCGCGCAACACAAATGGCCCCAACGCGGATTCCCCGCCCACACGGGCGGGGTGTCCTACGGGGCTCGGCAAGTTCGGGAAAGTCCGAGAGCGTCGAGCGTGTCATTCGTCTCACTGAAATAGGGTGCAAGGCTCCGCTCCTTCGCTCGGCCGAGGCCCGGCGGGCCCCGCTCCGGCTCAGGATAGGGCTGCGCCCTACTTCAGCTCGACGACCGCGCCCTGCTCTTCCAGCTTCTTCTTGATCTCCTCCGCCTCCGCCTTGGACACGGCCTCCTTGATGTTGCTGGGGACGTTGTCCACGGCATCCTTGGCCTCCTTGAGGCCCAGGCTGGTGACCTCACGGACCACCTTGATCACCTGAATCTTCTTGGCCCCGCCCTCCTTGAGGACGACGGTCCACTCGGTCTGCTCTTCCGCCGGCGCCGCGGCCGCCGCGCCGCCACCCGCCCCGCCCGCCGCCGCGGCCGGCGCGGCCGCCGCGATCGTGACGTTGAACTTGGACTTGAACCCCTCGATCAGCTCCGCCAGCTCGACGACGGTCTTGTTGCCGATCGCGTCGAGGATCTCTTCGTTACTCAGCGTGGTGGTGGCCATGGTCTCTGTCTCTCTCCGTCCGGTTAAGAAGCAGCACTACGCTGCGCGCGAAGCGCCTCGAGGGCGCCAATCATCTGGTACAGCAGTCCGTTCATGGCACCGGCGAACTGGGCCATCGGCGCCTGGATGTAACCCGCGAGCTGCGACAGCAGCACCTCTCGGGACGGCAGCTCGGCCAGGCGCTTCACCTGCTCCGCCGTCAGGGGCTTGCCATCCATCAGCCCGATCTTGATCGCCGGCTTCTCGAACTCCTTCGCGAAGTCGGCCAGCACCTTCGCGCCCGCCACCGGGTTGTCGCCCGAGAGGACGAGGCCGGTCGGGCCCGCAAGGTGATCGTCCAGCGCATTGACGCCGTTGGCCGCGAAGGCGCGCTGGGCCAGCGTGTTCTTCACCACGATGTACTCGATCCCCGCCGCGCGAAGCCGGCGGCGGAGCTCGGTCATCCGGAGCACGTTCAGCCCCGTGAAGTCGGTGACGAACACGTTCGGGGAGCCCTTGAGCTGCGCGGTCAGGGCCTCCACCGTCGTTTGCCGCTCGGTCTTGCTCATCGGTACACCGCCGTCTCCAGCCGGACTCCCGGCCCCATGGTGCTCGACAGCGTAGCCGAGCGGATGTAGGTGCCCTTGGCCGCCGACGGCTTGGCCCGAACGATCGTGTCCATGAACGTCTGGACGTTGTCGGCAAGCTGGGCCGGCGTGAACGACACCTTGCCCACCGGCGCGTGCACGTTCCCGGTCTTGTCCACCCGGAACTCGATCTTGCCGGCCTTGATCTCCCGGACCGCCTTGGCGACGTCCATGGTGACGGTGCCGGCCTTGGGGTTCGGCATCAGGCCACGGGGGCCGAGCACCTTACCCAGCTGGCCCAGCTGCCCCATGACGTCGGGCGTGGCGACGATCACGTCGCACTCGAGCCAGCCGTCCTTGATCTTCTGGAGATATTCGACGCCCACGAAGTCGGCACCGGCCGCCTCCGCGTCGCGCACCCGATCGCCCTGCGTGATGACCAACACACGAACCGACTTACCGGTTCCGTGCGGCAGCACCACCGTGCCGCGAACGACCTGGTCGGCGTGGCGCGGGTCGACACCCAGACGAACCGCGACGTCCACGGTCTCGTCGAACTTGGCGAATGAGGCCCCCTTCACCAGGGAGACCGCCTCGGGAATCGGATACTCCCTGGCGCGATCGACCTTGCCGACCGCGGCGCGGAACTTCTTGCCCTGGGCCGGCATCAGTCGATCACCTCGAGGCCCATCGAGCGGGCCGTGCCGGCGATCATCTTCATGGCGCTGTCGAGATCGGACGCGTTGAGATCGGCCATCTTGATCTCCGCGATCTTCTTGACCTGCGCGCGGCTCACCTTGCCCACCTTGGTGCGATTGGGCTGCCCGCTCCCCTTCTCGATCCCGGCTTCCTTGAGCAGGAGATTGGGGGCCGGCGGGGTCTTGGTGATGAACGTGAACGTGCGGTCGGCGTAGATGGTGACCACGCAGGGGATCACCATGCCGCTCTGACTCTGGGTCCGCGCGTTGAACTGCTTCACGAACTCCATGATGTTCACGCCGTGCGGGCCCAGGGCCGTGCCCACCGGCGGTGCGGGCGTCGCCGCCCCCGCCGGGCACTGAAGCTTCACCTGTGCCTGGATTTTCTTGGCCATCGCTCTCCTCGTAACGTGGGCCCGACCTCGGGCCTACTGCCGCGTTATCCGCGCGGTCGCGGGGAATGAAGCTATGAGCTATGAGCTATGAGCTGCTAGCTATGAGCTGGCGTCAGTGTCCTCTCAACTGCAAGTAGTCCATCTCCACCGCCGTCGGCCGGCCGAACAGGCTGACCGTCACCCGCACCTTCCCCTTGTCCGCCAGCACCTCTTCCACCGTGCCGCTGAAGTCGGAGAACGGTCCCTCGGTGATCTCGACCACCTGGCCGACCATGAAGGGGATCTCCTCCTTCGGCTCGGCCTCGGTGACCGACTCGGCGATGCCGAGGAGGCGGTTCACTTCATCCTGGCGGAGCGGCTGCGGCATCTTGCCGGTGCCGACGAACTTGATCACGCCCTGGATGCTGTTCACGACGTGCAGCGCTTCCTGACTCATGCCCATTTCCACCAGCACGTAGCCGGGATACAGCTTCCGCTCGACGTTGACCTTCTTGCCGTTCTTGATCTCGATCACTTCCTGGACCGGCACCAAGGCCTGACGGATCAGCTTCTGCTCCGCCGGCCGCGGATCGTCCGCGATCCGCTTCTGCAGGAGATTGCGCACCTTGTTCTCGTGCCCGGCCGTCGTCTGGATCGCGTACCAGCGGTATTCCATGTGTCTACCGCGCGAGACGCGCGATTCCCTGGACGAAGATGAGCTGGAGCAGCCAGTCCATCAGGCCGATGAGCAAGCCGAGCAAGATCGAGAGCACCACGATCATCCGGGTTGCCTTGATCAGCTCGTCCCGGGTGGGCCAAGTGACCTTGCGCATCTCCTCGCGCACGGCGACGAGGAAGTCGCGGCTCCGGCCCATCCAGCCGACGACCCGGTTGGGCTGCTGCGCGACCTGCACGCGGTCCATGGCTACTTCGACTCTTTGTGCGCCCGGTGCACGTCGCACCGGGGACAGTACTTCCGGCGCTCGACGCGCTCCGGGTGCTTCCGCTTGTTCTTATCGGTGAAGAAGTTGCGGTTTTTGCACTCGGTGCATTCCAGAATGATCTTGTCTCTCGGCACGGCCTCGTCCTTGAATTAGCTATGAGCTACTAGCTATGAGCTACTTCAGAATCTTGGTGACGACGCCGGCGCCCACCGTGCGGCCGCCCTCGCGGATCGCGAAGCGCAGCCCCTCGTCCATCGCGATCGGGATGATCAGCTCGATCGTCATCTGCACGTTGTCCCCCGGCATCACCATCTCCACCCCCGCCGGCAGCTCCACACTCCCCGTCACGTCCGTCGTCCGGAAGTAGAACTGCGGCCGGTACCCCTTGAAGAACGGCGTGTGCCGCCCCCCCTCTTCCTTCGTCAGCACGTACACCTCGGCCTCGAAGTGCGTGTGCGGCGTGATGCTCCCCGGCTTCGCCAGCACCATCCCCCGCTCGATCTCCGCCTTCTCCACCCCGCGGAGCAGCAAGCCCACGTTGTCCCCCGCCTCCCCCTGGTCCAGCAGCTTCCGGAACATCTCCACCCCCGTCACCACCGTCTTCTTGGCACTGTTGAACCCCACCAGCGCCACCTCCTCCGACACCTTCACGATGCCCCGCTCGATCCGCCCCGTCGCCACCGTCCCCCGCCCCGTGATCGAGAACACGTCCTCCACCGGCATCAGGAACGGCTTGTCGATCTCCCGCTTCGGCTGCGGGATGTAGCTGTCCAGCGCGTCCAAGAGCTCCTGGATCTTCTTCCCCTGCTCACTGTTGGGGTCCCCCGACTCCAGCGCCTTCAGCGCCGAGCCCTGGATGATCGGCGTGTCGTCCCCCGGGAAGTCGTAGCTGCTCAGCAGCTCGCGCACCTCCAGCTCCACCAGCTCCAGCAGCTCCGGGTCATCCACCATGTCCACCTTGTTCATGAACACCACGATGTACGGCACGTTCACCTGCTTCGCCAGCAGGATGTGCTCCCGGGTCTGCGGCATCGGCCCATCCGCCGCGCTCACCACCAGGATCGCCCCATCCATCTGCGCCGCGCCCGTGATCATGTTCTTCACGTAGTCCGCGTGCCCCGGGCAGTCCACGTGCGCGTAGTGCCGCTTGTCCGACTCGTATTCCACGTGCGCCGTCGCGATGGTGATGCCCCGCTCCCGCTCCTCCGGCGCCTTGTCGATCTGGTCGTAGGCCGTGAACTGCGCCAGCCCCTTCTTCGCCTGGATCGCCGTGATCGCCGCCGTCAACGTCGTCTTCCCGTGGTCCACGTGCCCGATCGTGCCCACGTTCACATGCGGCTTCGTCCGCTCGAATTTGGCCTTGGCCATTGGCGCCTTGTCCGAAAAAAGTGTTGGAGCGTGGAGCTATGAGCTTCTTGCCATGAGCTCATGGCTCATAGCTTCCTTCAAGCTCGCGACCGGGATCGAACCGGTGACCTCATCCTTACCAAGGATGCGCTCTACCGACTGAGCTACGCGAGCGACGTCAGTCCGTGCCACCGCCAGGTTCGATCTGCAAGCGGGCGACGGGACTCGAACCCGCGACCCTCAGCTTGGAAGGCTGATGCTCTACCAACTGAGCTACACCCGCGATCAGTCCGTGAGACCCGTCTGCCCGCCTTCATGGTGGGGGTAGGATTCGAACCTACGTAGGGCGTTAGCCCGGCAGATTTACAGTCTGCTACCATTAGCCACTCGGTCACCCCACCCTGCCTGCACGCACCCTCATCTGAGACAGAACCCCGCCGACATAGCGGGGTCCCGCGTGCGATTCGGGTGGCGGCGCGATCCTCGGCGCTAAGCGCGATGCTCGGCGCTAACCGAGCTGACGAGGGGAATCGAACCCCTAACCGCCTGTTTACAAAACAGGTGCTCTGCCAGTTGAGCTACGTCAGCCAAAAGAGGCCGAACTAGGACAGACTCGTATGATAGAGGGCAAACTGCGGGTAGTCAATGGTGTTGAGTGACTTGCGGCCTACGACTTGCGGACGACTTCGATGGCTCCGTCGCGGCGGTCCCGAACCTCCCAGCCTGCGGCCCGGACCAGGTCCCGAATCCGGTCCGCCTCGCCGAAGTTCCGGCCTCGCTTCTCCGCAGCCCGCACCGCCGCCCAGCGGAGCGCCCATGCCTCCGCGTCGTCCGGGTCGGGGGGCGGCACCTGCGGAGGGCGAACCGGGATCCCGTCCTCCTCGGCAACCGTCAGCGCCTCGGCGGTCACGGTCCGCGCCCGGGCGGCCGGGGCAACGGCTAGAACCGCGTCTGCGAGCTCCCACGCCGACCGGATCGCCGGCCCCACCCGGCGGCCCTCGTCCAACAGCCGATTTCCTTCCCTGACAAGCACATGCAGCGCGCCGAGCGCCTCCGGTGCGTTGAGATCGTCGTCCATCGCCGCCGTGAAAGCTGTGCGGAATCGCTCGGCGGCCGCCGAGGCTTCCGGGTCATCCTCGGACCCGGCGACATTGGCCAGCCGGTCGCGGAAGGCGCCCAGCCGTGCCGACCCTTCCCGCGCGCCGGCGAGGGCGGCGTCGCTCCAATCCAGCTTCTGCCGGTAGTGGGTGTTGAACAGCAGGTGTCGGATGGCCCCCGGGTCCGCGCCCTGCTCCCGGAGATCGCGCGCGGTCAGGATGTTCCCGTACCGCTTCGACATCTTGGTGCCGGCCAGGTCGAGGAACTCACCGTGCAACCAGACTCGGGCGAACTCCTCCCGGCCGGTGTAGGCGCAACTCTGCGCGATCTCGTCCTCGTGGTGGGGGAAGATGAGGTCCACCGCCCCGGCGTGAATGTCCAGCACGTCCACACCCCACTTTTCCCGGATCAGCTCCAGCGCCATCGCCGAGCACTCGATGTGCCAGCCGGGGCGGCCCCGCCCGAAGGGGGCGTCCCAGGCCGCGGCAACCGCCTCGTCCTCCGGCTTGGCGGCCTTCCAGAGCACGAAGTCGCGCGCGTCCTCCTTGGCGTACTCGTCGGCGCTGACCCGCTCGCTGGCACCGGTGCGGAGCTCTCGTCGGTCGAGCCGCGACAGTCGGCCGTACGCGGGAAAACGGGCGATCGCGAAGTACACCGACCCGTCCTCCCCGCGATACGCCACGCCTCGGTCCAGCAGGCCCTGGATCAACGTGATCATGGCGCCGGTGTAGTCGGTCGCCCGGGGCTGCGCGTGCGGCGGCAGGATGCGGAGCCAGTCGCGGTCCTCCTCGAAGGCCCTCGCGAAAGGATCCACGTGCGCCCGCAGCGAGAGGCCCTTGGCCACGGCGGCCCCGATCGTCTTGTCGTCCACATCGGTGAGATTCATGATGTGGTAGACCTCGTAGCCGCTCGCCTCGAGCCACCGGCGGAGGAGGTCTTCGAACAAGAACGTTCGGAAGTTCCCGATGTGGGCGTAGTTGTAGATGGTCGGGCCGCAGGTGTAGACCGTGGCGCGGCCCGGGGTCAGCGGGACGAAGGGCTCGATCTGGCGGGTGAGGGTGTTGTGAAGGCGGAGGCTCATCCGCCCGCGGCCCCGGCGGCCGCGAGGCGGGCCTGACTCGGATCGTCCACGTGCACGTGGACCCGGCGCTGCGGGAATGGAATCTCGATCTGCTCGCGGTCCAGCCGAATCTTGATCCGGCGGCGGTACTCGCGCGCGGCGTTCCATTGGGAGCCCGGCTGGGTCTTGATCAGGGACCGGATGACCATCGCGCTGTCCCCGAGCGACTCGATGCCGGGCACTTCGACCGGGCCGTCGAGCTGGGGCGCCCACTCCTTGTCGGCCGAGAATTTGGCCGCCTCGTCGCGCACCACCGCCAGCGCGCGGTCCACATCCTCCCCGTAGCCCACGCCGACGTCCACCACCGCGCGCGACCACCCGCGTGTCATGTTGCTCACGACCTTGATCTCGCTGTTGGGGATCACGTGCATGACCCCCTTCAGGTCGCGGAGCACCACGACCCGAAGCGTCATTCTCTCTACCACTCCGCTCTTTCCCGCCGCCTCCACCACGTCGCCGATGGCGAACTGGTTCTCGAACAGGATGAAGAATCCTGAGATCACGTCCTTGACCAGGCTCTGCGCCCCGAAGGACACCGCGAGGCCCAGGATGCCGGCGCCCGCGAGAATGGGGCCGATGTCGATGAAGACGTTGAAGGTGAGCAGGAGGGCGATGGCGAACACGACGAGCCGGCCGACGCTTCGGAGCAGCTGGGAGATGGTCTTGCCGCGCCGCTCACGGAGTGTGGTGACGGACTCATCGCCGTCGTCCACCGCGGCCTCGATCCGGGAGGCGGCCAGCCGCACCACGCGATACGCCAGCCAGGCAAGGATCCAGATGCCGGCGACCCGACTGCCGTTCCGCACCAAGGTCTCGCCGTTGATCTCGAGGATCTGGGCGAGACGCGCCAGTACGTCGCCGATGCTGGCGAGTGCGAAGAGCTTAAGCTCCGACATGGGGCCTGGCCGAGGTCACGGCCCTAACCTAGAGACCCCGGCCGGACGGCGTCAACGCTTGTCGGCGAGATATCCGATCCGCGAGGCCGCCACCGGCAACCGTACCGCCGCGCAGGCGGCGAGGGCTTCCTCCGCTGAGCCGAGACCGATGGGGAGTGCCAGCTCGTTGTCCCGGACGCGAGCGCCGGGGAACAGACTGCGCAGCTGTTCGGCCGTGGGCAGGTATGGGGCGGCCAGCACGACCTCCAGAATCCGCCACTCCACGAGCACGCCTGACGCCACCGCCAGCAGCCGCTCGCCATCCCGGACCACCACATGGCTACAGGCCCGGATAAGAAGCCCGAGATCGTCGGCGGCGACGACCTGTAGCGTTCCAGCGGGATGGGATGCTCGAATGGCGACGGGTGTCATGCATCCCCGAAGCCAGGCGCCGAGCACCGCCCCGGGGCGGGCCAGGGCGAGCACGTCGCGGAGCCGTACGCGGGGCCGTAGCCGGGCGGGAGAGCCGGGAAACATGGCCCAACATGGGTTGGGATGTTCGGGTGTGCGCCATCATCCGGCGACGGCGTGGTGCAGTTCCCCGCGACTAACGGCGTGGTGCAGTTCCCCGCGACTAGCGGATAACGAGCGGAGTCAGCGTCCCGTTGCGATGGACCCCAAGCCGGATCGGCCGCGGGGGTCCCCTCTTCGGCACTGTCACCTCGGCCCACAGCTCCTCGCCCGCCTGCCGGATGCTGGGATCGGGAATGTGCTCGGGGATGAAGTAGGCCACCGGCTCCGCCAGCCCCACTACAAGACCTCGCCCGGTGGAGTCGAGCCGACCCCGAAGCTCCGCCTCGTCGTCGAGCACTCCCTCGATGGTGTCTCCCGCGATCTGGAGGCGTACCCGTCGGTATTCTCCACCCTGCGCTCCGGCCGGGCGATGCGCGAGCGGGACTTCCAGCCGGAGCCGAACGTAGCGCCCGCGGAGCGGCAGATCCGGGTCGTATGGCATGGTCCGCGCCCATCCGCGCGGCAATCGGGCACGATCGGCCAGCAGCTTGGCACCGAGGGTCCCGACCAGCAGCACCTGGATCAAGGCGAGCGCGAGCCCGGCGCGCCGCGGGCTCATGCGGCGGGACCGTGGAAGTTGGAGAGGAGCCGGCGCCGGGTGCGCTCGAGCAGGTACCCGCCTCCGAGGAAGAGCAGGCCCAGCCCGATGAGGCTTGCCGAGCGTCCGAGCTTGTCCATCACGTCGGAGAAGTAGAAGACGAGCACGGTGAGCGCGAAGCCGGCGATCCCCAGGTTGATCCGCTCGGGCCGGCGGTCGCGGAGGCCCCACCAGATCACCCCCACGGCCATCACCGCGCACCACAGGTAGGGAATGGCGCCTCGATACCCGGCGAGCAACGTTCCCGCCACGGCCCAGCCCGCGGCCGCCAAGAGCGGGAGGTGGTTCTCACGGCGAAGCACGGAGCCGACGGCGAGCGGGAGCAGTACCGCCACGGCCCAACCGAGCACTGAGAGGGTGATCGGCAGCGGCCGATCCGCACGCGAGGGTGCGTTGGCGAGTAGAACCAGCGTACACGCGGCCGGAAGGAAGGCGAGCCCACCGAGCCAGAGCAGCGCCCGCCGCACCGCCGCGTCCCGGCCCGAATGCGGCTCCGCGCCGAGGTACGCCAGCGCGGTGAGGAGGAGGAAGGTGGCCAGCATGGGTCCGCCCCGCCGACCCTCGGTCGCCAGTATCCATTCGCCGGCCAGCCACGCCGGGGCCAGCAGCGCTCCCATCGCCACCTGCGGCCACTGGCGCAACAGGAACCAGCCGGCCCACGCGCCGATGGCCCAGAGCAGCAGGCCGCCGGGCCAGTGCTCCTGCAAATTGAAGACCTGACCCGAGAGAAAGATCCCGCCGCCCAGGGCGATGGTGCCGCACGCATGCAGCGCGGCCGACACCGCGGGGGCACGCTCGGACGCGGCCGCGCCCGCGAGGTGGAGCACGCCTACCGCGGCGATGACGAGGAGGTACCGCTGAGCGGGCCCGAGCGCCTTCCAGTGGGCCGCGACGAACAGCAGCATGCCCGCTCCCAGCAACACGCCACCCAGGGCGAGCGCGAGCCACGCCGGCCACCGAAGGGACGGCGCCGCCGGCTGTGCCGCTTCCCACCCGCGGATGCGCTCGGCGGCCGCGGCGTCCACCAGGCCCGCGTCCACCCAGCGATTGAGCGGCGACTCCCAGGATTCGGCCATGTGGGCTGCTATCGAGCCCTGCGGGACTCGAGGTATCGGTCGCGCTCGTTGGCGATTGCGTCCACCAGAAGCTTCGAATCGAACCGCACAGGGTCCGTGGCCGGCAGGCCCGTCTCGCGCTGCGCATCGTCACATGCTGCCCGGGCGTCCGCGTCGGTCATGTCGTAGGTGTTGAGCGAGATCCCGATCACCTTCGTGGGATGCACCGCGGCGCCGATCGTCTCGTAGAGCCGCACGTACTCCGTCAGCTTCGGGATCTCGAGCCACGCCGCCTCGCGGTAGTCCCCGATGTACTGCCGGGTAGACTGGTGGCAGAGGATCATCGCGTCGGGACACGAGCCGTGCAGCAGCCCGAGGGTGACGCCGGAGTAGCCCGGATGGTTGATGCTCCCCTGGCCCTCCACCAGCACGACGTCCGCGTCCTTGCTTCCCTCCACCGTGAGCCACTCCGCCGCGCCGGCGATGAAGTCCGCCACCACCGCGTCGACCGCGATGCCCCAGCCCTCGATCATGATGCCGGTCTGGCCGGTGGGCACGAAGCGCGTCCGGAGCCCGCGGTCGTTGAGCTTCCGGGTGAGCTGAAGCTGCGCGGTCATCTTCCCGACGTTGCAGTCGGTCCCGACCGTGAGCACGACGAAGGGATCCACGGCCTTGGCCAGTCCCGAGGCGATCGGGAGGTCCGCCGGCGGCCGGCGGAGGTCGTAGAGCGTGCGGCCCTTGGCCTGTGCCTTGGCGGCGAGCGTCGGGTCGTCAGCCAGGAAGTTGTGAAGCCCATTCCAGATGTCGCAGCCGGCGTCGAGGGCCTCGCCCAGCCACGCCCGCCATTCCGGCGGGAGCTGGCCGCCCTTGGGCGCGATGCCGATCAGCACCGCCGTGGGGCCGAGCGCCAACCCCTCGCGCATCGAGGCGACCACCGGAATGGCGCCGCCGAAGCCGAGCACGTCCTGCACGGTCCGGCCGGCGTGCTCCCGGTCGAGCACCGCGACGGTGCGCTCGGGATGGTAACGGATGATGGAGTTGGCGGTCTTCGAGGTCATCGGCCCGAAGTCGCCGTCTGCGATGATCAGGTGGCGCGGTGCGATCATGGTCCGTGGGGTAAGGGGCGGTGGAATATAGTGGCGCCGGTGCGGCTGTCACCCGAACACGCCGAAGGGGACATCACCCGGCCGATGTCCCCTTCGTTGACGCCGAGAATCCGCGATCTGTCAGGTCTTGCCGGTCTCGCCTTCCTCGATCACTTCGGCGTCGTGGATGTCGTCGGCACCGCGATTGAGCCGACGCTTGTCGCCGGCACCGCCCGAAGGCAGCATGCCCATGCGCTGTTTCAGGGCCAGGAGCTGCTGGTCCGAGCTCCCCTTGTACTCCAGGGCGTCGAACTGCCGGGTCAGGTCGTCGCCCGAGAACTCCTCCTGAATTTCCGCGGCCGCGATCGCCTTGCGCTCGTTGGCCTCGATCTTCTCGGTCATTCGCTCGAACGACTCGAAGGCGCTCTTGTCCGACATGCCGGACATCGTCTCCTGGATGCGCTGCTGCGCCTCGGCCCGCTTGGCCCGGGCGACCAGGATGTTCTTCTTGCGCTTGGCCTCTTCGATCTTGTCGTTGAGCTGCCTGAGTGACAGCTTGAGCGCCTCGGTCTCCGCCTTGTGTTTGAGCCAGGTCTCGTGGAGCTGCTGCGCGCCCTGCAGGTGCTCGTTGTACCGGCCAAGCGCCTGCTTGG
Organism: uncultured Gemmatimonadales bacterium; assembly: GCA_963846545.1. Lineage (GTDB taxonomy): Bacteria > Gemmatimonadota > Gemmatimonadetes > Gemmatimonadales > GWC2-71-9 > CAVVWJ01. Next base: position 806,812 of record CAWJWG010000001.1, on the reverse strand, counting down.
CGAGATCGTCGCGACCCTCCTGTACCGCCAGCATCGCCCGGCGCTCCCAGTCCTCGGCCTGCTTCTTCATCGCCTCGGCGTCGGACTGGAGCTTCTTCTCGTCGGCGATGGCGCTCGCGACCTGCTGCTTGGCCTTGGACAGCTGGGACTTCATGTCCACGATCAGCTGGTTGAGCATCTTCTCCGGGTTCTCGGCCCTGGAGATGAGTTCGTTGATATTCGACCGCAGCAGGGTCGAGAAGCGATCAAAGATTCCCATGGAGGCTCACCTTTCGCGGTAAGTCGCGAGGGCGCCCAGATGCGAGGCGAGCGCCAGGGTCATCGATTCGAAGCTGGCCTCGAACTCGTTGAAGTCCAGATTCTCGAGCTCGAGCGTGTCGGTCAGGACCACGTGATCGCCTTCCAGTCCGTAGGACCCGTGGACGAGGTCGCGGGCGTTGTACTCCAGCAGCTGGCGGAACAGCTCGCCGCGGCGCGGCTCGCTGGCGGGCAGCTCCATCACGCGGACGCGCAGGATGACGACCGGCGGCGCGTAGTGGACGACGACTTCCGCGTCCTCCGGCGTCCTCACGAGCCAGAGATTCGGCTCCAGCTCCACCACGGTGCCCGCGCCGCTGTGCAGCCGGTCGAAGAACGACAGCAGGTCGTCTCGGGTGATCATTGCTGGACTCCCCCTGGAATCTGGTCCGCCTTTGCCCCATGCGTGAGGAGCCGCTCGGCGAAATCTAACCGCTCCTCCACCTCAACCAATCGCGTCCGCAGCTGGTCGACTTCCGAGATCAATTGATGGTCCGGCGCGCTGTCTCTGCGTCCCCGGATTCTCGAGCCGATCGCGGCTGCGATCGGGCTCAAGACCTTCGCCAGCAAAACCGCTAGCCCGACGAACGCGATCGCCTCGGGTGCGTTCACCCTTCGACCCTCCATTGAGGGAGCCGGTCGGCCTCGCGGCCCTGCGCCACGATCCGCTCGGTGAAGTCCACCCGCTCCTCCAGCTCCGCCATCCGCGGCGGCATCTCTTCCAGCAGCCGCACCCGCTCCCGCAACCCCTCCAGCGCGGTCTGCATCTCGGCGTTTGCCCCGCCGCCCTCGATCCGCCGGGCAATGGCTCGGATCAGCGGCCAGATCAGCGCGGCGAGGATGAGCCCGGCGCCGAGCAGGAGGATCACCGCCGCCACGCCCTCGAGGCTTCCGGTGAGCGACATCTCCGAGCCGGGGACCGGAGGCACCGGCGGAACCGGCGGTGGACCCTGGACCGGGATCGTCCCGGCCACCATCACCGCGTCACATCGCCGGGCAGAGCAGCCGGCGCCTGGCTTCGAGCGAGCATCCGCTCGGTGAAGTCGATCCGCTCCTCCAGCTCGGCGATCCGGTGCTGGAGAAAGTCCACGTCGCCCAGACGCTGCTGCAGCTGCTCCACCTCCGCCCGGAGCGCGGGGTCCGTCGCGCCCTTACCCTCCAGCCGCCGCGCCAGCGCGCGCATGACCGGCCAGAGGATGATGGTGGCAGCGAGGAGACTCAAGCCGACGATCATGACCAGCATCGGCGGGCCGTAGTCGCTCATGAAGAAGAGGTTCGGATCGATCCCCGAGGGCATGCCGGGGGGCATCGGGGGAGTGGGAATCTGCTGAATCATGGCTGCGTCCCTCCCTTGGCGACCTGCGGCCGCTCCTGGCTCTGCGACAGCAGCCGCTCGGCGAAGTCCACGCGCTCCTGCAGCTCCGCAATGTCCCGGCGAAGGGAATCCACCTCCGCCAGGAGCTCGGGATCCTGCATGGGGATCGCCCCGTTCGACCGGATCCGCTCGGCGATGGCCTTGCCGATGGGACTGATCGAGAGGAGGAACGCGGTTCCCCCGCCGAATATGAATGTGATCGCGAGTACGCCTTCCATGTCCATTCCCGTTGCCTCCGGGCGCCCCTACGGACGAGTCACCGGTAGTGTTTCACGGAGAAACGTCAGACCAGCTCGACGGCCTCGATCGCTCCCAGGGAGACGGCGATCTCGGTGTCGTCGCTGCCGGCCGGGCGGAGATAGACCTCGTGAGCGGTCACGTGGGTGTCCACGCTCATGGGGATGCCGATGACTTCGGTGTGGTCGGTGGTGGTGATGCGAACCCTTTGGTCGTGACCACCGGCGTAGCCGAGCAGGGCGACGATGTCTTCGTAAGTCATGGGAAGCTCCGGCGGGGGTGGACGTTCCAATCTAGAGTCCACCCTCGCCGGTCGCCATGCGGAAGGACTACTGCCCGGCGGCCGCCCGCTCCTGCGGCGCGGCCGGGGTCCGAGGAGCCATCAGGTTCCGGTCGAGGAACCGGGTGATGAGATCGAAGAGGTGGGCCTGGGTGCCCTTCCCCTGGCAGATGCAGTGGGTGCGGTTCGGGTATTCCATCATCTCGAACGGCCGGTTCGCCGCCACCAGGGCATTGATCAGCCGCTCGGTGTTCTGGTAGTGCACGTTGTCGTCGCCGCCGCCGTGCACCAGCAGCAGGTTGCCCTTGAGGCCCTTCACGTACGTGAGGGGTGACCCGCGGTCGTAGCCAGCCCGGTTGTCCTTGATGAGGCCGTTGAACCGCTCGGTGTAGACGTTGTCGTACAGCTCCCAGTGCGTCACGGGCGACACCGCCACTCCGGTGCGGTAGATCTCAGGATGCTGGAAGAGCACGTTGAGCGTCATGAACGCGCCATAACTCCAGCCCCAGATACCGACCCGCGACTGGTCCACGTACGAACGCTGCATCAGGGTCCGGGCGGCCGTGGCCTGATCCCCGGTCTCGACCACGCCGAGCTGCCCGTAGATCGCCTTCCGGAAGCGGCGTCCGAGCGGCGCCGGCGTGCCCCGGTTGTCCACGACGGCGACCATGTATCCCTTCTGGGTCAGCATCGTGTGCCACAGGAAGTACCCACCCCACACGTCCTGCACTTCGATGTTGCCCGGCCCGCCATACACGAAGAACAGCAGCGGATACTTCCGCGTCGAGTCGAAGTCGGCGGGCTTCATGAGAACGCCCGGCATCTTGAGGCCGTCTTCGGTGGGAATGGTGAGCCACTCCACCGAGCCTCGACGCAGCGCGGTCACCCGCGAGCGCAGCTGTCCGTTGTCTACCAGCGTCCGGATCGGCGCGTGCCCGGGAAGCCGCACCAGGCGGATGATCGGCGGATTGCCGAAGCTCGAGTAGGTCTCGATCGCGTACTTGTAGGACGGCGACACATCGTAGGTGTGGGTGCCGCCCTCGCGGGCGGGGCTGAGCCGCTCCGGCTTTCCCTTGCCGTCCAGGCGGGTGCGGAACAGGTAGCGCTGCACCGGATTATCCGGCGAGGCGACGTAGTAGAGCCAGCCACCCTTCGGATCGATGCCCTTGATCTGCAGTATGTCGTATTCGCCCTTGGTCACCAGGCGGGTGCGCTTCCCGTCGCGCGACACCACGTAGACGTGCTTCCATCCATCGCGCTCGCTCACCCAGGTGAAGCTCTTGCCGTCCTCCAGCCACACCAGGTCGTCCACCAGGTCCACCCAGGTGCTGTCCTGCTCGACGAGCACCGTGCGCACCGTGCCGGTCTTCGCCTCGCCCAACATGACCTCGTTGCGGTTCTGCAGGCGGTTGAGCCGCTGCAGGATCACCTCGTTGGAGGAAGCTGCCCACTCCATCCGCGCGATGTAGTGGTTCCGCGGGTCCCCCTCGATCTCGAGCCAGCGGGTGGCGCCACCGGTCGCGCTCACTACACCGACCCGTGCGGCGGAGTTGGTCTCCCCCACCTTGGGGTACTGCACCGAGATCACCCGGGAGTACAGTGAGTCGGTGTTGTTGATCAGGTTGAAGTTCTTGACCGAGTCCGCGTTGAGCTGCCAGTACGCGACGCTCGCCCCGTCGGGGCTCCACCGCCAGCCGTCCGCGTAGTAGTTCATCAGCTCTTCTTCGTACACCCAGTCGAAGGTGCCGTTGATGAGCGTCCGCGAGCCGTCGTTGGTGAGCGGGACGATCGCGCCGCCGGCGAGGTCCTCGGCGTAGAGGTTGTTCTCGCGCACGTAGCCCACCCGGCGTCCGTCGGGCGAGAACTTGGCGAACATCAGCGTGGAGGGCTTGGCGTCGGCCCCGCCGAGCTTCCGGAGCCCGCCCGCCGTCCGGTCGAGCACCCAGTAGTCGCCCCGGGTGTTGAGCCGCCAGACCGGCTGGGTGTTGGTGAACACCAGCAGTTTGCTGCCGTCGGGCGACCAGGCGTAGTCCTCGATGTCGAGCGGCTCCTCGGCACCCTGGGGCACGAGCTGGCTGGCGGCCACCAGCACCTCGCGGCTCCCCTGCTCCACGTCGTAGCGCACGATGTCCTGCCCCGCCCCGTCGGCCGAGGGCTCGATCGTGGTGTAGGCCGAGCCGTCGTCCAGCCAGCGCGAGGGGCCGAACGGCTGGGAGAAGAACTCGGGGGAGGCGTAGATCCGCTGGACCGTGAGGCGAGAGGGGTCGGTCTGCTGGGCGGCGGCGGGAAGCGTGAGGGCCGCGGTGGCGACGGACAACAGGGAGAGAAAACGGTTCACTGGGGAGACTCGGGTCGAGGGTGGTCGCTGGAGCCGCCGGAAGGATACCCGTTCGGCCGGAATACCTGTACCTTTCCGACAGTTAGCCCGTGCATGGGCGCACACCATTCGGACGAGGGGGCCGTGAGGTTTCACGGCCCCCTTTCCCGGAGCACCCGAGAGGACTCGATGGCGCGACTCGCAGTGCCGGCCCTGATGGTCATCCTGGCTTTCGCCGGCCTGCCCGCGGCGGCGGCCGGGCAGGACAACTACCTCAAGTGGGATGCGGCCACCAACACCGCCACCTTCGAGCTGATCGCGGGCGCCGACGGGGCAGCGAGCCCGTTCAACTTCAACGGTTACATCGACGGCGGGGCCACCCTGACCGTGCCCCCGGGCGCCGCCGTGGTCATCAACTTCGTCCAGAAGGACGGCACCCCGCACAGCGCCGAGCTGATCGCGGACAAGGATCCGATGCCCACCATCGGGGGCGACCCGGCGATCCCTCGGGCGTACACCAACAAGGTGGTCGAAGGATTGCCGCAGGAGGCCAAGGACGTCATCCGGTTCACCGCGCCCGACAGCGGGAGCTATCGGATCTACTGCGGGGTGCCGGGGCATGGGCTGAGCGGCATGTGGATCCGCTTCCGAGTGGACCCCGCGGCCAAGGCCGCGACGTTCACGGCGGCGAAGGGCTGAGCACCCGCCGGAGGAAGCGGCCGGTGTGACTGTCCGCCGCGGCCGCTACCTCTTCCGGCGTCCCTTCCGCCACCACCTGCCCGCCCCGCTCGCCTCCCTCCGGACCCAGGTCCACGATCCAGTCGGCGGTCTTGATGACGTCGAGGTTGTGCTCGATCACCACCACGCTGTTCCCCTTGTCCACCAGGCGGTGCAGGACCTCGAGCAACAGACGCACGTCCTCGAAGTGCAGGCCCGTGGTCGGCTCGTCGAGGATGTAGAGCGTCCGACCGGTGTCCCGCTTGGCGAGCTCGGTGGCCAGCTTGACTCGCTGGGCCTCGCCGCCCGACAGGGTGGTCGCGGCCTGGCCCAGGTGGATGTAGCCCAGCCCCACATCGTTCAGCAGCTCGAGCTTCTCGGCGATCCGCCGCTGGTTGCTGAAGAAGTCGAGCGCGTCCGCCACGGTGAGGTCGAGCACGTCGGCGATGCTGCGCCCCTTGTACCGGACCTCGAGCGTCTCCCGATTGTACCGACGGCCCTTGCACACCTCGCATGGCACGTAGACGTCCGGCAGGAAGTGCATCTCGATCTTGACCAGTCCGTCGCCCTGGCACGCCTCGCACCGCCCGCCCTTCACGTTGAATGAGAACCGTCCCGGCCCGTACCCGCGCAGCTTGGCGTCGGGAAGCTGGGTGAACAGCTCGCGGATCGGCGTGAAGAGACCGGTATAGGTCGCGGGGTTCGAGCGCGGCGTGCGGCCGATCGGGCTCTGGTCGATGTCGATGACCTTGTCGATCCGGTCGAGGCCCTCGATCCGGGTGTGGGCGCCGGGGATCACTTTGGCCCGATAGAAGTGCCGCGCGAGCGACTGGTAGAGGATGTCGCTCACCAGGGTACTCTTCCCCGAGCCGGAGACGCCGGTCACGGCGACGAAGAGCCCCAGCGGCACGTCCACCGTCAGGTTGTGCAGGTTGTTCGCCTTGGCGCCGACGATGCGAAGCCGGTGCCCGCGAGGCGACTGCCGCCGCCCCGGTGGGATCGGGACGCGAAGCTCCGACCGGAGGTAGCGGCCGGTCAGCGACGTCGGATGCCGGAGGATGTCGGCCACCGTTCCCTCGGCCACGACCTCACCGCCGAACCGCCCGGCCCGCGGGCCCAGGTCGATCACGTGATCGGCCGACTGGATGGTGTCCGCGTCGTGCTCGACCACGATGACGGTGTTGCCGAGATCGCGGAGACCGCGCAGCGTGCCGAGCAGCCGCTCGTTGTCGCGCTGGTGCAGCCCCACGCTCGGCTCGTCCAGGATGTAGAGCACGCCCACCAGCCGCGACCCGATCTGCGTTGCCAGGCGGATGCGCTGCGTTTCGCCGCCGGAAAGCGAGGTCGCACCGCGACCGAGCGTGAGATACTCGAGCCCCACGTCGCGGAGGAAGCGGAGCCGGTCGCCCACTTCCTTGAGGATCGGCCCGGCGATTTCCGGATCGAGTCCCTGGCGGCCGTTCGAGCGCAGGGGCACGCTCTCGAAGAACTCCACCGCCCGCTCCACCGGCAGCTCCACCACGTCGCCGATGCTCCTCCCGCTCACCAGCACCGCCAGGCTCTCCGCCTTGAGCCGCTTGCCGCCGCAGGTCTGGCACGGCTGCTCGATCATGAACTCCTCGAGCCCGACCCGCACCGCGTCGCTGCTGGACTCGCGGTAGCGCCGTTCCACGTTCCGGAGCACGCCTTCCCACTCGCTCTCGTACTCGCCGCGCCCGCGGGCGCCGTCGGTCTGGAACTTGAACTTGCCCGGCGCGCCATGAAGCAGCGCCTGCCTGGCGGACTCGCTGTGCTCCGACCACGGCGCGTTGAGCTCGAACTTGAACGTCTTGGCCAGCGTCGGCAGCACCACCTTCCGCAGGTAGCCCGAGGGCTCACCCCACGGGAGGATGACGCCTTCGAGAATGCTGATGCTGGAATCACCCAGGATCAGCTCGGCGTTCACCTCGCGGCGGGTACCGACACCGTGGCAGTCGGGACAGGCGCCGAAGGGGGAGTTGAACGAGAACTGCCGCGGCTCGAGCTCGGGAAGCGAGAGGCCGCAGACCGGACATGCGAAACGCTCGGAGAAGACGACCGAGCGGGGCTCCGGCCCGTCGTACCGCACTGCCTCGACCAGGCCGTCCGAGGCCTTGAGCGCCGTCTCCACCGAGTCGTTGAGCCGGCCCCTGTCGGTGATCCGCACGGTGAGCCGGTCCACCACGACCGCGATGTCGTGGTTCTGGCGCCGGTTCAGGGTCGGCACGTCGCCCAGGTCGTAGGTCTTGCCGTCCACCCGCACGCGGACGAAGCCACGCTTCCGCACGTCCTCGAAGAGCTCGCGGAACTCGCCCTTCCGGCCTCGCACCATCGGTGCGAGAATCTCGATGCGAGTCTCGTTGGGCCAGCCTAGGATCGTCTCGGTGATCTGCGCGGCACTCTGCCTGGTAACGGGGGTGCCGTCGTTGGGACAGTGCGGCACGCCCGCGCGAGCCCAGAGAAGGCGGAGGTAGTCGTAGATCTCGGTGACGGTGCCGACGGTGGAGCGGGGATTTTGGCCGGTGGTCTTCTGCTCGATCGAAATGGCCGGGGAGAGGCCCTCGATCGCGTCCACATCGGGCTTCTCCATCAGCCCGAGGAACTGGCGGGCGTAGGCGGACAGGGATTCGACGTAGCGCCGCTGTCCCTCGGCGTAGATCGTGTCGAAGGCGAGCGACGACTTCCCCGAGCCCGAGAGCCCGGTGATGACGGTGAGCCGGTTGCGCGGGATGGCGACGGAGATGTTCTTGAGGTTGTGCTCGCGGGCGCCCCGCACCACCAGGTATTCCTGAGCCATAGCCCCGAAAGCTACCCGAAGGCCGAGCCGGGGGTCAACGGGTTCCTGTTTCGCCGGTGCGTCTCTACCATATAGCTGCTCCCATGACCACTTCCCCCGACGAGTCCGCGGGCGCCGCGGCCGGATTGCTCCTCGAGCGAGCCGATGCCGCCGCTAGTGCATCCCCCGACAAGGCCGCGGCGCTCTACCGCGAGCTGCTCGCGTCGGTGCCCGATCACGTCGAGGCGCGGCTCCACCTGGCCCGCGTGCTGGATACCCGCGGCGAGCTGGATGAGGCCGTCTCCACGCTGACGGCCGGCCTCAAGTGGGCACCCGATCACATCGAGTTGCTGCTGCTGCGCGGCGCCTACCTGGGCCGCCTGCGACGCTACCGCGAGGCCGATGCGGACCTGCGCGCGATCCTCCGCTCGAATCCCAGCCATGGTCCCGCGCATTTCGAGCTGGGCCAGCTGGCCTGGCGCCGCAGCGTGGCGGCCGAGGCGGCCGCGCATTTCACGAAAGCGCTCGACTGTCAGCCGCTGGACGGGCGGATCTACTACTACCTCGCGGAGGCGCTCAACCTGATGGGCGACCTGGCTGGCGCGAGCGGAGTGCTGGATCGTGCACTCGAGGCCACCCCGCGCGACGCCAAGGTCTACCATCTCCGGGGCCGCGTGCTCGACCGGCTGGGGCGGCCGGACGAGGCCCGCGCCATGTATCAGCGGAGCCGAGAGCTGCAAGAGTTGTGATCACGGTGGTTGTGGGCGATCTACCGTCGCTTCGGGTCGACGCATTGCTGCGGCCCGCGGGCGAGTCCCTCGAGCCCCTCGCCGCCGTGGCGTCCCGCCTCGATGCCGCAGGCGGGCAACGCTTTGCGGATCAGCACCGCATCACTTCCCCCCTCGAAGCCGGCGCTGCGGTGGTCACTGGCGGCGGCGATCTCGTGGCACCATTCGTGATCCACGTCGTCATCCGGGACTCGGTGAAGCCGGTTGCGCGGACCACTGTCCGGCGCGCCCTCGTCTCGGCCTGGCAGCAGGCGGGCGCGTGGGGGCTCACCCGGGTGGCGGCCCCCCCGGTCGGGGCAGACGGCGGTCACCTCAGCATGGAAGAAGCGGTAGGCCTGCTGGTCGAGACCTTCCCTCGCCCGGTGGACGCGGACGCACCAGCCGAGCTCTGTATCGTGGTGGAACGGCAGGAGGATCGGGACGTGGTGGAAGCCATCGTACGGAGGACGGCGTGATCCGGTTGACCGAGCTGACGAAGCGCTACGGCAAATTCACCGCGGTGGACGGGATCTCTCTCCACGTGCAACGCGGGGAGCTGTTCGGCCTGCTTGGGCCCAACGGTGCCGGCAAGACCACCACGATGCGCATGATCGCGGGGATCCTGCAGCCCACCGGCGGGTCCGTCGTCGTGGGCGGCGTGGACATGCTGGTTAACCCGCTCGCCGCCAAGGCGCGCATCGGCTTCATTCCGGACCGACCCTTCGTCTACGACAAGCTCACCGGCTCCGAGTTCCTCCGCTTCGCCGCAGCGCTCTACGGCCAGGACGGCCCGATCATCGAGCGGCGGATGGACGAGCTGCTCGAGATCTTCGACCTCGCACCGTGGAAGGACGAACTCACCGAGACCTACAGCCACGGCATGCGACAGAAGCTCATCATCTGCGGCGCGCTGGTGCACAAGCCGGAGCTGATCATTGTCGACGAGCCGATGGTCGGACTCGATCCCAAGAGCGCGCGCCTGCTGAAGGACCTCTTCCGCCAGTTCGTCGACCGGGGCGGCACCATCCTCATGAGCACGCACACGCTCGAGGTGGCCGAGGTCATGTGCGACCGGATCGCGATCGTCTACAAGGGGAAGATCGCGGTCAACGGCACCATGGACGAGCTGCGCGAGCAGACCGAGTCCGACGACCTCAACCTGGAAGAGCTCTTCCTCAAGCTCACCGGCGGCCACCGCGCGCGCGGTCTCGACGCCGTGCTCGAGCGCTAGGGTGGAGGCGGCGCGCAAACAGCCAGGCGTCTGGACGCTGCTCACGCCCAAGTGGCGGGGAGCGCTGGCGCGGCTGCGGCAGGAGCGGAGCGGGTCCTGGGTCAAGCTGACGCTGTTCGCGGTGGCGGGCGGGCTCTTCTGGGCCGCCGTCTTCGGCATCGCCTTCCGGACCCTGAACTACATTCACCGGGTCGAGGACATCGGCGACCTGCTGGCGGGGAAGGTTCTCGGCATCATCTTCCTCGCCTTCCACTCGATCCTGCTCCTCTCCAACGTCATCACCGCGCTCTCGACGTACTTCCTGGCCAAGGATCTCGATCTGCTGGTCGGCGCGCCGGTGAGCTGGTTCCGGCTCTACCTCGCCAAGCTGGGCGAGACGATCGTGCACTCGTCGTGGATGGTGGGCCTGATGGCCCTGCCGATCTTCACCGCGTACGGTGTGGTCTACTCCGGCGGCCCGCTCTTTCCCTTCGTGGCCCTCGCGGCGTTCGTGCCGTTCCTCGTCCTGCCGGCGGTCATCGGCACGGTCTTCACCTCGATCCTGGTCAACGTCTTTCCGGCGCGCCGCACCCGCGAGCTGCTCGGCCTGATCGGGCTTGGCGCGCTGGTGACCGCGGTCATCCTGCTCCGTTTCATGCAGCCGGAGCAGCTCGCCCGACCCGAGGGCTTCCGCAACTTCGTGGACTACCTGGCCGAGCTGCGCGCGCCGACCAATCCGCTGCTGCCGAGCGAGTGGACGGCGGAGATGGTGATGAACTGGCTGCTCCGTGTGGCCGACCCGAGGCCGATCGCGCTCCTCTGGGGAACGGCGCTCCTCGCGGTGGCGGTAGGGGCGCGGGTGCACCAGCGGCTCTTCCACTCCGGGTTCTCCAAGGCGCAGGAAGGGGCCGAGCGGAAGGTGCGCCGCCCGCTCCGTGGCCCGCTCGCGGCCCTGCTCAAGAGCGTGCCCGCGGCCAAGCGCGAGTTCATCGTCAAGGACCTGCGGCTGTTCTTCCGTGACAACACGCAGTGGAGCCAGCTCATCCTGCTCGGCGTGCTGCTGCTGATCTACATCTTCAACATCAAGTCGCTGCCGATCCACTCGGGCGAGCGGATCCCGTTCAGCCTGGTGATCGTGATCTCGTTCCTCAATCTCGGCCTGGCGGGGTTCGTGCTCGCGGCCGTGGCGGCGCGCTTCATCTTCCCGGCGATCTCCCTGGAGGGGCGGCAGCTGTGGCTCCTCCGTTCCAGCCCGCTCGACCCGCGGGCCATGCTCTGGAGCAAGTACTGGACGGGGACCTTGCCCATGCTCGTCCTCGCCCTCATCATCACGGTGCTCACGAACTGGCTGCTGCAGGCCGGCGCGTTCATGATGGTGGTCAGCGTGGGCACCATGCTCCTGTACACCCTGGCGGCCAGCGCGCTGGCGCTCAGCTTCGGAGTCTTCTATCCCCAGTTCGGCACCGAGAACGCCGCGCAGATCCCCACCAGCTTCGGCGGGGTCGTCTACATGATGGCCAGCCTGAGCCTGCTGGCCTTCGTCATCATGCTCGAGGCCCCGCCGGTCGCGGCACAACTTCGCGCGCACCGGGACGGTGTGTCGCTCGGGCTCACGCCGGAGCTGCTCCTGGCCGGCGGCGCCATCGTCGCCCTGCTCGTCACCGCCACGCTCCTGCCCCTTCGCCTCAGCGCGGGACGGATTCAGAACATGGAGATCACCTCGGGCTCGGTCGAATGACCCCGGCCGCCGACGCGGCCGCCATCGCGGTGGACCTCTACAGCGACACCGTCACCCGCCCCACCCCCGCCATGCGGCGCGCCATGTTCGACGCCGAAGTGGGCGACGAGCAGCAGTTCGAAGATCCCACCGTCAACCGCCTCCAGGACATGGTCGCCGAGCTGCTGGGCAAGGAGGCGGCGCTCTTTCTGCCCTCGGGCACCATGTGCAACCAGGTCGCCTTCGCGGTGCACTGCCGCGCCGGGGACGAGATCATTCTGCACGAGACGGCGCACCCGATCCTCTACGAAGCGGGTGGCGCCGCGGCCCTGGTCGGCGCCGTGTTCCACCCCCTGACCGGCCCGCGGGGCATGTTCACCGCGGCGCAGGTGCGCCAGGCGATCCGGCCCGCCGTGCACTACATGCCCCGCTCGCGCGTGGTCTCCATCGAGCAGACCGCGAACATCGTGGGCGGCGCCTGCTGGCCGATTCACGAGGTGGAGGCGGTCTGCCGGGTGGCGCACGAGGCGGGGCTGGCCTGCCACATCGACGGGGCCCGTCTGATGAACGCCGTGGTGAGCACGGGGACGCCGGCCCGCACCTTCGCCTCCCACGTGGACTCGCTCTGGCTCGATCTCACCAAGGGGCTCGGCGCGCCGGTGGGCGCGGTGCTGGCGGGGAGCCAGACCTTCATCGACCAGGCCTGGGTCTTCAAACAACGCTTCGGCGGGGCGATGCGGCAGGCGGGCATCATCGCGGCGGCGGGGATCTACGCCCTCACCCACCACGTGGACCGTCTGGCGGAGGACCACGAGCGCGCCCGGCGGCTGGCCCGGGGCCTCGCCGACCTGCAGGGGATCGCGGTGGACGCCGACCGGGTGGACACCAACATCGTGATCTTCGACGTGCGGGGAACCGGACTCGCGGGCGACGAGTTCGCCGCGCGCGCGATGGCGTCGCACAAGGTGCGGTTCAGCGTGATCGGACCGACGACCGTCCGGGCGGTGACCCATCTCGACATTCCGCCGAACGGCATCGATGTGGCCCTCGAGGCGGCTCGCGCCGCGACGGCCGCCGGCCGGCGCTAGGCTTCTCCTCCCGCTCCTGTCGGCCGTACCTGGCGGGGCGCCGAGCGGAGACTTGCGAAGCAATCCGAGCGGGCGCATGTTGGCGCCTCCCGCTCACCGAGTGAGTTCATGGCCAGACTCTTCCCGCGCGCGATCCTCCTCGCCGTTTTCCTGGCGCCCGCCTGCCGCCCCGCCGAACCGACCGCGGACAACGCCACGACACCCGACATCATCGGCACCGGCAGCTGGGTGGACCTCTCGCACGATTTCAGCAGCGAGACGATCTACTGGCCCACGGCCAAGCCGTTTACGCTCGACGTCATCTCGGCCCAGGTGACCCCGGCCGGCTTCTACTATGCCGCGAACGACTTCGCGACGTCGGAGCATGGTGGGACCCATCTGGACGCCCCGGTGCACTTCGCCGAGGGGAAAGAGACGGCGGACCGGGTGCCGCTCGACCGCCTGATCGGTGGTGCGGTCGTGGTGGACGTGGCCGAGCGGGCGACTGCGGACAAGGACTATCGGCTGGATGTGCCAGCGCTCGAGGCCTGGGAGAAGGAGCACGGCCGGATCGCGGAGGGCACCATCGTGCTGGTGCGGACCGGCTGGGCATCCCGCTGGCCCGACAAGGCCCGCTACCTCGGCACCAACAAGCGAGGACCGGCAGGTGTCGCTGAGCTGCACTTCCCCGGCATCGACTCCACCGCCGCGCGCTGGCTCGGAGAGCGAAAGGTGGGCGCCGTCGGCATCGACACACCCAGCCTGGACTACGGCCAGTCGCAGACCTACGACACCCACCGTATCCTGTTCGCGCAGAGTATTCCCGGGTTCGAGAACCTCGCCAGCCTCGACAGTCTTCCCGCAACGGGCGTGTTCGTCGTCGCCCTGCCGATGAAGATCAAGGGGGGGAGCGGCGGGCCGCTCCGCATCGTGGCGTGGGTGCCGCCGACCACCAGATAGCCCGCCGACCCGTACTGCAGACAGCACCGCCTGGAGAGCGGACCCGTCGCGGATGGGTCCGCTCTTTCGTGTTCGTCAGCGCATAAACCCGGTCCCGGACCGACGCAACGCACGGCCTACCTTGGGCGCGCCATCGGAACCCCCGCGCGGCGTTCGCGCGCACTCCACCCAAGGAGGTCCCATGTTCCGTCCCATTCCCCTTGCGGCGCTCGCGCTGGCGCTGGCCACCGGCGCCTGCACCGATCGCACCGCTCCCGTTCCCACCGACGAAGCTCCACAGGCCAACCACGATACGCCCACCGCCACCCGCGAGCACCTCGCGCGGCAGCTTGCGATGGCGCTCGCCGACTCCGGGTTCCGTGCGCGGGTCAAACAGGATCTCGACCGCTCGCCCGTGCGTGAAGGCAAGCTGCACCTGCAGCGCTATCTCTCGTCCCGCCATGCCCAGGCCACCGACGACATCGCGCGCATCACCGGGTCCGCAAGCACGGAAGTGGCGCAGAGCGTTCGCCGCGCGCCGGCACTCGAGCTGTACCTGCCGGTCCCTGCGCATCGGGCCGCGTGGAAGGGCGACGCACGCCTCCTGGTGGCCACGGTCGGCGACGAGAAGGCGGCTCCGGTGGCGTTCTCCACCACCGGCGAGCGCATGGTTCTGAGCCGGACCGTGCCCCCGGACATCCCGGTGCTGGCGCTGGTGCCGGTGGAGACCGATTTCGATGCGGCCGACCGCGCGGGGTTTCAGGGCGGAAACAGCGGTGGCGGCAGCGCGCCGCCGCCCGGGCTCTACATGACGAGCTCCCACCTGGTCGAGACCTTCGAGAGCTGGACCAAGGGTCAGCCGGAGATCGAGGTGCATCTGCTGGGTCAGGCGGGCAGCTCCGATTCCATGACCTCCTATTCCTGCGCCTCCGGATCCGCCGCCGGGTACTACAACTTCGACCAGAACTCTCTGGACTGGAGCGGGAACGTCCTGCTGATCAGTCAGCTCCAGCTCAACAACTTCAAGACGGCGCACCCCAACCAGAATCTGCGCGTCTTCTTCGTCGAGGATGACGACACTCCGTGCCAGATCAAGGTGGACCCGGCGCGCTTCTCCAACCTGATCAAGGCGGTCGAAGCGGCCTACCCGCATCTCACCGGCGGGCGCGATAGCACCAGCAGCACGCTCGGCAAGATCTGGAAGCGCGCCAATGCCATCCAGCGGCTGATCAAGGCGCTCGCGTCCGTCCTCAAGACCGACGACGAGCTGATCGGCAACGCGGTGGAGAGCGCGGTCTCGGGCGAGTCGTACCCCAACGCCAATTGGGTGGTGAAAGGTGATGCCAGCCGCACCAACGGTTGGGTCAAGCTGGTGATGAAATAGCCGCTCCCATGGTTGACGCAGAGTTGATGGTCGCACGCCAAGTTGCTCCATCGCTCACCGGGAACCGTCCATGCGGGTCCACCGCGTCATCCTCGTCGCCCTCCTGGCGGCCCCTCCGCCCTCCTCCGCCCAGGCACCCGCCGATCCATCCGGCTGGCGTCTGGGCGGCGGTGTTGATGCGGTCCGGTTCGGCCATGTCGCGGTGAGCAACGCCGTGCCGGGGGTCGCGGCGGAGGTTCGCCCGTCCGCCCGTGCCGGGACGTATCTATCGGCGATCCGTCTCGCCGGCGACTGGCGATTCGGGGTCGAGGCGGGATGGGCCGGAGGATATCTGGAGGCCGGGAACGATGTGCTGGCCTTGCAGGACCGGACCGCGGCGGTATCGCGGTACCGAATCGCAGCCGGGTTCGGCCGTCGAGTGGCTTCAGTTGGCACCGGTGTCATCGAGATCATGCTGGCCCCCACGCTCGATCTCTGGCGTGTGGACGGTGAGAGCCGGGGCCGGGCAGGCGCCGAAGCCCGCCTGGGCGTACGGGTGCCCTTGGGCGGGGTAGAGCTGGAGAACCGTATCGGCCTCGGCCTCTCGGGAAACCCGATCGAGACCGAGGACCTGGGGGATGTATCGGATCTGCGGGGACTGCGGACCTTGCTGGTAGGAATTGCCGTGCGGTTCAGACCCTGATCAGGCGGCCACGCGCGAGCCGCACGAGTCGCAGAATCTGCTGTCGCTCGAGAGCTCCTTGCCGCAACGGGCGCAGCTCGCGGGCACCGCCAGCTGCCCGCCGCAGGTCGAGCAGAACGCCGCGTCCACTTCGGGACACGGCCCGCAGGATGAACAAGACGGCGTGCCCGGCGGTGCCGTCGCCGCCGCGGAGCGAAGCACGCGTACCCGATTAGCGATCAAGGCTTCGGCGTCGTCGCGCACCCCGCCTCTCTCGTTCTCCCTGAGCGCCTCGAGGGCCTCGGCGGTGTATTTGCCCTTCAGGTACTCGTAGTCGGCATCGGAGAGCTTGCCGGTCTCCCGGTCGAACTCGATCTCCTTCAGCGCCAGGAGCGCCACTCCCTTGGCGGTCTCCTCGGGATCCACCGGCTCCTCCACCAGATCCCGCGGCCGCGGTGGGCCGAGCAGGGGACGGAGCGTGAGCCACAGGGCCGCCATTCCGATCAGGACGGCGGCCACCACCTCGGCCAGCACTAGTCCTCCACCTCCGCGAGCGCGCGCTGGAGCCGCTCGAGCTCCTCGGCCGTCGGGTGTGGGGCGCCCCCCCGGACACCGGTGGCATCTGCACCGGTCGCCGCCCCGGCACCTGCCCCCGCGGGAGCGAAGGAGGCATCGGGCGATCCCACTGACGTGGCCCCCCCGCCTTCCGCAAGCGCGACCTGGCCCCGCCGGCGCGCGAGCAGCGTTACCAGCGCCCCGCCTGCGACGAGGATCGCCGAGCCAGGGAGCAGGTATCCCCACAGGTTGAAGCCCTCGGGCTTCGGGGCCATCAAGGCCTTTTCGCCGTACTGTTCGACAAACGTGTCCAGAATCTGTTGCGCGGTCTTCCCCGCCCGGTCGAGGTCCACGACCTCGCGGTGGAGCCGCGGGGAGTAGGTGCAGGTGAAGTCGGTCGTCCGGCAGGTGAACACGTCGAGCGTGCACCCGCAGCTGCACGCCAGCCGGTGCTCGATCGCCTTGATGCGCTCGTCGTAGTCGGCCAGCTCGGTGGGCGCGCGCGGTCGGCCCGCGGCGCCTGGGTCACGCAGGGTGCCGGCCTCGCCGCGTCCCGCCAGCGCATCGGGGTCCACCGGCTGCACCCCGGCCGGTGCCTGACCCTCCGTTGGTCCCTGAGCCTCCGTCGGTCCCCGACCGGCCGCCACCGCTTGCCCACCTGCCTCCGCTTGACCGTGCCTGTGAACGTGGCTCGCTCCTGAAGCGCCCATCGCGTCCAATCCGGGCAGGACCACCAGCGCCCCCGCGCCGAGACGCGCGACGAACCCACGCCGACTGAGCTCGCTCATTCCGCTTCCGTCCCCGCGCCCACCGTCGCCAGCGTAGCGTTGTAGCCCGGCTGCACCCGCCGAGGCGAGGCGATGGTCGCGCCGCCGCCAGGCCACATCGTCACCAGTCCGCCGAACGCCAGCACGAATCCGCCGAACCAGACCCACCAGACCAGCGGATTGATGGTGAACCGGTACACCGCTTCCTCGGTGCCGCCGACCGAGCCCGCGAAGGTGATGTAGAGGTCCTCCTGCAGCGTGCTCCGGATGCCCACCTCGGTGGAGGGCTCGAATGTCGGCCGGCCGAAGCTGTCCACGTGCTGCCGCTTCTCCGAGGTCATCAGGCCCGCCGCACGGCCGTCCTTGGTCACCGAAACCGTGGCCGCGGTGACGGTGCGGTTGAGCGCGTCGAACTGGGAGACGCCCATGTGCGTCAGCTTGTAGGTATGCCCGAAGGGGCTCGCGATGCTGGCCGACTCGCCCGGCTTGAGTGTGGCCTCGATCTCCTTGCGGAAGGCCATCCCGGAGAACGCCACGAAGTAGATCAGGATCCCAACGTGGACCATGTAGCCGCCGTACCGCCGGCGATTCCGGCCCACCAGCCGTCCGAACGCGACCGGCACCGACTCGCCATGCATCCGCCGCCGCGCGCGCACCCCGCGGTAGAACTCCTGGATGATCGTCCCCGCCGCGAATCCAGCGAGTCCGAGCGCCATGAGGGCATAGAAGTCACGCGCCCCAGCCGCGACCAGCGCCACGAATGTGGTGACGCCCGAGAGCACCGGCCAGGTGAACTGCCGTCGGAGGTTCGCCGGGGATGCCTTGCGCCACGCGATGAGCGGTCCGATTCCCGTGAGGGCCAGCAGCAGCAGGCCGAGCGGCACGTTCACCCGGTTGAAGAACGGCGGCCCGACGGTGATCTTGGTCCCCCGCACCAGCTCGGAGAGGATGGGGAACAGCGTCCCCCACAACACCGAGAACGCCACGCCCACCAGCAGCAGGTTGTTGAACAGGAACGCCGCCTCGCGGCTCACCATCGTCTCGAGCTGCACCTCGGCCTTGAGCGAGGGCCAGCGAGTATAGAGCAGCGTGAAGGACAGCGTCGCGCAGATCACCAGGAAGGCGAGGAAGAAGTACCCCACGTTCGACTGGGTAAAGCTGTGCACGCTGGCGATGACACCCGAGCGAGTGATGAACGTCCCGAAGATGCTGAGCAGGAAGGTCCCGATGATGAGTCCCAGGTTCCAGCGCTTCAGCATCCCGCGCTTCTCCTGGATCATCACCGAGTGGAGGAACGCGGTCATGGTGAGCCACGGCAGCAGGCTCGCGTTCTCCACCGGGTCCCATGCCCAGTAGCCGCCCCAGCCCAGCTCGACGTACGCCCACCACATGCCGAGTGTGATGCCGATGGAGAGGAAGAGCCAGCTCACCAGCGTCCACTTCCGAATGGCGTGGATCCAGCCGGTGTCGAGGCTCCGCGAGAGCAGGGCGGCGATGGCGAAGGCGAACGGGATGGTCAGGCTGATGTAGCCGAGGTAGAGCATGGGGGGATGGATCATCATCCCCGGGTTCTGCAGCTGCGGGTTGAGGCCGCGGCCGTCCGCCGGGGTGAAAGCCATCCGCTCGAACGGGTTGGCGGCAAACAGCATGGTGCAGACGAAGAAGGCGATGACCGCCGCGGTGACGCCGCCTACATAAGGAAGGAGCGGCCGGTAGCGACGGGCGGTCAGGAGCTGGGCCAGTGCGCCGAACAGCGACAGCACCACCGCCCAGAAGAGCAGCGAGCCTTTCTGTCCCGCCCAGAACGCCGAGAAGATGTACCCGGACGGCAGGTTCCTCGAGGTGTAGGCCGCCACGTACTCGATGTTGAAGTCGTGGGTGGCGAGGCCCTTCCAGAGCGCGAGCGAGGCGACCGCGAGCGCCGCGAAAATCCCGTACGTGGCGCCGGTGATGCTGTCGGCGAGCTGGGGCCGGTCTCGCCAGCGGCCGGAGAACGAGACGACGGCGGCCCAGACCCCCAGCAGGAGGGCCACCCAGAGCGAGAATTGTCCGAGGAGCGTCATGAGGTGCTAGGCCCGGGCCTCTTTGTACGTGGCCTCGTAGCGAGAGCCGCACTTGGCCAGCACCTCGGTGGCCCGGAACACCCCGTCCCGGCCGAGCCGGCCCTCCACGATCACCTCGATGTCGTTGGCGTCGGTGAAGGTGTCGGGAACGATGCCGTGGTAGGTGACGGGATAGCTGTGGACCCCGTCGCTCACCTGGAAATCCACCTGGCGGCTGGCGTTGTCGCGGCGGATGGAGCCGGGGACGACCTTGGCGCCCATCTTGAGGCCGACATCGTAAAACGTGGGATCGGCCGTGGTCTTGGCGGCCAGCTCGGTGGGGGTGAGAAAATAGACCCCGGTCTCCTTTACGCCCTGGGCGATGAGGAGCGCCACACTGGCGACGATGATCCCCGCTCCGATCAAGAACTTATGGCCTGGCTTCATGCGTGCTCCGGAGGGGTGCGAGGGGGAACGTGCTGAATCTTTTACCGTCGGGGCCGTGGGGATCAAGGGGGGCGGCTGTCTCGGGGCTGGCACAGGCGGGCGCATCTCTGCTCGCCGTGCTCGCTCCTGACTCACGTCTGGTCGACCAGGCGCGCAAGATTCTCGCGAGCCACGGCGCCCGGCGCATGCGATTCTACGGCGACAAGGCGATCACCGACCTGTCGTAGTGGCGGAAGACGGGCGGGATCTGGCCACTTTGCGCAGAAGTGGTCCTCCCTCCCCGCCCGGCTCTCCCACACACCGGTGCCCATGACCCGAGGAATGCCTCCGCACCACCATCCTCACGCGTCTCCGGCGAACGCCGGTGAAGCTCCCGAAACAATACGGCTCCCCGCCAAGTAGTTGTAGCTGACGCCCCAGCGCACTGAGTCACGACGGGCGGCTCCCATCCGGCGAGGAGTGCCGCGGTGTCGATACCCATCGGCAGGCTGCTGTGCTGTACTACCATGCTCGTCGCCGCAGTGCCACCCGTCTCGGCGCAGGACGCTCGACCCCTCGCCGTTCCCACCGACTCGCCCCGCTGGGACCTCCAGGGCCAGGCGAAGCCGGCCGACTTCCAGGGCCGCAAGTGTCTGCTGCTCGAGGGCGGTGCGGCGGTCCTCAAGGACTTCGAGATGCGGGACGGCGTGGTGGACGTGGACGTCGCGACCACCGGTGTCCGCGGGTTCTTCGGCGTCCAGTTCCGGATCGCCGAGGATGGCGCCAACGCCGAAGAGGTCTATCTCCGACCGCACAAGACCGGTCTTCCCGACGCGATCCAGTACACCCCGGTCCTCACCGGCGGCCGTGTCTGGCAGATCTACAACGGGCCTGGCTTCACCGCCCCGGTGGACATCCCGAAGGACGCCTGGCTTCACCTGCGACTGGAAGTGACTGGCGCGCAGGCCAGGTTGTTCGTGAAGGACATGGAGACGCCCGCTCTGGCGATGGACGACTTGAAGAGTGGCCGGCAGAACGGCCAGATCGCCCTGTTCGTCCTGATGGGCTCGACCTGCTTCTCCGAGTTCACGGTGCGGACCACACCGGATGCCGCGTGGAAGCGGAGCCCTCCCGCGATGCCCCCGGGCACTCTGACGCGGTGGAGTCTCTCACCCGCGTACGACGCACTCGAGCGCAATCTCGAGCGGCCGCTGTCGGACTCCGAACAGAAGGCTATCGAGTGGCAGGCCGTGGAGGCCGAGCCGCCCGGCTTCGTGGTGATCAACCGCCATCGTGAGAATCCGCAGGTGCGAGTCTCGTTCCAGGGCGACTTCTCGAAACGGCTGGACCCCCAACCCGGCATGAAGGTCGTCTACGCGCGCACCACGATCGAGTCCGACCGCGAGCAGGTGCGGAAGCTCCTCCTCGGCTACAGCGACGACGTGAGCGTGTTCCTGAACGGCAGGATCCTATATCGCGGCCGGAGCGCCCAGGGATTCCGCGATCCCGGCTTCCTCGGCATCGTAAACCCGGAGAACGACGTGCTGTATCTGCCCCTCAGGAAAGGGCGCAACCAGCTCGTGCTGGCCTTGAGCGAGGTGGGCGGCGGATGGGGATTCGTCGGCCGCGTGGCTGACCTGGATCCGTAGAGGCAACGGCTCGGTCAGCATCGCGCGGGGACCACGCTCGAGCCCCGGAGATGCCCAGGGCGGATCTCAAGTGCCGGGCGACGGAAGGCCGAGCCGATACCCCGCCTTCCAGACGGTCAGTACCAGCCGCGGATCCTCTGCGTCCGCCTCCAGGCGCTGGCGCAACGCTGCGATGTGCGTGTCTACCGTCCGGGTCACCACCATCGGGTCATAGCCCCACACCCGGTTCAGTAGATCCCCGCGTGACACCACCGCCCCGCGGGCCCGGCAGAGCGCCACCAGCAGGTCGAACTCCCGTGGCCGGAGCACCACCGGCTCGCCGCCGCGGCTGACCGACCGCGTCGGCACATCCACGACCACCTCGCCAATGTCGTACCGCTCCGGAGTGCCGGCGCCGACGCGCTCGCCCGAGGATCGGCGCAACAGCGCCTGGACTCGCGCCAGCACCTCCATCAGACCGAACGGCTTGACCACGTAGTCGTCCGCGCCGGCTCTCAGTGCGCGGACCTTCTCCGCCTCGCTCCCACGGGCCGACAGGACCAGCACCGGCATCTCGGCGCCGCTCGCACGAACGGCGGCGAGCACGTCGAACCCGCTCCGCTTCGGCAGCATCAGGTCGAGCAGCACGAGGTCCGGCATCCAGCTGGTCGCCACCCTGATCGCGTCGAGACCGTCGCCGGATACGCGGACCTCGAAGCCCTCGAGCTCCAGATTCTCCTGGAGCCCGCGGGCGATCGCGTGGTGATCCTCTACCACCAGCACGCGGGTCACTCCTGCGCCCCTCCCGCCGCTCGCAGACGGACCACCACGCGCGTGCCGCTTCCCGCAGCGCCCTCGATCCAGCACGTGCCGTGCTGCGCCTCGACCAGCTCGCGCACGACCGCGAGGCCGAGTCCGCTGCCGGTCACGGAAGAATCCCGGTCGCGCTCCAACCGCACGAACGCCTTCCACACCCGCTCGCGATCGGCCGGCCGGATGCCCGGCCCGCCGTCGTCGACCCGGAGCTCGACGTGCCCATCACGACGCGCCGCGGCGATCGTGATCGCCTGCCGATCGGGGCCGTAACGCGCCGCATTGTCCAGCAGGTTGAGCACGATCTGCCGGAGCGCGTTGGGGTCGCCGAGAACGACGAGGCCCCCTGGTACGTCTACCGCCGGAACGATTCCCCGGTGGGCGACCAGCGGCCCCATGTCACCCGCGGCCTGCGCGACTACCGGTCCCAGCTCGACCGGCTCCGCCCGCACCCGGGTCAGCTGCCGCTCCGCGCGGCTGAAGTGCAGCACGTTGTCGATGAGCTGCTGCAGCCGCTTGGTCTCGTCCACGATGCTGCCGAGCGAGCGCCGTTCCGCCTCCGCATCCTTCGCACGGCCGAGCATCACGGTCTCCGCTGCCAGCCGAATCTGCGTCAGGGGCGTCCTCAGCTCGTGGGTCACGCTGGACGCGAGATCGGACCGGAGCCGGGCGAGGTCGCCCACGCGCAGGCCGAGCGCGGCGATCGCGAGCAGGAGCGCGAGCGACAGGGCGATGAGGCCGACCTCGCGGACCGGGACACGATCTGGAATCCCGCCGGGGAGTAGCGCGTCCTTGACGGCGGGATTGAGGTGGGCCCGAACCACCAGTCCACCGCGAAGCGAGGGCAGGTTGAGCGCGTTGCTCGGGCCGTCGGGATAGGTGGGTGAAGTGGCAAAGAGTACCGCGCCATCGCGGGTCGTCAGCTCGAGCGAGAGAAACACATCGTTTTCAGGCACGGCGGCGAGGAGATGGCGGGGGATGAGACGGACCGACTCGAAGGTAGGCCGGAACACCGCCTCGGCCATGCGAGTGGCGGGGACAGTGAACCCATAGGCGTACCGGCGACCGGTCGCGGAGTCGGCGCGATGCGTGAAGAAGACGAACTTCGGCCCATCCGCGGAGCGTGTCACCAGGAACCCGTACCGCCAGGCCACGCGCGCCAGGCTGTCGGCCTGTTTCCTCACCTCCCCGGCGACGAGGGGGTCCAGCACGCCTATTCGCCGCCCCAGGGTGTCCACCACCTCCTCGCCCCCCGTGCCCAGTCCCAACCGGAAGACTGCGCTGGGGGCGGGAGCGATGCGGCACCGGCAGGGATCGCGTTGGAGCCGCGCCATCATGCCGAGCATGTCGGCCGCCGGGAGCGGGTCGCGGCGGCTCGAGGGCTCGAGGTCGTCCGGCGGAGGCAGAACCGGAATGAAGCTCTCCCGAATCAGCGTCTCGTACCCGTTGACGAACTGCTCCATCCCCACCGCGGCGTAGTTCTGCAGGCTCGCGATCGCGGCCTTGTGCACCCGCGCGCGCGATCGGACCGTGCCGACCGCGGCCGCCACGGCGACGACCACCGCGATCGCGGTGCCGAGCAGGATGGCCCGCTCCCACCGGTCGCGGGGCCACGGCCATCGGGAGCCGGAAGTGTCGGACATGATGACAGTAGTCTACGTCTGAAACGCGTGGCACGCCCGGGCGCATCCGGT
This sequence comes from uncultured Gemmatimonadales bacterium, assembly GCA_963846545.1. GTDB lineage: Bacteria > Gemmatimonadota > Gemmatimonadetes > Gemmatimonadales > GWC2-71-9 > CAVVWJ01. Next base: position 783,125 of record CAWJWG010000001.1, on the reverse strand, counting down.
CCGTTGACACTTCTCGAACAATCGCTGGACCTGCGCCTCCTATGTTGTCCGGGCACCTGACGATTCCGCTGATCCAATCCACCCGATTCGAGGACCGCCATGCGCGCAACTTTCGTCCTGCTCCTCGTCGCGGCGGCCTCCGCGGCCTGCTCGTCGAGCGGCGGCAATACCGATCCCACCGAGATCAGCGTAGGAGGGTCGTACCAGACCGTAGTCACGCTGGTCAACTCGACCTGTCCCGGGCAGACGGTCCAGCAGCACTCGACCACGGTGAGCCACGATCCAGGGTCAACCTCCTTGTCGCTCACCCACGCCGGCAGCACCTACAACGGCACTCTAGCGGCCGACGGCTCGTTCATCACCGGCGCCGTCACCCAGGTGTTCGACGGCATCAGCTATCAGATCGGCATCACCGGCGATTTCACCGAGACCGCCATGGATGCCCTGGTCACCGTCGCGGCCGGCCGGCAGCCTCCCTGCACCTTCAGCGCCCGGTGGGCCGGGCCCAAGAGCGGCGATCCCAACGTGATTCCGTAGCCGTGGGCGGGTAGTCCCCACCAGCTTCGCCATTGACGCGTCGAAGACTCGCGGTCCATTTTTCAGGCGCATCGCGTGGAGCCAGTCGGCGTGTGCACAATGGCGACGGATAATCCGCCGCATACCGGCATGGACTGGTGGGGAGAACGACATGGAGCAGGACCGCGTAACGCGCCCGGCGGCCACCGCCGTGCAGACCGAGGTCGCTGTGCTCGCCGGCGGCTGCTTCTGGGGCGTGGAGGAGATCCTCCGCGCCGTGCCCGGCGTGCTCGACACCGACGTGGGCTACACCGGCGGCTGGCTGGAGAACCCGACCTACGACGACACCCATGACAGCAAGTCGGGTCACGCCGAGGCGATCCGCGTGACGTTCGACCCGTCGGTGTTGAGCTACGAGGAGTTGCTGGAGAAGTGGTTCTTCAAGCTGCACGACCCGACCACGCTCAACCGACAGGGGAACGACGTCGGAACGCAGTACCGCTCCGCGATATTTCCGCAAACGGCCGAGCAGAAGGCGACGGCCGAGCGGGTGAAGGCGCGGGTGGACGCCTCGGGCAAATGGCGGCGGCCGATCACGACATCGATCGAGCCGGCCTCCACCTGGTACAGCGCCGAGGGGTACCACCAGGACTACCTGCGCAAGCACCCTGGCGGCTACTCCTGCCACTTCCTGCGCGACTAGCTGCCGCCTTCAGAAGCCGTTCAAGGCGGCTGGGCCACTGCGGCTCAGACGCCTATCCCTCCAGCCAATCCATCTCCTCGCGCTGCATCGCCGGCGAGACGGTCTCACGGATCCAGACGTAGGGAGCCAGGACGACCACCAAGGCTCCCGACAACAACTCCATCGCCAGAAACAGCACCACCGCGCTGCGAGACCGGACGGTGGGACCGGAAGTCGTCATGAGAACGGCCCTCGGCTTTCGCTGATGATCCGCACCGGCGAGTAGGGCTGGCGGCGGGCTGAAAGCGTGGCACAATGGTCGCCACGGGCCGTCAAGGGAATCTCAAGTGGGGTTGGAATGTCGTCTCAATCGGTGACGACAGTATGCGCAGGCACTTCTGGGAGCACTGCACGACACGATACACCCTGGGAAAGGCGGGACCGCACGAGAGCGATGTGACTGAACTCACAGTCTGCGATGGCCTTACAGGCCTACTCTTCAGGTGACGGGGCGGTGCAAGCCCCTAACCCACGCCGGAGGCCCGATGGCTTCGCAAGACAAGGCACCCGTGTCCGCACATTCGCGACGGTACGAGCCCACGCCTGTGTATGCACTCGCGGAGAACCTCAAGCGCGAGGGTGTGGAGCTGGAAAAGATTGAAGGACCTTGGCATGCGATGCGGCGCTTGCTTCGCCGCCCGGGTCGGAACGCGCAGGGATCCATACCGATCGTCACGAACGGCGTGACCGAGCTCGCCGTGGATACCGCGGAGCATGCGATCGATGTCTCGGGATTCCTCAACTTCTGCGGTATCGACCACCTCGATCCCGTCCCGAATCTCCGCCCTCCTGGCCAAGACACAGTCGCCGCCTAAGGAGCTCCCTCGCTCGCGGAGTCCGTCGCGCTCTCTTCCACGGCCGGCACCCACCTGTACTTCGGCGAGGCCGCGCCGACGAGGAAGCCAAAGGCGCCTCCGAGGCCGGCCCCCAGGAGGGCGGTCTTGAAGACATCTTGCTCGAGACCACAGTCGTAGCACCCGGATCCCGCTACGACGGTGAGCAATGCCAGCCCAGCAGCACCCGCGACCGTCCCAATTGCCGCGCCCTTCCAGTGCTGGTAACCGACCTTCTTCCGCACGCTGTCCGGGATCTCCACAGCGTGGCGCGCGGGGAGCTCAGGCTGCTCCGCCGGCTCGTGCGTCGTCTCGAAGCGTTGCGGCGAATCCTGCGGATACGCCTCCTGCGGGACGACAAGCCAGAGCGCAGCGACGGCGAGCGAGGCTATGATCGGAATCATGATGCCTCCGCCCTGAGTTGGCCGATCCTACCTCGACCCCTTGCCCGTGGCCATCCGCAGGATGTCGTCCAGAGGATTTCCATCCCGGTTCATGTCGATCATCGAGGCGAGCCCACCAATGCCGCCTGCGCTGCTGCCTCCACCGCCGAGCAGTCCCCCCAGCAGGCCGCCGAGCCCGCCGCCCGACGGCGCGGCCTGCGTAGTGGTGGCGCCGGCGGCGGCACCGCGCTGCTTCGCCATGTAGCCGGCGACCAGCATTGCCAGCATCGGCAGCATCTTCTTGAGCAGGTCAGGGCTCAAGCCCGACTGCGAGGACGCGTTCTGCGCGACGGCGCGGCTCACGTCCTTGGAGCCGAAGATCTGGCCGAGCACGTCGTTGCCCTTGTTCACATCGGTCGGCTTTGCCGCCACCACGTCATCGAGCAGACCGCCTCCGCCGAGCTGGCTGAGGAGTCCGCCCAATCCCTCGAGGCCGGTGGGCTGCGCCTGTGCCTGTTTCTTGAATCCGCCCAGGATCGCCGGCGCCAGAGCGGACGCCCCGCTCGCGGCCTGGTCTTCGCTGATGCCCAGCTCGCGAGCCATCGACTGCAGGCCGCCCATCTGGCGCAGAATGTCCGTGATCTGCATAGAGCCGCTCCTTGGTGGGATCGCAGCAAGATTTCTGGAGATTCACTCGTTCAGGCGTGGATCGCCGCTCCGAGCCGCTCGAGCAGGGCCTTTGCCGAGGCTTCCGAGGACGCGGGGTTCTGCCCCGTAATCAGGTTTCCGTCCGCCACCGCGTAGCTGGCCCAGTCCGCCGCCTTCGAGTAATTGCCTCCGTTTCCCTTGAGCATGTCCTCCACCAAGAAGGGAACGACATCGGTGAGCCCCACCGCGGCTTCCTCGCTGTTGGTGAACCCCGTCACTTTCTTGCCCTTGACCAGAGGAGCGCCGTCGGGGCCCTTGGGGTCGCGAAGCACCGCCGGCCCGTGGCAGACCGCGGCGATCGGCTTGCCCGCGGCATAGAATTGCTCGATCAGCGCGATGGAGTGCCGATCTTCCACCAAATCCCACAGCGGGCCGTGGCCGCCGGGAAAGAACACCGAGTCGAAGTCGTCCGCCGAGATGGAGGAGAGCTTGACCGTGTTCGCCAGCGCGCGCTGCGCCGCCGGATCGCTCCGGAATCGCTGCATGGCCGACGTCTGGGCATCCGGCTCGTCGCTTTTCGGATCTACCGGCGGCTGACCGCCCTTGGGTGAGGCCAGCGTGATGTCGACACCCGCATCCCGGAGGACGTAGTACGGGGCGGCGAACTCCTCGAGCCAGAAGCCGGTCTTCCTGCCGGTGTCACCGAGACGGTCGTGAGATGTGAGTACCATGAGGACCTTCGACATAATCGACTCCACTGCCTGATGGTTGTGTTTGCGGATTGCGACTGGGAGCGCGGCGGTTCGTTGGAGCGCACGTGACCCCTTCCCAGGATAACGAGGATTCCGCCCACCGCCACCTTCGGCTCCACGGCGGGACCCCGATGCGGGCACCGTCCGCAATCAGGTCAGGAATCTGGCGCGTTGGTCGGGAGTCGGAAGCAGGCATTGCGGGCCGCCGCGAATCAGCTGGTGCCGGTGGCGAGCCACCAGGCCGTATATCGGGTCGCGGAGGACTCGAGGGATGAGCCCTGCCAACGTGGCAAGACGCCACGGATCTCCAAGGTAGCGGGCCACGCGGAGCGCGGCCGATGACCGAGTGAGGAGTCGTTCACCCGCGGCGGCAGACGCAGGTTCGTACCACACCACCGAATCCACCCGTGCGAGCTCGGGGTGTCGCGCGTGGACCGCACGGCCGAAGGCGCTGTCGAGTGCGGCGAACTGGAGGGTTCCCTGGCGATCGTGTCGGAGGACGATCTGAACGCTCTCGGCACAGAATCCGCAGGTTCCGTCGTATAGCAGGACAGGCCTGTTCGACTCCACAATGGCCCCGGTACGGAAGGGGAGATGCCTGGAGATCATCACGGCGACTTCCCGGGACCTAGACCAGGGCATCCGACTCCGGCAGAAGCAGGATCCCGACCTGGTCGTCCGCTGCCGAATGCGCGACGAGAGCGACACACGGCGCTCCCGAGCGGTTGAGCACCAGGGGGGGCATGTAGGCGGGAATGTAGACGTACTCCCCTGTTCGCGCGCTCAGGACCTGCTCGAGCCTTTCCCCGTAGTACATCTCGACCTCGCGTTTCGCTTCCCACAGGCACCGCTCACCATCCACCAGTGCATCGGAGTGGGAGATGCGAGGGACCTCGTGCTGGTACGACTGCTCCAACATCTCGACCACGTCGAGGCGACGCCAGCGCAGGCTCGATTGGCTCGGGAATGGTTTCAGGCTCATGGGCGACGGGGCTCAGGTCTTCTGGAAGCACCCACCAGCGCAGTATAGGGCCAGCAGAAGCACGGGAAAGCCGACGATGAGGCCAAGCGTCTTCCACAACGCTGCCACCGGCTTCCCCACACGGACGGAATCGACCTGCGCGCGCGGCAGGCTTCGGCGGCAGCTGTCACACTCGGGCGGTCGAAGGTAGGGCGTTCCGGAGATGGAATCATCTCCGACCACCACTGCTTGCCACCGGTCGACGTGCCCCTCACTCCAGATCTGGACCTGCTGGCGAGGCGCCCAATGGCCGGGAGTGAGCTGCCCGGTCTGCTGCCATCCGGCTCCACAGCCCACGACACCTGTTCCGAGCAGTACCACAAGTATGGAATAAGGCCGCATACGACTCTCCTTATGGAGCATCCGGCGGCGGATCGGGTCCGGGAGAATCTCCGCACGAGCAAGCAGTCTGGATGGTGTTAGCTTGCTTCCATGACTGACACGACGAAACCCGACAAGCGCCCCCTGTTCACCCCCAGCACGCTGCCCCAGCCCGCGGCGCCCGATCCCGTGGTCGCATTCATCGAAGACGCGCTGCTCACCATCGCGAACCGTCAGGATGAGGCGAAGACCCCTGCCCCGTCGGTCTAACGACTGGAGCTCCGCCCCGCCTCGATCGCACTGAACCTCAATCCCTCCACAGATACGTCGTCTGCACGGCGTTCGCCTGAGATCGAGGCTGCTGCCGAGGCCGCGGACGGATCCAGGAGTTGTGGCGGAACTCGGAATAGGATTGCTCCGTCAGATTCACGCTGGGGTCTATCATCAAGCCCAGCGGCCCGTAGTTGACGCTGGCGAAGGCGGCCACGCGGATCTGGTGGTCCGCCTTCCCTTCGGCCTTCAGCGTCCGGTCCAGATATCTGGTGAACTGGATGATCATGTGCGGCCGTCCCACCATCTCCTCGTATTGTCTCTCGGTGAGCAGCGTGTCCACCCGGATCTCGTAGCCGGTCTGGCCGACCGGGTCATGCGCGTAGAACCTGGTGTCCCCGCGCTTGCTCCGCAGCTTCATCCTCCAGGAGAACCGGTGGCCTTCCTCGGTCCATGCGACGTCGCCCGGGATCGCCAGGTGTCTGAGCGGCATCAGGATCTGCACCACGGTCCAGGTGAAGAGGAAGCCAAGCAGAAGAGTGGTGCCGGATCCCACGGGCTCAGTGTCGCTGGAGACCGCGTCCACGGCAGGGGCTTCGCGCCCATACCCCTCGAGAAGAGTCCACACCACCAGTCCGCCGCCGAACGCGGACACCAGCGCCGGGACCAACTCGACGCTTCGGTGCATTGCAAGGCCCACCAGCAGGGAGACGGCGGAGCTTCCGAGGATGGCGCCGCGGTGGGCCCGGTACGCCGCGTCGAAGCGCCGCGGCCAGTCGGGTGGGAAGAAGATCGTGGTGGCGGCGATGGCGAACCAAGGGAAGATGCCGATGTTGAACAGTCGGTCGTTGGTGAAGTGGAACGCCAGCAAGGCACTGAACATGAACGGCCGGGTCCGGCGGTGCAGCAGCAGGAACGGAGCCGACAGGTCGATCGCCAGACCACTCCATCCGACCACGTAGGGCGACCAGGGTTGGGACAGCAACGGCCCCACCAGAGGGAAACTCGTGCTGTCCCTCAGCCAGTGGCGCAGCGGCTCCCCCTCGATCATCCAGTCGTGGTTGAGCTTGGCGACCCCGCCGAAGAAGTAGACGAGGCCCAGCTGAAACCGGAGCAGCAGAATGCTCCAGGCGGGCGTCCAATCGCGCCGAGGCACGCGCCCGAGGGAGGCAGCGACGGAATAGGCGTGGTCCGCCGGGACCAGGATCATCAGGAACCCGACCAGGGTTACCAGGTAGAAATGGTTGAGGTAGAGGGCCTGGTCCAACAGAAACACGTACGCCAGACCGAGAAAGACCAGCGCGGCCGCTAGCCGATAGAGGAAGCCGATCATCACGAGGAAGGCGCAGAGCCCGAGGAAGGCGAAAACACCGATCATGCCGAGGGCGGGCAACGGGATGACCCATTCGAAGCCCTCGAACGGGAAGTTGTAGATCGGATCCACATAGAGCTGACGCACCCAGCCCTGCCCCAAGTACCGACTCACCTCCCATAGGACGATTGCACCGAACGCGATCCGAAACACGACCAGCGAGGCGATGTCCACTGGCCGGAGCAGCCGCAGCTCCAGCGAGCCGGGGGCCGGGGATGACATGTGCGTCTCCGCTCCCTTTAGCGTCGGCTGAACACTGCGCCGTGCGGCATCGCCTTCGCGGAGCCGCCATGCGGCCAGGACTTGTCGTCCATCCGGAAGCCGGGCTCGGCCGCCCCTTCCTCACGGAAACGCTCATCGATCGCCAACCGCCCGGTGGCGGAATCGAAGCGCGCGATCATCACGCGATGCGCCATGCCGCCATAGCCGGTGATCACCACTCTTCGCCCGTCCGGCGACAGCGAGAGCCAGTGGGGTGAGTCGTTTTGCCCCAGGGTGACACGGCTCGCCTCACGCGGAGCAGCGGGATCGCTGATGTCGAGGCTGACGACGGCGTTCCAGGCGGGCACCGTCACGAGATAGTAGCGCCCGGCGATGACCGGGATGGCACAGTATGTCCCCTTCTTGCGTGGGAACGACGCGACCAGGCGCGCTGAAGGCGTCTCGCTCTCCAGCCCCTCCATCAGATAGAGACCACAGGCGAACGTCGAGACCAGGACGGTCCGGCCGTCGGCCAGAACTCGCGGTTCGGCAGTGAGCGAGGACTCGTCACCGGCCGGTCCGTTGGGAAGGGTGATGGTACGGAGGAGGGCCAGGTCGGACAGCCGCCAGAGCTGGAGCTGGCGTGAAGCCGGGGAATCTCCGTCCATGTCGGTCGTGGTCGTCACGATCCGATCGAGCGACGGCACGATACCGGCACTGTAGACCCGGGTCCTCGCATCGAGGCCCGGCGCGTCCGCCGAGCTGGAGCGGACCGGCTTGCCGCCGGGAGTCATCTCGACCAGCCCGCCCGGTGTCATGCCGGTGCCCACGTGCCGCATCTGAAAGGTCGCGAGGACATTGCCGCGCGGAAGCCGGAGAAACGAATGCGGGTGAGTGTAGCCTTGGACCGCTCCGAACTGGCCGGCGAGGCGCGGATGCACCGGGTCGCTCAAGTCGAAAATGAAGGTCTCGCCCGAGTCGAAGCCGTTGGCGAAAAGCTGCCGATCGGCCGGCATCTCATGCTCGGTGTGATGCGGCAAGTTTCGGCGACCCGGCACGGGGAGGGTGGTGACGAGACGCCCGTAGGAACTGGAATCCTCGGTCACGTCGAGGACGGCGAGGAAATCAGGTTGGGTCGAATCGACGGACCCGGTCCAGAGATAGAGATACTCCGATGCTCCAGCTGAATCCGTCGTCGTGCGGGGGCCGCAGGAAGCCAGGGCGATGATACCCGCCACCGCAACAGCTTTGACAGTGATCATCCCGAGCCTCAGGCTGAGTTCTGCGCGCACTGCCGGCACGGCAACGTCGTGCCAAGACGGCTCGCCCGACCCTCCGGGGAGATCACCCAGAGGCGCACCTGCCACGGAGGATCGTGCCGCACATGCTGGGCGTGGCCGCACGCGAGCTCGGCCACCCACTGTCGCTCTTCGTCCCGATGGAAGCCGACGATCCGTCGTTCCACGCGGAATCGCCGAGACTAGTCCGCCAGAACGAAGCTGACCTTCAGCAGCACCCGATATTCCGTGATCTTTCCCTTCTCGATCACGACCTTCTGACTCTTGATCCACGCGCCGCTGAGATTGCGGAGCGTCTTGTCGGCTCTCGCGATGCCCTTCTGAATGGCGTCCTCGAAGCTCTTGGACGACGACGATTGGATCTCGGTGATCTTGGCAACGGACACGGGGACCTCCATGTATCGGGGATACAACGCTCAGTCCGGCCTTGCCGGCGACACGCGGACTTCGGTCACGACTAGGGGGTGAACTCCACCAGCACCCGCAGGGTCTCGACCTTCAGACCGTCCTCACGCATCGCCGTCTTGCCTTCGTCGGACTGGAGAAGCTTCTCGAACTGCGCCATGTCGGGGATCTCCGCCAGGACGCCCGTCGCATTCGGATTCTTCGGGTCGCGGAAGTTGCGGCACTTGATGCCCAGTTTCCCGAACATCTCGTGCCGACTACCTGGCCCCTTTTTCCATGCTTTGGCCCAGACCGCCCCATCCGTCACTTCGTGAAAGATCATTACCGTTGCCATCGATGACTCCTTTTCATGGCTCGGAGACTGGTGAACGTCCGCGACCGTAGGTGCCGGTACGACGCGTGCGCTGCAGCAGATAGTGGGGTGCGACGGCGATGCCCACAAGGCCCGTGGATGGGTCGGGATCACGTGGTCTAGCCTGCGTCAGGCCGCCGAGCCTCTACCCTTCCCGCTCGACGGCCGCAACATCCACCAGACCAGCAACGCAATGCCAGGCGTGCGACCGCGAGGGCCCCGGACTCTCGGGCTGGGCGCTGGGAGCCGATGCGGCTGGTGAGCCGGTTGGCGGCTATCGGAGGACCCAGGCATGCCGGATCAGACCGCCGGTCACATGGTAGATCCATGTCGCCTGGCCCTGTGGCTTGCCGTCACCATCCTGGAAGCGCTCGTGATCCACGACGAACGCCCCATCGGCCATGCGCGACTCCACCTCGACCGTGATCCGGACCGGCCGGGCGAACCTGCGCTGGTAGAACGCTCGCACGCTGTCGCGACCGGTCGCGAGCGGTTGGCCACCGGGAAGCGTCGCGAAGGTCGCCTCGGCCCCCACAGTGGTCATCATGGCCTCGACATCCGCCGCGTTCGCGCCATCGACGAACCGTTGGACGACGGCCGCAGGCGTGGTATCGGTGCTCGCGGCCCGAGCGTGCAGCGGGGTCCGGAAGATGACTGGGCTCAATAGAGCCGCCCAGACGTACAGGCCGATTCCGAATACCGTATGGGTCATCAGACTCTTCAGTCTGGCCTGGTTGGGCTTCGGCGTCTTCGACGCGGCAACGCCCAGGCCGAAGGACGGCTGCATGATCAGGTAGGGCACCAGCGTGGTGGCGACCCCGAACGCCACCGCCGGCAGGAGCGTCGGCCGCACGAGCCAGCCTGGTGAGGCGAGGAGGACGAAGACCAGGGCGAACGCGCTACCGATGGAATAGTGCGCGACCCAGCCCAGGGTGCACTCATGCGGCTTCTGCTGAGCTGCGGCGATGCTGCGATGGACGAAGGTGCCACCCGGCATGTGGAGAAGCCAGCGTCCGAGCAGGCAGTAGCTCAACGAAGGGATGTTGAACCCGCGTCTCAGGAACAACGCCCACAGATCGATCAGCAGGGTTGCACCGAGCCCGACGAGAACGGCACCGATGAGGTAGCGTGGGTGGTGGAGCACGAGTTCCGTGGGTAGTGGGAATCCAACCCTCATAACAGCGCAACATTTTGCATTGCAGGTACGGACGATCGAGCCGACCTTGACGTCCACCGCTGGCCGACTGGACGGCCGGCCCGTACGTTAGCCAATCTCCCACCCGAGTCCATCCCATGCGCCTGTCCGGGTTAGTCGCCCCAGCCGTCAGTCTCGCTGTCCTGGCGGTCGTTGTCACGAATTGCACCCGCTTCGACGGGCCCACCGGTGCGACGACCGCATCCGGTCCTCTTGCGGCGACCGTCGGCGACCCGGTGATCGTCGCGGCCGGCGACCTCGTCTGCGGTACCGGCACCTCGACCTCGGCTCCCTGCCGGCACGCCGCCACCGCTGACCTCGTCACCTCCATCGCCCCGGCCGCGGCGCTCCTCCTCGGCGACATCCAGTACGAGAACGCCACGCTGGCCGACTTCAACGCCTTCTACGACCCGACCTGGGGCCGGCACAAGGCGATCACCTGGCCCGCTCCGGGGAACCACGAGTACCAGACCGCGGGCGCCAGGGGCTACTTCGACTACTTCAACGGCGTCGGCGTGCAGGCCGGACGCGCGGGCGATCGCGCGAAGGGCTACTACAGCTTCGACATCGGCGACTGGCATCTCATTGCCCTGAACAGCAACTGCTCCGCCATCGGCGGGTGCGGCGCGGGGTCGGCGCAGGAGCTGTGGCTCCGGGCCGACCTGGCCGCCAACCCCAGGACGTGCACTCTCGCCTACTGGCATCACCCGTTGTTCAGCTCGGGGGGCCACGGCAACAACTCCTTCATGCAGCCCCTCTGGCAGGCGCTCCAAGACTACGGTGCCGACCTCGTGCTGGCCGGACACGATCACGACTACGAGCGCTTCGGTCCCCAGACAGCCACTGGGACGCTCGACAGCGGCAAGGGGATTCGGTCGTTCGTAGTCGGAGTCGGAGGCAAGGAAGTCGGCGGATTCGGCACCATCCGCGCGAACAGCGAGCTGAGGAGTGGTGCCGCGCTCGGCGTGCTCAAGCTGACCCTGCATCCCGCCGGCTACGATTGGGAGTTCGTCCCGATACCGGGGCATGCCCTCGCGGACGCCGGATCCGCCGCCTGCTCGCCCGTGTCGCCGCCGCCCCCGCCCCCGCCGGCGCAGACGACGCTCACCATTCCGGCTGCCGCCGATGCCTACACCCTCAAGACGTCCCCGAGCACGCGGTTCGGCACACGGACGACGTTGCTGGCGGACGGCTCGCCCACCGCGCGCACGTATCTCAGGTTCGCCGTCTCGGGGATCGGCTCGAAGACGATCGTGAGCGCGAAGCTGCGGCTCTACGCGGTGGATCCGTCGGACGCGGGCGGCCGGCTGCACCGGGTCAGCTCGAACTCCTGGAGTGAGAGCACGATCAGGTGGAATGGGCAGCCGTCGTACCTGTCGGCGGTGATCGGATCGATCGGGAGTGTGGTGGTCAACACCTGGTACGAGCTCGACGTGAAGAGCCAGATCACGGGCGACGGAACGCTCAGCTTCGCCCTGGAATCGACATCGACCAACGGGGCGGACTACCGGGCGCGCGAGGCGGGCTCCACCTGGGCGCCGAGGCTGGTGATCGTGGTGGAGTGAGCGGCCGGACGGTCCTTACTCCCGCTCCCGGCTCAGGCGCCACTCCAGATTGCGCCGGACCGGCGGCCACTCCGACGCCAGGATGCTGTACATGTAGCTGTCGCGCACGCTGCCGTCGCGCCGGCGGAAGTGGTGGCGGATGATGCCGTCCCGCTTGGCGCCCAGCGCCTCGATCGCACGCTGGGAGCGGAAGTTGAAGTTGTCGGTGCGGAAGCCCACCAGCGCACAACCCAGTGTGTCGAAGCCGTGGGTCAGCAGGAGGAGCTTGCACGCGCTGTTGATGTAGCTCCGCTGCCGGCTCGCCGAGTACCAGGTCCAGCCGATCTCGACCCGGTCCACGCTGGGCACGATGTCGTGATATCGGGTGGAGCCCACGATGGTATCGGTCGCAAGGTCGCGCACCGCCCACGGGAGCATGTGACCCTGCCGCAGTCCCTCCAGTGCGTCGGCGATGTAGGCGGTGGTCTGGTCGGCGGACGGCACCGAGGTGTACCAGAGATCATAGAGCCTTCCGTCCGCCGCGGCCGCGATCAGGGCGTCGGTGTGGCCGGTCCCCAGCGGCTCGAGCCTGACGCCGTGGCCCTCCAGCGTGACCGGCTCCGGGGTCTTCATCGCCGCGCTCCCTCGTGAATGGACAGGTCGAGTCCAGCGTGCAGACTGCCTCTGGTCATTGCGCGCCGACTAAACACTGCGCGCCGACTAAACACTGCGCGCCCACGCCAGCGCCGCGGAGACCGCCCGCTGCCACTGGGCCCGCCGGCGCCTCCGCTCGGCCGCGTCGGTCGTCGGCTCGAACCGGGTGAATCGCCGCCCGCGCAGGAAGTCGCCCGTTCCGCTCCATACGCCGAGCGCCACGCCCGCGAGCCCGGCCGCGCCGAGCGCGGTGGTCTCCACCATGTCGGGCCGCTCGACCGGGATGCCGAGGACGTCCGCCTGGCACTGCATCAGCCAGTCGTTCGCCGCGGCACCGCCGTCCACCCGGAGCACCGGCACGCTGATGCCGCCTCCGCCCGCGTTTCCCGCCCCGCCCGCCATCGCCTCGAGCAGCTCGGCGCTGCTGAACGCGATCGCCTCCAGCGCCGCGCGCACCAGGTGCGCGCGCGTGGTGCCGCGGGTGAGCCCGACGATGGTGCCCCGCGCCTCCGCCTCCCAGTGCGGCGTGCCGAGCCCGACGAACGCCGGCACGAACGACACGCCGCCCGCGTCCCCCACGCTCCGCGCGAGCGCGTCGGTCTCCTCCGCCTTCGCGATGATGCCGAGCCCGTCGCGGAGCCACTGCACCGCGGCCCCCGCCACGAACACGCTGCCCTCGAGCGCGTAGGCCGGCTCGCCCCGGGGGCCGCACGCCGCGGTCGCGAGCACGCCGTCGGGCGGAGCGGGCAGCCGGTCGCCGCGATGCACCAGGAGGAACGCGCCGGTGCCGTAGGTGTTCTTGGCCAGTCCGTCGGTGCAGCAGCCCTGGCCGTAGAGCGCGGCCTGCTGGTCGCCCGCGAGCCCGGCGATGGGGAGCGTGAAGCCAAGATGGGCCGCGTCGCACTCGCCCACCACGCCGGCCGACGGGACCACGTTCGGCAGCAGCCCGCGCGGCACGCCGAACAGCGCGAGCAGCTCCGGGTGCCAGTCGCGCGCGCTCAGGTCGTAGAGGAGGGTGCGGCTCGCGTTGGTGTGATCGCTCGCGTGGACCCGCCCGCCGGTGAGCCGCGCCACCAGCCAGCTCTCGACCGTGCCCGCCGCCAGCTCGCCCCGCTCCGCGCGGCGCCGGAGATCCTTGTCGAGGAGCAGCCACTCCAGCTTGGTCGCCGAGAAGTAGGGATCGGCCACCAGCCCGGTGCGCCGGCGGAGCATCGTCTCCGCGCCGCTCGCGCGCAGCTCGCGGCAACGGGCGCTGGTGCGCCGGTCCTGCCACACGATCGCCGGCGCCACCGGCGCCAGCGTCTTGCGGTCCCACAGCACCACGGTCTCGCGCTGATTGGTAATGCCGAGGCCGACGGGACGTTCGCCTGCGGCGGCGAGCGCGTCGCGTACGGCCTCGAGCGAGATGCGGAAGATCTCCTCGGCGTCGTGCTCGACCCGGCCGGGCTCGGGGAAGTACTGGGTGAACTCGCGGTATCCGCGGCCCAGCACGCTGCCATCCTGGTGGATGACGAGCGCGGTCGAGCCGGTGGTGCCCTGGTCCAGCGCCAGGATCGACGGCATCAGTCCATGAGCCGCGTGATCTGACCGGGAGGCACCACGCCGCGGTCGGTAACGATGGCCGTCACCAGCTCGGCCGGGGTGACGTCGAAGGCGGGATTCCACACGGCCACGCCGTCGGCCGCGGCGCGGACGCCGCGAAACCCGGTGACCTCCTCCGGCGCGCGCTGCTCGATCGGGATGCCGGCGCCGTCGGGCACCGAGGGATCGATCGTCGACGTCGGCGCCAGCACGTAGAACGGCACCTTGTGCGCCTTGGCCGCGAGCGCGAGGCCGTAGGTGCCGATCTTGTTGGCGACGTCGCCGTTGGCGGCGATGCGGTCGGCGCCCACCAGCACGCACGCGACATCGCCCAGCCGGAGCCGGCTCGCGATCATCCCGTCGGCGATCAGGGTGACCGACACGCCCGCGCGGCTCAGCTCCCACGCGGTGAGCCGGCTCCCCTGGAGCAGCGGGCGCGTCTCCGGCACCACCACCTTGGGTCCGCGGCCGCTGCGGTGCAGGTGATAGATCGGCGCCAGCGCGGTGCCGATGCCGCCGGTGGCGAGTACGCCGGCGTTGCAAATGGTCCCCACCGTGGCGCCGGCCGGGATGAGCGGCGCGCCGAGCGCGCCGATCCGCTCGCACATCGCACGGTCCTCGTCCCACACCGCCTGCGCCTCGGCGCGGAGCGCCGGCTCCAGCGCCTCGCCCATCGCCGCCGCACGGTCGGCCCGCCGCTCCATCCGGCGAATCGCCCAGTGAAGGTTGACCGCGGTGGGCCGGGTGCCACCCAGCGTCTTCGCGGCCGAGCGCACCGCCTCGCGCCCCTCGCGCGAGGCGAGGGCGACGCCCATCGCCGCCGCGATGCCGATGAGCGGCGCGCCCCGCACCCGCAGCGCCACGATCGCCTCGGCGACGGAGGCGACGGTGTCCAGGACGAGATAGCGCTCCTCGGCGGGGAGGAGGGTCTGGTCCAACAGACGGATGTGGCCCTCGGGCGTCCACGCGATGGGATCTGGAAGTCGCATGGGCCGGAAGATAACTCGCGGCTCGGGGGACGCGGGGGGCGGGAGGAGGGGGGTGGAAGGTCGATCCCGGAACGCCGAATTGTCATCCCTAGGGAGCGCAACGGCCGAAGGAGCCAGAGCGTCGCTTCGGCGCCTTCGCTGCACTCAAGCTGACGAGCTACTCCCGCGCCTGTTGCCGGGCATGGCGAGCAACGTAGCTTTTCCATCATGACCTACTCCACGCTGCTGTTCGACGTCCGCGACGCGGTCGCGTTCGTCACCGTCAACCGCCCCGACAAGCTCAACGCGCTCAACGCCGCCGTGATCCGCGAGCTGGGCGAGGCCGCCGCGCACATCGCTTCCGACCCCGCCATCAGGGGCGCGATCCTCACCGGCGCCGGGCCCAAGGCGTTCGTCGCCGGCGCCGACATCGGCGAGATCGCGGGTCAGGGCCCGGTGGATGGCAAGGCGCGGGCACTCGAGGGCCAGCGCGCGTTCCGGGCGCTCGAGCGGTGCGGCAAGCCGGTGATCGCCGCGGTCAACGGCTTCGCGCTCGGCGGCGGCTGCGAGCTGGCGATGGCCTGCCACCTCCGCATCGCCAGCGAGAGCGCTCGCTTCGGCCAGCCCGAGGTCAAGCTCGGCATCGGCCCCGGCTACGGCGGCACCGTGCGCCTGCCCCGGCTGGTGGGCCGCGGGCGCGCACTGGAGCTGCTGCTCACCGGCGCCATGATCGACGCCGCCGAGGCGCACCGGATCGGCCTGGTGAATCGCGTGGTCGCGGCCGACCGGCTGATGGCGGAGACCGAGGCCCTGCTCCGCGCCATCCTGGAGAACGGACCCCTCGCCATCGCGGCCTGCCTCGAGGCCGTGGACGCCGGTTCGGACGTCGGGATGGACCAGGCCCTTCTGCTGGAAGCCAACCTCTTCGGGCTCCTCTCCGGCACCGCCGACATGCGGGAGGGAACCGCCGCTTTCCTGGCCAAGAGACCCCCCTCGTTCCGGGGGGCGTGACGGGCACGTAAGTCCAAATCCGGGACTGCATTTCGGCCCCTCACCCGATTACGTTTCCGCGATGCCGAGGAAAGCCGTTCTGGGACTGGCGCTGGGGGTGATTCTGGCCTGCGGCGAGCGCGACCGGCTGGTCTTCGAGGACGCGCCACCCGAGGACCAGATCGGGCCGATCACCCGGATCGATCCCCCCTCCACCGATACCACGATCACCGAAGGCGACGTATTCGTCATCGGCGCCCGGACGATCGACACGAGCGGCGTGGATTCGGTGTTCATCCAGGTCACCGGCGCCAACCTGAGCTATCTGCCGCTGGACGCCGAGGGACGGGACACCCTGAACTTCGCGCTCAACCTCCCGACCATCGGGCTCAACGGCCGCACGGTCGTGATCGGGATCTTCGGCGTGGACGTGCTGGGGAACATCGGATCCACGGTCTCGCGCCGGATCGCCATCAACTAGTGCGTCGGTAAGTGCGGCTCCGCCGGCTGGTCGTGCGCGGGTTCCGGAATCTGGGCGATCTCGACTGCGCCTTCCCCGAGCGCGGCATCGCATTGCTCGGCGACAATGCGCAGGGCAAGACCAACTTCCTCGAGGCAGTGTACTACCCGGTCCTCTTCCGGTCGTTCCGGGGCGCGCTGGATCAGGACGTGACGGGCTTCGGGACCCAGGGATTTCACGTCGAGGCATCGGTGGGGGCAGCGGGGGTCGGCACCGTTGGCGCCGGCTATCTCGCCTCGGGGCGGCGGAAGCGGATCCTGGTGGACGGCGCCGAGCCCGAGCGGCTGGCCGATGCGGTGGGGCGCTGGCTCGCGGTGGTGTTCCTGCCGAGCGACGTGGAGCTGGCGAGCGGACCCGGCGCGGTGCGGCGGTCATATCTCGACCGGCTGCTCTCGCTGGCGGACCGGGAATACCTCCGGTCGCTCTCGCGCTACCGAGCGGCGCTGGCGCAGCGGAACAGCGCGCTCCGGCAGGGGCGGCCCGAGCTGGCCTGGGCGTTCGACGAGCCGCTGGCCGCTGCCGGCGCCCGGATCGTCGCCGCGCGGGAATTGTGGTCCCGCCACGCGGGCGAGCGGTTCGCCGCCGAGTTCGACTGCCTGGGCGAGCGGGGCCGGGCGTCGCTCCGCTACCGTGGGTCGCCCGAGCTGGCGGACCCGGCGGCGTGGGACGTGGCGCTGGACGGAGCACGGACGGCGGACCGGACGCGGGGCATGTCCACGGTGGGCCCGCACCGCGACGACCTCCGGCTCGAGATCGGAGAGCGCAGCGTCCGCGAGTACGGCAGCACCGGCCAGCAGCGAAGCGCCGCGGTGGCGCTCAAGCTGCTCGAGCTGGCCACGCTCCGGGAGACCCGCGAGACCGAGCCGGCGCTGTTACTCGACGACGTGTTCGCCGAGCTGGACGACGAGCGGCGCGAGCGGCTCGCCACCCGGTTGGTGGGCGCCGAGGGCCGGCAGGTGTTTCTCACGGCGCCGCGCGCCGACGAGCTGCCCAGGGGACTGGGGCTGGAGGTGTGGACGGTGCGAGACGGCAGAGTGGCGGGGCCGGCGGAATGAGCGAGATACGCAAGCCGAGCCCCATCGCCGACGCATTGGCGAGCTACCTGCGCCGGTCCGGCTTCTCCAAGCGGATCCAGCAGGCGGGGGTGATCGAGGCCTGGCCCGAGCTGGTGGGCCCGCAGATCGCCGCCGTGACCGAACCGGATTCGGTGACCCCCGACGGCGTGCTGCGCGTCCGGGTCACCACCGCGGCCTGGGCCACCGAGCTCGGGCTGATGACGCCCCGGATCCTGGCCCGGATCAACGACGGCCGGCAGGGACGGGTGAAGGAGATACGCTGGGTGCCCGGAGGTCTGGAGCGAGATCGCGCGTAGTCTTGTCACTGATGACACTTAGATGACGGAGCCTATGGCCAAGAGAGAGCTCGCCCCACTCGAGGGCACGCCGGACTACGGAGCCGAATCGATCCAGGTCCTCAAGGGACTCGAGGCCGTCCGCAAGCGCCCCGGCATGTACATCGGGAGCACCAGCGAGAACGGTCTGCATCACCTGGTGTACGAGGTGGTGGACAACTCGATCGACGAAGCGCTGGCCGGCCACTGCGACACCATCAACGTCACCATCCACGCCGACAACTCCATCACCGTCGAGGACAACGGACGCGGCATCCCGGTGGACATGCATCCCACCGAGAAGATGCCCGCGGTCGAGGTGGCGATGACCGTGCTGCACGCGGGCGGCAAGTTCGACAAGAACAGCTACAAGGTGTCGGGCGGCCTGCACGGCGTCGGCGTGTCGGTGGTGAACGCGCTCTCGGAACGGCTCAAGGTGGTGGTCAAGCGCGAGGGCAACAAGCACTACATGGACTTCGTCCGGGGCAAGACCACGAAGAAGCTCACCGTGCTGGGCAAGACCAAGGGGACCGGCACCACGGTCTGCTTCAAGCCCGATCCCGAGATCTTCACCGTGCTCGAGTTCCACTACAGCACGCTGGCCGACCGGCTCCGGCGAGCTCTCCTTCCTCAACAAGGGCGTGACCATCACGCTCAAGGACGAGCGGGACCCGCCCAAGACCGAGACCTTCTTCGCCAAGGGCGGCCTGATCGAGTTCGTGACCTGGCTCAACCGCAACAAGAAGCCGCTGCACCCCAAGCCGATCTCGTTCAGCGCCACCAAGGACGACGTCGAGATGGACATCGCCCTGCAGTACGAGGATGGATACAACGAGAACACGTTCACCTTCGTGAACAACATCAACACCCACGAGGGCGGGACCCACCTCACCGGATTCAAGTCGGCACTGACCCGCACGATCAACGACGTCGCCAAGCGGCGCGACTTCCTCAAGAAGGAAGACTTCACCCTCTCGGGCGACGACATCCGCGAGGGGCTCACCTGCGTCATGCACGTGAAGGTGCGCGAGCCGCAGTTCGAGGGGCAGACCAAGACCAAGCTGGGCAACAGCGAGGTCGAGGGCGTCGTGAAGACGGTGGTGAACGAGCACCTCGGCAACTACCTCGAGGAGCATCCGCCGGTCGCGCGGAACATCATCGAGAAGGCGGTGAGCGCGGCCCGGGCGCGCGAGGCGGCGCGCAAGGCGCGCGACCTGATGCGGAAGAAGTCGGGCCTGGAGAACGCGGTGCTCCCCGGCAAGCTGGCCGACTGCAGCTACGACGATCCGGCGCTCTGCGAGATCTACCTGGTCGAGGGCGACTCCGCCGGCGGCAGCGCCAAGCAGGGGCGCAAGCGGGAGTTCCAGGCGATCCTGCCGCTCCGCGGCAAGATCATCAACGTGGAGAAGGCCCGCATCGACAAGATCCTCAGCAACGAGGAGATCCGGTCGATGATCACCGCGATCGGCACCGGCATGAAGGACGACTTCAAGCTGGAAGACGCGCGGTACCACAAGATCGTCCTGATGACCGACGCCGACGTGGACGGGGCGCACATCCGGACGCTGCTGCTCACCTTCTTCTTCCGGCAGATGCAGGAGCTGATCGAAGCGGGCTACGTATACATCGCGCAGCCGCCCCTGTTCCGCGTGGCGAAGGGCAAGGAGGTGTTCTACGCCTACACCGACGCGGAACGGGAGGAGTACGCCAAGCGGCTCACCGGGCCCGATGGGAAGGGGAACGTGAACATCCAGCGGTACAAGGGGCTCGGCGAGATGAACCCGGATCAGCTGTGGGATACGACGATGGATCCGGAGAAGCGGACCATGCTTCGGGTGACCATGGAGGACGCTACTACGGCGTCCGATCTCTTTGATGAGCTGATGGGGGATCAGGTGGAGCCGCGGCGGCTCTTTATCGAGCGGAACGCGAAGTACGTGACGAATCTGGACGTGTAGCTCGGTCGACTCCGGGGCCTCGGTGGCAGGTGAAGCGTCGGGGTGGCCCCCCACTCGCCGCGCAGCCGCGTTATTGTGCAGGCATGACGCGAAGGCACACGTGCTCGTCTTGGGCCTTGATGGCATTGCTCCTCGTCGCTCAGCTCACCGGAATGCAGGTCGGAGGACGGCACTGTGCGGAGCACGAGGGTGCGCGCGCGCACGCCGGGCACATCCAAACCGGCATGTCCGCCCGGACCGACCATCAGTGCGCGCATTGTCCGCCGGATGAATGCGCCGCCTCGGCGGTCTGCTCGACCGGTCTGTCCGGCGTCTCGGTGCCCGCTGACGCGCCTCGCATGAGGTTATCGCTCGCGCACACGGTCCGCCGAAGCGCATCTCCCCGTTACGCCTCCACGCTCACGGCAGAACCCCCGACACCACCTCCTCAGACGCTCGCCTGACCCTCCGCAATCGCCGACGCACGCACGGGCACATCGGCCCGTGGCCTGGCGTCGGCGGACGTCCGAGTAGGGAGGCAGCGAGCAGTGTCTACGGCATTCCCCGCCCCGTCCGCTTCGCGTGACGGGCTACGACGCACACGATTCCCAATTGTTCCGGCCCTGGCCTTCGTGACGCAGCTCGCGTCAGCGACGGGGCTCGACGCGCAGGCCCACGAGCATGGGGCCGCGCCGGCACCACCTGCGACGCCCGCCATGATCGAGAGGCCATTCGGCATACCGATGACGCGCATGGGCTCCGGCACGGCCTGGCTGCCGGACGGCTCGGCGATGCGCGCCTGGCACTTCACGGCCGGACGGTGGACCCTCATGGTCCACGGCGACGCGGTCCTGCAGTACGACCATCAGGGCGGTCCCCGCGGGGATGACCAGGTGGGGCTCATCAACTGGGGTATGCTGATGGCGATGCGGCCACTCGCCGGCGGCACCCTGCACCTGCACGGCATGGCCAGCGCCGAGCCGCTCACCATCGGCGGCCGGGGCTACCCGCTGCTGCTGCAGACCGGGGAGTCGTTCGAGGGCCGTCCTCTCCACGACCGGCAGCACCCGCACGATCTCTTCATGGAGCTGTCGGCGCTCTACGAGCGCGCGATCTCCCGCAAGCTCGGCGTCGCGCTCTACGCCGCGCCCGTGGGCGAGCCGGGGATCGGGCCCGTGGCCTACATGCACCGGCCTTCCAGTCTCAACGACCCGCTCGCGCCGCTGGTCCACCATCGTACCGATGCCACCCACATCACCTACGGGGTGCTCACGGCGGGGCTGTTCAGCCGGACGGCGAAGCTCGAGGCCACGCTGTTCAACGGGCGGGAGCCCGACGAGGACCGGTACGACTTCGACTTCGATGCGCTGGACTCCTACGGCGTGCGGCTCTCGGTGAATCCGACCGCGCAGTGGGCGCTGAGCGCGAGCTACGGGCATCTCACGGAGCCCGAAGCGCTGCACCCGGACGAGGACCAGCATCGCCTGGGCGCGTCGGTTCTGCACACGGTCAGGCTCGGGCAGTCGGGCGAGCTGGCATCGGCGCTGGTCTACGGCGCCAACAAGCACATCGCCGCCGACGGAGGGGCGGGCGGTCCCTGGGAGCACGGGCTGGTGGCCGAGTCGAACCTGCAGCTCGACAGGGACAACACGTTTTTCGGCCGAGCGGAGTACGTGGAGAAGAGCGCGGAGGAGCTGGCTATCGGCGGTGCTCCCGAGCGGCGCTTCGGGCTCGGTGCGCTGGCGGTGGGCTACATACGGGAGCTGACGGCCTACCGGGGCGCGACCCTCGGGCTCGGCGCCCGGGGGACGGTCAACCTGGTCCCCGCCTCCCTGGGGGGCGCCTACGGAAGCCGGACCCCGGCCGGGCTCGTGATATTCCTGAGAGTGCGGCCGGCCCGTCTCGACGGCGGCCATGCCGGTCACGACATGGACGGGGAGGGGATGCCATGATTCTCCGGCCGATCGACTACCTGGTGGACCTGGCTCGGCATCGCGCTCGCGTCGGCCGCGTACGCCGCGTACGACCAGTTCCGCCACAATGCCGAGGCCCCGGTGATGAAGTGGGGCTTCGTCCCGGTGACGCTCTACATGGGCCCCATCGGCCTCCTGCTCTACGTCATGGCCGACAAGGAGCCCGCGCCCAGCGGTACGACGTGATGTGGCCGGCACGCGAGCCGGGAAAGTGGATCCTCCACTGTCACATTCCGCATCACACGTTGAACAACAACGTGGAGGAGCGCGGGGGCGGGCGGCGCGATGCAACATTTCTCCGGCCGTCGCCGTCATCTCTCTCGCGTTTCGCTAGAAGCGCGATTCGCCGGTTCTCCCATCCCTCTTCCAGGTCCACCAATGCCGCTCGCGCTCCTGCTCGCCCTCTCGCTGGCTCCCACCTCGCCGGCCGCGGACAGCGTCCGATACGCGGTCTCCTTCCCTGACCCGGCGCACCATGAGGCGCGGATCGTCGTGGACTTTCCCGCGGCGGGGCGCGACACGCTGGAAGTCTGGATGAGCCGCTCGTCGCCGGGGCGGTATGCGCTCCACGAGTTCGCCAAAAACGTGTACGACGTGCAGGTGACGGACACGCGCGGGCGGCCGCTGACGGTGGTGCGCCACGATCCGTATCGCTGGCTGGTGGTGGCGCGGGGCCGCGCGGTGCGCTTTGCCTACACGCTGTTTGGGGACCGGGCGGACGGAACTTACTCGCAGATCGACGCGAGCCACGCGCACCTCAACATGCCGGCGACGTTCGCCTGGGCCCGCGGGCTCGAGGCGCGGCCCGTGGCGGTGCGCTTTGCGCCACCCGCCGACAGCAAGTGGCGGGTGGCGACGCAGCTCGTCGGCGGCGCGGATCCGCTCGCGTGGGGGGCGCCGGATCTGGCGTACTTCATGGACAGCCCGACTGAGCTCAGCGACTTCGCGCTCCGGACCTGGCCGGTCCGGGGAGCCAGTCGGACCGACACCGTTCGCATCGCGCTCCACCACCAGGGCACCGACGCCGAGGCGGATGAGTTCGCGGAGGCGGTGGGAAAGGTGGTGGCTGAGGAAGTGGGAGTCTACGGGGAGACGGCCCGCTACGACCACCAGGTTTACACCTTCCTCGCTGACTATCTGCCGTGGGCCTCGGGGGACGGGATGGAGCATCGCAACTCCACCGTGCTCAGCGCGCCGGGCACGCTGGCCCAAAGCTTCGACCAGCTGCTCCTCACCGCGGCGCACGAGTTCTTCCACTCGTGGAACATGGAGCGCATCCGCTCGGCAGAGATCGAGCCGTTCGACTTTACCAAGGCGGATCCCTCGCACGCGCTCTGGTTCGGCGAGGGATTCACCAATTATTACGACCGGCTCAGCGTCCGCCGCGCCGGCCTGAGCTCCGATTCCGCCTTCGCCGGCCAGCTGGCCAGCATCGTGAACAACGTGGTGCTCTCGCCGGGGCGGCGGTTCCACAGCCCGATGGAGATGAGCCTGCTGGCGCCGTTCGTGGATGCCGCGACCGCCATCGATCCCACCAACCTGCCCAACACCTTCATCTCCTACTACACCTGGGGCTCGGGGATCGCCCTGGGGCTGGACCTGACGTTGCGGGGTCGGCCAGGAGGCAAGTCGCTCGACGGCTACATGCGGCTCATGTGGGAGCGGTTCGGCCGGCCGACCCGGCGGTACGCCGTCCGCCGGCCCTACTCGGTGGACGACCTGGAGCGGACGCTGGGGGAGTACGCCGGGAATGGGACGTTCGCGCGCGACTTCTTCAAGCGCTACGTGCGGGGCCGCGAGGTACCCGACTTCGCGGCGCTGCTGGCGCGGGCGGGGATGCGGGTGGCGCCCTCCGGTTCGGGCGGCGCGTACGCCGGGCCGCTGGTGCTCGCGTCCGACAGCACGGGGACCACGGTGGCCTCGCCCGCGATCGCGGGCACGCCGGTCCACGCGGCCGGTCTGGAGCTGGGCGACCGGCTGGTGTCGGCGGACGGCCGGCCGGTCCGCGGCGATGAGGAGTGGCAGGCACTCGTCGCGGCGAAGGCACCGGGCGACTCGGTGTCGCTCGTGTTCCAGCAGCGCGGCCGCGAGGTGCGCGGCGTCGTGTGGCTGGTGGCGGACCCGAGAGTGGCGGTGGCTCCGATGGAGCAGCAGGGTGAGTCGATGAGCGAGGGCCAGCGCGCGTTCCGAACGGCGTGGCTTTCGAGCGTGGCGGCGCGCTAGCCGACTTTCGCGCGCAGGCGTCCGAGCTGGCCCCGCACCTCTTCCACCTGCGGCTGGAGCGAGGGGTCCGCGTCCTTCCAGAGCTCGAGGAAGCGGCCGTACTGTTCGATGGCCCCGCGAGTGTTCCCCTTGGCCTCGTAAAGCGCGCCGAGCCAGCGGTGGGTCCGCGCGCGCCAGCGAGCGTCGTCGGTGGGGACGGGTTCCCGGCTCCCCAGAAACTTCTCGTAGTACACGATCGCCGAGTCGCTCCGGCCGGCCAGATCGTACGACCTTCCCACCTGCACCATCACGTACCGCCGATCGAGCGCAAGCCGCGCGTCCGCCTGCTGCAACAGGCCCACGGCCTCCTCCCACTTCCCCTCCGCCAGTGCCACGTGAGCGGAGTACGCGGCGCGACCGCCGGCGGCGTCATATTCCAGTGTGGCCAGATCGCGATCGTACCCGCTCAGCGCTCGGCGGGCCAGCGCCGGATCGGCCGCGACCGCCGCGAGGTACGAGAGGTTTTCCCACGGACGATCGCCCGCCGGCATGGATTCGACGGGATAGCGCGCCAGTCCGCGGGCAATCACCGCCCGGGCGAGCGCCCCGTCTCCGCTGAGCGCAGCGTCCAACGCCGTGTCGACAGAGAACATCAGCCGGTTGCCGGCGGACGGTTCGGCCCGCAGCAAGGCCTCCCGCCCGAGCGTGATCCAATGCTGACCCTCTCGACGCCGGCCGCGCAGGTAGGCGAGGGAGCCTGTCCCCCATGCGGATCGTATCGCCTGCCTGCTGGTGCGGGCCCGTGGGTAGACGGCCCGGCCGATGCTGTCGGCCTTCGTGAAGTCATCCTTGGCCCAAGCGGTGTACCACTCCGCCTCCCACAAATCGTTGCTCTCGGGATAGCGAGCCCGGTACCCCGCAACCGTGGAGTCGAGCGCGCTGAGTCGCCCGTTCCGGATCTGCTCCATCAGCAGGTTGGTGAACGCCCCGCCGAAGGACCGGGGTAGCGCCGTGACCCGCCGGTACACCAGCTCCGCGCCCTCGAAGTCGCGCTTCTCGCTGAGGATGACGCCAAGATTGTTGAGGCCGCTGGTGTTGAGGGAATCGAGCCGCACGGCGTCCTGGTAGGCGGCCTGTGCCCGGTCCCGGCTGGGCGCGGGGCCGCGCGTGTAGTAGTACCCCTCGGTGAGAAGGCGCTCCATCTCGGTGAGCCGCTCGCGGTGCCGGTAGGCCGTGGAGATGGCGGCAATCTGCCGGTCCCGGTCGCGACCCTCGTTGCCCAGGAGCACCGCGATCTTCCGCCAGGCCATCGCGAACGAGGTGTCGAGCGTGACCGCCTCGCCGAGCAGCGCGAGCCCGCGGTCGATCTCACCCGCCTCGTCGGCGAGGTGGGCGCCCTCGACGTACTTCCGCAGCGCCGCGAGCGACGGCGTGGTGACTCGCTCCAGCTCGGAGCTCGCGCGGATCGTCCGAAGCGATTCGCCCGCCTTCTCCCGCACGTCGCGGGACAGCTCGCCCAGCGCGCCGATCAGCCCGTCCTCGTTCGCCGCCGTCTCCCGGAAGGCGGCGAGCTCCTGCCCGTCCAGCGCCGAGACCAGCCGCGCGGAGACGACGTAGCTCTGACCCAGGCGCACGATCTCGCCGTCGAGCACCGCTTTGGCGCCCTCGCGGGTTGCGATCTCCCGTGCCAGCTCGAACGGCACCGCGCTCTCCGTCGGCCGCCGCATCAGGCCGAGGATCTCGCGCACCGAGGCACGGGTCAGGATGTTGAGCGAGCTCGACTGGGCCAAATCGGTGCGGAGCGCCTCTGCGACCGTGGGTCCCAACGTGGAGTCGCCGGCGGGCGCGCGGAAGTCGGCGACGACGACCGTCTCCCGCTCGCCGAACGCGCCCTTGCCCCGGAGCGATGCGGCGGGGCCGATGCCGAACGCCCGCGTCACCATGAAGCCGATCACGAGCACGGCGAAGGCGGCCACCGCGGCGGTGCCGCCGAGCCAGGTGCGGCGCCAGGAGACGTGCGGGCTCGCCTTGAGCGCGAGCGTGGCGAGCGTGCCCGGGGCGGTGGGCGTGCCGCCGGGCGTGAGCTGCGGCGTGGCGGCGTAGGCGCGCATCGCGGTGCGCTGGACGAACGCGGTGATGCCGATGACCGGGAGCCCGGCGAGCATGACGCCGAGCGACCCCGGCAGCACCCAGTCAGGCAGGCCGATGACGTCGGTCGCGGCCCACGCGGTGATGCCCACGCCGGCCGTCGCCGCGGCCCAGAGCCCGACCGCCTTGCCCACCGGGAGCCGGTGGCCGGCGAGGACCGGCGGCGCGGCCGAGGAGCCGCTGGTGGTCACGTTCTCCAGCACGCGGACCAGGTCGCCCGCCTGCTGGGGCCGGTGGTCGGGGTCCTTGGCAAGGCAGGCCAGCACCAGCTCGGCCAGCGCGGGCGACACATCGGAGCGGAGCGTGCGGGGATCGCGCGGGGTCTCACTCATGTGCGCCGCGAGCAGCCGCGCGGGCGTGCCGGCCTGGAAGGGCGGATGCCCGACGAGCAGCTCGTACGCCATCGCGCCGAAGGCGTAGATGTCGGCGCGATGGTCGGTGTTGGGGTCCGCGGCGGCCTGCTCCGGCGCCATGTAGGTGGGCGTGCCGATGGAGGTGCCCATCTGGGTGAGCGTGGCACCGGCGGCGCCGCCGTCGGTGCGGGCGGCGTTGATGGCCTTGGCGATGCCGAAGTCGGTGACGGTGGCGCTTCCGGCGGAAAGGAGGACGTTGTCGGGCTTGATGTCGCGGTGGACGATGCCGCGGGCGTGGGCGTAGGCCAGCGCGCGGGCCACGTCGCGGAGAATGCTCACCACCTCGCCGCCGCTCAGCGGGCCGGCTCCCAGCCGGTGACGCAGGCTGTCGCCGTCCACGTAGGGCATGGTGAACCAGGGAAGCCCGCCGGCGTCTCCTGCCGAGAGCACGGGCACCACGTGGGGATGCTGGAGCTGGGCGGCCATCAGTACCTCGCGCCGGAACCGCTCGACCGAGATCCCGGCGAGCAGCTCCGGCGCCAGCACCTTCACCACCACCCGTCTATTGAGCGCCTGCTCCACCGCGAGATAGGTCCGCGACATGCCGCCGCCGCCCAGCTCGCGCTCGAAGACGTACGTACCGGCCAGTGCCCGTTCGAGACGGCCCCGCAGATCCTCCATGGACACCCTGGTTTGGGAAGTGGCGGAATATGCCGCCGGGGTGCCGGGAAGGCCAGCGAGCGGGCTTACTTTGGGCAACCGGAGAATCCGCCGATGCACGTCCCGCGATGACCCATACGACCTCCCCCGCAGCACCGAGCTCCGACACCCCCGGAGACCCCACCGGCGCCCCGGGCGCGACGCAGTACGACAGGTCCATCGTCGAGGGGCCGCTCCAGGCGGCGGTCTGGAAGATCGCCTGGCCCACCATGATCACGAACGTCTTCGGGGGACTGCAGGGGATCGTGGACCACGCGCTGGTCGGCCACCTGGTCGGCTTCCGCGGCAACGCGGCCATCGGCGTGTCGTGGCAGATCATCATCGTGGTCATCATCTTCATCAACTCGCTGTTCACCGGGATGAGCGTCCTCGTCGCCCGCTTCGCCGGCGCGGGCGAGGTGGAGAAGGTGAACCGGACCGTCTACCAGGCGTTCCTCACCGCGATCGGGCTCTCGGTCTTCGTCCTGGCGCCACTGGGCTACTTCCTCTCTCCCGCGCTGCTCGACCTGGTGAACGCGACGCCCGAGGTGAAGCAGGAAGCGCTGCCGTTCCTCCGCGTCATGTTCCTCTTCACCAGCGGGATGCTGATGTTCTACATGCTGAGCGGCGCCCTCCGCTCGGCCGGCGACGCGCGCACCCCGATGGTGCTCGGCATCGTGATGACGGTGCTCAACCTCGTGCTCAACCTGATCCTGATCCCGGGGCTGGGGCCGATCCCCGCATTCGGCACCGTCGGCTCGGCGATGGGCACGGTGACCGCGTCGGGACTGGTCGCGCTCTACTGCATGGTGAAGCTCTGGCGCGGCGGCTGGGTGGTCTCATTCCCCCGGGGCCAGAGCTACGCACCCGACTGGAGCGTCATCCGCTCGCTCTTCAGGTTCGGGCTGCCCACGGGGATCCAGGGGATCGCGATGAACGTGGGCGGCGTGTTCATGCTCGCCTTCATCGGCTCGCTGGCGCAGAGCGCGCCCGCACAGGCCGCGTTCGCGGTGGGCTACACCCAGCTCTTCTCGCTGGTGACGTGGACCTCGATCGGGCTCATGGGCGCGGCGGCGGCCGTGGCGGGACAGAACCTCGGCGCGGGGCACCCGGACCGGGCGGCACAGTCGGTCCACATCGCGGGCCGGTACGGGTTCATCGGCGCGGCATGCATCGGGGCGTTCTTCCTCGTCATCCCGCGTCAGCTGCTCGGGATCTTCGGAATGAACGAGCCGGCGGTGGCGGACATCGGGGCGCAGCTGCTGCGGGTGCTCAGCGTGTCGGGGCTCTTCATCGCGGTGGCGCTGACGTATACCGGTGGGTTGCAGGGGACGGGCGATACCAAGAGCCCGCTCTACATCTCGATCGTCTCGCAGGTGGTGGTGCCGCTCGGGATCTGCTTCGTGATCCAGCAGCTCACGACGCTTCAGCCGCTGCACATCTGGATCGCCATTCTCGTGGGGCATGCGGTGCGGTGCGTGCTGACGGTCGTACGGTTCAACCAGGGAAAATGGCGCACGATCGCGGTGGACATCGCGCCTTCTGCCGGCTGAGGCGCGGCGTGGGTCGGGGCTCAGTGCAGCATCGGAGCGGGGCCGGCTCAACTCGGCCCGCGCGGGAGCTAGGCGCCCCGATCCCCGCCCTGCTCCCCGCCGGGATCAAGCATCTGGTACAGCCACGCGCGGGCCTTGACCCAGTCCCGCCGCACGGTCCGCTCCGACACGCCCAGCGCGGCCGCGATGTCCTTCTCCTCCATCCCGCCGAAGAAGCGGCACTCGATCACCTGTCGCTGGCGCGGCTCGAGCTGCTCCAGCGCCTCGTTCAGCGCCAGCAGGTCCTCGGCCGACGTGTCCGCCGGTTGGGCCTGGTCGCCGAGGGTGACGGAGATGACGCCGCCGCCTCGTTTGGCGGCTTTCCGGCGGCGGGCGTAGTCCACCAGGACCTGCCGCATGGCGCGGGCGGCGATGGCGAGGAAGTGGGCCCGGCTGGTGGCGCTGACGGTGCCGCCGGCGAGCTTGAGGTAGGCCTCGTGGACCAGCGCGGTGGTCTGCAGCGTGTGGCCGCCGCCCTCGCGGTCGAGCTGGCGGCGGGCCACGCGGTGGAGGTCCTCGTAGACCAGCGGGAAGAGACGCTCGAGCGCGCCTCCGTCTCCCGCTTCGACGGCCTCCAGCAACATGGTGACTTCGCCAGCGGTGACTTCGGCGAGCGGGGGGGTGCTCGGAGCCGCATCGGGCGGAGTGGCTTCGGGCATGTCGGGCAACGGATCATCGTGCGCGCTGTGGCCGACTTCGGAGGCTGTGCGCGTCGTGTCCGTGGGGGTTGTGTCGTTGACGCTGGTCATGCTCGGTACCCTTCCCTGGTCATCCCAAGTTGTCACGCCGAGCGAAGCGAAGCGGCCCAAGCGACGTTACGGCCCCTTGGCTGCGCTCAGGGTGACAACGAGAGACAACCGACTTCCGGCTGCTGATACAAAAGAGCCGGGGCTCCACGAGACGCCAGGCTACGCGGCGGCTAGAGCCGAACGTTGGGACGCCCGACCCCCGGCCCCCAATCGTCGCCCGGCTGCTCCTCATCCGGAAGCCGGCCGGCCTCGAGCTCGCGCACTTCGCGCTCGGCTTCCTCCAGCTCCTCCTGATCGATTCCGTCCCCGCCCAGCAGCCGCGGCCCCGGGTGCCGACGGTCGCGCATGAGCCAGAGCACGACGGCGATGACCAGCACGATCGCGAGGAGCACGACCGACACCGGGCCACCGATGAGACTCACGCGACGATTCCGGCCACCGGCTCGACGCCGTGGGCGGTGACCCGGTGGGAGATGAGCGGCTCGAGGCGGCCCTCCTCCCCGATCGCGATCGCCTCGCCCAGCGCGGCGAGCCCGCTCTTGATGCCGGCGGTGTCGCGGGCGAACACCGAGGCGATGGGATCGCCGGCGCGCACCGGATCGCCCGGCTTGACGGTAATGACGAAGCCGACCGCGGGATCGATCGTGTCCTCGATGGTCTGCCGCCCTCCGCCCAGCTCCATGATCCCCCGGCCCACGCGGCGGGGCTCGACCTGGCGCACGACCCCGGTGAGCGGCGAGCGGTAGACCTCGACCGCCCCGGCCTGGGGCAGGATCGCGGGATCGTCCACCACCGAGCGGTTCCCGCCCTGCGCCTCCACCATCCGGCCGAAAGTCTCCAGCGCCCGGCCCGAGCTCACCGACATCTCCAGCCGCTCGCGGGCGTCGGCGAGGTCGCTCGCGGCACCGACCAGCAGCAGCATCTCGGCGCCGAGGGCGTAGGTGATCTCCATCAGGTCGTCGGGACCGCTGCCCTGCAGTCCCTCGAGCGCCTCCTCGACCTCGAGCGAGTGGCCACAGGCGCGGCCCAGCGGGCGGTCCATCGCGGTGAGGAGTGCGACGGTGGGGCAGCCGCGCGTCTCACCGAGGGCGATCATGGTGCGCGCCAGCTCCAGCGCGCGCTCGGGATCTGGAATGAACGCGCCGCTCCCGGTCTTCACGTCGAGCACCAGGCCGTTGAGTCCCTCGGCCAGCTTCTTGGACATGATGCTGGCGGAGATCAAGGGGATGGACTCGACCGTGCCGGTGACGTCGCGCAGGGCGTACAGCTTTCGGTCCGCGGGGGCGATCTCGGGCGTCTGGCCCAGCATGGCCACGCCGATCCGCTCGATCTGCGCGCGCGCCTCCGCCAGCGAGAGACCGGTGCGAAAGCCGGGGATGGACTCGAGCTTGTCGAGAGTGCCGCCGGTGTGGCCGAGGCCGCGGCCCGACATCATCGGCACCGCCACGCCGCAGCTCGCGACCATGGGCGCGAGGAGGAGCGAGACCTTGTCGCCCACGCCGCCGGTGGAATGTTTGTCCACGCGGGGCACGGCGTAGCCGTCGAAGCGGAGCCGGTCGCCGGAGTTGAGCATGGCGTCGGTCAGCGCGGCCAGCTCGTCCGGCGCCAGCCCGCGGAAGACGACCGCCATGAGCAGCGCCGAGATCTGGTAGTCGGGAATGCGGCCGGCGGTGTAGTCCGCCACCAGGCGCGTCCAGTCCCCCGGGGCGATGGCGTTCCCGTCCCGCTTGTGCTGAATCAATGAGGGAATCACCATTCGGTCTTCATCCAAGGCTTCTCCGGGAACGGTCGCCCGCATGCTCGCTCGACGTCTCGCCGTCCTGATGTGTTCCGCAGCCCTGGCCGGGCCGCTCGCCGCGCAGTCCGTCGCCGATCACGTGGCGATGGGCGCCGCCGCGATCGAGGCCCACGATCTCCGCACCGGGCTGGCGCACTTCGAGACCGCGCTCGCGATGGACTCCACCGACTACGCCGCCAACTGGCGCGCCGCCATCGCGCTGCTGGACCAGGGCGAGCTGATCCCCGACAGCGTCAAGAGCTCCGAGCGCGATTCGCTGTTCGCCCGCGCCGAAGTGCTGGCCCGGCGGGCGCTGGCTTCCGACTCGACCCGTGCCGAGGGGCACTTTGCGGTGGCGGCGTCGGTGGGGCTCGCGTCCCTCAACCTGGGCAAGAAGCAGCGGATCCGCCGGGCCAAGATCATCCGCGCCGAGGCGCTGCGCACCATCGAGCTCGATGCCGACCACGACGGCGCGTACCACATCCTGGGCCGGTGGAACGCGGAGATCATGCGCCTCTCCGGGCTCAGCCGCTTCTTCGCCAAGAGTTTCCTCGGCGCCGGGATCTTCAAGCAGGCGTCCTGGGCGGAGGCGATCGCCAACCTGCAGAAAGCGGTGGCGCTGGATCCGGCGCGGCTCTATCACCGGCTGGAGCTGGCCCGGGTCTACGCCGACCGGAAACGGTACCAGGAGGCCCGTGACCAGCTCGGCCGGATCGGGGCGCTTCCCGACCGCGAGCTGCTGGATCCGGTGTATCGGGAGCGCGCGGCGGCACTGTCGAAACGCATCGCCGACAAGACCTAACGGCTCCGGTGCAACCTACCCCCTCAGGGGTCGCCGTCAACCATCGTGACACCGCAGGGATTTGACAGCGGAACTGCAGTCCGATTCACGGCTTTCGCCGCGCCGGCAGAGTCTTATTATGAGCCTAGTCTTCCCACCCTGGATACCATCATGACGGCGGTCCCGGCTTTCGACGATCTCGAGCGGATGCAACACCGGCTCAGCGCGCTGGAGCAGGAGCGCAAGCATCTCCTGGCGGTGATCGAGATCCTGCAGGAGATCAGCGGCTCGCTCCACTTCGCCGACATCGTGCAGTCGGTGGCCCTCAGGCTGGGCGAAACGTTCGGCCTCGACCGCTGCTCCATCTTCCTCGCGGAGCGGGGCGGCCGGCGCGTGCGTCTGGTGGCCAGCTACGAGGACCCGGGCATCCGGAACTACGTGGTCGACCTCGACCGTTACCCCGAGCTCCGCCGCGCGATCCAGACCGGCGAGACCGTGTTCATCGCCGACGCCGCCACCGATCCGTCGCTGAGCCCCGCGCGCGGCGCGCTCACGGCGCGCCGGGTCAAGTCCATCACCGCGATCCCCATCTCGTGGCGCGGCACCGCCATCGGCGCGATCCTGCTGCGCACCTTCCGCGACGGGCCGAACTTCGCCCCCGCCGACCTGGAGTTCTGCCAGGTGGTGGCGAACCTGACCGCCAAGGCGCTCCGCAACGCGCACCGCTTCGAGAAGCTCCGCCAGCGGCAGGGTGAGGATTCCTCCCTGCGCCGGCGCGAGCGGGAGCAGGCCGCGCTGATCAGCTTCCTCCGCAACCTGCTCTCCACCTATCCGCCGAAGGCGGCCATCGAGGACGAACCCGAGACCGCCGCGGACCCGTCGCCCGAGATCGGCCGGCTGTCGGGCGTGGCGCAGGCGGTCCTGAGCCAGGAGGCCGCCTCGCGGTGAGCGGGCGCGCGGCCGACCAGGCGGCCACGCTGCGACAGCAGATCGAGCGCGCGAACTACGCCTACTACGTCCTCGACGCGCCCGAGATCGCCGACGCCGAGTACGACCGCCTCTTCCGCGACCTGCAGGCGCTCGAGGCGGAGCACCCCGATGTCTTCTCCCCGGACAGTCCGACCCAACGGGTCGGGGCTCCCGTCGCCAGCGCCCTCGCCAAGTACACCCACAAGCGCCCAATGCTCTCGCTGGCGAACGCCTTCTCCGCCGACGAGCTGGCGGCGTGGGAGGAGCGGAACGCGCGCATCGCTCCCGAGGTGCGGCAGGCGGGATACGCCACCGAGATCAAGATCGACGGCGCCGCGGTCACGCTGACCTACGAGGCGGGACGGCTGGTGATGGGTGCCACGCGCGGCAATGGCGAGATCGGCGAGAACATCACGGCGAACCTTCGCGCCATCGCCGACGTGCCGCTCACGCTCAAGGGCCGCGGATGGCCCAAGCTGATGGAAGTGCGGGGCGAGGTGTACCTGCCCTACGTCGGGTTCAAGCGGGTGAACGAGGCCCGCGAGCGCGAGGGCGAGCCGCTCTTCGCCAACCCGCGTAACGCCGCGGCGGGGGGTCTCCGGCAGCTCGACCCCGCGCTCACCCGCAAGCGGCGGCTCCGGATGTTCGCCTTCGCGGTCGAGACGATCGAGGGCACGCTGACCGCGACCACGCTCTCGGAGGTGCTCGACATGCTGGATGCGTGGGGCTTCCAGGTGGAGCCGCACCGCGAGCGCTTCGACGACCTGGCCGGCGTCCAGGAGAAGATCGCCGCCTTCGAGCATCTCCTGCCCCACCTGCCCTTCCAGGCCGACGGCGTCGTGATCAAGGTGGACCGGCTCCAGCTGCACGCCGAGCTCGGGGTAGTGGGCGGACGGGAGCCGCGCTGGGCCATCGCCCGGAAGTTCGCGCCCGAGGTGGCCATCACGCGGGTGAACAAGATCGAGATCAACGTGGGACGCACCGGCGCGCTGAACCCATGGGCGTCATTGGAGCCGGTGCAGATCACCGGCGTCACCGTCAGCGCCGCCACCTTGCACAACGAAGAGCTGATCGCGCAGAAGGACATTCGCGAGGGCGACCGGGTGGAGGTCATCCGCGCCGGCGAGGTGATCCCGCAGGTGGTGCGACCGATCCTCGAGGGCGTGGACCCGAAGTCGCGCTCGGCACCGTGGCGGATGCCGGACAAGTGTCCGAGGTGCGGCACGCCGGTCGAGCGGCCCCCGGACGAGGCCATGCGGTACTGTCCCAACGCCTCGTGCCCCGGCCGGATCCTGGAGTCCATCGTCCACTACGCTTCCCGTGGCGCGATGGACATCCGCGGGCTCGGCTACGAGCGGGTGCGCCAGCTCCTCGACGCCGGACTGATCCATGACGTGGCCGACCTCTACCAGATCCGGAGCGAGCAGCTGATCGAGCTCGACCGGTTCGCCAAGCAGTCGGCCGACCAGCTCGTCGCGGCGATCGACGCCTCGAGGGGCCGGCCGCTCTCGAGTCTGCTCTTCGGACTCGGCATCCGCCATGTGGGCAAGACGGTCGCGGTGCTGCTGGCGCGGCGGTTCGGCTCGATGGGGAAGCTGATGGAGGCGTCGGAGGAGACCATCAACGCCGTCCAGGGCGTCGGACCCACGATCGCCAGCGCGGTGGTCGCGTTCTTCGCCGAGTCGCGCAACGCGGACCTGGTGGCCCGGCTCGAGCGGTCGAAGCTCACGTTCGAGGAGCCGGGCTCCGCCGGAGGGGATGGCGCGCTGGCGGGCCTGAGCTTCGTCCTCACCGGCACGCTGCCCACCCTTTCGCGCGGGGAGGCGACGGAGTTGATCGAAGCGGCCGGTGGGCGCGTCGCTGGCAGCGTGAGCAAGAAGACGTCGGCACTGGTGGCGGGCGAGGAGGCCGGGGGCAAGCTGGACAAGGCGAAAGAGCTGGGCGTCGAGGTCATCGACGAGCGCGAGCTCTTGCGTCGCGTCGGTCGCGGGTCCTAAGATCCAGCGTCTTCAACCCCGACGCCCAATGACCAGCGACGACTCCCGCCACCATCATGGCGGCCTCCGGCTCGGCCGGCGCGTGCTGCACCAACTGCGCTCCGCACTCGAGCGGGACACCGGGCTCCAGGCCTCGACCTACCTCCAGGAAGCGGGGTTCGCCGGCGGCGAGGAGCTGTTCGCCGAGTTCAAGGAGTGGCTGCTCGCGACCTGCGGCGTGGAAAGCCCTGGCGAGCTCGACGCCGCGTTCCTGGGCGAGACGCTGTCCGCCTTCTTCCTCGATCAGGGATGGGGCAGGCTCGAGAGCTCGCCGCTAGGCGAATCGGTGCTCGCTCTGGATTCGGCGGACTGGGCGGAGGCGGTGGACGCGGGAGGAGGAGAGTTCCCCTCCTGCCATCTCACCTGCGGGATGCTGGCGGACTTCTTCGGACGCCTGTCGGACGGACTGGTGGCGGTGATGGAGGTGGAGTGCCGCTCGCGAGGCGACGCCCGCTGCCGATTCCTCGCCGGCAGCCCCGACACCCTGAGCACGCTGTACGACCGGATGGCTCAGGGCTCGGGGTACGCCGAAGCGCTAGGAGTCAGTTCGGGTTCTTGAGCAATCGCACGTCCCCGGATCCGGTCTCGATCGCGATCCGGCCGCTCCCATTGCCGATCTGCCCCACCATGTGATCGCGCGAGTGCCGCGTGATCTGCAGCGGGAAGTCGGTCTCGATCCCCCCACTCGCCGTCTCGATCTCGACCTCCCCCGATAGCGACGCCGGCGCGCGCACCGAGATGTCGCCCGAACCCGTCTCCACACCCAGCTCACGCACCGGGCCGCGCAGGTCGGTGCTCACGCTGCCACTGCCGGTCTCCAGGGTGAGCACCGGGGACGTCACGGCGGTCAGGGCGATGTCGCCCGAACCGGTTTCCACCCGAAGGTCGCTGGCCTTGAGCTCGCTGCCGGTGACGCCGCCGGAGCCGGTATCGATGGAGAGCTCGGTGCCGTTGAACCCCGTCACCTCGACCGACCCCGACCCCGTATCCACATTGAGCTCGCCCTCGGCGCCGGTGACGTGGACCGGACCCGAGCCGACGTCGATCACGAGGCTCCCCTTGGTCCCCGTGGCGGTGACCGGAGCGGAGTGGCCGTCCACGACCAGCTCGCCATTCACGTTGGCGATGGAGACCTTGCCGACGGCGAGGTAGAGCGCGAGGCGGGCGCCGCTCGGCATCTTCACCTTGAGATCGGCATGGGCGCGGAGACCGCTGCCGTCGCCGGAGATGCGCACGCGCCGGCCCTCGCGCCGCTCGTGCCGGTCGCGCCAGTCGTCGTCGCCGTAGTGGTTGTCTCCGAAGGTGCCGTCCTCGCGGACCCGGAGCGTGGTGGACGAACCCCGCTCGATGCCGGTGTAGACGATCGCGTCGGCGGGGTACATGACGCGCAGGGTCTCGCGGTCGTCGATCTCCCCCCGCTCCACACTCAGCTTGGCCGCGTCGGCGCCGCCGCGGGTGACTTCGACCGCCAGCGATCCGGTGCCCGGCTCGACAGAGAGGGCGCCGGCCAGGTTGTAGACGGCCAGGTCGTCGCCATCGAGGGTGTAGCGCTCGCCCTGCTGGGCGAGGAGCGCGGTCGGAAGGCTGAGGAGGCCGGCCAGGGCCAGTGTCGGCAGGACCTGCATCGAGTCACTCCGGTATGAGGGTGCTGCTTAGACGGTACCGGAGCCCGAAGGGTTGCAGCGGGCCTAGAGTCGGGCGGCGTAGTCCGGGCGCATCACGATCTCGCCGCCCTGGATGATCTCGCGGTCCCAGGGGAGGATGATGAAGTTGTCCGTCTCGAAGGCGTGGAAATCGGGGGCATAGTCTCCGGTCTTGAACGAGACGGCGGAGCGGACCTCGGCAGGCTGGAGGGCGCGGACCTCGCTGAGAGCCAGCTTGAGTGTGCTGCCGGTGTCGCAGGTCTCGTCCACCACCAGGATGCGCCGGCCCCGAATGGTGGCAGGCGGCCCGGATATCAGGACCGGCTGGGCGTCGGCGCTCTGGCGGGTCACCGCCATCGAGGTGAACTCGGTCTGGAGGATGGAGGCCACCACGACCCCGGGAATCACGCCGGCCTTGGCGACGCCCAGCACGATCTCGGGCTCGTACTCGCGGGCCACGCGCAGCGCGAGGGCGCGGCACAGCTCGCCGAAGAACGGCCAGTCCACCTCGAGCACTCCCCGCGATGCGGGGGGTTGGCTGCGACGCATCTCATCCTCCCAGAGGGACAGTCCCAACCTACGCCCGTTCCGGAGGCGCGGCAACCGCGGCGCGCGTTGCGGCGGCCCCCCGTGATCACTAGATTCGCGGTACACCCAACGCATTGTCCCTGTTCGACTTTGCTCCGAGAAGGCACCGTCTCATGAGTTTCTGGACTCGCATGCTTGGCAAGACATCCCGCGAGACGGTGCAACCGCAGCGACTCGACTACCTGAACGAGGGACTGGCGCTGGAGCGGCAGGGCGATTTCGAGGCCGCGCTCACGTCCTACCGCCTGGCCTTCCGGGACAACCCCAACGACTCCCGCATCCTCCTCAATATGGCCATCGCCTTCACCAAGACGAGCCAGCCGGAGGAGGCGATCCGCCACTACAAGCGCGCGTTGGAGCTCGACCCGAGCCTGGTCGGCGCCCACTACGGCGTGGCGTTCCTCCTCCTCAAGCGGGGGGACGGACAGCAGGCCGCTGAGCATCTGCGCTCCTTCCTCGCCCGCCCTCCCAAGGGCCCCGACGCCGACCGCTGGATCCGGCACGCCGAAAGCGCGCTCAAGGAGATCGCCGGGACGCCCGCCCAGGAGACGCTGTGAGGGGGTGGCCGTTCGTGCTCTTCCTGATCGCGACGGCCGCCTGCAGCGGTCTGGATGAGGGTGAAGGCGGTGTGGTGGCGCTCGAGGTCCAGATACCCACGATCCTGACCGTCGAGGTGAACGAGCAAGTCCAGCTCTCGGCGCGGGCACTCGACGCGGGCGGCGAGCTGGTGGACGCGCCGATTCTCTGGCGGGCAGACGACGACGCCCTGACCGTGAGCGCGACAGGGCTGGTGACCGGCGTGACGCCCGGCACCAGTCAGGTGCAGGCGGTGGTGGGCGCGCTGTCGTCCGAGACGCTCGACTTCACGGTCATCGCTCCCGCCGATACGCTCGTCATCGACGGGGATTCGGTGCTCACGGTTGATCTCTCCGTCGACCCGCCGGCGGCGGT
The DNA here is from genome assembly GCA_963846545.1 of uncultured Gemmatimonadales bacterium. Classification (GTDB taxonomy): domain Bacteria; phylum Gemmatimonadota; class Gemmatimonadetes; order Gemmatimonadales; family GWC2-71-9; genus CAVVWJ01. The sequence continues at coordinate 744,771 of CAWJWG010000001.1, read as the reverse complement.
CACGATGAACGTGCGTCTCGACAGCCGCTCGCCCGCGGGCCCCGCCGGCCCGACGCCGGTGATCTTCGAGATCACACGGCCCGTCGCGGGGGAAACGCCGGTGGTGCAGCTCGCGGGCGCCGTGCAGAGCGACACGCTCACCACCAACGCGGCCGGCACCATCGGCACATCGCTGAGCCTGGTGACGAGTCAAGTCCCGCCGGACACCGCAATCGTGCTGGTCCGAGCCAACCGGACGCGGGGCGCGCCGGTTCCGGGCTCGGGGCAGCGCTTCATCGTGCTGTTCCAGTAGGAGGCCACCACGCCACCCACCCTGAATCATCTCTACTTCGAGGCGATGGACCGGTTCGGGAGCCGGCGGGTGGCCCTCCGAAGCAAGCGCGCGGGACGCTGGGTGGACATCAGCTACCGCGACATGGCGGAGCAGGTGCAGGACCTGAGCGTAGGTCTGCTCGAGCTCGGAGTGCGCCCCGGCGATCGGGTGGCCATCCTGTCGGAGAACCGGCCGGAGTGGGCCATCACCGACTACGCCTGCCTCGCTGCCCGCTGCACCGACGTCCCCCTCTATCCCACCCTTCCCGCCAAGCAGGCCGAGTACATCCTGCGCGACTCCGGCGCCGTGCTGGTGATGGTGTCCACCGCGGCACAGCTGGCCAAGGTGCAATCGGTGCGGGCCGGCCTGCCGGCGCTGTCCCACGTGGTGGCGTTCGACGAGGGAGCGACCGGGCCGGGCGTCACGACCTTCGCCCAGGTACTGGCCCGCGGTCGCGCCGCGCGCCCCGCCCACCCCACCTGGCGGGCGGACGCGCTGGAGGCCGTCGCGGACGACCTCGCCACGGTGATCTACACCTCCGGAACCACGGGCGACCCGAAAGGCGTCATGCTGAGCCACGGGAATATCGCATCCAACGTGACCACCTGCGTGGGGATGTTCGAGTTCACCGACGAGGACGAGTGTCTCTCGTTCCTGCCGCTGTCCCACATCTTCGAGCGGATGTTCGGCCACTACTGCATGTTCCACGCGGGCGTGGTGATCAACTACGCCGAGAGCGTGGACACCGTGCCGGCCGACATGCAGGAAATCCGTCCGCACGTGATGGCCGCGGTGCCGCGGCTGTACGAGAAGATCTACGCCCGAGTGCTGGACAGTGTCCGCACCGCGACGCCGGCGCGGAAGCGGATCTTCGCCTGGTCGCGCGAGGTGGGCGAGCGGTGGGCGGAGGCGACGGTGGCCGGCCGGCCCGTCTCGACGGTGCTACGGCTCCAGCGCGCGGTGGCCGACCGGCTGGTGTTCGCCAAGCTGCGCAAGCGAACCGGGGGCCGCGTCCGGTTCTTCATCTCGGGCGGCGCGCCGCTTTCCCGCGAGATCGCGCGCTTCTTCTACGCGGCGGGCCTCCCGGTGCTGGAGGGCTACGGGCTCACCGAGACCTCGCCGGTCATGGCGGTGAACACCTTCGCCCACCACCGGCTCGGCACCGTGGGCCAGGCGATTCCCGAGGTGGAGATCCGCATCGCGGAGGACGGCGAGATCGTGACCCGCGGGCCGAATGTGATGTGCGGCTACTGCAACAAGCCGCAGGCGACGGCGGAAGCGATCGACCAGCAGGGGTGGTTCCACACCGGCGACATCGGCGTGCTCGACTCCGACGGCTATCTCAGCATCACCGACCGGAAGAAGGACCTGATCGTCACGGCGGGCGGCAAGAACATCGCGCCCCAGCCGATCGAGAACCTGGCCAAGACCAGCAAGTTCGTCGCGAGCGCCGTGATGATCGGCGACCGGCGCCCCTACCCCGTCATGCTGGTGGTGCCGAACCCGACGCAGCTGAAGGGCTGGGCGGAGCACAAGGGGCTGCCCGACGGGGATCTCCAGCAGCTGGTCGAGCATCCCGACGTGCGCCAGAAGATCGAGCGGGAGGTCCGCATGACGCTGCGCGACCTCGCCCAGTACGAGATGCCGAAGAAGCTGCTGATCCTGCCGAAGGATTTCACGGTCGAAGCGGGCGAGCTGACGCCGACACTCAAGGTGCGGCGGCGCATCGTGGAGCAGCACAACCAGGCGGCGATCGAAGCGCTCTACCAGTCCTAGCGGCTCGGCGTCCCGACCCAGACCCCGTCCGCCGAGGCCATCAGCTCGATCGACTCGGCGGGCGGCACCGGCCCCTCACCGGCCACTCGGAGGCCGGGCAGGACCACCCTCCCCGCATCGGCCACCCACCGCGAATCCGCACCGTAGGGCTCCCCCAGCACCACGCCCCGCATCGAGCGCGACTTGAGCGGCAACGAGCCGGCTCGGATGACGCTGATGCCGGGCTCGTCGGCCACTCCCGCGCCCGGATTGACGGCGACCAGCGCCACGCCCGGATTGAGCTCGGCCACCTCACGCCAGCGCGCCCCGGGCGCGCCCACCAGCACGAGATATCCGCCCGGCCCGCTCAGCCCCACGAGCGCGGTGAGCGCCTCAGGCTCCAGGCGCGTCGCGGCCGGTGGATCGGCCGATTGGCCGAGGTCGAGCGCGCCGTCGGTCAGCTCGAAGGTGCGGCCGCAGAGCGGACAGCCGAGCCGCCCGGCGCGCACCGAGCGCCCCTCCATCAGCTCGGGGAGCAGCACCAAGTAGCTCTCGTCGTGATCGGAGGGGCAGCGAAGGTGATCGGTGAGCTCGATGAACATCAGGGCTTGAAGACCACCCACGTGACCTTGCCGGAGGCGACGGTGATGCGCCGCAGCACCCGCTTGCCCCCGATCTCGGTACCCACGACGTAGCGACCCGGCGGCACGTCCCCGACGGCGAAGTGCTCCCCGTAGAGCGGATGCGAGTGGCCCTTGTCGCCGTAGGTCTCGGCGAAGGAGAACGGCGTCTCGGTCGGCTCGCGCTTCACGATGCCGTAGATGCGCGCCTGAGGGACGGGAACGCCCTTGGCGTCGAACACCTGGCCCGCGACGATCCCCGTCCCCGGCAGAGGCCGAACCCAGAGCTCGGCATTGGTGGTGTGCGGAGGGAAGCGCTGGAGCGAGTCCACGATCGCGCCGAGCGAGTCGGTCGGCGAGGCGGTCAGCTCGAGGTGGAGATGGTCGTTGGTGGCGCGGCCGGTGTTGCCCACCCGCGAGATCTGCTCGCCGGTCTTCACCTGCTGCCCGACTTTCACGGTCAACGACGAGTTATGGTAGTAGGTGGAATAGAGACGGTAGCTGGTGCCCTGCCGCGTGACCGTGGTGTCGTGGCGGATGGTGACGGTGAGGGCTCCGGCCTCGGCGGGGCCCGCGTAGACCACCGTGCCGCCCAGCGCGGCGTGCACCGGCGTGCCGTCGGGGTTGTTGAACTCGACGCCCTGGTGCTGTTGGAAGTTTCCGCCCATGGTCGAGCCGTAGCGATAGGTCTGGTCGATGAACGCGTTGTCTCGTGGCTCTATCGGACGCTCGAGCCAGAGCGTGAGAGGTCGAGCCGGAGTCTTGGCGCTCTTCGCCTTGCCGCGGAGGCACGGCAGCGTGTCCGCCGCGGGGCGGAGCCCGCATGGTCCGCCGCGATAGACGCGCCCGCCCAACGCGAGCGAATCCGCCGGGGCGAACGCGGCCCTGTCGGCGGGCTCGGAGACCCAGCCGGCGTCGGTATGACGGAGTCGCTGGGTGCCGCGCAAGGTGGAGACGAGCCAGCCGCGATCGTCGGCCGCGAGCCGGCGGACGTACTCGTTGGCGAGGAGCGCCAGCGCGGTGTCGGCGGGACCGCGCGCCGGCGGACCCACCGAGTCCACGATGGCGGTCCAGTGCGCGCCGTCATCCGTCGTGATCTGGAGCCCGTCGGCCGTCGCGATGACCGTGGTGTCGCCACGCGCGGCGACGCCGCCGGAGGCGACGTATTGCCACTCCGGACCGAGCTGGTCGTAGGTCCAGCTCGTCCAGGTCTTGCCGCCGTCCACCGAGAGTCCCCACCCGTTCCCCACCGTGCCGTACCAGATCTGGCCCTTCGGCCCGAAGGCGAAGGCGTGGACGAAGTCCCACGAGAGCGCGCCGGGCGTGGTGTCACTCCGGATGATCTCCCAGGTCCTGGCCCCCGACACGAGCCGATAGATGCCCTTCCCGTAGGTGCCGACCCAGATCGTGCCCGCGGCGTCGCGGGAGGCGGCGAGAACGTGGACGCCCCAGCCGGTGCTGTCCGGGAGCGGGGGCAACTCGCCCTGGGCTGCCCGCTCGGTCTGGGCGATCAAGCCGGCGGAGGAGAGCACCGAGAGGGCGAGCGCGGCGAGTGCTGCGCGTACGAGCTCAGCCATTGGCGGATGATGGCGTGGAGTGGGAGGAGGGGCGACCCGACGGACCGAGCCGGATCCAGTCCACGTGTACGTGCTCGGGGCGAGTGGCGGCGAAGACGACGGCCTCGGCGACGTCTGCCGGGCGAAGCATGGCCCCTCGCGCGGGGAATCCGGGCCGCTCCTCCGGGGCAAAGGGGTCCCAGATGCTGGTATCCGTCGCACCGGGCGACACCAGCGTCAGCCGCACACCGCTGCCATGGTACTCGGCCACCAGGGTCTCATGAAGACCGCGGAGGCCGTACTTGCTCGCCGCATACGCGGCGTTCTCCGGGAACCCGGTGTGGTCGGCCACACTGCCGATGCTGATGAAGGAGCCGCCGCCGGCGTCGCGCATGGCCGGCAGGAACGCGCGAGCGAGCAGGAATGAGCCCCGCAGATTCACGGCGACCTGCGCGTCGAAGGCGTCGGGAGTGGTCCGGTCGAGCGTTTCGAGGAGGAAGCCGCCGGCGTTGTTCACCACGACGGCGGGAGTGCCCTCGGCGCCGAGGAGTCGGGCCGCCATCGCGTCCACCTGGGTCGCGTCGGCGAGGTCGCAGGCGATGTCGAGATAGCGATCGCTGACGCCGCCCGAAAGACTCCGGGCGACTCGGACGACCCGGGCGCCCGCATCGGCGAGGGCAGCGGCGATGGCGGCGCCGATCCCGCGCGAAGCGCCGGTGACGAGCGCCAGGCGGCCCGCGAGCGCGCTCACTCCTGGTTGCGCCCGCCGTGCGCCAGGCGGAGAAACTCGACCCGGGTCTTGGAGTCGTCGCGAAAGATGCCGCGAAGGGCGCTGGTGACGGTGCGGGAGTTCTGCTTCTGGACCCCCCGCATCATCATGCAGAAGTGGGCCGCCTCGATGACGACGCCGACTCCGGTCGGCCGGAGCACCTCCATGACCGCGTCGGCGATCTGGTCGGTCATCCGCTCCTGCACCTGCAGCCGGCGGGCGAAGACGTCCACGATCCGTGCGACCTTGGACAGGCCGAGGATCTTGCCGTTGGGGATGTAGGCCACGTGGGCCCGCCCGAAGAACGGCAGGAGGTGGTGCTCGCACATCGAGTAGAGCTCGATGTCGCGCACCATGATCATGCTCTGGTGCGATTCCTCGAAGACCGCGTCACCCACGGCGTCGGCCACCGACATCTGATAGCCCTGGGTGAGAAAGCGCAGGGAGGCCTCGACTCGTTCGGGGGTCTTGACCAGTCCCTCGCGAGTCGTGTCTTCGCCCAGCGCGGCGAGAATCTCGCGCACCTTGTCGGCGAATGCCGCCGAATCCTTATGCGCCATGGTAGTCGACATAGTTCCGGGGCGTCTCCCAGAGGCGCAGCCGAAGGGTGAGGTTCTCGGGCAGGGCCGCCTTGAGCTCCCGCCAGCACACCAGCGCGACGTTCTCCGAGGTGGGGATCAGGTCCCTGAACCAGGGCACGTCGAGATTCAGGTTCTTATGGTCGAGATGGCGGAGCACCCGCTCCTCCGCGATCTGCTTGAGCCGGTTCAGGTCCAGCACGTACCCGGTGTCGGGGTTGATCTCGCCCTCGACCGTCAACTCGAGCTCGTAGTTGTGGCCGTGATAGTTCGGATTGTTGCAATCGCCGAACGTCTCGCGATTCCATTCGTCGGAGAACCGGGGATTGTGGACGCGGTGGGCCGCATTGAAGTGGACCTTCCGCGTGACGCTCGCTCTGGGCATGGTCGGGAAAATGGGGGGTCCGGAGTTGGCGGGCTAGGGCGGCTCCGCGCGGGAGTCGGCTCCCCACGACAAAAACGCCGACCTCACGAGGAGATCGGCGTCTAGGACGGCAACGAAGAGGATTATTGAAGCCCAATGAGAATGCTCGGCGCCCTCACCCTGACTTCTGCCTTCCCCCGGGGGGCATGGCATCCGCCACGGCATTCGGACCCATCATCGGACCTGTTGGCTCAATAATTTGGCTCCCCGCTACCGCAAGTGGTAAGATAGGAATCGCTCCCCGGAAGGTCAACGCGTCACGTCAAGCCGGTATGGGAGGTGGGATGTCGCTGGTCACGCTGCTCGCGGCAGTTGCGTCGTTGGTGGGCTGGATCGTGCTGGTCTTCTTCACGTCGGTGACGGCGGGAGCCGTGCACCTTCTCCTGGCGCTGAGCGCCACCCTCCTTGTCCGCTGGTGGGGATTGCGCGCCTAGTTTGTCACCGTGCGCGACGATGATGTAGGCAAATCACCACGTGCAAGCTTTACCACTCCCTAGAAACAAGATGAAGTATACACTGTAACGTGCTGCCGCACATGCTGTTCAATGATACGGTAGATACTCATTCTTGGACTGCATTTACGGGCATGGATCGTGCAAAAATATGGTCAGCCGAGGCCGCTGCCCGGCGCGAGGCCTCGACTTCCCATGCCTACAGGAATCGGACGACCCACGTGACGCGATGGATGGAAGCGCTGGTGGAACGGGTGGGATCCCCCGCTGAATCTGCGCCGGCGATCGAGCCGCCGCGCGAAATCCCAGTCGCGACGGCCGAGGCTCGCACGTTCACGGAGCGGGCGACGCGGGTAGTCAACTTCCTGCTTGCGCTCGTGGCGCTGGTCGCGCTGCTGCCGCTGCTCGTCGCCATCGCCCTCATCGTCAAGTTGACCTCACGCGGACCCGTGCTCTACAGCCAGGAGCGGGTGGGCTTGGACCGGCGGATTCCGGGCCTCGATGCGAGCAATCACCGCCGCAGCCGCGACATCGGCGGGCGGCCGTTCACCATCTACAAGTTTCGCACGATGTGGGTCGATGCCGAGCGCACGACCGGTGCGGTGTGGGCCGCCCAGAACGACCCGCGGATCACGCCGGTGGGCCGCTTCCTCAGGCAGTACCGCCTCGACGAGCTGCCCCAGCTGCTCAACGTGATGCGGGGCGAGATGAACGTCGTCGGGCCCCGTCCGGAGCGGCCCACCATCTTCGCCGAGCTGCGCGAGCACATCACCGAGTATCCGCTCCGACAGCGGGCCAAGCCGGGCATCACCGGCCTGGCACAGATTCACCACCACTACGACCGCAACCTGGACGACGTGCGCACCAAGGTGCGTTACGACCTCGAGTACATCCGGCGCCAGAGCGTGTGGGAAGACCTCCGGATCATGCTTCGCACCATCCCGGTGATCCTCTTCCGCCGGGGCGGCTGGTAGCCCCGAAAAACAAGCGGGGGCCGCAGATGCGATCTGCGGCCCCCGCGGTACCCTGCCTAGCGTACTCAGCCCGAACAGCTCCGCGAGGGGCGCCGCTCGGCCTTATCCCGCAGCTTGTTCATCGCGTTCTTCATGTCGCCCGGGTTCAGCTTGCTGGAGTTGTACTGCCAGCTGATGAAGGCGCACGCGTAGTCGGACTGCAGCAGCTCGGAGCCCCACTTCTCGACCTCGCTCGGCGTCATCCAGGTGCCGTTGGGAGTGCCGCCGTGCACGATGTTGAGCCCGACGATCAGCCCCAGGCCCATCTGCTTCGCGGTCGAGACGTTCTTCGAGATGTAGTCGGACACGCTGCCCTTGCGTGAGAGATACTGGGCCCAGGCGGCGTCGAGGTAGCGGTAGCTGCCGTTCCACTTGATGTAGTACGGCTCCGCGCGCACCACCGTCTTCATGCTGGGCCAGATCCCCTTGCTGTATTTCGCCATCTCCTCGATCGTCGAGCCTCCAACCGGCTTGCCGCCGAAGTTGTGCCCGTCGTACGGCTCGTCGATGAGATAGTGGGCGACGATGGTGCCGTCATTGATGAACGAGGTGAAGTTGACCCCGCGATACCGATCGATGCGGTCCTTCCACTTCTCGAGGCTGAAGGAGCGATCGCCGTTCAGGTAGTGCTTCTGGGTTCCAGCCATCATCAACACGACCTTGCCGCCGCGAGCGCGGATGGCCGACAGCTCGCTGGTCAGCGCACCGGGCCCGATGTTGCGGAGGGCGCCGTTGTACAGGCTCCCGAATTCGTTGGTCGGCATCGCGAAGGTGCCGATCGGAATGCCGCCGGCGAAGGCCGACGCGAGGCCGTTCCCGCCGGCCGGGGCCAGCGCCACACCGCCCTCATCGGTAAGGCCTACGGGGTCCGCTATAGTGGTGGGATCCGGATTGAAGCGGTCGGCGCTGTCGCAGGCAAATACGGACAGAATGAGCGCGGCGGCAAGTGGCGCTCGAAGGCGCGCGAGCCGACGGGACAACTTGAAGCTGTAGGGCATAGTGAGACTCTCTCTTCCTCTCTCCGACCTTGGAATGGAGGACACATTTGTCGTGGGCGGCGAGGGGCCAGCGCTCGGCAACGGCCGGAGCGGTGGCTCATCGTTCAATGAGCCCTGACGCGTGGGTACCAGGCAGGATCTCTGCCCGTTCCCCTATGGATGTGTTATTGAACTACGAGGTTGCGCTGTGACTAGAGGGAACTAGTCGATCAGGGCGCGGGAATGAACACCAGGCGGTGTCATCTCGTCGTCGGAGCTCGCGCCGCGTACAGAATGGTGACATGGGTCACGTTTGTCAAGTGCGACCCTTCGGTGGTGGCAAGTCCATGCGGCAATTAAGATTCTCGCCGCAAGGCCAACCCGCACTCAGCGCCATCTCAGGAGAACTTTATGCGTCCGGAGCCACGATCGTCGGACGGGGCCATCGCTGCGGTGGACCGCGCCGGCAGCGAGCCGGGGTTGGGAATCAGCGACTCTGCCTCCGAGAAGACGACCTGGATGATCCTTGCGGCCTTGACGCTCCTCGGCTTGGTCCTCCGCTTCTGGCACCTTGGCGACTGGAACTTTCAGGCGACCGAGATCTTCACCTACCGCGATTCCCAGCGGCCTCAATTCGGCAATGCCCGGCCGCTCGTCTACCTGCTCAACTACTATCTGGTCCGCCCGTTGTTCCCTCTGGACGAGTTCGGCATGCGACTCGTCCCCGCGATCGCCGGCACCCTCGCCATCCCTGCCACGTATTTCGTGGGGCGGCGGGTCGTGGGATCTCGTGCGGCGCTCTTCGCGGCGCTGCTCGTGACCGTCAATCCCACGCAGGTATTGTATTCCCAGCTGGCCAGGTATTGGAGCCTGGTTTTCCTGTTCTCCACCATCGCCCCGTTCGCGCTCTTCCTCGGCGTGCGCGATCGCTCCGGAAGGATGATCGCGCTGGGCGTCGTCGCCACCGTCCTGGCCGGCCTGGCACATCCGACGGCGGTGATCGCCGTCGGTGGGCCGGTACTGCTCCTGCTCGCCGGCCTCAGGCGGGAGCAGGTGGTCCAGCTCTGGAGCTATCCGGCGGTGCGCTGGGGTGCCGCCGCGATGGCCGTGGTTCTGGCGCTGGCACTCTATCGCTTCGTGCCTCTCCTGTACGGCTGGATCTCGATGCACGACCAGATGCCTGGGTACGGCCAGTTTCTCCTGCCCAACCAGCGCGCGCCGGGCGTGAAACAACTGGTCCGGCTGACGGCCCTGGCCGACAGTCTCACGGTGCCCGTGGTACTGGCCGCCCTCGCCGGGGTCTACCTGGCCTGGCGGTCGGCAGCGCATCGGCAGACGGCACTGCTGCTCGCGAGCGTCGCCGGGTTCCACATCGGCTTCCTGCTCATGGTGTCCTTCCGCACCTCGGTCTCGCTCTACTACCTGTTGCCCTCGACGCCGGCGTTCTTCCTCGGCGCCGGGCTGTTCCTCAGCTGGCTGTCCCGCGGCGACGGGGCGATACGCCCCCGGTGGATGGTGCCGGCTACGGTCACGCTCCTGATACTGGCGGCGGCGGTTCCCACGCTGATCTCGGATTATCGTGACGGACGGCGATTCGATTTCCGGGGCGCGGCGCAGTGGCTCACCAAGCAGATGGAACCGGGCGACGTCGTGTTCTCCGACCAGCCGATGGTGTTGCAGCACTACCTGCCACAGACCAAGGTGGTCCACCTGCAGCAGACCCCGGCGCCGCTCGCAGATTCGCTGCGGGCACGATCGGACGGCAGCGCGCGGCTGTGGTTAGTCGCACCCGCGGCATCACATGCCTTCCGGGCCACCCTCAAAGAGGGCGGGCTGCGCCAATGGATCTACCAGAATTGTCAGCTGCAGAACACGCTGGGTCGGGGACGGGTGGATATGCGTCAGCAGTACCTGCAGGTCTACCGCTGCCCACCGGGTCCGGCGGGATCCTAGCTCTGAACGATCAGCCGGCCTCCGCGAGGCCATTCTTCCCGAGCGCCTCGCGGTAAATCTTCTCGTACCGATCCACCACCCGCCCGAGCCCATAGTTTTCCCGCACGTGGGCATTTCCCCTGGCGCCCATGGCCCTGCGCTCGGCCTCCGGAAGAGCCATCAGCCGCAGCATCGCGGCCGCGAGTGCCCGGTCGTCACTTGGCGGGACCAGAAAGCCGCTCACCCCTTCCTGCACCACCTCCTGGTTGCCGCCGACCCGAGTCGCGACAGTAGCGAGACCCGCGGCGCTCGCCTCGAGCAGGACCATCGGCATCCCTTCCCATGTCGAGGACATGAGGTACCCGTCGGCTACGGTCATGAACTCCGGCACGTCCTCCCGGGTCCCCACGAACCGCACCGCGCCATTCAGCCCCAGCGAGCCGGACAGGGCTTCCGTCTCGGCCTGGAGCGACCCGCGTCCGACCAGGAGAAGGACGGCATCGCTCCGCTCGGCGCGCACCCGAGCGAAAGCGCGGAGCATGTTGGGATAGTTCTTCGCCGTTTCGAACCGCCCCACGGCCAGCCAGACGAATTCGCCGTCGAGCCCGAGGCTCTGCCGCAGCCGGTCGCGGGTGCCGACAGGCACGGCCTTGTAGCGCTCCGTGTCCACACCGTTCGGCACCACTTCGAGGAGCGAGCCCGGCACGATGCGATCCCGGATGAAGCGGTCGGCCGCGGCTTGGCTGATGATGGTCATCTGGTCGACCAGCCCATTCGTCAGCCGGTACCCCAGCATGCGGAGCCGTCCGCCCTCGTCGATGTTGTGAATCGTGGACACGACCGCCGGAATTCGGGCGAACAGCCGGAGCGCGCGTGCCATGAGGTTGGCGTGCAGCATATGGCTGTGGAGCACGGTGGGACGCCAGGCGCGGACCATGCGGATCAGGCGCGCGAGTCCGCGGGGGTCGGGAACGCCCCGCCGCATCTCGAGCGAATCGGTGTGGAGCCCGGCGGCGCGGGCGCGCGCGCCCATCTCGCCCAGCGGGGTGAGCGAAACGATGCGGACCTCGTGTCCGCGATCTCGAAGCCCCATGGCCGCGGACAGCAGCTGCTGATCCGCGCCTCCCATCCCCATGCTGGTCGAGAGAAGCAGGATCTTCACTGATCCCGCTCCTGCGACCTCCCCGCCCCGCGCCGCAGGACGCGCTTCAAGCCGGGCGGAACGTAGGCGTACACGTGGCGCCCGAGCGAGTAGAGATACATCCAGCGAGGCAGCCCGAGCTCGCGGACACTCTGGGCCTGCACCCGGGCGAGGTCACGCTGCCGCTCGGTGTAGCGGTGTCGCTGATGGAACCAGCTGGTGTCGTGCACATAGTGCTCGCCCAGTACTTCCGGCACATTGGCGAGCTCCCACCCGAGCTTCACGACGCGGAGATAGAAGCGGAGATCGATCAGGTTTTCCACCAGGGGATACCCGCCAGCCTCCACCCAGGCCTGACGGCGGAAGGTGGCGACTGTGTGCGCGATAGGGACGTATCGCGCCATGGCGGCCAACAGCGCGGGATGATCGGCCGGTGGCACCCGGACATAGCGCTCGTTCCGGCGCTCGTCCACGAGCAGGTAGGCGCCGCCGACGATCCCCACCTTGGGTCGAGCATCCAGCAGGGCCACCTGAAGCCGCAACCGGTCGGGATAGCTCCGGTCGTCGAAGTCCTGGCGTGCGATGTACTCCCCGCGCGCTTGCTCCACGCCGTAGTTGTAGGCGTTCGCCGCGCCGAGGCGCCCGGGGGCGAAGACCCGGATGCGCGGGTCTCGCCGGGCCAGCTCCTGTAGCAGCGGGAGTGTCCGGTCGGTGGACCCGTCATCGACCAGGATGAACTCGAAGTCATCGAAGGTCTGGGCCAGGATGCCGGGCGCCGCCCGGTCGAAGTAGCGCTCACCGTTATAGACGGTGGTCACCACACTCACGCGCGGCGTCACGCGCCGACGTCTCGAGGGCGAGCGGCGAGGGGGCCGACCGGCCGGAACGAGCCGGGCGACCGTGCCATGGGCGGCCCGGATCGAATCGGGCCGTCCGGACTGCCGGCGGCCGCGGCCCGGATCGCCTGGGACAGCCCCACCAGTGCCGCCAGAATGAACCAGACGGGCTTGCGGTGCTCCCAGGTGAGCGGAAGCATCGCTACGACCAGGGTGGCCATCAGCACGAGGCCGAATCGTCGCTCCACCAGGGGAAGCCGCCGCACGGCGCGGTAGGCGGAGGCGAACATGGCCAGGAACAGAGTCAGCCCGACCAGCCCCTGCTCCACCAGCACGGAGATGAACGAGTTGTGAGCCACCTGGGAGGCGGGGCCAAGCTGTGGACTGATCGCAGTGATATAGCCCGAGGTCCCGTACCCCAGGAGCGGATGCTCCGGCAGGGCTCGCAACCCCGCCCTCCAGAGCTTGAATCGCCCGCCCAGGCTGAGATCCTCCACTTCCGTCGACGTGGTGGCCAGCCGCTCGACGATTCTCTCAGGGACGTAGGCCACCGCCAGCGCGCCGGAGAGGAACAGCATGGCGATCGTGATCACCAGCCGGCCGGGCGAGAGCCGGGTCATGCTCAGGGGGACGATAGTGAGGGCGACGATGCTCGCCAGCAGGCCTCCGCGGGAGCCGGTCAGTCCTATGGTGAGTACCGCCACCGGCAGGTATCCCCGGCAGATCCAGCGGAGCAGCGGTTTGCGGTAGGCAAGGCTCAGGTACCAGGCCATGGGCAGGCCGAGCGCCAGTGTCATCGCCAGGTCGTTTGGATCGACTCCGCCGGCCGCGAAGCGCCGGAGCCCTCCACCTGAGCTGCGGTACACCAGCAGCGTCTGGATGGAGGCCACGTAGGCTCCCAGCACATAGGCGAGAAACAGGTTGAGCACTCGGCTTCGCTGTGGCGCGAGCTCCCAGATCATCCACACCATCAGGAGGAGCTGGATGTAGGTGTAGTACTTGGCGGGGGCCCGGTATCCGGAATGGTAGAAGAGCAGCAGGTCGAGGCCGGCGGCCAGCACGAAGAGCAGGGCCGCCCCATGCAGCGCGTGCCAACGGCGGAACCGTGCGGTGGCCAGCACAGCGAACACGGTACAGCCCATCGCGATCATCCCTGTTGCCTGGCTCAGGATCGCCGTGTTGTTGACGCGGACGACCCCCTCCCAGGGGACGACGAAGACGAACAGCCAGAGCGCGGCGTAGGCAATCGAGCTCATCACGCGCTCGCGATCAGGCGGAGGTAATGATCGACTGCGGCGTCCAGCGTGAACGCCGCCAGGGCATCAGGAGGAAGCGGAGCATCCGTGTGGTCGAGCGCACGATCCATGGCATTCGCCAGTGCCGTCGGGTCGCCTATCGGAACCAAGGCACCCAGCCGCCCCTCCTGGAGGATCTCCCGCGGGCCACTGGGGCAATCGGTGGAGACGACCGGGGTGCCGACCGCCAGCGCCTCGATCAGCACGGTCGGCAGTCCTTCCCAGACCGAAGAAAGTGCAAACAGGGCCGACCGAGCCATGTAGGCGGGCGCGTTGTCGAACCCGGGAAGCAGCACATCGTCCTGCAGCCCCATCTCGGCGATCAAGGCCTCCAGCGCGGGCCGATCCTCGCCCTCACCAAGGATAATCAGCCGCGCGCAGCGTCGGCGGCGCAGCTCGGCGAACGCCCGGACCAGCGTGAAGAAATCCTTCTGGCGGGTGAGCCGGCCCACGCCGAGAATCACGGGAGGACCGCCGGGCGCGTACCAGGGGTGCTCGACCGGTTGCCGCGCCCGATCGAGGATCGCCGGGGTGATCACGGGGTTGTAGACCACCTCGATCCGGGAGCGCGGCAGCCCCGTGGTCCTGGCCAGGTCGTCCGCCGCGCCCCGCGACACCGCGACGATCCAGGTGGCCCAGGGGTAGAAGGCGCTCAGCAGCCGATGTTCCATGCCGCCATTGGAGCCGGCGGATTCGGACATCGTATTGTGCACCGTTACCATGACCGGCGTGGACCTTCGGGCGAGCCTGGCGGCCCACAGTGCCACGAGGTTCGCGTGGCTCATCGACGAGACCAGCACTCGTGGGCGCTCGCGCCGGAGATATCGGATCAGGGGAATGAGACTGCTCAACAGACGGCCCGCCCGAAGGTCCACCACGCGGGCCTGAGGAGGCAGCTGATCGAGAAACACGCCCTCAGCGACGGCAAGCACGACGTCCACCGGTTCGCCTCGCTGGACGATCCCCTGCACCAGATTGACGATCACTCGCTGGGCTCCCCCGCCTCGGACCGACGGGAGAAAAAAGGCGATCGGGGCCGGCCTCACGCCGCACTCCCCGGCACGAACCGCTTGCGGAGCGCGGGCACAAGTGCCAGGAGCTTGTCCCGTGCGCGTACGCCTTCGTGCCCCAAGGCGAAAGTCGGCGCCACCCACGCCACCAAGAGTCCGGAACCCACTGCGGCCAGTGTACCGGCGGCCAGGCCGACGGCCGGAGGCAGTCCCGTTTGCCGTATACCCAGCATCGTGGCGATCGTCACCACTCCCACCACGAGGGTGAGTCGGACCGCGGGCAGCTGTGCCTGGAGGAATCGACCCCACGAAACCCCGGTGATCGCCAGGCTCAGCTGGGACATCGAGACGTAGTTGAGGAAGAAGGCCACCAGTACGCCCGCCGCAACGCCTACCAATCCCCGGGTCTGTCCCACCCACGCGCCGAGAAACACCAAGAGGGCGAACAGTCCCTGGCGCCAGGCGCGTCGATAGACTCTGCCGGTCGCACGCGAGAGTGAGTCGCTCATGCGATAGCCGGTGCGGAACATCATTCCCAGGGCCAGGACCTGGAACGGGAGTACCAGGTCGGCCCAGCGACTTCCGAATGCGACCGAGACCAGCTCCGGCGCGACGACCGCCGCTATCACACCCATCGGCAAGGTGACGAGCGCGAGGATCGCGGTACCCTGAACGAAGGCCTCGCCCAGCCGACGGGGGTCGTCCTGGGCTCGCGCCATGGTCGGAAAGAGGACCTTGTCGAGTACGTCACCCAGCAGCCCGGTCGGCACCGACATCAGCTGGTAGGCACGGCTGTACTGCCCCAGCGACACGGCGCCGAGCCAGCGTCCGACGACGAGGTTGTCGGCCTGATTGGCCATGATGGCCCCGACGCGGGAGATGCTCTGTCCAATACCGTACTCCATCAGCTCGACGAAGCTGCCCCAGGTTGGTCGGGCCGGAAGCAGGTTGGGCGACGCGCGCAGCAGAATCCCCGTGCGGATCACGACCTGTGTGAGCTGCGCCAAGGCCAGTGCCCAGACCCCCCACCCGAGCAAGGCCAGGCCGACGCCGACGATCCCATACCCGATGCCATAGGCGACCACATCGCGGTTGGCCAGCAGCCGAAAGCGGAGGTCGCGCTGGAGCAGGCTCTCGGGGACCGTGGCGATCCCCGTGATGGGGAACACCAGCGCCAGCACGCGTACCACGGGCGTGAGGTGCTCCATGCGGAAGAATCCCGCGATCAGCGGCGCCGCGAGCCAGATGATCGCGGCGACCAGAAGGCCGAAGCCGGTCGAGGCGAGGAAGGCGCTGCTCACATGCCGAGGCTGGAGATCGGGCCGATGAATCAGGGCCGGGCCCAGGCCAAGCTGCGAGAAGTTGAGGGAGAAGGTGATGACGACGAGGGCGGCACTCACGAGACCGAAATCCGCCGGCGCGAGCAGTCGGGTGAGAATCACCAGCACCGCGACCTTGAGGATGGCGGTCGCCGCGCTGCCCCAGGCCACCCAGGCCATGTTGCCGACGGCTCGCCGGGTCAGGATGCGCTCCCCGGTGCTCGGACCTTCCTCGGGCTCTGTCATGCTAGCGTGCGATGGGCTCCCCAGCCCGCGCTGTCCGGTCGTCGGTCTCGTACCCGTAGCGATGGAGGTCATCCGCGAGCAGCTCGTCCAGCACGGCCTGTTGCGCCGGCGTCAGATCGTCTCGCCAGCGGTCCTGCCTGCTTCGGATCGATGCCCTCTCGACCTCGCGCTCGAACTCGGGCGACGGCGGCAGATCGGCGAACTCGAGCACCCGCCGGTAGGTGTCCATCGGCCGCTCGCAAAAGGACTCGTACTTGATCTCGAGGAAACGGGCCGGATCGAGCTTCTCCCGCGCGGCCTCGATGGCCCGCATCTGGATCCGCCACTCGAGCCCCGCCAACGCGACGAAGGACCGGTCGTACGCCTCCCAAGTGGCCTGGTCCTCAGGGGAGAGCAGCCCTGCGCGCCAGCCCTGGGGGCCATACCATCCGCGCCAAAACCCGACGTGCAGCAGCGAGCTCGCGACCGACCGCCCGTCCCGCTGTATGTGCACGAACCTCGCGTCCTCGAAGATCTCGTCGAGAAAGCCGATGCGCGGCCACCCGGTGATCTTGATCAGCAGGCGGTCGCGGCGGGCCGTCAGCATCGAGGCGAACGCCGTCAGGAGCTGCTTCTTCATGCGCGCCGTCACGTCGCCGCGCATCAGATCCCGGCAGGGCTCGGAGAACGCTCCATGGGTGTAGTGGTCCCAGAACCGATATTGCTCGTTGGCCCTGATCCAGCGTCCCAGCAGCCCCCGCAGCATGGGATGGCCCATGGCCTCCACCCCACGCCGGTTCCAGCCCGTTCGCGCGGGAAACTGATAGGCAAACCCGGAGAGCCACATCAGGTGAGGATGGGTGGCGAGCAGGCGGTGGAACAGCGTCGAGCCGCAGCGGCCGGTGCCGACCAGGATGATGGGTTTGGTGATCGGTCTCATCGGTGGATGGAGGACTCTCCACAGGGGTTCGGCGGCTCGGGGCAAGTCCGCGTGGAATTAGCACGAAACATGCCGCAAAGTGCCCGCTTGACACCAACTTCCGGCCCGGGCAATCTACCATCCCCCGAGCCGGGCTGAACCCCCCGACCGCGACCTATCCAGGCGGTTAGAAGGCGGATTCAGGCGGCTGGATTCGCGCGTGTAGCCAATTCGCCACACCCCGGCACCGTCTCCGGGCAAGGAGCTGACGAGTGGAGGTCAGGCCCAACTTCTTCATCGTCGGCGCCCCGAAGTGTGGCACTACCGCGCTGTACCGGTATCTCCGGCTCCACGCCAACATCTACATGCCGGTGAAGAAGGAGCCGCACTTCTTTGCCAAAGACCTCGGCACCTACCCGGCCATCAAGACGATGGAGCAGTACTCAGGCCTCTTCGCTCACGCCAAGAAGCAACATCAGCGGGTGGGGGAGGCCTCGGTCTACTACCTGCGGTCCACGGTGGCCATTGCAAACATCAGGGAGTTCAACTCCGACGCCCGAATCATCGCGATGTTCCGCAACCCGGTGGAGATGGTTCACTCGTTCCATTCCCAGCTGCTCTACTGGGCCGAAGAGGACGAAGCGGATTTCGAGACCGCGTGGCGGCTCCAGAAGTCGCGAAGCGAGGGTATCGACTTGCCCCCGGGATCACGGGGGAAGTTCCTGCTGCAATACGCGGAGATGGGTCGTCTCGGCACTCAGCTCGAGCGGCTTCTGTCCGTCTTTCCACCCTCGCAGGTGAAGTCGATCCTCTACGACGATTTCGCCACATCACCCAAACAGGTGTACGACGAGGTCATCGCGTTCCTTGGGCTGCCCCACGACGGACGCACCGAGTTCCCCCGAATCAACGAAAACAAGCGCACGCGGGTGGATTGGCTCCGGAAATTCCTGAGAAAGCCCCCGCCCGTCCTGCAGCGGGCGTATCGAGAGGTCAAGGCACGGGTCGGACGCGAGCGGATGGATGCGGTGCGCAAAGGCGTCATCGAGCGCATGACGGTGCAGGAGCGGCGGGAGCCGCTGTCGCCGGCGTTCCGGGCGGAGCTGGTGGAGGTGTTTCGGGACGAGGTCGCGCTGCTCGGCCGCCTGCTCGGTCGGGACCTGAGCCATTGGGCGTAGCCGGCGCCGGCGCAGGGCTACAGCCAATGGTCCAGGTTTCGTCCGATCACCTCGGCGGTCCGTCCGATATCGTCGCGGAAATTGCGATGGGTCAGCTCGCGCTTGAGATCGGGAGGCAGCGGGGGCGGTTTCTTCAGGTTGCGCGCCCGCATGCGCTTCACCCAATTGGCGGCACCGCCGGGCAACAACGGTTTGATGCTCATCTGCACCGCGCGGTTGGTGAGGAGCTTCTCGATCAGCCGGCTCGCGGGCAATCCTCCGATCGCGTGGGGAGTGTCGAAGTCGGGAGCGAAGTTGGGATCGACCCCCACGAAGCGGTAGACGTCCTGCACCAGGGCGAGCGCCCCGCCTCGAAGATCGTCGAAGAGCGAGACGTGGACCTGCGACCGAGGGAAGGCGGCATAGTAGCGCTCGATCTGGACGTGGTACCGGCTCACGCCCATCCACCGCGAATCGGCGGCCGCCCACGGCGCGGAGGCGCTGAGGTCGCGGGCCGGATCCAGGCGTTCGCCTCGATGCCGGAGATGCATCAGATAGTCGGAGTAGGCCCGCTCCACGGGGTGTCGCAGACTGGCGATGATTCGAACCGATGGAATCGCGGCTCGGATCCGGTCCGCCGCCTGAGGGCACTCGAGGTAGATCGGCGACGCCTCCCCGATGGCCGCCGCGCTCCCCGCTCCCGCGAAGAGCTCCTGGTACTCGACCATCGTCTGGATCGGAAAGTGATGGACCGCGGGATCACCGTAGAGCAGGTTGCCCTGAGCATCGCGGCCGTAGGCGAAGAAGTTCGTCTCCTTCACCGGGCTCATGAACACCCCCGGGTGCTCACTCAGGTACCAGTACAGCGCGGTGGTGCCGGCCTTGGCGGCGCCAATGACGATGAAGTTGGGGAGAGTCATGCCTCAACTTAGCGGCCGCCATGCCGGCAAACCATGGCCGGTCGACAGCATTTTCCGCAGAGGAACCGGATGAAACCACGCGTACTCTACGTCCTGGGCTACGGCCGCTCCGGCTCGACCGTCCTCGGCATGGCGCTCGGACAGCATCCCGATCTCGTCAACTTGGGCGAGATCTCGACGCTCCCGACCTTCGTGCCCGGCCCTTCGTATATCGCGCCGAGGGCCTGCGGCTGTCTCCTCCCGCTCGATCAATGTCCGTATTGGGTGGGCGTGGCGCGCCGGCTGGGATCCATGACGGCGCTGGCCCAGAACGGAACGACCTTGTCGCCCCGCATGGGGTGGCATCGGTATGCCCCGTGGCTGCCGGAGCCCGGTCATGAGCTGCCCCAATGGGCCGATGCCGCCGCGGCCCTCTATCGAGCCACGGCCGACGAGGCCGGCGCGCAGGTCGCCGTGGACACGTCGAAGGGCGCGCCGCGAGCCTGGTGGCTGTGGAGGTCAGGTGCGGTCGATCTCGCGTTCGTATGGTTGACCCGACGGCTGGAAGACGTGGTGCGGTCGCAGATACGGCACGGCAATTCTCCGCTCAACACCGGGCTATCGTGGCGCCTGGCCCAGCGTCAGGTGGGCCAGCTCGTCCGCCGGCTCGAGGGGGCAGGCCTCCAGGTGCCGCGGCTCAGCTATGAGAGTCTGACCCGCGAGCCCCGTGCCGTGCTGGGGCAGATCCTGGCTCACGTAGGGCTGCCCTGGCACGACGCCGTCCTCACCCCGCACCCGCAGCACACCATCGGTGGCGAGCACGAGGGCAAGCACGGGGGCAAGCAGAGCATCGAGCCGTCCCAGCGTATTCGCCCGGCGCTGCCCTTAGCCGCTCGGCTCACCGTGAGGCTGTTCGACAACCAGTCGCGATAGCCCAGCCCGTGGAGCAGGCGTCGTTCCTGAGCAGGCATCGCTCCTCGTGGACTGGCATAAAAGCCGACCGGGGCGGCATACCTCGCCGCCCCGGTCGTGGCAGTCGCTCTCCGCGCTAGATCGATGCGGGGAGGTCTACATCCGCGAACATGGCCGTCCCTGCTGCGCGGCCAGGCGCCTCGCGATCTCCGCGAAGGCCTGCTGGTTGTCGGTCTTCGCCATGAAGGCATCGTCGTACCGCCACATCATCATGGCACACCCGGCCGGCCCTAGCACGAGGCCGTATTCCCGGACCTGAGCGGCCGTCATCCGGCAATTCGGGTCGTAGGTGCCCCGTCCCCCGGTCGTCGCCGGCGAGCAATTCCACTGGCCATCGCGCGCCGACTGAATCCCGCCGTTCACGATGTTCAAGCTGAACGCGATGGCGATGCCATCACGACGGCCCATTGCCAGGGCGTCGTCGCGAAACTTGGTCACGCTACCGTACCGGTGAGAGTACTGACTCACGATGAACTCGCAGGTTCGGTACGACTTCTCCGGCTCGAACACGCTGTGCTGGTGCACGACACCGACCGGGAGGGTCGGAAAAATCGCCTTGACGTAACCGCACATCTCGTCCACCCGGGCCTTGGTCATGGTACCCTGCGGGCCCCACGTATTCCCGTCGCCCAGACCGTAGACATGCGGCTCATCCATCACCGAGTTGCCGATGATGGTCCCGTCGGCGACGGCGGCGGCCACGGCCTGCTTGATGGCCGGCGTGTTGTAGGTAGCCATCCTCGCCTTCCACTTGGCCATGTCGAAGACGCCGTTGGTCAGGTACGGCTTGTGGCCGCCGGTCATCGCGGTCATGAGCTTGACGCCTCTGCCGCGAGCCTCGTTGATGCGTGCGATCAGCGCGTCGGCCGAGACGCTGCCGATGGTGCCGGTGAAGACGGCGGTGTTGGATCTAAGGCTGGAGGCCTCGCCCCACGCTCCATAGGGACCGAAGGGGATGCTGCGAAGCCCGGGGCCTGGAGTTGGTCCTGGAGTCGGTCCTGGAACAGGGGTCGGCGTTCCGCCGCCCGAAGTCATCGCCAGGGTGACCACGGCGGTGTCCGCCAGCTTGCTCGAGGTCGCGATGACCTTGAAGCTGCCCGCGGTCTGGCCGGCGGTATAGAGGCCGGTCGGGGTGATGGTGCCGCCAGTGGCGCGGAAGGTCACGTCGACGGCGACGCTGTCACCGGCGGTGTTCCGGCCGAACACGGCGAATCGGTGAGTGGCGCGCGTCGCGAGAAAGACGGTCGTTGGCTTGAGCACCACACGGCTGAGAGCGGGCCTGGGATCGGGCGTCGGATCCGGCGTCGGATCGGGCGTCGGATCCGGGCTCGGATCGGGCGTCGGGTCCGGGGTCGGCGACGGGAAAGTATCGGGAAGCACCGGGACGCGGATCGCGACTTCGACCGTGTCGGCGATGGTGCCACGCGTATCCTCGGCGATGACACGGTAACTGCCTGGGGTGTCTCCCGCCCTGTAGGCGCCCGCGGGGTCGATGGTGCCGCCTGTCGCCGTCCACACCACGCCGACGACGGCGTTGCTTCCGCGGCCGAGCCGACCCATGGCGCTGAAGGTCCGCGTCTCTCCGGGAAGGAGAGCCGGGGCGCGGCGGGGGCTCACCCTGATGGCCACGAGGCCCGGTCGCCGGGGCACCACGACCACGACCGACGTATCGGGCCGATGGGAGTGCACCCGGTCGCGCCCATGCCCGCGAGCTACGACCCGATAGGTCCCCGGCTTGGGGGCGGAGAAGGTGCCATCCGAATTGATGCGACCGCCGTTCGATTCCCAGGCGAGCGAGGGGGCGTTCACCAGACCCCGGAGCGTCTGGACCTCGCCGCGGAAGCGGATGGGCTGATTGATCTCAACGGTGACGGTGCGCGGCAAGACGCGGAACCCAACCGGCGAGCTGGGCGCGGCCGGGGTGGTCGGCGTGAAAGGCTCCTCCGGTGCCGTGGTCTCGCCTGCGCAGGCAGCGAGCAGAACGAGAAGGTTGAGCATGGCCAAGTTTCGCGAGATCGCCAGTCTGCGCGCAAGCTTGTAGGTGTACGTCATTTTTGGATGGATCCTTGCGGTGACACAACGCGGAGCCCAACCCTCCCGTCAGTCCACTCCCACCCTTGGGCTGACAAGCAGTTACGGCATTTTCTGGGCTATCTGAAGAGTCTTTTTTTATACAGTTGAAACGTATACGCAGTTATGCTGTCTCGTAAATCATTTACTAAAAAACACTTAAGATTGTGAATGTATCTTAATTGTAACAATATATTGTACATTTAATTGACAGCACAAATCGGTTAGACACCCCGATTTCCCGCTCGATCGCCCTTCGCCCAACGAGACCGCGCCACCGCGTATAATTCTCGCCGGCAGTGAGACTTCTGCCGCGAATCGAACAACGTAGACCTCCTGCTGAACCCGATGACCATGACCCGCGAACTGGCGCACATCGGGCCGCAACTCAGCGACCGCAACTCCTTGCGCGCCAAGCATTATGCGTTGGCGAAGGCAGCCCGCGTGAGGATCGCCCAGGAGTGCAATGAACCGCGCGGTTCGAAACAAGAAACCCCGCCCATCGCCAAGCGATGAGCGGGGATCTGAATGCCTCCAGGATGAACGAACGGAGGCCCCGGCCCCCTACATGTACCCGTCGCGTCGCAGTGTCTCCAGCCCGCCGCCATCCGCCTTGTCCTGGGCTCGACCGGACCGCTCGGCGACATTGGCGAACTTCCCGGACTGCAGCTCCAGGATGATGTCATCCACGTCCCGCGAGGGCGACTCGACCGCGTTGGTGCAGGGGTAGCAGCCGAGTGAGCGGTACCGCTTGCCGTCGCCCTGGTTGTAGTAGAGCGACACCGTGGGGATGTTCTCCCGCTTGATGTACTCCCAGATGTTGAGCTCGGTCCAATCCAGGAGCGGGTGGATGCGCAGGTGGGTGCCCGGCGCGAACTCGGTCTTGAACTGGTTCCAGAACTCCGGCGGCTGGTCGCCCACGTCCCAGTGCGACTGGGCATTGCGTGGCGAGAAGTATCGCTCCTTCGACCGGCTGCCCTCCTCGTCCGCGCGGGCTCCGACGATGACTCCGGTGAAGGCCTCGGTGTTCCGGTCCAGCTCATAGGTCTTCTTGCTGTGGTTGAGCCGGTACCGCGGCCACTCCCCGCTCAACGTGTGCTTCAGCGCGTCCGTCTTCAGCGCCTTGCAGCACGCGATGCGGTCCACCGCGCCGTCCGGATAGGTGCGCTTCTCGTCCAGGGCCTGGCGGTTCTGACCGTAGATCATGGTCAGGTTCCACTCCAGCGCGAGGCGATCGCGGTACTCGATCATCTCGGGGATCTTGAACGAGGTATCGATGTGAATCAGGGGGATGGGCACGTGCCCGAAGAACGCCTTGCGGGCGAGCCAGAGCAGGACCGTGCTGTCCTTTCCAATCGACCAGAGCATGCCGAGGTTCTTGAAGTTGGCATACGCCTCCCGGAGGATGTGGACACTCCGGTTCTCCAGCTGGTCGAGATGATCCACCGCCATTGCTACTGCCATCAGGGTCGGCCTCCATGCCGCTCGAGCACCGTGGCGACGCACTGATCCACGCTGAGCGCGCGGGTGTCGAGCGTCAGCTCGGCCTGCTCGGGGGGTTCGTACGGGTCGTCGATGCCCGTAAAGTTCTTGATCTCACCGCGGCGGGCGCGGGCATACAGCCCCTTCACGTCCCGCCGCTCGCACTCTTCCAGCGGAGTCGCCACGTAGATCTCCACGAACTCGCGGCACTGCTTCCGGATGAAATCCCGGGACTCCCGATAGGGCGAGACGAACGACGCCACGACGGTGACGCCGTGCTCCGCCAGACGGCTCGCCATGTATCCCGTCCGGCGCAAGTGCTCCTCCCGCTCCTCGCGGGTGAAGCCCGTGTTGGGGAACACCTCGCGCAGGGCGTCGCCGTCGATGTACTCGACATCCACCCCACGCCGCACCAGCTCCTCATGCACCCGGGTCGCGATGGTGCTCTTTCCGGATCCGGACAGCCCGGTGAACCACAACACCGGAGCGGCTCGACGGGTTTCCGGTTTCGACACCGAACGCCGGGGAGTGCTCACAGCCCGATGACGAAGCTCGGGTTCCGGAGGTCGGGCTTGTTGTACGTCAGCGGAGAGGGGCGCTCGCCTTCGCGGCCCGACTGGCGGAACACGCAGTCGCCGGCGGCCACGTCCCACTCCATCGTCGGCCCCAGACGGGGGTAGACGTCGGCCCGGCCCTCGGCCACCCAGCAGAACTTGAGCGAACTCCCCGCCTTGACCCGGCGGCCCACCGGAATGGTCTTGAGGTACTCCTCCAGCTCCGCCGACGGGTGTGACAGGCTCTCCACCACCGTGAGCGGTGTGCCGGGCGCCGGCGCGGTCGAATAGATGCGCTCGGCCGGGCCGCCCTTCTCCTCGCGCCAGGCGCCCTCGCCCTTGGCCGCCCAGTACACCAGGTCCAGGGCCGGGGCCTCGACCACACCGAAGACCGGCTCCCCGTTCTCGATCAGACCCACGTTCACCGTGAACTCGGCGCGGCGCTTGATGAACTCCTTGGTGCCGTCGAGCGGGTCGACCAGCCAGAACCGATTCCAGCCGCGGCGGGTCTCGAAGTCGGCTGCCGCGGCCTCCTCGGACACGACCGGTGTGGTCGGGTCGATGCGCCGGAGGCCTTCCAGGAGAATCCCGTGAGCGACCTCGTCCGCGAGGGTGACCGGGCTCCGGTCGTCCTTCTCGCGCACGTCGGCCGAGACCGCGCCGTCGTAGTAGACCATGGTGGCCCGTCCCGCCTCACGGACGAGGTCCACCAGGGCCGACCGCATCTCGCGCGTTACCATGGGCGGAAGATGACGCCCTTGTCCTGCAGGTGCGCCTTGAGCCGGTCCACCGCTTCGGGCACCGCGCCGCCCTGAAGCTGGAGGTCGCAGACCAGGTCGGTGGTGATGGTGTCGCCCGCCCAGACTGTCTCGATCAGGTCGGGCTGCACCGCGGTCTTGATCACCTCGAGGTCGTCCTGGGTGAGCTCGGCCGCCGCGACGACCAGGATCATCCCGGCGTCGAGCATGAGGTTCGCGACCTCCGCCAGCCGCCGCATGTGCTCCAGGCGGTTCTCCTGCTTCCGCTCGATGTCGGCGTCCACGCCGTACAACACGTTTCCGATACCGAGGAAGTAGACCACCTTGCCGTCCTGGAACAGCCGGCCCTCCAGCGCCTTGGCGACGCCCTTCCGGTCGCTCTCGTTCTCGCCGGTGATCAGGATGAGGGCGGCTTTCTGGTTGTACTTCTCCGCCCGATGCTCGGGCTGGATGATGCTCGGCTCCCACTTGTAGTTGCGGAGGAGCACCTGGTCGCGCACCGCGGTCTGCCGGTCGGTCATCGCCTCGCGCACGATGCCGCCGCCACGGATCTCGTAGTCATCCACGATCACGAAGCGGCTGGTCGCGGCGACGTCCTCGGCGAGGTCGCAGGCAATGGCTCGGTCGAGCCGGAGCACGCACTCCGCGACATCGTGTCGCTGAACCGCGTGTCGCTGCTCCGCGAAGTCGAGGGTCGAGGCGTCCATCACCCGGAGCACTTCTTCCACCCGGCAGGTGACGCGCGCCGTGCCCAGCTTGAGCATGTACTCCTTGCGCTTCACCATCGGCTCTTTGCCGAGCCAGAAGAGACTGACGCGCAGCCGGGTGGTGACCTGGGGCCGCGTCTCCGTCTCCAGCGCGGCCATCTCGCCGCGGGTGATGTAGATCTGCTCCTGCAGGGTGAAGCCGACCGCCCATCCGGCCTCGGCGCGTCCCTGCACCGGCCGGTTGAAGGCCTCGATGCTCTTCACGCGGCTCTTCTTGCCCGAGGGGTAGAAGATCACCGTGTCGCCGACATTCACCGCGCCCGAATCAATGGTGCCCGAGACGATGCGGCGGTCGTCGCCCTGCTTGGTGAACTTGTAGACGTCCTGGACCGGCATGCGGAACGCGCGCTCGGTCGGGGCCGGCTCGTTGCGGAACTGGTCCAGCGCGTTCAGCACGGTGGGGCCCTGGTACCACGGCAGGTTCGCCGAGCGGGTGGCGATGTTGTCGCCGCCGCGGGCGGAGACCGGGATGAAGCAGGCGGGCTTGATGCCGACCTGATCGAGGAACGCGCCGTACTCGCGGACGATGCCGTCGAACACACCGGGGTCCCAGTTGACCAGGTCCATCTTGTTCACCACGACGGCGAGCTGGCGAATGCCCAGCAGGGACATCATGTAGCCATGTCGGCGCGAGTTCTCCTGCACGCCTTCGGCGGCGTCGATCACCAGCAGCGCGGCCTCGGCCCGGGCCGCCCCGGTGATCATGTTCTTGAGAAACTCGATGTGCCCGGGGGCGTCGAGGATCAGGTAGTGGCGGAGGTCGCTCTTGAAGAAGACCCGGGCGGCGTCGATGGTGATGCCCTGGGCCTGCTCATCCTTGAGCGCGTCGAGCAGGAAGGCGTACTCGAACGGCTTGGAGTTGAGCTCGCACTGGGCCCGCACCTGCTCGAGCTTGCCCTCGGGCAGCGAGTGGGTGTCCGCGAGCAGCCGGCCGATGACGGTGCTCTTGCCGTGGTCGACGTGACCGACGATGACGATGTTCATCCGCTGCGCGGCGGCGGCCGGGGTGGCCACGCGGGGCGCGGGGGAAGCAATGGAAGTCGACATCCTGGTGTAACATCCCTCCGTAAGCGTCAGAAGGCCCGCGAGGCGGGGGTGAGCAGTCCGCACACGCCGCGCCCGCGCGGCAAGGAATTCACGGCATCCGGCCGCCGGGCGCTTCTGGAGCTAACCGACTAGGTCTGCGACGCGTGGCTGGCCGCTAGCGATCACCCGTGGGTGTCACTGTTCCTGCGCGGCATAGTCGTACGGGTAGTAGTAGTCACCCTCCTTGGCGACCTCCCCGCCCGGATCGTTCAGCACCGTGCCGATGACGCGGGCCCCGACGTTCGCGAGCTGCTGGTACGCTCGCTGAGCGGCATTCTTGTCCGTGTGTCCCGCCCGGACGACGAGCAACACGCCGTCGGTGAGGGACGCCACGATGCTCGCGTCCGCGGTGGCGAGCACCGGCGGCGTGTCGAGCACGATGATGTCGAACTGCTCCTGCAGCTCCGCCAGCAGCACGCGCATGCGGGTGCCGCTCAGGAGATTGGAGGCGTTCACCGGCAGCGCGCCGCAGGTGAGAACGGAGAGTCGCGCCACGGGCGTCTCGCGGATCGCGCGAGGCGTGGGCGTATCCGGATCGCTGGACGCCTTCAGCAGCTCCATCAGGCCCGGCGCGCGGGGAAGCTGGAACAGGCCGTGGACGCGGGGACGGCGGATGTCGCAGTCCACCAGCAGCACCCGTAGCCCGTCGTAGGCCAGGGTCACGGCGAGGTTCGCCGCGGTGAGCGTCTTGCCTTCGCCGGGAGCGGCGCTCGTCACCACCAGGGTCCGGAGCGTTTCCCCGCCGTCGGACCAGATGAGGCCGGTGCGCAGGTTCCGGAACGCCTCGATGCCGATGGAGAACGTCTGGCCGCCGGCGAGCGGCGAGCCCACCGCCGCCTTGGACGAGTTGCCCTTGCCCGAGCCCAGCAGGCGGCGGAAGTGCGACTGCGCGCCGCGCGAGCCGGCGGTGATGCGCGGAATCACGGCGAGGCCGGGGACGTGCAACACGGCCTCGAGGTCCTCGGGGCGGCGTACCGAGGTGTTCAGCGCCTCGAGGATGTAGGCGATGATCATCCCGAGCGCGAGGCCCAGGAGCAGGCCGAGGATCACCTTGAGCGCGGCGCTGCTGATCAGCGGCGTCGAGGGCAGCGGCGCCATGGCCACCACCTCGATGTCACCCGCCTCGACCGCCTCGGCCATGCGGGCCTTCTGGAGCTCGGCGCGGAGTCCGTCCGCCATATTGGCGAAGGCTTCTACTCGGCGCGTGAGCCGCATCTCCTCTTCCGCCATCGCCGGCAGGATCGAGATGGAGGCACCCTGGCGCCGAGCCAGGTTGTCGAGCGACCTCATCCTGACGTCGAGGGATCCGACGTGGCTGCGCACGGCCTGAACTAGCTGATCCTGCGTGGTGCGGGCCAGCGCCTTGGCCTGGATCAGGTCCGGGTTGGTGGCGGACGCCCGCCATGGACCGGTCGTCATCGAGTCGATGCGCATCTGGTACTTGAGAAGCTGCGTATACAGACCGTTGATGTTCGGATTTTCGCCCAGCGCGGGGGACGTGGCGAGGGCGCGAAGCGCTTCCTCGCGGGACCCGTCGTCGCTCGCCTTCAACCGGTCCTGCAGGGCGGCGAAGGTCTCACGGTCGGCCCCGAGCTGCTCTCTCTGCAGTTCAACAGCCTGGAGCGACTGCTGCTGCTGCTGTGCCATGGTCCCCACGCCGATGGCCTGCTGGCGGCTCCGGAAACTCGCCAGATCGCCCTGCGCCTTTTCGAGGACACTGTCGTTCGACGCGAACTGCGTAGTGAGGAACTCCGCTCGCCTGCGCGAGCGCGCCCGCGCCGACTCCACGTTGAACGTCTGGAAGGCCTGCACCGCGCTGTTCACGACCCGCTGGGCGGTCCGGGGATCCTCGGCTACGAAGCCGACGTCGATGACGTCGGTGCCTTCGCGGCGGGACACCTGCAGGCCGACCACGAGGGCGTCAATGGCCGCCTCCCGGGAGCGAATCCCCAGCAGCACGGTCTCGACCGCCGGCCGCGAGCGCGCCACGAACTGAACGACGCCCAGGTTGACGAGCTGCCCGTAGGCGGCGTTGACCGCGCGCTCTCCCCGCCGCGCGTTCACGCCGTTCTCCCGGAACACCAGCTGGATCGAGTCGCCGGCCGCGCGCGGATCCACCTGCACCCGCGAGAGATCCTCCACCGAGAATTCGGGGGTCTGGCTGACCAGCTGCAGACCCAGGCTGTCCACCACCACACCCGCCACCGTCCGGCTCCGCACGAGCTCGATGATCGAGAGCATCGGATCGGCCGTGCGGTTGAGGGTCGGCGAGGCCTCTTCCGCGGTTCCGGTCAAGGTTGCGCGCTCACCGGCCATCCGCAGCATCGCGGAGGCCTTGTACGTGGTCGGCTCCCGGGAGGCGAGGAACAGACCGAGCGCCGCGCCGCAGGCGGTGACAGCCAGAATGAGCTGCATCCGGCGCCGCACCACGTTCAGCGCCTGGCGGAACGAGACCGCGCCGGCGGTATCACCGGTCTCCATTTGCCGCATCGGCGGCTCGTAGCCGCCGCCCGGCAGCAGGCGATCGTGGGGAGGCTGAGGACGCATGGGCATTAGTTGTTTCTGCTGACCCGGTCTATGAGAAGGCCGACGGACGCGATCGAGCCGATCACGCCGAGCGCCGGCAACAGAACGTCCTTGACGAACGACTTTCTTCGGTCCACCACGATCTGATCACCCGACCGGACCGGCAGCCGGCTCGTTGCCCCGCTGGGATCGGTCATGTCGACGATCAGCAGCTGCTGCTGGCCGGCCGGGTCGAGCCGAAGCACACGGATCCGGTTGGCCGCGCCGAGAACGGTACTGCCACCCGCGCGCGCCACCGCTTCACCGATCGACGTCTCCGGCCGGACGGCGAACACCTGCGGCCGCTCGACCTCGCCGGATATGGCCACGCGGACGAGGGGCTCCATCACGAACTCCGGGTTTTCCTCGAATCGAGCGAGGAACCGGCGGACGTTGGCCTCGGCCGTCGCGAACGGGATGCCGCCCACCTGAACCGACCGATACAGCGGGTGGGTGATCGAGCCGTTGGGCGCGACCACGAAATCGCCGCTGAACTCGGGCTTGCGCCAGACCACGATCCGCACGGAATCGCCCGGCGCCAGCACCGACTGGTCGCTCGGCGACCGCGACTCTTGAGCCGAAACGGGCATGGACAGGACGATGAGCGCGAGGAGGGGAAGCGAGACCAGGGTGCGCATAGACCTCGTGGAGCCAGTAGGGGTGTTATGCCAGTAACTGCATGGCAATTCCAGGCCATGGTTTGCACAATCCATGCCCTGCCGCGATCGAAGCGGAGGGGCAGTCCTTCAGCCCCTCCAGACCTCGCAACGCAATCTACCACAGACAGATCGCTAGGTCACCCCAAGCGCAGATCCCACATGAGCGCCGGACGTGTGACGGGTGGCCAGACCCACGGGAAACAGCGCGGCGAGCAGGGCTGTCCGCTCGCCGCAAGAAGTGTGGCGGGGGATCAACACACGAGACGGCGGCCATGCAATGGGCCCGCCTCGTCGCGATAAGACATCCGGGACACCGACCGTCGTCTCCAGAAGAAAGCCTGGGACGCCTCGCAGGCGCGGGGAGCGATGGCCCGCGATATACTTCTCGCGGCCAAACCACCAGCCCGGCCTGTAGATACGCCGCAGGGAGTACCTCTCACCACCTCAGCGCCCGTCGGAGGCGACACGCTTTGAGGATCGGCTACATCGTGACGACGGCCTCGCCCATCGGCGGCGCCCAGATCCACGTTCGCGACCTCGCCGCTGCCGCCGCGGCCCAGGGGCACGAGCCGATGGTGATCACCTCCGGCCGCGGACCGTTCATCGACGACCTCCGCGCGCTCGGCATTCCCGTCGCCGTGCTCCGACATCTCACCGTCCCGATCCGTCCCCTGCGCGATCTTCGCGCCCTGGGGGAGGTCCGGGCCGCGCTGCGGGAGTTCAGACCTGAGCTGATCGCGGCCCACTCGTCGAAGGCCGGCATCCTCGGCCGTCTCGCGGGACGGTCGCTCCGGGTACCGGTCGTCTTCACGGCCCATGGATGGGCGTTCACTCCTGGGGTGGCCCCCACATCCGCGGCACTCTACCGGCAGGTCGAGCGAGTGGTAGGCCCGCTCGCTAGCGCGATCATCACCGTTTCCGAGTACGACCGACAGCTCGGCCTCGCGGCCCGCATCGCACCAGCCGACCGCATCGTGACGGTGCACAACGGCATGCCCGACATTCCGCCCGCCCTCCGCGCCGATCCCGCGGGCACGCCCGTCCGAATGGTCATGGTCGCGCGCTACGGTCCGCAGAAGGACCACCCCACGCTGCTCCGTGCGCTCGCACCCCTCCGCGATCTGCCTTGGAACGTGGATCTGATCGGAGACGGCCCCCTCATCGACGAGACGAAGGCGCTCGCGGCATCGCTCGGCGTAGCGGATCGAGTCCACTTTCTCGGCCAGCGGAAGGACGTGGATCAGCTGCTGAGCCGAGCGCACGTCAGCCTGCTGATCACCAACTGGGAGGGCTTCCCGCTCAGCATTCTGGAGTCGATGCGCGCCGGCCTTCCCGTGGTGGCATCCGCCGTGGGGGGAGTGGACGAATCGGTGCGCGATGGGGAGAACGGTTTCCTGGTCGGGCGCGGCGACGTGGGCGCGGTGACGGACAGGATCCGACGCCTGCTGGTGGACCCGGGGCTCCGGGCCCGGATGGGGAGCGCGGGGCGCGCGCGGTTCGAGCGGGACTTCACCCTGGAGCAGAGCGTGCGGCGCACGCTGGCGGTCTACCAACAGGTCATCGAGTCACGCCGCGCCAGGTGAGCCGCGTCACAGTCGAGCAATGGAAGTTCGAATAGGTAGGACAGGTCGCGCTCGTCAGTCATCCACCTTTCCCGACGCCGGGTCTATGACCTCATGGCAAGGCACCATCCTCGTAGTGGATGACGAAGACATCGTGCGTATGCTGGTGTCCCGCACACTGCGGGAAGCCGGCTATCGGGTCCTGCAGGCGAGTCACGGCACGGCCGCAGTCGGCATTCTGGAGACCGAGGCGCAGAGGCTGGACCTGGTGATCTGCGATCTGGTGATGCCGATTCTGGGGGGCCGCGAGGTGTCGGAGTGGATGCGGGAGCACTGCCCGGTACTGCCACTGCTGTTCATCTCCGGCTACCCGCGGGCGTATCTGGAGGCCAACTGCCTCTACGACCCGTCGGTGCCGATGCTCCGAAAGCCGTTCCTCCCTTCCCGACTGCTCGAGAGTGTGGAGGAGCGTCTGGCGGGCAGACCGACACCCCGCCAACGCGTCGAAGGCGGCTGACCCGCTCAGATTTCCCAGTTCGACATCACGATTCCCTCCCGCGGCGTTCTCTGCCCAAACCCGTGAAGCGTCATTCGAAGATCGGTCCAATGGACCCGGTAACCTCGCTCGACCAGGCGCAGGTAGGCCGGCGCGAACTCGCTCTGGCAGCGGATCGCGATCCGCGCCACCCGCTCGCGCGCGGCGACCTCGGGTAGCGCGTCCAACACTCGGTCGAGGGCGCTCGCGTCACGGGCCACCAGCTTGAGCACCCGGAGCTCGTCCTTGGGCCGGCCCGCGGCGAGCGGCGTGGAATGCCACAGGGCAAACGCCACCAGCTCCCCATCCTGTCGAACCTGGGTGAGATCACCGATCGCGAGCTCACGGGTCAACGCGATCTCGCGGGTGAAGTCCACGCCGGGGAGCAGAGCGTCGGCCAACTTCCGGCAGGTGGCAAGCGCCTCATCGTCCACGGAGCTCCGCGCACCACGCGCGTCGGCCGTGGCGCTCGCCCGCCGAGGAACGTCGCGCACCAGAGTCACGGTGAGGTGACCGGGCACCAGACCTATCCGGCTGTAGAACCCGATGTTGTCCACCGTCCGCGGCATCGTCTCCAGTCCGATGGTCGCCGCGCCCTGGCTCCGGAGCCAGTCGATTCCCGTCCGCACCATCAGCGACCCCAGCCCCTCACCCTGGCGATCGGGACGCACCGCCAGCGGACCCATCCAGCCCTCGGTGCCCGAGCGATGCACCATGTTGAAGGCGACCATGTGGCCTTCGGCATCGCGCCACACCATCGCGCCGTCGCCCGCGTCCTCGATCGCGTAGCGCCACACCTGCGGGTTGAGCTGGGGCACTCGCACGCCCACCAGCCCATCGCGGCTGTAGCGATCGGTGAACGCCTCGGCGAACACCCGGTTGAGCGCATCGATATCCCGGGAGGTCGGCCGATCGGGACCTCGGGCGCTGCGGTCAGGCCGCCACATCGTGCCCCGGCACCGGCTCGTCGCGCGCGGTGGCGACGCCACGCGCGACGTCGAGCCCGACGCGAATGACCCGGTCGAAGCCGTCACGAACCGAGTCGATGTGGGTGATGAGGATGACCTGCGGAAAGCGGTCGGCGAGGCTTCTGAGCAGATCCACCACAGCCGACCGGCGATCCTCGTCGAGCGAGCCGAAGATCTCGTCCAGAACGAGCAGGGAGAGCGGCTGGCCGGCGCGCTCCGCGATCATCTGGCTGATCGCCAGCCGGAGCGCGAGGTTCGCGATGTCCTCCTCGCCCCCGGAGAGCACGGCTTTGGGGTCGCCATCCTCGAGCAGCGTCGCGCCGTAATCCTCGTTCAGCTCGAGCTCGGTGTAGCGACCGTTGCTGAGGTCCCGGAGGAACGCGGAGGCGAGGTCGGACAGGTCGGGCCGGAGGGCGGCGTTGAGCTCGCCGCGGAGGTCGGTCAAGGCCCGGTCGAGCTCGGTATGCAGCGCGAGCTCACGCGCGGCCGAGGTGGATTCCTGTTCCCGCGCGGTCCACTCCTGGCGCCGCCGCTCGGCCATCTGGACCGCCTCTGCTGCTGCGCTGCTCTCGCCTTTGGCGCGGGCCAGCGCGAGCTCGGTCTCGTGCCGCTCCTTCTCCGCGGCGGCAGCGGCGTCACGAGCCGCATGGTGCGCGGCCTCGCTGTAGCCGAGCTCGGCGATGCGCGCCTGCGTCGCCGTGACCTTCTCCAGCGCGGCGGCACCTTCGTCCCTCACCGTTTCGATCTCGGCCCGCACCGCCGCGGCCCGATCGCCCACTACGCGGAGCCGCTCCGCCTCGAGCGCCAGCGGCTCCAGCGTCCGGATGTCGCGCTCGACCTTCCGGTGGCGCCGCTCGTCGTACACCGCGGGGGCCACGCCCAGGTCCTTCTCCAGCTCAGCGACCCGATCGGTGAGCCGGGTGCGCTCCCGGCCGAGGGGTGCGGCCTCCTGAGCCTGTGCCTCGAGGCGCCCGAGCTCGGTGGTGGCATCGGACAGGTCGCGCTCCACCTGGACCCGGAGACGGTCCACCTCCGCCAGCTCGGGTGGCTCGAGCTGGAGCTGCTCGATCCGCTGCTTGTAGAAGTTGCCGTTGGTGACCAGCTCCTCCATTTGGCGGTCGAGCAGGCCGAGGACGCTTTCGTACCCCTTCCCGAGGGGCTTGGTGCAGGTGGGACAGTTGCCCTCGGGTCCGGCCTTGACCAGGCGCTGCCGCTGGTCGCGGACGTCCTGATACTGGTCGGCGAGCCCCTGGCGCTTGGTGCGGGCATCCTGGGCGTCGCGCACCCAGGCGGTCCGAGCATTCTCCGCCTCGAGCGTCACCACCGTGAGCGAGGCGCGCAGATCGTTCGCTCGCCCGCGCGCGGACTCCACCGCCTCCGCGGCCGGGAGACGGGCGATGCGATCGTCCACCGAAGCCAGGTGGGTGCGCACGTCAGCCACCTGCGCCATGAGGGCCCGGCGACGTAGGTGAGCCTCGGCCAGACGCTCGAGCGACTCCAGCTCGGTCTTGAGCGGCGGCAACGCCTCCAGCTTGCGTGCTACCTGCGCAAGCCGCTTTCCGGCCGTGGCGGCTTCCGCGGCCTGCTGCTCGAGCTTGATCAATCGGGTCGCCACCGCCGCCGCCTCGTGCTCCGCCACCCGCAGCTCGGCCTCGAGCGCAAGCGCCGCGTCCCGGAGCTGCTGGAAGTGCTCGGCGCGTGGCCGTAGCTCGCTCAGCCGCCGCTCCACGCCTTCCCACACGCCACCGGCGGCGGAGACGGCCGCCGCGGCCGCCGCGACCCGGGCCTTCGCGAGCGTCTCGCCGCGGTCGAGCTCACCGGGATCGCCGAGACTGGCGCGGAGCGTGTCGAGCCGGGCGCGCAGCGCGGAGCGCCGCTCCTTGAGCCGCTCCTGCGCGGCGCGGATGCGATCGTAGCCGAGGACGCGGGAGAGAAACTGGGCGCGCTCAGGGGCCGTCATCGCGGCCATTACCGCCAGCTCCTTCTGACCCGTGAAATAGGTGTTGAAGAACTCCTCGCGGGACATGCCCAGCAGCCGGGTGATACGCTCGGTGACCGAGCCGAGGCTGTTGGCAACTGGAGCCGCGTCGCCATCCTGGTAGAGCTGGGCGGAGTTGAGCGAGCGGACGATCCGGTATTGATGGAAGCCGAGGGTGAAATCCATTTCCACCTCGACCCGTTCCCGTGGGCCGGCGCCGCGCCGGCGAATCGTGTCGCGGCTGCCTCGCGCCGCGGGCATACCGTACATCGCCCAGGCGAGCGCCTCGAGAATGGTGGTCTTCCCCGCCCCGTTGGGCCCGATGATGCCGGTCAGGCCCGCGCCGAACTCCAGCTCGGTGTCCTCGTGCTGGCGAAAGTTGCGGATGTGCAGCCGATGGATCTGCATCAGGCGCCAGCCAGGTCGCGCTCGACCTCGTCGATCAGCCCGGCGCCGAGCCGGACGAAGGCCTCGCGGTCGAGCTCAGCGGGCAGCGGCCGCCTGCTCAGGTAATCGTGCACGAGCTCGGGGAGCGTCTGCCTCCGTCCCGGTGCCCCCATGCCGACGGTGCGGTGCAGCTCGGGCCGGCGGATGTCCAGATGGAGGTGCAGGGCTTCGGACTTGTAGCCCCGGATCGCGGCGTGGTCGAGCTCGCGGGCGATGTGTCGAGGCACGTCGTACACCCTCAACCGGACGATGCGGTCGGCGACGCCGCCCGGGATCGCGCGCAGTCGCTCGGCGATCAGCTTGTCGATCGCTTCCGCGCCCAGCCCTTCGCCGTGCACAGGATCCACGTCGATGATCGGCCGCGACGCCTCCACCGGCTCGCGGCGGACGGTGCCCCGCTCCAGGTCGGCGAGGAGCCAGCCCTTGCCGCGAATTCCCCGCTCCGCCTCGTCGACCAGCTCACCCCACAGATTGGCGCCGACGTACTCCAGCGAACCGGAGTACCAGGCGTTGGGGGCAATCTCGTGCTGAACGTGATAGTGGCCGAGCGCGACGTAGCTCCAGGCTTCCACCCCGAGCTCGCGCAACCCGACGAGCGCGCCGCCGTACTCGACGGTGTGGCGCTCCGTGGGCAGTACGCCTTCGATCTCGCCGTGGAGCACCAGCACCCGGTGGCGCGCATCGCCCTCGGGCCGAAGCGACGGACGCTCGGCGGCCATGAGCGCGGTGTGCGGCACGGCGAGCACAGATAGATCGAGCGCGGGATACTCGAGGCGCCGCACCTCGTCCACGGCGACATCCACCCCCAGCTCCTCGAACAGGCGCAGGATCGAGCCGGTCTCCGCCGAGCGAGGCGTGTCGTGGTTGCCGGCGACCAGGATCAGGGGGGCGTCGGGCAGCGCCTCGCGGAGGCGTTGGAGCTGTTTGAAGGCGAAGACGATCGCCGCGTTGGTGGGACGGACCGAATGAAAGAGATCGCCGGCGATGACGACCGCGTCCGGTCGCGCGGCGATGACCCCGTCCACGGCCAGCCGGAAGGCCTTGGCAACATCAGCTTCGCGCTGATTGATGCCGGTCGGGGTCTGCCGATGGTACTGCCGAATCCCGAGGTGGGGATCGGCCAGGTGGGCCAGTCTCACCCCGGAAATGTCATGTGCGATCAGTATTTACTCAAGCGCCGTACCCGTCGTCTCCGCGGCGCACCGCGGGGATGCCGCGGCGCGGAAGAACGACCTCTCCCGCCACCCGGCGGCCGAGACAGGCGATGAAATAGGCGAGCGGGTCGGCCGGACGCTCGCGGCGGGTCGCGGAGAGCGCGCGCCGGACGTCGTCCTCGCGCCGTCCTTCGATGGCGGCGTACACCCCTTCGGCCGACACGCGGCGATCGATCGCGCGGAGCCGGCGCACGACCGCCTCGGGGAACGGAACATCGCCCGAGGGTGGGAAGCGCTCGATGCCCTCGCGACCGCCGAGCACGGGCGGCCGGGGGAACTTCACGAAGATCGGCTGTGTGAAGTGCGGGTGACGGACCATCAGCTCGCCCTTCGGCAGGGTCGCGAGCTTGATCTTGGTGGCAGGCGACAGCGTGGCATAACCCGGCGTGGCGAGCTCATCGGGGTCCATGCGACCGTAGACGCCGGTGCCCGCGTTGCCGACCACGCGGCGCTGGACCTGGGAGCGGAACTGCTGCGCCGAGAAGAGCACGAGGCCGAGATACCGGCCGCGCTCGGAGAGGTCGAGCAGCATCTTCCGGACGTAGGTCTCGGGTCCGTCCGCCGGCGCGTACTTGTTGAGCTCGTCCACGAAGACGACGACGTGGTCCACACCGAGATCGCGCCGCTCGAGGTGCTCCCGCAGCTTGGACACGATCCGGGCGAACACCAGATCCTGCGCGAGCGGGTCGAGGCCCGCGACGTCCACCACGTGCACGCTGCGGTCGGCGAACCGGCCCCAGGGCAGATCGTTGGCCGCCCCGTCGTCGGTGACCAGTCCCTTGGAGCGGGTGGAGATGTTGCTCAGCCGGTTGCGGATCTTGCGGATGGTGGCGACGTGGTGGGTCTTCCACACTTCGCCACCCTTCCCCAGCGCCTCCATGTAGTCGAAGATCGCGCGGAAGAACTCCTCCAGGTCGGCGAAGCTCTGAACCAGGAAGGGCCGGTCGCGCAGCTCGCTCCGGTACTCCCGGCCCACCACACGCTCCGCCAGGAAATCGATGAAGGCGTCGGCCTTGGCGTCCACGTCGTCCCGATTGAGCACGACCTCGGCGAAGTCGAGCACCTCACGCAGGCCCCAGATGAGCGGCTCGGTGTTACCCGCCAACGCCTCGTTGGTGCGCAGCGTATTGAGGTTGACGCCGTCGGGCCGGAGGGGTGCGTAGTACCGGACATCGGGAAACGGCTCGGCGCGAAGGCCCAGACGCTGGTAGAGCCGGCGGTCCTCGTCGGAGAGCGCCACGGGCTGGTCGAGAAAGCAGAGGTCGGGCCCTTTGACGTTGAAGCAGAGGGCCGCCACCGATCCCTTGTGCTTGGGAAACGTCTGGAAGATGCTCGACAGCAGGAACTCGACGGCGCTGGTCTTGGTCGCGAGGCCGGACACCCCGGTGATGTTGAGATGGGCCGCCTCGGGCCCGAGAAGAAAATCGCAATCGAGATAGACCGGCGATTCGAGCCCGCCGGCCGCGTAGAGGCCGACGGGAACGCCGGTCGGCCGCTCGCCGCCCATGTAGCCGTCCATGCGCAGCGCCAGCACGACGTCCGCGTCGTCGGCCAGCCAGACCGATCCGAGGGGCACCGGCTGGAGTGGCTCCTCGGGTGTCTGGCGCAGCACCGCGGCCGTATAGAGCCTGATCTCCGCTCGCACGGTCGGCTCGAGCCCGGCCGCCACCGGATCCCCGTCGGCGCCCAGCACGGCGTGCATGGGGGTAACGAGGTCGGAGTAGGCGAACCCGTCGGTCACGACACCGTAGACCGTGCGCCCGGCTTCCTCGACCCGCACGATGGCCCCGATCCCGATGGGCGACTCGCGCGCAGTCCAGAAATGGAACTGGTGTGGAGTGGAGGGCTTGAGCTCGGTCGCGACGACCCGACCGATGGGCTGCACGGTCATGGCACCTGGCCGATCACCGACGGCGGAACGGAATGCGCTCCCGCACCTCGCGCAGCTCGCTCTCGCGACGGGCGGCGTCCCACCCGAGCTGCGCGCCCACCAGATCGGCGCACTCCTCCAGCTCGGCCCGTCCCGGATCGCCTACGCTGGCGATGCCGGTCCGGCCGAAGACCGCATCGGAGAGCTTGGAGACCATTTCGCTCCGAGCCGCGTGAACGACTTCGGCTCGGAGGAATCCCGATGCGCCGATGGTGGGGGCGAACTCGGGCCGCTCCCGCGCCAGCCGCAGGACCTCGCCGTACGCGGAGCCGTGGTCGCGCGCGATCCGGTCGGCGATGGCGGGGTCGGTACCCTCGGGCAGTGCGTCCGCCACCTCCCGGACCAACTCATCGAAGCGGAAGAAGTCTCCGCCGTGAATCCGGGTGATCTCGGTGCGGCTGCGCCGGACCTCACGGCCCAGCTTGTGGTAGACGAGGTCCACGGCCTTCTCGGCGACGCCGCGCGCAACCGTATAGCGGTTGGAGATGGCGGAGACGAGACCCTGCACGTTGTCGGTGCGGGCGTTGTCCACCACCAGCGGGCGCTTCCCGAAGGCCACGTCGCCGGTCTTCTCGTCGCCCTTCTCCACCGGAAGCAGACCGGCCATCACCAGCGCGACGTCGTCCATCGTGAGGCCCATCCTGGGATCGGCCTCCGCGATCTCGGCGACGAAATCGGCCACCTCCGACTCGGTGACGCGAAGACCGTCGGGCTCGTCGCGCCAGATGACGCTGTTCACCCCGACCAGCGTCCGGCCGCGCCAGGGAACCAGGAAGAGATGGCGGGGCCCTCGAGTCAGCACCGCGCTCGGGTCGCGATACTTGGTCTGCAGGGCGAGCGCACGGCCGTTGACGAACTGGCGCTTAAGCACCAGGGCCATGTCCCGCGAGAACGGCACGGTCCGCCCGGCGCGCACTCCCGAGCGCACCAGTAGCGATTCCGCATACGGACCGGCGGCGTTGATCACGGTGCGGGCACGCACCTCGAACTTCTCGCCGCCGAGGCGGTCCTCCGCCTGCACGCCGGTGACCCGCCCGCCCTGCAGCAACAGCGCCGTCACGTCGCAGTAGTTGGCCACCGCGGCACCGGCCCGGGCCGCGGTCCGGATCATGGCCCAGACCAGCCGGGGAGGATTGAACATCTGACCGTCGTAGAACACGCCGGCGCCGGTCAGACCTTCCTGGTCGATCGCGGGAAACCACTCGAGCACTCGCGCGCGCGAGACGATCCTCGCGCGGGGCACTTTGCGCGACGGGTCGGTGAGGCCCCGGTTCCGGTCGGCGGTGAGGGAGTTGAGGATGAGGAAGGCGGCACCGAGGATCTCGGGCCCGCGCATGGCGTGTCCGTACGTCGGCACGACGAACGGCATGGGATGGACGAGATGCGGCGCCATCCGAAGCAGCGCGCGCCGCTCCCGGCTGGACTCGCGGACCCGGACGATGTCGAGGTGCTGCAGGTAGCGCACGCCGCCGTGCACCACCTTGAGCGACTCGGCCGACGTGGCGCCGCCGAAGTCGGCACGCTCGAGCAGCGCTACGGACAGTCCGCGCTGCGC
The DNA here is from genome assembly GCA_963846545.1 of uncultured Gemmatimonadales bacterium. Lineage (GTDB taxonomy): Bacteria > Gemmatimonadota > Gemmatimonadetes > Gemmatimonadales > GWC2-71-9 > CAVVWJ01. Next base: position 704,479 of record CAWJWG010000001.1, on the reverse strand, counting down.
CGCGTCCCACGCAGCGATCGCGCCGGTGATACCACCGCCCACGACCAGCAGGTCGAACTCGCGTCCCGCGAGCGCCGCCAGTGCCCGAGCCATCAGACCAGCGATCCCGCGCGAGCGCGCAGATACTGCTCCACGGAATGCACGCCGTAGAGCAGCCGATCCCACCGCTTGTCGGGCGTGCTGATCGGCGCCCGCTCCGCCAGCAATCGGCGCGAGAGCAGGTCGGCGATGTCGGGTATCCCGTTCACGAGGGCAACCTCGATACGGACGAGGCCGTGGAAGAGGTCCTTCGACTCCCAGGGCCACAGACGCAGCGCCCACGCGTGGACCGGCGCCACGCTCCGGGTCTGAGGCGCGAAGATAGACGACCGGGAGCCGCACGGAACGCGGAGGTAAAGCTCCAGGTCCGTGCCATCGAACGGGAGCGTCGCGTGGCTCTTGGCGACACCAACCATGCGCGGATCGGCGGACCACTCGGGGCTTTCGGCGAGCGACCCGTCCACCAGGAGCCAGCCGTCGGACTTGCGGCGATAGAGATGGCCGAGCGTCAGCTCGAGCTGGCCGCGCGCCCGGTCGAGAGCGCGAGAGGCCTGGGTCAGATCGCGCACCGGGTGCGGCGGCTCGTCCTCGGGGAGCGCCAGGGTGGCGAGCCCATCGAGCGCATCACCCGCCGCGGCCAGGGCGCGCGGGCGCGCTATGACGAAGCCGCGCCGCTCCTCCGCCACGGTGGCGAGGCGCCCGTCGTGCCGCTCGCGCACCGCGGCGGCCACCTCGCCTACGTAGATCGGCGCGGCGCCGGCATACCCGACGAGGTGCATGCGCTGAACGCCGTCGAGGAAGGCGAGGGGTCCGGGCCACGGCTCCGCCGCGCCGACCACATGGCAGCGAAGGTCCGGATCCTCGATCAGCCGCGCCGGGCGGATGCAGGCCTCCTCGGTGCGACCGGTGCTTGCCTCGGGCATACCGGAGGCAGGCGTGAGGCCCTTGATCGCCAGCCGACGTCGGAGCGCGGCCAGGTTCGGGTTATGCATGGGACGTAAACTAGTGGTGGGCCTGCAAGAACGCTTCGGGCTATTCCTCTTCGAACGCGGTGAAGGGCGGCACGTTGGTCATCCAGAATCCGGCCACACCCCCCTGCTGATCCACCTCGACGTAGAAGTGGTCGGCGGCGCGGACGACCTCGACCGGCCGGCGCGCTCCGATGCGGAGATGGAAGATGCTCTCCGATCCGTTGGTCTCGACCGAGAGAGTCGTGTCGACTTCGACCGATGCGACTGCGGCGCGCGAGCCGCCGGACGGCAGGACCACCCGTCCGTCCGCGATCTGTGCCGGCACCTGTATGTCCGACTTGGTGGCGACCTCGGGCCAGACCACAACGTCGATGCCGCAGATGGCGCCGTTGTTGACGTCGAGCACGGCGACCGAGCCCTCGGCATCCGTCAGCTCCACGGTGCCGGTGAGGCCGCCCGCCTTCCGGTTGCCCTTGAACGAGCCGGACAGGATGTCCGTCTCCGGGTCCCAGCGCCACGTTATCGAGGGCAGCGCTCCGCCGAGCGGCTCCACCCGGGCCTCCATCTGGGACCGCGCGGTCTTAGGCGGCACGGGCCGACTCCAGTCGTTGAATGAGCCGCAGAATCCGATCGAGCGCCGCCCCGAGCTCGGTGTCGGAGACGGCGTAGCTGAGCCGCACCCACCGGTCGTCGCCGAATGCGGCACCGGGCACCAGGGCGACGCCCTCCTGGCTCATGAGCTGCTCGCAGAACGCCGTCCCGGTGACCGGATCCTTCTCCCGAATGCCGTCGACACGGAAGAAGAAGTAGAAGGCGCCGTGGGGCTCGACGAACTCGATCCCCGGCGCATCGGCGCGGAATCGCGCCACCAGGTTGTCGCGGCGGCGGCGGAAAGCGGCCACCATGCGGGTGACCTCGGCGTCGACCCTGTCATCGGTGAAGGCGGTCGCGGCGGCCCATTGCGCGGGGTGGTTGGCGCCCGTCGTGGTGTGCGACTGAAGCGCGGCCATGGCCTTGGTGAGATGCGCCGGCGCGAGCGCCGCTCCGATCCGCCAGCCGGTCATCGCGTACGCCTTGCTCGCCCCGTAGATGACCACCGTGCGCTCGAGCAGGTCGTCGGGAAGGTCGAGCAGCGACGGTGCCGGCCCGGGGCCGTAATTGATCCGGCGATAGATCTCGTCGGAGATGATCCACACGCCGTTGGCCTTGGCCCACTCGGCGATGGAGCGCAGCTCGGCGAGCGTGTACACGGCGCCCGTCGGGTTGCAGGGCGAGCAGAGGATGAGTCCGCGCGTGCTCTTGGTGTGATTCCGGTCGAGGTCCTTCGCGCTCACCTTGAGGCCCCACTCCACATCGCCCGGCACCGGCACCGGCTCGGCTCGGCAGAGATGCACGATCTGAGGATAGGAGACCCAGGCGGGGGAAGGGATCAACACCCGATCCTTGGGGCCGAACAGGGTGAAGCAGGCGTTGAAGATCGATTGCTTGCTGCCGGAGCTCACGACGATGCGGTCGGGGTCGACCGGCCGCCCGCCCGACATCCGGCTGAGCTGCCCGGCGATGCCGCGGCGCAGCTCGGCGATGCCGACATTGGGCGGATACCTGGTGAGCCCCTTCTGGGTCGCCTGGATGCCGGCCTGGGCCACGGGTGCGGGGGTGTCGAAGTCGGGCTCGCCGACGCCGAGATCGAAGACGTCCTCGCCCGCGGCCTTGCGGCGCTTGGCCTCGTTGCTGATGGCCACGGTCTCGCTGGCCTTGAGATGCTGTACGTTGGGCGACAGGGGATCGGACATGCGGAGCTTCCGGAGGTGGTGAGCGTCGATCGTGAGGGAGAAAGTTCTCCCCCGGCACAGGGAAGTCAACCGGCGGACTTGGCGGTGGTGTGTGGCGGTCTTAGGTTGGGCAGCGCGAACGCGTAGTCCTCTCCGCCACCGCACCCGAGGCGCCCGTGCCTTCCTATCCCGACCTGCATCTGCCACCCACCATCGCCGCCGCCGTCGAGCGGCTGGGGTGGGCGTCGGACGACCCGGCGCTGCGGGATGCCGCGCCGACGGCGGCGCGGGGGCACAACCTGGTCGTGGTCGCGCCGCCGGCACCGGCCTACGCGGTGCCGGCGCTGGCCGGGATGATGGCCGGGCTGGCATCGGAGCGTCGCGCGCTGCTTCTCTGCGCCGACGCGCAGCTCGAAGAGTGGAGCGCGCTCGCAGCGGCGCTGGGCAGCGGCACGGTCTCGGTACAGATGGCGCGCACCAGCGCGCGGGCTGCTCGCCGGCTCAAGGCCGCCGAGGTCCAGGTGATCGTCACCTCGCCCGCGACGGCGGCAGACCTGCAGCGGCGCTCCGCGCTGGAGCTGGACCAGGTCGGCGCGGTGTTCCTGGCCTACCCGGAGTCGTGGGACGACGCCGACGCGCTCGCCCCGCTGATGCAGGATCTCGGCAAGGACACCCAGCGGATCATCTGCACCTCGTCGCCCGAACGCACGGCCGACTTGACCGAGCGCTACGCACGTCGGGCGTTGGTAGTCGGGGGACCGGCGGCGGACGCCGCCGCACCGGCGCCGCAGGGGCCGGTCAGAACGGTGGGCGTGTCGTGGGCACGGCGGGTGGCGGTACTGGCCGAGCTTCTCGAGGTGCTGGACCCGAGCTCGGCGGTGGTCTGGACGGCGGATCGCTCGCGACACGACGACATCGCCCGCGCCCTCCCACCCGGCGACTCGAGTGTCCGCGTAGTCACCGGGGAGCCGCCAAAGGCATCGGTCGCGATCGCCTTCGATCTGCCGACACCGGCGATGCTCGGGCGACTGCTGGAGGCGGGAGAAGTCGTGCTTCTCACACCTCCCGGCACCGAGTCGTACGTGGAGCGCCTGGCGACGCCACGGCGGCCGGTGCGGCTGCCGGGAGCGGCGGAGGCCGTTCTCGCTGAAGCTGCCACGCGGCGGTCCGCGATCGCCAGCGCGATCGAAGAGCACCCGGCGGATGCCGCCATGCTCACGCTTGCGCCGCTGTTCGAGCGATACGATGCCGCGGCTGTGGCCGCCGCGCTCTACGGGCTCTGGACCTCGAAGCCGATCCCGGTGGCTGCGACGGCGCCCGGCGCGCCGGCCGGCCCCGCGTCCACGGCGAAGATCTTCGTCGGAATCGGCAAGAAGGACGGTGCCACGGTGAACGACCTCGTGGCGGTGTTGACGAAGGAAGTTCGGCTGGATAGGGCAAACATCGGGCGGGTGGAGCTGCGCGACGCGTTCATGCTGGTGGAGGTGCCGTCGGCGGACGCGGAGCGGGTGGCGGCAGCGCTCACCGGAGTGACCATCCGGCGGAAGCGGATCTCGGCACGGGTGGACCGCGGGCCGACCAAGCCGGCGCGAGCGAGCCGGCCGTCGCGGCGCGCCTGACCACCCTCCGGGTCGGGTCAGCGCTTTCGATCCACCAGCTCCGCAAGGTGGATGGACGTCACGCGCGAGAGCGAGTTGATGTTGGCGAAGCGCGGCGCAACGACCCGGAGTCTTCATGAATTACGGCCAGCAGCCCGGCTGGATCGAAGTGATCTGCGGGGTGATGTTCAGCGGGAAGAGCGAGGAGCTGATCCGCCGGGTACGGCGCGCCATCATCGCCCGCCGACGGGTGCAGGTGTTCAAGTCGCATCTGGACGCGCGCTACGCAGGCCTGTACAGCGTGTCGAGTCACGACGGCACGGAACTGGAAGCGACCCCGGTGGACTCGGCCGCGGAGATCTTCCGCATGGTGCGTCCCGGGGTGCAGCTCGTCGCCATCGACGAGGCGCAGTTCCTCGACCCCGAGATCGTGACCATGTCGGGCCAGCTCGCGGCGCGAGGCGTCCGCGTGGTGCTGGCGGGGACCGACACCGACTTCCGGGGCGAGCCGTTCGGCAGCATGGGTGAGCTGATGGCGGTGGCGGAGATGGTGGACAAGCTGCAGGCGATCTGCGTGGTCTGCGGCGATCCCGCGTGCCGCAACCAGCGGCTGCTCGACGGCAAGCCGGCCCGCTACGACTCGCCCACCATCATGATCGGCGGTCGCGAGAGCTACGAGGCACGCTGCCGCCACTGCCACAAGGTGCCGCGGAAGGACGAGGACCAGACGAGGTTGTTGTGAGCGGGGAGCTGTGAGCTATGAGCGGCGAGCTGTGAGCGACCAGGTGCTATCGGGGGATGGATACATGACGAGTATTGGTGGATAGGCAGGACGGGAATGACCGGGTAGAGTCGGGGTCGACGCAGACCGGGGCTCTCGAGTGGGGGACTACAGGAAACTCAAGGTGTGGCAGCCGGCACATTCGTTGGCTGTGAACCTCTATCTTGCCACTGACTCATTCCCCCCGAGCGAGACCTAACGGGCTCGTCGCCCAGATCAGGCGATCGGCGGCTCGATCCCCGCAAATCTGGCAGAGGTTCGGGAAGGAGAGGCGACGGGGACTTCGGGCGTTTCGTGCGGATCAGTCTCGGCTCCGCGACGGAGTCGGAATATCACCTGCTCCTCGCCAGAGACATCGACCTTGTCCCAGGCGAGCTCCATTCATCGCTGGCGTCGAATCTGGCCGAGATTCAAGCCTTGCTCGCGAGCCTGGACCGAAAGCTTCGCCGCCGCGCATAGCCGGCGGATGGATCATGGCTCACAGCTCATAGCTCACAGCTCCTAGCTCATAGCTTCTAGCTCATCGCCCGGAGTCACCCACCTGCTCAACGTCGCGCTGACCGGCAACATCGCCGCGGGCAAGTCGGCGGTCGCCGCGCTGTTCCGGCATTGGGGCGCAACCGTGATCGATGCCGACGCGCTGGTGCGCGAGGTGCAGGCCCCGGGCGAGCCCGTGCTGGCCGAGATCGCGGCCCGGTTCGGGGCAGACATGCTGATGGCCGACGGCTCGCTCGACCGGGCGGCGCTCCGCCGGGTGGTGATGGCCGACCCGGCCCAGCGCGAGGCCCTGAACCGCATCGTCCATCCGGTCGTCCGGGCCCGGCGCGATGCGCTGCTGGCGGCCGCGCGCGCCCGGGGCGACCACGTGGTCGTGAGCGACATTCCGTTGCTGTTCGAGACGGGTGATGCCACCTCCTTCGACGTGGTGGTGCTGGTGGACGCGCCGGAAGAGGTACGCCGAGCGCGCCTCGTCGCGCATCGCGAGCTCCCCGACGACGAGGCCCAGCGCATGCTCGACGCTCAGCTTCCGGCGGCCGAGAAGCGCGGCCGGAGCCATTTCGTCATCGACAACGACGGCGATCGGGATGCGCTCGAGCGCGCGGCGCGCGGCGTGTGGCGCGCGCTCCTCGCACGCGCTTGACCTCGGCGCCGCCTCCACCTATCCTCCCACGCGCCACCACGACGGAGCCCGCCGTGTCCAACGTTCCGGACGATCTGATCTACACCAAAGAGCACGAATACGTCGCGAAAACCGACGATCCGGCCATCGTCCGCATCGGCATCACCGACTACGCGCAGGGTGAGCTCGGCGACGTGGTCTTCGTGAACCTGCCGAAGACCGGCGACACCGTCGGCGAGCATGCCTCGTTCGGGACGATCGAGGCGGTCAAGGCGGTCTCGGAGCTCTATGCTCCGGTGGCGGGCGAGGTGGTCGAGATCAACGGCACGCTGGAGAACGACCCCGCCGTGGTGAATCGCGACCCGTACGGTGAGGGATGGATGATCGCGCTCCGCGTCTCGGCTCCCACGGAGCTGGACGGCCTGCTCTCGGCGAGCGCTTACCGGAGCCACATCGGAGAGTGAGTTGCCCGGGAGTCGCCGGAAGGTGAACCTGAATCCGTGTCTCAACGCCCAACCGCTTCAGCACTGCCCCGGGGTCGTGTCCTCGGGGCATTTTCGTATCCACGATCGTTCCGTCCGTGACCGCAGAGGCAACAGTTCATGACCACCGTCCGCACGCCGACTTCACCCACGCCCGCGCTCCACGTGCTGCACCCGAGCCACTTCGCCTACCGGCACATCGGGCCCCGCCGGTCCGACGTGGCGGAGATGCTGGCCGTGCTGGGGTACGACTCCCTCGACGCGTTCATCGACGCGGTGGTTCCCGAGGAGATCCGGCTCCGCCGGCCCCTCGCCTTGCCGCCCGGTCGGAGCGAGCGGGAGGTCCTGCAGGCGCTCCGCGGCCTCGCCGGGATGAACCGGGTGTTCCGCTCCTACATCGGCATGGGCTACGCGGGGTGCTTCACGCCACAGGTGGTTCAGCGCAACGTGCTCGAGAATCCAGGCTGGTACACGGCCTACACCCCGTACCAGGCGGAGATCTCCCAGGGCCGGCTCGAAGCGCTGCTCAACTACCAGACCATGGTGTCCGACCTCACCGGACTGGAGATCGCGAACGCATCGCTGCTGGATGAGGCGACGGCGGCGGCCGAGGCGATGGCGCTGACGCTCGCGGTGAGCAAGGTGAGCCGCGATCCGGTGTTCCTGGTGGACGAGTACTGCCATCCGCAGACCCTCTCCGTGGTGCAGACGCGCGCCGAGGCGCGCGGAATCCGGATCGTGGTGGGCGAGCCCGAGACCTTCACCTTCGAGCCCGGAGTCATCGGAGCGCTGGTGCAGTACCCGGCCACCGACGGCGCGGTGCGCGACTTCCGCTCGCTCTGCGAGCGGGCGCACGAGGCGGGCGCGCTGGTCACCGCGGCCACCGACCTGCTCGCGCTCACCGTGTTGCTGCCGCCGGGGGAGTGGGGCGCCGATATCGCGGTCGGCAACAGCCAGCGGTTCGGCGTGCCGATGGGCTATGGCGGGCCGCACGCGGCGTTCTTCGCGACCCGCGAGGCGTACAAGCGCTTCATGCCCGGGCGGATCATCGGCGTCTCGCGCGACCGCGACGGCCGTCCGGCCCTTCGCATGGCGCTGCAGACCCGGGAGCAGCACATCCGGCGAGACAAGGCGACCAGCAACGTCTGCACCGCTCAGGTGCTCCTGGCCGTGATGGCCAGCATGTACGCCGTGTACCACGGGCCGGGTGGCCTCAGCCGGATCGCCGAGCGGGTCCACACGCGCGCGGTGCTCCTGGCCAACGCACTCCGGCGACTCCGCTACCGGGTCGTGCACGACGTCTACTTCGACACGCTGTGCGTCGAGGTGCCGGAGTGGGCCCTGCCCCGCCTGCTGGACGCGGCCCGGGTGCGCCAGATCAATCTCCGGCCCCTGCCTCCGACCCGGCTCTGCATCGCGCTGGACGAGACGGTGACCCTGGGCGACCTGGCCGACCTGATCGCGGTGTTCTCGCTCAACGAGGCACTGCCGTTCATGCTGGACGACATCGGGATCAAGTCGGAACGCGCCATCCCCGCCACGCTGGCGCGCTCGACGGCGTTCCTGGAGCATCCGGTGTTCCACCGGCATCACTCCGAGACCGAGATGCTCCGCTACATCAAGCGGCTCGAGGCGCGCGACCTTTCGCTCACCGCCGCGATGATCCCGCTCGGCTCCTGCACCATGAAGCTCAACGCGACGACCGAGATGATGCCGGTCAGCTGGCGCGAGTTCAACCGGTTGCATCCCTTCGCGCCGCGCGATCAGGCCGCGGGCTACGAGCTGCTCTTCAGCCAGCTCGAGTACCAGCTCGCCGAGATCACCGGGTTCTCGGCGGTGTCGCTCCAGCCCAACGCCGGGTCGCAGGGTGAATACGCCGGCCTGCTGGTGATCCGTGCCTACCACCGGGCGCGCGGGGACGAGCATCGCACGACCTGCCTGATTCCCCAGTCGGCCCACGGCACCAACCCGGCGAGCGCGGTGATGGCCGGCATGCAGGTGGTTCCGATCAAGAGCGACGCCCACGGCAACGTGGACCTCGAGGATCTTCGCGCGAAGGCCGCGGCGCACCGCGACACGCTGGCCGCACTCATGGTCACCTATCCCAGCACGCACGGGGTGTTCGAAGGCTCCATCCGCGAGATCTGCCGCGTGGTACACGAGCACGGCGGCCAGGTGTACATGGACGGCGCCAACATGAACGCGCAGGTCGGCCTCTGCCGTCCGGGCGACATCGGCGCCGACGTGTGCCACCTCAACCTCCACAAGACGTTCTGCATCCCCCACGGCGGCGGTGGGCCGGGCATGGGGCCCATCGGCGTGATGAAGCATCTGGAGCCGTTCCTGCCGGGTCACCCGATCGTGGATCTGGCCCACGCGCAGGCCTGCGGGACCATCTCGGCGGCGCCGTGGGGCAGCGCCGCGATCCTGCCGATCTCATGGGCCTACATCGCGCTGATGGGATACGATGGACTCGCCGAGGCGACCCGGATCGCCATCCTCAATGCCAACTACATCGCACGCCGGCTCCAGGGTCACTACGAGGTGCTCTACTCGGCCCCGAACGGCCTGGTGGCCCACGAGTGCATCGTCGATACGCGGCCGTTCAAGGGTTCGGCCGGCGTGGACGTCGAGGACATCGCAAAGCGGATCATCGACTACGGCTTCCATCCGCCGACGGTGTCCTTCCCGGTGGCGGGGACCTTGATGATCGAGCCCACCGAAAGCGAGTCGCGGGAGGAGCTCGACCGCTTCTGCGATGCGATGATCGCGATTCGGGAGGAGATCCGCGAGATCGAGGACGGCCGCGCCGGGCGTGAGGTCAACCTGCTGACCAGCGCGCCGCACACGCAGCAGCAGGTGATCGCCGACAGCTGGGATCGGCCGTATCCGCGGGAGCGCGCCGCGTATCCCAGTCAGGCGGTCCGGGAGCACAAGGTGTGGCCCACCGTCGGACGGATCGATAGCGCGTTCGGCGACCGCAATCTCGTGTGTGTGTGCCCGCCGATGGAGGCCTATGCCGAGTGAGCGAGACACCGTACCGAGTCTGGCTCGATCTCGAAGGGCGCCCCGGCTGGCAGAACATGGCGATCGACCACGCGCTGCTGGAGCGGGGGGCCGGGGGTGAGCGCTGGCTCCGGCTCTACCGGTGGGAGCCGGGATGTCTGTCGTTCGGCCGACACGAGCCGGCAATGCGCCGCTACGACCGGGAGCGGATCGAGAGCCTGGGACTGGACACGGTGCGACGCCCGACGGGCGGCCGCGCGGTGTGGCACGCGGAGGAGCTGACCTACGCCGTGGCCGCGCCAAGCGAGGCGCTCGGCGCCTTGCGCGAGGCGTATCACGCGATCCACGGCGTGCTGCTGTCCGCGATCCATCGGCTCGGGGCCGCTGCCGAGCTGGCCCCGGCGGGGCGCTCGACGTCGGTGGATGCCGGAGCCTGTTTCGCCGTTCCGGTGGGCGGTGAAATCCTGACCGGGGGACGGAAGCTGGTAGGCAGTGCCCAGGTTCGCGCCGGTGGAGGACTGTTGCAGCATGGATCCATCCTGCTCGATGGCACCCAAGACGTCGTGCGCGACGTGACACGGGCCGGCTCCCCTCGCGATCTGGCGACCTCGCTTGCCGACGCGATCGACCCCGCGCCGGGCGCGGAGCAGGTGGCCCATGCCATCGCGCAAGCCGCGGGGGAGCTGTGGTCCACGGCTCCGGTGACGCACGCAGGCGGCGCCGAGGTGCTTCGCGACGCCTGCCACCACGAATCTCGCTATCGCTCACCCGACTGGACCTGGAACCTCTGACCACCCGTTCCATCCGCTGCCCTCGCTCGTGTACATTGCGAAGGTCCCACTCCCATGGCTAAACCCAGAGCTTCCGTGATGTCCTGCACGGCGCGCTTCGCCCTTGCCGCGGTCCTCGCCGGCGTGCCCGCCGCGCAGGTGGAGCTTGCCGCCGCCCAAGCCGAGCCCTCCAGCATCGTGATCGTCACCGGGCTGCAGGCTACTGCGCCGGTGCCGACGCTGATCGAGGGAGTTGACAACCAACTGGCCAACTACGAGATCGCCGATCACCTGTTCCTCCGGCTGGCGGGGATCGGCCCCGGGATGATCACCACGGGTGACCGGGGATTCATCCCGCTGCTGGCACGCAGCTGGAGCCGGCGTGACTCGCTCACCCTCGTCTTCGAGCTGGACCCCCGCGCCCGCTGGCACGACGGGGCGCCGGTGACCGCGGGCGACGTCACCTTCACCTTCGCGCGTGCACGCGACCGAAGCATTGCCCCGCGCCTCGAAGGCCTGACTCGGCGGATCGCGAGCGTCCAGGCCGAGGGAGATCATCGGGTCGTCTTCCGGTTTCGCCAGGTGTACGCGGAACAGTTCTACGACGCGACCTTTCACGTCGCCATCCTGCCGGCCCACCTGCTGCGGTCTCTCCCGTCCACCAGGGAAGCGTGGGAACCCTTCGCGGCCCATCCGGTGGGCAGCGGTCCCTACCGGTGGGTGCGCCGCGTGGAAGGGCAGTTCATCGAGCTCGCCGCGAACCACGACTTCTTCCTGGGCCGCCCAGGGATCGAGCGCGTCATCGTCCGGGTGGCCGCGAGCCCGGACGCGCGGATCAACCTGCTGCTGTCCGGCGAGGCCGACGCGATGGACAACATCCCAGCGCCCATCACGAACCAGGCCCGGGTCGAGGCCGACAAGAACATCAAACTCGTGCGGGTTCCATCGAACGCACTAGGCTACCTGCTGTTCAACCAGCGCGACCCGCAGCACCGTGACCGGCCACACCCCATCCTCGCCGACCGCGACGTTCGGCGCGCGCTCGTCCTGGCTCTGGACCGGGAGCTGATCGTGCGGGCCGTCCTCGGCCCCTACGGCTACGTGCCGTTCGGCCCGGCCTCCTCGCAGCTCTGGATTCACCACGGGTCGCCCAGCCCGGCGCGACAGGACCTCTCCACCGCCCGACGCCTCCTCGCCGGCCGCGGATGGGTGGACCGAAATGGCGATGGGGTGCGGGAGAATCGGGCCGGGCTCCCGCTCTCGCTCCGATTGCTGGTAAGCATCACCAGCCCCACGCGCGGGCAGATGGCGACGATCGTGCAGGAGCAGCTCAGACAAGTCGGCGTGGCGCTGGACGTCGTGCGGGTGGACGGTCCGGTCTGGGCCGAGCGCCGGAACGCGGGCCAGTTCGACATCGACTTCTCCTCCGCCAACCAGGACCCGTCTCCCAGCGGGCTCACCTACAGCTGGTCGTGCGGCGGAACCGGCAACGTCGGCCGCTACTGTGACCCGGTGGCCGACTCGCTGCTCCAGCGGGCGATCCACACGCCGAAGGCTGATCGAAAGCCCTGGCATGCGTTTCTCCAGCGGGTCGAAGAGGACGCACCGGCGGCCTTCATCTACGCGCAGACCTACCTCTTTGGCGTGAATCGGCGATTCCGGTCGGTGACGATCCGTCCCGAGAGCTCTTGGAGCGCGCTCTGGCGCTGGTCGTCACCCGAGTCCTGACGTGAGGCGCTGGCTGCTCCGGCGATTCGCGCAGGCGCTCGTGACCTTCGCGATCGCCGTCGTGCTGATGTTCGTGCTGATGCGGCTCGCCCCGGGCGACCCGCTGGCGCGGATGCACGAGGGGCGCGCGGTCACGCCGGAGGAGATCGCCCACACTCGCGCGATGTACGGGCTCGACCGCCCTCTCGGCGTCCAGTTCGCGGCCTTTCTCGGCGGTGTGGTGCGCGGCGACCTCGGCGTCTCCATCGGGCACGGCCTCCCGGTCACCACGCTGCTCGGGGCGCGTCTCCTCCCGACCTTCCTGCTCGGCGCCACCACCATTCTGCTCAACTTCACCATCGGCGTCTGGCTCGGGGTGGTCCAAGCGGTCCGCCGGAACTCACGGCTCGACTGGGCCCTCACCGCTCTGTCGCTGACGGGCTACGCGATGCCCTCGTTCTGGCTCGGGCTGGTGCTCGCGTGGCTGGTCGGGATCAAGCTCCATTGGCTGCCCGTCGGAGGCATGAGCAACCCGCTGCTCGGGCCGGACTCGCCGCTGCTCACCAGGGCGGCTGACGTGGCCGCGCATCTCATCCTCCCGGCGCTGACACTGTCCGCGGTGACCATCGCCGGGACGATGCGCTATCAGCGGAACGCTCTGCTGGAGGTGCTCCGCCTGCCCTATATCGGCACCGCGCGGGCCAAAGGCATTCCCGAGTCGGCGGTGGTGTGGCGCCACGGCTGGCGGAACGCGCTGTTCCCCGTCATCACGCTCTTCGGGCTGTGGCTGCCGCTCCTGGTGACCGGGTCCGTGTTCGTGGAGATGGTGTTCGCCTGGCCGGGCCTCGGCCTGCTCGCGGCAGACGCCGCCGCGAGCCGCGACTACCCGCTCGTCATGGGCGCCGCCCTGCTGGCCGCCGGCCTGGTCGTCGCCGCGAGCTTCCTCACCGACGTGGCCTACGCCCTGCTCGATCCGCGAGTGCGCTACTCGTGAGTCCGATGGTCGATGCGCTCGTGCGGGCGTGGCGCGACCCGCGCGGCCGGGTGGGAGGTGTGCTGCTCGCGGCGATCGTCGCGGCGGCGCTGCTCGGGCCGCTGCTGCTGCCGGACCCGCTGGCGCAGCCCTGCGTGCTCACCTGCCGCAATCTCCCGCCCACCTCGGCGCATCCGCTCGGTACCGACGACCTGAGCCGCGACATCCTGTCCCGGGTGGCGACCGGTGCGCGCGTCTCGCTCGCCGTGTCCGTCCTGGCGGTCGGCCTCTCGGTCACGCTAGGCGCGGTGATGGGGTTGGTGGCCGGTTATTGGGGCGGCGCGGTGGACGCGACGCTCATGCGGCTGGTGGACGCCGCGCTCGCGATTCCCCGGCTGTTCCTCCTCCTCCTGGTGCTCGCGGTGTGGGAGCAGGTGCCGGTAGTGGTGCTGATCCTCCTGATCGGTGCCACGGGCTGGTTCGGCACCGGCCGCCTCGTCCGCGGCGAGGTGCTGCGGATCCGCGAAGAGTCGTACGTGCGAGCCGCCGAGGCACTCGGCGGGCGGCGGCGAAGAATTATCTTCCGGCACCTGCTGCCCAATACGGCGGGCCCACTCCTCGTCGCGGCGACGCTCGGCGTAGGCGACGTGATTCTCCTCGAGGCGGGACTCTCCTTCCTCGGACTCGGCGTCCAGCCGCCAACGCCCTCGTGGGGCGGAATGATCCTCGACGGCAAATCCGTGCTGTTCGTAGCGCCATGGGCGAGCCTCTTCCCCGGCCTGGCCATCGTCGTCACCGTCCTGTCGGCCAACCTCGTCGGCGACGCCCTGCGCGACGCGGTCGACCCTAGAGGCGCATGAGCCGCGTCCTCGAGGTCGAGAACCTGCGGGTGTCCTTCCCCCATGCCGCCGCGGGGCGGGTGTATCCGGTGGACGGCGTCAGCTTCACGCTCGATCGAGGCGAGACGCTCGCCCTGGTGGGCGAGTCGGGATGCGGCAAGAGCCTCACGAGCCTGGCGCTGCTCAGGCTGGTCCCTACGCCGGGCCGGATCGACGAGGGCGCGATCCGACTCGGTGACACCGATGTACTGCGGCTGGAGGGTGAGTCCCTGCGACGGATCCGGGGCCGGCGGATCGGGATGATTTTCCAGGACCCGATGACGAGCCTCAATCCCGTCTTTACCGCAGGAGACCAGATCGCCGAAGGGATCCGAGCCCACTTCCCCGTCTCCCGGTCCGAGGCACGGCGACGGGCTCTCGCGCTGCTGGAAGAGGTCGGCATCCCCGACCCCAAGGCGAGGCTCGACGCCTATCCCCATCAGCTGAGCGGCGGGATGCGGCAGCGAGTGATGATCGCGATCGCGCTCTCCGCGGAGCCGGAGATCCTGATCGCCGACGAGCCGACGACCGCGCTCGACGTGACCGTGCAGGCGCAGATACTGGAAGTCCTCGATCGCCTGCGCGAGAGTCGGGGCATGGCCGTCCTGCTCATCACCCACGATCTCGGTATCGTCGCCGGGCGTGCCGACCGGGTGGCCGTGATGTACGCCGGTCAGATCGTCGAGCAGGCTCCCACCGAGCAGCTGTTCGCCCGTCCCTCGCACCCGTACACCCAGGGACTCTTCGCGTCGATTCCCCGCATCACCGGACCGATCACGCGGCTGTCGCCCATCGGCGGGAGCGTGCCGCCGCCCTCCGCCTGGCCCTCGGGTTGCCGATTCAGGCCCCGCTGTCCCCAGGCGTTCGACCAGAGCGAGACGATGCCGCCGCTGTTGCCCCTGGGCCCCGAGCACCAGATGCGCTGCTGGCTCGCCGAGCGGAAATGAGCCTGCTCCAGGTGCGGGGCCTGGTCAAGCACTACCTGTCGCCCGGACTGTTCCGGGCGGCCGCGCCGCCGGTGCGCGCCGTGGAGGGCGTCTCATTCGACGTGAACGAGGGAGAGACGCTCGCGCTCGTGGGTGAATCGGGCTGCGGAAAGTCGTCCGTCGGCCGCACGGTGCTCCGATTGCAGGAACCGACCGCGGGACGCGCAGTCTTCGAGGGAACGGACCTCTTCACGCTCGACCGCACGGCTCTGCGGCGGATGCGGCGACGGATGCAGATCATCTTTCAGGACCCGTACAGCTCGCTCAATCCCCGCATGACAATCGGCTCGGCGATCGCCGAGGGCATCGAGATCCATCGGCTCGCCTCGGGCAAGGAGGTGCCCCGCCGAGTCGCCGCGCTGCTGGAGGAAGTGGGACTCGACCCGAGCTACGCATCGCGCTATCCCCACGAGTTCTCGGGTGGCCAGCGGCAGCGGATCGGGATCGCGCGCGCGCTCGCGGTCGAGCCTGCCTTCATCGTGTGCGACGAGCCCGTCTCGGCGCTCGACGTCTCGGTGCAGGCCCAGGTCCTCAATCTCCTGGCGGATCTCCAGCGCGAGCGCCGGCTTTCCTATCTCTTCATTGCCCACGACCTCGCGGTCGTGCGCCAGATCGCTCAGCGAGTGGCGGTGATGTATCTGGGTAAGATCGTCGAGGAGGGCCCCACCGAGGCGCTGCTCCGGCAGCCCCGACACCCGTACACGGTGGCGCTCCTCTCGGCGGTGCCGGAGCCCGACCCGGCGCGGCAGCGCTCGCGTATCGTGCTGAAAGGGGACCTGCCGAGCCCGAGCCATCCGCCCGCGGGCTGCCCATTCCATCCGCGCTGCTTTCATCCCCGCCGGGACGACCGCTGCCGGACGGAGGCACCCGCGCTCCGACCCGTCGGCGCCACGACCGCCGCGTGCCACTATGCGGAGAGCACTCCCTCACCTGAGCGCGCGGGCGAGACTCAGGTCCCCTCTCCCGGGTGAGCATCGTCACGGTACCCTCGGACCCGACCCGCGATCTTGGGGTGGCTTCAACCACCGAGGGCATCATGAGCGACCGTAAGGACCTGGCCACAGAGGGTGCGGCCGATCGCGTGGAGGGTACCGGCGACGTCATCGAAGGCCGGATCCGCAACGTTGTCGGAGGCGCCAAGGGCGATACGAGTGAGCAGCTGAAGGGCAAGGCGAAGGAGCTGGCCGGCAAGGCCAAGCAGGCCATCGGCAAGGCCAAGCAGAACCTCGATCCCAATCCCGGCGTCGACGACGCCTGACCCAGCGATAACGGGTGAGCCCGGCGGACCGATACTTCGGCCGGCCGGGCTCACGTGTATTCAGGGCCGCGATCGCCCTATGCCGACCTGGCCACCCGGCTGTCGAGCTCGGCAGGCATCTCCTCACCTACCCCGCGGCGCTCGTCGGCATGGTGGTGATCCACGAAGACCAGCGCCTCACGCCGCGACACCACATTCTCCAGCGCTCCGAAGACCGTCGGGCAGATCATCGTGCCGGTGAGGTTCCGCATGCTCTCGACCGCTTCCTCGGGCGACACGCTCTGGCGATACGGCCGGGTGGTGGTGAGGGCATCGTAGATCTCGGCCGCGCCGATCAGGCGGGCGCCCCAAGGGATCTGCTCGCCGCCGAGCCGGTCCGGATATCCTGTGGCGTCCCACCGCTCGTGGTGGTGACGGACGAAGCCGCTGACCATCTCGAGGTGTGGAAGCGGCTCGAGGATCTGGTGCGCAATGAGTACGTGCCGCTTGACCTGGTCGAACTCGGCGCCGCTGAGCGGCCCCTCCTTGGAGAGAATGCCGTCGCCCAGGCAGATCATGCCGATGTCGTGCAGCCGGCCCGCGAGACGGACGGTCTCGATCTCGGGGTCGGTGCGACCCATCTCGGCCGCCAGCGACGCGGCGAGCTGGGCCACGCGCACCGAGTGGCCGGCCAGCCACTGGTCCTTGGTCTCGACCACGCGCACCAGCGATTCGAGGGTCGCGAAGGTCAGGCTGTCGACCCGGGCGCGCTCCTGCCGCAGCTCTCCGACCAGGCTGGCGACCTCATCCCGCAACACCCGCTTGGCGGCTTCCTCCTGCTGACCCTGCCGGCGCCGCGCGATGGCGTCCAGGACGGCGCGCTCCACATCGAGGGAATCCATGACGTCGGAGACGTAGTCCATCGCGCCCGCACGGAGACAGCTGACCGCGGCCCGGGCGTCGTCGCCCGCGCCGGAGACGACCACCGCCAGCGCCGGCTCGCGCTGGAGGCTCTCCGCCACGAACTCGGGGAGCTGCCCGACGGCCAGCGACGCATCCACCACGAAACAGGCGAACTTGAGGCGCGCCAGCAGCGCGAGCGCTTCGTCGGTGGAAGCCGCCACGGTCACGTCGAAGCCGTCGGCCTGCATGGCCTGCCGCAGCGCGGATGGTGCGGCGCCTTCGGGCAACAGAAGCAGGATGCGGACGCTGGTGTCGGGTCTCACGATGTTGGCTCCCTGGTGCGGACTAAGTGTCTGGAAAAATCTCGAACCCGATGTACCTTGATGCATCGCTACCATCCCAACGACCACGCCTGAGCTGTCCCTGCTGATCGCCGCGAACCGTGCCGCCGCGTACGGTGCCGCGGCGCGATGGGTGCTGCACGATCTCCGGAGCCCGGCGCAATCGCTGACACTGATCGCCGATCTGATGTCGGACCCGGCCACGGAGGTCGAGGAGATCCTGCGCGAATCGTGCGCTCATCTCGCGCACTCGCTCGAGCTGCTCACCCGCCTCGTAATCCCGCCCCCGCCGCCGGACACCGGACCGATCGCGTTGTCGGGGCCGCTCGGCTTCCTCGAGGAGCTGCACCGCGCCGCCCGCACACGGACTCGCCTCGAGATCGCCGCCGAGCCGTCGCTTCCTGCCGCCGTGGGCGTCGAGCGACACCTGGAGCACGTCCTGCTCAACCTGCTGCTCAACGCCGCTGACGCCTTGCCGCGCCAGAACGGCGTGATCCGGGTTACCGCTACTCGGGCCGGCGACCGGATCGAGGTCGCGATGGCGGACAATGGCCCCGGTGTGCCGCCGACCCTCGCCGATCAGCTCTTCCGCTCGCGCGTCACCTCCAGGGTGGACGCGCCCCTCGCCGGATACGGCCTCCTGGTCGCGAGCGAGCTCCTGCGCCTGTCCGCCGGGACACTCCGCCACGTGCCGACCGCGGACCCCGGCACGAGATTCGTGATCAGTCTTCCGGTGTGGCCCCCGGCGGTTCCCCGGCCGAGCTAGGCCGCATCCCGGTCAGCAGCTCCTGCAGCATCGCATCCCGCTCGCGCAGCGCCGCCAACAGCACTTCCTGATTGCGCCAGACCTCCGCCGCCACATCGGCCGCCGACGCGCGCATCTTCTCCCGTGCGGCCAGAAAGGCCGCCGGCAGCGCGGTGTCGAACCGCCCGTCGAGCTCGGCCAGGGGCTGCGCGGGATCCCCGACCAGGCGGCGCAGCAAGGTCGCCCGATGCCGCTGGTTCTCCTGCAGCGTCAGCAGGGAGCGGCTCGCGAGCCGAATGCTCGACTCCGCGCCGGCCACGTCACCGCACTCCACCGCCTCGCGCTGCTGGAGCACCGCGCGGCGCAGATCCTCGATCAGGCGGCACTCGCGGTCGAGCGCGAGGGTGAGATCGGTGACGGCTCTCAGCGCCGATCCATCGAGATCCATCGTTACCGCCGCCCCGAGTCGGAGATCTGGTCGAGCAGATCGTCGATCACGCGCAGGGCGTCGGCGTTGATCGAGCGCGCGCGATGAATCGTCGTGGGATCCAGCGGTCCGAGCGGGATGCGTCCGTCCTGGTCGCGCGACCTGAGGCCCGGCTCCTCCCGCGGCTCCTCCGCCTTCCCCGGCCAGCCGGCGCTCACTGGTCGTCTCCCACCGGCACCAGCCGGGTGCGGAGGCGCTTGAGCGCCTGGGTGCGGATCTGGGACACCCGCGACTCGGTCACGTGCATCACTTCGGCGATCTGCCGCTGATTCATCTCCTCGTAGTAGTACAGGGCCATCACGGTGCGCTCCTTCTCCGGCAGCCGCCCGATGGCCTCGCGGAGGATCGCGACATTCTCCCGCCGCCCCATCTCAGCATCCGGCGTCTCGGCGTCGGGATCTTCGATCACCTCCTGCAGCGCCACCGAGCCGCCCGAGCGCGTCACCGGCTCGCCTTCGTAGGAAACGACGGTCCGGGTCGCGGTGTCGTCGCGCCATCTCCAGTAGGTCGTCACGTCGATGTCCAGCTGGGCCGCGATCTCGTCCGGCCGAGGCGTACGACCCAGGCGGTACTCGAGGGCCGTGGTCGCGACCTGGAGGCGCCGCGCCTTCACCCGCACCGCCCGCGGCGCCCAGTCCTGGCTGCGCAGATCGTCGAGGATCGCGCCCCGGATCCGGCGCACCGCGTAGGTGCTGAAGGCCAGGCCCCGGGAGAGGTCGAAGCTGTCGAGCGCCCGGATGAGGCCGAAAGTCCCGGCGCTCACCAGATCGTCGAGCTCGACCGCCTTGGTGCGGCGGCTCATCTCGCGCGCCACGTGGTGTACCAGGCCGATGTAGAGCTCGAGCAGCTGACGGCGGGCCGCCGGATCGGCGCTATCCCGATAGCGCTGCCAGAGCTCGCCCGGCATCGTCCCGTTCCTGGTCATCGCGACGGCGGTGTTCACGCACGGCTCCTGGTCGTTACCGCGACCGGCAGGCAGTCGAGCCTCGCGTCGCGGATGGTTTGGGCTGCCCGGGTCTCCATCAGCCTCGCCAGGAAGCGGCGGGGTTCCCGGACGGCGGCGGCGATCGGCTGTTCCTCGAGGAGGATGCCCACGAGATCCAGCCGTCGGTTCAAGAACTGTTCGGACGCGGCGGACAGGCGGGCGAAGGCACCCTGCCCCTCGTCCTCGTCGGCGCACCGGTTGACGAGCACGTCCACCGGGATGTGCGGGGCCTGCAGGCTCAGGATCTTGATCAGCGCGTGGGCATCCATGAGGGCGGTCGGCTCCGGAGCCGTCACCAGCACGACCCGGTCGGCGCCGAGGGTCGCGGCGCGGACGACGCCCTCGATCCCGGCACCCGCATCCACCACCACCACTTCGAAGCTGCGGGAGAGCTCGACCAGGCGCTGGTGCAAGCGAGCCCGCTCGACCGCGGCCAGAGCGTACAGGCCTTCCGATCCCGACTCCGACGGCAGCAGCGACAGGTGCTCCGCCACCGGCTGAACCAGCGCGTCGGCCGTCACCCGGCCGTCGAGCACCGACTCGATGCTCCCGCGGGCGCCCATACCGAGCAGCACGTGCAGGTTGGCCAGGTTCTGCTCCCCATCGAGCAGCAGCACCTCGCGGCCACGCTCGGCGGCGGCCGCGGCGAGCATCACGCTCACCACCGACTTGCCGACGCCGCCCTTGCCGCTGCCGACGACGATCCTGCAGGTATCGCCGGTCATCTGGGTCTGCCGCATGCACGCTCCGAGGTGATTGATCCGACTCTCACCATCGGTAAAGGCAATCGGCATACCTCGATTTTCCCGGGTCGCGGAGGCGTCGGACGCCGGAGCGCTAACTCGGCTACTTAAATGGAGTTGAAGTGGGTTTTGAGGACGACGAAACGCGGAGAAATCGGTGCTGCAGAAAGGATCACCGGGTGGAGTTGCCGGAAGAACTTTCCGCCGTCGGGGTCGTTCCTTCCGGGTGCGGAAGCGAAGGCTTCCGAGCGATTGGATCCAGCGAGGAGGGTGAAGCTTCTGGTGGAGAGTGCGGGGCTGGAGGACCTGTCAGCCGCCGGAGGCGGAGCGCGGCGTGTTGAGCTTGTTGCGGAGGGTGCGCTCGCTGATACCGAGCAGCCTGGCCGCCCGAGTCCGGTTGCCACCGGTCGCCGCCAGCGCACGATCGATCGCGAGGCGCTCCATGGCATCGAGATTGTAGTCGATCGGGTCCTTCGGGCCGGCGCCGCCGTCAGGGACGATCGCGGGGCGCTGGGGATGCGCGGCCGCGTCCCTGATCTGCTGGTCGAAGTCACTGGGCTGGAGCACGTCACCGCGGCAAAGAATGACGGCCCGCTCCACCGCGTTCGCGAGCTCCCGGACGTTGCCGGGCCAGGGATAGCGCTGCAGGGTCTCCAGCGTCTCCGGACCGATCGTCGGATGCTTGCCCCCGTGCAGCTCCGCCGAGCGAGTGACGAAATGGTGGACCAGCCGGGGGATGTCGTCCATGCGCTCGCGCAGGTTCGGGGTGTGGATCGGCACCACGTTGAGCCGGTAGTAGAGGTCTCCCCGAAAGCGCCCAGCGTCCACCTCGGCCTTGAGATCGCGGTTGGTGGTGGCGATGAGTCGCACGTCGACCTGGATCGGCTGGTGCCCGCCGACCCGCTCGAATTCCTGCTCCTGGATCACCCGGAGCAGCTTCGACTGGAGGTCCAGCCGCATCTCGGAGATCTCGTCCAGCAGCAGCGTCCCGCCGTGGGCTCGCTCGAACGCGCCCGCCGAGCGGACGGTGGCTCCGGTGAACGCCCCCTTCTCGTGCCCGAAGAGCGCGCTCTCCACCAAGCCCTCGGGAAGGGCCGCGCAGTTGACGGTGATGAAGGGCTCGTCGGCGCGGGGGCTCTGGTCGTGGATGGCCCGGGCGAACAGCTCCTTGCCGGTGCCCGACTCGCCCTGCAGCAGGACGGTGGCGCGGGAGGCCGCGACCGTGCTCACGACCTCCATCACCCGGCGAAACGCTTCGCTGTCGCCGACCAGGCTGCGCCGGCCCCGGATCTTCACGATCTCGCGGCGGAAGGTTTCGTTCTCCCGCCGCAGCCGGACCACCTCGAGCGCATGGCGGACGGCAATGTCGAGCGTCTCCGCCTGGATCGGCTTGGTGAGGTAGTCGATCGCACCCGACTTGATGGAGACCACCGCGTGCTCGATACTCGAGTACCCGGTCATGATGATGACCGGGATCTTGTACCCTTCGCGGTCGAGCTGGGCCAGGAGGTCGAGCCCGGTGAGACCGGGCATGCGGTAGTCGGCGACGATGAGGTCGATGGGCGTCCGGGCGATCACGCGCATCGCATCTTCGACGCTCGCCACCAAGACCGGGCGGTGGCCCGCCCGGCTGAGTGTGTGCTCCAGAATGACACCGACCGCCGGCTCGTCGTCGATGCACAGAATTGAGGCTGTCACGTCCGCTCGGCGGTCAGGGGGCTACCAGGCCGAAAAACGGGATCTCGATGCACAAATTAGCGTTCCCGGGTCGCGGCGCCATCCCGATGCCCGGCATTGCCTTTCGAGTCCGCCCGCCGCGTCCTATCTTGCAAGCTCGTCGGTCTCTTCGGGTTGTCCAGATGCTCTAGGGGTGACACCCTAGGGACTCCGGATCTGGGATCGCCCCAGGCGGCGCTCAAGTCGCAGTGGGCTATGGCCGATACCTCTCTCATGCCGATCTTCGTGACGATGGACTCTTCGCACGAATCCACAGAGCCGAACGCGGCCGGCGGAGCTGAGCCTCCCCAGATGGACACGACTATGCCAGGCAGCGAAACCGCCGTACCCGCCGATCAGGACGGCCTCACGCCGGAACGGCTGAAGCAGATCATCCGGCGGGTCCAAACCGGGTTCTACGATTCGTCCGAGGTCCGGGAGCAGATCGCGCGCCGGGTTTACGAGGAGCTGGACAGTTGAGCAGTCACGACCCGCGTCCGTCAATTCTCGTGATCGACGACGAGCCGACCATCCGAAAGACGGTCGGCCGCCTGCTGGAGCGCGCCGGGTACCGCGTCTCGACTGCGGCCACCGGCGACGAAGCCCTGGAGCTGGTTCGAAACCAGCACTTCGATGCGGCCATCTGCGACCTCCACCTGGCCGGGATGAGCGGTGTCGAGCTCTGCGAGCAGATCTGGCTCGCGGCCCCCGCGCTGGCGGGGCGCCTCGTCGTGTCGAGCGGTGACCTGACCGGCGACGGAGTCGACGAGCTGGTGGAGCGGAGCGGCGTCCCTCCCGTGCTCAAGCCGTTCAGTGCCGCCGACCTGCTTCGCGTGGTCGATGCGATCTGTCCCGCGCCCGCGATGCCGGTCGAAGACCGAAAGGCCGCCTGCTAGCTCGCCTCCGCCCTAGCCTTCCCCCGGTTCCGCACCTTATTTCCTTCCGCCGTCGCACCTCTCCGCAGCCATTCGCCACGAGTCAGCCATGGAACGACTGCTCATCTCCAGCGGCGCCCCCTGGGAGCCGATCGTCGGCTACTCCCGGGCCGTCCGCGTGGGCAATACGGTTCACGTCTCCGGGACCACGGCCACCGGCCCGGACGGTGCGCTGGTCGGCGCCGGCGATGCCTATGCCCAGGCCGCCCAGACGCTACGGAACATCGAGGCGGCGCTGCAGCGCGCGGGCGCGGCGATGGCCGACGTCGTCCGGACCCGTATGTACGTGACCGACATCGCGCGGTGGGAAGAGTTCGCGCGCGCCCACGGAGAGGTGTTCGGGACGATCCGGCCCGCGACCAGCATGGTCGAGGTTCGCCGGCTGATTCATCCCGACATGCTCATCGAGATCGAAGCCGATGCGGTGGTCGAATGAATCCGCTGGACGCCTTTGCCACGCTGGACCTCCGGGTCGGCCGGATCACGCGGGCGGAGCCCAACGAGCGCGCCCGCAAGCCCTCGCACAAGCTCTGGATCGATCTCGGACCACTGGGGGAGAAGACCTCGAGCGCGCAGCTGCGCGCGCTCTACCGGCCGGAGGATCTGGTGGGACGCCTGGTGGTCGCTGCCGTGAATCTCGGCACGCGCAACATCGCGGGCTTCGTGTCGGAGGTCCTGGTGCTGGGGCTGCCGAGCGCCGCCGGGGAGGTGGTGCTCCTCGCCGTGGAGCGCGACGTGCCGTTGGGCGGGCGGGTCTACTGAGCCGTCTCGCCCTCGAGTGCAGGTCGCAACAGCATCCCGGTCACCACGCCGCCTTCCGCCACGGTCCACTCGAGCAGCATCCGGTGCCTCGAGCGGTCGAAGGCAGAAGTGCGGCTGTAGATACCGACCGGGGTCTCGGCCTCGACCCGCTCATCCACCCGGCCGCGCTCGCGCCCGAGACGGGTGACCGCCTGCCCCGCGAAGCTCGCGAGATCGGCGACGCTCCCGAACGTCTGGCGCATGTCCGGCGAGAAGCGATCCCACAGCTTCTGGTACTGGCTGCCGTAGAGCCACTCGGTGTACTGCCGCCCCTGCTTGAGCAGGCTGTTGCTCGGGGCGTCCGCTCGCGGGCTGCAGGCCGTCAGGGCCGCCGCCAGGGCAAGTCCGTTGATCCATCCACGCATCGTTCGTCCTCGATGGGTCGGCCGTGGGCCGGACCTCCACGACTGTAGGAGAGGCAATGCGAGTCTACATCTCCGTCGACATGGAAGGGGTGGCCGGCGTGGTCCACGAGGACCAGACCGATCCCACCGATCCCCGGCATGCTGGAGAGTATAATCGCTTCCGACGCCTGATGACCAGCGAGGCCAACGCCGCGATCGAGGGTGCGCTGGCCGCCGGGGCCACCCGGATCCTGGTGAATGACAGCCACTGGCTCATGAGGAACCTCTTGGCCGAGGACCTGCACCCGGCGGCCGAGCTGCTCAGTGGCGGGCCCAAGCTGGGTTCGATGGTCGAAGGCGTCGCCCTCGGCTTCGACGCGGCGATGTTCGTCGGCTATCACGCCATGGCGGGCACCGCGCATGCGAGCATCGACCACACCTACACCTCCATCGTGCACGCCGTTCGTCTCAACGGCCGCCCGGTGGGCGAGCTGGCACTCAATGCCGCGCTGGCGGGCGCGCACGGCGTGCCGGTGGTGCTGGTGAGCGGCGACCAGGCGCTGGCCGCGGAAGCGAAGGCCCTGTTGGGCGACGGCGTGGAGACGGTGATCGTGAAGCATGCGGTCGGCCGCTTCGCCGCCCGGAGCGTGGCGCCGTCCGAATCGTGTCGGCGTATCCGGGAGGGTGCCGCCGCGGCGCTGCGTCGGCAGCATGCGCCGTTCGTTCTGGAGGGACCGGTGACCATCGAAGTGGAGTTCGCGCTGACGCACATGGCCGACATGGCGGAGCTGGTGCCGGGATCGGTGCGGACGGCGGGGCGGACGATCAGCTACACGAATGTGGATTATCAGGAAGTGTTTCGGGCGTGGCGAGCCCTGTACAACCTGGCGAGCGTTCAGTAGCGTCGGCTCAAACGCCCCCTTCGACCGACAGCACCCAACGGCAGGACCGAAGTGGCGGCGCGCATCGGGTCACAGCGCCTGGCCGTTGGTCCGTGCGAGGTGCTCCTGCACTCGCTTGACCAGCTGGTCCGGATGGAAGGGCTTCTGCAGCAGCGGAACCGAAGGGCTGAGCAGCGCTCGGCGCGCGAGCTCGTCGCCGGTGTGCCCCGACATGTAGAGCACCGGCAGACGGGGCCTGTCCCTGCGGAGCCGTTCGCCCAGCTCGCGCCCGTCCATCCCCGGCATCACCACATCCACCAGGGCCAGGCCGATGTTCTCTCCTCCGGGCGCCATCACCTGCCGGAGCGCGGCATGACCGTCCTCGGCTTCGATCACCGCATAGCCGTAGAGCTCGAGTGACCGCCGAGCCAAAGCGCGAACCATCGGCTCGTCGTCGGCCACCAGGACGGTCTCGGTACCACGCTTGAGATCTGCGGGGAGACGCTCAGCCGTCTCGTCTCCCACCAGACCACTGGCGCGCGGCAAGTAGATGTGAAAACGGGCTCCGCCGCCCGCGTCGCTCTCGCCCCAGATGTAGCCGTTGGACTGTTTTACGATGCCGTACACCGTCGCGAGGCCGAGGCCGGTCCCCTGCCCTACCGGCTTGGTCGTGAAGAAGGGCTCGAAGACCCGCTCGAGCGTTTCCGGATCCATGCCGGTGCCGGAGTCGGCGACCGTGATGCGGGCGTATTCGCCCGGGCGGATCTCGGTGTCCGGATGCAGTGCGGCGAATTCGGGGCCCAGCTGCTCGGCCGACGTCGAAATGGTGAGCCGGCCACCTCGAGGCATCGCATCCCGGGCGTTAAGGGCGAGGTTGAGCAGCACCTGCTCGAGCTGCCCTTCGTCGGCATACACCAGGCCGGCCTCAGGCGAGAGATCCAGCTTCACCTCGCGTCCGGCACCCATGAGCTGCTGCAACAAGCGGCCCATGCCCGCCAGCGTGGCGTTGAGCTCGAGCAGCTTGGGGTTCAGCATCTGCCGCCGAGTGAAGGCCAGGAGCTGGCGGGCCATGTCCGCTCCGCGACCGGCCGCCTTCTTGATTTCACCCACGTCCCGCTGGTGCGGCTCGGACAGCTCGCTTGAGCGAGCCATGAAGTCGGCGAGCCCCAATACCACGGTCATCATGTTGTTGATCTCGTGCGCGATGCCACCGGCGAGCTGCCCCGCGGCTTCGAGTCGCTGGGCCTGTTGCAAGCGCTGCTCCGCCGCGCGCTGCTTCGTCACATCGGTCACCACACACACGGCGTGGCCGATCGTCCCGTCCGCGTCCGGCACCGGCCGCGCCGTGACGCGAACCCGCTTGCGGTCCAGCTCGAGCTCGGTGCTCACCAACGGGTGGCCCCCGGCCGCGGCCACGAACGGCGGATCCTGCAGCGTCACGAGCGTGGGGATCAGGTCGGCGAGCAGACGGTCCTTCAGCCCGGTCGCGCCGACCACGTGCTCGAAGGCGGCGTTGCAACGCTCGATGCGGCCCGTCGCGTCCACCACGCAGACGCCGTCGGCGATGGCCTCGAATGTCGAGCGCCAGGCCGCTTCGGCCCGCCTCGCCTCGCGTTCGGCCGTTCGAGCCCGGAGCAGCGATCGAATGGTCGCGGTGAGCACCAGGGGCTCGACCGGGTGCGTCAGGTATCCGTCCGCGCCGCTGTCCAGGCCTTGGGCCTGACTCGCGGGATCGGTGAAGCTCGCGGAGACATGGAGCACGGGGAGGTGCAGCGTGCGCGGATTCTGGCGCAGTCGTCGGACGACCTCGAAGCCGTCCATGTTCGGCATGCGGATGTCGAGCACCATGAGGTCGGGCTGTTCCACGGCGATACGCTCGAGGGCCCGACGCCCATCGGACGCCTCCCAGACCGTGTAGCCCGCCTTGCGCAGATGACGGGACACCGCGTACCGATTGGCCTCGGTATCGTCCACGACCAGGATGCGGGGCGACTCAGACATCGCGCGTCTCCCAGGCGCCACTCATCGTGGGCGCCCCTTCGGAAGGCGACGCCCGCGCCCCGCGGTAGATGCGTGGCAGTCGCACCTCGAACCGGGATCCGATGCCGGGCATGCTCTCCACATCGAGGCCACCGCCGAGCAGCCCGGCGAGCTTCCGCGAGAGCGGCAGACCGAGGCCGGTGCCGCGAACGCTTCGTTGGAGGGGACTGTCCACCTGGGTGAACTCCTCGAAGATGCGCGCGCGGTCTTCGGCGGCGATCCCGATGCCGGTGTCGGTCACCGCGAACACGACGAAGTCGTCGGCTTCCGACCCGAAGGAGACCCGGATCTCGCCCTGCTCGGTGAACTTGATGGCGTTGGAGATGAGATTCCGGAGAATCTGCGAGAGCTTGCCTTCGTCCGTCGTCAACGCGATCTCGTGCTCGGGCGCCTCGAACACCAGCGTGACCTCGTCCGATACCATCAACGCCCGGAACATCCCGCGCAGCGCACCGAAGAGATCGGCCACGGTGAAGGCGGCGAGCCGAACCTCGGTCTTGCCGGCCTCGATCCGCGCCAGGTCGAGCAGGTCCGCGACCAGGTCGTTGAGCGTCACCGCGGCTTTCTGAATGAGTGTGACCTGCAGCTCCTGCTCGTCGTTGAGCTCTCCGTCCATCCGCCCGATCAGGATCCGCGTCATGTTCAGGATGGCGTTGAGCGGTGTCCGCAGCTCGTGGGTGATGCCGGAGAGGAAGGCGGACTTGAGCTGGGAGGCGCGCGCGAGCTCCACGGCGCGATCGTCGAGCTCCGCATACAGCGCCAGGACTCCTCGATTCGTCTCCCCGAGCTCGGCGTTGAGACGGTCGGCTTCCGCCTGCCGCTCGGCGAGTGTCGCCAGGGCGCGAACCAGGTCCTGGTTCTGGGTCTCGAGCTCGACCACCGCG
Source organism: uncultured Gemmatimonadales bacterium (assembly GCA_963846545.1). Taxonomy (GTDB): domain Bacteria; phylum Gemmatimonadota; class Gemmatimonadetes; order Gemmatimonadales; family GWC2-71-9; genus CAVVWJ01. The sequence continues at coordinate 676,354 of CAWJWG010000001.1, read as the reverse complement.
TCATCGGACCGGCTCGCCGCCAGAACCCGAGCCAGCTCCGGCACGGACACCGACGGCTGCCGTGGTCCGGTAGGCAGAGCCTTGCCCAGCAGGACCGAGGTGCCTTCGCCCGGCTGGGCGCGCACATCGAAGCGATCGGCCAGCCGCTTGGCGCCGAGGAGACCGACACCGAGACCGGTCGGCGACTGATACCGCCCGCTCAGCACGCTGGCGAGGTGCGGAATGCCGGGCCCGTGGTCCTCGATGCGGACCAAGAGATACGAGGGCGCGGAGGAGTCGAGCTCGAACTGGACCCAGCCGCCACCGCCGTACTGCACGGCGTTGCGTGCGATCTCGGACACCGCGGTGGCGAGGCGCACCTGATCGAGGTGGTCGAGACCGAGATGGCCGGCGATCTGACGTGTACGCCGCCGGGCGAGCACGACGTCCTGGTCGCGCCGGATCTGGATGCGAAGCAGCGGCGTGTTCACGCGGCCTCCGACAGACGGCACACCACGACGCTCGAGTCGTCCCGCCGGCGGGCGTGGTCCCGATAGAGGATCGCCGCGATGATCGCTGGGTCCTGCCGGATCAGCCCGGGATACTTGTCGAGCTTCCAGTGTGAGGCGAGGCCGTCCGAATGGAGGATGAGCAGCGCCCCACTCTCCCACGGATAGACGAACTCCTGGGCTTTTCGCATCTGGTGCCCGATCGTGCCGTTGTGGGAGACGAGGCCGCGCGTGGTCTGACCGTTCACGATGACGGCGCTGATGTTGCCGACGCCGGCATACCGCACTTCCCGGCGCACCGGATCGATCGCCGCTACCGCGACTGCCGCGCCGCGGGTGGCGCGGAGGCCGGCATGCAGCACGCCCATGAGCCGCTCCGGGTGATGCGTCGTCTGTTCCTGAAAGAGCCGCACGGCGGTCTCCGATGCCTCGGCCGCCGCGATCCCGTGGCCGAGGCCATCGGCCATGAGGATCGCGGTTCCGGACGGGGCCGAGGCCACCGACCAGCCGTCCCCGCAGACCGACTCGCCCGGCATCGCCACGGAGACGCCGGCTATCGCCGCGGTCGCTCGGCCGGAGCCGGGGGACCTGCGGCTCCAGAACCGACAGACGAGCGCGGTGCCGACATCCGCGGCGGAGTAGATCGCGAAGGTATCCGACAGCCGGCGCATGGCGCCGAATCCACCGCCCATGGTGCCACGGCCGGACACGCCGTCGCGAAGCGACTCTGCCACATCGGGGATGCCCCGCCCCCGGTCCACGCAGATCACCTCGAGACCGTTGCCGGCGGCGCCCTCGAGAACGCGTACGAGCAGCTCGCCCTGTCCCGCGTGCTTCATCACATTGGTCGCCGCCTCGGTGACGACGATCCCGACGTCGCTCCGGAGCCCCTCGTCGAACTCGGCCTCAGCGGCGAGTCCCATCGCCGCCCGCCGGGCTTCACCGACCTGGCTCGAATCCTCCACCGCGATGGCCACTGCGTCACCCTTGCGCATCTCTATTTCCCAGCCGGCGTCAGCGCCAGCGAACGACCTGAACCCGGGTCCCCTTGCCCGGCTGTGAGTGAATGCGAAACTCGCTCATGAGCCGGCGGGTGCCGCTGAGGCCAAGCCCCAGACCGGACCCGGTGGTGTAGCCGTCGGTCATGGCGAGCTGGAGGTTCGGAATGCCCGGTCCTTCATCCTCGAATGTCATCCGGATACCCGTCCTGCTGTCCTCCTCGACTATCTCGAGACGAACTCTACCTCCGCCGCCGTGATCCATCGTGTTCCGCGCGAGCTCGCTCGCCCCGGTGACCAGCTTGGTCTGATCCACGAGCGAGAAGCCCAGCTCCGAAGACCAGCTCCGGACCACCTGACGCACACGGACGACATCGCCACTCGTTCTCACCTCGAGCGTATCATCCTTCAGACTTGCCATCGGCCTCACCATCGGTCAGCTGGGAGAGGCCGACGTTCCGGAGGAGCGCCATACCGCGTTCGACGTTGAGGGCCGTGCGCACGCCCGGCAGAGTCAACCCGAGCTCCACCAGCGTGATCGCCACCGCGGGCTGCATCCCGACGAGCACCGTCTGCGCATCGAGAATCCGCGCCATGGCGGCGATGTTCGCGATCATGCGGCCGATGAAGGAGTCCACCACTTCGACCGCCGAGATGTCGATCAGCACCCCGTGGACACCGGTCTTGGCGATCTTCGCTGTGAGGTCGTCCTGCAGCGCCATCGCGAGCTGATCGTGCATGTCCACCTGGATACTGACCAGGAGGGAATCGCCCATCTTGAGGATAGGAATCCTGTCCATGGAAGCGCTCAGCCCCTGCGAGCAGTGGCGCCGACGCTCTGACCGACTCGTGCGAGCGCGATCTTGAAGGCGTCGGCGAGAGTGGCCTTGGTGATGATGCCGCTGAGATCCACTCCGAGGTGGACGATGGTGGCCGCGATCTGCGGCCGGATGCCGCTGATGATGCACTCGGCACCCATGAGGCGGGCCGCAGTGATGGTCTTGATCAGATGCTGGGCCACCAGGGTATCCACCGTGGGAACGCCAGTGATGTCGATGATGGCGACATCGGCCTCGGTCTCCACGATGCGCTGGAGCAGGGATTCCATGACCACCTGGGTGCGCGCGCTGTCGAGCGTGCCGATCATCGGCAGCGCCAGAACCCCGTCCCACAGCTTGACCACCGGCGTGGAGAGCTCGAGCATCTCCTGTTGCTGCCGGAGGATCACTTCCTCCCGGCCCTTCTGATACACCTCGGTAGTGTAGAGACCGAGCTTGTCCAGCAGCACGTTCGTCGCCCACACCTCCTCGGCCAGTGCATCACCGTCTGTCCCATACTCCCGGCGGAGCGCCTCGAAGATGGGCTGCTTCAGGGAGAACACGAAGGTCGCCGTCTCGGAAGGCGAGAAGCTCTGGGCGGCTCGCGCGCGGGAGATCTGTCCCAGCAGATCTCGGACAGGGGCCCAGGCAGCGCCGGCGATATCACCGACCGCAGCCCCTTTGGCCGAGGCCTGGCGCAGCAGGACCAGGAACTCGCGGGACTGCTCGCGCACCTGTGCATCAGAGAGCACGTTGGACCGAAGATTCGCGGAGGCCAGCTGGTCCTTGACCCAGCGCTCGAGAATCTCGTTCTCGCGGCGTTGGAGGATATCGAGCAGTCGATTCGAAGCGGCGGGGCTCACGAGAACCCTCCGTAAGCGGGTGACCAGTCACTATGTGCCATGATGGCTCTCATGGATCGGGCGGGGCGGCTGCTTCCGGTGCAGGTACCGGTCAACCTACGGGGCCACCGAGGCGCGGGCAAGACGACGGGATCACAATTTTGCATAGCGAGCGGGAGCCAGGGCGGGCACATTCCGGCATGGCGACGCACTCGTCCGGATCACGGCCGTGGGTCCTCGCGGCGACCATTCTCGGGTCGAGTATGGCGTTCATCGACGGATCGGTAGTGAACGTCGCGCTGCCCGCCATCCAGGCCGACCTGTCGGCCTCGGTGTCCGCCACGCAGTGGGTCGTCAACGCCTACATGCTGATGCTGAGTGCGCTCCTGCTGGTGGGTGGCGCCGCGGGCGACCTTGTGGGGCGGCGGCGGATATTCGCCGCGGGACTCGCGCTCTTCACCGTGGCATCGGTCGGGTGCGGGCTCGCACCGAGCGCCGGCGCCCTGATCGCCGGACGAGCGCTGCAGGGCGTGGGCGGCGCACTGCTGGTGCCGACCAGCCTCGCGATCATCAGCGCCGCATTCCCCCCGGACGAACGGGGCCGGGCCATCGGAACGTGGGCCGGGTTCTCCGCACTGACCACCGCGATGGGGCCGGTGTTCGGCGGATGGCTGGTGGATACCTGGGGATGGCGACCGATCTTCTTCGTCAACGTCCCGATCGGGGCAGTGTCGCTCTGGCTCGCGCTCAGCCGGGTGCCGGAGAGCCGGAGCGAGGAGACAGGGCCGATCGACTGGGTTGGCGGCCTGCTGGCCGCCGCGGGGCTCGGTGCCCTGGTGCACGGGCTCACGGCGGCGGCCGAGCTCGACTGGACAACACTTTCCGTGCTCGGCTCTTTGATGGGGGGAGTTCTCATCCTGGCGCTCTTTGTCCGTCACGAAGCCAGGACCGCCTCACCCCTGGTATCGCTTCGGCTCTTCCGCTCGAGGCCCTTCAGCGGGGCGAACGTCCTTACCCTGCTCCTCTACTTCGCACTCGGCGGCGCGATGTTCTTCCTGCCGTTCAACCTCATCCGCGTGCAGGGCTATTCGGCGGCGAGTGCCGGCGCGGCCTTTCTCCCCTTCACGCTGCTCATGGGTTTGCTGTCGCGCTGGTCGGGCAGTCTCGTCGAGCGGTTCGGCGCACGGAGGATGCTCGTGACGGGACCGGTCTTGGCGGCCGCGGGATTCGCCCTGCTGGCTCGACCGGGCATCGGCGGAAGCTATTGGAGCACGTTCTTCCCCGGGATGGCCGTGCTGGGACTCGGCATGGCCGTGAGCGTCGCGCCGCTCACCACGGCCGTGATGGGAGCGGTGCCTGACCGGTTCGCCGGCTCGGCGTCGGGCGTGAACAACGCGGTGGCCCGTCTGGCGGGGATGCTCGCCGTCGCGGTGCTGGGCACCGTGGCGGTCGGGGTCTATCGCGGGAGGATCGAGCGAGGTCTCACGGAGCTGCAGGTCGGCGGCGACCTCCGGGTCGCCATGGTCCGCGAGGCCTCGCGTCTGGCCGAGGCGCGGGTACCGGAGACCGCGAGTCCGGCCGTGCGCCAGACACTGGAGCGCCTGCTGAGGGAGTCGTTCGTCTCGAGCTATCGCGTGGTGATGCTGGTGGCGGCGGCGCTCGCGCTGGCAGCCGCGGTCTGTGCGGCGGTCACCATCGCCGGGAGACGGGCCGCGCCGGAGCGATGACCGGTGCGGCGCACGGGATCGCTTACTGCTTGACCCACGTCGGTCTGAGGTCCGCTGTTACGCCCCCGACCAGCTCCCCAACCATCTCACCATACGCCTCCTCGGTATCCCGGACCGCCACGGACGGCAGGCCGCCGGCGAACGCTACGTGCCCCACGGTCCCGCTGGCAGCCGAGCGGGAGCGCCAGAGCGTGCCGCCCGCACGGGTGGACAGGAGCCGCACGCTGAGCTCGGCCGACACCGAAGACCGCACATTCACGTTCCCAACGCCGATCCTGGCGCGAGAGCGGACGCCGGAGACCTTGAGCTCACCGACGAAGACCGCCGCCAGGTCCCGTGTCTCGCCGAGGGCCTGGGCGAGCACCATCGGGTCCGTGCCCTTGGGGTGCGCGCGGAGCACTGAGTCGCTGGCCGGAAGCTCGAGAATTTCGATTCCCGGCTGGCCGTCCAGCAGGGCCTCGGCGAACCGCTGGGTGGCGAGCGCGCTCATGCCCTCGTGTTCCCCGTCGGCCGTGAAGCCGATGAGGGCGACCCGCCCATAGGGCTGGAGGTCGAGCCGAGGGGGAACCTGGGAGTACTTCGAGGCGCAGGCCGAGAGGGCGAGCATGCCGCAGACCGCGAGAACGTACCGCGGCAGGGCCGAGCGGCTGGGGCGGTACACGGGCATGGGAGTGCCATTCGTTGGGGGAGCACCGCCGAAATGCAAGAGGTGCGCCGCGGCGCCCCGCACGCTGGCCCAGGCCCTGGGCCGGGGATAGATTCGCCAGCGTCCGCCGGTCCACCACGGCATCCCGATCCGGAGCACCAGACATGCCCACCACACTTCGCCGCGGCCGCCGGTTCGCCGCCCTGCTACCCTGCGCTGGCGCGCTCCTTCTGCTGGCCGGTTGCGCGGGCATCACGCCCATCGGCGAACTGCTCGACAACCCCGCCCGGTACGATGGGAAGACCGTGCGGGTGCAGGGTGAGGTGAAGGAGTCGGCGGGCGGGCTCGGGCTCGGCGCGTATCAGGTGAGGGACAAGACCGGCACGCTGACCGTGGTGAGCGAGCACGCGGGACCGCCGCGGAGCGGCTCGAAAGTCGGCGTGCGGGGACGGTTCGAGGCCCTGATCACCCTGGGGACGAAGAGCCTGGCGGTGCTGCGCGAGGAGAGCCGCGACTCGCGCTGACGCGCTCAGGGCACGGCGGGCGGCGGCGCGCGAACCGCGTCGATCATGAAGGCGTATTCGAAGGCCCACTCCCGCAACTGATCGTACCGGCCCGACGACCCGCCGTGCCCGCCGGCGAAGTTCGTCTTCAGGTAGATCGGGTTGGACCCGCGCTTGGTCGCCCGCAGCTTGGCCACCCACTTGGCGGGCTCCCAGTACATCACCTGCGAATCGTTGAAGGACGTGGTCACGAGGAGTGCCGGGTACTCCTGCGGCGCCACGTTGTCGTACGGTGAATAGCTCTTCATGTAGGCGTAATGCTCGGGCTTCCGTGGATCTCCCCATTGCTCCCACTCCGGCGCCGTCAGCGGGATGGTCGAGTCGACCATCGTGTTGATCACGTCCACGAACGGCACCCCCGCCACCACCGCGCGAAACAGATCGGGACGCCAGGTGGCGATCACGCCCATGAGCAGACCGCCCGCGCTCGCCCCGTTCGCCACCAACCGGCTCGACGAGGTATAGCGCTCGCGGACGAGATACTCCGCGACGTCGATGAAGTCGGTGAAGGTGTTCTTCTTCTTCATCATCTTGCCATCGTTGTACCACCGGCGCCCCATCTCCTGGCCGCCCCGGATGTGGGCGATCCCGTAGCCGAACCCGCGATCCACCAGGCTCAGCACGCCGGAGTCGAACGTCGGCTCCGTGGTGGAGCCGTAGGAGCCATAGGCGTACAGCAGGAACGGGCGGGTGCCGTCCATCGGGTAACCCTTCGGCAACAGTGTCGAGACCGGCACGTGCTCGCCGTCCCTGGCCTCGACCATCACGCGTCGGACCTCGTACTTGCCGGGATCGAACCCGCTCGGAATCTCACGCTGCTTCAGGAGCGTCCGCGTCCGCTTGACCAGGTCGTAGTCGTAGACGCGGGGCGGCGTCGTCATGGAGGAGTAGCTGAACCTGAACGTCGTGGCCTCGAAGTCGGGATTGTCGTCCGAGAAGACGCCGTAGGCCACGTCCGGGAACGTGACGAAGTGCGTGTCGCCGTCCGCGAGACGAATCACCCGCAGCCGGCGCAGGCCGTTGGTACGCTCGGACACGACGGCATGGGTCCGGAAGACGGTGAGGCCTTCGACGAACACCGAGTCGCTGGTCGCGAGCCAGTCGCGCCAGGCGGAGGACCTCGTATCCGCCTCAGGCGCTCGCACGATGCGGAAGTTGGCGGCGTGATCGTTGGTGACGATCAGGAACGCGCCGGGAATGTGATCCACCCAGTACTCCACCGCCGGCTGACGCGGCACCAGCACCCGCGGCGGGCTGAGCGGTGCCGCGGTCGGAATGGCGCGCCACTCGGTCGAGCTGTATCCGTCATCCGAGATGAAGACGTATGCCCCGCTCTGGGAGCGGTCGATGCCGACGCTGTAAAGGACGTTGTCCTCCTGAAAGACCTTCACGTCCTTCGAAGCCGGCGTCCCGATGACATGTCGCCAGACGGCATTGGCGCGCTTGGCCGCATCGGCCCGAGTATAGAAGAACGTGCGATTGTCGTCCGCCCACGCCGTGCCGTTCCATACATCCGGGATGGACCACGGCAGGGTCGCTCCGGTGCGAAGGTCCTTGACGTAGAGCGTGTACTCGCGGAAGGCCGTCGTGTCCTCGAGATAGAGCAGCAGGTGGCCGTCGGGGCTGACATCCGTCCCGCCCAGCGCGTGGTACGCGTGGCCCCGGGCCAGCTCGTTCTGATCGAGAATGACCTCCTCCTTCGCATCCAGGCTGCCGCGCTTGCGGCAGAAGATGGGGTAGGCCCTCCCCCGCTCCGTCCGGGTGTAATACCACCAGCCGTGGTCCTTGGCGGGCACCGAGAGGTCGGTCTCCTTGACGCGTCCGAGCATCTCCCGATAAATCGAATCTTCCGTCGCCTTGGTGTGCGCGAGGGACCGTTCGGTGTAAGCGTTTTCAGCCTGGAGATAGCGGACGACCTCCGGATCGGTTTTTTGCCGCAGCCAGAAGTAGTCGTCCCGCAGCACATCGCCATGCAGGGTGTCCACCTTCGCGATCCGCCGAGCGACCGGGGGCGTGGACTGGGCCGGGAGCAGGCCGGACCAACCGATGGCCGCGGAGAGGCCGACGAGGATCTGGATGGACCACGAGCGCATTGCGAACTCCTGGGACCGATGTCTCGAATGGAACCGGACGTCTAGAAATTGCGTCCGGCAGGGCGCCGGCGCCAGAATTACGCTCCCGCTTCGTGATCGCCGGCTCTACACACCCGTGCGGAGAACTCTCGACCATGGCCCGCGCAGGCTTTCACCTCGTCCTCGCTGCCGTACTCGCCTCCCTGCCCGCCGCTCGCGGGCTGGCTCAGGACGCCGACCGGAGCCGCCTGACCCTCGAGCGGATCTACGCTACCGATGAGTTCCAGGCCGACTACCTCGGACCCGTGCGATGGGTGGAAGGCGCCGAGGCGTACGCGCGGCTGGAGCCGGATTCGTCAGGCGGTCGCGCGCTGGTGCGCTACGACGCGGCGACGGGCCGCCGCCAGGTGTGGGTCGCACCCACCCGGCTCCTTCCGCCTGGCGACTCGGTCCCGCTCACGATCGAGGACTACCAGTTCTCGCCCGACGGGAAGCGGCTGCTCGTCTTCACGAACACCCGGAAGGTCTGGCGCTTCAACACCCGCGGGGACTACTGGGTGCTCGATCTCGACACCGGGAAGCTACGCCGGCTCGGCGGCAGGTCGGCGAAGGAAGCCACCCTGATGTTCGCGAAGTTCTCCCCCGACGGTGGCCGGGTGGGTTACGTGCGGGAGCACGACCTGTACGTGGAGGACTTGAGCGGCGACAGCATCACGCGCCTCACGTCGGACGGCTCGCGCACCACGATCAACGGCACGTTCGACTGGGTCTACGAGGAGGAGCTCAACCTCCGCGACGGGTGGCGGTGGAGCCCGGACGGCACCCGCATCGCCTTCTGGCAGCTGGACGCCACCGGCGTGCGCGATTTCTACCTCGTCAACAACACCGATTCGGTCTACTCCACCGTGATTCCCGTGCAGTATCCCAAGGCGGGGACGACCAATTCGTCCGCGCGCGTCGGGGTGGTAGCCGCCACCGGCGGGCCTCCGGTATGGATGGTGGTGCCTGGCGATCCGCGGAACAACTACATCGCGCGGATGGACTGGGCGGCCGGCTCGACCGAGGTGCTGATCCAGCACGTCAACCGTGACCAGAACACCATCCAGCTCCTGCTGGGTACGGCCGCGACCGGCGCCATGCGGCCGGTGCTCATCGAGCGGGACAGCGCCTGGCTGGAAGTGGTGGACGACGTGGTGTGGCTCGACCGCGGGCGCCAGTTCACCTGGGTGAGCGAGCGCGACGGCTGGCGCCACGTCTACGTGGTCTCGCGGGACGGACGCCGGGTCCGTCCGGTCACCTCAGGCCCGTTCGACGTGGTGGAGATCGAGACCATCGACGAGAAGGGCGGCTGGCTCTACTACATCGCCTCCCCGGACAACGCCGCCCAGCGCTTCCTGTACCGCACCCGCCTCAACGGCAAGGGGCGGCCCGAGCGACTCACCCCCGCGAATCAGCCGGGCTGGCACAGCTACAACGCCTCGGCCGACGCCCGTTGGGCGGTGCACACCTGGTCCTCTTTCGGAACGCCGCCCACGACCGAGGTCGTGCGCCTCCCGGCCCACGATAGGAAGCGGACGCTGGTGGACAACCACCGCCTCCGCGAATCGCTCGCGGGAATCGAGCGGTCGAGCTCGTCGTTCTTCCGGGTGAATGCGGGCAACGGTCTCGCGCTCGACGGATGGATCATGCGGCCGGCCGGCTTCGACTCCACGCGATCCTACCCCCTCCTGTTCTTCGGCTATGGCGAGCCGGCGAATCAGACCGTGATGGACAGCTGGGTCGGCAACGACTACCTCTGGCACACCATGCTGACGCAGCTCGGGTACGTCGTGGTCTCGGTGGACAACCGGGGTACGCCGGCTCCCCGCGGCCGCGCATTCCGGAAGGCGATTCACAAGAAGATCGGGGTGGTGAACTCGCAGGATCAGGCCGCTGCGGCCCGGGTCATCCGGCGCTGGCCGGGAATCGACTCCACGCGGGTCGGAGTGTGGGGCTGGAGCGGTGGCGGGTCCCTCACGCTCAACCTCATGTTCCGGTACCCGGAGCTGTACCAGGTCGGTATGTCCGTGGCCCCCGTGCCCGATCAGCACCTGTACGACACGATCTACCAGGAGCGATTCATGGGCCTGCCGCAGGAGAACGAGACCGCCTACCGGGAGGGATCGCCCCTCGCCCATGCCGCGCGGCTGCGCGGCAAGCTCCTCCTGGTCCACGGCACGGGGGATGACAACGTCCACTTCCAGGGCAGCGAGCGCCTGATCAACGCCCTCGTGGCGGCCAACCGGCCCTTCTCATTGATGGCCTATCCCAACCGGACCCATTGCATCTGCGAGGGGGACGGCACTCACCTGCACCTGTTCGGCCTGCTCACCCGGTATCTGACCGAGAACCTCCCGCGGGGAGCGCGCTAGCCTATATTGGTCGCACTCAGCCATCTCCCGTTCCATCTCCCGCGAGAGAGCGCTCATGTCCCTCGGCTCCAGCTTTCTCGAGCAGGTCAACCGCGCGTTCGACCGCGCGGCCAGCTTGACCCGGCATCACCCGACCGTGCTCGCCAATATCAAAGCCTGCAAGAACCTCTTCTACACCAGCTTCCCCCTCAAGCGCGACGACGGCACCATCGAAGTGATACACGCGTGGCGCGCGGAGCACAGTCACCACAAGCTCCCGACCAAGGGCGGCATCCGCTACGCCGAGACGGTGGACGCGGAGGAGGTCCAGGCACTGGCCGCGCTGATGACCTACAAGTGCGCGCTGGTGGACGTGCCCTTCGGCGGCGCCAAGGGCGGGATCCATATCAACCCCAAGCGCTACTCCGCCGGTGAGCTCGAGCGGATCACCCGGCGGTACGTCTTCGAGCTGGTGCGGAAAAACTTCATGGGGCCGGGCCTCGACGTTCCCGCTCCAGATGTGGGCACCGGGCCGCGGGAGATGGCCTGGATCGCTGACACGTACACTCAGCTTCACCCCGGCGAGGTGGACGCGCTCGGGTGCGTAACCGCCAAACCGATCAGCGCCGGCGGGATCCGGGGACGGGTTGAGGCGACCGGGCGCGGGGTGTTCTTCGGGGTGCGGGAGATCTGCAGCATCCAGGAAGACATGAAGGCGCTGGGCCTCGCGACCGGTCTCCAGGGCAAGCGCGTGGTACTGCAGGGACTGGGCAACGTGGGGTACCACGCCGCGGAGTTCTTCCAGGAGGCGGGCGCGGTGCTGGTGGGGCTCTCCGAGTCGGAGGGGGCCATCTCCAACCCCAAGGGACTCGATATCGACGCGGTGATGGCGCACCGGAAGGAGCGGAAGTCCATCCTCGGCTTCCCCGGGGCCACCAACCTCGCCCGGCGGGAAGAGGCTCTCGAGCTCGAGTGCGAGATTCTGATCCCGGCCGCACTCGAGCGGCAGATCACGGCGGAGAACGCGCCCCGGCTGAAGACCAAGATGGTGGTGGAGGCGGCGAACGGCCCGACGACACCCGAGGCCGATGAGATCCTCGCCAAGCGGGGGATCCTGGTCGTCCCCGACGCCTACATCAACGCGGGCGGTGTCACCGTCTCCTACTTCGAGTGGGTCAAGAACCTGGGCCACGTCCGCTTCGGGCGGATGCAGAAACGGTTCGAGCAGGGGGCCTACGCCCGCCTGCTCGCGGCGGTGGAAGGCATCACCGGCCGCCAGTTCACGCCCGAGGAGGTGCAGCGAGTGACCCAGGGCGCGAGCGAGGAGGACCTGGTGAACTCCGGGCTCGAGGAGACGATGATCGGCGCGTACCATCCCATCCGGGAGGCCTGGAAGCAGCGCGGGGGCAAGGAGGACATGCGGACCGCCGCGATGGTCGTCGCGATCGACAAGGTAGCCTTGAGCTACGAGCAGCTCGGCATTTTCCCCTGACCTTCGGAGCAGCCATGAACAAACGCTTCGTCATCGCCTGGATCGCCGTGTTCGTCGCCTGGATGGGGGGCAGCTTCGTCGTGCACGGCGTACTGCTGGGCGCCGACTACAAGAGTGTGCCGAACCTGTTCCGCACCGAGGCCGAGTCGCAGCAGCTGTTCCCGCTCATGCTCCTCGCGCACGCCATCCTCGCCGGCGCATTCGTCTGGATCTACGCGCGAGGCGTCGAGGACGCGCCCTGGACCGGCCAGGGCCTCCGCTTCGGACTCGCCGTGGCCCTCCTCACGGTGGTGCCGACGTACATCATCTATCACGTCGTGCAGCCGATGCCCGGGGCGATCGCGGTGAAGCAGATTCTGTTCGACGGCGCCCTGCTACTGCTCCTGGGGCTGCTCGTCGCCTACCTGCACCGGGACGCGCGCCGGGCCTAGGGCCGAGGTGGGCCCCGCCGCCGTATCGCCGTAGGCCCGGAGCGCCGCGCGGGCCGGGATTTGCCCGGTCCGCCCGACGGCGATAGCATCCTGCCCATGACGCCCATCCCGAGCCCCGTTGAGCCCGACTCCGGCATCGTCCGGATCGGCCCCTTCGCCGGCTTCGTCCCCCGCTTCGACGAGCTGATCGCATCGGCCAGCACGATGGCACTGTACTTCATCCATTCGCGCCGCTGGCGGGAGAACCACGATGCGGCGATCAAGGCCTTTCTGAGCCGCGAGGGCGCTTCGGTCGAGGTCTTCCTGCCCGATCTGGAAAACCACGAGCTGATGTTCTCGTTGGAGAAGCACTTCGACGACGGGTCGCTGATCCCGGCATTGGTCGAGGACGCCTATCGCTACTTCGCCCGGCTGGCGCGGGAGTACCAGCGGCCGGTCCAGGTCTGGCTGTTCGGGCGGTACCCGACCTACTCGTTCTACCGCTTCGATCAGCGCGCCGTGCTGGCCATGTACTCCAACAGCGTCGCCAAGAAGGAGCTCCCGGCCTTCGAGATCACGACCGACGGGTTCCTCGGCAACTTCCTCGCCGCTGACATCGAGGACCTCCGGCGTGAGTGCCGTAGCCGGGCGCCCGCGGATCTGGAGAGCGTGATCGGCAACGCGACGGGAGAGCACCGCTAGGGCGTCTGTCAGCGAGCGCCGGACGGGGAGGGGCTTCGCCGCCGGCCCGGCGGAGGGGGCGCGGCGGTGGGAGACGGGCGCTAGTGAGTCGCGGTCGACGGAGCGGGACGCTCCGTCTTCCAGAAGTCGATGCCACCCGCCTGCTGTCCGACGTCCACCGTGGCCACTCGCGCGCGGGAACGCAGATCGATCACGTCGACGGCACCGGGCTCCGACCCCACGCCCTCCTGCGTCACGAAGGCGTAGCGCCCGTCGGGCGAGATGACCAAGCCGCTCGGCAACCGCCGGCTGGTCGGGATCCGCGCCGTCTCGCGTCCAGTGATGGCGTCGAAGACGGAAACCGACTGCCCGCGCTTGTTGGTCGCGACGACCAGGCGACCGTCGTGTCCCACCGCCAGGTTGTAGATCCCCTCGCCCGCCGGAATTCGCCGAGTCACCCGCCACGACGCCACGTCCACCTGCACCAGCTCGCTGGACTTGCTGCACGCGACCCAGACCGCGCGCCCGTCCGGGGACGGCTCCGCCCACGTCGGGGAGCATGTGACGCCGCCGGGCCCTGCCGGAGCCATGTCGTGGCCATTGGACCCACCCGCCATCCCACCCTCGACCGGGCCTTCCATGCCATGCTCCTTGCCCGCAGTGAGGATGAAGTGCCGCGCGACCTCCATCCGATCGGCGTCGATCTCGACCAGCGCGTCGTTCATCATGCAGGCGGAGTAGTGGCGCTTCCCATCGAGCGTGAGTCGCGAGCCGTGCGGCATGACACAGGTCGGAATCCGGCGCACTTCGAGCATGTCGTCGAGGTAGACGACCGACACCGACGACGGCGTCATATCGCCATACAGGTTGAAGTTCACCACCCACGCATAGTGCCCGTTTGGTGCGATCTGGACCGTCGCGGGGAACAGTCCGAGCGACACCCGCCCCGCCTCCTCGTCGCTGGCGGTGGAAAACTTCCAGAGCGCGCCGTTGGGCGTGCCGTGGGCGGTGGAAACGACGTACCACCGCTTGTCCGGCGAGACGTACAGCCCATGCGGCCCCGCCAGCTCGGTGGGATTGAGCCCGATGGCTCGCTCGCGCTCGACCCGCGCCTTGCCGTGTCCATACCGGACGAGCGCCAGTCGGTCGTTCCCCTCGCTGGCGACGAACACCAGGTAGTCGCGAGGGAGCGTGTCGGCCGTCGCGGACGACGCGGCCGGACGCTCGGGCCGGGGCTCCGCCGCGGGCGGCGAAGCCGGCGCGCAGGCGGCGAGCAGCGCGAGCGAGGCGAGCAGCTTCACGGGACCAGCGGTTCCGTCGGCTTCTTGGGATTCACCCGCACCACCCAGAGGCCGTTGTTGAAGTCGTTCACGTAGGCGAGGCCGTCCTTCGGGTTCACCACCACGCCCCAGGTGAAGGCCGCGTTCCGCACCACGCCACCCATGTCGGCCGTGTTGAGCGAGGCGATCTCGCGGTTCTGGGCGCGCAGGTCGCCCTTGAGCTCACCCGAGATGTCGAACACGTGGAAGCCGGCATCGTACGCGCCGACATACAGCGTGTCGGCCACCTGCCACACGTTGTGGGCTCCGCCGTTCTCCGGCGTATACCACGCGACCGCTTTCGGGTGCTCGATGTCGCTCACGTCCACCACCTGCAGCGTCCCGTACATCCGGCTGGAGGAGGCATCCCGGGCGCCGCGGATGGGCCGATTGAGGTAGACCTCATCGGCGATGAAGACGTACTTGCCGCCGCGCTGCCGCCAGGCCGTGTGGGTGCCGCGGGTGAAGCCGGCGCCGCTCACGTCCTCGACCTCCTTGTACAGCGAGTCGAGGTTGTACTTGAACTGCGACACCAGCACCGGCTTCTCCGGCCGGCCGCCCCACTTGCCGTTCCCGATATCGAGGACGACCAGGCCGTCATTCCAGTAGCTGGCGTACATCAGGCCGTCGACGATGTCGAGGTCGTGGACGTACCGTGCGGCGTCCGGGCGATTGGTGCGCCACTCGCCCGCGCGCGTGGGCTTGGCCGGGTCGGTGATGTTCACGATGTCCACCGCGCCGGTGCCGTCGTTGGTGAGGTAGACGAAGCGCCCGTGCTGGGGATGCTCGTAGATGTAGACCGAGTGCACGCCCGCCGCGACGCCGTCCACGAACTGCGAGATCTCCTTGGGGTGCAACGGATCGCGAGTGTCGGCGATGACGATGCCGTTCTTCCGGTCGGAGGCGCCCTCGCGGGTGAAGACCATGTAGTTGCCGTCGGCCGTGGTCTGCATGTCGTTGACCAGCCGGGTATTCGCCTGCAGGGAGTCCACGATCACGGGCCGATTGGGATCGCTGATGTCGAGCGCGTACACCCGATCGCCGCCCCCGTGCGTGCCGAGGTAGGCCACCTTCCCGTTGGGATGGATCCAGACCTCGGACGTGAGGAAGGCGGTCCGCGGCAGCCGGCCCACCACCGTCACCGAACGACGGACGTCGCGCTGGCCCACCTTGACGGCAACGCTGGCGGCTCGGCGGCCCACGCTCGCCGTGACGATGTACGTCCCCGGACGGTAGGCGACGAAGCGCCCGTCGGCGCCGAGCTGGCCGTCCCCTGGCGAGAAGCTCCAGGTCGGCGTGAGCCCGACGACCGATTTGCCCGCGGCGTCGCGCACGTCCGCCTCGAACGCGACCACGTCGCCCTGACGCACTTCGGGCTTCGCGGGGCTGAGGGTGATCTTCGAGAGATTGTCCGCCACCACGCGCACGTCCACTCCCGCCGACGCGCCCGGCACCGTCGCGGTGACCCGGGCACTGCCCTTCCCCCGTCCGCTGATCACGCCCTGCGGGTCCACCGCCACGATCGCGGGATCGCTCGACTTCCAGACGATCCGATCGGTCGTGCGGTCGTTCGCCTTGGAGAAGGCGAGCGCGCTCAGCGCCACGGACTGACCGTCCACGATCGTCGCGGCGGCGGGTGTGAGCTCCACCCGCACCGCCGGACCGGGTACGCCCTCATACTCGACCGACGCGGAGTCCACGAACGGACGCGTGCCCGGCACCACGGCGCTCAGCCCCAGCGGGAACTTCCCGACCGAGCTCGCCACCAGCCAGTAGCTGCCGGGGCGTACGGTCCCCTCACCGCCGCCACCCAGGAGCTGGACCCACAGCACCGCCTCGGGAATCGGCTTGCCGTTCGCGCCGAGCGCCCGGATGGTGAGCTGCACGCTGTCCCCGGCAGTGACCTTCCGGTTGGCGGGGGCGACCTCGATCCGCTTGACCGGGGACGGCGGCATGGCGGTGGGCGTAGTCTGCGGCAATGCGAGCGCGAGCGCGGGAACGATTGCCAGGAAGAGCACGAGGACCTCGGGGGACGCGGGAAGCGCGCCGCTCCGATGCGGCGTGCGCGCCAATCTTAGGAACACCGAACAATTGGGACAAGGGAAGTGCCGTCAGGGTTGCGCGGGAGTCGCGGCAACATGGGGCGGGCTAGATTCCGGCCTCCCTGGACCGATGCACCAAGCCTGGAGGGAGCATTCCCCAACGCCGAGTGGCCGTGATCGGGGCCGGCGCCGCCGGAACCATGGCGGCGATTTTCGCCGCCGCGGGCGGCGCGGAGACCTGGCTGATCGAGCGCACGGCCGACGGCGGGCGCAAGATCCTGATCAGCGGCGGCGGCCGTTGCAACATCCTTCCCGCCCGCGTAGACGAGCGGCGCTTCGTGACGGACTCCTCCCACGCAACCCTGCGCAACATGCTCCGCTCCTGGCCGCTCGCGGAGCAGGTGGCCTTCTTCGAGCGCGAGCTCGCGATGCCGCTGGTCGAGGAGAGCGAGAGCGCCAAGCTCTTCCCCGCCTCGAATCGCGCGCGCGACGTGCGGGACGGGCTCTTGGCCCTCGCGGGACGCCGCGGGGCCCGATTCCTCGGGCGGACCACCGTGACCGGCATCGAGCCCTCCGGAGGCGGCTGGCGGGTCGTCACGGAAACCGCCGCCCCCCTCGAGGTGGACGCGGTCGTCATCGCGACCGGCGGCCTGTCGGTTCCCGCCACCGGAAGCGATGGACGCGGCCTGGCGATGGCGGCCGCCCTGGGCCACACCATCCACCCGACCTATCCCGCGCTCACCCCGATCCTCTGCAGCCCGCCGCCCTTCGCGGCGCTGGCCGGAGTGTCGCTGCCGGTGACGATCACGGCGCGCGACGGCGCCCGGACGCTCGCGGCGGCCGGAGGATTCCTCTTCACGCACCGGGGGTACAGCGGGCCCACTGTGCTCGACGTCTCACACGTGGTCGTGCGCTCCCGCATGGAGGGAGACTCGACTGCTACCCTGGCGGTCCGGTGGTGCGAGCTGGACGACGAGGGATGGGAGGCCGCCTTGCGGCCGGAGGGAACGCGCACGGTCGCCGGGGCGATTCGGCGGGAGCTGCCCGAGCGGCTGGCGGACGCGTTGGTGACGGCGGCGGGCGTCGCGCCGTCGCAGACGCTCGCGCAGCTCCGCCGCGACGAGCGGCGACGGCTGATCGACATGCTGGTCCGCGCGCCGCTCGCCTGGACCGGTGACGAGGGCTATCGCAAGGCGGAGGTCACCGGCGGCGGGGTCAGTCTGGCTGAGGTGGACCCTCGCACGATGCAGAGCCGCCGGCATCCGGGCCTCTTCCTCTGCGGCGAGGTACTGGATGCCTTCGGCCCCATCGGTGGGTACAACTTCCTCTGGGCCTGGGCCACCGGGCGCGCGGCCGGAGCGGCCGCCGCGCGACCGGCAGTGTAACTGGCTAGAAGACCACCTTGAGGATCCGTCCCTCGGTCCCCACCAGCCAGCCGTGCCTCGGGTCGGCAAACGCCACCGCCCAGTAGTCCTGCACGCCGGGGATCAAGTGCCATTTCCTGCCTTCGTTCGGCGTCCACGCGGCGCCACCCGGCCCCGTGATCACCACGCGCCGCTGCTCTTCAGGTTTGGCGGAAGGCACGTAGCTGAGCCCGTACGCCGCGCCATTGAAGGGGGTGCCGGTCACCAGCTTCCACGTCCTTCCGCCGTCGTTCGACACCGCCACGTTGTCGGACGGAGAGTCCGGAGCCTCCAGGTCACCACCGGCAATGATGCCGTGCCGCTCGTCGCGGAAGGCCACGGTGAAGAGCCCCGAGGCCGGCGTGCCCTGCACGATTGGCGTCCGGTAGGAGTGCCACGTGGCACCGCCGTCCCTGGTCGCAAGGATGCGCGCGTGCTCGGCGCCGCCGGTCGCGATCCAGGCGAGCTTGGTGCCGTGGGTCTCGACGCAGGTGCCGCTCGCGGCAAACGCAGCCTCCCCGGCCTGGGCCGGCGGGAGCCTGCCGCTGATACGGAACCAGTCCTCGCCGTTCCCGGTACGCAGGACCGGCAGGCGACCGTTGACCGCGTCGCCCATCGTGATACCGCGGTCGGGGGTCCAGAAGTCGAAGCAGTCGTAGAATCCGTTGGCGAGCGGGTTCGTGTACTGCAGGGTCCAGGTGCGGCCGCCGTTCACCGTCTTGTAGATGCGCGAGTCGGTGCCCACGCCGGCGGCGAGAAGATAGGCCTCTTTGTCGCTCACACCGTGGACGTCGCGAAACTGCAGGAGTTCGGCGCCCCGGACCACACCCGAGTGCCAGTTGCGGCCGCCGTCGGTGGTGAGCGCATAGGTCCCGCCGACGCCACTGGCCCAGACGATCTGGTGGGTGACGGGGCTGATTGCCTGGAGCCGTTGGGTCGTGCCGCTCTGCTGGCGGCGAAGGACAGGACCTGCGACGGTACTGGCGGTTTCGGCGGCCGTCCGCGCCGCGTCGGGTGAGGGTGACGAGGGGTCGGCACAGGCAACGGCCACCGCGACGGCGACCGACGCCGCCACGAGCGCGTTCGAAGGGATGCGAGCCATGAGAGCTCTCCACGTGGAGGTGATGCCAAGAGGCATGGTCACACTACGGCGCCCCGATCGCGGTCGCAAGAGTAGCCCGTGAGGGTACTGATCATCGGCAGCTCGAGGGACCGCGGCAGTCGTGCGCGCGCCCAGCGCATTTTCGGGGCGCGCGTCGCGTTGATGTATTTTCCGGCGCATGACGCCCGCGCAACTCGTGCAACGCCGGCTCCAGAGCCAGCGCCTCGCCGCCACGGCCTTCACCGACCCGACGGACGTCGTGCGCTGGCTCGGCGCCGTGCAGGCGCAGGACTACCTCGGCGCGCTCTGGGCGATCGGCCTGCGCACCCGGGGGGCGACCGAACAGTCCGTCGAACAGGCGATCGCGCGGGGCGACGTCGTGCGGACGTGGCCTATGCGGGGTACGCTGCACTTCGTCGCCGCGGCGGACGTGCGCTGGATGCTGTCGCTCCTGGCGGCTCGGGTCGTGGCGGCGAACGCCGCGAGACTGGCCAAGGAATTCGGTCTCGACCAGCGGACGGTGGGGCGTGCGG
This sequence comes from uncultured Gemmatimonadales bacterium, assembly GCA_963846545.1. Classification (GTDB taxonomy): domain Bacteria; phylum Gemmatimonadota; class Gemmatimonadetes; order Gemmatimonadales; family GWC2-71-9; genus CAVVWJ01. Next base: position 656,828 of record CAWJWG010000001.1, on the reverse strand, counting down.
GTGAGGTGGCGAGCCGCGAGCTGGAAGGTGGGCGGCGGCTCACCCGTGATGCGCTGTACCGAGCGTGGGATCGGGCGAGGATCTCGACGGCCGGCGGGCGCGGATTGCATCTCGTCGGCCGCCTGGCTCAGGGCGGAGTCATCTGTCTCGGACCGCGCCAGGGGAAGCAGCAGACCGTCGTGTTGCTCGACGAGTGGGTGACCCACGCTCCATCGCTCTCGCGCGACGAGGCGCTGGCGCAGCTGGCTCGGCGGTACGTCGCCAGCCACGGGCCGGCTACGACACAGGACTTGGCGTGGTGGTCGGGACTCACGGTTGCGGACGCGACTCGCGCGATCGGCTTCGTGCGAAGCGACATCGAGTCCGAGCAGATCGAAGGCCGCACCTACTGGGTCCCGCGCAACGACCTCGCCGCTCGCGCTTCCGCTCGCGCATTCCTTCTCCCCGCCTTCGACGAGCTCACCGTCGCCTACAGGGACCGGCGCCATCTGGTGTCGGACGAGCATGCGCGGCGAGCGGACGGGATGGGACTGCTCTCGCCGGCGGTGGTGGTGAGCGGGCGCGTGGTGGGCCACTGGTCCCGCACATTGGCCAAGGGGACGGTCCGGTTCACCTGGAGACCCTTCGCGTCGCTCCGGCCCGCCGCGCGTCGGAGCGTGGGCGTTGCGGCGCGACGCTATGCCGCGTTTCTCGGACTGCGCGCCGATGCCGCCTGAGCTGACCCGCGCGCGCCGCCGGTCGCGGCGGCTCTGGCGGCGGATTCGCAGCGTCGCCGCGTTGCTCCCGCCCATGGGCTTCCAGTGGGTCCGGCATCTGCTGTGGTACGGCACCCGGCTGCCGCTTCGGCACCCGCGCACCCTGACGCATCATCTCTATCACAAGATGGCCCGCGATCGCGATCCTCTGCTCCGCGTCACCTCCGACAAATTCGCACTGCGCGGGTTCGTGGAGGCGCGGCTCGGCCCCGGCCATCTGCCCGACCTCTATGCGCTCCTCGACTCGCCCGAGGAGCTCCACGCCCTGGGGCTGCCCTCGGGCTACGTCGTCAAGGCGACCCACGGAAGCGGGATGACCTCCATTGTCCGGCAGGACGCCCCCGACACCCGCCTGCTGATCGTCCGACAGGCGCGCCGTTGGCTCGCCACCCAGTACTGGCGGAAGAACGGCGAGTGGGGCTACCGCGGGATCCGACCACGACTCATCGTCGAGGAGCTGCTCGGCCGAGAGGCCGACGTTCCGCCCGACTGGAAGTGGTTCTGCTTCGGTGGGCGTGCCGCCCTCGTCCAGGTGGACTTCAGCCGATTCACGGACCACACGCGAAACTTCTACTTTCCCGACGGCACACCCGCACCGGTGCGGATGTACTACCCACAGGGACCCGTCATCACCTTGCCCGCCACGTGGGAACCGATGCGCGTGATCGCGGAGCGCCTTTCGAGCGAATTCGCGTTCGTGCGCGTGGATCTCTACGCTTTGGGCGAGCGAATCGTAGTGGGTGAGATGACGCACTATCCCCACGGCGGGAACAAGCCTATCGAGCCCCCGGACTGGGACGCCAGACTGGGAGCCCTCTGGCCCCCTCCTCCCCCGACACGGACGTCCGCCGACGCATGATGGCGATGCATCGCGGTCTCGTGGGGCCTATAATGCCCTGACCATGCCGACGCCGAAGCTGATCGGTCGCCTCACGCGGGAAGGTGGCGCCGAATCCCGACCCACCATCAGCGCCGCCCGAAAGCTGCCGAACGATCTCCTGCGCCAAGCCTCCCGGCGACTCGAGATCATGGCGCTGGTCGGCGCGGCGCTGTGGTTCGTCACGCCGGCCCTCGGGCACTTCTTCCTCTACCTCACCGATCCGTCGGACATGGGGTGGGCGGAGTTCCGCGGCGTGGATTGGCTCGCGGCGAGCAGCGTGGCGGTCTCGCTCGGAGTGTACGCGTTCGTCCGCGCCCGGCGGCGGGATCCGGAGCTGGTGATGGACCTTTCGCTCGGGTTCATGGTGGTCAGTGCGTTCGGCATCGGTGTGCTGATCCACTGGGCGCAGCCCTGGTTCGCGCCGACCGACGTGAACCCGATGATCACCTGGGTCGGACCCATCATCCTGATGTTCGCGGCCATCGTCCCGGCGACGCCATGGAAGATGCTCGTCGCGGGGTTCATCGCCGCCAGCATGGATCCGCTCGGCATGGTCCTGGCACATGCGTTCGGCGATTACCACTACGGACCGCTCCGGAACGCATTCATCATGCACTTTCCGAACTACCTCCTGCTCGGCGTCGCGGTCGTGATCTCGCACGTGGTGACGCGCCTGGGCCAGCAGGTGAGCCGCGAGCGCGAGCTGGGGAGCTACCGGCTCGGCGACCTGCTCGGCCGCGGGGGCATGGGAGAGGTCTATCGCGCGACCCACCGGATGCTCGCCCGTCCCGCCGCGATCAAGCTGATCCGGCCCGAGGTGCTGGCCGCCGGCGACGGCACCCTCGGGCAGACAGCCACCGTGCGATTCCGGCGCGAGGCCGAGGCGGCCGCCAAGCTGCGGTCGCCCCATACGGTCGAGCTCTACGACTTCGGCGTCACCGAGGAGGGGACACTCTACCTGGTGATGGAGTACCTCGAGGGCTCCAACCTGGAGACGCTGGTGCGCCGAGTGGGGCCGCTGGGCCCGGGTCGTGTGGTGAGCATCCTGCGGCAGGTGTGCGAGTCGCTGGCCGAAGCACACGCCAACGGCCTGGTCCATCGCGACATCAAGCCCGCCAACATTCACATCGGCACGCTCGGTCTGCGCGAGGACTTCGTGAAGGTGCTCGACTTCGGTCTGGTGCGGTCCATGGCCGGACCCAGTCAGGAGTCCCTGACCGATGCCGCGGGCATGACGCCTGGCACACCGGCGTACATGGCACCGGAGATGGCGCAGGGGGGCGCGGTGGATGGACGCGCCGACCTCTATTCGCTCGGCTGCGTCGCATACTACCTCCTCACCGGCCACATCGTCTTCGAGGGCGAAACGCCGCTCCAGACGATCCTGCAGCACCTGCAGCAGCACCCGCTTCCGCCGTCGCAGCGTGTACCGCAGCCGATCCCCGCGGAGCTCGAAGCGCTGGTGCTCGCCTGCCTGTCGAAGCGGCCGGAGGATCGTCCACCGACGGCGGACGCGCTTGCGCGCCGGCTGGAGGCGATCTCGCCGCTCGCGAGCCAGGCCGCACCCGGGCTTGCAGGACGATAGGTAGACAACACTTTAACTGCTATCGGTAATATGTTGCAGCATAGGCGTTTACTGTGATGTTAAAGAGGAAATTTCTAGGGTCGGTTGTGGGCGCGTCATCGAGTCGCGACCGCTTGTCGCTCCCCCGAGCCGGTCGTATGTTGGCAGCCCCCGCATGACTCACACGCTCCATCTGGCGGACCGGACCCATGGATTCTGCTCCCCCTCCTGACCCCGACGCGTCCACGGTTCATCGGCGCCGTTTCCTCAGCCGCATGTCGGTCGCGCTCTCCGCTGCCACCGGTGCGGTGATCGGACTGCCGGTCGTCGGATTTCTTCTGGCACCGCTCCTCCGCAAGGAGCCGCGCGCCTGGAGATCGGTGGGACGCGTGCAGGACTTCGCGGTGGGCGAGACGGTGAGCGTGCGCTTCGAGGATGCCTCTCCCCTGCCCTGGGCCGGCGTCACGGCTCGCACCGCGGCGTGGGTTCGCCGCGACGACGAGACGCGCTTCACCGCGTTCTCGGTGCACTGCACTCACCTCGGCTGCCCGGTCCGCTGGGTCTCCGATGCGCAGCTCTTTCTCTGCCCGTGTCACGGCGGGGTGTACTACGCCGACGGCTCGGTCTCCGCCGGGCCGCCGCCGAAGCCGCTCCCGACGTATCCGGTGCGGGTGCGTAACGGCGAAGTCGAGATCGAGACCAGCCCCATCCCGATCGCCTGATCCCGTGATCACCCGCCTCATCGCCTGGCTCGATGACCGCAGCGGTCTCATCACCGCAACCCGCCGCGCGTTGGCGCACCCGGTCCCTCCGCGCACCGGATGGTGGTACGTCTTCGGCAGCGCCACGCTCATCGCGTTCATCCTGCAGGTGGCCACCGGGATCGCGCTCGCGACGGTGTACGTGCCGTCGAGCGGACAGGCGTACGAGAGCCTGCGCTTCATTTCCGAGCAGGCCCTGCTGGGCCGCTTCCTCCGCGGCATGCACTACTTCGGCGCGTCGGCCATGGTGCTGCTCATCGGCATCCACGTCTCCCGCACCTACCTGATGGCCGCGTACAAGTTTCCGCGCGAGCTCAACTGGCTGACGGGCGCCGTGCTGCTGCTGCTGACGCTGGCGCTCGCGTTCACCGGCCAGCTCCTTCGCTGGGACCAGACGGCGGTGTGGTCGGTCATCGTCGGCGCCGCGCAGGCCGGACGGATGCCGGTGGTGGGCGGCGAGATGGCGCGATTCCTTCTCGCCGGCGATACCATCGGCGGCGCGACCCTCAGCCGGTTCTTCGCCTTCCACGTGTTCTTCATCCCCGCGATCGTCTTCGCGTTCATCGGAGTCCATCTGATGCTGGTGCTGCGCCACGGGATCTCCGAGCGCACGAAGGTGGGGAACCCGGTGGACCCCGCGACCTATCGCGAGCGCTACGACGAGCTCCTCCGCCGGGAAGGCGTGCCGTTCTGGCCCGACGCCGCGTGGCGCGACGTGGTGTTCGGCGCCGCGGTGGTCGCGACGGTCGCCCTCCTCGCCATCATCGTCGGCCCGCCCGATCTCGGCCCGCCGCCCGACCCGAGCCTGCTCGAGGCGTATCCACGGCCCGACTGGTATTTCCTCTGGTACTTCGCCGTGCTGGCGATGGCCCCGCAGCACCTCGAGTCCATCATCATCATCGCCGGGCCGCTGGTGTTCGGCGCCCTCCTGCTGCTGGTGCCCATGTTCAACAAGGGCGAGCGCAGCGTACGCCGGCGGCCGCTCGCCGCGCTACTCGTGGTGTTCATCTGGACGATGATCGTGGTCTTCTGGGTGGCGGGAGAGCGGGCGACCTGGTCACCCGACTTCGCCGCCTTGCCGCTTCCGGCGCAGGTCGTCGGGAGCAACGAGCCGGCCGTAGTGGAAGGCGCGCAGCTGTTTCACGACAAGGGGTGCGCGTTCTGCCACGCGATCGCCACATACGGGGGCAAACGCGGTCCGGACCTCACCGACGTGGCCGCGCGGATGTCGGCCGACCAGATGACGGCGCGGATCACCAACGGCGGCCCCAACATGCCGGCCTATGCCAGGGTCCTCACCCCGGACGAGACGCGCGCCATCGTGACGTTTCTCTCCACCCGACGCTGAGAGCGATCCGATGAGGCGCATGGCGGGTCCAGCGGGAGTTCGTGCTGCGGAGATCGTAACCCGACCCCGCTGATCTTCGACACCACGGGAACGCTTCTGCCGTAGAGAGTGGAGAGTCCTCTCGCACACTCCGACCGGAGAACGCCCGCGTGCCGCTCGCTCGTCGCCGCATCCGCATGCGCACCACAGCCCTGCCGGTCATCGCCTCCCTGGTCGCCTGCACGGCTTCAGCCCCCCTCTCCCAGACGAGCCCAGAGATCATTGGAGCGGAGACGATTTCCATCGGCAACATCTTTCGGGGATCGTTCACGCCGGACGGGGACACCCTTTACTACTTCAAGAACGTGACGGAGGGTCGCGAGGACTACCGTATCTTCCGCTCGCACCGAACCGGCGACGGCTGGAGCGCTCCGGAAAGGATGTCGCTCGGTGGGGATCACTCCGATCTCTACCCGGCCATCTCGCCGGACGGCCGGCGGATGGTCTTCTCGTCGTATCGTCCCGCGCCGGGCGACACTTCGACGCATCCCAGCGCATACCTCTGGTACGTCGAGCGGAGCGGAGCCGCCTGGGGCACGCCCACCTTCCTGGCCGAGGCGACGGAGTGGTCCCACTATCACTCGCAGCCGATATTCGACGGCCGGGGGGACCTCTATTTCAACCGGAGCGACTGGGACTACCGGGGACACAGCGAGCACGTGAGTCGGTGGGACGGGAGCAAGCACCTCTCCCCGGATACCTCTGCCGCGTGGCTCGCGATCCGTGCCCTGGTCGAGCCGGACCAGCACCTCTACGAGACGACGCCGGGGTACGACAGGACGTACGCTCTCGCCATGATCGGCGTGCGCCCCGACACCGGACGGCCCGGGCCGGCGGATGTCTACGTGACGTTTCCATCGGACACCGGGTGGAGCCGGCCCCGTCCTGTGGCCGGCGGAGTCAACTCGCCGGGAACCGAGAATTTTCCCTTCTACTCGCCCGGAGGGCGCGAGCTCTACTTCGTGCGCGACTTCGCGACCTTCCATCGTCTTCCGCTCGAGCGCGCGCTGGGATCGCGCTGAAGTGTGACAAGCCGTGACCCGCCATGGCAGCCTCCTCCGGCGGGGTCGGCTTGCGCCCGCCGCGGCACCCGGCCAATGTAGAGACCATGCGGGTCCTCTTTGCCTTCACGGTCGCGGCGGCGTTTGGCTTCCGGGTGGCGGTCTCGCCCTTCGCCTGGGGTTGCGTCCCCACCGGGCACCACTCCGCCGACGGCCCGCAGCATCACCAGGAGCACCCCCACTCCGGGTCGGACGTCCCCGCCTGCGAGTGCGTCGCGCATGCCGCCTCCACCGGCACGCTGGTCGAGCCTTCCGAATTCGCCGCCGTTCTCAGTCAGCCGTCATCCGAAGTCGCCCGCTACCCGCTGGCCACCGCTCCGGCGGCGGGACCCTCGGCCCACCGCCTTCCCTTCTCCATCGGCCCCCCCTCGCACCTCGGTTGACCTCCCGTCGTTCATAGGGCAGACCATCATCGTCGCCGGCGCTACGCCGGCGCGGGTGCGCGCCGTCGCATTTTGACGCCCGGCGCATCGGAGGGTTGGGGTATGGGAGCATTGCTTTCGAACCGCATCGCGCCGCGACCGGTCAGCATTCGCCTGCTGGCTGCGCTCGTTGCGATCGCCTTCGTTCCACGGACGGCGCGCGCGCAGCACGACCACGCGGCAGCCGACACGACGCGTGACACCACGGGCGTGACCACGCTTGCGCCGATCACGGTGGTCGGCGCCCGAGCCCAGGCGGTGGCACCGCCGGTCGAGACCATCGACGTACCAGCCGAACGCCTGCACCGGGCGCCGGCGAGCGGCGCATACGACCTGGTTCGGCGAACCGCCGGCATCGAGGTTCACGAGCAGGGACAGGGACCGGGGTTCGCTTCCGACGCCGTGATCCGCGGCTTCACTTCGGATCACTCGTCCGACGTCCTGCTGGTGATCGACGGCGTCCCGATCAACCTGCCGGTGCACGGACACGTCGAGGGCTATGCCGATTGGAGCCTGCTCTCCCCCGCCTCGATCGCGTCGCTCCGGGTCATTCACGGGCCGTCGAGTCCCCTGTATGGAGACTTCGCGTTCGGCGGCGTGGTCGAGGCCGTCACCGCGGATGACGCCCCTGGGGCAACAGGCGCGGTGCGCGGCTCGAGCTATGGCGACGTCGGCGGCTGGTATCGCACGGGGCGGCGCGGGTCGAATGGTGGCGTCTTCGCCGCGGTGGACGGCCAGCGCCAGCAGGGGTGGCGGGAGAACGACGACTACTGGCTGGGCAACGGGGTCGTCCACGGGTGGCGTCAGGTGGGCCGGGGCCGCCTCACGGGCGGCGCGATGCTCTACGGTTCCACCTGGAATTCGCCCGGCTTCGTCTCGGTGGCACGGTACAACGCGGACGAGCTCGACGCGGCGACCGACCCGACCGACGGCGGGAGCGCGGGCCGGATGATCCTCCACGGTCATTACGCCCGGCCGGTCGCCGAGTCGGCGACCCTGGAGACTTCGCTGTGGACGCAGGGAGTGGGCTCACGCGTCTTTCTCAACGTCCCCCACGACGGCGCGGTGGAGCAGACCGAGGAGGAAGACCGCCGGATCGCCGTCGGGGGCGACGCACGAACGGTGTGGCGCCCAGGGACGTCGGAGGTGACCGTCGGCGTGACCGGCCGCGCCGACTGGACCAGGTACGAGTTGTTCGACACGGAGGCCCGGGCGCGCGCAGGTCAGGACCAGGGCAACGACGGCCGCTACCGGTCCGGGGCCGCCTATGCGAGGTGGCGAGGATTGCTCGTCCAGCGCATCGCCTACGACCTGGGCGGCCGGCTCGACGTCATCGGATACAGGAGTCTCGACCGGCTCGCCGCCGGCGCCCCCTGGCGCACCGAGACTCGCGTGCTGGTGAGCCCCAAGCTCGGTGCCCGCTATCTGCTGAACGGCCGGGTGGCGTTGCTGGCCTCGCTCAGCCGCGGGTTCCGCGGCGCGATCGGCGTGATCGGCGACCCCTCGCGGCCGCCGGTGGTGGCCTGGGCCAAGGAGGTCGGCGCCAGCTACCAGGGCGAGCGGTTCGAGGGACGGATCGCCCTCTTCCGTTTCGACGTGTCCAGCGAGCGCATTCAGGACCCGGTCACCCGCGAGGTTTCCGACGCGGGCGAGAGCGTGCGGCAGGGCGTGTCGCTCGACCTCTCGGTGGCGCCGATCATGCCGCTCCGCCTGACCGCGGAGGCCACGTTCAACGACGCCCGTATCACCGGCGTCGGCTCGGACGCCACGGAAGTCGCGGTGCCGAGGCTCGATGTACGGCAACCGAGCGAGTTTCCTGCGCCGCGCTTCCACGACGTTCCCCTCACTCCAGGTGCGAGGGTGCCTGGCGTGGCGCGGTATTCCGGATCGATTGGTGCGGAGGCAACCCTCACCCCGGCACTCGGCGCCAGGGCCACGCTCCGCGTGTCGGGGCCGTTCACGCCGATCGGCGAGCCCGGCATACGGACGCGCGCCTACGGCGTGCTCGACCTTGGCGGATCGGTTCGCCTCGGACACTCGGGCACGACCCTCGACCTCGACCTGCTCAACCTGCTCGACACGCGCTACCCGGAACTTCGGGCATCGGGATTCCTCAATCCCGGGTCCCCTCGTGTGCTCCGCGTCGCCATGCGGTTCGGCGACCGCGACTGAACCCATTCACATCCATCCGGAGAACCTCCATGACACGCACTGCGCTCCCCTGGCTGTCCGCCGTGATCGCCACCGCGCTCCTCTCAGCCTGCGGCGGCGACGAGTCGGGGCCCGGCGAGGATCACACCCCGGCGGACGCCGCGCTCTTCGTCGGCGGAGTGGACGTCACCGACAACCTGCTGCTGCCGGCCGGGGGAACACTGCGGATCGAAGTCAGGTTCCTCAGCGACGAGGGCGAGGTGATCAGCGGCATCGACGAGGATCACCACACCGCGCTCGTCTTCACACCCACCGACCTGGCCACGACCGCGAGCGTGGACGGCGAGAATTTTCAGAAGGATGTCACGGCCGGAAACGAGCTGGGAACCGGCACGGTGACGGTCGGATACGGTCACGCTGAGGACGCGGACGAGCTGATCTTCGGGCCGTTTGACGTCACCGTGGGGGCCATCTCGATCCGACGCTGAATGGCGGGCTGCTCGACACCGTGCCGGGGCTCATCGCCGCGCGCTGCCGCGCCTGGCCGGTGAGCCGGCCGGCGGGGTCGAGGATGTCCACTGCCACCGGTTCGAGCCGAGACAGGTCCGCCTCTCCATCGGCTGGGCGCTGGGAGAGCCCGCCCCCGCCGGCGCGCGTGCCCCCATGGTCACCCGTATGTCATGACGGGTTTGCGACAGAATAGCCCGTTTTTCTGTCGCAAAAACGTCGCAGATCCCCTGTTCTTGTCACTTTACCCCACCGTCCGGGGTTCCTAGCTTTCCACATCACCTTCCGGCTCCACTCCAACGGCCGCATCGTTCCCTCTACTTGGCGGGCTGCCCCCGCGACCTTCTCACGCCCGAGCGACGATGAAGCATCGGAGGAGCCCGACCAACGCGGCGAGCCCTTTGGCCGCGTCGAACGATCCCCCCTGGCGCGCGGTCTTCGAGTGCGCCGGAATCGGAATGTCGATCACCGATGTGGCCGGCCGCATCGTGGCGTCGAACCGGGCGTACCAGCGTATCGTCGGGTTCACCGCGGACGAGCTGGAATGCCTCACCTTCGTGGACCTGACCCACGAGGACGATCGCGCCGCCATGGCGGAGCTCCGGGCCGCGATGAGCCGCGGCGAGCGGATGCAGGCCACGGTGGAGAAGCGCTACCGGCACCGCGACGGCCAGGTAGTGTGGGTGCGCGTCAATACGACCGTGCTTGGCGGTGATGACGGGGAGCCTCGGATGTTGATGGCGATGGTGGAGGACATCACCGATCGCAAGCTCGCGGAGGATGCGGTGCGGCTCAGCCAGGCCTACCTGGCCGATGCGCAGCGGATCAGCCGCACCGGCAGCTGGGTGCTGAATCCGTTCACCTGGACCCTGTTCTGGTCCGTGGAGACGTATCACATCCTGGGCTTCGAGCCCTCGTCTGCGCCGCCCACCTACTCCCAGATTCTGGAGCGCATTCATCCGGACGAGGCGAGCGAGGTGGACGAGGATGTGCGGCGGGGGATCGAGGAGAAGTGCGACTTCGAGGGGGAATACCGGTTGCTCCGGCTGGACGGCACCGTGCTGCACATTCACTATCATGGTCACCCGGTGCTGGGGCCGACCGGCGATGTGGTCAGCTGCATCGGCACGATCGCCGACGTCACCGCCCTCAAGCGGGCGGAGCTCGAGCGCAACGCATCGGTCTCGCTCTCGCGGACGCTGTCGGCGCGCCTGGTACGCGTGCAGGACGACGAACGGCGGCGCATCGCGCGTCAGCTCCACGAGACGACCGCCCAGGACCTCGCGGCCCTCAAGATGAACCTCGCGGCCCTCGATCGAAGCGGCGCGGTGGCCGGCGACTCGGGCCGCGAGATCCTGGAGGAGAGCGTCACGCTCGCCGGGCGTGCCATGGAGGACATTCGGGTGCTCTCGTACCTCCTGCACCCGCCCCTGCTCGACGAGGCGGGACTGGTCTCCATGCTCCGCTGGTACACCCGGGGCTTCGGTCACCGCAGCGGTATCACCGTCCGGCTGGCGGTTTCCGAGGAGTTCCCGCGCCTCCCGCAGGAGATCGAGACGACCCTGTTCCGATGCGTGCAGGAGAGCCTGATCAACATTCATCGCCATGCGGAGAGCGCGTCAGCGGAGATCCGGCTCGCCACCGACGTTGACCGGGTGACGCTCGAGGTCCAGGACTGGGGCCGCGGCCTGCCTCAGGAGATGGACCAGCGCGCACCGGAAGGCGTCGGTATCGCCGGCATGCGCGAGCGCATCGAGCAGCTCGGTGGCGGCTTCGCGCTCGACTCCGGACCCGGTGGCACGGTGATACGCGTCCAGCTTCCCCTCGCTTCGGAGATTTCATGACGCCCCTGCGCATTCTCGTGGTCGACGACTATCCCGTGGTTCGCCGGGGCGTCCGGGCGCTGCTGGAGGGGCAGGCCGGATGGGAAGTGTGCGGCGAGGCCTCGACCGGGCGCGAGGCGGTGGAGCAGACCAAGGCGCTGGATCCGGACATCGTCGTGCTGGATCTCAGCATGCCGGACCTGAACGGCCTCGACGCGACCCGCCGCATCGTGCGCGAGTCGCCCCGCACGCAGGTGCTCGTCCTCACGATGCATCACTCCGAGGAGCTGGCCCACCAGGTACTCAAGGCGGGGGCCAGAGGGTACGTGCTGAAGTCGGACGCGGACAAAGAGCTGATCGCGGCGGTGGAGAGCCTCCAGCGCCGGCGGCCGTTCATGACCTCGAGCCTCGCCATGTCGGCGGGGGGGACCGAGGGCCACGACGGTGAGGCGGAGGACGCAGTCGGCTGGGGAGACCTCACGGCGCGCGAGCGCGAGGTGGTCCAGCTCGTGGCCGAGGGACGGAGCAGCAGAGAGGTGGCTGCGGAGCTGCACATCAGCGTCAAGACGGTCGAGTCGCACCGCACCAACGTGATGCGCAAGCTCCGCATCCGGAGCGTCAGTCAACTGGTCCGCTACGCCGTCCGGAACGGTCTCGTCCAGGCCTGACGGAGCGGCTACGGCCGATCAGCGGCCGCGCAGACGAGCGGCGGCCGAGTCGATGCGCCGCGCATAGTCCGCGGCGCTCTCGCCCGGCTCACGAGCCGGCGGCACGAACTCCGGTCGCTCGGGCTGGGTCGCCCCCAGACGATTGACGAAAAGATCCCCGCCTTTCGCCTCGACCGCTGCCTCGAACCGCTCGATGGCCTCGAGGACGCTTCCCACCTCCTCGTCCGTGTCTCCCCGATGCATCTCGATGCCGCGCTCGTGCAGCCGATACTCGGCTTCCTCCCGGGCATGCCGCTCTTCCTCGATCCGATTCGGATTCAGATCCGCCTGTTCCTGCTCGTAGGGTTCTCGCATGAGACGACGCTACAGCGGCGGCGCCCGCCTCGATGTGCGGCGCATCACCGGCGCTTGGACACCGCGCCGATCGCACGGTAACGTTCTCGTCATGCCGCCGACATCGCCGTATCCCCCCGACGCCGCCCGCCCGGCACCGCTTCGCGCCGCGCGACTGGTCGCGCTGGGGAAGGGAGCCTCCCATCTCATCCTGGCGGCGCCCGTTACCATCGGTCGTGAGCCGTCCTGTACCATTCGGCTGGACAGCGAGGCGGTCTCGCGCACCCACGCGTACGTCCTCCGCACGCCTCAGGGCTATCTCCTGGTCGACAGCAGCCTCCACGGCACCTACGTGAACGGCAGCCGGGTGCAGGCCCAGTGCATGCTCGACGACGGCGACGTCGTGGACGTGGGCGAACACTCGTTCCGGCTCGAGCTCGACCGCCGGGACCTGGACGCCCTCGTCGATGCGGAGGAGCGGAGGGCCCTGCCGGAGACCAGCCAGCACGCCGGTCGCATCCCTCGCGGCAGAGCCACCGGCAAAGTCGGCCTGGCGGTGGCACTCGACGAGCCCGCGCCGGGCTCGCGGATCGCCACGTGGATCCGCCGGTACGGTCTCAGCGAGGTCTTCGGCATCGCCATGGCGTTCGCCGGGTCGTGGCTGGCGCTGGGCTCGACCGGAAGCCAGCTGGCCGCGGCGTATGGAGCCTCGATCGGCGAGGCGCTCGGGTTCTATGGCTCGTTGGTCGCCCGGGAGATGATTCAGGAGGCCTACGCCGCAGGCGCGCGGCGCGCGCCGTACGGCTGGCGGCAGGTCGCCGGCACCTGGCGAGGGCTCCTGCTCGAGTTCGGCCCGGCGGAGCTGCTGGACACCGGCCTGCTGCGTCCGCTCGCGATGGGCCTGGGACAGCGTCTCTTCGGGCTCGGCATCGGCATCGTGGCGGGGAAGCTCCTCGCCGACATCGCGTTTTATCTACCCGTCATCTACACCTACGAACGACGCCGACGGACCGCCGGCTTGACTGCGACGCGGCCACCGGACTTGCCTTCGTGAGATGCAACGCTCCCCCCGGCTCGCGCTCGCGCCTCTCGGCGCCCTCCTCCTGCTCGCGAGCTGTGGACCGGACAAGGTGGCGCCCCCGGTTCCTCGCGCCACCGGAAGCTGGACCGATACCCTGCTCGAAGTCCCGGAGTCGTACATCGACGGACCGGTGCGCTACCACCTCGCCCCGGCGCTGGCGTGGCTCGATTCCACCATTCCCCCGAAGATGGGACAGCTGGAGGAGCGCCAGAAGGCCGCCGACAACGATCGGCTGAGCTACGCCTACGAGCTGGCGCGCGATCCATTCCAGATCTCGGTGCGGGGCCGCTCGGCGACGCTGCGCACCGATATCGCATACCGCGCGCGCGTCTGGTACAACCCGCCGGTCTTGCCCGAGATCGGAGCCTCGTGCGGGCTGGAGGGGGCGGCTCCCCGAGCCGGCGTGGCGGTCACCATGCACGTCAGGCTGGCGCCGGACTGGACCCTGCATCCCCGGGCGGAAACCGCGGTGGATCCGCTGTCCCAGACGGACCACGACCAATGCACGATCACGGCCCTGGACATCGACGTCACCAAGGACGTGATGAAGGCGGCCCGCGTGATGCTTCAGCAGAAGGCCGACGAGGCCGGGGCCCGCCTGGGCGCGGTGGATGTGCCCCGCGAGGCCAAGCGCATCTGGGGCGTCCTCCAGCAGCCGGTCCGTCTGACGGACAGCCTGTGGCTCATGGTGAATCCGTCGGAGGTTCGCATGGGCGTGCTCCAGCTCCGGAAAGACACGCTACTCACCTCGATCGGTCTCTCCGCCAACCCTCGTGTCACAGGGGGCGCACGGCCGGAGCCCTCCACACGACCGCTCCCCCCGCCGAAGGACGTCACCGGCCGAAAGCCGGCGCTGCACCTGCTCACCGAGGGACGCCTTCCCTACGACGTCGCCAGCACGATCCTGAGCCGCGAGCTTCGCGGCACCAGGATCCGTGTGGCTGGGCAGACGCTGCGGGTGGACAGCCTTCACCTCAAGGGAGTCGGCGATGGGCGGGTTGCAGTCGGCGTCGCGGTGAGCGGACCGGTGGAAGGCGTGCTCTATACCGTGGGGCACCCGGCCTACGATTCGGTCGACTCGAAGCTCTACATGCCGGACTTGAAATACGACGTGGGGACCCGGAACCTGCTGACCGGCGGCTTGGCGTGGCTCGCCGACGACGCGATCGAGCGATTCTTGCGCGAGCAGGTCCGCATCGACCTGCGCCCCGCGCTGGCCGACGGCCGCGCGCTGCTGCAGCAGAACCTCAATCGCGGTCTCGGCGAAGGCGTCAGGCTCCGGTCGCGTATCCGCGGCGGTACGGTCTTCGGTATCCGCGCCGCGCCGGACGCGCTCCTGATTCGCGCGATCGCCACCGGAGAGGCGGAGATCGTGCTCACACCTAGGCTCGACAAGATCCTCGGCAAGCCCACGCCTCCGCGCTGACCAACCCATCCGGACTACGCGCGCCGGCGGGCGAGCACCTCCGACGCCGCCCGAAGGCCCGAGCGCGCAGCGCCTTCCATGGTGGCATTGAATCCCTCACCGGAGGTCGCCTCGCCGGCGAAGAAGAGCGTGTCCGCCACCGGCTCGGCCAGCGTCCGATGCGCGTCGAGCCCGTCGACGCCGACGTAGCTGTATGCGCCGCGGGCGAAAGGGTCGGCTGCCAGTCGTGGAAGTGTGTCGCCGTGAGGTGGGCTTCGATCCGGCGGCGCGGCGTTCCCAGCGCGTGCGCGAGCGACGCGAGGGCGTGCTCGAGGATCACCCCCTCCCCTGCCCCCTCGAGTCGGCTCGCGTAGGGCCCGCCGGCCCAACCCGTCACCACGAGGTGCTCACGGAAGGTCAGGATCACCTTGAGTGCGTGGCCGGTGTGCAGCAGGCGAGTGGCAGCGGCCTTCTCGAGGTGGGGAGCGAATCGAAGGCCAGACCCGACAGATCCCTCCATTCGCCGGCGACCCTCTGCACTTGGCGGCCCTGGGCCTCGACCAGCGAGGACCCCGATTCCGCGAGCAGGCCGTGCATCACACCGTCGGGACCGATCCATTCGGGCCCCAGGTCGATGGCGATGCCGCTGCCGGCGTCGTGGCGGGTCCAGACACGACCGCCGAGCCGATCCCGAGCCTCCAGCAGTGTCACTCGACCCCGGCATCGGCCAACCGGTCCGCCGCGTGGAGGCCGGCGAGCCCCGCACCGATGACGATGACTCTCACGCGCCGGCGAGGAGGTCGGCGTGCTCCGGATGCTGCTCCATCCACTCGGCGACGTACCAGCAGCTGGGGATGATGCGGAGACGCTTCTGCCGCGCATACGCCACGGCGGCCTCGACCAGCGCGGCGGCGATGCCCTTGCCGCGGTCCGCCGAGGGGACATACGTGCTGTAGAGCTCGAGGAGGCCAGGGCCGGCGGGGCTGTAGGCCAGGAACGCGGTCCCGGAGGTCACGCTTTGGGTGAACCGGTGGCCGTCGGTGTCATGGTGTACGGACATGTTGGGACGCTAGCCCTGTCCCATCGGCCTCGCCACCCCGCTACCCGCGAGATGTCGGGGTCTTCCGGAGACGCGCTGTCGGGCGCCATCATGAAGCCGTACCCTGACCCGAAGGCCGCGAGTGACCTATCGGTGGCGGCTCGTCCAGCGGTGGCTCCTGTCGCTGGTCGGGCGCGACGTGTATCAGCGGCGGCAGCGCCGAGTCGAGGGCCTGGTGCTCGGCGGTCGCGGCGCCAGCTGGTTCGTGTCGCCCGACGGGCTCGACTCCGGGGGCGTGGTCTATTCCTTCGGCGTCGGCCGCGACATCAGCTTCGAGTGCGCGCTGGTCGAGCGGTTCGGACTCACGGTCCATGCGTTCGACCCCACTCCGCTCGCGCTGGCGTGGGTGCGGGAGCAGCTGCTTCCGCCTGGCCTTGTCCTCCATGAGCTCGGACTGGCGGATCGGGATGGGACCGCCCGGTTCGTGCCGTCCCGCCAGGTGGGAGGCGAGAACTTCAGCATGGTGCGGGAGACGGGCATCGGTGAGGCGATCGACGCGCCCGTCCGCCGGTTCGCGACGCTCGCGGCGGCGGTGGGTGCGCCGCCGGTGCTGGTGAAGCTGGATATCGAGGGCATGGAGTACGCCGTGCTGCCGGACATGCTCGCATCCGGGTTTCGACCCCGCCAGCTGCTGGTCGAGTTCCATCACCGCTGGAGCGAGGTGGGGCCCCGGCGGACGCGAGAGGCGATCCGGCTTCTCAACCGCCATGGGTACTACGTGGCCGACGTGTCACCGAAGGGGAAGGAGTTCACCTTTGTTCTCGACTGACAGCGCCTCCCCTGGCATGGAGGGAACCGAGTGAGGGTAGCGGTGGTGGGAAGCGGCGCGGTCGGCGGGTATTTCGGCGGGCGCCTGGCGGAGGCTGGAGTGGATGTGGGGTTTCTGGCTCGCGGCGCGCACCTCGCCGCGATACGCGAGCATGGGCTTCGAGTCTCCAGCGCCGACGGCGACTTCGTGGTCCATCCCGCGCGATTGAGCGACGATCCCGCGGCGCTGGGTGAGGCTGACGTCGTCCTGGTCTGCGTCAAGGCATGGCAGGTGCCGGAGACGGCCGAGACGCTCGGGCCGCTGGTTGGCCCGTCCACCTTCCTCGTGCCGTTGCAGAACGGCATCGAGGCGCCCGAGCAACTCGCCCGGGTCTTCGGCGCGGGACGCGTCCTCGGCGGGCTCTGCAGACTGCTCGTCTTCCTCGACGGCCCAGGCCGGATTCGGCATGCCGCGGTGACGCCGTACGTCGCCTTCGGAGAGATGAACGGCACGGTCAGCGCTCGCGCGGAACGGCTGCGGGATGCGTTCATCCGGACGCGCGGGATCACGGTGGAGATACCTCCCGACATCCGGATCGCGATGTGGAGCAAGTTTCTGTTCATCGCGGCGCTGAGCGGCGTCGGCGCCCTCACCCGCGCTCCCGTCGGGGTCATTCGGAGTCAGATTGAGACCCGCAGGCTGTTGGAGGGCGCGCTGCACGAGATCCACGCCGTGGCCGGCGGGTCTGGGGTCGCGTTGCCCGCCGACAGCGTGGCGGGGACGATGGCCTACATCGACACCCTGCCCCCGCAGGGGACGGCCTCGATGCAGCGCGACGTGCTGCAAGGCAGGCCGTCCGAGCTCGACGCCCAGACCGGCACCGTGGTCCGCCTCGGCGAACAGCTGGGCATTCCCGTGCCGGTGCATCGCCTGATCTATGCCGCGCTCGTCTCACTCGAACGCCGCGCGCGCGGAGCCCTCGATTTCCCCTCGTAGCCGCCGGCCCCGATTCCGAGGGCGGGTTCGCCCTGCAGTCTACTCCCACTCCAATCCACACTGGCCCATGCGAACCTCACCACTCGCTCACGCGCTCAACGCGACGCTCCTCGCCGCCGCTCTCTTCACCCACTCGCTCGAGGCGCAGAAAGCACCTCCGAATTTCGACGCGTACGTCCGGCGGGTCATGCAGACGTTCACGGTGCCCGGGATGTCGGTGGCCATCGTAAAAGACGGCAAGGTCGTCCTGGCGAAAGGATTCGGTGTGCGCCGCATGGGGGACCCGGCGCCTGTGGACGCGCGCACCCGGTTCGGCATCGCGTCCAACACCAAGCTCTTTACCGCCACCGCGCTCGAGCTCCTGGTGGAGGAAGGCAAGGTGGCATGGGACGCGCCGGTGATCCAATACCTGCCCGCGTTCGCGATGTACGACCCCTACGTGACGCGCGAGCTCACCGTGCGAGACCTCCTGGTTCATCGAAGCGGGCTCGGTCTGGGCGCCGGCGACCTGCTCTGGTGGCCGCCCTCCACCTACGACCGGAAGGAGATCGCGCGCCGCATTCGCTTCATCCCGCCGGCGACATCGTTCCGGAGCGCCTACGCCTACGACAACGTGCTCTATCTCGTCGCCGGGGAGCTCATCGAGGCGGTGTCGGGGCAGAGCTGGGAGGAGTTCGTGCGCTCGCGCATTCTCCGCAAGGTGGGCATGACCGACAGCGACGTGCTGCACTCGGGAGCCGGGGACGCGGGGAACGTGGCCGGTACGCACGCGGAGGTCGAGGGCACGGTCCGGCCGATCGCGCCGTTTCTGAGCGACAACACCAATCCGGCCGGCGGGATCATGTCGGGTGCCTCCGACATGGCGAAGTGGATGATGGTGCAGCTCGACTCGGGACGCGTCGTGGGAGCAGACCGACTCTTCCCCGCGGCAGCGGTGAGCGAGCTTTGGCGCGACGTGACGCCGACGCCGATCGGCCCGGCCCCCGAGGGCCTCCCCCACCTGCGCGCGCAGATGGCGGGGTACGCGCTCGGCCTGGGCGTGCGCGACTACCGCGGCCGCACCCTGCTGCAGCACACCGGCGGGCTACCGGGATACGTCTCGAAGCTGGCGATGATCCCGGAGCTCCGACTGGGCGTGGCGGTACTGACCAACCAGGAATCGGGGGCCGCGTTCGAGGCCATCGTGTACCACGTGCTCGATCACTACCTCGGCGCCAAGGTTCCCGACTATCCCGCGATCTTCGACCAGCTCGTCCGCAAGGGCCAGGCCGAGATCGGGAAGCTGGAAGATCGGGCGTCGGCCGCCCGAGACTCGACCTCGGGTCCCTCACTCCCCCTGCAGCGCTACGCCGGCACCTATCGCGACGCATGGTACGGCGACGTCACCATTGCCCTGGAGGAGACGAGTCTCGTCATCCGGTTCACCAAGTCGCCCTCGCTGGTCGGCGATCTGGTGCATTGGCAGCATGACAGCTTCCTGGCGCGCTGGCGGGACCGCGAGCTCCGAGCGGACGCGTACGCCACGTTCGCCCTCAAGCCGGACGGCACCATCGAGCGCCTGACGCTGGCCCCGAGCTCGCCCGCTGTGGACTTCAGCTTCGACTTCCAGGATCTGCTGCTGCGGCCGGTCGAACCGGACTCGGTGGGTACGCACTAGGTGTGAAGAGGATGACGAGATCGATGAAGTGAACAACCGCTGGACATTCACGCGGCAGGGTACGAGAAGCGACGCCGGAGTGGTTCGTATGTGGAGGAGACCGCGCATGCTATAGTGATAGATCACTTTATGTGAATATACTAACACCTATAGTTTCATATGGTTACACCACAGGGATGATGTGGCGTCGATCCTTGCTGGTGGCGAGTGCACCCACGGATCTCCTGCGCGAGCATGGAATTTTCGGCGGGGACCTTCGAGGTTACCGAGCTCGAATCGAGCGAATCAGCTCTCGCATCTGATCCAGGTAGCGGTCCAACGCGTCTCGGCCGGCGGGCGCGAGAGCGTAGTCGGTCCGCGCGGCCCGGCCCTGGAACGACTTGCGACACTCCACGTAGTCGGCCGCCTCCAGCTTCCGCGCATGCACGCTGAGGTTGCCGTCGGTCGTGCCGAGCAGTCGCTTGAGCTCGTTGAAGCTGAGTGAGGGATGCGCGTGGAGCGCCATCAGAACCGCGAGCCGCATCGGCTCATGTACCAGCCGGTCGAGCGCGAGCGGGCCCGCGCTGGGAGGGGGAGCGTCGCCGGCGCGCGGGTCGATGGGTTCGTTGGCGGTCACGGCGCTCCCCCAGCAGGTCGGCTAGCGCAGCTCCGACGTGCACTGCGGACAGCGGGTCGCCCCCACAGGGATCGGCATGCGGCAGTATGGACAATCCTTGGTGCTGGGCGCTGCCGCGGCCTCGGGCGGCTTCAGGCGGTTCACCGCGCGCACCAGGAGGAACACCGCGAATGCGATGATCACGAAGGTGATCACGCTGTTGACGAACAGCCCGTAGTTGATCGTGACCGCACCGGCTGCTTGCGCCTCGGCCAGCGTGGCGTACGGCGGCGCGGCCTTCGCCCCTTCCTTCAACAGCAGGAAGAGGTCGGAGAAATCCACGTTGCCGAGGGCCAGGCCGATCGGCGGCATGATGACGTCGTCCACCAGCGATTTCACGATGGTGCCGAAGGCACCGCCGATGATGATACCGACCGCCAGGTCGACGACGTTGCCCCGCATCGCGAAAGCCTTGAATTCCTTCAGCATGTCGTACACTCCGATTCCAGGTAGTCAGACGCGCGCCAGCACCCGATATAAGGCGGATCACCACGGAGCGCCAGACGAGGTACCGCTCCCCTAGATCGCCGGAGTCTCTCTCCGCTCGCCGAGCGGGAGTCGCAGGCAGGCGCGCGCGCCGCGCCGTCCCCGCCTCGGTTCCAGCGAGAGCGCGCCGCCGTGGGCTTCGGCGATCTGCCGGCTCAGCACCAGGCCGATCCCCGACCCGCTCGCCTTGGTGGTGAAGAAGGGGACGAAGAGGTTGCCCGGGTCGGGGAGGCCGGGGCCGTCGTCCTCGACCACCACCTCCAGCACACCGGCGGTGGTGCGCCACGTGACGTCCACGCTGCCTCGGGTCTCGAGCGCGGCGTCCGCCGCATTGCGCAGGAGGTTGATCAGCAGTTGATCGAGTTGATCGCCATCGGCGGTGACCATCACCGCGGGGCCGGCGGTCACGCGGACCTCGAGCCGGGTCTCCAGGGCGGTGACCCGACCCACCCACGCCGCCACGTCCACCGAGCCGAGCTGCGGCTGCGGGAGCCGGGCCAGGCGGGCGTACGCGCCCATGAACCGTCCGAGGGCTTCCGAGCGTCCCTCGATGACCTCGAGCCCCGAGCGTAGGTCGTTCTCCCAGTCCGTCGGACGGGTGGGACGCGCCGCGAGGCTGCGCAGGCTGCCCGCGATGGACTTGATCGGCGCCAGGGAGTTGTTGATCTCGTGTCCGAGCACCCGCACGATCCGCTGCCACGCCGATCGCTCCTCGGCGCGGAGCACCCGGCTGAGGTCGGAGATGACGAGGAGCTGGTGAGGCAGGCCGTCCTGCCGGAACGTCCCGCTCCGCACTTCCCAGCGTCCGGCTCCGCCGGGGAACGTGGCGTCGAGCGTCCGCGGGCTCTCGCCCGCGAGCCAGTCGCTGAGGCCGAGCGCGTCGGAGGGGCGCCCGATGAGGCGCTCCGAGGGCTGGCCGAGCAATCGTTCGCCGCCCCGATTGACCAGGCGCAGCCGGCGGTCGCCGTCGAAGGCGAACACCGCCACATCGATCTCCTCGATCACCCGTCTCAGGAGCGCCGTGGCCTCCAGCTCCCGGTGGCGCTGGCCTCGGAGCGTCTCGCTCAGCGCGTTCACCTCGAGCAGCGCCAAGCCCAGCGCGTCATCGGTTCCCGATCCGCGGGCGCGGATGGAGTAGTCGGCCTCGCGGAGCGCCGCCAGCAGATTGGAGATGGTCTGGAGAGGGCGGACGACGCGCTCCCGGAGCAGGAGCGCGCCGAGGAGCCAGGCGCCGACGGCGATCAGCGTGAAGGTGAGCCGCACCCGGAGCGCGTATTCCCCGCTCCACAGCAGCCAGACCGCGACGAGGACCGCCGGCAGCCCCGCGGCAAGAGCGCCGGTGAATACGCGAGACTCGTGGCTGCGGGGCCGCCTCCGGCTAGAGGCCATAGTGCTGGAGTCGGCGGTAGAGTGCGCTCCGGCTCAGTCCGAGCGCCTTGGCCGCGTGGCTCACGTTGCCGCCGTGGCGCTCGAGCGCCTTGCGGATGAGCACGCGCTCCACCTCCTCCAGCGGCAGGTCCTCGAGCCGCGTGGCCGACCCCGTGCCGGGCCTGAGGCCCAGATCCGCGGCGCGCACCGCGGTGCCCTGCGCCATCAGGACGGCCCGCTCCAGCGTGTGGTCCAGCTCGCGCACGTTGCCCGGCCAGGGGTGCGCCTCGAGCGCGTCGATCGCATCCGACTCGAACCCGGCCAGCGCCTTGCGATAGCGGGCGGCATAGCGGCGGAGGAAGTGGTCCGCCAGGGCGCGGATGTCCTCCCGACGCTCGCGCAGCGGCGGGATGCGGATCTCGATCGTATTGAGCCGGAACAGCAGATCCTCGCGGAACCGTCCTGCCGCCACCTCGCCCGCGAGATCGGCGTTGGTCGCCGACAGAATGCGCACGTCGATCCGTCGCGCCCGGGAGGCGCCGACCCGCTCCACCTCTCCCGTCTCCAGCACCCGCAGGAGCTTGGCCTGCTGCCGGAGGCCCAGCGTCCCGATCTCGTCCAGCAGGAGCGTGCCACCCTCGGCCAACTCGAATCGGCCGATCCGGTCGGTGCGCGCGTCGGTGAACGCGCCCTTCACGTGGCCGAACATCTCGCTTTCGAACAGACCTTCCGAGAGGCCGCCGAGGTTGACCGCCACCAGCGGCCTGGCTGCACGCGGCGAGGCGCCGTGCAGCCACTGGGCCACAACCTCCTTGCCGGTGCCATGCTCGCCGCTCACGAGCACGTGGGCGTCGGAGGTCGCCACCCGCTCCATGAGCTGGAGGACCGGCCGCATGGCGGCGGACTGCGCGATCAGCTCCGGGGCGCCGTCCCGGCGCAACAGCCGATTCTCGCTCTCCAGACGGCGCGTGCTCCGGAGCGCGCGGCCGAGCTCGACCTGGGTCCGAAGCGTCGCCAGGAGCCGGGTGTTGTCCCACGGCTTCTCGATGAAGTCGCGCGCGCCCCGCCGCATCGCCTCCACCGCCTTCTCGACGCTGCCCCAGGCGGTCATCACCACGGTGGGCAGCGTCCCGTCGAACGCCTGGAGCTGGGAGACCAGCTCGAGTCCCTCGCGTCCGGTCGTGGTATCGCGCGCGTAGTTGAGGTCGAGCAGTACGGCGTCGAAATCCGTCCCCTGAACGGCGGAGAGGACGGCGGCGGGCGATGCCGCGGTATCGATGGCGTAGCCCTCGCCCTTGAGCAACAGCCGAAGCGCCTCACGGACGTGGGGTTGATCGTCCGCGACGAGCACGTGTGCGATGGGGGAGGGGTTGGTGGTCGGCACGGCTGGTGACAATGTAGCGGTCGAATGGCGGCGCGGGCAGGCGCCGGGCGGTCACCTCAGCCGGATCGCGCCGCGGGCGTGGGCTCGACCACCCATCCGTCGTGCAGGTTGATCGTCCGGTGGCCGTAGGACGCGTTGCGCTCCGAGTGGGTCACCTGGACGATCGTCGTCCCCTGGCGGTTGAGCTTGGTGAACAGCTCCATGATCTCGTCGCCCTGGGCGCTGTGCAGGTTGCCGGTAGGCTCGTCGGCCAGCAGCACCTTCGGACTCGCGATCACCGCCCGGGCCACCCCGACGAGCTGCTGCTGTCCGCCGGAGAGCTGGCTGGGATAGAGATCCTTCTTCCCGACGATCTGGAACCGGTCCAGCGTCTCTGCCACGATCGCGGCCCGCTCCTTCGGCTTGATGTCCCGGTAGCTGAGGGGAATTTCCAGGTTCTCGTAGACCGTCAGGTCGTCGATGAGATGGTACTTCTGGAAGACGAAGCCGATGTACTTCTTGTTGAGCTCGACCCGCTTCTTGGGCGGCAGGGCGTGGACCGCCTGGTCGAGAAACCAGTATTCGCCGGTCCAGGCGTTGTCGAGCATGCCGAGGATGCTGAGCAGCGTGGACTTCCCCGCCCCGGACGGCCCCATGATCGTGAGGAACTCGCCATCCCGGATTTCCAGGTTGATGCGCCGGAGGACGTAGGTCCGGGTTGGGCCGGCCTCGTAGTAGCGGTCGAGATTCACCAGTCGGATCACGGCGTCACCAAGGTGAGGGCCAGGGGAACTTACTCGCTTCGGAGCGTCAGGGCCGGGTCCACTCGCGTCGCACGGCGCGCCGGCAGGTAGCAGGCGAGGAGCGCCACGACGGCCAGGAGCAGGGCGATACCGCCGAACGTCAGTGGGTCGGCGGGACGCACCTCGTACAGCAGCCCCGAGATCAGCCGGGTCACCACCAGCGAGCCCACCAGGCCGATCGCGATACTGATCAGCACCAGCCGCATCCCGCCCATGACCACATGCAACCGCGTCTGCTTCGGGTCCTCGCCCAGGGCGAGCCGGATGCCGAACTCGCGCGTCCGTTGGCTCACCGAGTAGGAGATGACACCGAACACGCCGACGGCGGTCAGCAGCAGTGCCACCGCGCCCAACACCGTCATCAGCACCAGGCTGAACCGCGCCTGCGCGCGCCCTTCGGAGAGATAGGTGCTCATCGGGGTCAGCTTGCTGACCGGAAGGTCGGGATCCATCGCGTCGATGGTCTGCCGGACGGAGGCGATCAGGCTGGTCGGGTCAATGGCGGTCTCGACCACGAACGTCATCACCCATGGAGTACCCTGTCCGATCGGATAGTAGATCTGGTGCAGGATGTCCCGAGTGAGGTCGTGCTGGCGCATGTGCTCGACCACGCCGACGACCTCGGAGAAGGCATTCTCCTGGCCGGTGGGCGCGAGCTGCAGCCGCTTCCCCACCGGGTTCTCCCCGGGCCACGCGAGCTTGGCCAGCGTTTCGTCCACCATGATCACCGGCGGAGTGCCGATGGAGTCCTGATAAGTGAATGTGCGCCCCGCTACGAGGGCCGCGTCCATCGCCTCGAAGTACTCGGGCGAGACGTTGCGGCCGTCGGCGGTGACGCTCTCGAAGTTGCGCGCGGTCTCCTCGTTGTAGGCGAACGGGGAGAGAGGTCCACTGCCCGTGAGCGGGAGCTGTGACACGATCCCCACCGTGGTAACCCCGGGAAGCGCCTCGAGCCGGCCGGTGAGATCGCGGAAGAAGGCTCGGCGCGAGGAACCGCTGGGATATTTCCCGGAGGGCATCGAGAGCTCGAATGTCAGGACGTCGCTCGCGTCGTACCCCGGGTCCACCCGCTGCAGGGCGAGGAAGCTCCGGATCAGGAGCCCGGCACCAACCAGGAGCACCACCGAGAGGGCCACCTCCGCCACGATCAGCAGGTTCCGCGCGCGACGACGGTCACCCACGCTCCCGCCCCGACCACCGCCCTTGAGGTGCTCCTGGGGATCGGTCGCCGCGGCCCGCAGCGCGGGCAGCAGGCCGAACAACATGGAGGTCGCGGCGCAGATCACCACGGTGAACGCGAGCACCGTCGCGTCCAGCTCGACGTCGCCCAGCCGGGGCAGATTGGCCGGATGAAGCCGGCGCAGTACCGACAGAGCGGCCACCGTGATACCCAGGCCGAGCACGCCGCCGGCGACCGCGAGCAGGAGGCTCTCGGTGAGCACCTGGCGCACCAGGGCGGTCCGGCTTGCACCCAGCGCGGTACGCAATGCGAACTCCGCGCGCCTGGTGGTGCCGCGTACCAGCAGCAGATTCGCCACGTTGGCGCAGGCGATCAGCAGTACCATGCCCACCGCACCGAGCAGAACGAACAGGGCCGGTCGGGCGTGCTTCACCACGTCGTAGTGCAGCGGCACCGCGCGGATCCGGAGCTTGGAGGCCTCGTGCTCCTTGAATTCCGAGCGGAACTGCTCCGCGATCAGGTCCATCTCCGCCTGCGCCTGCTCGAACGTCACGCCCCGCGCCAGCCGTCCGAACACGGTGAAAAACGTCAGATTGCGCGGCAACGGTTGGCCGTAGTCGAACTGGATCGGCGTCCACAGGTCGGCATCCGTCACCTGAAACGCCTCGGTGGGAAGCTGCAGTGTGAAGTCACGCGGCAGAACTCCCACGACCTCGTGCGCCACGCCGTCGATCTGGATGGACTTGCCAACCAGAGAGCGATCGCCCGCGTATCGCCGCTGCCAGAGCCGGTGACTCAGCATGACGACGTGCGCGCCGTTCACCACTTCCTCTTCCGGCAGGAACTGCCGGCCGAGCATCGGCCGCACGCCGAGAAGCGGGAAGAAGTTCGCCGTGACGGTGACGATGTCGGCCCGCTCGGGCTCCCCCTCGCCGGTGAGGTTGCCCCGAAGGTTCGCCACATCGCCCTCGGAGGCTGCGGCGAAGTCCTCGAACGTCCGGCTCCGCACCTTGTAGTCGCGGAAGTCCGCCGGCGACACCGCGGGGAGCGACTGGGCCCCTTCGCCGAGATCGTTCCAGATGTTGGCCAAGCGGTCCGGAGCCTCGTACTGCAGCGGCCGCAGCAGCACCCCGTTGACTACCGTGAAGATCGTGGTGGTGGCGCCGATGCCGAGCGCGAGCGCGGTCACGGCGGCGAGGGTGAAGCCGGGCGTGCGGCGCAGCGCGCGCCAGGCGTAGCGCAGGTCGTGTCCGAGCGTGCTCATCGCGAGCTCCGAGTGCCGGGGGCCGATACCAGAAGTGAAGAAGTCACTCGCCGCGGAGAGCGAGGGCGGGATCCACCCGCGTCGCCCGACGGGCGGGGAGATAGCAGGCGAGCAGCGCGACCCCCGCCAGGAGCAAGGCGATACCGCCGAACGTCACCGGGTCGGTGGGCCGGACGCCGTAGAGCAGACCCGCCATCCATCGCCCACCGATCAGTGCCGCAACCAGACCCGTCGCGATGCTGAGTCCCACCAGCCGCATGCCGCCCAGGACCACGCTCATGCGGGTATGACGCGGATCCTCTCCAAGGGCCAGGCGGATTCCGAACTCGCGGGTGCGCTGTCCCACCGAATAGGAGATGACACCGAATACGCCGACGGCCGCGAGCAGTAGTGCGATGCCGCCGAGCGCGGCCATGAGGATCAGGCTGAACCGCGCCTGCCCCCGGCCATCCTCCACGTACCGCGACATCGGCTCCAGGCGTGCGACCGGCAGGTCCTTGTCCATCTCGGCCACCGTACGCCGGACCGCAGCGGCCAGCCCGGCCGGGTCGCCGGCCGACTCCACCACGAACGCCAGCGAGAACGCGGGACTCTGCCCCACGGGCCAGTAGATCTGCGGCAGCGTCGCGCGGGCCAGGTCGTTGATCCGCTGGTGCCTCACCACGCCGACCACCTCCACAAATGGATTCTCGCTTCCGGTCGGCTGCACCTGCAGGCGCTTGCCGACCGCATCCTCCCCTGGCCATGCCATCCGCGCCAGCGTCTCGTCGACGATGGCTACCGGCGGCGCGTCCGCGTCGTCCTGCCGGGTGAAGGCCCGGCCGGCCATCAGCTCGGCGTCCACCGCATCGAAATACGTCTCGGAGACGGTGCGCTCATCGGCGGTGACACTCTCCCAGTTGCGCGCCGTCTCTTCGTTGAACGCGAAGGGCTGCAGCGTGCCGCTGCCGCTGAGCGGCAGTTTGTTCACCTGGGCGACCGAAGTCACGCCAGGGAGGGACAGCAGCCGCTCCTCCAGCCCGCGGTAGAACTGGAGCCGCGACGGACCGGTGTCGTAACGGCCCTGCGGCAGGTACACCTGGAAGGTGAGTACGTCGGACGCGTCGTAGCCGGGGCGCACCTGTTGCAGCTCGAGAAAGCTCCGCGTCAGCAACCCGGCGCCGACCAGGAGCACGACCGACAGGGCGATCTCGGCGAAGACCAGTGCGTCCCGCGTGCGGCGGCGATCCCTTCCGGCCCCGGTTCGGCTGCCCTGCTGCAGCGCGGCCTGCGGATCCACCCGCGACGCGCGAAGGGCCGGCGCGAGACCGAAGATGAGCACGGTGGCGATCGACACCGCGACGGTGAAGCCGAGCACGGTGGGGTCCACCTCGACGTCAGCGAGGCGCGGAAGGCTCGCCGGCCGGAGACTCCGCAGCACGACCATCGCCCAATAGGTGAGCGTCAAGCCTAGGCCGCCGCCGATCGCTCCCAGGATCGCGCTTTCCGCCAGCAGCTGGCGCACCATGGCCCCCCGCGAGGCGCCGAGCGCGGTGCGGAGCGCCAGCTCGCCGGTGCGGGCGGTGGCGCGGGTCAGCAGCAGGTTGGCCACGTTGGCGCACGCGATCAGCAGGACGAGACCGACCGCGGCCATGAGGACGACCAGCGCGGGGCGCGCATGCTTCACGACGTCCTGGTGCAGCGGGATCACCCGGATCCGCAGGTTCGACGCCGCGTGAACAGCGTGCTCCTGGCGGAGGCCCTCGGCGATCAGGTTCATCTCCGCCTGGGCCTGTCCCCAGGTGCCATCGTCGGCCAGACGGCCGAAGACGGTGAACCCGGTGAAGTTCCGCGGCGGCGCGTTGGCGTAGTCGTACTGGAGCGGGGTCCAGAGGTCGGCGTTCGTGACCATGAACGCCTCGGATGGCAGGAGCAGCTGGAAGCCGCTCGGCAGAACGCCGATCACCTCGTGCGCGATGCCGTCGATCTCGATCGTGCGCCCCACCAACGTGGGATCCGCGGCATAGCGCCGGCGCCAGAGCGCGTCGGTGATCAGCACGACGCGCGGACCGTTCAGCAGCTCCTCGCTCGGCTCGAAGTTGCGTCCCAGGGCGGGCGACACGCCGAGCAGAGGAAAGAAGTTCGCCGTGACGGGTGAGAGGTCCACCCGCTCGGGATCGCCATCACCCGTGAGATTCCCGCGCAGGCCCACCACGCCCGGCCCCGAGGCTGCGGCAAACTCCTTGAACGCCCGGCTCCGCGTCTGATAGTCCCGGAAATCCAGTGCGGAGACGGCCGGCAGCGACTGGGCCCCTTCGCCCAGGTCATTCCAGATGTTCGCCAGGCGGTCGGGACGCTCGTACGGCATCGGCCGCAGCAGCACACCGTTCACGACGGTGAAGATCGTGGTAGTGGCGCCGATCCCGAGCGCCAGAGTCGCGATGGCGATAGCGGCGAAGCCCGGCGCGCGGCGGAGGGACCGCCAGCCGTAGCGGAGTTGGCGAAGCAGATCGGACATGATTCCCTCTAGTCTGCCCGCAGGGCGTCCACCGGATCGGTCCGGATCGCACGCCAGGCGGGGAAGAGACAAGCGAGCGCGGCGGCGGCGGCGAGCGTGACCACGGCCGCCACAAAGGTGACGGGATCGGTGGGACCGACGCCGAAGAGCAGGCCGGCCAGCAACCTCGTAGCGGCCAGGGCGGCGACGATTCCGACGGCGATGCCGAGGCCCGCGAGCCAGGCGCCCTGCGACAGCACGAGGGCGAGGATCTCCCTCGGCACGGCGCCCAGCGCCATGCGGATGCCGATCTCACGGGTGCGTTGCACCACGAGATGCGTCATCACGCCGTAGACGCCGACCGCGCCGAGACTGAGCGCCAGCACGGCGAAGCCCGCCACGAGCACCATGGTCAGTCGTCGCTCCGCGGCCCAGATGCCCAGCGCCTCGTCCATGGTCTGAACCTCGGCCAGCGGCACGTCCGGGTCGATCGCGGCCAGCGTGGCCCGGAGAGCCGCGGTGGCGCCCTCAGGCTCGCCGTCGGTGCGCATCACCACCCTGAGCGACCGCATTGCGGTTCCGGTGCCGGCCGGGAACTGGGCGTGAGGGAGATAGATCTCCGGTCGCGCCTCGGCATCGAGGCCCCGGTGCCGCACATCACCCACGATCCCGACGATGGTGCGCCAGACGGAGTCGGTGGCGCCGCCGCCCATGAGAATGCGCTGTCCCAGCGCATCACCGGCGGGCCAGACCTGATCGGCGAGAGTTCGGTTGATCACGGCGACGCCGGGCGCTCCGATCCGGTCGGTACGCTCGATCGAGCGACCCTGGAGCACGGGAATGCGCATCGTCTCGAAGTAGCCAGGACCCGCCGTCTGCCAGTACGCCAGCGACCGATCGGAGGGCTGGACCGGCAGCGTGTAGTGGCCCTCGCGCAGGAACGACCAGTCGCCCAGCTCGAGCTGCGTCATCGGCAGTGCCTTCACCGCGGCCGCCGAGGTTATTCCCGGCACATCACGCAGGCGCTCCACGAGTTGGTCGTAGAAGGCGCGGACCTGCGCGTTGGTCTCGTAGCGCACCGGAGACAGCTCGACGCGTGCCGTCAGGAGATGCTCGGGCACGAAGCCCGGATCCACCCCCCGCAAACGGGCGAAGCTCTGCATCAGCAGGCCCGCGCCCGCCACCAGCACGAGCGCGAGGGAGATCTGACTCACCACCAGACCGCGGCGAAACCGCTGCCGGCGCCCGCCCGCGCTCCCGCCACGGCCGCCTTCCGTGAGCGTCCCGGACAGATCGGGACGTGCCGCCTGGAGCGCCGGCACCAGCCCGAACAGCAGTCCGGTGCCGAGGGTGACGAGCGCGGTGAATGCCAGCACCCAACCGTCGAGCCCGATGGCGTCGAGTCGGGGGAGCGTCGGCGGAGCCGCGAGGACGAGGGCGCGAATGCCCCATGTCGCCAGCAGCAGGCCGGCGAGTCCACCGACGACCGCCAGCAAGGTGCTCTCGGTGAGCAGCTGGCGGACGATGCGACCCGCGCCAGCGCCGAGCGCCGAGCGAACCGCCATCTCCCGCTGGCGCGCTTCTGCTCGGGCGAGACAGAGCGACGCGACGTTGGCGCACGCGATCAGCAGGAGCAGGGCCACGGCGCCCATGAGCACCAGGATGACCGGAGCGATGGCGCCAATGACCTCCTCCGGAGCGGCGTAGGCGTTGGCGCTGAACTCGGCGTCGTATTCCTCCGGGTACCTGGCGAGCATCGCCGCCGCGAGACTCCTCATCTCCCGGTCGGCGGCGGCGGCGGTGGTGCCGGGCCGAAGGCGCCCGATGCCCACGATCCCGTGCCAGCCGCGCTCGCTCCGGTCGGCCGCCGGATCGAGCTGCAGCAACGTCCACATCTCCATGCCTTCGCCGGCGTAGTGCGTGGGCAGCTGGAACCCCGGCGGCATGACGCCGAGCACGGTGGTGGGCGCGTCGTCGAGCGTCAACGTCCGGCCCACCACGGAGGGATCCGCGGCGAACCGCCGACGCCACAGTCCGTCGCTCAGGAGTACCACGGGCGGATGGGCCGGGAGGTCCTCCTCGGCCGCAAACGTCCGACCGATGGCCGGCGCGACCCCGAGCAGCGGCAGGGCGTCGCTGGTGACGTACCCCGCGCGCAGCCGCTCGGCCGATCCGGAGCCGGTCAGGATCAACGACCCGTTGCTGTAGCCGGCGATTCGCGACAAGGTGCGGGACTGCTCGCGCAGGTCCCAGTACTCCGGCAGGCTCAGCTCGGCTCGCGGATTCCCCTCGAGCCGGGTGCGGATCATCACGACATCGTCCGGCCGCTCGTAGGGAAGCGGGCGAAGCAGCACGCCGTTGACCACACTGAAGATCGCGCTGGTGGCGCCGATCCCCAGGGCGAGGGTGAGAATCGTGAGCGCGGCGAAGCCCGGGCGCTGGCTCAGACTTCTGATCGCATACCGCAGGTCGCGCAGCAGAACGTCGATCATTCGGACCTCAGGGAAGCGAGGGGGTCCACCCGCATGGCGCGCCGCGGCTGATCGCCACACCCTGCTGGGCCACCCGACCCTCGAACACTCTGCTCCGGTCCCGATGGTCGACGTACTCGGGATAGGAGAGGCTGCGGGTATTCCCCGGATGGCGATCCGTGGCGTAGAGCGCCACCACGCGATCAGGGCTCGCGACGGGCAGGGGACGGAGCAGCAGCCCGTTCACCATGCTGAACTCGATCACAGTGATTTCGATCATTCAGCTCTCAGCGCGACCAGCGGGTCGACTCGGCCGGCCCGATGGGCGGGAATGGCACACGCCGCCCATGCGGCGGAGAGCAGGACCGCTGCCACGCAACCGAACGTGAGCGGATCGTGGGGGTTCACCTCGAAGAGCTCGGGGCCGAGCGTCCGGCCCAGCAGGACCGCGGCGGCCGAGCCGAGCGCGACGCCGGCCGCGGCGAGTGCCAGCGCGGGCAGCACCACGGCGCGTCGGATCTCGCGACCGGCGGCCCCGAGGGCGATGCGGATGCCGATCTCGCGCGTCCGCTGGCCGACCGAATAGGCGATGACGCCGTAGACGCCCACCGCGGCCAGCACCAGCGCGAGCGTGGCGAATCCACCGAGCAGGAACAGGGTGAAGCGCTGAGGTGAGACCGAGCCCGCCAACAGATCGGGCAAGGTCGAGAGCGCGTTGATCGGCTGCGTCGGGTCGATCCCGTAGAGCTCGTCCTTGACGGTGCGGCCGAGGCTCGCGGCATCGGCGCTTGCCCGCACGACGATCGTCATCCCACCGTGCGGATACTGGCGGAAGGGGACGTACAGCTCCGCCTTCGGACGTGCCGCGAGGCTGCGATGCCGCACGTCGCCCACCAGTCCGACAACGGTCGCGGCGCCGACACTTCCGCCCACCCAGACGCGCCGGCCCACCGGGTTCTCTCCCCCGAAGAAGCGCGTGGCGAGCGTCCGGTTGACCATGACAACGCGAGACGCACCCTCCCGGTCGCTCGGGGCGAAGGCGCGACCCCGCACCACCGGCACGCCGAGCGCGCGGAAATAGTCGCCCTCCACCACACGGAAATCGACCTCCTGTCGGTCGGCTGTCGCTGGGGGCGGATTGCCGTCGGGCGAGAACGGCAGGTCGTAGTCGATGCCGACGGGGTTCATCGGCAGCGTGGTCACCGCACCCGCCGCGGCGACGCCGGGACGCGCGGCGATCCGCTCGACCGCCTGCGTGAAGAACCCGATCTGTTGCGCGTCGGAGGTGTAGCGGGGGCCCCCCAGGAACACCGTCACCGCCAGCACGTGCTCGGGGTCGAAGCCCGGATCCACGGCCTGCAGGCGGACCAGACTCCGGAGATGCAGCCCCGCCGCCACCAGCAGCACGACCGACAGCGCCACTTCGGCCACGATCAGCCCGCGGCGCAACCGCCCATGATCGCGGCCACCGGTGAGCCGGGCACCGGTGCCGGTGAGCGCGACGCGCCGGTCGAGACCGACGGCCCGCACCGAGGGCAGCACGCCGCAGAGGAACACCACGGGCACCAGCAGCGCGAGCGTGAATCCGAGAACGCGCAAGTCGAGCGTCGCCGCGCGCCAGCCGGGGAGCAGGCCCGGATCGGCTGCTTGAATCAGCGGGACGGCCCACGCGGCGAGCGCCACCCCGGCGGCGGCACCCACTACCACCACCACCGCGCACTCCAGCGTCAGGAGGCGGAGAAGGCGAGCCGGCGCGCCGCCCACCGCCACCCGCACAGCGAGCTCCCGCTCGCGGTCGAGCGCGCGGGCGAGAAACAGATGCCCCACGTTGGCGCAGGCGAGGAGAAGAACCAGCGCCACGGTGCCGACAAGGAGCACGACGGCCGAGCGCCCGCCCGCGGCCGCGGCGACTCCGGCCGGGGAGGTCGCCACGCTCCACCCGGCGTTGGTCTCGGGATACTTGTCCGACATTCGGGCAGCGAGCAGGCCGAGCTCGGTGGCTGCGTCGGACTCGGTCGCTCCGGGAGCCAGCCGCGCGATCACGTTCCACCGGCGCTCCGCGCGGCTGACCTGCTCCGAGGCATCGAAGACCAGGGGGTTCCAGAGGGCGACCGAAGCATCATTGGGAAAGCGGAAATCGGCCGGCATCACGCCGACGATCTCGTGGGGAGCCCCGTCGAGAGTGATCGTCCGCCCGATCGCGCGCGGATCTCCACCCATCCGGGTCCGCCAGAAGGCGTGGCTCAGCACCACGACCCGGTCGCGACCCGAGGTTTCCTCCTCCGGCAGGAACCCTCGGCCCAGGGCGGGTGCGACGCCGAGCACATCGAACACGTTGGCCGATGCGCGCACCGAGGTCAGCTCCTCCGGCTCGCCCTGACCGGTGAGCGCGAATCCCCACGGCGCCCATGCGGTCATGGCATCGAGCGTCCGTGCCTCGCGCCGCCAGTCGAGGAAATTCGCTGCTGAGGTGCGCTCTCTGTCCTTCCCCGCCGTGGCCTGTCGCTCCCAGACCATCAGCAGTCGGTCGGCGGTGGGATAGGCCAGCGGTCGAAGCAGCGCGGCGTCGGCCAGGCTGAAAAAGGCGGTGTTCGCCCCGATGCCGAGCGCCAGCGTGAGGACCGCGGCCAGCGTGAAGCCCGGACTCCGCCGCAAGCGACGCACCGCGAGCCGCAGGTCGGCGCTCCAGGAATCCATCACTCGCTCCGGAGCGCGCGCATCGGGTCCACCGCGGCGGCCCGCCGCGCCGGCAGCCAGCTCGCCATAGCCGCCGCAGTGGTGAAGAGGGCGACGACCGCCGCCAGCGTGGCCGGATCGGTGGGACTCACGTCTACGAGGAAGGCGGCGAGCGCGCGGGTCGCGACGATCGCGCCGAGCAGTCCGAGCGCGACGCCGACGAACGTCAGCGAGAGGGCTCGCCGCATCACCAGCCGGCGCACGTCGCCGGAGCGCGCGCCGAGAGCCATCCGAATGCCGATCTCCGCGGTGCGCTGGGTGACCACGTACGACATCACGCCGTAAAGGCCGAACGCGGCGAGCGCCGCCGCCACCAGCCCGAAGATCCCCAGGACGGTGGCGCCGATGCGCTGGGGTAACAGCGCGTACGCGACGTGCTCCGGGACGGTGCTCGACTCGATCGGCAGCTCCCGGTCGAGCCCGAGAATCTCGCGGGTCAGCGTGGGCAGCAGCATGCGAGCATCGCCCGCAGTTCGGACCAGGAGGGTCATGTCCGCCTCGTAGGCCTGGGCGAAGGGCTCGTAGAAATGCGGCTGCGGCTCCTCGGTGATGGACCAGTATTTCCCGTCCTTCGCGACACCGACGACGGTGCGCTCACCCCCGCGGCCGCTGCTGAACCGCTGACCGATGGCCTCCTGGCCGGGCCAGAAGTGCCGGGCGAACGCCTCGTTCACCACGGCCACGGGCGCCGCCCCGGCGCGATCGGTCGCGGCGAACCCCCGCCCGCGCACCAGCGGTATGCCCATCGTCTCGAAGTATCCCGCGCCGACCGTGTTGACCCCGAACTCCATCTCCTCCCCGTCCCGGGGCGCGTAGCCCGCGACCTCGATCCCGCGCCGCTGTCGCGCGAGCCCGAGGGGAACGATCTCCGCCATACTCACGGCCTCCACACCGGGCAGGGCCGCGAGACGACCCTGGACTTCGGTGTAGAAGGCGATCCCGCGGGTCGAGTCGTAGCCCTGGATGCCGAGCTCGACCCGAAGCAGGGCGAGACCCTGTGCCCGGAACCCCGGATCGATGCGGGTGGCGTTCCGCAGGCTCGCCAGGAAGAGGCCGGCGGCCGCGAGGACGACGAGCGAGACGGCGACCTGCGCCACCACGAGGCCGTCGCGGAAGCCGATCCGGCGGGCGGCGGGGCCGCTGCCGAGATCCCCGCGGAGTGCGGTGGCGCCGTCCAATCGCGTGGCGCGGAGTGCGGGAGCCAGCGCCGAGAGCGCCACCGTGGACGCTGTCACGAGCACGGTGAAGAGCAGGATCCGCCCGTCGAGGGGAAACTCCAGCGTGACCGGGATCGGGAGTGGTGGACGGAACCCCGCGAGCGCACCGGTTGCCCAGGTGGCCAGGAGAACTCCGCCGGCCGCACCCACGGCCGCAAGCACGAGCCCCTCGGTCAGCAGCTGACGAACCAGGCGACCGCGGCTGCCGCCGAGCGCCAGGCGCACGGCCACTTCCCGTCGCCGGGTCGTCCCTCGCGCCAACAGCAGGTTCGCGAGATTGGCGCAGCAGATGAGCAGCACGAGACAGGCGACGCCCATCAGGAGGCCGAGGAACTGGGTCACCGGGCCGCGAATACCGGGGAAGATTCTCGCGTCACGCTCGGGCAGCACGGTCACCACCCGCGCCCGGCCGGCGTGGTCCGTCCACGTCCGGGAGTAGGCGCGGTGGAGGCGGCTGCCGACGACGCTCAGCTGAGCCTGCGCCTCTCCGACACCGACGCCATCACGGAGCCGGCCCACCAGGAAGAGCCCGCGGTCGCCGCGGTTGTCGAGTATGTCGTCCCCGGGCGAGAGGACACGCGCCGCCGACAGCGGAACCCACACCTCCGCGCGGATTCCCCGCATCGTTCCGAAGAATCCGTCGGGCGCGACGCCGGCCACGGTGAAGGTGTGGCCCGAGAGCCGGAGCGTACGACCCACCACGTCGGGAGCGGAGCCGAAGCGGCGCTGCCAGAGACCGTAGCCGATGACGACCTCGGTCCCCCCTCCGCCCGACGCGAACGCGTGGCCCACGGCGAGCGGCACGCCGAGCAGCTGGAAGTAGCCATCGCTCACCAGCTCACCGAACGCGCGGAAGCTCTCGGTGCCGGTGGACGCGCTGAACGGCCGGGGGGTGGTCGCGGCCAGCCCCGCCAGCCCGGCGGCACCGGCGAACTCCTGGTAGTCGGGGTACGAGGATGTGCCGTAGGGCGGACCGCTGTAGTCGCTGGTGAACACCGAGATCAGGCGGCCGGGGTCTCTCACATGGGGCGGCGGCCGGAGAAACACCGCGTTGATCACGCTGAAGATCGTGGCGGTCGCACCGATCCCGACCGCCAGCATGGCGACGGCAAGCGCGGCGAAACCGGGAGCGCGCACCAGCTGCCGGCCGGCGAATCGGAGATCCTGACGGATCGTATCGATCATTCGGCCCTCAGCGTCCACGCCGGATCGACCGGCATCGCGCGCCGCGCGGGAACCCGGCAGGCGGCGAGCGCGACCGCGGCGATGAGGAGTCCGATGGCGACGAGCGTCGAGGGGTCGTTGGGCTCGATCGGGAACAGCAGCGAAGCGATGAAGCGGCTGAGTGCCATGGCCGCCACCGCGGTGAACCCCGGTGAGCGGGCCAGCCGGCGCAGCCCGAAGGGGAGATCCCGCCGGAGCCGGTCCATCACTCGGAGCGCAGCGAGATCATGGGATCCACCCGCGTGGCCCGCCGAGCCGGCAGCCAGGTCGCCGCGAGGGCCACCGCGCCGAGCAGTCCGGCCACCGTCACATAGGTCAGCGGGTCCTGCGCGCTGATGCCGTAGAGCTGGCTCGACAGCACCCGGCTCAGCACCCACGCCCCGCAGAGCCCCGCCGCCAGGCCGACCAGCACCAGCCGCATCCCCTGCCCCACCACCAGACGCAGCACGTCGCTGCCGCCGGCGCCGAGCGCGAGGCGGATGCCGATCTCGTGGCGCCGCTGGGTCGTGGTGTACGCCATGACCCCGTAGATGCCGATCGCCGAGAGCACCAGCGCGATCGCGGCGAAGAGCGTGAGCAGGAGCAGCGAGAACCGCCGCTCCGCGCTCGCGTTGGCGATGAGCTGGTCCATGGACATGACGGCGAACACCGGCTGCTCGGGATCGGCCTCGCGGATCGCGCGGGTGACGGTGGCCTGCAGCGCCTCGGGATCGCCTGCGGTGCGGACCACCATCGCCATCTCCTGGCCGACGTTGGTCCGGGCCGAGGTGTACATCTCCTCGAATGGCGGCTCCTCCAGGCCGATCTGCCGCACGTCGCCGACCACGCCGGTGATCGTGAACCAGGGGCCGGTCGGGCCAAACACCTGCACCCGGCGTCCGATCGGGTCGTCGTTGGCGAAGTACTTCTCGCTCATCGTGCGGTTGATTACCGCCGTCGCCGCCGAGGCGGAGTCCGCGAGCTCCGAAAGGTTTTCACCCCGGAGAATGGGGATCTGCATCGTCTCGAAGTAGCTCGGCGTGACCGCCCGGACCTCGGCCATCGGCGGCGGCTCGTCCGGCGGAGGCGTCCGCCCCTCGATGGTGAAGCGCGCGTTGTTGCGGCCGCGGAGCGGGAGCCGGGTCGTCAGGGCAACGCTCTTCACCCCGGGCACCTCCCGCACCTGCCGCACCGCGCGATCGTAGAACGCGAGCCGCTGCTCCTGAGTGAAGTAGCGCCCCTTCTCGGCCTCGTTGGGCCACGGCAGCCACACCTGCAGCGTCAGCAGGTTGGAGGGATTGAATCCGGTCTCGACCGCGAGCAGCCGCTCGAAGCTCCGGAGCAGCAGCCCAGCGCCGGCCAACAGCACCAGGGCCACGGCCACCTCGGCGACCACCAGCGTGCTCCGCATCCGGGCGCGCGGTGCTCCGGCGCTCGAGCCGCGCCCGGAATCCTTGAGCACCGACTGCAGATCCGGCTTGGTGGTCTGCAGGGCCGGGATGAGGCCGAAGCCGATACCCGTCAGCAACACGATGCAGGCGGTGAAGCCGAGAACGTTCCAGTCGACCCCGATGTCGCGAGCGCGCGGAAGGTGGAGCGTCGCGAGACGGCCGAGCGCCTCGGTGCCCCAGATCGCGATGCCGAGGCCCAGCGCGCCGCCGATGATCGCGAGCAGCAGGCTTTCGGTCAGGAGCTGGCGGATCAGCCGGGAGCGGCCTCCGCCGAGGGCGGTGCGGATCGCGATCTCGCGGTCGCGCGTCGTCGCACGAGCGAGGAGCAGATTGGCGACGTTGGCGCAGCCGATCAGCAGGACGAAGCCCACCGCGCCGAGCAGCACGAGCAGGGCGGGCCGCACGTCGCCCACCACCCGCTGCGCCAGCGGCGCCACGTCGACCCGCCACCCCAGGCTCGGCAGGTAGACGTCCGGGAACTGCGACGAGAGTCGGCTGCTCAGTGCCTTGAACTGCGCGTCCGCCTGCTCCACCGTCGCGCCCGGCGCGAGCCGGCCGAAGAGATCGAACACCCGCATGCCGCGGAAGTCGATGAAATTCGAGTCGGTGTTGGCCAGCTCGATCGGCGCCCACACTTCCATCGGCGACGCGCCGCTCTCCACCGGGTGGCGAAACCCCTTGGGCATCACTCCGACGATGGTCATCGGGTCGTCGTCCAGCCGGACGGTGGTTCCGATGACGCTGCGGTCGCCGCCGAAGCGGCGTTGCCAGAGATCGTAGGAGATGAGCGTGACGTAGCCGATCCGGCCCCCGTCGTCCTCGGGGCTGAAGTCGCGCCCCAGCACCGGTGCCACACCGAGCACGGAGAAGTAGTTGGTGGAGACGACGGCGGCCTGGATCCGCTCGGGGTCGCCCTGGCCGGTGAGGTTGATGTTGATCGGCCAGACCGCCGCGATGTCCTGCACCGCGGGGACCTCGCGGCGGTAGTCCTGATACTCGGGTGCCGAGGAGGGCACGTTGAGCACGCTGCGGCCGTCGAGCGCGCTCCGGATCGACACCAGACGATCCGGCTCGCGGTAGGCCAGCGGCCGGAGCAGGACGGCGTTGACCACGCTGAAGATCGCGGTGTTCGCGCCGATGCCGAGGGCGAGGGTCAGCACGGCA
Source organism: uncultured Gemmatimonadales bacterium (assembly GCA_963846545.1). Classification (GTDB taxonomy): domain Bacteria; phylum Gemmatimonadota; class Gemmatimonadetes; order Gemmatimonadales; family GWC2-71-9; genus CAVVWJ01. The sequence continues at coordinate 617,693 of CAWJWG010000001.1, read as the reverse complement.
ATGGCGGTGAACGCCGGACTCCGGAGCAAGCCGCGCGCGGCGAACCGCACGTCACGCCAGATCGCGTCCATCATGCTACCTCCAGCTCGAGCGGTCCCCGAGGGACGACTTGGCCATCGAAGAGGAAGACGTTGCGGCCCGCCTGCCCGATGTACCGGGGGTCGTGGGTGACGATGACGATGGTGGCGCCGGCGCCGTGGAGCTCATGCAGCAGCTCCATGACCTGGCCGCCATTCTTGGAGTCGAGATTGCCGGTCGGTTCGTCGGCCAGCAGCACCAGCGGCTTGCCCGCCACGGCCCGCGCCACGGCCACGCGCTGCTGCTGGCCGCCGGAGAGCTGCGACGGGTAGTGGTGGATGCGATGCAGCAGGCCGACCCGCTCCAGCGCCTCGTGCACCAGCGCGCGACGCTCCCCGACGGGGCTGCCCCGGTACTTGAGCGGCAGCTCCACGTTGTGATACACGTCGAGATCGCCGATGAGATTGAAGGACTGGAAGATGAAGCCGATGGCTCGACTCCGGACCCGCGCGCGCTGTCCCGGCGAAAGCGTCGCCACCGGCTCGCCCGCCAGCACGTAGCTGCCTTCGCTCGGCGAGTCGAGCAGTCCGAGGATGGAGAGCAGCGTGGTCTTGCCGCAGCCGGACGGGCCGCAGATGGCCACGAACTCGCCCGCCCGGATCTCCAGCTCGATCCGGCTGAGGGCGTGAGTCTCCACTTCCTCGGTGTGGAAGATCTTGGAGACCCCATCCATGCGGATCAGCGGATCGATCGAGAGCGCCATGGTCAGTCGTTCCGGAGGGCGACCATCGGATCGGTTCGCGCCGCGCGCCGCGCCGGCAGCACGGCGGCCAGCACCGCCACGGCGCTGAGCACCGCGAGCCCGGCCGCGAAGGTCGGCGGATCGGTCGGGCTGATCTGGAACAGCAGCGTGGACATCAGGCGCGAGAGCAGCAGCGCGCCGGCGAGGCCAACCCCCAGCCCGATCGCCGCCAGCGTTGCCCCGTGCCGCACCACCATGCCGAGCACGTCGGCGTGCCGGGCGCCCAGCGCCATGCGGATGCCGATCTCCTGGGTCCGCTGCGCCACGCCGTACGAGATCACGCCGTACACCCCGATGGCAGCCAGCGCGAGTGCGATCGCGCCGAAGACGGTGAGCAGCATGGTGCTGAACCGGGCCTGGGCCATCGACTCGACCACCCGTCCCTGCATCGTGGCCAGGTTGTACACCGGCAGCGAGGCGTCCACCTCGGTGACCGCGCGCCGGAGCGGCGTCATGACGGCCACCGCGTTGCCCGCCGAGCGGACCGCCACGGTCATCGTGCGATCGGTCCAGCTCCACGCGGCGCCGGGTGCCTGCACCATCGGGAGGTAGAACTCCGGCATGGGGTCGTCGTCGATCCCGGTCGCCCGCACGTCCTTCACCACGCCCACGACTTCCTTCCATCCAGGAGAGCCGTCGGGGCCCGCCTCGCAGCACGCGATCCGCTTGCCGATCGGGTCCTGCCCCGGGAACGCCTCGCGGGCCAGCGCCTCGTTGATCACCATGACGAGCGGCGCGCCCCGCTTGTCCGTGTCGGTGAATGTCCGACCGCGCACGAGCCCGATGCGCATGGTGGCGAAGTAGCCAGGCGTCACCAGCCGCATGAGCGAGTTGATGGACGAGGAGATCTCGAGGGTGCGACCCTCGGGCACGAGGCCGTTGCTGCTGCCGCCCTCCAGCGGGGCGGCCGACACCAGCCCCGCGTCGGTCACGCCGGGGATGGCCGCGAGACTCGCGTCGATCCGCTCGAAGGCGCGAGTGACTTCTTCTGGCGACTCGTAGGTCACCTCGGGGAGTGACACCCGCCCGGCCACCACACCACGCGGATCGAAGCCGGGATCCACGCCGTTGAGCGCGATCGCGCTCCGGATCAGGAGGCCGGCCCCGGTGAGCAGCACCAGCGCAAGGGCGATTTCCCCGACCACCAGGACGTTCCTCAGCCTGTCGCGGCTGCCCCCGCGCGAGCCGGTCCGCCCGCCTTCCTTGAGTGCCTCGTGCGGCCGCCGGGAGGCGCTCCGCAGTGCGGGGGCGAGACCGAACACCAAGCCGCTCAGCAGCGTGAGCCCGATGGAGAAGGCCAGCACCGGCCCGTCCACGCGCGCCTCGCCCAGCCTCGGCACGTCATCCGGCCCGAAGGCGGTGAGAAGCCCGACGCCCCAGTAGCCCAGACCGACGCCGAGCAGGCCGCCGACCGCGGCCAGCACCAGGCTCTCGGTCAGCGCCTGGCGCAGGAGATGTCCCCGGCCCGCCCCGATCGCGGCGCGGATCGCCATCTCGCGTGCACGGGCGGCACCCCGCGCGAGCAGCAGGTTGGCGATGTTGGCGCACGCGATCAGCAGGACGAACCCCACCGCGCCCAGCAGCACGAAGAGCCGGGGCCGGTAATCGTTCACCAGCTCTTCCATGAAGCGCGACACGACGACACTGCGGTCGCTGTTGTCCTCCGGATACGTGGTCTCCAGCCAGCGGCCGAGCGTCCGCATCTCCGCCTCGGCCTGAGCCAGCGTGACGCCGGGCTTGAGCCGGCCGAGCACGCGCAGGAAGTGCTCGTCGTGCATGGCGAGCCGCTCGGGCGTGAAGGCCGTCGGGACCCACAGCTCCTCGCCGAACAACGCGTAGGTCATGCTCGCCGGCATCACACCGATGATCGTGTGGGGCGCGCCGTCGAGCCTGATGTCGGTCCCGATGACCGACGGATCGGCACCGAAGCGCCGGCGCCAGAGCGCGTCGCTCAACAGCACCACGTGCTCGCGCCCCGGCGCCGCCTCCTCGTCACGGAAGCCGCGGCCCACGGCCGGCCGCACGCCCAGCATGGCGAAGTAGTCGGCGCCGACCCGTGCACCGTCGACGTTCTCCGGAGTATCCGCGCCCGCCAGGTTGAAGCTCTCGCCGTGGGCGGGGACCAAATACCGGAAGGTGTTCGTCTGCCGCTTCACGTCGGCCCAGTTGCCCACAGAGAAGGAGCTGGGCATGTCCTTCCAGGTCGTGCGGACCATCAGGATCTCGTCCGGGTTCGCGAACGGCAGCGGCCGGAAGAGCACCGCATAGACCACGCTGAAGATCGCAGTCGTGGCGCCGATGCAGAGCGCGAGCGTGAGCACGACGGAGATCGCGAGCGCGGGACTCTTCCGCAGCGAGCGAACGGCGAAGCGAAGAGTCTGCAGCGATACCATGGGTCAGTCGTTCCTCAGGGCGACCATCGGATCCGACCGGGCCGCCCGTCGCGCCGGGAGATAGATGGCGGCGAGCGCGACCGCCGCGAGGAAGATGGTCACGGCGATGAACGTCACCGGGTCGGTCGCCCCGACGCCGAATAGAAGGCTCCGGAGCACCCGGCTGCCCGCGAGCGCCGCCGCGGCACCCAGCGCGATGCCGAGCACCACGGGCCGCATGCCCTGGCGGATCACCATGCCGAGCAGCGTGCCGGCGCCGGCACCCAGTGCCATCCGGATGCCGAGCTCCCGGGTGCGCTGCACCACTCCGTAGGCCACCACGCCGTAGATCCCCACCGCCGCCAGCACCAGCGCCGCCAGCGCGAATCCGCCGAGGATCTCGGCGTTCACGCGGGGCCGCGCCAGCGACACCGCCTTGCGCTCGTCCAGGGTGGCGACGTCCGCGAGGGGCAGCTCGGCGTCGACTTCCGCCAGCGCACCGCGCAGGCCCGGCACCAGGGCGCCAGGATCGCCGTCGGACCGCACGACGAGGACCATGCTGCGGGTGGGTGCCTGGGCGAACGGGATGTACATCTGGGGATACGAAGCCTCGTTGAGCCGATCGTGCAGCACATCGCCAGCGACGCCGACCACCGTCATCCAGCGGGCCTCGGGATCGCCTGGGTCGTCCAGCGTCACGCGCGCGCCGAGCGCACGCCCCCTCCCCCAGTAGCGACGCGCAAGTGACTGACTCACCACGACGACTGGGGGTGTCTGCGCACGGTCGGTGGCGTCGTAGAAGCGGCCCTCGACCAGGGGAATCCGGAGGGTCTCGAAATACCCCGCGCTGGCGGTGAAGACAGCGGCGTCCTGCACCGACCCAGCCGCCGCTGCCTCCGTGCCCTGGATCTCGAAACTGAGGTAGGGCGGGGAGTCACCGAGGGGCGCATCCGAGACCAGCGAGACCGCCCGAACGCCCGGCTGCCCGGCGACGCGACCGACCAGCTGGTCGGCCAGCGCGCGCCGCGTCTCGGGGTCGGCGTATCGCACACGGGGCAGCGTCACTCGCGCCGTCAGCACCCGGTCGCCGGTGAACCCCGGGTCCACCTGCTGCAGGCGGTTGAAGCTCCGGAGCAGCAGCGCCGCCCCGACCAGCAGCACGAAGGCGAGCGCCACTTCACCGAGGACCAGCGCCGCGCGAGCCCGGGCGATCCCCGTGCCGCCCGCAACGTTCCGGCTTCCGTCGGTGAGCCCGTCGCGCAGGTCGCATCCGCCGAGCCGCCACACGGGCGCCAGCCCGAAGAGGAGCCCGCTGCCGAGCGCGAGGACGAGGGCGAAGCCCAGCACTCGGAGGTCGAGCCCGATCTCGTAGGCACGCGGGATCGTGCCCGGCGCGAGCGAGCGGAGGGCATCGAGTCCCCAGACCGCGAGCAACAGCCCACAGGTGCCCCCGAGCACACCGAGCACCAGGCTCTCCAGCAGCAGTTCCTTCGCCAGCCGCCCGCGCGACGCCCCGAGGGCGGACCGGATGGTCACCTCGCGCATCCGGCCCGCGACGCGCGCCAGTGTGAGATTCGCCACGTTGGCACACGCGATGAGCAGGACCAGGGCAACGGCACCCATGAACACCAGCAGCGCGGGCCTGATCTCACCCACCATCTGTTCCCTCAGGCCGACGACCTCCGCCCCCCAGTTGGTATTGCTCTCGGGGTACTGGGCCTCCAGCCGGCGGGCGATGGTGGTCATCTCCTCCTGCGCGCCCGACATCGTCACTCCGGCCCGAAGCCGCCCGAACACCGTCAGGAAGTCGCCGCGTCGAGGCCGCGTGCTGTCGGTCGCGAGCGGGGTCCAGATCTCCACCGGCTGCTCCAGCCGCACCGCCGCGGGCACGATCCCCACGACCGTGTATGGCACGCCGCTCAACAACACCTGGCGGCCGACGATGTCGGGCTGTCCGGCGAAGCGGCGCCGCCAGTAATCCTCCCCCAGCATGGCGACCCGAGGTGCTCCGCTGGCCTCCTCCTCCGCCCGAAAGGCGCGCCCCACCGACGGGGTCACGCCGAAGACCTGCCACAGGTTCGGCGTCGCCAGCGCGCCACGCACCACCTCGGGCTCCCCGGCACCGGTGAGGTTGAAGCGCGTCTGCGTCATCGCCGCGAGGGCCTCGAACGACCTGTTCTGGCTTCGCCAGTCGAGGAAGTCCGGGAGAGAGGCGGTCTCACGGCCGATGGTCGTGTGCCGGCCCCAGACCACGACCAGGCGATCGGCATCGGGATAGGCGAGGGGATTGAGCAGGACGGCGTTGACGACGCTGAAGACCGCGGTATTGGCGCCGATACCGAGCGCCAGCGTAGCCACCGCCGCCAGCGTGAACGCTGGTGCGCGGCGAAGGGAGCGGAGGGCGAAACGCAGATTACGGATCACGCCGGCGTCCGGAGCGTCAGCTTACGGCGGAGAGCTGCCGCTCCTCGACCACCTTGCCGTCGAAGAGATGGACGGAGCGGTCGGCGTGACGGGCGTAGCGCGAATCGTGGGTGACCATGCAGATGGTGGCGCCGGCGCTGTGCAGCTCGCGCAGCAGTTCCATCACGGCTTCGCCGTTGGTCGAGTCGAGGTTGCCGGTGGGCTCGTCCGCCAGCAGGATCGCGGGATCTCCGGCCACCGCTCGCGCCACGGCCACGCGCTGCTGCTGGCCGCCCGAGAGTTGCGCCGGGAAGTGCTTCATGCGGTGCGACATGCCGACTCGCTCCAGCGCCGTCTGCACCCGCTTGCGACGGTCGTCGGCCGCCATGCCGCGATAGGTGAGCGGCAGCTCGACGTTCTCGTAGACGGTGAGGTCGCCGATCAGGTTGAACGCCTGGAAGATGAAACCGATCTGCCGATTGCGGACGCGGGCGCGCTCCGAAGCGGACAGCTTCGCGACCGGCTGGTTGTCGAGCGTATAGGAGCCGTCGCTGGGCGTGTCGAGCAGCCCCAGGATCGAGAGCAGCGTCGTCTTGCCGCAGCCCGACGGTCCCGCGATCGCCACGTACTCACCGTGCTTGATGTCCAGGTGGATCTCGGACAGCGCGTGGGTCTCGACTTCGTCGGTGTAGAAGACCTTCTTGATGCCCTCGAGTCGGATCAGCGATTCGGTCATTGGGGTCTCGGATTGAAGGAGCATGGAGCTAGGAGCTGGGAGCTATGAGCGTTGAGCTATGAGCCAAGAGCTATGAGCCAAGCGATTCCTGCAATTGGTCACGTCCGTGAGTCGAGCATGCTTGAGCTCATAGCTCATAGCTCTTAGCTCATAGCTCCTAGTTCACCCTCACTCGGTCGTAACCGTCCCACCGGGACATGTCCGAGATGATCACCTTTTCCCCCGGCTGCAGGCCGCCGAGGATCTCGACCGTGTTGACCGATGTGCGGCCCAGCCGGACGTTCACCCGCCCGGCCTCCTTGCCGTCGGCCGCCAGCTTGAACAGTCCGACCGCGCTGTTCGCCTGGCCGTAAGCAGGCCGGCCGACGTGGAGCACGTTCTCCAGCCGCTCCACCTGGATCGTCCCGTCCACCGAGAGGTCCGGGCGGGCACCGCGCGGCAGCTCACCCTCGAGCGACACGTCCACCGTCACCGTCCCGTTCTGGACGGCGGGGTCGATTCGATACACCTTGCCCTTCACGATCCCGTTGCGGGTGTCGATGGCGGCGGGCTGGCCTATGGCGATGTCCTTGGCCTGAGTCTCGGGAATCCGGAGGACCGCCTTCAGCTTGCCGGGCTCCACCAATCGGGCCAGCGTCGCGCCCGACTGGGCCCACTGGCCCACTTCGAGCGGCAGCTCCTGGAGGATGCCGTCGGCGCCGGCCATCACCTTCATCGAGCGCACGCGGCCCCGCTGGAAATCGGTCACCGCGCCGAGCCGGCCGACCTGCGCGCGCTGGAGGGCAAGCTGCGAATCGACGGCTCCGGCCATGACGGCGAGGCGCTTCTCCTCCACCCGGTACCGCGTCTCCATCTCCTCGACCCGGTCGATGGCCCGGCTCGCCTCCATCGCGGAAATCAGCTCCCTGGTAGCGAGTCCCTGCGCGGCCTCGGCGTTGCGCTTGGCGTCCTGATAGGCGGCCTTGGCAGCGGCCACCGCGGCCTCCTGATTCAAGCGCGTGGTCTCGAGGTTGGTCTGGAGGTTGACCCGGTCGGCCTGGGCGGCCGTGAGCTGCCGCTCGGATTCCAGCGCCTCGAGCTGCACATCCGGATTGCTCAGCTCGAGCAGCACCGTCTCCGGATGCACCTCCTGCCCCGGCTCGGCCAGGCGCCGCTCGACGCGGCCGGCGGTTATCGCGGAGATGTAGCGGATGCGCTCAGGCACCAGGGTTCCCGGACCGCGCACCTCGATGACCAGCGGCCCCTTCTGCACCGAGTCGATCCAGACGGAGGCACGGTCCACCCGCGGCGCGGCCGGCTTGAGTCCGCGCAGTCCGAGCGTGGTCGCCACCAGCGCGACGAGGGCGATACCGCCATAGATGAGTCGTTTGCGGCCGCGATTGACCGGGGCACGAGCGATGTCCACGCCTATTCCTTATTCAGAGAGTTCCCATGCGACTGCGACCGCCGGCGACAGGCCCGGCGACAGGCCCGGCGACAACCTGGCATGGAGGGAAGGAGCGTGCCGTCCGTTCCGATCTTCACAACGGATTGCCAGCGGGGGAGTTGCAGAATTCCGGCCCGCTGCCTCAACGGCTTCAGGTGTTCGGTCGCGGGAAGGCTGAATCCCGAAATCGAACACTTCCGTGTGCTGCCGCGGTAGCGCCGGACGTCACCCACAGAATCCCGCCCATCTTCAGGCCCCGCATGACACATGGCTCGTCGGCGACACCCCACTGGTGGACAGCGTGTGCCGTGCTCGTCACGGCTGCACTCTTCGGCTGCGATCATAGCGCACCCTTCTCCAATCCCCAGGGAACCGACGTCCCCTTCGACCCGGGGCCGCCGGCCCGGCTGACGCTCAATCCCTCGCACGACGGCGATCCGGCATGGCTCGCCGACGGATCCGGCATCCTCTATTCGTCCCGGCAGATCTCTCCGACCGGACACCGACGTCTGTCTCGCCGAGCTGCCTCCCACGGGTGGAAGCCAGCGTCAGCTGGTCTGCGACGTTCCGGGCAACAGGGAGACGACGGACGCCCTGCAGTCAGCCGCCGCCGGACCCGACAATCGGCTCGCATTCCTCAGCGCCGGGAACGGCAGCCTGGGGGGCAGCTCGCCCGTGTTCATCGATATCGCGCTCGCCCGGTCACCATTAGATGCCGGAAATCCCCAAACGGTTCGCCGCATGCCCTTCACGCCATCGGGCGGCACGCCTCAGGACTATGCCGGCTACCTCCGGTGGCTGACCTCCGACCGGCTGGTCTACGTCGGACAGACGTTCACCACACGCCCGATCTGCCCCGACAGCGGGTGCCCGCTCGATACCATCGTCGTCGGCACCGAAGTCACGGTCCTCGACCTCGGCCAACCCGCGGCCGCCACCGCGGTGCCGGGCACCACCCAGGCCACCGGTCTGGCCACGACCGATGACGGGTCCTCGATCCTCTACACCCTCGCAAACGACACCCGGATCTACCGCAGGGCGCTGGCGGGAGGAGAGGTCACCGTGGTCCACGATTTCGGTCCTGCGGGCGTCGCGCGCGACGTGCACGCCGCAGGGACGCGGATCGCCGCGGTGGTCGGTGGGCGTGTCGCGTTCGCGACGGATCTGGGGGTCGGACCCCTACAGTGGGATAGCGGCGGCATCCTCCACGTGGTGGATCTCGGCGGCGACGATGTGACGCTCGATACGCCCGGGAGGCTGTACCGCAGGCCGTCGCTCTCCCCGGACGGGACCAGGGTCGTGGCGGAAGGGTTCCCCCTGGTGATCACCGGCCCTCCCGCTCAGCGGGACACCACGGTGAGCGGAAGCGCCGACCTCTATCTCTTCGGGATGGACTGATGATCCGGCAACATCTCGTTCCTGTCCTCGCCGTCGTCGCATTCGGCGGACTGCTGGGAACGGGGTCGCTCGCGGCGCAGGCGGAAGGTGGGATCGCCGGGCAGGCCCGCCAGAGCGGCGAGGGGCCCGGACTCCCGGGAGTGCAGGTTCTCGTGGACGGCAGGATCGGCGCGGTGACCGACACGGCGGGTCGCTATCGTGTCCGCGCGGTGCGCACCGGGTGGCACCGGGTCGCGGCCAGACTCATCGGCTATCGCGGCGTCGTACTCGACAGCGTATTCGTGCCGGCCGGCGCGGCGGTGACGGTGGACTTCGACCTCGAAGCCAATCCACAGGAGCTCGAGCCGTTGGTCGTCACGGCGCCCTACGACGCGGTGCTTGATCCGCTCGCCACCAGCACCGAGCAGAAGATCAGCGCGGAGGATCTCCGCGACCTGCCGATCAGCAGCCTGGAGGAGGCGCTCGCCCTCTCGGCGGGCAGCGTGGGCACCAGCTATCGCGGGGGCAGAATCGGTCAGGAGTCGTTCATCCTCGACGGGTTGGGCGTCAAGAATCAGCTCGACGCATCGAGCGGCGGCCTGGGCCTGCAGATCCCGCCCGATCTGCTGAGCGAGGCGTCTCTGGTGACGAACGGTTTCTCCGCCCGCTACGGACAGGCCCTGTCCGGCCTGGTGAACGTCGTGACGAGGGAGCCTGACGAGCGGTGGGCGGGTCGTCTCGCGTATGAGGGCGACCGGCCCTTCGGTGGTGGCCTCGATCGAGGTCTCGACCGGCTGGCCGTGAGTGCCGGCGGACCAATCTCGGGACGCTTCGGGCTGGTCGCAGCCTTCGACGTCACGGGACGCGTGGACGCCGATCCGGTGAGTGCCCCAGCGCCCGCGGATCCACGCGACCCGCGCTCGACTGTGCCCTATCCCCTGCCGCACAACAGCGGCGAGCAATGGACCGGCGCCGCCAAGCTGGTCGTACCCATCACGGACCGCGCGACGTTCCGCGCCCTCGGCCTCCACTCGGAAGACCAGCGCCTGCTCTACGACCCGGCGTACAAGTATGACCCCGAAGTCGGCCCCGGCCAGCGGCTGCGAGGGGATCTGGTGAGCGGGCACCTGCAGTACACCAGCGATCCGCGGTCGGGCCTCCCGCTCGTCATCGACCTGCGGGTGGGTCGCTTCGTCCGCGAGTTCCTGCGCGGCGAGCTGGTGGAGCAGCCCGACTACGCGGTGGGGGCGGTGACGGGATCGCGCTTCCATTTCGTCGGCGAGGATCTGGCGCGGTCGCAGACTGCTTCGGCGGCGGCGATCTCAGGGCTCCGCGAGCCCGAGGCCAGCGTGCGGACCCCGTGGGGTGTGCCGGCCTTTTTCCAGGGCACGGGGTCGCGCGGCGAGCTCGCCTGGAACCGGTTCGGCGAGACACGCGTTCAGCTCGACGGCACGATCGGGGGGATGACCGGGCTGGACCTCTATGCCGGCGGCGAGTTCGTCGCCCAGCAGGTGCGCACCTTCCAGCGCGTGCTCGGCTTCCTGCCCGTGGGCGACACCGTCCCGGCGGCCGCGCTGTCCGCCTTCTCGCCCCGAAGCGCCGGCGCGTACGCGGAGGGACAGCTCCGCATCGAGGACGTCGCGGTCACCGCCGGCCTGCGCTACGACCGGTTCGACCCCGGGAGCAGCCTGCCGAGCGAGGCGCGCGGCGCGCAGAGCTCCATCAGCCCGCGCTTCGCGGTGAGCACCGTCTTGAGCGGCGCCACGCTGGTGGCGAGCTACGGCCGCTTCAGCCAGGCGCCGGACTACCAGTTCCTGGTGGACGCGGCGTTCGACGACACGACACGCACCGGACGCTTCCGCCGTGGCAACCCCAACCTCGGGTTCGAGAAGGCGACCCAGTACGAGCTGAGCGTGCGGGTCCGCCCCAAAGAGGAGCTCACGGTCCGGCTCGGCGTGTACCTCAAGCGGCTGACCGGACTGGTCGCCTCGGTCCCGATAGGCGTCAATCCGGACTCGACGGTGTTCGGCAATTCCGACGCCGGCACTGTGCGCGGAGCGGAGCTCCTGCTCGAGCGCGAGTTGCGCGGCGGGGTCGGTTTCCGGCTGGCCTACACGCTGCAGGAAGCGGAGGCGACCGCGACCGATCCCTTCCTGCTCAACCGGCTGCTGGTGATCGATCCCATCACCGGCGACACGAGTCGCCCCGCGCGCGCGGAGTTTCCGCTCGACTTCGACCAGCGGCACACCGTCACGGCCATCGTCAGGGGCAAGGTTCCCGAGCGGACGGGGCCGGCCATCGCGGGCGTGCGGCCCATCGCCGGACTCGAGGCAGCGGTCATCGTCCGACTCGCCTCCGGTCTTCCGTTCAGCATGAGCGACAGCACAGGAGACTCGCTGGTGGGGCTGCCCAACGCCTCGCGGCTGCCCAACACGTCGTCGCTGGATCTGCTGATTCGCCGCTCGCTCAAGCTGGGCGGAGCCACCGGAGGGATCTATCTGGACGTGCGGAACCTGCTCAATCGGCGGAACGTGGTGGCGGTTCGGCGCGACACCGGACAGCCGCAGGCGACCGAGGCGGCGATCCTGCTCGTGGCCGAGGCGGCCTACGCCGCGAACCCCACCCCGATTCCGTACGAGTCCGCCCGGTACCGATCGGGCGCCGACCTCGATGGAGACGGCTTCGTCGCCGGACGGGAGGAGCTATTTCCCATGTACCTCGCGGCGGCGACGGACTACTCTCAACCGATCTTCGCCTACGGCACTCCGAGGCTCGCTCGATTGGGGATAGAGCTGTTGTTCTGACGCGCCAGATCTTCTTCGACGAGCGCCTTGTGGATCGCCATGCCGGCCTCGGCGCCTTCCGCCGCCGCGACGACGACGAACTGCGCCTCCTTGGATGCGTCGCCGGCGACATAGAGGCCGGGAACGTTGGTGGCTTCGCACTGTCCGGTGTTCACCGCGCCCTTCTCCGTGAAGCGGCAGCCGAGCCGCTTGGCCAGACCGCTCGCCTGATGCTGCGAGGCGCAGACGAATAACGCGCTGCGCTCCACCGCGCGCCCATCGGCGAACACGATCCGCTCGAGCAACCCTCCCCTGCCTTCCAGCCGTACCACCCGTTCCGAGCGCACCGCGATGCCGCTCGCGGACACTCGCTCGGCGACGTCGGTGGGCAGCTTGCGTCCGTCGGTGCAGACGACGATGTCGCTGGACCAGGATGTGAGCGTCAGCGCCACACCGCTCGCGCTCTCCGGGTCACCGTAGACCGCCAAGGGCCGGTCACGCCACTCCCATGCGTCGCAGTAGGGACAGTGATGCACGCTGATCCCGTAGAGATCGGCAAGCCCCTCGAGGTCGGGGAGCTCGTCCACTACCCCGGAGGCGAGCAACAGCTTCCGCGCGGCGAACTGAGTCCCGTCCACCGCGGACACGGTGAACCCGGCGGCCGTACGCACGGCATCGACGATCTCCAGCTCACGGCATTCGATCGTGCCGTATCGGTCGAGCTCCGCCCGCGCCAGGCGAAGATATTCGGCCGGTTCTGTTCCATCCCTGGTGGGGTAACCGTGCATGGCCCTGGAGGCGAGGTTGCGCTGGCTGCCGATGTCGCACAACAGCACGCGGCGGCGGCACCGACCGAGCATGAGCCCCGCGCTCAGCCCAGCCGGCCCGCCGCCTACGATGATGCAGTCGAATGTCACCCCGCTTCGCCGGACTCCAAGACCTGCTTCAGCCGGCGCAGGTCTTCCGCGACCTGCCGCGCGGGATCCTCGCCGAAGAGTCGTGCCACCACCGCTCCCAGGCGTCCGGCCGGCGGATCGTACCGGAGCACGACGCGCACCTCCGTATCCCCGGTATCGGTCGGGGTGAAGTGGACCGACCCGGCGTTGTCCACTTCGGAGCCTGGCAGCGATCGCCAGGCGATGAGCTCGTTCGGTATGTCGTTGTGAATCTCCGCGTCCCATTCGACCCGACTGCCCGCCGGGCCCCGCGCGGTCCAGTGCGAGCGGCGGTCGTCGAACACCGTCACCGCCTCGAGGTGCTCCATGAAGCGCGGGAGGTTCTCCAGCTTGCGCCAGAAGTCATAGATCTCGAATCGGGGGGTGCGGAGCACGATGGCCTGCTCCACCCGAACGCCCTCGCCCCGACGCACGCTGGTGAGTGAGCTCCAGGGGGCATCGTCGAGCGCGGAGTTGCGCCCGAGCAGACCATTCACTGCACAGCGCCCGGTCACCGCCCGGCTCAACAGCGCGCCGGCGACAGGGAGCAAGAGCTTCCGCCCCCGCTGCCGGCGCAGCCCGTAGGCTGTCACGGCCGCCGCGGCGACCGCCGAGATCCATCGCTCGCGCCGTCCGACGTTGAGTCCAGGCTGAGGCGACTCGCGCCGTCGCAGATTCTCCCATTCCTCGGTGCGGCCGATCCCGTTGTAGGTCGCGGTCATCGTCACATCCTCTCTTCTATCGTGGTCCGCTCAGGCACTGGAGCCCTCCGCGGGAGCTATCTGATTGTATTGTCGTGCGGCCTGGTCACCCCGCTGGGTGAGCCAGCTGGGAGAGGCGGCGGACTGGCTGTCGTTTCCCCGCTTGCGCCCCGAGCCACGGAACGGCGCACCGGGGAGGAGCCGGTCGGTCAGCGCCAGTGCGGCCGCGGTGAGATTCGGGGCCACCGCCGAGGCAATCACCGCGAGTCGCGCCACGAGCGGGAAGAGCACCTCGGCGTCTCCCCGGCGGGCCGCGGCCAGGATCCGGCTCGACGCCTCGTCGGCGCTGACGGAGAGTCCCGGCATGGAATCGGCGATGCTGAACCAGGCATACTCGGCGCGATGCTTGCCACGGAAAATCGCGTTCCGGGGGCTGCCGGTGACCATCAGGCCCGGAACCGCCGTGGTCACGGTGACGCCCTCGTCTGCGACCTCGGAGCGAAGTCCCTGGGAAAATCCGAGCGCCGCGAACTTGCTCGTGCTGTACGGCAGCAGGTGAGGAATCCCCAACTTGCCGCCGATGGACGTGATGTTGATGATCCGGCCGGCTCGACGCTGGCGCATCTCCGGAAGCACGGCGAGCGTGGGGTAGACCATGCCCCAGAAATTCGTAGCCATCGCCTCCTCGTAATCCGCGAGGCGCATGGTCTCAGCGGGTCCCACCTCGATCACGCCGGCATTGTTGATCAACACGTCGATCGGCCCGAGACGGGACTGCACGGTGGTGACGAGCTCGGTCACGGAATCGCGATCGGCGACGTCCGCCTGGACCGCGACGACCGTCCCCCCGAAGCGCTCCAGCGCCACGCGGGCGCGCTCGAGCGCCTCGGGATCGCGGCCACAGATCGCGACCCTGGCGCCGGCGGCCGCCACATCGCGCGCCAGCACGAGACCCAACCCTCTCGAGCCACCGGTCACCAGAACGGTCTTCCCGGCAAAGGAGTACCACTCTCGTTCCCGCAGCAGGTGCACCGCCGCCCAGCCGAGCAGGGCACCGGTGGCCAGCAGCTCGACCGGACGACTCATTCGCTGCGGCTCAGCGGGTTCTGGCGCCGTGCCTCTTCCCGCGCCCGCTGGGCGTGCTGCGGCTCGTCCACCAGCGCCGCCTCACCGTCGCGGTCCTCGAGATTCGCCTTGGTGGTCGGGTGATCCTTTCGCGGATCGCCCAGCGTGATCTCCTCCACCGACGCATCGGCCTCGGCACCGTGCTCGAGCGCGAATCGACGGCGCTCGTCTTCGCTCATCGTGGCGAACCGGCTTCCCAGATTTTCCGCCATGCATCCCCCTATTTGGCTTCGAGCAAGGCCTTCAGCCGCCCGAGGTCCTCGTTGAGTTTCGCGCGCGGGTCGGCGCCCAGCAGCTCCGCCACGGCCTGGCCCGCACCACCGGCCGGCGGGTTATAACAGAGCCGGAGCTCCACCCGGGTGCCGGCACCTTCGGGCCGGAACCGGACGACGCCTGCATTCTCGAGCATGGACCCGGGCCGGCTGCGCCACGCCAACGTCTCGGCCGGGATCTGCTCGGTCAACACGGCGTCCCATTCGATCGCCAGGCCGCCCGGTCCATTCACCACCCAGTGCGAGCGCCCACCGCCGAGATCCCGAACCTCGCGCACGTTGGACATGAAGCGGGGAAAGTTTTCGTAGTTCGACCAGAACTCGTAGACCCGATCGACCGGAGCCTCCACGAATAGGGTCTTCTGAATGTCCACCGTCCGCCGACGCTCGCGCGCCGACGGTTCGGCCGGGTCGGACGGCTCCCGCATCTCGCTCCACATGATCCCGGCACCCACCGTCTGGGCCGCGATTCCGACCAGTCCACGCCGGGCCAGACCGTAAAGGGCCAGCGCCCCGCCTAGAAAGAACATGACCCGATCGTCGGCCAGGGCAGCCCCGGCTCCGGTCAGCGTCGCCGACTGCAGGCCCTGGATGTCCCCTTGCCTCGATCCGTAGTGTCCGATCGGGAGCTCGACGGTGAGGTAGCGGGGCGAGTCGTCCGAGAATCGATCCCGGATGCGCTGCCGCAGGCGACCCCGTCGCCGCTGACCCGTCTCCGGGTCGAGTACGTAGACCAGTCCCGCTCCGAGCGCCACTCCGGCCAACAGAGTCCCTTTTCGCATCACTCGACTCCCTTCGTGACTGGCCCCATCCCAATCATTCAATAGGCGAGCATTGTCCTCTTCCTTCTGTGAGCCGGCTCACACAGAAAGCACTGTGGGCCTGATTGGGCAATCTATTGCCGGATGCTAGTTTGAATCGTCGGATCAGGGTAACGGTCAGCAGACCCACCAATGGCGGGTCGGTCGGAACATGTGCCTGGAAGCCGGAGGACAATGAGATGACCGCCCCGCGCGACGAGTCGCCGGTCAAACGCCTGATCCTGACGAGCGCGTCCTTCCGGGACGGCGAGCGGATGCAGGTCGTCCACACCTGCGACGGAGACGACACATCGCCGCCCCTGGCGTGGACCGGTGTGCCGGTCGAGACACGGAGCTTCGTGCTGCTGTGCGAGGACCCCGATGCTCCGCGCGGAATCTGGCTTCATTGGCTGATCTGGAACCTGCCCGCCGATGCCATCGAGCTGAAGCCCGGGGTGCCGCCCAGCCCGGAGTTCCCCTCAGGCGCCCGCCAGGGTCTCAATGACGGTGGCGATCTGGGATACTCCGGACCCTGTCCGCCGCCGGGCAAGCCGCACCGGTATGTCTTCCGTCTCTTCGCGCTGGACACGGGCCTGAATCTCCCGCCTGGCGTGAACCGCTCCGACCTCGAGTCCGCGATGACGGGTCACGTGCTGGCCGAGGGAACCATTGTGGGAACATACGAGCGGCGCATATGACCGTCGCCGCCGCACCGAGGAATATCGTCATGCGTACCGCTCAGACTCTGTCAGGTATCACGATCGTCGGTCTGCTCGCGTGTGGCGGCCAGGCACGCGGTCCCGAGGGCGCCAAGCTGCCCGAGCCCTCGGCCAATGCGACGCTCTACGACAGCACCGGGGCACGGGCCGGCCTCGCCAGCTTCACCGACACGAACGGCACCGTACAGCTCGGCATCAGCGTGTCAGGGTTGACGCCGGGTCAGCACGGAATGCACGTGCACGAGACCGGGACCTGCACGCCGCCCACGTTCGAGTCCGCCGGCGCGCACTTCAATCCGGGGTCCAAGCAGCACGGAACCCGGAATCCCGCCGGACCGCATGCGGGGGACCTCCCCAATCTGATCGTCGAGGCTGACGGCAGCGCCGACACCATCTACACCGTGGGGTCCGCGCTGCTCACACCCGGGCCCGCGTCCATGCTCGGCACCGAGCAGCGCGCGTTCGTGATCCATGCCGATCCCGACGACGAGAGGACAGACCCGAGCGGCAATTCCGGAGACCGGGTGGTCTGCGGGGTGATCGAACGCCGCTGAGCCGGCCCGTCAACGGTCGATGACGCTGCTGCGCCTCACCGAGCGCGGCCTGTACTGCGAGGCCGGCGATTTCTTCGTGGATCCCTGGGGGCCCGTGGACCGGGCTGTGGTCACTCACGCCCACGGCGACCACATCGCGTGGGGATGTCATTCCTACCTGACATCCGACGAAGGGCTCGGCGTGCTTCGGAGCCGTCTGGCTCCCGAGGCGCAGGTGACCGGGCTCCCGTTCGGGCAATCCACCTCGCTCAACGGCGTGACCCTCTCACTGCACCCCGCCGGACATATCCTGGGCTCGGCCCAGGTGCGCATCGAGCATGCGGGCGAGGTTTGGGTCGTCTCCGGCGACTACAAGACGGTGCCCGATCCCACCACGACCGCCTTCGAGTCGGTGCGCTGCCACACCTTCGTCACCGAGTCGACCTTCGGCCTTCCCATCTATCGCTGGCCGCCGCCGGACGACGTGGTCCGCGACATCAATGCGTGGTGGAGCGCCAATCAGGTCGCCGAAAAGGCGAGCCTGCTCTATGGCTATGCTCTGGGAAAGGCGCAGCGGCTGCTGGCGGGGCTCGACCCGGCCATAGGACCCATCTATACCCACGGGGCCGTCGAGCGGATGACCGCAGTTTATCGGGCAGCGGGGGTCACGATGCCGATGACCGTGCACGCGGGCTCGATGGACCGAGGGACCGACTGGTCCCGGGCGATCGTGGTCGCGCCACCCTCGGCTGACGGCTCGACCTGGACTCGCCGCTTCGGGCCGCACGCGACCGGGTTCGCGTCAGGCTGGATGCTGGTCCGTGGCGCGCGGCGGCGCCGGTCGCTCGACCGCGGCTTCCCTCTGTCCGATCACGTGGACTGGCCGAGCCTGCTGGACGCCGTCGCGGCGACCGGCGCGGAACGGGTCTGGGTCACGCACGGCTACACCGGCCCGGTCGTCCGGTGGCTGCGCGAGCGGGGGGTCGACGCACAGGCCGTACAGACCCGATTCGAGGGCGACGCGGACGATGACGCGACCGGTCTGGAGGACGGCGGCACCGCATGAGGGAGTTCGCGAAACTCTACACCGCGCTGGACGAGACCATGGCCACGGGCGAAAAGGTGGAGGCGCTCGCTGGCTATTTCGGCTCCGCGCCGGCGGCGGACGCGGCCTGGGCCGTGCACTTCCTCACCGGGAGGCGCCCGAAGCGACTGATCTCTTCCGTCAAGCTCGCGGCCTGGGCGGGCGAGGCCGCCGGCGTCCCGCCCTGGCTGTTCGACGAGAGCTACGCCGCCGTCGGCGACCTCGCGGAGACGATCACGCTGCTGCTCCCGGACACCGGCGCGTCGAGCGACCGATCGCTGGCCCACTGGGTCGAGGAGCGGCTCCTTCCCCTTCGCGGCCAGGAGGAGGAGGTCCAGCGACGCGCCATGCTGCAGGCGTGGGCCGAGCTCGATCGCCGCGAGCGATTCGTGTGGAACAAGCTCATCACCGGCGCGTTTCGCGTGGGCGCGTCGTCCCGCCTGGTCGAGCGCGCCCTCGCGATCGCGAGCGGCGTCCCCGAGGGCGCCATCGCCCACCGGCTGATGGGAGGATGGGAGCCCACGCCGGAGTTCTTCGCCCGGCTCCTGGCGTCCGACGTCCAGGATGCCGACGTGAGCCGGCCTTACCCGTTTTATCTCGCCTATCCGCTCGACACCGATGTGGAAGCGCTGGGGCCGAGGTCGGACTGGATGGTGGAGTGGAAGTGGGACGGGATTCGCTCGCAGCTCGTTCGCCGCGCGCACCGCACCTTTCTCTGGTCTCGAGGCGAGGAGTTGCTGAGCGGACGGTTTCCCGAGGTGGAGGACGTCGGCGCGCTACTGCCGGAGGGGACGGTGCTCGATGGCGAGCTGTTGCCCTGGACCGGAGCAGCCCCGTTGCCGTTCGCCCAGATGCAGCGACGCATCGGCCGCAAGACGGTGAGCCGGAAGATCCTCGCGGAGGTGCCGGTGGTTCTCGTCGCCTACGATCTGCTGGAGGACGGCGGCGAGGACATCCGCTCGCTGCCCCTGGCCAACCGGAGAGCGCGACTCGCGGCGCTAGTGGTGAGGACGACCTCCGCCGGCCGCGTCCTTCTGTCACCGGTGGTCGACGGAGCGGATTGGGCTGCGGTCGAGGGCGCGCGGGGCGAGGCCCGCGCTCGAGGTGCAGAGGGGCTGATGCTCAAGCGTCTCGACAGCCCCTACGGCGTCGGCAGGCGGAAGGGCGACTGGTGGAAATGGAAGGTCACGCCGCATACCGTGGACGCGGTGCTCATGTACGCGCAGCCCGGCAGCGGCCGGCGGGCCGGCCTCTTCACCGACTACACCTTCGGCGTGTGGGACGCTGATCGGCTGGTGCCGTTCGCCAAGGCCTACTCCGGCCTCACCGACGTCGAGATCGGACGGGTGGACGCGTTCATCCGGCGGCACACGCTGGAGAAGCACGGGCCCGTGCGAGTGGTCAAGCCGGAACTGGTATTCGAGCTCGCTTTCGAGGGGATTCAGCAGTCGCCGCGGCACAAGTCCGGGATCGCGGTCCGGTTTCCCCGCATGCTTCGATGGCGGACGGACAAGCGCCCGGAGGAAGCCGACTCGCTGGCGACCGTGCGATCGCTGCTCACTCCGACCTGATCGCGGCGATCGGATCGGTGCGGGATGCCTTGAGCGCCGGGGAGAGGGAGCCCGCGACCACCATTGCCAGGCAGAGCGCTCCAACCGCGGCGAGCGTGGTACCATCCGTCGGGCCCACGCTCGCGAGCAGCGCGGCCATCCCGCGCGCCGCCGCGTAAGACAGGAAGACGCCGAGGAGGACGCCCACACCGGCCAATCGAAGGCCCTGACCCACCACCATGCGGAGGATGTCGCGGCGCTGCGCTCCCAGGGCCAGGCGCACGCCCAGCTCGCGCGCGCGGTTGGAGACGGTGTACGAGAGCAGGCCGTGGATCCCGACGCCGGCGAGCAGGAGGGCCAGCGCCGCGAGCGAGCCCAGCAGTCGGAGCTGGACCGACCGCGACGCGGTCTGGTCGTCCACGATGCTGGCCATGGTCCGCACGTTGGAGATCGGCTGGTCGGGGTCCACCCGCCGGATGATGTCGCGAATGGCGGGCACCAGCGCGCTTGGCTCCAGACCGCTCCGGACCACCAGCTCCTTCGGGGCGTAGAAGATGATCGAGCTGTCCGCCACTTGCGACGGGGGCAGGTAGACCTGCGGCTCGCTCGACCGCTCCAGGCCGCGCACCCTGATGTCACCCACTACACCGACCACGGTCCGCTGTTGAAGGGCGAAGCCGAACGTACGGCCCAGCGGATCGGCGTTCGGCCAGTAGCGCCGCGCGAACGACTCGCTGACCACCGCGACGGCCGGACCGTCCGTCCGATCGGACTCCAGGATGCCCCGCCCGGAGCGCAACGGGATGTCGAGCGTCTGGAACAACTCCGTCGTGGCATACCGGAGACTGGCGGTCTCGGTACCCTGCCGCGTCGCATCACGCCCGTCCACGATCACCGGCCAGATGCCCCCGCCCATCGCCATCGGCAGAAAGCTGATATAGGCCGCGCTCTCGACGCCGGGGATCGCGTCCACTTCCGAAAGCACACGACGATAGAACTCGACGCGCTGCGTGGTTCTGGCGTACTGGGGCCAGGGAAGCGCCGTGCGCAGGGTGAGGACGTCCTCGGTGCGGAAGCCCGGGTCCACCGACTGAATCCGCCACAGGGCGCGGAGCAGGAGTCCGGCCGACACGAGCAGCACCACCGAGGCCATTACCTCCGCCACGACCAGCACGGCGCGAAGCCGCTGCTTCCGCCCACTGCCCGCGCGGGCTCCGTCCCGCAGTCCTTCCAGCCCGCTATCGCGACCCGCAAGCAGCGCGGGCACGACCCCGAAGCCGAACGCGGTGAGCCCGGTGGCGAGCCCCGCCACGAGCAGGATCCGGAGATCCACCGTCGGCACCTGTCCGATGGGCAGGGAATCGGGCACCAGCCGCGCCAGCACCGGGAGCGCCGCGGCGGCCACCGCGACGCCCAGAGTACCGCCGGCGATCACCAGCACAAGACTCTCGGTGAGGAGTTGGCGCACCAGACGGTCGCGGCCGGCGCCGAGCGCGGTGCGCAGCGCCAGCTCCTTCTGTCGGGCCAGGGTCCGCGCCAAGAGGAGGTTGGCCAGGTTGGCACATGCGATCAGCAGAATGCAGAGCGCCGCCCCGCAGAGCGCGAGGAGCAGCAGACGGGCGCTCTGGGAGAGGTACTCGCGGAGCGCCAACACGGTGGCCCCGGTCTGCTCGTTCTCCCGGGGATACTCCCGCTCCAGCCGGGCCGTGATCACCCCGAGCTCGGCGCGGGCCTCCTCCACGGTGGCGCCCGGCTGAAGGCGGGCCAGCACGTTGAGGTAGTTGTTGTCGCGATCCTCGAAGTCGGCGGCCCCGAACCGCATCGGTACCCAGAACGCCGCGTCGCGGCTGGGGAAATTGAAGCTTCGCGGCATCACGCCGATCACGACGTACGGGGAGCCGTCCAGCAGCAGCCGCCGGCCGATCACGCCACCGTCTCCCCCGAAGCGCGCCTGCCAGAGCCCGTGGCTCAGGATCACGGTGCCGGGCGCGCCCTCGCGATCGTCGGCAGGCGTGAAGACCCGTCCCAGCGCCGCGGGTACCCGCAGCATGGCCAGGATGTCCGCGGTGACGGCGGCGCCCTCGAGCCGGTCGGGCTCGCCTTCGCCCACCAGGTTGTTTTCGATCGGGAGGTACGCGCCCATGCCTTCGAAGACCGAGCTCGACGCCTTCCAGTCGCGGTAGTTCGGTGGCGACAGCTCGAGCTGCCCGTAGCCCGGCACCGCCTCCCACAGTTTGACCAGCCGGTCGGAGTCGGGATATGGCAGGGGTCGTATCAGTACGAAGTCGGCGACGGAGAAGGCCGCGGTGTTGGCGCCGACGCCGAGCGCGATGACCAGGATGGCCGTGACCGCGAACCCCGGCGCGCGCGACAGCGCGCGAAGCGTGTATCGGAGATCCTGGCGGGCGAGGTCCCCGTGTGCGGCGGCGGCGCCGACGAGCACGTCACGCGCCTCGGTGAGCCACACGCCCATCCGCTCCGGCCAACCGGACGCCGCGCGGCGCCGCAAGTCGAACACGGCAGCCATCTCTCCGCCGTACTCGGCCCGGAAGGACTTGGGGTACAGGGCGAGCAGGGCGCGATAGAGCCGCATCACGCCCTCGCCGGCACGATGCCGTGGGCCCGGGCCAGCTCGACCAGGCGCTGGAGGCGGCGCGCCTCCGCCCGCGCCGCGAGCTTGCCGCGCGGGGTGATGCGGTAGTACCGGCGGCGCTGGTCGTCCAGCTCGGGCGCGGGACGGGTGGTGGTCTCCACGATCAACCCCTGCTCGAGCAGCCGCTGGATCGAGCGGTACAAGGTACCGGCGCTGAGGGTCACGGCGCCCGCCGTGCGGGCGGCGACTTCCTGGATGATGGCGTACCCGTGCCGGTCGTCCTCCGCCAGGGCGACGAGGATGTGGAACGCCGCGGGGGGGAGCGGCAACAGGGCGTCGATGCCGTCGCTAGTCATGGGCGTCATTATATCCACGATGGATATAATGTCAACGGGTATAGACGGATGGGCGTGTACTTTTCGGGATGCCGAATTTCATCTGCACCACGTGTGGCATTCAGTACGAAGCGTCGCCGGTTCCCCCCGCATCGTGCGTCGTGTGCAGCGAGGAGCGGCAATACATCGGCTGGCAGGGCCAGCGGTGGACCACGCTCGACGATCTCCGGCGCGACCATCGCAGCCGGATCGAGGCCGAGGGCGCCGGCCTCACCGGCATCGGCATCGAGCCCTCCTTCGCGATCGGACAGCGCGCCCTGCACATCCGCGATTCAGGCGGCGTCCTCTGGGACTGCACCAGCCTGGTGGACGAGGCGGTCGTGGAATCCGTCGCGCGCCTGGGCGGCGCGCGGGCGATGGCGATCTCGCATCCCCACTTCTACGGGGCGATGATCGACTGGAGCCGCGCGCTCGGCGGAATTCCCGTCTATCTCCACGAGGCCGACCGCGCCTGGGTGCTGCGCGACGACCCGGCCATCGTGCACTGGGGCGGCGACGCGCTGGAGCTCGCGCCCGGCATCACGCTGATTCATTGCGGCGGTCATTTCGCCGGCAGTACCGTGCTGCACTGGGCCGGTGGCTCCGACGGGCTGGGCGCCCTCCTGACCGGCGATTCCATCATGGTTGCCCAGGACCGACGCACGGTGAGCTTCATGTACAGCTACCCCAATCTCATTCCGCTCGACGCCGCGGCGGTCACCCGGATCGTGGAGGCACTCGCCCCGTTCGAGTTCGAGCAGATCTACGGCGGCTGGACCGGCAAGAGCGTGCTGGAGGCCGGCGGGCAGGCGATACGCTACTCGGCCCGGCGCTATCTGCGCGCGATCGGACGCGGTGACCGAGAGTAGCGGGCGGCGCGGCGGCTCCGCGCTCGCAGTGGACCTTCGGCGCGCCCGAGCCGCCCGGCGCAAGACGGAACAGGCAGCGGAGGCCTCCGCTGCCGTCCCTGTCGCCGGGGCGAAGGGACGGCGGCGCCCGGCACGCGTGGTCGAATGCACCGATCGCGAGCCGATCGATTGCGTACGCGAGTGGTTCGGGCGGCACCAGTGGGAGCCGTTTCCGTTCCAGGAGCGCGTGTGGGAGGCCTACTTGGCCGGCGAGAGCGGGCTGATCCACGCCGCCACCGGCACGGGCAAGACCTACGCGGCCTGGATGGGACCGCTGATGGAGTGGTTGCGCGACTATCCCTCCGCGCCCCGCCGCCCGGCCGCGCCGCTCACCGTCCTCTGGATCACGCCGCTCCGCGCGCTCGCGGGCGACACGGAAGCCGCGCTTCGCGCTCCGATCGAGGACCTGGGCATTCCGTGGAGCGTCGAGTCCCGCACCGGGGACACGCCTGCCCGCATTCGGGCCCGGCAGCGCGAGCGCCTCCCGAGCGCACTGGTCACCACCCCTGAGAGCCTTTCTCTCCTGCTGACCCGCGACGACGCCGCCACGCGCTTCGAGCACCTCGCACTCGTCGTCGTCGACGAGTGGCATGAGCTGATGGCGTCGAAGCGCGGGGGACAGACCGAGCTCTGCCTGGCACGTCTCCGCCGCTTCCAGCCCGGGCTTCGCACCCTGGGCCTGTCCGCCACGCTGGGCAACCTGGAGACCGCGAGTCACTCGCTTCTTGGCGTGGCGAAGGACGGCGCACCCCGACCCGGACGGATCTTCCAGGGATTGATCCCGAAGGCACTCGAGGTCGATGCCTTGATTCCGGAAACGATGGAGCGCTTTCCCTGGTCGGGACAGATCGGACTCCGTCTTCTCCCCGAGGTGATCCGGGCCATCGAGGAGGGCGAGACCAGTCTGGTGTTCACCAACACCCGGGCCACCGCTGAGATCTGGTTCCAGGCGCTGCTCGCGGCGCGCCCGGACTGGGCGGGCGTCCTCGCCTTGCACCACGGCTCGATGGATCGGGGCACCCGCGAATGGGTCGAGGACGGACTCCGTGAGGGGAAGCTGCGCTGCGTGGTGTGCACCTCGACGCTCGACCTCGGCGTGGACTTCACGCCGGTGGACCGCGTGCTGCAGGTCGGGAGCCCCAAGAGCGTCGGTCGGCTCATTCAGCGCGCGGGTCGGAGCGGCCACCGGCCCGGTGCCGTGAGCCGGCTGACCTGCGTCCCCACCAACGCGCTCGAGCTGGTGGATGTCGCCGCGGCCCGCGCGGCGCTGGAGGCGCGAGAGATCGAGGCCCGCCGTCCGGTCGAGCGTCCGCTCGACCTGCTCGCCCAGCATGCCGTGACCATCGCGATCGGCGGCGGATTCCACCCCGACGAGCTGCTCGCCGAGGTGCGCACCGCATGGGCCTACCGGGACCTGCGGGACGACGAGTGGCGCTGGGTGCTCGACTTCATCACCCGCGGCGGGAATGCGCTGCAGACCTACCCCGAGTACAGCAAGGTGATCGAGCGGGACGGTCGCTACGTGATCACGAGCCGCATGGCCGCCATGCGCCACCGCCTCTCGATCGGCACCATCGTGAGCGAGTCGGCCATGAAAGTGCAGCTGCTCAGGGGCCGGACCATCGGCACGGTCGAAGAGAACTTCATCGCCCGGCTGCGACCCGGGGACGTCTTCACCTTCGCGGGCCGGACGCTGGAGTTCGTACGGGTGCGGGGAATGGTGGCGCACGTGCGCCGTTCGACCGCCAAGAGCAACTCGGTGCCCCACTGGTCGGGGGCCAGGATGCCGATCTCTCCGCAGCTCGCTGCCTGGATCCGGGTCAAGCTCGACGAGGCGCGGCGCGGCATCTACGACGGCCCCGAGATGGAGGCCGTCCGGCGAATCCTGGAGCTGCAGGCGGAGTGGTCGCGCCTGCCCGCCACGGACGAGCTCCTGATCGAGCGGGTGCGCTCGCGCGAGGGACACCACCTCTTCTTCTACCCGGTCGAAGGCAGGCTCGTCCACGAGGGGCTCGCCGCCCTCTTCGCCTACCGGATCGCGCAGCTCGGCCCGATCTCGTTCACCCTGGCCGCGAACGACTACGGCCTCGAGCTGCTGAGCCCCGAGCGGGCGCCGCTCGACGAGGCGATCGAGGCCGGCCTGCTCTCGGCCGACCATCTGCTGCACGACATCCCGGCGAGCCTGAACGCCGCCGAGCTGGCCCGCCGGCAATTCCGCGAGATCGCGCGCATCGCGGGGCTGGTGTTCCAGGGCTACCCAGGCGCCTCGAAGGCGGTCAAGCAGGTCCAGGCGTCGAGCGAGCTCATCTACGATGTCTTCGCCCGCTACGATCCGGACAACCTCCTGCTCTTCCAGGCCCACCGCGAGGTGCTCGAGCGGCAGCTGGAGCAGAGCCGGCTGGCGCGCGCGCTCCAGCGGGTGGCCGAAGGCCAGCTCGTCGTCGTGGAGGTCGAGCGGCCGACGCCGCTCGCCTTCCCGCTGCTGGTGGACCGCGCGCGCGAACAGGTCACCTCGGAGAAACTGGGTGATCGCATTCGCCGCATGTCCGCCCCGCTCGAGCGTGCGGCAGACCGGATTCGCTTCTCGCGCGGTGCGCATGGCGGGTTCCGGAGCGGCGGGTGATGGACATCCTCCTGACGCTCGCGGGCGAGGAGGTGCGGCTCCTGCCCGAACGAGCGCTGTTCTGGCGGCGCACCTGCACCCTCGTGGTGGCCGACGTGCACTGGGGCAAGGCGGCGACCTTTCGTGCGGCCGGCATCCCCATTCCCGGCGGCACCACCGGCGAAGACCTCGCCCGGCTCGACTCGGCGCTCCACCGCACCGGCGCCACGCGGCTGGTAGTCCTCGGCGATCTGTTCCACGCCAAAGCCGGACGCATCGCGACCCGGACCCTCGCGGAGCTCCGCGGCTGGCGCGAGCGCTGCGACCGCCTCGAGATCGAGCTCGTCCGCGGCAATCATGACCGGCACGCCGGCGATCCTCCCGAGGATCTCCGGATCAACTGCGTCAACGCTCCCGCGTTTCTGCCTCCCTTCGTGCTGCGTCACGAGCCCCGCGATTCCCCCGAGGGCTACACCCTCTCGGGGCACTTGCATCCCGGCCTCGTGGTGAGCGGTCCGGCCCTGCAGCGCGAGCGCCTGCCCTGTTTCCTGGTCAGACCCGGGCTGACCGTGCTCCCCGCTTTCGGCAGCTTCACCGGCATGGCCCCCGTCTACCCCGACCCTGAGGACAGAGTGTTCGTGGTGGCGGACGGCGAGGTGCTGCCGCTGGGCTAGCCTTGTCGCCCCGGCTGCTTGTGAATAATTTCACAACTGCCCTTCCCCGGATGGCCGATGTCCGATCTGCTCGCTGCACGGTCTCAGATGGCGATGTCGCTGGCCTTCCACATCATCTTCGCGGTGGTGGGAATCGGCATGCCGGTACTCATGGTCGTCGCGGAGCGCCGGTGGCAGACGACCCGCGACCCGATTTACCTCGAGCTGGCGCGACGGTGGGCGAAAGGCACCGCGATTCTCTTCGCGGTGGGCGCCGTCTCGGGCACGGTGCTCTCCTTCGAGCTCGGCCTCCTGTGGCCCGGGTTCATGGAAGCGGCCGGACCGATCATCGGCATGCCCTTCTCCCTCGAAGGATTCGCGTTCTTCACCGAGGCGATCTTCCTCGGCGTCTACCTGTACGGCTGGACGCGCATCTCGCCGCGGGCGCACCTGCTGGCGGGGATCATGGTGGCGGTGAGCGGGGCGGCCTCTGGCATCTTCGTCGTCATCGCCAACGCGTGGATGAACTCGCCGACCGGCTTCGAGCTGGTGAACGGCCGGATCACCGACATCGACCCGATCGCGGGCATGCTGAACCCGATGGCGTTTCAGCAGGTGCTGCACATGACGCTGGCCAGCTACGCCGCGACGGGCTTCGCCGTGGCAGGCATCCATGCCGCCTTGCTCTGCGTCGATCGAAACAACGCGTTCCACCGGCGGGCACTCGCCGTGGCACTCCTGGTCGGCGCCCCCGCCGCGGTGGTGCAGCCGATCTCGGGCGACCTGAGCGCCAGGGCGGTCGCGAAGTTCCAGCCGGCCAAGCTCGCCGCCATGGAGGCCCACTTCGAAACCAGCACGCGGGCGCCGCTCCTGATCGGCGGGTGGCCCGACATGAATTCGGCCGAGACCCGCTTCGCGATCCGCATTCCCGGCGGGCTCTCCTTCCTCGCGTTCGGAGATCCCGATGCCGAGGTGAAGGGCCTCGACGAGTTCCCTCGCGACGAGTGGCCCCACGTCCCCATCGTGCACCTGGCCTTTCAGGTGATGGTGGCACTGGGGACGTACCTGGCGCTCGTGTCCGTCTGGGCCGGGTGGGTAGCGGTGCGACGACGGGTGATCGCCGATCACCGACCGCTGCTGGTGGCGATCGCACTCGCGGCGCCGATGGGGTTCATCGCGATCGAGGCGGGCTGGACCGTCACCGAAGTCGGCCGGCAGCCCTGGATCATCTACGGCGTCATGCGAACCGCCGATGCCGTGACGCCGATGCCGGGCCTGGTCTATCCGTTCATGGCCTTCACCCTGCTCTACTGCCTCCTCGGAGCGATCGTCACCTGGCTGCTCTATCGCCAGATCATTCGAAGCCCCCGGCCCGACGAATGGACCCGGCTGTACGCCCCGTCGGGAGCCGCCGATGCCTGATCTCTCCCTGGGCGACGTCGTCGCGGCGGTGCTGGCGCTCGCGCTCAACGGCTACGTGCTGTTCGGCGGCGCCGATTTCGGCGGTGGCGTGTGGGACCTGCTCGCCAGCGGCCCGCGCCGGGCCCGGCAGCGCGAGGTGATCGCCCATGCGATCGGCCCGATCTGGGAGGCCAACCACGTCTGGCTCATTCTGGCCGTCGTACTCGCCTTCACCGGCTTCTCCCCCGTATTCGCGCGGATCATGACCGTCCTCCACATCCCCGTCTCGCTGATGCTGGTCGGGATCGTGCTTCGCGGCTCCGCGTTCACCTTCCGGACCTACGACGAGCAGCACGATGCCGTGCAGCGCCGCTGGGGGCGGATCTTCTCCAGTGCGAGCGTCGTCACTCCCCTGCTGCTCGGCGTCTGCATCGGCGCGGTGGCCAGCGGACGCGTCGTCGCGCCGACCGCAGGCACGTTCGCGGAGCGCTTCGTCGAGCCGTGGCTCACGCCGTTCGCCTTCGGCGTGGGGCTGCTGACGCTGACGCTGTTCGCCTTCCTGGCCGCTGTGTTTCTCACGCTGGAGACGCACGACCGGGAACTGGTGGAGGACTTCCGACGCAGGGCCATCGGCGCGGGCGTCGCGGTCTTCGCCGCGTCCCTGCTCGTGTTGCTGCTCTCGTTCACCGAAGCGCCGCTGATGAACCGCGGGCTCCTGGGATCCCGGTGGGCGCCTCCGCTCCACCTCGCCACCGCCGCCTCGGCGGTCGCCGTGTTCGCGGCCCTGGGGCGGCGGCGGTATCGCGCGGCGCGTGTCGCCGTGGGGATTCAGGTGTCCTGCATCTTCTGGGGCTGGGTGGTGTCGCAGTACCCGTACCTGGTTCCGCCCGATCTCACGATCGACGTCGCCGCCGCCCCGGCGGTCACCCTGCGGGTGACCCTGGTGACGCTGGGGCTGGGGGTGCTGGTGCTCGCGCCGTCCTTGCTCTATCTCTTTCGGGTATTCAAGAGCGGTCCGACGCACGGCGCGGCCGGCGAGCACTAGGCCGCGGGTGGCTGCAGCATTTCCCTCGAGGACTCCATGCCCGACTCGCCCGTTCGCACCTCCCGCCTCGATCTGGCGCCGCTCGGCCCCGAGGCGATCGACGCGCTCATCGCCGGCGATACCGTCCGTCTCGCCGCCCTGACCGGCGCTCGCTTCACCGACGCCACACCACCTCCCTACATGGCCGACGCGTTGCCCGTCGTGGCCGATCGCCTGCGCGTCCATCCCGAGGAAGCCGCGTGGTGGAACTGGCTGATCGTGGAGCGCGCGTCGGGTCAGGCGGTGGGATCGGTGGCGTTCGGGGGGCCGGTCAATGCGGAGGGCGCCGTGCTGGTCGGCTATGCGATGTACAGTGTTCACGAGGGTCGCGGCTACGCCACCGAGGCGGTGCGCGCGATGATCGCGTGGGCGTTCGGTCAGCCCGGTGTGCGCGAGGTTCGCGCGCTCGCGCCGGTGTGGAATACGCCGGCGCTCAGGGTGGCGGAAAACGTGGGGATGCGCCCCGTCGCCTCCGACGAGGACGACGACGTGGGTGAGGTTCTGCTCTACGCGGTCACCGCTCCAGCATCCGCCGGATCGGTTTGATCAGCAGGGCGAGCACGACCGCCGCGCCCCCGGCGAACAAGGCCACCACGCCGAAGAGCTGCGGCAGCGAGAACGACTCGTAGAGCCCTCCGACCCGCCCGCCAAGATAGTTGCCCGCGGACAGCGCCACGAACCACACGCCCATAGTGAGACCGACGATCCTGGCCGGCGCGAGCCGGGTCATGGCGCTGAGGCCCACCGGGCTCAGGCAGAGCTCGCCGATGGTGTGCAGGAGGTAGGTCGCCACCAGCCAGAGCGGGCTGACCCGGATACCCTGCTCCGCCACCTGCGCCGGAATCACCAGCAGCGCGAAGCTGAGGGACACGAAGACCAACCCGATGGTGAACTTCGCCGGGCTCGAGGGATCGCGGGGGCCGAGACGCCACCAGATCCACGCGAACACGGGCGACAGGACCACGAGGGAGAACGGCGCCACCGACTGCAGCCAGCTCGACGGGAAGTCGTAGCCGAATGCCTCGGTACGCGTGGCCCGCTGGGCGAACAGGTTCAGGGTGGAGCCCGCCTGCTCGAAGACCGACCAGAAGATCGTCGCCGCGACGAACAGCACCAGGACCACGACCAGCCGCTTCCGCTCCTCCGAGGTCCAATTCCCCGCCAGGAACATCCAGAGGAAGAACACGACCGTCGTCAGGATCAGCACTACACCGAGAGAGTTGCTTACGCCCTGGGCGGTGACGGTCACCGCGCCCGTCCGGGCGAGCAGCCAGACGAGCGCCGCCCCACCGAACGCCACCGCCAGTCCAATGCGCAGCGTTCGCCGCTGGGACGTCGCGGCCTCGGCCGAATCGGGGGTAGCCGGATACATGCCTGCATCGCCCAGATGCTTCCAACCGCTCAGGTACTGCACCAGCCCCAGGAACATGCCGACGGCCGCGAGCCCGAATCCCCAGTGCCACGAGCTCTCGGGTGCTATCCCCATGCGAGTCAGGATGCCGCGGAACTGCTCGCTCTGTGCCGCCCAGCCGCAGGCCAGCGGCGCGATGAACGCCCCGGTGTTGATCCCCATGTAGTACAGGGAAAATCCGGCATCGCGCCGCTCATCCTCGGGCGTGTAGAGTGCACCGACCATCGTGCTGATGTTGGGCTTGAGGAGCCCGGTTCCCAGCGTCACCAGCCCGAGGCCGGTGTAGAACGTGCTGAGCGACGGGATGGCCAGGCTGATGTGGCCCAGCATGATCAACACGCCGCCGTAGAGCGTGGCGCGGCGCTGGCCCAGGAACCGGTCGGCGAGCCAGCCGCCCGGCAGCGACGTGATGTACACCAGGGAGACGTAGGTGCCGTAGATGGCTCCGGCCTTGGCCGTGTCGAACCCGAGCCCGCCGGTCGCGAGCGGCGCGGTCATGAACAGGATCAGCAGCGCCCGCATCCCGTAGTAGCTGAAGCGCTCCCACATCTCCGTGAAGAAGAGCGTGGACAGGCCCTTCGGGTGGCCGAAGAAGCGGGTGTCGCGCGGTGGGGGCGCGGGTGCGTCGACGCCGGCGGCGACGGTTGCCAAGTAGGGCCTCGTTCCTGTAGCGGGGTAAACCGGTGTCTACCGCTTCACGCGTCTCTTGCCGAGGATGTCGTCCAGCACGACCCGATCGATCCTTCCGTCCATCCGCACTCTGACGTCGTAGTTCTCCCAGTACATGAAGTTTCGGAGCGCCTCGAGAAATGCCTGGTCGGCAGTGCCGCGCTTCCCGGTCAGCCACTTCTCCGGCTGGCCCGCCGGTTCGGCCAGCAGAATCGGCTCGAGCCGGGCCACGATCGCCGGCGAGATGGGCACCAGATCCTGCGGCTCGCTGGGGAAGAAGTGCAGCTTGTGCAGGCGGAGCAGGCGCTCCAGCTCGGCGATGGGATCCACCGCATCGTAGACCCGGATGTCGATGAAACGATCGTTGGCCCCCAGGTAGCCGCCGTTCTTGCGGACCACCAGCAGCGCGGCCGACTGCATCCCCCGCTTGTCGCCGCCGCCTGCCTGCCCCGCCTTGAGCGCCGCCACCAGGCGGTCGGCGAGGCCACCCCGCGAACGCTCGAACGTCTCGGCCAGATTCTTCACCGTCTGGTCGGACACCATGATGTTGGCCTGGGCACTGTAGCCCCGGCCGACCAGCACCTGGCCCTTGCCGCCGACGACGTTCCCTTTCCCGCTCGGCGCGCCGACTCGGCCGCCGCTCCAGTCGAAGGTCGTCTTCCCGCTGAAGCTGGCGGCGTTGCCCTTCGCGTCGACGATGCCCACCTGCCGATCCTGCAGCATGGTGTCGGTGCGCATGATCGCCCGGAGCGCCTGCTCGGCGGTCGCACCGTCGGCCAGCATGTCCAGGCCTCGCTCGCCGTAGGCGGTGTTGCTCAGGCTCTGGGTGGCGACCGCCCCGACGCCGGCTCGGGCCCACGGGACGATCCCGCCGACATTGGGAAACTTCGACTGCACCACCACACCCAGGTCGCCGGTGGCGGAATCCCAGGCCACGAGGCTGTAGGTGTGGGCGAGACGCAGGAAGTGGGGAGGTGCGACGGTCGGAGCGGGGACATCGGCCGTGCGATCGTGTTGTTGCGCCGGCAGGGCCACACCGTGCAGCATCGCGAGGGCCGCGACCGCGTGAACCGTCAGACGACTGAGCCGGTGACCTCGTGGCATTCCACCTCCGGAGTGATCCCTCATCGGTCCCGCCCCATCTTCTTCTTGAGATACGCGAGCTGGGCCTCGACGGCTTCGTCGCGCTTCTTCCGTTCGGCCTCGGCCGAGAGCCGGTCCGAGTCGTCGGGGTCGCGGAATGCGCCGGCGGCCTCGAGGTCGCGCCACGCCGCGTCGAGCGATTCCACGTGGCGTCCGCCGCTGGCCGCGCTTCGCCCACCGCTGGCCGCCCGCCACTCCGCGGCCATCTCCTGAACCTCGCGCTCCGCCAGGGCGAGCTCATCGCGCTGCACCACGACCTTGCGCTCGAGCACGGCGATGCGGTCGCGGTGGCGCACGGCGAAGCGCTCGGCGATCGCCACCGTCTCCTGATCCGGCACCTCCGCCGCCAGGCGGCTCCGCCGCTCGGCGGCGGCCAGCTGCGTGCGCTCCACCTCCAGCTCGGTCTCGGCGGAAGCCAGCGCGCGACGCATCTCGGTGATACCGACCCGCGCCTCGACCAGCGCCTCGCGCAGGCCGGCCGCGTGGGCTCGCGGGTCGGAGCCGCCGCGCTCGCGCAGCAGCCTGTCCAGCCGAGCCTTCAGGCCGTCGAACATGGCCGGCGGCAACCTCTCATGACACCTCGGGGGATCGGACACCGGGTCCGGCGTCCGTGGTTCGGAAGCCGAATGCTACGGCCGGTGCGGGAGACCGTCAAGCGATTGTGCAGGGTCTTCCAAGGACTTCCCCGGGGGAGGGCCACCCGATAGCGTAGGAGGATCTCTCACGCCGAGCTTCCGCGCATGAGCTCCCTTGCCTGCCCGCTGTGCGACCAGGCAGCCGGCCACCTCGTGGCGCCCGGCGGTCCGATTCATGATGACGGTCTTTGGGTGGTGAATCACCACACCGGCACCCATACCGATCCGGGCGAGCTGATCGTGCTCCTGCGTCGGCACGCCGAGTCGCTGGCCGATCTCACAGCGCCCGAGGCGGCCGCCCTGGGACCGGCGCTTCGAGGTGCGGTGGCCGCGGTCGAGCGGCTGCTGCGGCCGGAGCGCACCTACGTGGCGAGCTACAACGAGAGCGTGCGCCACGTGCACTTCTTCGTCCTCCCCCGGACCGCCGCGCTGCCGGCCGGTCACGTCGTGTCCGATCTCTACCGCAAAGGCCGGATGTGGCTGCGGCGTGCCAGGCTGGCACGCAATCCGACCAATCCCGAGCGCGCCGACGCGGCCGCGCGGCTCCGGGACGACCCCACGTGGAGCTCGCCCTCCTGATCAGCACATGAGCCGCGACGCGCTCCGTGCGCGCTTCGATCGCTTGTGGCGACGGCTCGGCGCTCAGGGCGAGTCCGGGGAGGCCGTGGATGCGCTGCTCGCCGGCTATGCTGCCCCCCAACGCCACTACCACACCGTGGATCACCTGCGGGACTGTCTGGACCAGCTCGACGGGGCGCCGGCGGTCGGCGAGGCGCGGGACCTGGCGGAGGCTGCGCTCTGGTATCACGACCTGGTCTACGTTCCCGGTGCTTCGGACAACGAGTCGCGCAGTGCCGAGCTCGCCGCGTCGGCCCTGGCGAGAGGCGGCGTGCCTCCTGCCGTCGGAGATGAGGTGACACGGCTCATTCGCATGACGGATCACCTCCGGCCGGCGGCAGATCCGACGGGGGCCCTCGTATGCGACGTGGACCTGTCCATTCTCGGTCGCTCTCAGGCCGAGTTCGACGGCTATGAGGAACGGATCCGTGCGGAGTATGCCGCGATCCCCGAGCCGATCTATCGCGCGGGGCGCGCCGGTATCCTCGGACGGCTCCTGTCCCGCGATCCGCTCTACCGCACCGAGCACTTTCGCGCGTGCTGCGAATCCGCCGCACGCCGGAATCTCCGACGCGCGATCGATGCCCTCACCGAGCCCCCGACGTGATCTGCGTCACGTCGGCGCCCGCGGGCGAGCCTTAGCGTCGTTGAATTGGGTGCACCGCCCCGACCCTTGGGCTGAAGCAGGGATGGCCCGGCGCAGGACAGCACAATCAACCCAGCGGTGACCCGACTTCGCCGCCGTAGAAAGGATCTCGAGATGAAACGCACATCATGGATGCTCGGCTCGTTGACGGCCCTCGCACTCGCCGCCTGCGGTGGCGGCAGCAACGCCGGCAGCGCGGGTTCCGGCACGGAAACCGGAAGTCCCGGCATGGCGGCGGACACCACTCCGGCGCCTGGCGCGATGGACACGGCGTTGACGGACACCACCAGCGCTACCACGGACACCACCGTCAAGTAGTTCCCTCCGCGCGCGGTCGGACCTTTCGGCTCCGGCCGCCGCTTCGCGGGGCTCTCATCGCTGAGCCTCGGCCTATCAGCCCGCACTCGCATCGCACCGCCCGCTCCGGGTCCGCGTCCGTTGGAACCAGGCGACGCGCCACCTATCTTAGGGGCATGCCATTCCGCGCCCGTCTCGCGTTGCTGGTCCTCTCGTCGTTCGGCTGCGAGCGTTCCGCCGACAGCATTCCGCCGACGTGCGGGTTGGCCGCGCTGGCCGGGGCAAGCACCCTGCTCGAGCAGTTCACCATCCCCAATCAGACGATGGTCGACCCACCGGCGACCCTGCCGGAGCGCACCGTTGTGCGCATCGCGGCCGACGGGGCCTTTCCGGCGGTGGTCGGACGGACCGACTCGATGCTGGTCGTAGGGGTGGAAGGAAATCCGCCGGCCGGGATCAAGCCGGGCTTTGGGGTACTCGTCACCAATCCCCAGGAGCGCGTCATGGGCGTGATGCTCTTCGAGGGCACACCGATTCCCGGCGCGCCCACACTGGGCAGCGTGTCGGTGGGCTCGGGATCGATCCCGCTCATCGGCATTCAGGTGGACCAGGCGCGGATCACCGATCCGAAATGCCCCGCGCTGTTTCCCGACTCGCTGCTCCGATGAGGACACCCCGGATCGCGCTTGGCGGCGTCGTGCGGATGTGGGACGGCGCGGAGCGGACCGGGCTCAATTCCGCCTACGTCCGATCGGTCATAGCCGCCGGCGGCATTCCCCTGGTGCTCAGTCCATTCATCGGGCCTTCCTTCGCCGCGCGTTCTCTGGACGGGGTGGACGGATTGGTGCTCACCGGCGGCGAGGATGTGGACCCCGCCTGGTACAACACCGAGCCCTCGCCACTGCTCAATCCCCCCAGTCGCGAGCGTGACCTGTTCGAGCTGGCGCTGTACGCGGCGGCGCGGCAGCGCGAGCTGCCGATCCTCGGCATCTGTCGCGGCATCCAGCTCATCAACGTCGCCTTGGGCGGCACACTCATCCAGGATATCCCGAGCGAGCAGCCGGATGCCTTGTCTCACAACCACGCGGGCACCCGCACCGACCGCAGCCATGCGGTCCGGCTCGCCGAGGGGAGCCTGGCCGCGGAGGCTCTCGGCGGCACCTCGCTCAAGGTCAATTCCTTCCATCATCAGGCCATTCGCGGTCTCGCCCCAAAACTGGTGGCGACCGGGTGGAGCGAGGACGGGCTGATCGAGGCGGTGGAGTCGGCGCCGGGCGAGCCGTGGCTGCTCGCGGTCCAGTGGCACCCGGAGGAGATGTACGCGGACGCGCGAGCGCCCGAGCACGGGTTGTTTCGGAAGCTGGTCGAGCGGGCGGGTGAGGCCGCTGCCTCAGTGAATGCCTAAATCCCTGAGCGCACGGTCGGTCGAGGAGGTAGCGGGGAAGAACACGCGATCGCTGACCCCGTTCAGCGCGGTCCGAAGCGAGGAAAATCGCTCTGCTGCCGTGCGGAGCACGCCGCCCAGACCGTAACTGTCCGCCAGCGCGTGGTCGGACGCCATGCCGAACCCACGTCGTCCCAACGCGTCGTAGTAGCTCACGTCGGGCCCGGCTTTTCGCAGGTGGCGCGCCGCGATATAGTCGGGAAACAGTCCCGCCAGCCAGAGGGAGTAGTTGCCGAGGTGCACCATCACCCGGAACCGGCGGTCGCCCTCGGTCGACTCCAGATCGGCGAGAATATCCACGAGATACCGGTGCCGCTGGTCGTCGTGCCAGTCGATTCGCCACGCCCGGTCGCGCTGCCCGAAGTCGAGCAGGAGCGCCGCCAGGTAGTCGGCCAGATCCCGGTCATCGATGCCGGAGCGCCGGAGCGCGTGCCGGACCATCACGTAGAAGAAGAGCGTCTCGGACGGCACCAGCACGGTGCGGACGGCCAGCAGCCGCTCGAGCAACTCGGGCGCGTCGAGCAGCGCATCCGGGCCCTCGGTGCTGAGCCGCCGCTCCAGGAACGCGCGACGATGGGCGGAGCCGCGGCTCAGCAGCAGGATCACCAGCTGGAGGTCCGCGGCCGTCAGTCGGCCACGCGCGTTGGCTCGGATCATGACTAATCCTCCCACGGTAGACGAGCTGGCCCAGCTTCGGCGGGTGATCGCCTTCGGCCAGGAGCTGGCCGGCACCCTTCGCCGCGCGTCAGTGGTGGACGCGCTCGTACGCCATGTCCGCGAGAACTTCACTCCGACCGAAGTAGGACTCTGCCTCTTCCATCACGACGTGGACGGCGGTGACACGTTGCACGCCTGGCCCCCCCGCGGTCCCAACCGCCAACAGCTGCTCGAGCACGCGTCCAGAGCGGGAGCGATGGTGCTCGGCGACGGGCTCGACCCGCTCCTGGCCGATGGCTCGCTCGCTCCGCAGCCGGACACCGGGGGCAGCTGGCTCTTCGCGCCGTTGATCGCCAAGGGGAGAGTAACCGGGACGATCGCCGTCCGCGGTGAGCCTGGTCGCTATGGTCCCCCCGACCTGGCGCTCCTCGAGGGCCTGGTGAGCCAGGCCAGTATCGCGCTGGAGAGCGCCCGCCTGGTGGATCTGCACGACGACGGGCGCCGCTCCTGGCAGGAGGTGGTCGACGCGATCTCCCCGGCGCTCTGCATCGTGGACCGGGGAGGACGTATCCGCCGGGCCAACCGGGCGTTCGCCGATCTGGTGAACGCCCCGCCCGCGAGCCTGATCGGCCGGCCCTGGCAGGCCTTCGCGCCGCCCGAATGGGCCACCGAACTGCAACGGGCGCTGGATCAGCAAGGAGCGGGCCGCGAGGTCGAGCTTCGGACCGGGGAGCGCACTTACGCGGTCACTGCGGTGCCGATCAGCACCACCGACCGGTCGACCGTGGTGCTGCTGTTCGACGACCAGACCGAGCGCCGCCGGCTGCAGGACCAGCTCATCCAATCGGAGAAGATGTCGGCCATCGGGCAGCTCATCGCCGGCATCGCGCACGACCTCAACAACCCGTTGGCCTCGGTCGTCGGATTCGCGGACTACCTCACCGAAGTGCCCAACGTGCCGCCCTCACTGCGCGAGCCGCTCACGGTCATCCAGGAGGAGGCCGAGCGCGCGTCGAACATCGTCAAGAATCTGCTGAGCTTCGCGCGGAAACAGGAGCATCAGCGGCGGCCCACCGCGCTGAAGCCGCTGCTGGACGCGACCTTCCTCCTGCTGCGGAACAATCTGATGGCGTACCGGGTCGAGGGGCGCCTCGAGGTAGAGCCCGACCTGCCGATGCCCGATATCGACCCCAACCAGATCCAGCAGGTCTTCGTCAATCTGATCAACAACGCGGCCCAGGCGGTAGCCAGCACGGGCCGCCCGGGCACCGTGATCGTGCGTGCCCGTCGCTGGCTCGACGGCGTTGCGGTGGACGTAGTGGACGACGGTCCCGGCATGTCGGAGACGCTGGCGGCCCAGGTGTTCGAGCCCTTCTTCACGACCAAGCCCGAGGGCGAGGGCACCGGGCTCGGCCTGTCGATCAGCCAGGGCATCGTTCGCGAGCATGGTGGTCGCATCATGCTCTCGAGCGAGGAGGATCAGGGCTCGGTCTTCACCGTGCAGCTGCCGCTCGCGACCCGGCCCGCCACCCCGGTGCCGGACGCCGATGAGCGCGCGCCGACCAAGCGGCTCCGCGTGCTGGTGGTGGACGACGAGCCGCACATCCTGCACTACATGCGCGCCACTCTCGAGGCCTGGGGGCACATCCCCGTGGTCGCGAGCGACGGATCCGAGGCGCTCGCGGTCGCCGAGCACGATGCGTTCGATCTGATCATCTCCGATCTTCGGATGCCGCGGCTCAGCGGCCGCGAGTTCTACGACCGGCTGGCCCAGCGGCAGCCCGACATGGCGGCGCGGATCGTCTTCAGCACGGGGGACACCGTGCGCGGCGACACCCTGGCGTTCCTGGAGTCGCTCGACCGTCCCTACCTGCACAAGCCCTTCAGCCTCGCCGAGCTCCGCAGCCTGCTCGGCGAGGTCGCCCGCGAGGAGGGCCCCTATGTCCGCCGCCGCGAGAGCGGGTCCCACCCGGTCGAAGCGCTTCCCGAGACGTGAGCCAGACCGTCGTTCATGTGGCGTCCGGCCGCGAATGGCGCGGCGGGCAGCGCCAGGTGTTGCTGCTCGCCCGCGAGCTGCAGCGGGCCGGCCACGCCAATCAGGTGGTGGTGACCGGTGCGGGCAGCGAGCTCGGCTATCGCCTGAAGCACGAAGGCGTCCGGGTGCGCGACGTGAGCTGGGACATGGGTCTCGATCCACGCGTTCTCGGCGCCATCCTGCGGGAGATCCGCGCGGGCGCCGCCGTGCTCCACGCGCACGACGCCCATGCGGTGGCGCTCGCCGGCGTGTGCTCGGTGGCGACCCGGGTGCCGCTGGTCGCGACCCGGCGAGTGGATTTCCACCTCCGCCGGCCCGGCCTGTGGCGTCGCGCCGAGCGGGTGATCGCCATCTCCGCCGCGGTGGCCGACGTGCTGGCGGCGGACGGCATCCAGCTGGAGCGCATCGTCGTGGTTCACTCCGGGGTCGACCTCGCCGCCGCCCGGGAAGCCGAATCGCTGGGTCTCCGCGAGCGACTCGGCCTCCCGGATGACGCGACCATCGCGTGCACCATCGGCGCGCTGGTGCCCCACAAGGATCACGTGACCCTGATCCACGCGGCACGACGGCTGGCGGGGCGCTTCCCCAATCTGCACTGGGTGATCGCCGGCGAGGGGGAGCTCCGACCCCTGCTCGAGTGGCTCATCCGGGAGCTCGAGGTGACCGATCGGGTGCACCTGATGGGACAGGTGACCTATCCTCTCCGCCTCCTCGCCGACGCCGACGTCTACGTCATGAGCAGCCGGGAGGAGGGGTTGGGGACCTCGGTGCTCGACGCGATGGCACGTGGCATCCCCGTTGCATCCACGTCCGCTGGGGGACTCCCCGAAATGTTGCAACAGGGGGCCGGGCTTCTGGTCCCCCCCCGGAATCCGGACGCGCTCGCAGGCGCCGTGCAGCGCATCCTGTGCGATACGGAGCTGAGGCGCGGGCTGATCGAGCGCGCTACTCGCGCGGTCGAACGTTTCAGCGCCGAGCGCATGGCAGGGGAAGTCCTATCGGTGTATCGTTCGTTCGCCCCACAACTTGACGGATCATGATTTACGTCTGCATACCGAGCCACAACGAGGCCGCTACCGTCGGCCTGCTGCTCTGGAAGATTCGCCAGGTGTTCGCCGGGTTTCCCCGGGAGTACCAGCTTCTCGTCCTCGATGACGGCTCGACCGATGCCACGAGCGCCGTGCTGGAGCCGTACTCGCGAGTGCTCCCGCTCACGCTCCTGCAGCACACCGAGCGGCAGGGCTACGCCGCTTCGGTGCTCGAGCTCCTCCGCGCCGCGATCGAGATGACCGATCGCCCCAAGCGCGACGCCGCCATCCTGATGCACGCCGACTTCACCCACAATCCGCATATCATCCCCGATCTCGTCCGCCGGATCGAAAGCGGCGCCGATCTCGTCGTGGCCGAGGGCACGCTCGAGGGTGAGCCGTCCCGATCGCATCGGATGCTCCGTCGCTTCGCGCCGCAGCTGCTGCGCGGCGCGGTGGCGGTGCCGGGGGTGCACGATGTCGTGTCTGGATTCGCGATCGTGCGGCTGGTGGCCCTCAGGAACGCGATGCGGAGTCATGGGAGCAGCTTCCTGGTGACCGACGGATGGGCCGCAAACGCGGAGCTGTACTGGCGCACCGCGCGATACGCCCGCCGTGTGGAATCGGTGCCCTCCCTCGAGCGGCACGACCTCCGCCAGCGGCAGAGCCGGATCCGGCCCAGCGAGGAGGCCATGCGTCTCTGGCACGCCCGTTCCCGGCTCAGGGCGACACCCATCGCCCCTCCCGCCGAGCCGGTGGCCCGCGACACGGAGCGACAGGCGGAGGCGGTGTCGTAATGATCCGGCCGGCGCTGCTGGTGATGGTGCTGTTACAGGCGGATCCGCCGCCGACCGCGGCGCCGACCTATCCCTTCGCCGTGGGCGAGACGCTCACCTACAGCGCCAAGCTCGGCATGCTCACCCTCGGGCAGGGCACGCTTCAGGTGGCCGGGCTCGACTCGGTGCGCGGGGTCGAGACCCTTCGCCTCCGCTTCCGGCTGGTCGGAAAGACCGTCTTCTATTCGCTGGACGATGTGCTGGAATCGTGGGTCGCGACCAGGGACTTTGCGTCGCATCGATTCGTGCAGGACTTCGTCGAGAACAACAAGCGCAAGCACCGCACCTACGAGATTTTCCCCGACTCCGGCTTCTTCCGCGAGAAGGGCCGCGACACGACGTTCTCCAGCCCCAAGAATCCGCTGGACGATGCCGCCTTCTTCTATTTCGTCCGGATCACGCCACTCCAGGTCGGCAAGAAGTACGTGTTCGACCGGTATTTCCGGAAAGAGAAGAACCCGGTCACCATCGAGGTGACCAAGCGGGAGAAGATGGAGCTGCCCGACGGGACCGAGGTCGATTGCCTGGTGCTGCATCCGGTCATCGACACCAAGGGAATGTTCTCCAAGCGCTCCGACACGCGCATCTGGCTCACCGACGATGTCCGCCGCCTGCCGGTGCAGATTCGCAGCAAGTTCCCCTTTGGGACCATCACGCTGCGGCTCAAGGACATGGTGGTGCCCGCCGGCGCCGCCGCTACCGGCGGCTGAGCGTGGCCTACCACGAGGCCGACCTCGGGCACGTCCGGACCGTCCCCGTGGCCGGCCGGCGCAACAAAGTGGATTCCTCCCTGCTCGCCACGCCGCCCGCCGGCGACCGTTCGTTCCACGCCTTTCTCGACGGCCTCCCCGACGTGCTCGCCGCCCGTGACCTCCGCGCCGTCATCGCCGGCGTCGTCCGGGCCGCGGGCAATCGCCGCGGGGTGGTGCTGCTCCTCGGTGGGCACGTGGTCAAGGTCGGCCTCGGCCCGTTGATCGTGACGTTGCTCAGGCAGGGCATCGTCACCCACGTGGCGATGAACGGCGCCGCCGCGATCCACGACTTCGAGCTGGCCGCGTACGGCGGCACCAGTGAGGACGTCGAGAGCGGACTGGACGACGGAACGTTCGGGATGGCGGAGGAGACCGGCGCCGAGATGAACGGGGCGATCTCGGCGGCCGCGAAGTCGGGTCAGGGTATGGGCGAAGGGCTCGCCCGCGCGCTCGCCGCCCGTCCCGGGCTAGCGGGTGAGGAGGCATCGGTGCTGCTTGCCGCGCATCGCCACGACGTGCCGATCACCGTCCACGCCGCGATCGGCGCGGAGATCATTCACCAGCATCCCACCGCGGACGGCGCG
The DNA here is from genome assembly GCA_963846545.1 of uncultured Gemmatimonadales bacterium. GTDB lineage: Bacteria > Gemmatimonadota > Gemmatimonadetes > Gemmatimonadales > GWC2-71-9 > CAVVWJ01. Next base: position 575,687 of record CAWJWG010000001.1, on the reverse strand, counting down.
GCGCTCGGCGCCACCAGCCACCGAGACTTCCGGCGGCTGGCGGGATCACTTCCGACGTTGGATGACGGGGGGGCGGTGCTCAATCTGGGGAGTGCGGTGGTGTTGCCGGAGGTCTTCCTCAAGGCGCTCACCGTGGCGCGCAACCTTCACGGCGGCGTTCCCACCCGATTCCTCGCCGCCGACTTCGACATGCAGCGGCACTACCGGCCCCGCGTGAACGTGGTACAGCGCCCGACTCGCGCCGGCGGTGAGGGCTACCTCCTCACCGGCCACCACGAGGTGATGGTGCCGCTCCTGGTCTGGGGCGTTCTGGAGAGACTGGGAGCGCCAGCGCTCAGCGCCCCGCCACCATCTCCCTGACGCGGGCGGCCGTTTCCGGCGCGAAGAGCTTCAGGATCAGGTAGACCACGAAGCCCCAGAAGGCCAGCCAGAGCACCGCGCCGAAGAGTCCGAGGACCAGACCAAACAGACCGAACACGACCTTGAGCAGGAACATCGAGATCACCGCGAACACCGCGAACCCGAGCAGATTCCTGAGCATGGTAACTTCCTCCTGACATCGAGATAGCGCGCAGTACGCCCCTACGTTTCAAATAGTTTCATAGGAACATAAGTGACGTCTGCCTACGATGTTGTCGTGGTGGGTGGTGGGCCGATCGGTGCGGCGTGCGCCCGGGAGCTGGCGCTCGGCGGGCGCCGCGTTCTGGTGCTCGATCCCGAGGGCGAGGACGGCCAGGGATGGAAGGCCGCAGCCGGGATGCTGGCCCCCCAGATCGAGGCCGGCGAGGACGATCCCCTGCTGGAGCTGGGGCTGGCCGCTCGGGAGTACTACGGCCCTCTGGACGAGGCGCTGCGGGAGACGACCGGCCTGGAGATCGGGCTCTGGCGCGAGGGCATCGCCTGGGTGGCGGGTGACGAGGACGAAGCCGGCGATCTCCGGTCGAAAGTCGCGTGGCAGCGGCAGCAGGGCCACCTGGCGGACTGGCTCGACGCGGGCGAGGTAAAGAGTCGCTGGCCCTGGCTGGGGCCCACGGCTGGTGCCCTCTGGGCCGCGCACGAAGGCGCGCTGGAGCCGGAGCGACTGGTCGCCGCGCTGCGGGCGGACGCCGCGCGGCTCGGGGTGGCGATCGAGCGCGACCGGGTGACCGCCGTCGAATCGCGGGGGGACAGGGTGGTCGGCGTGGCGGGCGAGCGGGGGCACTATGCGGCGGCCGACGTGGTGCTCGCGGCCGGTGCGTGGTCCGCGACCCTCGGTGGCCTGCCGCGTCCGATAGCCGTGGCGCCGATCCGCGGGCAGATGGCGGCACTGCCGTGGCCCACCGGCGCCCGGCGCGCGATCGTGTACGGTCACGGCGGCTACCTCGTAGCCCGGGGGGACGAGGCCATTGCCGGCTCCACGATGGAGTTCGCCGGGTTCCAGCCGGAGGTCACCGCCGCGGGCCTCGCGCGCGTGTTCGCCGCGGCCACGGCCCTCTGCCCGGCGCTCACCAGCGCCGACGTGAAGCGCACGTGGGCCGGCCTTCGGCCGGTGACACCCGACGGCCTTCCCATCATCGGTGCGGAGCCGCGGCTGGCCGGACTCTGGTACGCCACCGGTCATGGCCGTCACGGGATCCTGCTGGCCGGCCTCACCGGACTCCTCATCAAGCAGCTCGTCGGCGGCGAGCCCGCCGCCGAAGACCTCGCCGCGTTCTCCCCCTCGCGATTCTGGAGCTGGTAGAAGGGAGCTGTGAGCTGTGAGCCTCAAGCTCATAGCTCATAGCTCATAGCTCTTAGCTCATAGCTCTTAGCTCATAGCTCACAGCTCACAGCTCACAGCTCCCCCCATACATCCATTCTCCCGACTCCGGCGTACCACAGTCACGACGCGACATCCATCGCGCTGGCTCACCCCTGTACACGGAGAATGATGGTCATGCATTTCAGACCGCTTACGCGCCGGCGCGCCTTCGCCGCCGGACTCCTCGCGCTCACCGGTGTCGCCGGTGCCGCGGGACTTGCCATCGGGTCGGATCACCAGGACACCGCCGAAGTCGAGATGAATCCCAAGCTGGACTTGACGGACGTCTACGCATTTCCCGGCTCCGCACCCGGCCGGATCGTGCTGGTCATGAACAGCCGAGGCTTCCTCACACCGGGCGCGGCCGCCGCCGACGCCTCGTTCGACTCCGAGCTGCTGTACCAGTTCAAGATCGACAATGACGGCGACGCACGGGAAGACAAGGTCATCCAGGTGACCTTCGACGGCACCGGCGCCGGCCAGCAGGTCGAAGTGCGTGGGCCGGTGGATCCGCCGGTCGTGGGCGCGACCGACAACGAGCTCGCCGACGCCTCGCCCGCGGTGACTGGCGCCATCAACAGCAGCATCGGCACCAGCACCGCCCTCCAGGTCTTCGCCGGGCCGCGGGACGATCCGTTCTTCATCGACCTCGAGGCCGCGTTCTGCATTCTGCCGGATCGCCGGCCCGAGGGCGGCCCACTCGCCGACGAGTGCGCGCTCACGCCGAATCCGTCCGCGCCGTTCTTCTTCCGCAATCCCGGCGTGAACTACGTCCAGGGCTTCAACGTGCTCTCGATCGTCGTGGAGCTGCCGAGCTCGCTGATCGAGAACGGGGCGCCGGGCAAGCTGGGCATCTGGGGCACCATCAGCCGATGACACCGACCATCGCACTCACCAGGGAGACACTCATGTTGCGCACCACCCGCAGGCACCTCTTCCGCCGCATGACGCTCGGGGCCGCTGTCGCGGCGCTCGGCCTCGGCGCGGCGGGGTGCAGCGACGACAACGGCCCCAGCACGCCGCAGTCATTCGACCAGATCCAGCGGCTCGGCAATCCGCTCATCAGCGAGGTGCTGTTGAGCAAGGCGAGCCACCCGACGCACGGGATGATCGGTCCCGACGCGGACGCCGCGACCATCGGTCCCGAGATCCTCGGCTTCATCACCGGCTCCGGCAGCGTGGCCGGCCGCTCGGCCGACTACGCCAACACGCTCGGCAGCGTACTCCTGCCCGACGTGCTCGTGGTGCAGACCGACAAGGATCCCACCGCCGCATCCGGCGCCGGGTGGCTCACCTGGCTTCCGCTCGCACCGTTCGCGAACGGGTACGGCGGCCGCAAGCTCACCGACGATGTGGTGGACCTGGCCCTGCTCGCGGTCTTCGGCGATCCTTTCGGCGCCGACCCCGACGGTGCGGCCGGCAAGGCCGCCCTGACCACCGACAACGTCGCCACCGATTCGCCGATCTCCGGTGCGTTCCCCTATCTCGGAGCACCCAACTGAACCCGGTCTTCAACCGCCGGCGTCTCGGGCTCACCGCGCTGTTCCTCGGCGCGGTGGGCTCGGCGTTCGCGGTCGCTCGATCACTCGAGACCGCCGAGGCCTCTCCGGCGCCGCGCTATTCGGAGGCCGAGGTGCTGGACCTGGACATCCGGTTCTTCGAGGGGCGGGTCGCGCGGGACTCGCTCTCCGCGAGGGACTTCGCCGAGCTCTCGCGACTCTATCTTCAGCGCGCGCGCGGCGGCAGCGGCGACGCCGACCTCCGGCGCGCCGAAAACCTGGCCCGGCGCTCGCTGCGCCTCCGCACCGGGCGCAACGCGGTGGCGTTCCAGGTGCTGGCGACCAGCCTCATGGGTCAGCACCAGTTCGTCGAGGCGCGCGAGATGGCCGCACGCCTGGTGGCACTCGACTCCACCTACCGTCCGGCCAGGGCGATGCTCGGTGAGATCCAGCTCGAGCTGGGTGCCTATGATGAGGCCGACCGCACGTTCGGCACGCTGCTCACCGTGCGCACCGACCTGGCGGTGGCACCCCGGTACGCCCGGTGGGACGAGCTCCACGGCCGTCCCGCCGAGGCGCGGCGCCTGCTGCGCGAGGCGCGCGACGAGGCCGTCAAGCGGTACGGCGTGCCCGCCGTGCACATCGCGTGGTTCTACTGGCGTCTCGGCGACCTGGCGTTGCGCCAGGGACACGTGGGCGAGGCCGAGGACGAGCTCGAAGCGGGACTCGCGGTAGCTCCGGAAGACCACCGTCTGCTCGACGCGATGGCCCGTGTGGCCGCGGCGCGCGGACGCTGGGCCGAGTCCATCGCCCTCGGCGAGCGTGCCATCGCGAAGACGCTCGATCCGGCCACCCTCGGCCTGTTGCACCAGGTGTATGCCGCGTCCGGCGACAGCGCGAAGGCCGAGGAGTACTACCACGCGATGTCGGTGGCGGTGCTGGGCCAACCGGCGATGTTCCACCGCCAGTGGGGACTGCTGCTGCTCGACCGGGGTCGCGAGGTCCCGACCGTGCTCGCGCGCGCGCAGGAGGAGATTCGCACCCGGCACGACGTCTACGGCTGGGACCTGCTGGCCTGGGCGCTCTACCGGTCGGACCGATACCCCGAGGCACTGGCCGCGATGACCCACGCGCTCGCGCTGGGTACTCGCGACGCGATGCTGTTCTACCACGCGGGGATGATCGAGGCGGCGATGGGCCGGAACGACGCGGCCAGGGATCGCCTGGAGACGGCGCTGGCGATCAACCCGCACTGGCATCCATCGCAACCCACCGAGGCGCGGGCCACGCTCCAGCGGCTTCGGAATGCTCGCGGCGGCGAGGGGCGCTGACGATGGGAGAGTTTTTCGCCTTCGTGGGTCTCGGGTTCCACCACATCGCCGACCTCACGGCCTACGATCACATGTTGTTCCTGCTCGCGCTGGCCGCGATCTATCGCGGCCGGGACTGGCGATCGGCGGCCTGGGTGGTCACCGCCTTCACCGTCGGCCATTCGATCACGCTCGCGCTCGCGGTGACCGGAGCGCTGGCACTCCCGACCGACCTCATCGAGTTCCTCATTCCGGTGACGATCGTGGCCACCGGGGTGGAGAATCTGCTGGTGCGAGACCGCGCGGCCGCGCCGCTGCGCGGCCGCTACCGCCCGATATTCGCGGGCGTGTTCGGACTGGTGCACGGCGCGGGCTTCGCGAACTATCTCCACAGCCTGTTCACCGGGTCCATCGCGGTGCCGCTGTTCGGCTTCAACACCGGGATCGAGCTAGGTCAGCTCGCGATCCTCGGTGCGGCGGCGGTGCTGCTCTCAGCCTTCGATCACCTGGCAGGCTACCGGCTCCGGGTCGTGGCGGTGTCGGCCGGCGTGGTCCTCGTCGCCGCCACGATGGCGGTGGAGCGGGCACCGTGGTGAGCGCGGGCCGGCTCCTGCTCGCGGCGGCCATGCTGATGCCGCTCGGCGGACATCCGATGCACACGTCCTCGGCGGAATTGGTCGAGCGAGGCGACTCGGTGACGGTGACCATCCGGGCCTTCGCCGACGACATCGGAACGGTCGCCGGCCTGCCCGACTATACCCGCGAGCATTTTCGCCTGCTGGACCGGGCGGGCACCGCGGTGCCGCTGGCCTGGGACGGCTCCGAGCGACAGGACGATGTGGTCGTGCTCCGGTTGCGCGGCCGGCTCGGCGGCGGGCTCGCGGGCGGCCGGGTCGAGAACCGGATCCTCACCGACCGTTTCGCCGACCAGGTCAACGTCGTACGGGCCATGTACGGCCGCCGAACCACGACGCTCATCTTCACGCGAGGGGATGGGCCGAAGGCACTCCCGTGAAGTTTTCAGATGCTCCCCGCCTTCTTGTGAAGTCGTCCGGGGCGCATGTAGACTGATGCAGCATGAGTGCCGAGCCATCCCGAGAGACGCCCCGACCCATACAGCCAACCAAGGCTGATGCGTAGCACTGCCCCCGGGCCCAATCCCACCGGCGACAGCGATCTCATCGCGCGCGCAGCCGATGGGGACGAGCACGCGATGGCGGTGCTCTACGATCGCTACGGCCAGGTGCTGCACGCCTTGGCATATCGGATCGTGGGAGAGCGGGCCGACGCGGAGGAGGTCGTGCTCGACACGTTCGCCCAGGCGTGGCGGGATGCCACCCGGTTCGAGGCGGCGCGCGGCTCTGTCGCAGGCTGGCTCACCACCATCGCTCGCAGCCGGGCACTGGATCTGGTGAGGGCCCGGAGCCGTAGAGATCGTATCACAGCCAGCGCCGCGGCCGACCGACCCGAATCGCCTCCGGCGATGGGCGGGTGGCGAGCGGATCCGTCAAGTGGTGTGTACCACTCGGAGCGGAGGGAGCAAGTGCAGCTGGCCCTCGATACGCTCTCGCCGCCCCAGCGCCGCGCCATCGAGCTGGCCTTCTTCGAAGGCCTCTCGCAATCCGAGATCGCCGAGCTGCTGAAGGAGCCACTCGGGACGATCAAGACGCGCGTGCGTCTTGGCATGCAGAAGCTGCGCGAATGCCTTCGCCCGTTCTACTTCGAGCGCGGGTCATGAGTCACCCCGAGCAGGAGACCCTTCTGGACCTGGCCCCGGCCTACGCACTCGGCGCGCTCTCGCCCGAGGAGACCCGGCGCTTCGAGGAATTCCTCGCCGGCTCGCCGGAGGCGCAGCGCGAGGTGGCGGAGTTCCGGGAGGTCGCGGCGGTGCTGGCGCTGGGCGGGGCCGACGCGGCGCCCGCCGCGGACCTTCGGGACCGGATGCTCGCCCGGCTCCGGACGACGGAAGTCCCCTCCCGAGGCGAGAGGCCGGCACGTGGCGCGAATGTTCAGGCCGACGAACCGGCACGCTCCATCGGCTCGGCACGCAGCGCGGCCACGCGCCCGCCGGCGTTCCGCTGGGGCGCCCTCGCCGCCGGGCTCATCGCCGCTGTGGGGCTCGGGTTCGGGTGGGTCCAGCTCCGGGAGGCGAGCGGGCTCCGGATCCAGCTCGCCGAGGCGGTGCAGCGGCTGCAGCAGACCTCCGCACTGCTCACGCAGCGCGAGGCCACGCTCGACGCGATCATGTCACCCGGCGTCCAGATGTTCCAGCTCACCGCCAGCGGAGATCCCGACCCGCTCGTCCAGGTGTTCTGGGATCGCCAGCGGAACCAGGCGATCGTCCACGGCCTCAAGCTGAAGCCCGTCCCCGCGGGACGCGCGTACCAACTCTGGTTCATCAAGGACGGCGCCCCGGTCCCCTCGGTCACCTTCAAGCCCGAGTCCGGGGGACGGGTCCGCGTCGAGAGCATCCCGGTCCCCGCCGACGGCGACGTCAGCGCCGCCGCGATCACAGTAGAACCGGAGGGGGGCTCCGCGCAGCCGACCTCGCCGATCCTTCTGGTCGGGCCCCTCAAGCGCTCGTGACCCGACGGCGCGAGCGCGGGGCTCGCGCGGCAGTCGCCGCGCTCCTCACCTTCACCTCTTCCCTCTCCGCCCAGGCGACGGGCGCCGAGCTCGGGCAGGAGCGCTCGGCCTTCGCCGAGTGGCTGGCCGGCGCGCCGACGTCACCGCTCGCCGCGATCGCCGTTCAGCCGGTGGGCGCTGGATTTCGGCTCGGCCCGGCGGATGCCGACGTACCGCTCGAGGGCATCGAGGAGCATCGGATCAGCGTGCAGGGTGGCGCGGTGACCCTGGAGGGCGCGAGCGGCCGGCGGGTGCTTCCGCAGGGAAGGTCAATGCCGCTGGGGGCCTACACACTCGCGACCGCGGGTGCGGGCGCGCGCCGCACGGTCACGGTCTACGGGAAGCACAAGTCCGGCAAGTCGGCGTCCTACTTTCCATACGATGGACGGATGGTCTTCGTCGGACCGCTCTCGCCTCCGGAACGACCTGGACCGGTCCGCCTGCTCGCGGTCGACGGTGTCGAGGTCGAGGCGGCCGAGGCCGGCACGGTGACAGTACCCATTCGAGGCCGGTCCGTCCGGCTGTTGGTGCGGCGCATCCCAACGGGTGTGGAGGACGAAGCGGAGCTGGAGATCTTCTTCCGCGACTCGACGAACGACCGCGGGACCTATCCCGCCGGCCGGTTCGTCACGCTGATACCGCTGGGTAGCGGGCGGTACCGGCTGGATCTGAATCGTGCGCGGAATCCCTTCTGCGCCTACAACTCCGTGTTCCCCTGCCCCGCTCCGTGGCGAGGGAACACGATCGAGACCGCGGTGGAAGCCGGGGAGCGCTACCTCGGTGGCGGGCTGGCGACGCCGCCTGGAGCAGCACGGCCATGAGGAGCACCATCGCGGCGCTCGCCGCGCTGGTGGCACTCGCGCAAGGCGCCGAGCCGACGGCGGCCGGCGAGTGGCGCGCGATGCTGGATCTGGCGGGTGGTGGCTTGCGGTTCAGCCTCCGGATCGAGCAGAAGGGCACCGGGTGGCGCGGCACGCTGTGCAACGGGACCGCGTGCCAGCCCTTCTCGGCGGTGAAGGTCGTGCGGGACACGGTGGTGCTCGAGATGGCGGACTACGCGGCGGCCATCACCGCGGTCGTGGCCGGCGATTCGCTGGTGGGGTCGTATCGCAACGTCGGCAACCGGGGGCCGCGGGTGATCCCGCTTCGCGCGGACCGCGGGCGCTGGCCGGTGACGTCGGCGCCCGGGCGCCTCACGGGCCGGTGGGATGCGATGTGGATCGGCGACTTCGGGAGCACGCCTCGGGTGATCGAGCTTCGAAACGGGAAGCTGGGCCTGGAGGGAACGATCATCTCCAACACCGGCGACTACGGCCATTTCGCGGGGCAGGTGCGGGGCGACAGCTTCGCCCTCACCCACTTCGACGGCTCCTACGTGTACATGTTGACCGGCGCGCTCGGCGGCGGGGGCGGCGCGCCGGACACGCTGCGCGGCCTGTTCCACGCCGGCCTCCGCACGCAGACCCCGTTCATCGCGGTGCGGAGCACCGGCCGTCCCCACCTCAAGGCGCTCACCGAGATCACAGAGGCGGACACTACCGGACCGTTCCGCTTTGCCTTTCCCGATCTCGACGGTCGCGTGGTGACCGAGCGGGATCCGAGGTTCGCGGGCAAGGTGGTGCTGGTGGATGTCTTCGGTACCTGGTGTCCGACCTGCCACGACGCGGCACCGGAGCTGGTGTCGCTCTACCGGAAGTATCGCTCGCGTGGGCTCGAGATCGTGGGCTTGGCCTACGAGGTGTCGGGGGATACGGCGGTGGACCGGCGCCAGGTGCGGCGGTACCGCGAGAAATTCGGGATCGCCTTTCCACTGTTGCTGGCCGGGATCAACGACACCGAGGCTGCCGCGGCGACGCTGCCCCAGCTCCAGGGGTTCACCTCGTTTCCGACGACGATCTTTCTCGGTCGGGACGGGCGGGTGAGGCGGATTCAGGCCGGCTTCTATGGACCGGCCACCGGGGCGCAGCACGCCAAGCAGGTGCGCGAGTGGGACGTGGAAGTGGAGACGTTGCTGAGGGAGCCGGCTCCCGCCCAGGGGAAAGGCACCGAATAGAGCGCCGGGCGCTCAGTGCTGCGGACTTCTCAGGGCGCGGCGGCCTTCTTGACGATGCCGGCCGTCCGCGCGTCGGCGTCCACCTTCAAGCCGATCCATTCTCCGGCAAGCGCGTGGCCCGGCACGCCGCAGAGCAGCCAGTACCAGCCGGTCTGGTCGGCCTCGAACGTGGTGTGATCGGTCTGATCCGCCGCGAGCCCCACCGTGACCGCGCGCGTCATGCCGTTGGTGAATGCCGGCCGGCCGCCCTCGGTGGGGAGCTTCTCGCGCTCGGCCATCACGACCAGACTGTGCTTCCCGGCGCTGTCGGATGAGCGCCAGTCCCATGCCACCGTCCAGCGCAGCGGCACGACTACCTGCACACCCCCCTCCCGGAACCCGTTGAGGAGCGCGCTCGCCGAGCCGGCCGGCGCGGTAACCTCGAGCGCGACCGTCACCGTGTGCGCGGCGGAGTCGGCGACGACCCACGGCGCCGGCGCGGCGCCCCCGGTCTGGGCGGCGACGGTCGTGCCGAGCGGGGCGGCCACGGCCGAGGTGGCAAGGGCGAGGATGGCGACCTTCATCGGGGCTCTCTGGCTTCGGTCACGGGTGATCGGTAGCTTCAGACGCTCTGAAAAATACATCCAGGAGAGTCCTGATGGCGGGGTTACTGTCGCGGGAACGCATTATCGCGAAGCCGGGCTTCAACCGCTGGCTGGTGCCGCCCGCGGCCCTCGCCATCCACCTCTCCATCGGCATGGCCTACGGGTTCAGCGTGTTCTGGCTGCCGTTGAGCCGCGCCATCGGCGTGACCGAGCCGGTGCCCTGCCCCAACGGCATGGGATTCTTCGAGCTCATGGTCGCGACGTCGTGCGACTGGACCATCAGCATGCTCGGGTGGATGTACACCCTGTTCTTCGTCTTCCTCGGCTCCTCCGCGGCGATCTTCGGGCGGTGGCTGGAGCACGCGGGGCCGCGGAAGGCGGGCGTGGTGGCCGCCTTCTGCTGGGGCGGCGGGTTCCTCCTCTCCGCGCTCGGCGTGCACCTGCACCAGATCTGGCTCCTGTGGCTCGGCAGCGGGGTGATCGGCGGCTGCGGGCTCGGCCTGGGCTACATCTCACCGGTCTCGACCCTCATCAAGTGGTTCCCCGACCGGCGCGGCATGGCGACGGGCATGGCGATCATGGGGTTTGGCGGCGGGGCCATGATCGGGGCACCCCTGGCCGACATCCTGATGAAGCACTACGCGACGCCGACGTCCGTCGGTGTGATGGAGACCTTCCTGACCCTGGGCGCGATCTATTTCGTCGCCATGCTGGCGGGCGCATTCGGCTACCGGATCCCTCCGGCCGACTGGCAGGTCGCCCCCCGAGTACCGAAGCACCGGGCGCTCACCCCCGAGCATGCCGCCATGCGCCCCGCGATGATCACGACCCGCCATGTGCACGTGGATCAGGCGTGGAAGACACCCCAGTTCTGGCTGCTGTGGGGCCTGCTCTGCCTGAACGTGAGCGCGGGCATCGGCGTCATCGGGATGGCGTCGCCGATGATCCAGGAGGTCTTCGGCGGCAAACTGGTGGGGCTGAGCGGCGTCGCGCTTCGCGACCTCAACACCGACCAGCGCGCTCAGCTGGCGACGATCGGCGCGGCGTTCGCGGCGCTCCTGAGCGTATTCAACATCGCCGGGCGCATCGGGTGGGCCTCGCTCTCCGACTACGTTGGCAGGAAACGGACGTACGCGATCTTCTTCGCTCTCGGCACCGTGCTCTATGCGGCGGCGCCCTTCGCGGGCCGGATCGGCAACGTGGCCGTCTTCGTTCTCCTCTTCTGCGTGATCCTCACGATGTACGGCGGCGGGTTCGCGACCATTCCGGCCTATCTCGCCGACATCTTCGGCACCCAGTTCGTGGGCGCGATCCATGGCCGCCTGCTGACCGCGTGGTCCGCGGCCGGCATCCTCGGGCCGGTGCTGGTGAATTACATCCGGGAGTACCAGATCCGTCAGGGCATCCCGGCGGCGCAGGCCTACAACGTCACGATGTACGTGCTGGCCGCGCTGCTGGTGGCGGGGTTCTTCTGCAACCTGGCGGTGCGGCCGGTGGCGGAACGCTACTACATGTCCGACTCGGAGCTCGAGCGCGAGCGAACGTCGTTGCGCGGCGTGCCCGGCAGGGCCTAATGCCGCGATTGCATAAAATCCCCATGTCACGAATATTGTTTCAGGCGGCAACCTGGTCGATCGGAGGGTTTCATGGCGTCTGACGACCCCAGCGGCACTCCCTCGGCGGGAAGCTGGCTCCTGGTTGCGGTGGCCTGGCTCCTCGTCTCGGTGCCACTCCTGTGGGGGATTTGGACCACGTTGGCGAAGGCGGCGGTCCTCTTTCGGTAGGCGCGCGGGGGGATGGAGCGGCGGCCCGAATAGCGCAAGTTTTTGCACTGCATGGAGTTCTGGAGTTTACACACAACGGAAGGACGCAACTGTCTGAAAATCGGGGGCTTGACGCACGCACCCGGTGAAACAGATTGTAAGCCGTTCATTCACTTAGCGCTTCCCAAACAACAGCTGGTGTCACCCTGCTGGCACCTGATCCCGCGGCCCCCGAGGGCCGCCTCCGACATCGACCATGCACGGGCGTGCGGGGTGTCTGACCCGCCGGTCCTCCGCACCTCGACCGGGCCCAAATGCCCTTGGCACCCCATTCGGAAGGTATCGCTGTTGTGCGCCGGACCGGCGCACACCAGCCAGTCGCCGGGCACCGAACTGCCGGCCGTGGCGAACTTTGACCCCCGAGGGAGATTGCGTATGACGATGCGGATGGGATGGTCGGTGGTCCCGATGCTCCTGGCCCTGGCGGGCCCGGCTGCCGCGCAGGGCGACTGGACCACCTACGGCGGCAACGATTGGAATCAGCGGTACTCCACGCTCAAGCAGATCACCACCGGCAACGTCGGCCAGCTGACGGTCCGGAAGATTTTCCAGACCGGGATCGACCGACTTGGCTCCTTCGAGAATACGCCGATCGTGCAAGGTGGCGTCATGTACGTCACGACGCCCTACAACACGGCGATGGCGTACGATCTGAATACGAACAAGGAGCTCTGGCGCTACACCCACAAGCTGGGGACCACGATCTTCTGCTGCGGCCCGAACAACCGTGGCGTCGCGATTCACGGAGGGGCCCACGTCTACATGGGGACTCTCGACGCCCACCTGATAGCGCTCGACGCCAAGACCGGCGAAGTCCTCTGGGACAAGGAAGTGGCCGACCCGACCTTCGGGTACAGCATCACCCACGCGCCCCTGGTCGTGGGCGACAACATCATCGTGGGCGTCTCCGGCGGCGAGTACGGCATCCGGGGCCACGTCACCGCCTACAACGCCGGCAGCGGCGAGCAGGTGTGGCGCTGGTACTCCATTCCCGCCCCGAAGGGCGACCCGACCTACGATGAGAAGGCGCCCAACGGCTGGTTCGGCACCTGGGCCACCAAGGCCGAGGAGGCGGATCTCCACCGCGACATCGCCAAGGAGAAGGCCGACAGCGCCAAGTTCGCCGACAGCTGGCAGCGCGGCGGCGGCGGCGTCTGGATGACCCCGGCCTACGACAAGGCGTCCAATGCCATCTACGTCGCCGTCGGCAATCCGTCACCGGACCTCGACGGCAGCGTCCGGCCGGGTGACAACCTCTACACCGACGCCGTCGTCGCCATCGACGCGACCAGCGGCAAGACCAAGTGGTACTACCAGACCGTGCCGCACGACATCTGGGACCTCGACGCGGTCTCCCCGCCGGTGGTGACCAAGCTGGGCGGCAAGACGGTCGTGGTGCACGCGGGCAAGACCGGCTGGATGTACGTCCTGGACGCGGCGACCGGCAAGCTGGTCCGCAAGAGCACCAACTTCGTCCCGCACGAGAACATGTTCGCGCTGCCGACACCGGAAGGCACCCGGATGCTGCCGGGCGCGAACGGCGGCGCGGAGTGGTCGCCGATCTCCATCGACCCGACGCTCGACTACGCGTTCGTGGCCGCGCTGCACCAGCCGATGCACTACAAGGTGCACAACGCGCCGTGGGAAAAGGGCCGTCTCTGGCTCGGCTCCGCCTTCGTGGCGATTCCGGGCGAAGAGCAGTACGGCCTCTTCAGCGCGGTCGACCTCAAGACCGGCAAGATCGCCTGGCAGAACAAGGTGCCGCAGCCGATGATGGGCGGCGCGCTGTCCACCGCCGGCGGGCTGACGTTTACCGGCGAGGGCAACGGCAACTTCAACGCCTACGACTCGAAGAGCGGCAAGATGCTCTGGCAGTTCAACGCCGGCGCGGGCTGCAATTCCGCACCGATGTCATTCACCCATGGGGGAGAGCAGTTCGTCGCGGTGGCGTGCGGCGGCAATTTCCAACTGAGCTTCCCGCTGGGTGACGCACTCCTCGTCTTCGGTCTCCCGAAGGCTCGGAAGTAACCCGTAGAACGGCCGGCTGGGCTCCCGCGTCGCGGGGTCCCCGCCGGCCCTTTCGTTCACATGATGACTCGCTGGTGGTGGATGGTGCTGGGGGCCGTGGGTGTGCTCGGCGTGCAGGCGTGGTCGGCCCAGGAGCCGGCGCGCCATTGGATCGAGCGCGACGGGACCGACTGGGGCCGCATGGGGCATGACGCACAGACGGCATACGTGGAGGGATTCCTGGCCGGCGCGGCATTGGGCCAGGCGGCGGAGCAGGCCTGCGGTGAGCAGGAGCTCCGAGCGCAGCGACAGGGCTGCGAATGGACCGGCGACTCGGCCGGTCTCACTCGGGCGATCGGGGAGCGCCGCCGGACCGGCGGGTTCCGCTTTCCCTACGGCGCAAACGTCTACGCAAGCCGGATCAGCGACTACTACTGGTGGCACAACCATCGACCGTTGCCGACCTGGTATGCGTTCTGGGAGGTGAATTCGATCCTCACTCGCCCGAACTGACGTCCGCGCCCGAGCGCGGTCCGAGTTGTTGGTGCAGGAATTCGTCCCGGTGGTTGACTGTCGTGGCGGTCATTTCTTCACAAGGGGAGAGGCACCTATGAAGCGAGTCGCACTGTTGTGTTTGGGTCTGGCGTTGGGGTCAGCAACGGTCGCCGAGGCCCAGCTCTCGATGCAGATGAGCAATGGCTGGAGCTTTACCTTCGCCGGCAACGTCAACGCGTTCGCGATCTACGAGACGCAGGGTGAAGACGGCGCCACCGCCGCACCTGGTGGGCTGGTCGGCGTAGGTGGAAAAGGCTTCAACATCAGGACAGGCCTGCTCCCGGCGTTCGCCGTTTTCGATGCCAAGGGGAAGGAAGGCGAGACGGACTTGAGCGTTCATTTCGGGTTCGCGCCTCAGATTCAGTGCGGCGGCCAGGCACACGATTGCTTCGGCGCCCAGATCGACATGCGGCAAGTGTTCTTGACGGTTGGAGGCACCTGGGGACAGATCCTCGCGGGCCGTGAGCTCGGCCTCTTCAATCGGCAGAACATCCTCACCGATCAGACCCTGTTCGGGATCGGTGCCACTGGTGGTATCAACGGCGGCGGCACCACCTTGGGCCGCATTGGCTTCGGCTACATCTATCCGCAGTTTGTCGCGCAGATGACTTACTCCACTCCAGCGGGGCGTCCGACCCAGCTCTCGGTCGGACTCTTTCAGCCTTCGTCCTTGGCGGGAGATGCAGGGGTTGCTTACGATCAGACCCAGATCCCGCGGCTGGAAGCCGAGGGTGTCTGGACCGGCGGAAATGCCAAAGTCTGGGTGAATGGAACCCTGCAGAACGCGAAATCGACCGTCGTCGACGAATCGAAGACCGCGACTGGTGTGGGCGGTGGCGTGCGGTTCGGCAATTCGACGTTCTCGCTGACCGGTTCCGGGTATTTCGGCAAGGGCATCGGTACGACCTTGCAGTTCAACGGCGTGAACTCCGGCGGCGGATCCGCGGTGGACGGCTTGGGTGTTGGCGACGACGGCGAGCTCCGTGACTCCTACGGTTTCATCGGTCAGGTCACGGTGACCCCGGCCAACAGCAAAGTGACCATCGCCGGCAGCTACGGCTCGAGCTATTTGAAGGCGACGGACGGCGAAGCCGACTTCAAGACTGAGAACACTCTGATCTCAGGCGGCATCTACTTCCAGGCTACCAAGTCCCTGAAGGTTGTGGCCGAAGGTAATTACGCCTGGACGAAGGAGTCTGTGGCGGATGCCGAGAAGAACTCCACATTCGCTCCCGCGTTCGGCCTCATGCTGTTCTTCTAAGACCATCTAGGCGGAATGTGATTTCCCTTCGGCGGCCTCCGGTTGGGGGCCGCCGTCGCCTTTTGCCCCCCGCTGTCGTGGCGCAGTAGATTCCAGCGCCTCGCGGTAGATTCCAGCGCCTCATAGTATTCCCGTCTGAAAAGGGTCACCATAAGATGATTTCTCGTCAGTCCCGCAGCCGCCGATCGCGGCTCGTCATCGCGCTCAACGTCGGTCTGGCCGGCTGCGTCGGGGGCTCGCTCTCCACACGGATGACGGACACCAGTCCGGTCGCCGCTCCGGACGTATTCGCCTGTGTACGCGACCAGATCAAGTCGGTGGGCTTCGCCCAGACCTCCTACGACGCCGAGCGGCTCCGCTTGAACGCGCGGCGTCTGGACGAGACCCAGCGGCGACCGGACACCCAGTTTCGGCGGATCGTGGACCGGCTGGCAGTCGAGGTCGGGCCCGCCAGTGGCGGCACTCTCACGAACGTCACCGTGGACGCGATGACGTTCGCGGAAATGACAACTCAGCGAGGGCCCACGGAGGTACAGGAGAAGACCTCACCCACAGCGCGGGATGCAGCGCGTACGATTATTGAGAAGTGCAGACAGCCGGCCGATTCTCTCGCAGTCCCGGGGTCATGACCTCCGCCGAGGTTGAGGTCGATGCTCCGTGAGTCGCTGCTGTGAGAATTGCCACTCAACACTGGCAACCCCTGCGAAACCGTACCCAAGCGGTAGATTCTCCGTCCGTCCGGGAGTAGTTTTCGCCCGATCGTAGGCACGATCCGCGCTTCCGGAGAGTGAGAGAGTGGCGGTTCCGCTGGTACAACTGACCCGCTCGGCCATCGATCGGCCGGGCGGACCCTCCCCCGCCGCGCCGACCCCGGCGCCGGCGCGCAAGCCATCCTGGCTCAAGGTGAAGGCGCCCGGTGGCCCCAACTACTCGCATATCAAGGCGATGATGCGCGAGTTGGGCCTGCACACCGTCTGCGAAGAGGCGCGCTGCCCCAACATCGGCGAATGCTGGGAGCACAAGGCCGCCACCTTCATGATCCTGGGCGACGTCTGCACCCGGAACTGCACCTACTGCGCCGTCAGCCACGGGACGCCGAAGGCCTTCGATCCGCTGGAGCCCTTGCGCCTGGCCGAAGCGGTGGAGCGGATGGGACTCGAGCACGTGGTGATCACCTCGGTGGACCGCGACGACCTGGCCAACGGCGGCGCCGAGGCCTTCGCGGGGTGCATCACCGAGATCCGCGCGCGGATGCCCGACACCACGGTCGAGGTGCTGATCCCCGACTTCAAGGGCTCCGAGCGGGCGCTCGAACTGGTTCTGGAGGCGCGCCCCGACATCCTGAACCACAATCTCGAGACCGCGGAGCGGCTGTACCGCCTGGCGCGGCCCGGTGGGCGCTACGACCGGGCTCTGGAGCTGCTGGCCCGGGCGCGGCGGCTCGCACCGGACGGGCTCACCAAGTCCGGGATCATCCTCGGCATGGGCGAGGAGTGGGACGAGCTGCTGGTCTGCATGCGTGACCTGCGACGGAGCGACGTCAACATCCTGACACTCGGCCAGTACCTCCGTCCCTCGGCCGCTCACCTGCCGGTGGCGCGCTACTACACGCCCGACGAGTTCGCCGAGCTGCGGGACCTCGGGCTCGACCTGGGCTTCACGCACGTGCAGTCGAGCCCACTCACCCGCTCTTCCTATCACGCCTGGGACCAGGCGCGCGCCGCCGGGGCCGGCACCTGATGGCGACCAGCGTCCGCAGCCGCCCACGCCCTCGGGGGGGACTCGATCCCGACCGGGCCGACGTCTATCGCGACTGGCTGAGACAGATGCTGCTCATCCGCCGGTTCGAGGAGAAGGCCGGCGAGGCATACAGTCTCGGGAAGATCGGCGGGTTCTGCCACCTCTACATCGGACAGGAGGCCGTCGCGGTCGGAAGCCTCGCCGCCCTCGGCCCGGACGACTACATCACCTGCTCCTATCGCGAGCACGGCCACGCCCTCGCGCGGGGGATCACCCCGCGGACGGTGATGGCGGAGCTGTTCGGCAAGGCGGCCGGCGGATCGAAGGGCAAGGGCGGCTCGATGCATCTTTTCGATGCGTCGCTCGGCTTCCTCGGCGGCCACGGCATCGTGGGCGGACACATCCCGCTCGCGACCGGCATGGCGTTCGCGGCCAAATACCGGGAAACGGAGCAGGTCGCCGTGTGCTTCTTCGGGGAGGCCGCCGTCAACAACGGTGCGTTCCACGAGGCCCTCAACATGGCGGCGCTGTGGAAGCTGCCGGCCATCTACCTGTGCGAGAACAACCGGTACGGCATGGGCACGGCGCTCGAGCGCGCCAGCGCGATCTACGACATCTCCGAGCGCGCGTCGTCGTACGACATGGCGAACGAGGTGGTGGATGGGCAGGATGTGCTGATCATGCACGCGGCGATGGAGCGCGCGGTCCAGCGGGCGCGCGCCGACAAGGTGCCGACCCTGCTCGAGGTCCGCACCTACCGCTTCATGGGCCATTCCATGTCCGACCCGATCCACGGCCACTACCGGACCAAGGAAGAGGTCGAGGACCAGCGGAAGCGGGATCCGATATCGGTCTGGTCCCAGCGACTGATCGCCGAGGGGCTCACCAACGAAGCCGCGGTGAAGGCGCTGGACAAGGAGGTCATCGGCGAGGTGAACGACGCCTACCAGTTCGCCGAGGAGGCCCCCGATCCGGACGCCGACGAGCTGTACCGGGACGTGTATGTCGATTCCTGACGCCGGGAGCATTGGCCGCGGAACCACCTCTGTGGACGACTGACGACCATGGCCGTTATCACCTACCGCGACGCCTTGAACCAGGCGCTCCGCGAGGAGATGCAGCGCGATCCCGACGTCTTCCTGATGGGCGAGGAGGTCGGGGTCTACCAGGGCGCCTACAAAGTGAGCCGGGGGCTGCTGGAGGAGTTCGGGCCCAAGCGGGTGGTGGACACCCCGATCACCGAGCTCGGTTTCGCGGGGGTCGGCATCGGCGCGGCGATGGTCGGGCTCCGGCCCGTCATCGAGTTCATGACCTGGAACTTCGCGCTGCTCGCGATCGACCAGCTGGTCAACTCCGCCGCCAAGATGCGCTACATGTCCGGCGGCCAGGTCGGCGTGCCCGCCGTATTCCGGGGCCCCGGCGGATCGGCGCTGCAGCTCGCCTCGCAGCACTCGCAGGCGTTCGAGAGCTACTACGCGCACATTCCCGGGCTCAAGGTGGTGATGCCCGCCACGCCCGCCGACGCCAAGGGGCTCCTCAAGAGCGCGATCCGTGACGACAATCCGGTCGTGTTCATCGAGGGGGAGATGCTGTACAACTCCAAGGGCGAAGTGCCCGAGGGCGAGCACGTGGTGCCGCTGGGCCAGGCCGAGGTGAAGCGGGCCGGCGACGACGTCACCATCATCTGCCACTCCAAGACCGTGTCGCTCGCGCTCAAGGCCGCCGAGCAGCTCGCCGGCGAAGGCATCGAGGCGGACGTGGTGGACCTCCGCACCATCCGGCCGCTGGACACCGAGACGTTGCTCGCCTCCGTAGCGCGGACCCACCGCTGCGTCGTGGCGGAAGAGGGATGGCCCTTCGCGGGCGTCGGCGCGCAGGTGGTGGACACCATCCAGCGGGAGGTCTTCGACGAGCTCGACGCGCCGGTGCTGCGAGTGACGGGCGCGGACGTGCCGATGCCCTACAACAAACACCTCGAGCGAGCCGCCAAGGTGGACGCCGGCAAGATCGTGGCGGCCGTGAACCAGGTCCTGTACCGGGAAGCGGTATGAGCACCAAGGTCGTGATGGAAGCGCTGTCCCCTACGATGGAAGAGGGGCGGCTGGTGGAGTGGAAGAAGCAGGAGGGCGACGCCATCGCCGTCGGCGACGTGCTCGCCGAGGTCGAGACCGACAAGGCGGTGATGGAGCTGGTGGCGCGGGCCGGCGGCACCATGCTGAAGCACGTCGTGCCGGCGGGCACCACGGTCCCGGTTTCCGAGCTGGTGGCCGTGATCGGAGAGCCGGGGGAGCAGGTCGACGGGGGGGCGAAGGCCGAGGCGACCCAGCCCACCTCCATGCCTCCCGCGGCTCGCGCACCGTCTGGCGGCAATGGACAGCCCGCCCCGGCCGCCGATCGACCCTCGCAAGGCAAGGCGCAGCCGGATGGGGCGCGGGCCGCTGCGAGCGCCCCTTCCTCAGGTGGCCGTGTCAAAGCCTCCCCCCTGGCCCGCCGGATGGCCGCGGACCGCGGAATCGACATCGCCGCGGTGTCGGGCTCGGGCCCCGAAGGGAGGGTCGTGGCGCGCGACGTCGAGAGCTCGCCCGCACCGGCTGGCGGCGCGGCACCCCCGGCAGCTGTCCAGGGCATCCCGGGCGAGGCCTTCCAGGACGTGCCGCTCAGCCAGATCCGGAAGACCATCGCCCGGCGGCTCTCGCAGTCCATCGGGCCGATCCCGACGTTCTACCTCACCACCGAGGTGGACATGGAGCGGGCCCGGGATGCGCGCGAGGGGCTCCTCGCCGGCGGCGGCGAGAAGGTGTCGTTCAACGACATCATCCTCAAGGCGGTGGCGATGGCGCTGCGGCAGCACCCCGCCTGCAACGCCTGGTGGCAGGACGATCACATCCGCTACTGGAACGAGGTCCACGTCAGCATGGCGGTGGCGATCGACGAGGGCTTGATCACGCCGGTCATCCGCCATACCGACCTCAAGAGCCTGCGGGAGATCGCCGCGGAGTCGCGCGACCTGGCCGGCCGAGCGCGCGAGCGCAAGCTGAGGCCCGAGGAATACACCGGCGGCACGTTCTCGGTCTCCAATCTCGGCATGCTCGACATCGACGAGTTCACGGCCGTGATCAATCCGCCCGAGGCGGGGATCCTGGCCGTCGGCCGGATGGTGGAGCAGCCGGTGGTGCACGAGGGCGCGGTGGCGATCCGGCGCCGGATGCGGCTCACGATGTCGTGCGATCACCGCGTGATCGACGGCGCGACCGGGGCGCGATTCCTCCAGACGCTCAAGAGCATGCTGGAGAACCCGCTCGCGATGGTGTACTGAGGGGTACCGTGTCGGGTCATACTTGCAGATGACGGAGGCTTTCAGGTGGCATCCAATGCGTTCGACGTGATCGTCGTGGGAGGCGGGCCCGCCGGCTACGTGTGCGCCATCCGCGCCGCCCAGCTGGGCCTGGGGACCGCGGTGGTCGAGCGAGACAAGCTCGGCGGCGTCTGCGTCAACATCGGCTGCATTCCCACTAAGGCTCTGCTTCACAGCGCCTACGTCGCCAACCTGCTGGCGCACGACGCCAAGGACCTCGGCATCGAGACCGGCGCCGTGAAGACCGACTACGGCGTGGCGATGCGGCGCTCGCGCAAGGTGTCGGAGCAGAACTCGAAGGGTGTCGAGTTCCTGATGAAGAAGCACAAGATCACCGTGATCAAGGGAAGCGGCGTCCTGGGCAAGGGACGATCGGTCAAAGTCGGCAACGACACCTACGAGGCGAAGAAGGCGGTCGTGATCGCCACCGGGTCGCGAGTGAAAGGCATTCCCCAGATCGGGCTGGAGATCAACAAGACCACGGTGATCAGCTCCGACGAGGCGCTGTTCCTGGAGCAGGCTCCCAAGACGATGGCGATCGTGGGCGCGGGCGCGGTCGGAACCGAGTTCGCCGACGTGTTCAACGCGTTCGGGACCAAGGTCACCCTGATCGAGGCCCTGCCGCGGATCCTTCCGCTGGAGGACGCGGAGTCCTCCGACGTGATCACCAAGAGCTACCGGAAGCGCGGCATCACGGTGCTGGCCGGCGCCCAGGTGAAGAAGGCGACCGTGGTCAAGGACAAGGTCACCCTCGAGGTGGCGGCCGGCGGCAAGACCGAGACGATCGAGGTGGAGAAGGTGCTCATGGCGGCGGGCCGCGCGGTGAACACCGAATCCATGGGGTTCCAGGAGGCGGGCGTCCAGCTCAGCGACAAGGGGTTCGTGAAGGTCAACCTGGAGACGCTGGAGACCACCGCGCCGGGGATCTACTGCATCGGGGACGTCGCGGGTCCGCCGATGCTGGCGCACAAGGGGAGCCGCGAGGGCGTCGTGGTCGCGGAGCGGATCGCGGGGCACTCGCCGCATCCGATCAAGTACGACAACGTGCCCAGCGTCACCTACTGTCACCCCGAGGTGGCGAGCATCGGCCTCACCGAGGAGCAGGCCAAGGAGCAGAAGCTCGACTACCAGGTCGGGCGCTTCCCCTTCAGCGCCAACGGCCGGGCCCGCACCGCCGGCGAGACCGAGGGATTCGTGAAGATCGTCCGGGACAAGAAGTACGGCGAGATCCTCGGCGCGCACATCGTCGGCAGCCACGCGTCGGAGATCATTCACGAGCTGGCGGTGGCGAGAGAGAACGAGTACACCGTCGAGGAAGTGGACCTCGCGATCCACGCCCATCCCACCCTGTCCGAGGCCGTGGCCGAAGCGGCCCTCGACTCGATGGGGCGGGTCATCCACATCTGAGCATGGACCCGGTCGCGCTGGCCGCCACGGCCGTGACGGCCGGTCTCTCGTCGGGACTGGCGATCGTCGGTGTGACCGTAGCGGCGCTCGCCGCGCTCCGACCGCCGCCGGGCATCTCGGACCCCGCAACCGGCGCACCGCTCCTCCTGCTGGCCATCGGCACGCTCGGGGGACTCGTGCTCGCCGGCGTCGTCGCCTGGCACCTGCTCGCCCCGCTCGACTCCACCTACCGCCGCGGCGGGCTCGCCCTGGTGAGCGCGTTCGCAACCGTGGTACTCATGCAGTTCTACCGCCTGCTCGACGCCGCGCTCGGCACGCCGGCCCTGCTCGCGGCCGCCGCGCTCGCGGGTCTCGTCGCCCTCCTGCTCTTCCGCCGAGCCAAGCGGATCACCTCCGCATGACCGCTCGACTCGATATCCGCGATCTCGGCACGATGCCCTACACCGAGACGCTCGAGCTGCAGCGAACCCTGCGAGACCAGCGGATCGCGGGCGAGCAAGCCGACGACGTCCTGCTCCTGGTCGAGCACCCGCCGGTGGTCACCCTGGGCCGCGGCACCCGAGCGACCAGTCTGCCGCTGCCGCCGGAGGAGCTCGCGCGGCGCGGGGTCGAGGTGGTCGAGGTCGAGCGCGGCGGCGACGTCACCTATCACGGGCCCGGGCAGCTCGTCGGCTACCCGATCCTCGACCTCCGAGCCCATCGCCAGGACCTCCACTGGTACCTGCGCCGCCTCGAGGACGTGCTCATTCAGGCGCTGGGGCAACTCGGCATCGAGGCCGATCGCAACCCGGGCCTCACCGGCGTGTGGACCGCGGGACGCAAGATCGGGAGCATCGGCATCCACGTGAAGCAGTGGGTCACACTGCACGGCTTCGCGCTCAACGTCTCCACCGACCTCGACCCGTTCGACCTCATCGTGCCGTGCGGGATCCCGCAGGTGGTGATGACGAGCGTGGCGGAGGAGCTTCTTCGCGACGATTTGGACGCGCTGATGCGGGAGACCCGCGAGCGGGTGGTAGACGCCTTCCGTGACGTGTTCGGCGCCCCAGTGCCCCTCGCTCCATGACCCTGCCCACCGAGCCGCGACTGCCGCCCGGTCAGATCGTGACCCGGAAGTGGCCGGTCCTGCACTACGGCATCGTCCCCAGCGTGGCGCTGGACCGCTGGCGCTTTGCCCTCACCGGCGCAGTCGAGCGTCCCTTCGAGCTGACCTGGGAGGAGCTGCAGGCGCTCCCGCGGCGTGACACGGCGTGCGACATCCACTGCGTGACGCGGTGGAGCCGGTACGACAACGTGTTCGGCGGCGTGTCGGTACAGGAGATCCTGCGGCGCGCCGGCGTCCGTCCCGAGGCCCGCTTCGCGCTGGTGCACGCCGAGCAGGGGTACACCA
Source organism: uncultured Gemmatimonadales bacterium (assembly GCA_963846545.1). Taxonomy (GTDB): domain Bacteria; phylum Gemmatimonadota; class Gemmatimonadetes; order Gemmatimonadales; family GWC2-71-9; genus CAVVWJ01. The sequence continues at coordinate 552,298 of CAWJWG010000001.1, read as the reverse complement.
CCAACGTGCCCCTGTCAGACCTCGACCGGCCCGACAACCTGCTGGCGCTGACACACGACGGAGAGCCGCTCACGCCCGAGCATGGCGGGCCGGTGCGGCTCCTGGTGCCGCACCTGTACCTGTGGAAGAGCGCGAAGTGGGTGAAGGGGTTCGAGATCCTGGAGGAGGACTACCCGGGCTTCTGGGAGCAGAACGGGTATCACATGCGGGGTGACCCCTGGGCCGAGGAGCGCTACGGCCGGCCCGATCCCGTGCGCATGCGAAGGGGGCCTCGATAGGGCGGCTTGCCTTTCCTACCCCACCCGGTTTTTCTGTCTAGCATGGCCGAATCACCTCGCCGCCCTACCCCCGAGGCGCAGGCGGAACAGCGGATCACGGAGATCCTGCGAGCAGCGGACAGCTGGGCACGAGAGGCCCCAGGCGCGTTGATGCCCGCCATCCGCGCGGTCTGCATCCGGCTCGCGGAGATGGTGGCCGACCAGCGGCACTACCTGGCGCCACTGCCGGAGCCGCAGGAAACCGAGCGGCGCACGGTGCTGACTCTCGTGGCCGACAGGCTGCGCTCGAAGGACGTCACGTCCGGCGTGGAAGAGCATCTGAAGGGCCTGGAGGAGCTCGAGCTTCGCTCCACCGGGTCCTGGGCCACCGTGGCGACGGCCCAGAACGAGTGGATCACCACCGCCATCCGCTATCTCGAGGGATGCGCGGCCAAGCTGCCCTCGGGCGAGCGCCCGGACAGCTACTGGGCCGACGACGTCGTGGCGGGTATCATCGCCTCGGCCCGCGCGCTCATCGGGATCGACGAGCTCCATGCACGAACCGAGGCACGCTATTCGGGGCCGATCAAGCGGGTGGCCCCCGAGGAGGAGCTCTAAACCGTTTCGGCTACCTGTTGCGGCTCTTCCGCCACCGCCTGCCCCGCCCCACCCCGCTCGGCGAACAGCTCGAAGAACCTGCCGAATACCTGAATCCCGCTCCAGAGCTGAGCGAGGTCCAGCTTCTCGTTCGGCGAGTGCAGCCCGTCGTCGGGCAACCCGATGCCGGTCAGGATGACCGGCGCACCGGTCAACCCGAGCTCCGGGATGATCGGAATCGATCCGCCCGAGCGGATGGAGACCGCCCGCCGCCCCACCACTTCCTCGAACGCCTGGTCCAGCACGTCGAACGCCGGGTGATCCACCGAGATCCGCACCGGATCACCCCCGTGGAGCAGGGTGACCTTCACCTCGGCCCACTTCGGCGCCAATTCCGCGACCGCGCGCTCGAGCTGCCGCCCGACCTTCTCGTAGTGCTGCCCCGGAACCAGCCGCAGGCTCACCTTCGCCACGGCGTGCGCGGGGATCACGGTCTTGGCGCCGTCCCCGACGAACCCGCCGCGGATCCCGTGGATCTCGAACGTGGGAAGCGCCCAGGTACGCTCGAACACCGAATGGTCCTCGAGGCCGGTGAGCGCCGTGCCGGTGACTTCGTCGCGGAGGAAGGCTTCCTCGTCGAACGGCAGCTTTCGCCAGGCCTTGAGCTCCTTCTTCGTAGGAGGCTCGACCGCCTTGTACAGTTTCGGAATCCGCACCTCGCCATCGGCGGCCTTGAGCCGGCTCAGGATCCGGACGAGCGTCTCCAGGGCGTTGGGTGCCACGCCGCCGTACGAGCCGGAGTGGAGGTCGCGATGGAGCGTGCGGACCGAGATCTCCGCATAACAGAGGCCTCGGAGCGCGGTGTACACCGCGGGCCAGCCCGGCGCGTAGAAGGCGCTGTCGCAGACCAGAGCCGCATCCGCGCGGGTCCGCTCGGGCTCGGCGTGCAGCAGATCGAAGATCACCCGCCCGCCGCATTCCTCCTCACCCTCGAAGATGAAATGGACGTTGAGCGGCGGCTGGCCGGCGGCGTCGAGCACCGCCTCATAGGCCTTGAGCAGGCAGAAGACCTGTCCCTTGTCGTCCGCCGCCCCCCGCGCGTACAGCTTGCCGTCCCGCACCGTCGGCGTGAACGGCGGCGTGTCCCACTCTTCGATGGGATCCGGCGGCTGGACGTCGTAGTGGCCGTAGATGAGCAGCGTCGGACGCCCGGGAACCGACGGGCCCTCGGCCCAGACCACGGGATGGCCGTCCCCCTCGATCAGGTCCACGACCGGGCAGCCGAGCCTGGTCAGCTCCGCACGGAGCCAGTCAGCGGCCCGGCGGGTGTCCTGGGCGTGCTCCGGCAGCGTGCTGACGCTGGGAATGGCGAGGAAGTCGGAGAGTTCCTGGAGCAGGCGTGGCTGCTCGCGATCGACGAATGTGGTATCCATGCCGGGAAGTATACGTCGGGTTCAGAGGCGCGGGAGGGCCTGCGGGTGAGCCATCTCACTGCAGGTCACCGGCATCCGCCCTATCTTTTCGTTACCGCAAATACACCGCGCCGGCAGCACGGCGCTTACGCAGACGCAGTTGTGGAGGAAATGATGGATCAGAGCACACCCAAGCGCCTCCTCGCCCTCGTGGCGGGCCTGGCGATCATCACGGCCACCTCGGCCGCCGCCCAGGATACGACCCGGATGGGCGGCTCCATGGCCGACACCCTCGCGCCGGCCGGCAGCGGGCTCGACACCGCCCGGACCGACACCTCGGCCGCCGACACCGCCGCGACATCCGGCGTGCGGAACCCGCCGGGCTACCAGGGGATGGAGCGCGATACCACGCTGGTGCCTCCCGGAGCGACCGACGATTCCGCCTCCGCCGACACTGCCCGTATGGGGACCGACACCTCGGCCGCCGACACCGCCGGGACCTCCGGCGTGCGGAACCCGCCGGGCTACCAGGGGATGGAACGCGATACCACGCTGGTGCCTCCCGGAGCCCCCGACGATTCCGCCTCCGCCGACACTGCCCGTATGGGGACCGACAGCTCGAGCGACACCACTCTCGTGCCATCCGGCGCAACGGACGACTCGCCTGCGGGAGACTCGGCCCGGGTCACGACCGACAGCACCCAATAGCAGATACATCCGCGGCGACAACGGCGGTCCCGGCTATGCCGGGACCGCCGTCGTGCGTTACGTGCCTTCCGTTCAGATCGTCCGCCACCTCACGACGACCCCATCTTCCCTTCGATCCGCCCGGCTACTCCAATGCCCGCTCCAGGCGGACGAACGCGCTATCTCCGTGTACCCCTTCCATCAACTTGTCCAGGGCGCTCACGCTCTCCCGGACGTCGTGGTGGTGGCGATCGAACCAGCGATCGAAGAGATCGAGCCGGGTGCGGTAGATGGTCGCCCCGATCAGCCGCGCGTTGTTCACCGGACGCTCCGGCAGGCGCCCCAGTTTGAAGGTCCTGAGGCTGTCGCCCACCGGACCCTCGAGCCGCGCCCTCGCCCAGGCGCCCGCCTCGGATCGTCCGGCCTCCAGAGCGGCTGAATCGGGCTTGGTTGCGTACAGCGAATCCAGCCGGGCGATGAGCCCGGCGTAGAACTGGCCCAGCACCATTTCATCGTGCAGGCGGTCGGCGGCCTGCCGGGCATTGCCGCTGTCGGCACGGGTGGCGAAGAACGACTGGGCCGACCGGTACCCCACGAATTGAGCGAAGCTCTCATTGAAGGGCGTCGCGCTCGGCACGTAGAGCGTATTGTGGGCGATTTCGTGAAAGACCGTCGCGGCCAGCTCGACCGAGTCGCGCGTGATGGCGGTCGAGAGGAGGGGGTCATTGAACCAGCCCAGGGTCGAGAAGGCCGACGAGGTCCGCAGATACACGTCGTATCCCCGGGCGGCGAGCTGGTCGTTCGCCTTCCGAGCCGCATCGAGGTCGAAGAATCCCTTGTAAGGGATGCGTCCGACGATGGGATACTTCCAGGTATAGGGACAGATGCAGTCCTTTGGCGCGGCCTGGAGCACGAGGAGCAGCGTATCTCGTCCGACGTCGGCGTAGGTGGTGTAGGTCTCCTTCGCCTCGAGCCCGAGCCTGGCGGCGTAGTCTCGACTCTCGAGGACGAGCCGGAGAGAGTGCCGCACGGCCGGGTCGGTTGTCCGGTCGGCAACCAGCTCGGCGATCGGCTCGCGCGCCTGGAGGATCCGCGTCTCTTCGAGGCCGGCGCGGGTGACGTAGCGGACGTCGTCGCTGGCCAGATAGGCGGTGCCGTAGCCGGCGAAGATGGTGGCGACCACGATGAGAAAGATCATTCGCTTCACCGGAGGCGGAGCAGGACGGTGTGGGGCCCGGCGACGGACGAGAGCGGGCTGGTGCCGTCGGGATCCGTAAGGCGGAGGTCCACCGTGGACCCAGCGGACTGCTGGACGAGCAGGTGGTGTCCGGAGCCGGCCCGCAGGGACCCACTCTGGAGGTACTGGGACCCGCTGAACACCTCGGGCTCGAGGGGATATGCTCGCGGGAAGCGGGCGGGGTCGTCCTCGCTGAATGACGCGAAGATCGCGGGCAGGTCCCAGCTGGTGTATCCGAAGCGCGTGCCCGGCGTGACGTCGGCGAGATCGTCCCGCGCCGCGAGATAGTTCGCCAGCTGCCACTCGCCGATCAACCGCTCGAATGGCGTGTCGGTGGCGGCAGCGACGTTGGCCGCGCCGGTGCGCGTGGTCTGCACCAGCGCGCGGGTGAGATCGGTGCCGAGGGTCGGGTCGGCCGCGAAGTGATCGGCGAGCCAGCGCACGAACAGCCAGGTGGCCCCGTACTGGGTGAGCGGGAGCGGAGGACGGCGCGGTCCGATCAGGTACGCGTCGTCGGTGGACCGGAGGTAGTCGTACGCGTTCACCAGGTTGCCCGCGTGGAACTGGGTGACGCAGTCGCCGTCGATGCACCGCTCATCGGGCACCAGGCGACCGCCGAGCTCCTCGGCGAGTCCCGACAACCCCTCATCCAGCCAGATGTCCTCGGCGTCCCCGTCCCGCTCGATGACCTTCTGTCCGTAGTTGATCATGTGCTGGAATTCGTGGATGAAGACCGAGGGCAGCAGGTCGATCGCACGCGCCCGGTCCACGCTGCAGGCTTCGTCGGGCGTGAGCCCATAGAAGATTTCCGCGTCGTTCGACCCTGCCAGGTCCGCGAAGAGATCCACGGCGAAGAACAGGCCAACCACCACCTGGCCGTTCCCGCAGCCCGCGAGACGTGTGATGTGGTCGGTGAGCAGCACCAGTACCATCCCGTCGCCGTTGACGTCGGTCTCGGCACCAAAGGCATTGACATCGATCGGATGCAGATAGTCGTCGAAGAGACTGCCGATCGCGGCGAGATCGTCCGGGGTGTATCCGCCCTCGGTCGGCGCCGCATCATCGAGGAAGATGGCCAGGTGGGTTCCGACGTACCGAGCGGTCCCCGCGACCTGCACGAAGTCGTCTGCATCGGTCCCCGCCGCGGTCGCGCTGCGCAACACGTTGAAGGTCCGCCGGTCGCCCACCACCGGCGGAACGACCAGCGCCGGCGGGCGGGGCCGTGCGGCGTGAGGGCGCGCGGATCGCCGGGCCACCTCTCGGCCCATGACGCGCAGGCGGTCGTGGAGGCTGCTCGCGGCGGTCGTCCGCGACGAGAGTCCCGGGCGTGGAGTGTCCCGGATGGCGGCCGGAGCCGGCTCATCGGTGTCACCCGTGAGGAGGTAATCGGCGGAGGTGCCATCCCGGGATTCCTCGGGAGCGGCCGAATACGCCAGGTACACATACTCCGCCCCCTCGGCCCCACCCTCCGCGAGGCGGACGCAGGCCGTCTCGGACGCGTCTGCGAGCGCGAGCCGGCCGGGCGCCAACGCCGTCGGGGCAACGTCGTCGCAGCTCGAGGCTGCCCCGCCGGGGCCGCTCCCATCGCCGCATCCCGCCAGGAGGACGAGGGCCGCAAGCGCGGGTCTATGCGGGCGAAAGGGGGTCACCAGGGGAGCTCCACGGCGGCGATGCAGGGTGCGGGGCGAATGGAGCAAGATAAAGACTGACAAGGGCTTTGACAATCTCGGAAGGGGCCGGTAGCTTCTCCCTGTGTCCGAGAACAGCTGGCTGTCGGCGGTGCGGTTCGGTCCCGATGGACTGGTTCCCGTGGTCGCCCAGGAGAGCAGGTCGGGAGACGTCCTCATGGTGGCCTATGCCGACCGAGAGGCGCTCGAGCGCACGCTGTCCACCGGTTTGGCCCACTATTACAGTCGCAGCCGCAAGGCCCTGTGGCGCAAGGGGGAAACCTCGGGCCACGAGCAGCGCGTGGCCGAGATCCGGCTCGATTGTGATGGCGACACCGTCCTCTTCCGGGTGGATCAGTCAGGGCCCGCCTGCCATACCGGGGAGCGCACCTGCTTCTCCTCCAGGGTGGACCGCCCGGCAGGCCAGATCGAAGCCTCGGGGGACCCCGGCGGACACCTGCTGAGCCGGCTCGCCGCCACCATCGCGGCACGGGCCAAGGAGCGTCCTCCGGGCTCCTACACGGTCGAGCTGCTGGATCGGGGCGTGCCGAAAATCTCGCAGAAGGTGGGAGAGGAGGCGGTGGAGCTGGTGGTCGCCGCGAACGGGGAAGACGGCACGCGGGTCGCCGCGGAATCGGCCGACCTGCTCTATCACCTCCTGGTGCTGCTCCAGGCACGCGGCGTCACGTTCGACGCCGTGCTGCAGGAGCTCGAGCACCGAACCAGATAGCGCCGCCCCAATGGCCTTCGTTCATCTCCACACGCACAGCGAGTATTCTCTCCTCGACGGCGCCAACCGGATCGCGGACCTGGTGGGCCACGTCAAGAAGCTCGGCATGGACAGCCTGGCCGTCACCGACCACGGCAACATGCACGCCGCCTGGAGCTTCTACGAAGAGGCCAAGGCGCAGAAGATCCGCCCGATCCTCGGCTTCGAGGCGTATCTCGCGTACGGTCCGCGGCAGGCCCGCGAGAAGCCGTCCTGGGCGCCGGCCGCGTACAGCCACCTCGTGTTGCTGGCGAAGAACCGGACGGGCTACAAGAATCTCGTCCGCCTGACGTCCATCGGCTTCACCGAGGGCTTCTACCGGCGTCCGCGCATCGACAAGGACGTACTCGCGGAACACTCCGAGGGCCTGGTGTGCCTGGCGGCGTGTCTCTCGGGCGAGGTCTCGATGAACCTCCGGCAGGGCCGCTACGAAGAGGCCCGGAAGAGCGCCGAGTGGTTCGCGAGCACCTTCGGCAGCGACGGCTTCTGGCTCGAGGTGCAGCAACACGGCATCGGCGAGGAGCGAGTCGTCACCGAGGGCATGCTGCGCCTGGGTGAAGAGCTCGGTCTCGGCGTGGTCGCCACCAACGACGCGCACTACCTCCGTCGCGAGGACGCCGAAGCGCACGATGTTCTCCTGGCGATCGGCACCGGCAGCGACCTGGACGATCCCAAGCGGTTCCGCTTCACCGGCCAGGAATCGTATGTGAAGTCCGAGGCGGAGATGCGGGCGCTCTTCCCGAAGCACCCCGACCTGCTCGCGAACACCGCGCGGGTCGCCGAGCTCTGCGAGTTCGACTTCGAGAAGCGCTACTTCCTGCCCGAGTTCCCCCTCCCCGCCGCCCACGCCACCGACGAAGCGATGCTCGAGCACCTGTCGCGCGAGGGTGCCGTGCGACGCTACGGTGATCCGCTTCCGCCGGCGGTGGCCGATCGGCTGGCATTCGAGCTGGGGGTGATCAACCGCGCGGGGTACGCCGGCTACTTCCTGATCGTCCAGGATTTCATCGCCGCCGCGCGGGAGCGGGGCATACCCGTGGGACCGGGCCGCGGCTCGGCGGCCGGCTCGATCGTGGCGTACGCGCTCGGGATCACCAACGTCTGCCCGCTCAAGTTCGACCTGCTGTTCGAGCGGTTCCTGAACCCCGAGCGGGTGTCGATGCCCGACATCGACGTGGACTTCTGCTTCGAGCGCCGTGGTGAGGTGATCGAGTACGTCCGCCAGCGCTACGGGCGGGACAGCGTGGGCCAGATCGTCACGTTCGGCACCATGAAGGCGCGCGCGGCGATCAAGGATGTGGCGCGCGTGCTCCGCATCCCGCCGGGCGAGGCCGACCGGCTCACCAAGCTGATCCCCTCCGGCCCGGCGTACAGCCTCACCATCCAGGACGCGCGGCAGAAGGTCGACGAGCTCCGCGATCTGGTGAAGGGCAATCCGTCCTACCAGCGGCTGATGGATCTCAGCTCGAGGATCGAGGGCATCTCGCGGCACATGTCCGTCCATGCGGCCGGCGTGGTGATCGCGCCGGGGCCGCTGTCGGAGTACGTGCCCGTGTGCACCGCGCCGACCAGGGGATCGGGAGCGGCGGCGGACGGGGAAGACGCCATCATCACCCAGTACGAGATGGGCGCGCTGGAGAAGGTCGGCATGCTCAAGATGGACATGCTCGGCCTCAAGACGCTGACCGTGATCCACGACGCCCTGGAGATGATCGCGACCCGGACCGGCCAGCGGATCGAGATGGACACCTCGTCACTGGACGACCCCAAGGTGTACGAGCTGCTTCGCCAGGCTCGGACGGCGGGGATCTTCCAGTTCGAGTCGCCGCTGGCGACCGACACGCTCCGCGCCATGAAGTGCGACCGCTTCGACGACCTGGTCGCCGCCAACGCTCTGCTCCGCCCGGGTCCGCTCGACGCCGGCATGCACACGGTGTTCATCCGGCGGAAGCTGGGCCTGGAGAAGGTCAGCTATCCCCACCCCTCCCTGCGCGAGGTGCTGGAGCCGACCTACGGCGTCATCACCTACCAGGAGCAGGTGATGCGGATCGCCAACGTGCTGGCGGGGTTCTCGCTGGCCGAAGCCGACGTGCTGCGCAAGGCGGTGGGCAAGAAGGACGAGAAGCTGATCAAGCAGCAGCTCGGCAAGTTCTGCGAGAGCGCCATGGCGTTGGGCCACCCGAAGAAGCTGGTGGACGAGCTGGCGGCGCAGATCGAGACCTTCGGCCGGTACGGCTTCAACAAGTCGCACTCGGTGGCCTACTCGGTCCTGTCGTATCAGACCGCGTGGCTCAAGGCCCACTACCCGGCCGAGTTCATGGCGGCGCTCCTCTCGTCGGAAATCGGAAACACCGACAAGGTGGTGCAATACATCAACGAGGCGCGCGAGCTGGACCTGGAGGTGCTGCCGCCCGACGTCAACGAGTCGGGCTTCAAGTTCACCGTGGTCGGCGACCGGCGGCTCCGCTTCGGCCTGGGCGCCGTGCGCAACGTCGGCTGGGGCGCGATCGAGTCGATCATCGCCGGGCGCGCCGAGTCGCCCATCACGTCGCTCGCGGACTTGGTGGAGCGGATCGACCTGCGGCTCTGCAACAAGCGCGTGCTCGAGTCGCTGGTGGCGGCGGGGGCGTGCGACTCGCTCGGGGGCCACCGGAAGCAGCTCATCGAGGCGCTGGAGCCGGCCCTGGCGGAGGCGCAGCTCCTCCAGCAGGATCGGGACGCGGGACAGGCGTCGCTGTTCGGCGAGCCGCAGCCGGGAGACTTGGCGCATCGGCACCAGGTCGCGCTGCCGGACATCCCGGCGTGGACCGAGGCGGAGCGACTGGCCAAGGAGAAGGAGGTGCTCGGCTTCTTCATCTCCGGTCACCCGCTGCAGCGCTACCGCGACGAGGTCGAGCTGTTCGGCACCCGCACCACCGCCACACTCGGCGAGTGGAACGAGCACCAGGCCAGCATCGGTGCCGTGGTGACCGCGGTGAAGCGCCAGATCTCCAAGAAGACCGGCAAGGAATACGCACGCCTCGTGCTCGAGGACTTCCACGGCACGGCGGAGGCGATCGTCTTTCCCGACGCCTGGGCCAAGCTCAACCAGACGATCGTGGCGGACGCGTCGCTGCTGCTCACCGGCGGCTACAGCGACCGGGACCGGGGCGAGGATCACGCGCCGTTCATCGTCGAGACGGCGCGCCCCATGGACGACCTCAAGACCTCGGGCGCGGTGGCCCTGAGCCTCCGCTGGCGGGCGCCGACCGCCCCGCAACCCGAGGCGCTCCAGGCGGCTGCGGCGCTCTGCTCCGCGCACCCGGGTCCCACGCCGCTCTATATTGACTGGAGCGACGGCAACGGCGAGGCGGTCCGCCTGCGCTCCCGCCGCGTCCGCGTCGCGGCGGAGGAGGACCTCGTTCGAGCCCTGCGCGACCTCCTGGGGGCCGATTCCGTCCACTACGTCAAGGCGGGCTGAACCCGATGGCCTCGACCTATACGCTGGAGTTCGAGAAGCCGCTCCTGGAGCTGGAGCGCCAGATCGATGACTTGAAGCGGATCGGGAGCGAGCGCCAAATCGACATCGATGGCGAGCTGGAAGGCCTGCAGAGCAAGCTGGAGTCGTTGCGCGCGGAGATCTACCGAAATCTGACCCCGATCCAGCGGGTCATGGTCGCCCGCCACCCCCGCCGGCCGTACACCCTCGACTATCTCAGCACCATCTTCACCGACTTCATCGAGCTGCACGGCGACCGCCTGTACCGCGACGACCCCGCCGTCGTCGGCGGGTGGGCACGGCTCGCGGGCACGTCGGTCATGGTGATGGGTCATCAGAAGGGCCGCGACACCAAGGAAAACCTCAAGCGCAACTTCGGGATGCCGCACCCGGAAGGCTATCGGAAGGCGCTCCGACTGATGAAGCTCGCCGCCAAGTTCTCGGCGCCGGTGATCACCCTGATCGACACGCCGGGCGCGTATCCCGGTCTCGGCGCCGAGGAGCGCGGACAGTCCGAGGCGATGGCGCGGAACATCATGGAGATGTCCATCCTGCCCACACCCGCCGTGGCGATGGTGATCGGGGAGGGTGGCTCCGGCGGCGCCCTCGCGCTCGGCGTCGCCGACCGGATTCTCATGCTGGAGAACTCGGTCTACTCGGTGATCTCGCCCGAGGGCTGCGCCGCCATCCTGTGGAAGGACTCGAGCCAGCGCGAGCGCGCGGCCGACGCGCTCAAGATCACCGCCGAGGACCTGCTGCGTCTCAAGGTCATCGACGAGGTGGTGAAAGAGCCGGTGGGAGGAGCGCACGTGGATCCGGACGCGACCGGCGAAGCCCTCCGGGAGGCGCTCATCCGCCACGTCACCGAGCTCAAGAAGTTCCGTCCCGAGAAGCTGGTACGCCGCCGCGCCGAGAAGTACGGGGCGATGGGCGCGTACTCCGAGGCCTGAGTGAGCCAAACCGTCGAGGTCCGATTCAAGGGCACCCGCAAGGCCTATTTCCTCTGGTCGGGCGACGAGCCCTTGCGCGTCGGCGAGGCGGTGATCGTCGAGGTCGAGCGTGGCAAGGACCTCGGCCGGATCACGGCGGCCGGAGATCTCGCGGAGAAGAAGTGCGCGGGCGCCTGCACCGGGTGCGCCGTGGGGGGGGAGCCCACCGAACCCGAGCCGCTCAAGCAGGTCGTCGCCCGCGCAGGGGCCGACGAGCTCAAGCAGCATGACGAGATCCGCCGGTCCGAGGACGACGCGCGGCGAAAGGTCGTGCAGCGGGTGCGGGCGCACGACCTGCTCATGAAGGTGAGCGACACCGAGTGGCAGTGGGACCGGAACAAGCTCACGATCTACTTCACGGCGGAGAAGCGGGTGGACTTCCGCGCCCTGGTCCGCGACCTCGCCTCCACCTTCCGCACCCGGATCGAGCTGCGCCAGATCGGCGTCCGCGACGAGGCGGCGCGGCTCTCGGGCGTCGGGCGCTGCGGGCGGGAGTACTGCTGCTCGACCTGGCTCAAGGAGCTGTCCCCGGTCAATCTCGGCCTCGCGAAGGACCAGCACCTGTCGCTCAACCCGACCCAGATCTCCGGTGGTTGCGGGCGCCTGCTCTGCTGCCTCAAGTACGAGCACGAGTTCTACGTCGCGGCGCGCAAGCGATTCCCCAAGGAAGGCAAGACCATCCGCACCGCGCTGGGCGCGGAGCGCGTGGTCGCGGTAGACATCTTCCGCGAGCGGGTGTTCCTCCGGAGCGAGGAGCAGGGCTCGCGCATCATCCCGCTGGTGCAGCTACGCGAGGAGGTCGAGAAGCTGGGTGACGTGCTGGTGACGGCGGAGTATCGCGCCAAGGTCGCGGCTCAGGAGGCCGCCGACGCGGCGGCGAACCGCGGCGAGCTGCTCGACGCGCCCGAGGCCCCCAATGGGCACAATGCCCGACCCGATCGGCGCCGCAGACGGCGAGGCCGCGACAGCGGAGGCGCACCGCAGGAGTAGCCCTTCCCACCGCATTACCTTTCCGCATGGCCAAGTTCTACATCACCACGGCGATCGACTACTCCAACGGCGACCCCCACCTGGGACACGCGCTGGAGAAGGTCGGGGCCGACTGCATCGCCCGCTATCGGCGCCTCCGGGGCGACGACGTGCATTTCCTCATGGGGATGGACGAGCACTCCCAGGCGGTGATCCAGGCGGCGGAGCAGAACGGCTTCACGCCGCAGGCGTGGGTGGACCGGATGGCCGAGCGGTTCGCGGATTTCTGGAGCCGGCTCGAGGTGAGTAACGACGACTGGATCCGGACCACCGAGCAGCGCCACCGCGAGGCGGTGACCGAGCTGTTGCGCCGGATTCAGCAGCAGAATCCCGACGACCTCTACGTGGGAGACTACGAGGGACTCTATTGCACCGGCTGCGAGGAGTTCAAGCAGCCGGCGCAGATCGAGAACGGCCACTGCATCGAGCATCCGACGCTCGAGCTGGTGCGGACCAAGGAGCGCAATCACTTCTTCCGGCTGAGCCGCTACCGGGACACGCTGCGGGAGCGGATCACCACTGGGACGTTCCGGGTGGAGCCCGAGATCCGTCGCAACGAGATCGTGCGCCTGCTGCAGGACGGGCTGCAGGACATCTCGGTGTCGCGGCAACGTCTCTCCTGGGGCATTCCCTACCCCGGCGACGGGGATCAGACCGTGTACGTCTGGTTCGACGCGCTCATCAACTACCTCTCGGCCACCGGTTTCCCCGCCGAAGGCTACCAGCGACTGTGGCCCGCCGATCTCCATGTCGTCGGCAAGGGCATCACCCGCTTTCACTGCGTGATCTGGCCGGCCATGCTGCTGGCAGCCGGCGAGGCGGTGCCACGGGAGGTCTGGGCCCACGGGTACGTGCAGTGGGAGGGGACCAAGATGTCGAAGACCGCGGGCACCGCGGTGACGCTCGGCGATGCGATCGAGCGCCACGGTCCCGACGCGCTCCGCTATTTCCTGCTGCGCGAGGTGGGGTTCGAGGCGGATGGGAACTTCAGCTGGGAGCGGTTCGACGAGCGCTACATCGCGGACCTGGCCGACGGGCTCGGCAATCTCGTGTCGCGCTCGCTGGCGATGATCGAGAAGTATCGCGCGGGGGTGGTGCCTTCCTCGGATGAAACGACACTGGACCGCGCCGGACGAGAGGCAGTGCAATCTTACGTCCGGGCCATGGACGCGCACGATCTTCGCAGTGGCGCGGAGGCGGCCTGGGCGTTGGTCGCGACTGCAAATCTCTACATCCAGCAGGTCGCTCCCTGGAAGCTGGCCAAGGAAGGTCGCGAGGCGGAGCTCGATATCGCGCTCGCGGCGCTGGCTCGCGCACTGTACCGCCTGTCGGTCCTGACGCAGCCGTTCATCCCCGGCAAGGCGGCGAGCATCTGGCAGTCACTGGGCGCCGCGGGCGAACCGGGAGATGCCGAGTGGGCCACGCTGGATGCACCACCGGTCAGCGGTCTCGTCTCCCGGCGGCCGGGTGTGCTGTTTCCCAAACCAGCTCCGGTCTGAGCCTTCGATCAGGGAACCTCGGCTGGCGTAAGGAGTTATCGAGCGATTCGCAGCTTGACATCGTGTCGACCGCGGGGCACCTTGTCCTGATCGTGACTCCGGTCACGCCGCGTCAAGTCGAAGCACCGCATATTGGTACCGCTGGCAGAGTGGGTCGGTCCTGACTTCATCGAGGTAGCCTGAATGGCCAAACGCCGCTGGACCGTCGTCCTCGTGCCGCACGACTCGGAGCCCTCGAAGATCGTCGAGGTGTCTTACCGGGTCGTGAAGTCGGCGCTGGCGGCAGCGGTCTTTGCGGCGGGCGTGGCGCTCTGCGTGGGCTACGTGACGATCTCGCGGACGGTTGACCTCTCGAAATCGGCCCGCCTGACGCAAGAAAATGCACGGCTGGAACAGCAGCTGAGCGAGCTGAACGGCCGGCTCACCGGCCTCGTCGACACCCTCTCCCGCATCTCCCAGCGCGACGCCCGCATCAGAGTTCTCGCCAATCTCGAGCCGATCGATCCGCAGGTGCAGGCCGCCGGTATCGGTGGTCCCAATGTGGCGGCGGTGGAGGGAGAGGTCGGCGGTGCGATGCGGCGGTCGAATGAGATCAGGGTGGACCTGAACGCGCTCATCCGGCGCGCCAACCTGCTCGCCTCGTCGTTCCAGGAAGCGGCGGACAGCCTGGCTGTCCATTCTGCTCGCCTGGCTGCGACGCCGTCCATTCTTCCCACCCAGGGGTGGTTGACGAGCGCCTTTTCCTCGATGCGCTCACATCCCATTCTGCACTTCGCCCGCCCTCACGAGGGCATCGACGTGACCGCGCCGCTGGGTACGCCGATCGAGGCACCCGCCGCCGGCGTGGTGCGCGAGGCCGGCTGGGAGGCGGGTTACGGAAACACGATCGTCATTGATCACGGTTTCGGGACGGAGACGAAGTTCGCGCACGCCTCGAAGATCCTGGTGCGCGAGGGGCAGCGGGTGACCCGCGGGCAGCGGATCGCGCTGGTCGGCAACACCGGCCTCGCCACCGGACCGCACCTGCACTACGAAGTGCACGTCGACGGCCGCGCGGTGGATCCACTCCGCTACGTGCTACCGGAGCACGTCGTCACCGACTAAGCCGGCGCGGGCGTCGTGCGAGGACCTGCCAAGGGGAGCCCTGTTTGGGCTCCCCTTCAAAATTGGACCTTGGGCGTCACCTCCGACCCCGGCGCCGCCTCGAAGTACTCGCGCGGGCCCGATCCGAGCACCTTGGCCGTGAGGTTGTAGGGGAACCGCCGGATGTAGGCGTTGTACCGCCCCACGACGGCGTTGTAATCCTGGCGGGAGACCGAGACGCGGTTCTCGGTGCCCTCGAGCTGGTCCTGGAGCGCGCGAAAGCTCTCGCTGGAACGAAGCTCGGGGTAGTTTTCGACGATGGCGAGGAGCCGACCCAGCCCCTGGGTGAGCGCCTGGTTCGCGGCCGCCATCTCGCCCACATCGCCCGACTGCACGGCCCCTGAGAGCTTGGCCCGCGATTCCGCGATGCTGGTGAAGATGGTGGACTCCTGTTTGGCCACCCCCTTCACCGTCTCGACCAGATTGGGGATCAGGTCCGCGCGCCGCTGGAGCTGGGCCTCGATCTGTCCCTTGGCCTGGTTGACCTCCTCGTCCATCGTCTGAATCGTGTTGTACCCGCAGCCGCTCGCGAGCAGCACGAGCGTGACAAGGAACGTCGGGACCGCCGAAGAGCGGGTCATCGCTGATCTCCCAGCTGAAGTTGGTCGAGAAAGCCGGCCGCGCGCGCCACCGCGTCCATGTACCCCGAGAACGCGTCCGGCGGGCAGCGCCATCCCCGGTCCGCCCGGTGGCGTACCACGTTGAGCAGCGGCTCGCCGTCCATGCCCACGGCCGCCGCGGCCGCCGCGGACAGCTCGAGCGGGTCACGGGGCACCGACTTGCCGAGCAGGACGAGGAGCGCGCGGAAGAGCACCAGGACCGTGCTCGAGCTGCGTCCCGCGAGCGTACCGAGCGCGGAGGGGTCGTCCGATGAGGCGACATAGCCCTGCCGGAGGCGCATCAGCTTGCCCCGGAACTCGCGCTCCAGCGCGGAGCGCAGGTCGGCGGGTGCGACCGTGAGGCCGGCGACGGGATCGGCCCCGCGGAGCACCTCGTGGCAGCAGCGCATGTCCACGATCTCGATCGGAAACACGTCCGTGGCCCGGGACCATTCCGTCCTGCTGATCACCAGCGGCGGTTCGTACCCCGACTTGCGCCAGGTGCCGAACGAGCCGGCCAGCGCGCCGAGAGTCTTGGGCGAGAGATCGTCGAGGATCAGCATCAGATTGAGGTCGGACCGGCCGGGAAGGAAGTCGCCCCGAGCCGCCGAGCCGTAGAGCACGGCGCTGTACCCGGCTCCGAGCACGGTGTCCGCCTGCTTGAGAAACGGCGTCACCACACGGTCCACCGACTCGCGCATCAGAATCTCCCTCCCGCGCCGCCACCACTGAACCCGCCGCCACCGCCGAAGCCACCGAATCCGCCGCCCCCGCCCCATCCACCGCCACCAAACCCGCCGCCACCGATCCACGGACCTCCCCAATATACGTTCCGCCGTCGGCCCCTTCCGCTCCGGCCCCCGCCCCTCATGATCCGCGAGATCACGATGAACGCGATGAAGAGCAGGATCGGCAGTGCGCCCGCCAGCGGACTCCGGCCGCCACCGGGCCGGACCGGGCGAGCATTGGTGAGCGCGGTGTCACTCACGCCGAAGCCGCGGGCGATGGTGCCGACCAGGGACTCGACGCCGGTCTGCAGTGCGCCGGCGTAGTCCTCGCGCGCCAGCCGCTCGCCCATGAGATCGCGAACCCGCCCGGCGGCGGCGTCGGTGACGATGCCCTCGAGTCCACCCCCGACCTCGACCCGCACGCGCCCGCTGCCTGGACGTCCCTCCTGCCGCGGCACGACCAGCAGGACGATCCCGGCGTTCCGCGTCGGGTCGCCGACCGCGGCGTCCTCACCGACGCCCCAGGCACGCCCGATCTCGCGCGCGACGTCGGCCTCTTCACGGTCGCCGATGGTGGGGAGTGTGACCACGGCGATCTCGGCGCCGGTGGCCGCTTCGAGCCGGGTGACGAGGTCGGTGATCCGCGCCTCGGTCGCCTGATCCACGATGCCGGCGACATCGGTCACGAATCCGGTGGGGCGGGCCGGAAAGAGGCCTCCGGCGGGGGAGTCCTGCGCGAGGATCGTTCCGGCGGTCAGTTGAAGCACCGTCAGGAGCGCGATAGCTTTGGCTGGTGTCCCGCTCAATAGCACTCCCATTGCTGGCCGCGGCGCTCGTCGCCGCCGCCGGTATCTCCGCCTGCGAGCGCCCTCGCGACGTCGCGGTCCGTGTGTCCATTCCCGGACCCGACTCGGTGGAAACGCCGGTCACCGGTGTCGGACTGATCGCGCTGCCGTACGATCGCGACAGCGTGCTGGCCGCGCTCGAGGCCACCGCCCGCTCGCCCCGGCCCGACACCGCGGCCCTCGACAGCCTCTTCCGCGCGTTCCGCGGCCCCTTCGTCAGCTACACGGGCACGGTACAGCGTACCGAGCGCCTGCGCGACTCGCTCGACCGGCTCCGCGGCCGCATCGACTCCCTGCCCCGGAATACGCCCGAGTATCGCGAGCTCTACGCCGGCTTCGCGGCGCTCACCGACACCCTCGCCACCGCGCAGCGGCGGACCGAAGCGGCCCGCACGGAGCTCGATGGCGCGCGGAAGCGGTTCCTCGAGCGGAGCGAGAGCCTTCGCGCCCTGATCCGGCACTGGGAAGATAGCACCTACCGCGGCTACGACAGCATCACGCGCAGCCTCGCCGTGCGCCGACGGCAGGACCCGCGCACCGACACGACACGAGGCGACGGATGGGCCCGCTTCACGCTGCCGCCGGGACCTTGGTGGATCTACGGGCGCTCGTGGGATGCGACCGATCCGAACGCGGAGTGGTACTGGAACGTGGCGGTCTCGAGTGACACCATCCTGCTGTCGAGCCGCACCGGCCGGCAGCGCCGGAGATACTGAGTGCGCCTGCCCGTGATGCCGTTGCTCGTCCTCCTCGCCGCGGCTCCGTGCGCCCTGGCGGCACAGCAGTCGTCGAGCGCGGTCGCTACCAGATCGAAGGGCGCTCCAACGGCGCCGATCACCGTGTACGAGATGTCGGACTTCCAGTGCCCCTACTGCCGGCAGTTCGCGCTGGAGACGTTTCGGGCGATCGAGAAGGAGTACATCTCGCCGGGCAAGGTGCGGTGGGTGTTCGTCAACTTTCCGCTCACCAGCATCCACGCGAACGCGGTCGGGGCGGCAGGGACGGCGCTCTGCGCGGCGCGGCAGGGGGCGTTCTGGCCGGTGCACGACCTGCTCTATACCCACCAGTCCGTCTGGTCACCGCTCAAGGAGCCAGGGGCCTTCTTCCTCTCCCTCGCGGACTCGGCGGGCATCTCGAAGCCCAGGCTTCTGGAGTGCGTGAGGGCCGGTGCCACCGAGTCCGAGATCCGTTACGAGGCGGAGGGCGCCGAGCGGGCTGGTGCCAGCAGCACGCCGACGTTCTACATCGAGGGCGGGCTCCTCACCGGCGCCCAGCCGCTTCCCGTCTTCCGACACGTCCTCGATTCGATCCACGCCGAGAAGCTCCGCACCCGCTCCGCACCCAAATAGCCCACAAAGGAAAGGGGCCGCTCTTGGCGGCCCCCCCAGGTAAGTGTCGCCTGGGCACGTCGTGCAGCTACGTCAGCAGCCGCAGGCGACCCTTGACTCTGTAGACAATGGATCACCTCCCTCGGTAGCAGGTGGAACATGACTGCGTGCTGTATTCTAGCCACGGCCCCGTCCGACGTGCAACCAGTCCGCCATTAGATTTTCGCGATGCCTTCCACGCCGGTGATCTACCGGGTCGCCGCCCGGCTCGGCGCTCTGGCGGCCCCCGCGATCGCCCAGCTGGGGCCCAAGCTCGCCGCCGGCCACCGCGGCCGACGGCGGGCCCAGGCGCGACTCACGGCGTGGGCTGCGCGCTCGCGAGATCGCGCCCGGCCCTTGATCTGGTTCCACGCGTCCTCGGTGGGCGAGGGGCTCCAGGCCGAGAGCGTGATGCTCGAGCTCCGGCATCTCAGACCCGACGCGCAGTACCTCTATACCCATTTCAGCCCCTCGGCCGAGCCCCTGGCCCGCCGGCTTCCGGCGGACGCGGCCGACTATCTCCCCTACGACCTGCCGGGCTCCGCGGAACGTCTGCTCGACGCGCTGGCCCCGTCGCTGCTCGTCTTCGCCAAGCTCGATCTCTGGCCGGAGCTCGCCACCAGGGCCGCCAACCGCGGTATCCCGGTAGCCATGGTCGCCGCCACGGTCAGTCCCGGCAGCGGCCGGCTCACGTGGCCGGCGAGGACGGTCCTGCGCGCGGGCTACCAGGCGGTCGGACACGCCGCGGCGGTTTCCGACGAGGACGCAGGACGGCTCACCCGGCTGGGCGTGGCCGCCGATCGGATCCAGGTGCTGGGCGACCCGCGCGCGGACAGTGCGCTGCACCGGGTCGGAGCGGTGGACCCGGAGGATCCGCTGCTCCGACTTGGAGACGGCGCTCAGACGCTGGTGGCAGGCTCCACCTGGCCGGCGGATGAGGACGTGCTGCTCGACGCGTTCGGCCGGGTGCGCGCCCTGCACCCTGGGGCCCACCTCATCCTCGTTCCGCACGAACCCACCACCGCTCACCTTGCGTCGGTGGAAGACCGGGCTCGCCGGGCGGGGCTCCCGGACCCGGTCCGGCTGAGCGCGGCGGCTGGGCCCGCTCCCCTGCTCCTGGTGGATCGGGTGGGCGTCCTGGCGACGCTCTACGGGTCCGGTACCATGGCCTACGTGGGCGGCGGGTTCGGCCGCGCCGGGCTGCATTCGGTGCTGGAGCCGGCCGCGTGGGGGCTTCCGGTCGCGTTTGGGCCTCGCTGGATGGAGAGCCGCGACGCCGCGCTGCTGCGCGACGCGGGTGGGGCCGAGGCGATATCAGGACGAGGCAAGAAGGCGGGTGCGGAGCTGGCGCGGATGTGGATCGGGTGGCTCGACAACGAGGCGGAGCGGGCGGCCCAGGGTGCGCGGGCCAAGGCGGTGGTGGAGGCGGGCCGGGGAGCCTCGCGGCGGTCGGCCGCGATGCTGGCCGACGCTATTTCGTCACGACCCCTTCAAAGGTCACCGACCGCGGGACGATGAGGCCCAGGGTGAGGCCGGTGATCAGCACGTCGCTCCAGCGGCTGCGCACCCGGATCCGGAGATCGGCCACGCCGCTGCCTCCCGCGAGCTGGGCGGCGAGCGCCTTTCGGAGCGACGGCTCCTTGTACTTCACCAGTCCCCAGAAACCGAACACCGACTTGCCGCTCACCCGGAAACGGTCGCCCTGCGGGGGCTGGCTCGCCGGGCTCGAGACCGTGGCGGGTACCCCCAGCGAGGCGGCGTCGAAGGTCTGCGCGCAGCCCGCGAGAAGCGACACGATCAACAGCGCGGGCAGCGCCCGGCGCGACAGGCTCACAGGCCCGGCACTCTGAACGCGTAATGCGCGCCGATGCCGAAGACCCCGGGCGTCCCGCCCTCGGCGAAGACGGCGTCATAGCTGGCGTGGAGACCGAAGCCGCTCAGCGTATTCAGCTCGATGCCGCCGCTCAGGCCGAACTCCGTGTCGGTGTTGGTGTCCCCGCCCTCGATCTTCCGGGTGGTGATATCCAGCCGGGGAGCCAGCCACGGACGGATGGCGAGGACCGGATTGGGAATCGTGAGGGCGAAGCCGACACCGACCGGAAAGTGGAGATCGGTGTCGGTGAAGTCGAGCGGGCTGCCGGTGTCGGGCGCGTAGTAGCCGATGCCGCCCTGCAGGTTGACCGCGAGCGGAACCAGCGGCCCGCCGAAGATGCGGTAGTTGATGGTCGCGCCCACCGCGACGCTGGCGTCTGCGCCCTCTGGGTCGTAGCTGGCGAGTGTGCCGGTGAAGCCGAGCACGCCGAGGCCCGCCTTCCCCGTGAGTGCGTACGCGCGTCCGCCGCCCGCCTCGTCGTTGGGAAATCCGATGTCGGCGTAGACCCCCACGCCCCGGGCCACACCCGAGTTGTCCACCGGGATGCCGCGCACCTGCGCCGAGGCCGGAACTCCTCCAACGAGGGTCGCCGCGGCTATGGCTCCGATCAACACACGATGCATATCGAATCCCCCTGCACGCGACTGGAAACGGCCCGAGATGCGGGCCGCAAGCTACCCGGAGCCTTCGAAGGATGTCAACCGATCAGGGCCTCTACCGAGCCCCGTTCACGCGGGCATAGCGCCGCATCAAGGGCGTGGCGGAAACACCGTGTACCACGATCGATGCGGCCACCGCCAACAGGGTGATCCCCCCGAGCTGCCCCGCCAACCCGGCCGGCACGCCGTGGTTCACCGCATACGCGAGATAGTAGATCGATCCGATTCCTCGAATCCCGAACCACGCGATGAGCCGTCGCTGGGTGCCGGTCGTGCCGCTGCCGGCCAGCCCGATAAAGGTGGAGACAGGCCGGATGATTAGCACCAGGATGGCGACCACCGCGCCGGAGCCCAGCGAAAGCTCCATCGACGGGAGCAAACCGCCCACGAGAAGGACGACGGCCACCTCCCCCAGCCGGTCGAGCTGCTCGTTGAACGAGAGCACGGACTGCGCGAGCTGCTTGGGTGCGTGCTCCGGATCCGTCTGCAGCACCTCCTCCTCCCGCTCATCCCGGGGCCGGCCCATCCACGTCGCGTCCTGCGAGCCCGACTCGCGGGATTCGACCTGCCGGAAGGCGACACCGGCAGCGAACACCGCCAAAAAGCCGTAGGCGGACACCATCACGGCCGCCCCGTAAGCCAGGGCGATCAGCCCGAGCGCCAGATACTCCTCGGCTCCGAGTCCCTCGTGGTGCTCCTTGCGAAGGTGGAGCACCAGCCGGCCCACCGCGGTTCCGAGCGCACTCCCGACCCCCAGCCCCGCACCCACTGCCCAGAGGACATCCACGGCCACCCAGCGCCAGAGGCCGGGACCCAGCTCGCCGGCACCGAGCAGGCCGAGCCCCAGGAGGACGAAGGGGAACGCGGTGCCGTCGTTCAACCCACCTTCGGCGCTCAGGGAAAAGCGCAGGCG
The DNA here is from genome assembly GCA_963846545.1 of uncultured Gemmatimonadales bacterium. Taxonomy (GTDB): domain Bacteria; phylum Gemmatimonadota; class Gemmatimonadetes; order Gemmatimonadales; family GWC2-71-9; genus CAVVWJ01. The sequence goes on along the minus strand of CAWJWG010000001.1, from coordinate 530,550 downwards.
ATCCGGCTCGCCCGGCGTCCGCACCTGGACGTCGGAAGCCAGCACGGGATCGGTGGGCGCGAGGATCCCGCCCAGCAAGACGGCGGCTCCCAGCGGCAACCCCAGGAGCCACACACCCACAACCGTGACCAGCGCGACGGTGATGATCATGGAGACGGTCGCGAGGCGCAGCGGCACCTGCCAGCGCTGGCGGTTCAGCGGCACCCGGAGCTTGAGCCCGACCGTGAACAGGGATATGACGACCGCGACCTCGGTGATGTGCTCGAGCAGCCCGCTGTTGGCCGGAAAGCCGAGGTGCCACAGACCTGCGCCGCCGGGACCGAGAAGCATGCCTGCGCCAAGGCAAACCATGGCTACCGTGAGCGGCAGGCGACGCAGCATGGTGCCGCCGATCGCCAGGAAGACGAGCAGGGCACCGCTCAGGAGGAACCAGACGGGCATATGACCAGAGGGAAGGGAGAGGAAGCCTCCGGCCACGCGGACGCGGCCGGAGGTCGAACGTCAGTTCGGCTGGACGGCTACCGCATCCTCGATCTTGATGATCTCGTGCTTGCCGGCATTGCCGACCAGCACGAAGGTGTAGCTCTTGCCCGCCGCGACCTTGGTGTTGGGGAGCGTGGCCAGGGTGCCATCCTTGTTATCGGGCTTCACCACCAGGGTACCGGACATGGGATCGACTTCCTTCCATCCGGCCTCGGCCATGAAGTTGACCCCATCGAAGATGGGCTCATCCTTGCCGCGGATCAGCAGGTCCACGTCGGTGTCGCCCGCCATGCCGTTGATGAAGCGGACGCGCGCTTTCCCGTCCGTCATCGGCTTCAGGTCGTCGTCGAGCACGCGGATGTTGGGGTCGCTCGAATCCTCGGACGGGAGCGCCACGACCGTGTAATGACCGCCGTCCTGCAGGTTCTCGCGATTGGACGCCAACGCGTCGCCCTTGGGCGCGTCACCGGTCTTGATCTGAAAGTTGAACATGTGGTCGGGAATCTCTTCGTACGCCGTCGCCTTCTTGTAGCCGACATCCCTGAAGGCGGCGCTGTCTCCGGCGTAGATCGTCACCGCGGACTGCCCGGGGTTCGCGTTGACCGCCCGGATGAGGGCGTGGTCGCGCTCCTCGACGGCCTCTGCCGCGGGAGCCTTGGAAGTCTCGCCCCCCGACTTGGACGTCACCGCACCGGTTTCCCGGGTCTCGTTGCAGCCTGCCGTGAAAGCGACCGCGCCGGCGGCCAGCATCCACACTCCATATGCGTTCACGTATCGCATGCGCTTCCAGCTCCTGTTGAGGGACATCTCCTGCCCGCGTCGCGGGAGGGCTACACCTGGACACCCACGGACGCCTGCTGGCGGCATCGACTCGCTCCCGCGTAGCGCCGCCGGGCGAGGAGGGCTGCAGTATGAGGCGAACTCGGATTCCATGCCGTGACGGGGGATGGAGATGAGTTGGGCCACCCATCACTCACGCCGCCGCCGGACGTGACTGCGCCCCGGCTGGGGTCAGCCGGGGCGCAGCGCGCTAGAGCCAGCGCCAAGCGGGATGAGGTGCTAGCGGATGTAGGCGACGCTCACGCCCACGCCCTCGATGTCGCCCAGGCCGCCGCTGGCGCGAATGGCCCAGCGATCGCTGAAGCGGACGTCAACGCCCAGGCCGAGCGCGAACTGGATGTCATCGCCGCCACCGAATGTCGGGATGATATTCGGATGCACGTAGGGGACAAAGGTGGTGGAGGAGCCCTCCACATCGAATCGCCGTCCCAGCGACAGACCCACCGGGAGGAGAAACACGTCGTCGCCCTCGCCGAAGATGCCCCCGAAGCCTACTGTCAGGGCGCCGTCGAGCGGGAAGGTCTCGCTGTAGGTCAGGATCTGGGTGCGGAAGTCGCCACCGATGAGGAAGATCGTGTCGCTCCCGTCGGCGTCGGCGAACCCGCCACGGATGCCGAAGTCATTGTTGTTCTTGCCATACCGGTAGAACCCCTCGAGCGCGATGTTGGCGCCTTCGGGATCGGAGATCGACCCGCCGAACTCGTGGCTGTCGAAGGCGCGGTATGGCGCCCGGAAGATGGGAGTCCCCGTTTCCTGCGCGGCGGCCGGCGCGGACATCCCCAGCAGAGCGGCGAAAACCAGCGCTCCCCCACAAACACTACGACGCATGAGCAGCTCCTTTGACATGTTCGGCAACGACCCGGACTCGATTGTCCACTACCTGGAGGAAGCCACCTCGGACGGCGAATCGATCCACGCCACCCGCGCGGCGAATGGTGAGCGTTCCCGCTCCCAGGAGCGTCATGAACGGAGCGTGGTTCGGCAGAATGCCGACCTCGCCATCGAATGCCGGCGCGACGACCGCCTCGGCCTCACCGTCGAACATAGCTGCTTCGGGGGAAATGACCGTGACTTGCATCACGAGCTCCCGAGTTTCTCGGCCTTGGCGACGGCCTCGTCGATGCCGCCGACCATGTAGAACGCCTGCTCCGGCAGGTGATCGAACTCGCCGGACAGCACGCGCTCGAAGCTCGCGATGGACTCCTCGAGCTTGACGTACTTGCCGGGGAAGCCGGTGAACTGCTCGGCGACGAAGAACGGCTGCGACAGGAAGCGCTGCACCCGGCGCGCGCGGGCCACGATCTGCTTGTCCTCCTCGGAGAGCTCATCCATGCCGAGAATCGCGATGATGTCCTGCAGCGCCTTGTAGCGCTGGAGCGTCCGCTGCACACCGATGGCGACGTTGTAGTGCCGCTCGCCGATGAACTGCGGATCCAGGATGCGGCTCGAGCTGTCGAGCGGATCCACGGCGGGGTAGATGCCGAGCTCCGAGATCGCGCGGGAGAGCACCACGGTCGCATCGAGGTGGGCGAACGCGGTGGCCGGCGCCGGGTCGGTCAGGTCGTCGGCCGGCACGTAGATCGCCTGCACCGAGGTGATCGAGCCCTTGGTGGTCGAGGTGATCCGCTCCTGGAGATCGCCCATCTCGGTGGCCAGCGTCGGCTGATAGCCCACCGCGCTCGGCATCCGGCCGAGCAGGGCGGAGACCTCGGAGCCGGCCTGGGTGAACCGGAAGATGTTGTCGATGAAGAGGAGCACGTCCTGCCCCTCGACGTCGCGGAAATACTCGGCGATGGTGAGGCCGGTGAGTCCGACCCGGAGACGGGCGCCGGGCGGCTCGTTCATCTGCCCGTAGATCAGGGCCACGTTCTCCAGGATCTTCGCTTCCTGGAACTCGAGATAGAGGTCGTTCCCCTCGCGGGTCCGCTCGCCCACGCCGCAGAAGACCGACTTGCCGCCGTGGCCCTTGGCGACGTTGTTGATCAGCTCCTGGATGACGACCGTCTTGCCGACGCCGGCGCCGCCGAAGAGGCCGATCTTGCCGCCCTTCACGAACGGGGCGATCAGGTCGATGACCTTGATGCCGGTCTCGAACACCTCGGTCTTGGGCTCGAGGTCGGTGAACTTCGGCGTCTCCCGGTGGATCGGCCACCGCTCCACGTCCTTCGGCAGCGGCGGACCGCCGTCCACCGGCTCGCCCAGCACGTTCAGGATCCGCCCGAGCGCCGCGGCGCCGACCGGGGCCGTGATCGCGCTCCCGGTGTCGATGACCTTCATCCCGCGGGTCACGCCGTCGGTGGTGCTCATGGCCACAGCGCGCACCTGGTTCTGCCCGATGTGCTGCTGCACCTCGGCGGTGAGCCGCACGGGGAAGCCGCCGCTGCTGTCCTCGATCTCCAGGGCGTTGTAGATCTCCGGGAGATGCTCGGGCTCGAACTCCACGTCGAGCACCGGGCCGATGACCTGGACCACGCGGCCCACGTTCCGGGTGCCCGCGCCGGTGGCGCTCTTCTTCTCGGTTGCGATCGCTGTGGCCATTATGAGTTCTCTCATCACTTGGCGTGTCGTTGGACCTCTGTCACCCCGATGTCACCCTGAGCGAAGCGAAGGGGCATGCCCCTACCCCTGCAGTGCCGCCGCTCCGCCCACGATCTCCGCGATCTCCTGCGTGATGCCCGCCTGCCGCTGGCGGTTGTAGGTGCGCTTCAGCACCTCCAGGATCTCGCCCGCGTTGTCCGTCGCGTTCTTCATCGCCGTCCGGCGCGCGCCATGCTCCGCGGCCGCCGTCTCCACCAGTCCGCGATACACCGCGTTCCGGACGTAGAGCGGCAGCAGCTGCTCCAGGATCGCCTCCGCGCTCGGGGCCAGAATGTAGTCGTGCGTCGGGCCCTCCTTCTCTCCGTCCTTCTTCGCGGCCGTCTCGACCGGCAGGATGCGCGTGGTGGTCGGCGGCGTGGTCAGCGCGCTCACGAACTTCGCGTGCACCAGGTCCACGCTCGCCAGCGCGCCGGACGAGAAGGCGGCGATCAGCGGCTCGGCGATCTCGGCCGCGTGATCGGCGGTCGGCTTGTCGCCGATGTCCATCCGCTCCAGCGCGAACTTGCGCCCAAGGTAGCGGAAGAAGCCGATGCCCTTCTTGCCGACGCCGTGCATCTCGACCGTGTACCCCTGCGACTCCAGTGCCTCGACCCGCCGGCGCGCTTCCTTGATCAGGTTCGAGTTGAACGCCCCGGCCAGCCCGCGGTTCGACGTCAGCAGCACCACCGCCGCGCGGGTGGGGCCGCCCTTCCCCGGCGGCGCCGGCTGCCGCAGCAGCGGAAAGCGCTCGGCGAGCTCGGGCGTGATCAGGTCCGCCAGCACGTCGCGCAGCGCCTCGGCGTAGGGCCGGGCCGCGACGACGCGGTCCTGCGCGCGTTTCAGCTTCGAGGTGGAGACGAGTTCCATCGTCCGCGTGATCTTGCGGGTGTTCTGGACGGAGCGGATCCGCCCCTTGAGGGCGCGGCCCTTGGCCATCAGTCGGCCTGGAAGAGCGGCTTGAACGCGGCGATCGCCGCCTTGAGCCGGTTGGTGATGTCGTCGTCGAGCGCCTTCTTGGCCTTGATGTCCTTCAGCACCTCGCCGTGCGAGGCCTCGAGATAGTCGAGGAAATCGCGCTCCCACTGGCGGATCTGGGGAACCTTGACGTCGTCGAGATGGCCGTTGGTCACCGCGTAGATGATGGCCACCTGCTTCTCCACGGGGACCGGCTGGTACTGCGGCTGCTTGAGCACCTCGACCAGCCGGGCACCGCGGGCGAGCTGGCGCTGGGTCGCGGCATCGAGGTCCGAGCCGAACTGGGCGAAGGCCTCGAGCTCGCGGAACTGCGCCAGCGACAGCCGGAGCGGGCCGGCGACCTGTTTCATCGCCTTGATCTGGGCGTTGCCACCCACCCGGCTGACGCTGATCCCCGCGTCTACCGCCGGCCGGGAGTTGGAGAAGAAGAGGTCGGTGGTGAGGAAGATCTGCCCGTCGGTGATCGAGATGACGTTGGTCGGGATGTAGGCCGAGACGTCGCCCGCCTGGGTCTCGATGATCGGGAGCGCGGTGAGCGAGCCGCCCGGCTTCTTGATCCGGTCGTCGAACTTCACCAGCTCCTTGTCCTCCGAGATCTTCGCGGCCCGCTCGAGCAGCCGGCTGTGGAGGTAGAACACGTCGCCCGGATACGCCTCACGGCCCGGCGGGCGGCGGAGAATGAGCGAGAGCTGGCGGTAGGCGGCGGCCTGCTTGGAGAGGTCGTCGTAGACGCAGAGGGTGGCCTTCCCCTCCTCGTACATGAAATACTCGGCGATGGCGCAGCCGGAATAGGGCGCGATGTACTGGAGCGGCGCGGGATCGGACGCCGAGGCGACGACGACGATGGTGTACTCCATCGCGCCGCTCTCCCGGAGCCGCTCGACCACCGTCGCGACCGTCGAGCGCTTCTGCCCGATGGCGACGTAGACGCAGACGACGCCGGTGCCGCGCTGGTTGAGGATCGTGTCCACCGCGATCGCGGTCTTGCCGGTGCCGCGGTCGCCGATGATCAGCTCGCGCTGGCCGCGGCCGATCGGAATCATCGCGTCGATCGCCTTGATGCCGGTCTGGAGCGGCTCCTTCACCGGCTGGCGCACGATGATGCCCGGCGCCACCATCTCGACCGGCCGTCTCATGCTGGTCTTGATCTCACCCAGCCCGTCTACCGGACGGCCCAGCGCGTCTACCACCCGCCCCAGCATCGCCGGGCCCACCGGCACGTCCAGCAGACGCCCGGTCCGCCGCACCTGATCGCCTTCCTTCAGCTTCAGGTAGTCGCCCATGATGGCGGCGCCGACGTTGTCTTCCTCGAGGTTGAGGACCAGGCCCGCCACGGTCTCGCCGGTCTTCTGCGCGGTGAACTCCAGCATCTCGCTGGAGACCGCGGAGTTGAGACCGTAGATCCGGGCGATCCCGTCGCGTACCTCGAGCACGGTCCCGACCTCGGAGACGTCGTCCGCCCCCAGGTCCGCCGCCTGGATCTCGCGGAGAAGGATGCTCTTCAGTTCGCCGGGACGAAGGGTGGAGTCGGTGGCCATGTGTTCGGGTGCCCTGGCTGAGTGGATGCCGTTGTCGAACAGCTTGTGAAATTAATCACAAAAGGGTGGGGCAGGCAAGACACGATGCTAACGGAATGGGCGCGCGATGTCACCCTCCCCGGCCCACTTGGAAGCCCTCAGGCCCGACTCCGGGTGTTGCCCCTCACGAAGGCCAGCAGGACGCCTCTGGGGCCCAGCGCGCCGAGGCCACCGGAGGAGACGTTGGCGATCCGCCGGGCGGTGCCGCTCAGGTGGCTCGACGAGGCGAAGTGCAGCATGCGGACGACGATGGGGATGGTGTAGCCGGGGTTGGCCAGCAGCTGGGCGGCGCAGGCGATGCGGGTCAGATCGATCACGCGCTTGAGATTCGGCGCCCCGCCGGCCCCGAACTGGCGGGAGAGATGCTCCCGGCTCACCGCGAGGCGGCGCGCCAGGTCGGTCGTGCGAACCGGCCGCTCGACCTCGCCCAGGAGAACGCTCCAGGCCGAGCGCTGGAGGGGTTCGGTGAGCCGCAGCATCCGGGGCGCTTCGGCCAGCTCCCGGCGGCGCTCCGCGGTGAGCGAGGCGCGGACCACCATCTCGCCGACCACGGCGTCATCCACTCCCTCGACGGCCACCGGCACGGCGTGCTTCCGGCACGCGAGCAGCAGCTCCCCGTCATCAGGGCGGAAGGCGGCGAAGGCGACCACCGGGACGCCGGGAAGCCGTTTCCGCAATTCCGACAGGTCCCCGAGCAGGGTCGCGCTCGGGCCCAGGACAACCGCGTCCACCAGGCGACTCTCCAGCACTCGCCGGAGGCCCGCGGCGCTTCGACAGGACACGAGCCGCGGGCCCCCCTTCGGCAGCGTGCGGCGGAGCGCCGCGAGGGCGGTTCGACTCTCCAGTAACGTCGCGATGGCGGCCACTGCTCACTCCGGCGGCCGCGCCGGCCTTCCCGCGCCGATCGCCACCAGCGTGCGCACCATCTCTCCCGCCCGCTTGAGCACACCCCGCGCGTTGTCGTAGCTCAGCGCGTCCAGCGCCTCCTCGAACGTGCGCCACTGGCACGCGGTGATGCCCTCGTCCACCTGGGGACAGGGGTCGCCCGCGGGGCTCTCGAGCAGGAAGAAGTGGCAGTACTTGTGGATGTGGCGCCCGCGGAAGCGGAAGTGCCAATCGATGACGCGGATGGGCCCCTGCAGAATGAGGCCCCCGAGGCCGGTCTCCTCCGCCGTCTCGCGCAGCGCGGCCTCGGCCGGCGACTCCCCGTTCTCGAGGTGGCCCTTGGGAAAGCCCCAGTTGTCGTAGGAATCCTTGATCAGCAGATAGCGCGGACCCGCCTCCGATACCCGGCGGAACACGATGCCCCCCGCGCTCACCTCGAGATCGGCCTTCCGCTTGCTCATTAGAACACCGAGATCTTCAGGTACTTCCGGGGCTGCGCCTGAATGTCGGTGAGCAGCTCGCGGAACTGGATCACCGTCGCGGTGGCCTCGCGGTAGAGCGTCGAGTCCGTGGCGAGCATGCCGAGCGTGCCGTTGCCCTGCTGGATGCGGGTCATCAGGGAGTCGGCCTGCTGCATCACCCGGACCAGGCTCGCCTGATTCTCGCGAGCGGCCGACATCACCGAGCGCATGTCGGCGGCCGCCTGGCGGAGATCGGTGCTCGAGGCCTGGCCGTTGGCGAGGATGTCCTGGAGCTGACCGCCGGCGGTGGCGGTGTCGAGCCGCGCGACGGCCTGCTGGAAGGTGCGCGCCACGCCGGCGAAGGCGTCGGACGTGGTCGCCACGTTGCTGCTCACCCGGTCGATGCGCGAGGTCTGCGCGTCGGCGAACACCACCATGCGCCGGGAGATCGCCGCCAGGTCCTTCACGCTCTGCTGCAGGTTCTTGAGGGCGGTGCTGTCGAAGGCCTGGCCGATGCGGGCCGTGATGTCGCCGACGTCGCCGGCGATGCGGCTGGCCTGCGCGGTGAGCTGGCCGATGTCGGGGAGCGTCGCGCCGGGCCACGCCTCGCCGCCGGCGAGATCGGATTCGACCAGCGCGTTCCGCACGATCGGGTCGGTGGGCAGCGGCTCGAACGAGACCACGTTCGCGCTCCACTCGCCGAAGAGGCTCGCCGCCGCGGAGATGACGGCCGGCTTGCCCGGCAGCTCGACGGTGCGGTCCACCCTGAGCTCGGTTTCCACCCACTCGTCCGCCGCGAGCCGGATGCTCTCCACCCGCCCGACCCGGACACCGCGCAGCGTGACCGGCGCCCCCACGCCGAGTCCGCCCACGGTCCGGAAGCGCGCGGTGTAGGTCGCCTCCTTCTGGTTCACGTCGGTCTCGCTCAGCCAGAGCGCGCCGCCGATCACCAGCGCCAGCGCGGCGAGCACCGAGAGTCCCACGGCGAATTCGTTGCTGCGCCTCATACGACCCTCCATGGCGGCACCGGAGCGGGTGGTCCGGGCCGGCCCTCGATGAACTGGCGCACCACCGGGTCGTCGGTCGCCCGGATCTCGTCCGGGCTGCCGACCTGTCGGATGATGCCTTCGTGCAGCATGGCGATACGGTCGCCCACGCTGAAGGCGCTGCGCATGTCGTGCGTGACGACCAGGCCGGTGACCCCGAGGTCGCGGGTCCGGATCATGAGCTGGTCCATGACGGCCGACGTGATCGGGTCGAGCCCCGTAGTCGGCTCGTCGTAGAGAATGTAGCGCGGCTTGAGGGCGATCGCGCGCGCGATGCCGACCCGCTTTCGCATGCCGCCGCTGAGCTCCGCCGGGTACTTGTCCTCCACCCCTGGCAGCTCCACCACGGCGAGGCTCTCGTCGATCCGCTCCCGGATGGTGTCCTCGTCCAGCTTCCGCTTCACCAGGCCGAGCCGGATGTTCTCGGCCACGGTCATCGAGTCGAAGAGCGCCGCGAACTGGAAGACGTAACCCACTCGTCCGCGGAGCTCGGCCAGTCGGCGCCGATCCATCAGGTGGACTACCTCGCCGTCCACTTCGACCGAGCCGTCGTCGGGCTCGATCAGTCCGACGATGAGCTTGAGGGTGACGCTCTTGCCGATGCCGGAGGGCCCGATGATGACGGTGTTGCGTCCGTCGGGCACCTCGAGCGAGACCCCGCGCAGGACCTGCTTCGCGCCGAAGGACTTGGTGAGGTTGTCGAGGACGATCATCGCGGCGGGGCGCCGGGGCTCACAGCAGCACCAGCGCCCAGAACGCGTCGAGCACCAGGATCGCCTCGCAGCCGAGCACGACGGCGCGCGTGGTCGAGAGCCCGACGCCGGCGGCGCCCGCCGTCGCGTCGAGGCCGCGGAGGCAGCCCATCAGCGCCACGGCCGCGCCGAAGCTGGCGCTCTTCACCAGGCCGAACCAGATGTCCTTGAAGCGATAGAACTGCTTGAGCCCCTTCAGGAACTCGGGCGTCGAGAGATCCAACAGGTTGATCGCGGTGATCCAGCCGGCAGCGACGCCCACGAACATCGCGAAGGCGGTGATCACCGGAAACATCAGCGTCGCCGCCAGCACCCGGGGCACGACGAGGTACGAGTTCCGGTCGTATGCCAGGGTCTCCAGCGCGTCCACCTGCTCGGTCACCTTCATCGTCCCGATCTCGGCGGCGATGCTCGCGCCCACACGCCCTGCGAGCGCCATGCCGGTGAGCACGGGGCCCAGCTCCATCATCACCGTCTTCCCCACCAGGGCTCCGACGAAATAGAGCGGAACCGTGCCGGTGAAGATGTAGGAGGACAGGAGCGAGAGGACGATGCCGGTGAAGACGGCGATGAAGAGCGCGATGGGGACCGAGTCCACTCCCAGCCGGCGCATCTGGCCGATCAGGAGCGGACCCCAGGTCTGGACGTCGGCGAGTGCGCGGGCGGTTTCGAGGCTGCGGCGGCCTACATGCGCGACGAACCCGTCCCGCGCGGCGACACGGGATGCCACGGCGGGCGACACGTGGGGAAGCTAGGGAGAGATCCAGAGGGACGGAAGGGCGGAAGGCCCACCGTCGGCGCCGCTACGCGGCGAAGCTGGCCAGCGCCCGGCCGATGTCGCCTTCGCGCAGACGCTTGAGGGCGCGGTCGCGGAGCTGGCGGACCCGCTCGCGGGTGACGCCGAGCATGCCGCCGATCTCCTCCAGCGTGTGCTCGCGGCCACCGTCCAGTCCGAAGTAGAGCCGGAGCACCTTCGCATCGCGCGGCGCCAGGGAGCGGAGCGCGCGGTCGATCTCCTCGGAGAGGAACTTGTCCATCGCGTGGGCTTCGGCGTCGCCCTGCTCGTCGGCGATGAAGCGGTCGATCAGGGAGCGCTCGCCGTCGGGGTCGAGCGGCGCGTCGAGCCGGACGTCGCTGGTGTTGAGCGCGGCGAGCGACTGCACCACGTCGAGCGTGAGGCCGGTGGCGGCGGCGATCTCCTCGGGCGTGGGCTCGCGCTGCAGGTCCTGCCGCAGCGTCTCCGCTGTGCGGATGATGCGGGAGAGATCGGCGGTGCGGTTGAGTGGCACCCGCACGGTGCGGCCCTGGCGCGCCAGGGCGGCGAGAATGGACTGCCGGATCCACCAGACCGCGTAGGAGATGAACTTGACGCCCTGGTCGGGATCGAACTTCCGGGCCGCGGTCATGAGGCCGAGATTGCCTTCGCCGATCAGGTCGGTGAGTGCCATGCCCCGGTTCTGGTATTTCTTGGCGACCGAGATGACGAAGCGGAGGTTCCGCTTCACCAGCTCCTGCATCGCCTCCTCGTCCCCCGCCCTCACCTTCCGCGCGATCGCCACTTCCTGCTGCGCGCTCAGCAGCGGGGTCTGGCTCACCTCATAGAGGTATTGATCGAGGATGTCGCCGTCGGCATCGAAGACGCCGAGGCTCTTGGCGGTGTCCCGTTTGCGCGGCTTGCGGGGCTTGGAGGGCGGGGTCTGCGCCAGAATTTCCGCGGTCGTCAGGTCCGCGGAGAGCGGCTCCGGTGAGGTGTCGGCGGGGCGTTGCGACGGCCGCGTGGGCTGATCCTGGCCGTCGGCCTTCTTCTTTCTCATGGCCTCATTATATCTCCATCGCGCCACAGAAGATGCGCTTGACGCTCACGCTCCCGACCGCTAGGTTTTCGTGCTGCCGAGGCGCCCACGGGCGCGACAATAATACAGGGGGCGTAGCTCAGTTGGGAGAGCGCGTGAATGGCATTCACGAGGTCAGGGGTTCGATCCCCCTCGCCTCCACTGAAACTGTCGGCTGAAATCGGCGGCTGTGCGGGGTGGGGGGCGTGGGAGGTCGGACGGCGGTGGATGTGGCGCACTGGGTGGGTTAGATTGCTGCGGGAATAGCTCAGTTGGTAGAGCACAACCTTGCCAAGGTTGGGGTCGCGGGTTCGAGTCCCGTTTCCCGCTCTGGTCGTGAACCGAGGCAGGCGGCCGGGACACACAAGGCAAACGTCGCGGGGTGGAGCAGTCTGGTAGCTCGCCGGGCTCATAACCCGGAGGTCGTGGGTTCAAATCCCACCCCCGCTATGATGTCGGTGCTATAGTGGTCGGAACGGCGGAACGGCGATGGGCGGAAGCACTCCGCCCGACCGCTGTCCGCCGTTCCGCCCTCCCAGGGGCGGTTAGCTCAGTTGGTTAGAGCGCCACGTTGACATCGTGGAGGTCACAAGTTCGAGTCTTGTACCGCCCATCGGCTTGCGCCCTTAGCTCAATTGGATAGAGCATTTGACTACGGATCAAAAGGTTGGGGGTTCGAGTCCCTCAGGGCGCATCAGCAAGCTACGCCACTGTAAGTCGTGAATCCGGGCGAGCGCCACTGCGGTGGCCTCGCCCGTTCGTCTGTCATTCAGGGCCGATGGGTCCACCCAAGGGTGCCACGCATGACCGACCGACGTTGTGTGATCGTCGCAGGCTTCCCGCGCAGCGGCACCAGCTGGCTGGCGAAGTGCCTCTCCTTCGCGCCTGATTTCACCTACTATCGCGAGCCCGACAACTTCGATCGCGTGCGCGAGGCAGAGCCGCGCTTCGCCAATCTCTACCTGACCGCGACCCACGACGATCCGGCCTACCGCCGCCTCATGACGCGGGCGTGCGAAGGCCGGGTGGCGACCGCGTTCACGATGCGGGAAGATCCCGGCCCACTCCTGGGCCCCTTGGGCCGCCGCGGTCGAGCCATCGGCGAGCGCCTGCCATTCCTCTTCTTCCGCAAACAGCACGTGCTGCTCAAGCTGGTCTTCGCCAACCTCAACCTGGCCTGGTTCAGCGCGAACATCCCCAGCGCCTCACAGCTCTGCGTGCTGCGTCACCCCTGCGGACAGTTCGCCAGCTGGCAGCGGCTGGGGTGGGAGCCGAAGCCGGCGGACCTGCTCGAGAACCAGCGCCTCGTCGCCGATCACCTGCATCCCTTCGTGGATCTCATCCGCTCGGCGGAGACCTTCTGGGAACGCGCCGGCGCCCTCTGGGGAGCGACGGTGCACGTGATTCACCGCCAGACTCAGGCCGACGGCGGCCGGCGGATCGTGGCGTACGAGTGGCTCTGCGCCGACCCGCTCGCCCGATTCGCCGAGCTCTACGGGCGGATGGCCATGGAGTGGACCCCGGAGGCCGAGCGGGGCATCGGGAAGGGCGACGTCGAGGGCGATACCATGACGTACTCGCTCAATCGGCCGGCGGCGATACAGGTGGACCGGTGGAAGGACCGGGTGACGTCCGATCAGATCGAGAGCTGCCGGCAGTTCGTGGAGCCGTTCGGCCTGCCGTACTATCCTGACTTCGAGCCGTACGTCGAGACCTTCAGCGGCGAAGCGACGGTCACTGCCCTCGATTGATTTGCTCGAGCGCGGACAACCGCGGTTTCAGGGCTGCTAAACCGGGATCGCCCGATTACATTCACGCCTCCCACACAGGGGCGTAGCGCAGCCCGGTTAGCGCGCCTGCTTCGGGAGCAGGAGGTCCCCGGTTCAAATCCGGGCGCCCCGACTATTTCATGATGACGCAGAACTACTTGGAGTGGCTAGCGCCGCAGTAGCTCGGGTGAGCTGCTGCGGTTTCTGCTATGGTTAGGCCTCCGCAGCGGCAATTCCCAGCGAACCAGGCACTCTTGATAGCGGCTTGATGACGTCCCCGTAGCCTCAGACGTTCCCGGTTGGCGCCCGTCATGTCTCTGCACCCGAGGCGCGCGGCCGCTTCGATACTGCACCTCACCCGCGCCATCGCGCGAGGAGCCCCCCGTGCGCCTCCCTGTGCTTGCTACAGGCGTTCTGATCCTGCTCTCGCTGGTCGGCTGCTCCGGTGAGCCCGAGACCACGGCGCCATCGTCCGATGCCACCCTGGTCGAGGCCGCGGCGACGGCCCCCCCAGCCCTGATTCAAGTCAGCGCCGGCGGCGGGCACACCTGCGGCCTCACCGCCGGAGGCCTGGCTTGGTGCTGGGGCGAGAACAGCGGCGGCCAGTTGGGAGACGGGTCCGATGTTTCGAGCAGCCGGCCGGTCGCGGTGGCCGGGGGACACTCCTTCCGCCAGATCAGCACGAGCACCGGACAGACCTGCGCGGTCACGTTCCAGGACCGGGCCTACTGCTGGGGCAACGCAGTCGCGGTCGGCGCGCCCTTCCCCCCGACGGGTACCTTCGAGCCGGTGGCGGTGGCGTCGAACCTGCGCTTCCAGAGCGTGTCCGCGGGCGGAACCCACGCCTGTGCCATCACGGTCGGCGACCGCAAGGCCTGGTGCTGGGGCATCAACGACAAAGGCGAAGTGGGTGACGGGACTCTCATCGGCCCGGAGACGCCGGTCCCGGTCGCGGGAAACCACGCCTGGCGGCAGATCTCGACGGGCAACCTGTTCACCTGCGGCATCACGACGTCGAAGGTTCCGTATTGCTGGGGCTCGGACTTCCACGGCACGCTCGGCGAGGGGTCGACCAGGCACCACAGGCTCACGCCCACGCCCGTCGCAGGCGACCACCGGTTCATCCAGATCAGCGCCGGGGAGGAACATGTCTGCGCCGTCACCGGTAGCCATCGCGTCTGGTGCTGGGGCGAAGGGGGCACCGGCGCGATAGGCGACGGCAAGACGTTCGACCGGTTCATCCCGAGGCTCGTGGCGGGCGGGCACACCTTCGACCGGGTGACCGCAGGCGGGCAATTCACCTGCGCGGAAGCCACCACGAATGAGACGTGGTGCTGGGGGGTGATCCCCGTCGGGCACCTGGGCGACAGGAACCTCGTGCCGGCCCTCGTCCCGGGCGGCTTCCACTTTGTCCAGGTGGACGCAGGCCCCGGCCATGTGTGCGGGCGGACATCGGACAATGTGGTGCGCTGCTGGGGCTCGGGCGGACCTTTGGGCGACGGAACCAGGACCCCCCGTCCGACACCGACGCCGATCGTCGGCCCATAGGCGGGTCACGCTTGAGAGCGCCCTGTCCTCCGCTCGGAGGACGGGGCGTCGTTCTTTGACGTGCCCGTGCAGCGGGCGTATGTTGGCCTGCCCCTCACCGTCAGCAGCAGTCCCGCTCCGTCCCCCACCCGGGAGTGTTCATGGCACGCTTCACCCTTCTCTTCGGCGCGATCGTCCTCGTGGCGTGCGACAGGCCCGCGGACCGAGCCGCCGAAGAACAGACCGCGATGGATACGACGCCGGCGGCCGACGCGATGACACCCGCCTCGACCCCGATCTCGCTCGCCGACGTCGCCGGGACGTGGAAGGTTCGCTCGACGGACGAGGCCGGCGGGACCCCGGTCGAGACCGAGCTGGTAGCGACCGCCGACACCACCGGATGGACCATGAGCGGCGCGGGCCGGAAACCCATTCCGATGCGCGTGCTCTCTGTCGCGGGTGACAGCATCGTCACCGAGACAGGCCCCTACGAGAGCTTCGTGGCCAAGGGTGTGAAGGTCACGACGCGCACTGTCAGCCGCCTGCGGGATGGCAAGATGGTGGGCAGCGTCGAGGCCCGCTACGCCACCAAGGGCGGAGATTCGGTCGCCATCCGTCCGATGGAGGGCACGCGCGCTCCCTGAATGGACCCGATGACCGGCAGGAAGCGCCGGGCTCCACCTGCCTCACGGAGCTCGGCGCCTCGTCCATGAGACGGTTGCGTCAGCGAGGGCCGTACCGCGCCGTGAACAACGGCTTCCACGTCGCCCCGCCATCGATCGATTTCTCATAGACCTCGTCGAACCCGCCCCCGGTCTTGGGCAGCCAGGTGGCACGGACGTCGGTCTTCCGACCCCTGATCGGCATGGTTCCGGTCAGCACCACGTGCCCCCCGACCTCGCTCCCGGAGAGAAAGACCCGCGTCCCCCGGTTGTCCACGAAGGTGCGGTACCAGATTCCCGTGATCCGCCGGGCCGATGTGAAGACGCGCGCCTCGTAGCCATCCTCGCCCTTCAGACGCTCCTCGATCAGGCACATGCTCAGATCGTTTCTGATCGTGCTGCGGAGCCGCTTGCCGAGCACCCGCACGTTCCACTCGCCCAACGTGAAGTCGAGCTGGCGGAAGACGGGTCGATCGGGCGCGTTGCAGGCGGGGGTCGGCACTTCCGCGTCGGGCACGATGCGGGTGGTGCGCGCGTAGCGCCCGTCGAACCAGAGCGCGAAGCTCTGGCCCCCATCCGTGGACTGCTCCCAGAACTGCTTCACGATCCCTCCCGGCAGGCGCGACCACTGGATTCGGTCGATGATGCTGCCGCCGGTGAGCAACGGCCGCGTCCCCTGCAGCTGCATGCTGCCGTTCCGGTACTTTCCGTCGAGCAGCAGCGTGAGCCCGGTGTGATCCACCCAGTGCTGGTGCCACTGTCCGTCGGACGGATCGTAGCTGTTGATGCTGCGCCCGACGTAGCCCGCGGCGGCGTAGTCCTCGAACACCGCGCAGCCGTCCAGCTCCCGGGTCAGCCTGTCGGTGCCCTGGTCGCCGCCGTCGGGGTCGGTGACGTCCCACTTGCCCACCCAGAAGTCGAACTGCCGGTACGCCTGGCGCGCCACAGTGACGGCTGCGCACCGTGGCGACCATCGGCGCCGTAGAGCACTGACGCCCAGCTCGGCCGCGGCCGGCGAGCCGGTGGAATCGTTGGTCGGAGCCTGACTGGTATCGCCATCGCAGGCGCCGACGAGTGCGAAGGCCGGGACGAGCAGCAGCAGTCCAGCCCACGTGTGACGGTGCATCGGATCCTCCGGGCCGCGAGGAGCGGCGAACGGGGTGAGGAAGTGGCACCCGAACCGGGTGCGGCGCCGAGGAGACTCTCCTCCTGCGCTGTTCTCCCACCCCGCGCTGCCGAGTCGCCGTCCAGGACGGCCGGGCCGGCTGCCGAGGAGGCCGAGCCGCTCGCCTCCCAATCCGAGTGCGACTCGTCCGCCTCGGGATGCGGCTCGTCCTGATTCAGTGGCGATTCCCTGCCCTTCGCCGTCCTATATGGAACATGCCGCTCTCACCCTCTCACTCGTTCCGACGGGATCTCAGGTACGCGGCCGCCGCATGGCTTGGGCTGGCCGTCCTCCGCACCGCAGTCCGGTTGCTGATGATTCCGCGGCCGCTCGATGCCGCGGCCGTGGCGGCCGCGCGCAGTGTGCTGGTGGTTCTGCCCTGGGTCGCCGCGACGCCGGTCGTGCTCCGCCTCGCCACCGGTCTCTCGTGGCGGCGCGGGCGGCGCGCGCGCGCGGCACTGGCGCACGGGGGGGCCTTCCTCGCCATCTGGCTGCTGGACGCGACCTGGAGCTGGCTGGTCCTTCGCTGGACCGGCACGACGGTCTTCGTCGGATTCCCGGCGTTCGTGGTCGCCCAGCTCGAACAGACCCTTTTCACCTACGCGGCCGTCGCGGCGATCGGGATGGGCGCCCGTCAGGCCGGTCGGTACCAGGCCACCTTGCTCGCCTCCGCTCGGCTCGAAGCACGGCTGCTGGAGGCGAGGCTCCACGTGCTCGGCCTCCAGCTGCAGCCGCACTTCCTGTTCAACACGCTCAACGCCGTCAGCGAGCTGGTGTATCGGGACGCGCAGGCCGCCAGGCGCGTGCTCCGAAATCTCCGCCAGCTCCTGACCGGCGCGCTGGATCGCGGCACGACGCAGGAGGTGCCGTTGCGGGAGGAGCTGGCGCTGCTCGGCTCCTACGTCGAGATCCAGCAGCTGCGCTTCGCGGGATCCCTCGAGGTGCGAGTGGACGCCTCGCCGGAGACGCTCGATGCCCTGGTGCCTCGTCTCGTGGTGCAGCCACTGGTGGAGAACGCCATCCGCCACGGCACCTCGCGACGCGCGGGCGCGGGCCGCGTCACGGTGCGAGCCGGACGCGCGGACGCGACGCTGATGCTCGAAGTCGAGGACGACGGCCCGGGTCCCGGTCGCGGCTGGCGTGAAGGTCTGGGCCTCGCCAACACCCGCGAGCGTCTCGGCCACCTCTACGGAGAGAATTTCCAGCTTCGACTCGATCCCGGTCCCTCCCGCGGGTGCATCGTTCGGATCAGCCTGCCGATTCGCCGGCGCGCCATGGAGATGGACGGACACGGGGACGACTCGACTTCCGAGCCTGCGGTGACCCCGCCGGCCGCGCCGGCTTGGTCATCGCCGCTGCTGCCCCTGGCCGGCGCGGTCTGCTGGCTGGCTCTCGGCCTGGTCGGCGCGCACCAGGACCTGGTCCTGGGTTGGCTCACCGGTGAGCGGTGGCCCTACGCCGTGCTGTTGCGCGAGCGCCTGCTCGACGCGGCGCTCTGGATCGCCCTCTCCGCGATCATCGTCGTGCTGACGCGCTGGCTGGTGCGGCGGGCTGTGCCCTTCGCCGCGCATATCGGCTTCCATGGAGCCGCGGCGGCCGCGATCGCGATGGCGCATGAGCTAGCGTTCGGTGCGTTGGCATCGCCGGCGGGCGTCGATGTCAACCTCGCCGTGGTCCGGGTGCTGACCAATCTCTGTATCTACGCCGCGGTGGCGGGGATAACGCATGCCTGGACGCTTCGATTGCTTGCCGACCAGCGAGCGGTCGAGGCCGTTCGGCTGGACGGGGAGCTCGCGGCCCTCCGGCTCGACGCGCTCCGCTGGCAGCTTCAGCCGGAGTTCCTGCTCGACGCCCTCGACGCAATCGGGCGGCTCAGCGCGAGGCATCCCGCGCGCGCGGAGGCACTCACGGCCCACCTGGGCGATCTCCTGCGCACGCTGTTGGCGGGCATCGGGGAGGAGATGGTCACGCTGGACCGGGAGCTGGCCTTCCTGGAGTCGTACGTCGAGATCGAGCGGGCCAGAGGACTCGCATGCGCCGGAATGGATGTGCGGATCGACTCGCAGGCGGCTCGGGCGCTGGTGCCGATCCGCCTTCTGCAGCCCATGGCGGCGATGACGGCAGGGGGCGAGGCTGCAGCGCTCGCCGTACGCGCCGAGCGGCGCGGGGGCGAGCTGCGGGTCGAGGTCGCGTCGGCGGGCGGACCGGCCCCCGACGCGGCTGAACAGGCTCGAGCCCTCGCTCTGCGACTCGAGCGGATCTACGGCGGCGTCGCGGAGCTGGAGCTGGTGGACATGGGGCCCGGGACCAGGATCATCCTCCGAGCACCCTGGCGGGATGCGCAGCCGGCGTCCGCTGCCGCCGCGCTGGGCGTCGCATGACCCGGCCCTTGAGCGTGCTGCTGGTGGACGACGAGCCGCTCGCTCGGCAGCGACTGCGCCGGTTGTTGCGCCGGGAATCGGACGTCAGTCGGGTGGAGGAGTGCGCCGACGGGCCCACCGCCGTCGCCACTATCATCCGCGACTCGCCCGACATCGTGCTGCTGGACGTCCAGATGCCCGAGCTGGACGGCTTCGCGGTCCTTCGCGCGGTTCCCCAGGAGCGGCTTCCGGTGGTCGTGTTCGTCACCGCCTTCGATCGGTACGCCCTGCAGGCGTTCGAGGCCGAGGCGGTGGATTACCTGTTGAAGCCGTTCACCGAAGTGCGCTTCCGCACCGCGTTCGAGCGGGCTCGTCTGTCCGCTGCCGGCGCCCGCCACGGAAGCCGCGCCCAGCTCGCGTCCCTGCTGGAGCAGGTCCGCGCCGCCCAGGAACAGCTGCGGGAAGCGGCCGGAAGCGGGGAGGAGCGTACCACCGAGCGGCTGCTGGTGCGGGAGGATGGACGAGTGATCGTGGTGCCGATCGACCAGGTGGACTATCTCGGGGCCGACCGGAACAACGTCCGGCTCCACTGTGGCGGGCGAACCCACCTGCTTCGTGAGCCGCTCGGCACCGTGGAGCGGCGCCTCGATACACGACGCTTCGCCAGGATCCATCGGTCGGTGATCGTGAACCTGGACCGGGTCGCGGAGATCGAGCCATGGTTTTCGGGAGACGGGATCGTGGTGCTGCAGACCGGTGCGCGGCTGCGATTGAGCCGCGGATTCCGCGAGGACTTCGAGCGCAGGCTCGGTCGCGCCGGGCGGAGCCGGCCGAGCTGATCTGCCGCGGGCTCACGCCGCGAGCAGACGCTCGAGCCCGGCGCGCAGGGAGTCGTAGCCTTCCATCAGCGCCTCGCAGACGTCCCCCGCGCCCGCCAGATCGCCCTGTACGCCCATCTGCTCCAGCCGAACCGCCGCGTCCACTGCGTCATCCGCGCCGAAGTTCGCCATCGAGCCGCGCAGCCGGTGGGCAAGTCGCGACACCGAGCCCGCGTCCCTGGCCGCTACCGCCTCCCGGATCTCCGTCAGGAGCGGCGGCGTACTCTCGAGGAACGTGTCCGCGACCGCGCGAAGCAGATCGAGATCGCCGTCGAAGCGATCGTGCAGCACCCGGTCCTCGAATGCGGAATCGCCAGGCGCGGCGGGAGCCGACTCCGCGCTCGGCGCCTGCACCAGTCGCTCGATCATCCCCATCAGCTCGCGCACCTTCACCGGCTTGGTCAGGTAATCGTCCATCCCGGCGGCGAGACACCGCTCCCGATCGCCGGACATGGCTCGCGCGGTCAGGGCCACGATCGGCAGGTGCCCGCCGTGCACCCGCTCCCGGTCACGCATGAGCCCGGTCGCCTCGAACCCGCCCATCTCGGGCATGTGCACGTCCATGAGGACCAGGTCGAAGCGCTCGCGCACGGACGCCTCGACCGCCTCGCGTCCGTTGTGGGCCAGGAAGACCGTGTGGCCGCGCTTGGTGAGGATGCCGAGCGCCAGCTTCTGGTTGACCGGGTTGTCTTCGGCCAGCAGGATGTTGAGCCGCCGTCCCTCGCCGCCGGCGGACGCGATCGGCGCCGTGTCGGGCACGGTCGCGGCGCGGCCCAGGGCCGTCATCACGGCGTCGAGCAGCTCCGACTGGCGGAGGGGCTTGGTGACATAGGCGCCGACGCCCAGCTCGCGGCACCGTGCCAGATCGCCCTGATGACTGGCGGACGTGAGCATCATGACCGTCGCGCTGGAGAGCGCGGCGTCGCCGCGGATCTTCGCGGCCACGTCGAAGCCGTCCATCTCGGGCATGTTGGCATCGAGGATCACGAGCGGATAGCTGTCGCCCTCGCGCTGCGCATGCTCCAGCAGCATCAGCGCCGTCTGGCCGCTCTCGGCGGTCTGGGCCGCCATCCGCCAGCTCCCCAGCATTTCGCGGACGATGCGGCGATTGGTGGCATTGTCGTCCACCACGAGAACGCGGAGCCCGTCGAGCTCGACCGAGGGACGCAGGGCCGACGCGGCGCCATCCGAGAGGCCGAAGCGGGCGGCGAAGCGGAAGGTGCTCCCCCGGCCGACCTGGCTCTCCACCGTGATCTCGCCCCCCATCATCCGCGCGACCTGGGCGGAGATGGCGAGTCCCAGCCCGGTGCCGCCGTACAGCCGCGTGGTGGACCCGTCCGCCTGGGCGAACGCATCGAAGATGTGCTGGTGCTTTTCGGGTGCGATGCCGATGCCGGTGTCGCTCACGGCGAAGTGCACCACGACCTCATCGCCGCCCGGGGCCTCGTTCCGGACGTTGACCACCACCTCGCCCGCGCCGGTGAACTTGATGGCGTTGCCGACCAGGTTGACCAGGATCTGCCGGAGCCGGCCCTGGTCGCCCACCAGCATGTCGGGCACCTCGGGGTCGATGTGGCAGGCCAGCTCGAGGCCCTTCTTGTGCGCCCGGAGGGCAAGGGTGCTCAGCGTTCCCTCGAGACACTCGCTCAGGCGGAACGGAGCCGCATCGAGGGAGAGCATGCCCGCTTCGATCTTCGAGTGGTCGAGGATGTCGTTGATGATCGTGAGCAGCGAATCGGCCGACGCCGACGCGATGGAGAGGAACTCGCGCTGCTCGTGGTTGAGCTCGGTATCGAGGGCGAGCTCGAGCATGCCGAGCACGCCGTTCATCGGCGTCCGGATCTCGTGGCTCATGTTCGCCAGGAACTCGCTCTTGGCCCGGTTGGCCGCCTCGGCCGCCTCCTTGGCCGTGAGCAGGTCTTCCTTGGCCTGCGACAGCTCGGCGGTCCGCGCGATGACGCGGTCCTCGAGGTGCCGGTTCATGCCGGCGAGCTCGTGCTGCGTGGCCGACAGGTTGTCCACCATGGTATTGAAGGCGGTGGCGAGCTGGCCGACCTCGAGCGGACCTTCGACCGTGGCGCGCTGCGTCAGGTCGCCGCCGGCGATGCGCGCGGCCGTCTGCGCGATGGTGGTGAGCGGACGTGCCGCGACCGCGCCGATGCCGACCACGACCAGCGCGCCCGCGAGGAACACCGCGAGGCTCACCAGGCCGGTGGCCCGGCGCGATGCCGCCACCACGTCCTCCAGCTCCTCCAGCGACAGTCCCAGGTACAGCGTACCGAGCACCCGGCCGTCACTGCTCAGGATGCGCGATGCGACGCGATAGTATCCACCCGAGCGCTCGCCCTCGCCGGGGAACACCCGCGCACTGGTGAGCAGCTCCTCGACCGACCCCGGCGTCTGGTTGACCGCGTCCAGTACCTGCCCGCTCAGGTCGACGACGACCAGGTAGGCCAGATCCTGGTTTCGCAGCGCGCCTTGCAGTCCCTCGTGCACCGCCTCGCGGTCGCCGAAGACGAGGCCAGGGCTCACGCTGAACGCGGTCATGGCCCCGATGCTGCGCGCCTTGGCGCCGACGGCCCGGAGCGCCTGGTGCTCGAGGCGGCCCGGGAAGTACAGGTAGATGAATGCCGCGATGCCGATGGCGAGCAGGCTCACCAGGGTCGCGAGGCGGGTCTGGAATCTCATCGTCCGCCGGCGTCCTTTCCCACCACGCGGGCGAGCTTGAGCAGGTGCGCCGTCAGATCGGCGCCCTCGGCCCGCGAGGCGGCGAGGTTGATCACGATCTCGGGACGATCGCCCTTCATGTCCACGCCGATCGCGAGTCCGGTCTCGACGTAGCGCGTCACGCCGGTCAGGGTCGTGATGCGAGCCGCCCGGCTCGCCGCGAAGACGGCGTCGAGCGGGAACGCGCGCAACGGGCTCACGTAGAGCACCTGCACGCCGAGCCGCTTGAGCGCGGCGTCGAGGGCCGGGGTGTCGTCGAGATCGATCGCCACGCACGAGCGCTCCAGCGTCTGGAGCGAGCCCAGGGCGCCCACCGGCATCGCGTCGAGGCTGCGGCACACGTCCTCGGCGACGTGCGCCGAGGCGCGGTAGCGGCCCTGGAAGAGCACGCCGATCACGAGACGGCCGCCGGCGCGCGCGCTCAGCTTCCGGTCGAAGCTCAGGATCTTGACCATGATCGGCATTTGGACCGCGACGGGGACCGCCACTTCCTGTGCGGAGCCGACGCCCGGGCGCAGCGCGGCGAGTGCCGCGAGTACAACCGCCGTGAGGCTGGTACCGAAGCGAAAAGGCATACTAGAAGCGGTACCGCAGCTCAGCCGACACGGTGCGGCCATCCTGGAGGATCGCGGCCTGCCGGTGCTCCACCCCACCCGGCGTGGCGAACTCTGTGTCGAAGAGGTTGTTCAGCCGGAGCGAGAGCTCCAGGCGATCCAGGGCCCCATCCACCCCGCCCACAGTCCGTGAGGGAACCAGCAGGTGCAGGTCGGTGAGGAACGCCGGATCGGTCTCGGTCCCCGCGAGGGTGCGACGGGACGACTCGTAGCGGGTGTCGAGGCCGGCGGCGAGCCAGCCCGTCAGGTCCACGGCGGCGCCCGCCTTCACCATGTGCGCGGGTGAGTTGGTCAATCGCTCGCCGGTCGTGCGGTCGGTTGCGTTCTGATACGAGTAGCTGAGGTAGCCACTGCCGCTCGTCCCCATGCGTCCCTGCAGCTCGGTCTCGAACCCGTGGGCGCGTGCGTCCCCGACGTTCCGGTAGACGTACAGCGAGTCCGGCGTCAGGGTGAGATCGATGAGCCGGCGCATGTCGTAGTGGAACAGCGAGACGCTGCCGAGCAGTCCAGGCGCGAGGCGCTGTTGCCAGACGGCCTCCATGGTCTCCGCAGTCTCGGGCTGGAGGTCCTCGTTCTGCAGGTAGGAGAACCCGCCGGGCGACAGCTCGTAGGCGCTCGGGGCCCGGAACGCGGTTCCGTAGAGCAGCTTGAACGTGGTGGCCAAGGATGGTGAGTAGATCAGCGCGAGCCGGGGGCTCGTGGCGTCCACGCTCTGCTGGTACGCATCGTGGCGCAGACCAGCGAGAACCGAGAGCGAGCGGGTGATCTGATGCTCGTCCTGTACGTAGGCCGACAGCACGGTATTGGGGCGTGACCAGTCGAGCTCCGAGGTCACGAAGTAGCGCGCGCGCAGATCGCGCCTCGCCTCGCCCCCGATCGTGAGGCGGTTGGACGAAGCGACATCCCACTGCAGCGCGGCTTCGGTCCCCAGCGCGGCGTAGCGCGAGCCGTCCGGCGCGTTCACGCCGCCGGTGATGTAGTCGCCGTCGTAGCGGTTGGTGTTGAGATAGGTGCGCGCGCTCAGTGACCGGGAAGCATCGAGCTGTTGGTCGAGCTTGAGCTCGACGAAGCCGTAGTCGTCGCGGGTCTTGCTGGCCTCGCCGGCCAGGTCGGTGCCGTAGGCGCCGGTGGGAATCGCCTTGGTGCGCGTGCCGTAGCGTCCGTGCAGCGTGAGCCCGCCGCGGGTCAGCGAGCCGAGCACGCTCGCCCGACGCTCCCAGTCCATGTCGTGCGCGACGCCGTTGTTGTGCTCCGGCGAATTGAACTCGCGAGAGAAGACGTCGTGCCCATCGGTGCCGTCCCAGGTGCCGCCGAGCGACAGGCCGACGCCCTGCCCCACCGCTCCCCGGTAGCCGAGCGAGCCACCGCGATCTCCGTAGCTGCCGGCGCGTACCGTACCCACCACGCCAGGGTGGGTGTCGGCGGTCTTGGTGACGAGGTTGACCACGGCGAAGATGGCCCCGGTGCCGTAGAGGGCCGAGCCGGGTCCCCGGACGATCTCGATCCGCTCGACGCTCCGCATCGGCACACCCAGCTCGGTGCCGGCGGGGGCGCCGCCGAAGATCCCCTCGTTGGTCGCGTTGCCATCCACCAGGACGAGGATCCGGTTGTTGTAGTCGCTCGGCCGGCTGAAGCCACGGGCGCCGAGGAACGAGTAGTTGCGGTCGTAGCTGAGGTAGAAGCCGCGGGTGGCGGCAAGGGCGTCCGGCAGCGTGCGGTAGCCGTGACGCTGGATGTCCTCGGCGGTGATGATGGTGACCGAACTGGCGGCCTCGCTGATCGTCTGCTGGTACTTGGCCGCGGAGCTGATCTTGGTGTTCAGCAGCGAGTCGAGCGACAAGGCCATGGAGTCGGACACGCCCTGGGCGAAGGCATCCGATCCGGTGCCGAGAAGCAGCACTCCGGCGAGGCAGAAGGCTGAAACCCTGGTCATGCGCCAACCCGCGTCTGAGGGGATGTAATTCTCCAGCCTCAAGTATCGGCGCCGACCGGGGTTGGCTTGAGCGGCGGTGGGAGCCGGGGCTGCTGCCCGACGGTCGGACCGGTGGGCGACGGAAGCCCCCGAGGGCCAAGCAAACGGCTAACCAGTTGTGGCACAAGAACATCGGCATGAACCGCGGCCTCGATCCTGTCCCGCCACACTCTCGAGCCTCCTGTTCCTGGTCCGGATATCCGTCTCGTGGCTTGCCCTGACTCGTGCGCGGGGGCCAACTTGCTTCGAACAAATGACGTCCGAGTATGGATTCCCACGAACACTCGAAGGACCGAACCGATGACCGCGATTGAAACGAAAAAGAGGCAAGTCCTCACGAGCAGGCGCGATGCGCCGTTGCACACACCAACCGACCTGAAGGCGGCCGCGACCAGGGACATCGCGGGAGCCATGAACGCCATTCTGGCGGATGTGTTTGCCCTCTACCTCAAGACCAAGAACTTCCACTGGCATATGAGCGGGCCGCACTTCCGCGACTACCATCTGCTGCTCGACGAACAGGCAGATCAGCTGTTTGCCATGACGGACCCGATCGCGGAGCGCATTCGTAAGGTCGGCGGGTTGACCCTGCGGTCCATCGGCCACATCGGCCGCCTGCAGCGCCTGGAGGACAACGACGCCGAGTACGTCGAGCCGCTGGACATGCTGGCCGAGCTCCGCGACGACAACCAGACACTCGCTGCGCGCCTGCGGGAGGCTCATGAGGTGGTCGACGAGCACCACGATATCGCGACCGCCAGCCTGATCGAGGTCTGGGTGGACGAGACCGAGCGACGGACCTGGTTCCTGTTCGAGGCGAGTCGCCACGAGGGCAGCGGCGGGCACTGAGTGGCGCGGGAGGACTCGTGGTCTCCGGAGCCTGCGGAGCAAACAGCGGCTCTCGTAGGTGATCCCACAGGCAGATACACAACCGGGGTGAATCTCAGAACGCGTGAGATTCACCCCTTTTTCTGTTCACAGCGGACACACAACGCCGCGTGCAGTCTGCCCCCCAGCTCGCCCCGCGTTGTCGCTCAAACACCTCGCGTGCACCGGTAGGATAGCCCCCGCTCCCGCTAGGTTTCGCCCCATGCGCGCATTCGCCCGGCTGGACCGACAACTGAAGCCGCTCGTCCTCGCGATCCATGCTTCTCGTGGTGGGGCTGCTCGGCTGGATCGACTACCTGACCGGTATCGAGATCTCGTTCTCCGTCTTCTACTTCCTGCCGGTGGCGGGCGCGACCTGGTTCGTGAGCCGCCGCGCCGGCGTCGCGGCCGCGGGCGCCAGCGCCGCGACCTGGCTCCTGGCCGACCTGTACGGTGGTCACACCTACCCGAGCGCACTCATCGGGATGTGGAACACCACGGCCCGACTGTTGTCCTTTCTCGTCCTGGCCGGGCTTCTCGGCGCACTGCGGCGGGCCTACCAGCACGAGATGCACCTCGCCCGCAGCGACGCCCTCACGGGAGCCTGGAACCGGCGGCGGTTCTTCGAGCTCCTGGAGCTGGAAATCGGCAGGGCCCGGCGCTCCGGGCGGGTCTTCACGATCGTGCACTTCGACATCGACGGATTCAAGGCGGTCAATGACCTGATGGGCCACGGCGAGGGTGACCGGGTGCTCCGTGCGACGGTGGAGGCGACGGAGCGGAGCCTTCGCGCGAGCGACGTGCTGGCCCGATTGGGTGGAGACGAATTCGCGATCCTCCTCCCGGAGACCCAGGCAGAGGCGGCCCGGATCGCGGTCGCCAAGGTCCAGGCATCCCTCATGGAGGAGATGGGGCAGCGCCAGTGGCCCGTGTCCTTCAGCCTCGGCGTGCTGACCTGCCTCGACCCGCCGGCCACCCCGGACGAGCTGGTCCGCCGAGTGGACGCACTGACCTACGCCGCGAAGAACGGCGGGAAGAACATCGCGGTGTACGACGTGACCGCCCCGCCGGCGCCGCGGAGGGGAGTAGCCCCGTCATGAGGGGAAGGATTCCCCCCGCTCAGGTGTCTCACGAGTGAACGACGTGCGCCGTGGGCCGTTCCAGCCCGCGGCGGCCCCGGAGGCGGAAGAGACGTCGGTTCGCCACCCGTACCCAGGAGACACCCATGCGCAGCATCCCCACGGCAGGCGTTCTCGCCGGCCTCGTCGCCGGCATCGCGTTCGGCGTCATGATGACCCTCATGCACGCACCCACGCCCGATGGCGGCAGCATGCCGATGATGGCCATGGTGGCCAATGTGGTCGGCTCGTCCAGCCTGGCAGTCGGCTGGGTCTATCACCTGTTCAACAGCGCGGTGATCGGCGGCCTGTTCGGCTGGTTGCTGGGCGCGCGGGTTGACGGCATGGGAAGCGGGGCGGCGTGGGGCGCGGGCTACGGGATGGCATGGTGGATCGTCGGGGGCCTGATCCTGATGCCGATGCTGCTGGGCATGCCCGCCTTTGCCCCGCTGATGACCTCGATGATGCGCCCGGTGGCGCTCGCCAGCCTCATGGGGCACGTGCTCTTCGGTGTCATTCTGGGCGTGACCTTCGTCGCGCTGCGAGGCACGGCCGCCGATGCTCGGGTTGGAACCGCGAGGCACGCCTGATCGGGGGTGACCTCAGCCCGCCATCATCTGGTGCATGCAGTAGCGGGCATACTCGATGAGCCGGGGTCCGGGGAGCGTGGCGGCCAGCGCGTGCGTGAGGCCGGCGTCGTGCCAGCTCGCCACCCGGTACCCGTCCCGCGAGGTGATCCGGACCTGGCCCGGCAGCCCGCTTCCGGCGACGGGCAGCACGTAATAGCTGAGCGACCGCCCCCCTGCCGAGTACTCCAGGACCGCCCCGCGTTTCCCTCGGTCGACGACCAGGATCCTGGCCCCGACGAGCCGAGCCTGGGGGAACAGAGGGACCTGCACGGCGAAGGGGAGCCGCTCGGCCAACCAGCCGGCCACCTGAAGCGAATCGGAGGACACCAGGCCTCCACCGTTTCGCGACCGAAGCTGGTCTTCCATGACCGCGTCGACCTCGACCCGTCGCTCCGTCCAATCCCGCAGCAGCGGATAGCCGGCCAGGCCCAGGCCCGCGAACACCAGCGCCGCGATGCCCGCGGTCGCGACCCCGCGGCGCCGAGCGACCCGGGGCGACGCGACCGTCGCGGTGCGGGCCCTGGCGATTGCCTGGAACAGCCGGTCCCGAGTCTCCACCGGCGCGGTCGAACGGGGCGCGCTGCGGCCGATCCTATCCCCCATGCGGCGCATGTCCTGGAGAAAGTCCCGGCAGGCCGCGCAGCCCGACTGGTGCTCGCGCGCCGCCAGGACTTCGGCCGTCGCTTCCCGGGGGCCGGCATCCGGCCAGAGAAGGTGTCGCGCGCGCCCACAGTTCATCGTCACCGCTTCCTCCAGAGCCTGGCGTCCTGGGCCGGCTGCTCCAGTGCCGCGCGCAGGTGGCGCCTCCCCCGATACACGCGGGATGCGATGGTTCCCTCCGGCACGTTCTGCATGACCGCCGCTTCTCGTTGGGTGAATCCCTCGACGTCCACCAGCCAGACTGCCCCCCGGAGCTCGGCGGGCAGCCGATCCAGCGCCTTCGCCAGCTCCTGACCCAGTTGTCGCCGCTCGGCCACGTCGGACGGCGACGGCATGGGCACCCACTCCGCCAAGGCGGCCTCGAACGCCCGTTCGTCCAGGTCGCTGTCGGTCGCCTCGGCGCGCCGTCCCGCGGCGCGCACCCAGTTGAGGTGGGTCCGGGTGAGGATGGTGAAAAGCCAGGAGCGTGCAGCGGCTGGGTCCCGCAACTGGGCGAAGCTGGTGAACGCGCGGAGCGCGCTCTCCTGCAGCAGATCCTCCGCATCCGCCTCGTTCCCGCGGCACAGCCGGCACGCGGTGCGGAACAGCGCATCCAGGTGCTCGGCGAAGACCTCTTCGAAGGCCCGGGGGGGCCGCTGGGATCGCGTCAGTGGTGCGCTCCTTGGGCCGGCCGTCGGCAACGGTGCCGGTCCAATGGTAGGACACCGGAACGGCCGAATCCATTCAGTCCGCTCAGTGCGCGGGGGCGGCCATCACTCGCTCCCGGCGGAACGATCCGGGTGCCTGGTCTCCGCATCCTCCTCGAGGTCGGGTTTGACCTCCGCCGCGTCCTCCAGGTCGGGAGCGACCTCCTCTGCCTCATGGTCGGGATCGGCCCCCAGGTCCACGTCCTGGGCCGCCAGCACCATCGCGACGACCGGAAGCGACGGCAGCAGGGAGCCGATCTCGCCGGTCGGCCCGCGGAGCTGGTCGCCGTGGATGCTGAAGGGCAGGAACACCAGCGAGGCGCCACCGGACCGCCTCGCGATCTCGTCGGCCTCGACCGAGGAGACCACCACCTCGGCCTCGATCCGGTACTCCTCGAGCGCCGCCCGGAGGTCCGCCTCCAGCGCCGCGGGTGAGTCGCCCTCGCGGTCATCCGCGAGGAGCCGCAGCGTCGCGCCCTCCCACGCCTCGCTTCGGGTGACGAGATGGCCCAGGAGGAGCATCAGCTCGCCGGTCTTGTTGCCGCGCCACCAGATGTCGATGGTCCGCTCGCGCGACGGCACCTGCTCCAGCCGCCGCCACTCCTCGTCGCCGGCGTCCAGCACCAGGAGATTGCAGTCCAGCCGGAACGCGGTCCGCAGGTTCCGGCCGAACCGGCGGGTGCCGATCGGGGCGGGCATGGCCGTGCCCTGGGCGGACCAGTTGGCGATGACCGTATTGGCGCGAAGCGGCCCAATGCCCGACACCTGGACCACGGTGGAGATGGTCTGATCCACGTCGGCGCCGGTGACCACCAGGGGAAATGCGCTGAACTCGCCGGCGGCGAGCTCCTCGGCCAGCTCCTTGAGCGCCTGCTCCCGAAGCTGGAGCATGTGCGCCCCCTCGCCCTGGAGGATACGCACCACCGTGGTCATCCCACTCCCGCCTTGGATCCAGGAGGAGAACTCCAGCAGCCGGCGCCGCCGCGCCGCCGAGTCGGAGAAGACGAGGAGCTGGGGCCGCCAGTGCCGGGCATCCTCCGGCTGGGCCGCCGCGGCCAGCAGGTGCTGCCGCGCCTCATAGAGATGGTGCGAGCGGCGCACGTCCGACCAGCGCGCCCGGACGGCGCGGGCGTCGAGATAGCGGTAGATGCCGAAGACGATCGCGGCAGCGGCGGCGCCGGCGACCTGGTCGATCGCCAGCATGGCGCCCACGCAGGCCACCGCCCCGACCAGGCCGACCGCCGGGTGGTACACCCGGAAGGTCGGGCGGAACGAGGGGCTCTGGATCCGCGCCTCGAAATACGTGGCGTAGTTCAGCAGGCCGTAGGAGATGAGGAAGAACATCGAGACCACCGGCGCGACCCGGTTGAGATCGCCCAGGCCGATCACCGCGAGGGCGAGGCCGCCGGTGAGCAGCACCGCGCGCCGCGGATTGTCGGCCGGTCCGCTGCCCCGGGCGAAGCCGCGCAGGACGGGAAACACCTCGTCCCGGGCGAGCGACTGGAGGATCCGCGGGGCGCCGAGAAACGAGGCCAGCGCCGACGACAGCGTCGCGGCGACGATACCCAGATCGATCAGGGGGGCGAACGCGGCGAGCCGCTTCATGGCCAGGTAGTCCCCACGGAGCACGAAGCCCGGCAGCGTCCCCGCGAGCAGCACGGCGCAACCGATATAGATGACGACGGAGAGTGCGACGGCCGAGAGCACGCCCGTGGGGATGCTGCGGGCGGGGTTGGCCAGGTCGCCGGACATGCTGACGCCCTGGGTGAACCCGGTGACGGCGGGGAAGAAGATGGCGAAGGCGGTCCAGAAGGGTAGCCCGCCCAGCGGCGAGGCCCAGTTCGCATCCAGCAGGCCGCCGTCCCAGGCGCCCACGCTCCCGATGACGAAAACGCCGAGGGCGGCGGCCAGCGAGCCGAGCACGAAGTACTGGAAGCGGGTCGCCCAGTCGGCGCCGAGCCAAGCGAGCGCCAACAGCGCCAGGACCGCCCCGCCCGCCAATAGCCGGGTGATCCCGCCGTCGGTCCCGGGCAGAAGGATTGCCGCCGCCTCCGCGAAGCCCATACAGTAAAAGCCGACCGACACCGATTGGGCGAGGAACAGCACCAGTCCGATGGCGCCGCCGAAGCCGAGTCCGAGCGTGCGGGAGATGAGGTAGTAGTCGCCGCCGCCCTTGACCCTGAGGTTGGTCGAGATCGCCGCGACCGAGAGCGAGGTGAGGATCGAGATGGCGTTGGCGACGGCGATGACGGCGAGCGTGCGGCGCAGCCCCGACGATCCGACCAGGTAGCCCAGCCGGAGGAAAAGGATGATGCCGAGAATGGTCAGGATGCTGGGTGTGAAGACCCCGGCAAACGTCCCGAGCCTTGCCCCGGCGGGCGCCGGCGTCTCCGGCGAAACTGGATCGGCGTGCATCGTGGCCGCGCGGCGGCCTACGGCGGCGAGAGCAGCATGATGCTCTCGGCGTCGTCCGGTTGCTGTCCGGCCTCTCCGCTGCGGGAGAGGGCGAGCTTGGCGCCCACCGGACCGACGAGCTCGAACACCGCGACGGCGGCCAGCACCACGGTCGTGACGGTGGGGGCCAGGTCCGGAAAGCGCTGGTTGACCGCCAGCAGCAGGCCGATCGCGAGCCCCGCCTGGGATAGAATGGCGGGACCCAGGTAGCGCTCGACCGACCGATCGACGCCGAGCCGGCGGGCCGCGGCGCGCGCGCCGATCATCTTCCCCGCCGCGCGTCCCACGATGTAGACCACCCCGAGGAGTCCGAGCGAGGGGAGCAGGGCCAGATTGAGGTCCGCCCCGGCGATCACGAAGAAGATGGCGTAGAGCGGGGGGTCCGTGTGTCCCAGCGCCGCGAAGAGTTTCCGGCTCCGGTCGGAGAGGTTGGCCATCGTGGCGCCGACCGACAAGCTGGCGACGAGGGGCGAGAGTTCGAGGGCGGCGGCCGCGCCCACGGTGAGCAGGATGCAGCCGGCCAGCAGGATCAGCACCTCGCCATGCTCCACCGCGTGGGCGGCCCACATCGCAAGCAACAGCCCGGCGAGGAATCCCAGCGCCACCGATCCCACCAGCTGCCAGACCAGCGGGAAGAGCGAGCGATAGACCAGCTCGCCGGTCAGACCCCCCGCCACGCCGCCCAGCCGCAGGTCGAGGACCGCCGCAACCAGCGCGAACGCGATCAGGGTGAAGATGTTGTTGACGGCGATGATGCCGGTGAGCGTTTCGGTCAGCGGCCCCGCCGTGTTGGACTCGCGGATGACCATGAGCGTGGAGGCGGCCGCGGTCTCCATCGCGATGGCGCCGAGCAGCAGAGCGATCGGCCAGGGCTGCCCGACCGCCAGCGTGCCGCCGCTCACCAGCACGGCGGCCAGCAGCGATTCCGCCAGCGTGAGCAGGAGCACCTGCCGGCCGAAGCCGCGCAGCTGAGAGAACTCGAACACCGAGCCGATCGAGAACAGGATGAGGCCCAGTGCCACCTCGCTGAACACGGTCAGCCGGTCGAGGCTCTCGTGCGAGATGAGATCGAATGCCGAGGGACCGAGGACGACCCCGGCGAGGAGATAGCCGGTCACCTCGGGGACGCGGACCAGCTTGACCAGGTGGCCCGCGAGCAGCGCGAAGAGCAGGATGAGGCCCAGCGACAGGAGTTCGTTCACGGCCGCAGAAACACTCCCCGCTCCCGGTTCCGGCGTTGATACACCAGGTACACCGGGCCGGCGTCGGTCCCGCCCAGCGCCCGGAGCACCTGGGCGACCGTGGGGTGCTCCACTGCGTTCACCCGAACGATACGGTCGCCCGGGCGGAGCCCTGCGCGCTCGGCCAGGCTGCCGGGGATTACGCCGGCCAGCTCGAGGCCGGCCGGGACCGCAGAAAAAGCCAGGCCGAGCGCGGAGTCGGCAGGCCCCGCCTCCGGGACGGCCACCCGGCGGACTCGCTCGGCCCGGAACAGGGTGAGGGTCGGTCCCGAGCCGGGCGACGGCACGGTCAGCGTGGCGAGGTCCTCCGGCCCGCGGATCACCTGGCTGTCTGCCGCGAGGATGACGTCGCCCGGACGAAGCCCGGCCCGGGCGGCGCGGCCACCCAGCGCCACGCCGGTGATCAGCGCTCCGCTGTCGGCGGCGAAGTAGCGCCGGGCCAGCGGATCGAGCGCGGCGACCTCGAGACCCAGGCTGCGTCCGCCGGCACTGTCGGAAGGTCCGCGCAGGCGCAAGACCCGGGCGACCTCCTCCGGGGGCAGCACCGCATAGCCTTCCCCGCAGCGGGAGACGACCCCGCGCAGGTTTCCATCGAGATCGAATACGCCCCCTCCCGCCAGCGCAGGGCCGAGAGGGACACTGAGCACCATCACGCGGTACTCCTCATCCGCGCAACGCTGCCGAACCTCCCCTCCGTACATGCCGACGCTGGAGGCGATCGTGCCGTCCGCCTGCCGGGCCGCGATCAGGACCCAGCCGCGGGCTGCGAGCAGGCCGGCCGGCGCGGTCACGGCCGGCGCCGTGCCGTCGGTGCTGACGAACGGCACCGCGACCACGGGCATCTCGTCCTGCCCGGCGCTCACGGCCGTACCCGCCGAATCCCAAGCCACGCCACCGGCGCCGAGCGCGGGCAGGTACACCAGGTGGTTCCCGGCCGCCGCGACCCGCTCCGCGACGAACTCGGCCATGTTCCTGAATTCGCCGCGGCGGGACAGGGCGCGCAGCGTGCTGCTCTCGGTGAGACTGACCCGCGGCGTCGCCCGGTGATCGGCGGGCTTCAGCAGCGCGCCCCCGGCCAGGATGATCGCCGCCCCGACGGCCAGTGACAGGACGTACCTGGGCTTCGGCCGTGCGGCGGTGTCGCCCTCGGGCATCTGATCGGAATTCACGATCCTGACCTTGTGTGCGGTGGAACGGCGCGTTGGCGGCGACAGTCACCGGCGATCGCGGCGGAACGCGGCGAGGGCCTTGCGCTACTCATGCGCTACTATGGTATCGCCGGCCGCGGGGCGGCGACAGGGTGACCGCGCGCGCGGCCACCGCCTGCTTGGCTTCGGCGGACCGGAGCGCCAGATTCCGTGCGGCCGACCCTCCGCCCGCTCCCGCGACCCGAGGCCCCGATGGATTCACCCCTCCTCTTCGTCGACCAGGACCGCCTGTTCGCTCTTGCCCTCGCCGTGGTCCCCCGGCTGGTCGCGGCCTGCGCGGTCGCGCTGCTGTTCTGGATCGGGCTCAGGCTGACCCGGCCGGTCCTCCGGGGGGCGCTGAACCGGGCCCACTTCGCGCCGGCCCTCATCACCCTGCTGGTGGACGGGCTCTTCAAGGGAGCGGTGATCGTGATCGGCGCCGTCATGGCGGCCAGCCAGCTCGGCATCAACGTCGGCGCGGCCCTGGCCGGCATCGGAGTGGCCGGCATTGCCCTCGGATTCGCGGCGCAGGAGACGATCGCCAACATGATCGCGGGGTTCCTCATCTTCTGGGACCGTCCCTTCAAGGTCGGCGACTTCATCACCACCATGGACAAGTACGGCGAGGTGCGGGAGATCACCATGCGCACCACCCGGATCCGCACCATGGAGAACACCTACGTGGTGATCCCCAACAAGCAGATCATCGGCGACATGCTGGTGAATCACTCGCTCTACGGCGAGGTGCGGGTCAACGTGCCTGTGGGAATCGCCTACAAGGAGCGGATCGCGGAGGCGCGCGACGCGCTCCTGCCGGCGGCCCGGGCGGTGGACGGCGTGCTGGAGAGCCCCGCACCGGAGGTGATCGCGCGTGCGCTGGGTGGCTCCAGCGTGGACCTCGAGGTCCGGGTGTGGACCGACGACCCCTCGCAGGAACGGCGGCTCTTCTTCCAGATACTGGAGGCGAGCAAGGTCGCGCTGGACGAGGCGGGCATCCAGATCCCCTTCCCCCATCTCCAACTGTTCGTGGACGACGTGAGCGACCGGGTGTGGGCCGGCGCGTCCCGCCTGGCGGGCCACGGCACCGGGGGGAAGTGAGCGATGCGCGATCCGGTCACCCAGGGCGTCCGCGTCGCCCTCGCGGGCGCATCCCGGCTGCTGAACTTTCACAAGCGCCACCCGCCGATCGGCGCGGCGCCGGGCACCCTGGTGTTCCCGGAGGAGCCGCAGGCGGTCTCCATCAGGGTCACCCGCTACGCGCCGGACGGGGTCGAGGAGCTGGAGGAGGTCGGGGTGGAGGAGATCCCGGCGCTGCTGGGCGGCGACCGGGTGGTATGGATCGACATCCACGGCCTGGGTGACGAGACGGTCCTTCGCCGCCTCGCCGAGATCTTCGCCATCCATCCGCTCGCGCTGGAGGACGTGGTCAACGTTCCGCAGCGCCCCAAGGCCGAAGCGTACGAGCAGCAGCACCTGGTGATCACCCGGATGGCCAAATCGGTCGAGGGCTCCCTCGATGTCGAGCAGGTGAGCCTCTTCATCGGCCCGCGCTACCTGCTCACGCTCCAGGAGCGCGCCGGCGACGTGTTCGACCCCGTGCGGGTACGGATCCGGGTGGGCAAGGGTTTGATCCGGCGCTCCGGCCCCGACTATCTCGCCTACGCCCTGATCGACGCGGTGCTCGACGGCTACTACCCGCTGCTCGAGGAGCTGGGCGACCGGCTACAGGCGATCGAGGACCGCATCCTGAACGAGCTCCGGCCGTCGAGCCAGCGCGGCATCCACCGGATCCGGCGCGACCTGCTGCTGCTGCGGCGGGCGGTGTGGCCGCAGCGCGAGGCGGTCGGGGCGCTGGTGCGGGAGGAGTCGCCGCTCATCTCACCCCAGGTGCGGCAGTACCTGCGCGACTGCCTGGATCACGCGGTCCAGATCCTCGACGTCATCGACACCTACCGCGAGCTCGCCTCGAGCCTGATGGACACCCACATGTCCACGCAGGGCCAGCGGACCAACGACGTGATGAAGCTGCTCACGATCATGGCGAGCATTTTCATCCCGCTCACGTTTCTCGCCGGCCTCTACGGGATGAACTTCGACTATCTGCCGGAGCTGCACTACCGGTGGGCCTACCCCGCCCTGCTCGGCCTGATGGCCGTGGTGTCCATCGGGATGCTGATCAGCTTCCGGCGGCGCGGATGGCTGGGCGGCGGCGGGACCGATGCCGACGACGAATGATCGTCATGGGTCTCTGGTCTACTCGGAGCCTCCGCGATCCCGGGTGATCGCCCGGTTCGAGGCCGAAGGGATCTCCGTAGCGTTGGCAGCCTTAGAGGTTGTCGCCCTCCCACCCGTCCGGGCCGAGCACACCGGACCTACCTGAGCGGAGCCGGAAGCATGGCCGATCTGCGCGCCGCCTGGGCGCGACTCGCCGATGGATTGTGGTTCGTCCCCGGCAGCATCGTGCTCGTCGCCATCCTGCTGGCCATCGGCATGGTCGAACTGTCGACCGTGGTGGACCCGCAGGCGCTCGCCCGCTGGCCCCGCGTCTTCGGGGCGAGCGCCGACGGCGCGCGGAGCATGCTCGCCGCCATCGCCGGCTCGATGATCACGGTGGCCGGCGTGACGTTTTCGATCACGATGGTCGCGGTGACGCAGGCGTCCAGCCAGTACACGCCGCGCATCCTCCGCAACTTCATGCGGGACCGCGCCAACCAGATAGTGCTGGGGATCTTCGTCGGAGTCTTCGCGTACTGCCTCGTCGTCCTGCGGACGATCCGGGGTGGCGACGGCCTCACCTTCGTCCCGTCACTGGCCGTTCTTCTCGGCGTGTTGCTGGCCATCCTCGGGATCGCGGTGCTGATCTTCTTCGTGCACCACATTGCCACCACCCTGCAGGCGTCCGAGATCATCGCGCGGATCGCGCGGGAGACGGTCGAGGTCGTAGACCGCCTGTTCCCGGAGGAGCTGGGCGAGGAGGCCGCCCGGACCGAGCGGGCCGCCCTGCTGGCCGCCGTGCCGGCCGACCGTTGGCGCGACGTGCTCGCGCGTTCGACCGGGTACATCCAGCGGGTGGACGGGAAGGGCCTGATGCGGGTGGCCCGCGAGGGCGGCCTCGTCATCCGGCTGGAGCGAGAGATCGGCGAATTCGTGATCGCCGGCCTGCCGGTCGCCTCGCTCGCTCCGCATCCCGACAGCCCGCCCGCCGCGGGCCACGAGGGCGAGAGGCCGGCCGAGGAGGCGGTGGCCAGTCGGTTCACAATCAGTCGCTACCGGACGATCGACCAGGATGCCCTGTTCGGCGTGCGCCAGCTGGTGGATATCGCACTGAAGGCGCTTTCCCCGGGCATCAACGATATGACCACGGCCTCCACGTGCGTGGATTATCTCGGGGCCATTCTCGTGCGCACGGCCAGCCGTCGGGTGGACTCCCCCTACCGCTCGGACGATGGCGTCCTGCGTGTGGCGGCTGCTGGGCCGACATTCGAGAGCCTGGTCCAGACGGCGTTCGACGAGGTGCGGCAACACGCCGCGGGGAACGTGAGTGTTCTCGTGCGCCAGCTCGAGACACTCGAAATAGTGGGCCGAATTACGCGCTCGACCACACGGCGCGAGGTCCTGCTGGAACAGATCGCGCTGATCGAGGAGACCGGAAATCGGACCGTGGCCTCAGCCCACGACCGAGAGCGTCTGGATGGACTCGCCGCCCGGGCCCGTGGGGCGATTCGCCTCGAGAAGGAGTCCGACCCGGGGCCCCGTTGATCGGAGATCCTGACCAGCACCACTAGAAAGATTGACCATCGTCGCGCCCACCGCGAGCGTGGTCAGGAGTGGCAGCTCATCGAGCGCTTCCACTCGCCGAGGACGCCCTTCGGAGCAGGAGCCACCCCATGGTCCCCGCGGCCAGCGAGGCCACGAGAATACCGATTTTGGCCTCCCTGAGCAGGGCCGCGTCGTCGAAAGCCAACCCTCCGATGAACAGTGACATGGTAAAGCCGATCCCGCCAAGCCAGCCGGCACCGTGGAGCATCCGCCAGGAGACATCGGCCGGGCGTTCCGCTGCGCCGAGCCTCGTCGCCAGCCAGGCGAAAAGCATGATGCCGAGGGGCTTGCCCAAGACGAGACCGAGGACGACACCGAGCGCGACGGGACTCGCGAGCACTCCGCTACCCCCCGTGAGCGGGACCCCAGCGTTCGCCAGCGCGAAGAGCGGCATGATGCCGAAGGCGACGCCGCCGTGAAGCTTGTCCTCCAGCTTCTGCAGCGGCGTTTGGACCGCCTCGGCCGCCGCCTCTATCGTGAGGATCGCGTCCTGGTGGGCTTTACTGGTCACCACAGCCTCGAGGCCCGCGGAGGCGAACTCGTCGAGCGCCTGGCGGGTTCGGGTCAGGAACTCGCCGGCGTCAATTCTAGGGCGGGCCGGAATGGTGAAGGCCAGCAACACCCCGGCCACCGTCGCGTGCACCCCTGACTCGTGAAAAGCCACCCACAGGGCGATTCCGAGGAGGAGGTACGGCGTCGGCCGCCGGACCCCGATGCCGTTGCACCCGACCAGGGCCGCGAAGATGATGCTCCCCCAGATCAAGGCGCCGACCGACAGATCGGCGGTGTAGAACAGGGCGATCACCAGCACCGCGCCGATGTCGTCCACGATCGCGAGCGCGGCGAGAAAGACCTTCAGGGCCACCGGTATCCGCGGGCCGAGCAGCGCCAGGACCCCGAGCGCGAAGGCGATGTCGGTGGCCATCGGAATGCCCCAGCCTGAGGCCCCCGGCCCGGATCCGTTGACGCCCAGGTAGAGCAGGGCGGGTACGATCATTCCGCCGAGCGCGCCCGCCAGGGGGAGCATAGCGCGGCGCAACGACGCCAACTCGCCGACCAGCACCTCCCGCTTGATCTCCAGGCCCACGAGAAAGAAAAACACCGCCATGAGCCCGTCATTGATCCAGTGGCGCAGGGTCTCTCGGATGGCGAACTCCCCCGTCCCCACGGCGAGGGTTATCTCCCACAGGCGGGCGTAGGCGTCGGCCCACGGACTGTTGGCCCACCCGAGCGCGAGTGCGGTGCAGGCGAGCAGCAGCAGGCCGCTGGAGCTCTCCCGCTGGAAGAACTCTTGGAACGGCCGCAGGGCTCGCTCGATCAGCGGCGGTGACGTTTGGCCCGTCGCGCCCATCAGGATCTCCGATGCTCTTCGTTGATGATGCCCTAGCGGCGACCGGTTGCCATCGACGGCGTATGTAGATCACTCCGAATATTCACCGTAGTGGCGGCGCCCGCACTCGGGACAGAAGGTGTGGCTGAACCGCGCCTCCGACTTGCTGGTGATGAACTGCTCGAGCTGTTGCCAGGTTTGCTCCTCGGTCCTGATCCGCTTGCAAAACATGCAGATCGGAAGCAAGCCCTCGAGCACCCGGAGCTCCCGCTCCTGGAGGACGAAACGATGAGCCGCGAGGGCGAACCCGATCAGAATCGTGACGTCGACGAGCTGATCGAGGATCGCCAACGCCAGAGAGGACGGCGCGCCCCAGCGAGCCGTGAACGCAAGCCGCGCCATCGGGAGCACCACCCCTGTTGCCATCCCCCAGGTTCGGCCATCACGCCAGGTGGCCAGGATTACCGGAAACACGAACAGGATAGGAAATTGAATGAAGGGACCGCTCAGATAATCGAGGCACAGGATGGCGACGGCTAGAGCCATCCACTGCCACCGCTTAGGTGGAAAGCGAGTGATCTTGACTGTCATGTGGCACGAACTCGATGGTGATTGACTCTAAGATTCGCAGGGCCGACCGCCACTGACGCTGACCTGCTCCCCCCGCCTCAACACGAGCTGCCGCTCCAGATCCGAACGTAATGTCCGAAGGGTGCCCGCGTGCTATTTATCCGTTCTTAAAGCTATCCGATAGAGCACCTCGCCACGATCTTCGCAGCTTGCCCCGCTTGGCCGCTGCGGCCGACCGGGCACACCCACCGCTTCACCGAATGATCAGCTTGCCCCAGCGAGATCGTGGAGCAGCGCGGCCCGCCTGAGAGCGCAGAGCGGTTCTCCCGCTCAGCCCCGACGTGGAGAATGTGGTAGGAAGGCCGGCGGCGCCGCGCCGCGCTTGAGCCCGTGTTCCCAAGGCCAGCGCACTGTCGATGCCGCCACATGGGCGACAGGGTCACCGCGCCGTAGCGAGAACCAGCCCCGGCAACCCCCAACGCGATCGCCTGCGGCGGGGCACCGGGGGCTACCATACAGGCAGGCAAGGATTAGAATTGGGTTCTGGAAGGCAGAGTCCGGCACTGTTTTCCTGCGTCGTCGCAGGTTCGCACCCCGTAAGTTCTTACGGGTCCGTAGCTCAGTTGGATAGAGCGCTTGCCTCCGGAGCAAGAGGTCGCGCGTTCGAGTCGCGCCGGGCCCACTCCGGAAACCAAAGCCCCGTCCAGATATATCTCTGGGCGGGGCTTCTTGGGAAAGGTCTGGGCAAGAGGGCGGTAACAGTGGTGGTAACGAAGAAGTGTCCTGTCCACGGGGAGATCGGCGTGATGCTCATGCGAGCAGCGCCCAGGGCTGGGACCCTGGGCGCTGCTTCCTCGACTGGAGTCGCCCTCCTACCTAGGCGAGCGTCGCCAGGTCGATCACGAATCGATACTTCACGTCGCTCTTGATCATCCGCTCGTACGCCTGGTTGATCTGATCCATGCGGATCACTTCCACGTCCGAGACAATCCCCTTCTCCGCGCAGAAGTCCAGCATCTCCTGGGTCTCCTTGATGCCGCCGATCGGGGAGCCGGCGATCCGACGCCGCCCCAGGATGAGGTTGAAGACCGTCGGAGACGGGTGGGGGCTGTCCGGGGCGCCGACCAGGCAGAGCGT
Source organism: uncultured Gemmatimonadales bacterium (assembly GCA_963846545.1). Taxonomy (GTDB): domain Bacteria; phylum Gemmatimonadota; class Gemmatimonadetes; order Gemmatimonadales; family GWC2-71-9; genus CAVVWJ01. Next base: position 489,750 of record CAWJWG010000001.1, on the reverse strand, counting down.
TCCGTCCCGCTTGAGCATCGTGAGATAGGCGTCGAGGTCGTGCGGCACGGCCACGGTATCGAGGATGAAATCGAACCGTCGGTCGTGACGCTTCATCTCCTCCGCGTCCCGCGAAAGGATCACCTCGTCGGCGCCGAGCCGCCGGGCATCATCCGCCTTCCCGGGAGACGTCGTGAAGAGCGACACATCGGCGCCCATCGCGCGGGCCAGCTTGACGCCCATGTGCCCGAGCCCGCCGAGGCCGACGATGCCGACCCGCTGACCAGGCCCGACTTCCCAGTGGTGGAGCGGGGAATACGTCGTGATCCCGGCGCAAAGCAGCGGGGCGGCGCCGGCGGGATCCAGCTTCTCCGACACCCGCAGCACGAAATCCTGATCCACGACCATCTGATTGGAGTAGCCGCCGTAGGTCGAGCCGCCCAGGATGGGATCGGGACTGTTGTAGGTCAGCGTCAGCGTGTTGCGGCAGAACTGCTCCAACCCTTCGCGGCAATCCTCGCAGTGGCGACAGGAATCCACCATGCAGCCTACGCCGACCAGGTCGCCGGCGGCGAACCGGGTGACACCAGCCCCGACCTGCGTCACCCGACCGACGATCTCGTGGCCGGGTACCATGGGGAACAGCGATCCGCCCCACTCGTCCCGGGCCTGGTGGATGTCGGAGTGGCAGACGCCGCAGAAGAGGACGTCGAGAACGACGTCCTTCGCGCCGGGTGCCCGCCGCTCGAACTCGAACGGCGCCAACGGCGACCGGGCGGTCGCGGCGGCGTAGCCCCGGGACGGGAGGCCTGGTGCCAGGGTCGCGGTGCCGGCCGCGGATGTGTCATGAGTATGCGTCACGGAAACTCTCTCAGTTCGGGTCGTGGTTCAGGTCTGGCGGGCGAGCTCGTCGGCGATCTGCCGTGCGACCGCATCCTTCCCCGCCTCGAGGGCCTTCCAGTAGTCGATCTTTCGGCGGACGTAGTCCAGGTGCCGCTGCATCCCCTGCATGCGCTCCTCGAGCGCGCCTTCCTGTTCCTCCAGCAGGGCGCGGAGCTCGTGCGCGGCACTCCGCCCCCCGGCCGCGAGGGTGAAATAGCGACGCATCTGGTCGAGCGGCATCCCGGTGGCGCGCAGACAGGCCAGGGTGCTGATGCGGGCCACGTCGTCGGCCGAGTAGCGCCGGTGTCCACTCGAGTCGTCGCGGCGGACGGCGGTCAGGAGGCCGGCCCGCTCGTAGTAGCGCAGCGTATGCTCGCTCAAGCCGGTGCGCTCCGCCGTCTCCTGAACGGTGAGCTCGCTGCGAAGGGGGTCGGTGGGCCTGGGCACCGCCCGGGGCACCGCACCGCGACGGGCCATGGGGGATCGGGTCTGTGGAGCCATAGGCGTGTCCTTGCCAGCGTCCAGGTGACGGCGCAACTCGACGGAACAACTCGCTGGGGACAGTATAGGAGAGTTAGAGCGCTCTAAGTCAAGAACAGGAGGTCCCCACGGCGGGTTCCCCGAAATCCTGACGACTCCAAACCTCGTCATTCCTCGTAGGAGAACTGATGTCTTCGCCTATCGGCATGTTCCTTGGTCTAATGCTCCTCCTGTGCGGGTGCGACGGGGAACGCCGGAGCGCCAACGCCGGCGCGGCCGACTCCGGATTCGCTGGCGTGCAGGCGCGCGGCCACGTCGCGATGGGAGTCAACCAGTACACCTCGACCCACATCTTCGAGCCGCTTGCCGACGGCGGCCGGATCGAGCTTCAGCGAAATGCGGCGGATACCGCGGGCGCCGCACGGATACGACGGCACATGCAGATGATCGCGAGCCGGTTCGCCGCCGGGGACTTCCGGCTGCCGGGCTTCGTTCACGATCGCGACGTGCCCGGGACCGACGTGTTGGCAGCGAGGCGTTCGGCCGTGCGCTACACGGTGGACACCCTGCCCCGAGGCGCGGCCCTCCGGCTCAGGAGCGACGACCCGGTCGCGGTAGCGGCGATCCACGCGTTTCTGGCGTTCCAGCGTCAGGACCACCATGCCGGATCCCGGCCTGATTCATAGGCCTGCCAGCAGACCTCTCCCTCCTTGGGCACACCTGATTGGGCCAGGCCCCTGTCTTCGCCTCCACCGAGTTAGCTTTCAGGCGTTGGCGACGAAGAGACCGACAGGCTCATCGTATGGTGAAATCTGATGGACGGAGCACGTGAAGCCCGGCTGAGGCCGGAATATGCCTTGCTGTACCCCGATCTACCCTCCGGATGGCAGCCGGCAGCACGGATCGCGGACCAGGTCGCGGAGAGGCTCATCGTACGCCGCGGGTATACCGCGCTCAAGGAACGGGTGTTGCCAGCCGAGCACTTCGACTATCGGGGACAGCTGCCCGGACGGATCGAGCCCGGTGGCCGGCGCCGGCGCCTGGCCGACCGGATGTCCTGAGCCGTCGGGATGACCGCCACTCGCTCCCGACGCGCCCTCCGCCCCGCCGACACTACGATCGTCGTAGTCGACGACGACCCGGTCACCCTCACACTGGTCGAGCGCACCCTGCGGTCCGAGGGTTACCGCGTGTGGACCGCCACCCGCGCCGCCGAGGCCCGGACGCTCCTGGCGGAGCTGGCGGGCGCGGTGGACCTGGTGCTCACCGACGTCGCGATGCCTGGGGGACTGGGATCCGAGCTGGCGCTTCAGATCCGATCCAGCCAGCGGTGGGTCCGCGTCCTCTTCATGTCGAGTTACCCTCGCGAGCACCTGCTCAAGCACGGGGTCGACATCCCCGAGGAACAGCTGCTCTCGAAACCCTTCCCGCCCACACAGCTCGTCACCCGAATCCGGGACACTCTCTCAGCCTGACACCCGGCCGTAAGACGGTCCGCTGGCGGCCGCGTCAGCGGTCGCGAACGGCGAGGAAGGCCTGCCAGACGAGCGGTTGCAGGGACAGCGTCACCAGCTCGGGATCGAAATGCACCCCGGAGTGGGACAGGAGATAGGCCTGCACCGCCTCCGGCGTCCAGGCCCTCCGGTATACGCGGTCGGAGGTGAGGGCGTCGAACACGTCGGCGACGGCCACGACGCGAGCCGGCAGCGGAATCGTGTTCCCCGCACGTTCCTCGGGATACCCGCTGCCGTCCCACCGCTCGTGATGCGAGAGCGCGATCTCCTCCGCCAGTCGGATGACCCGCGACTTGCCACCGCCCAGGATGCGCGCACCCGCCGTGGTGTGGGTCTTCATGATCTCCCACTCTTCCGGGGTGAGCGGTCCGGGCTTCCGGAGGATCGCGTCCGGAATCCCGATCTTGCCGAGGTCGTGCAGTGGCGCGGCCCGGCGGAGCAGCTCCACCTCCTCATCAGCCAGCCCCGAAGCCCGGCCCAGGAGGGCCGCCAGCGCGGCGACCCGCTCCGTGTGCCGGCCGGTGTCGTCATCCCGATACTCGGCCGCGACCGCCAGGCGCTCGAGCGAGTCCAGGTGGGCGCTCTCCAGGTCCGCCGTTCGCTCGGCGACCCGCTGCTCCAGGGCCACGTTTTCGGCCGCGATCTCGCGGTGCAGATACTTGGTCTCCAGCAGATTGCGGATCCGGAGCAGCACCTCGTCTACCTCGAACGGCTTGGTGACGAAGTCCTTGGCCCCCTTGGTGAGCGCGCGGCGGCGGGCCTGCTGGGAGGCGTCGCCGGTGAGCACGAGGACAGGCAGATAGCTGTGCGGCGCCGCCAGCTCGGCCAGGCGCTCGAGCACGGCCACGCCGTCCAGAACCGGCATGTGCAGATCCAGCAGGAGCAGATCGGGCTCCTGCTCCGCGAAGAGCGCGACCACCTTCGTGGGGTCTGTGGTGGACACGACGTTGGTGTACCCGGCCGCCTTGAGGATGCGGCTCAGCGTCCGCACGTTCGTGGCCTCGTTGTCGACGACGAGGATCCGCGCGGATGCGTGCTTCCGGTCGGGCTGCACCAGCTCCAGCTCCATTCCCTGCCCTCGCTGATGGCGGATTGTCTGTTCAGGAGGCGAGCACGGGAGAATCCCCTAGGGGGATGCCTGAGTCCCCTTCACCCCGGCAAGTTCTGCCGTGTCACGACCCTCCCAAGGGGGGCGTCAGAAGATGGCACCGACACCCCTATCCTGCTAAGGTGATGCCACTCTCCAGGAGATGTCTGTGGCCCGTATCCTGATCATCGACGACGAGGCCAGCATTCGGAAACCTCTCCAGGTGCTGCTGGAGCGGGCGGGCCACGAGGTGGTGGCGGCGGGCGACGGCACTGAGGGCATCCGCCTGTGGCGTCAGGATCCGGGCGACCTCGTGATCACCGACATCCACATGCCCGGCAAGGACGGGATCGAGACGATCATCGAGCTCAAGGACATCGCGCCGCGGGCACGCATTCTCGCCATGTCGGGAGGCGACATGAACCCGGGGGTCGACGTCCTGGGTGACGCGCGGATGCTCGGGGCCATCCGCACGATCTCCAAGCCGTTCAAGCTCGACGAAATGCTCGAGGCCGTCGAAGCGGCGCTCGCCGGCTCGTGACGTGATCTGCCACCAGTACCGCTGCCTGTTCGTGCACGTGCCCAAGACGGCCGGCATGAGCATAGAGCACTTCTTCCTCGCCCGGCTCGGTCTGACGTGGGCGCAGCGGGCACCGCTACTGCTGAAAGGCAACGACGATCCGGCTCGGGGCCCTCCCCGGCTCGAGCATCTGGGCGCGGCCGAGTACGTCCGGCTTGGCTACGTGAGCAGGGCGCAGTTCGACACCTACTTCAAGTTCGCCTTCGTGCGCAATCCGTGGGACCGGCTCGTCTCCGAGTACAAATACCGCGGCTACCCGGTGAAGGTGGATTTCAAGACCTACCTCTTCAAGCGCTTCCCCGCTCCCGGCTGGACCGATCTCTACTGTCACGTCGTGCCGCAATACGACTTCCTGCACGATGAGTCCGGGCGGCTCCTGGTGGATTTCGTGGGCCGCTACGAGCGGCTGCAGGAGGACTTCGATCGGGTGTGCGTCCGACTCGGCATCCCACCGGAGCCCCTGCCGCTGGTGAACCGCTCCCTGGAAGCGCGGTGGCCCGACAGCATTCGAGAGCTGCGCAGGCGGGTGCGGCGCGCCGTCTGGAGTCACGAGAAGCGACATACTTTCCCGCACTACACGCGGTACTACGATGACGAGTCTCGCGCACTGGTCGAGCGGATGTTCCAGCGGGACATCGAGACGTTCAACTACGTGTTCGGCGATCCCGTCCCGTCAGCACGGCCAGCGCCTTCCTGACCCAGGGAGAGGCCGCGGCCGCGGTCACCAGCGCTTCGCGCAGTGCGATCCTGCCCCGCGGTGACCGTCGCCAGGGGAAGCGCACCCGCCACCGCGCGAGCTCATCCGCGGCCAGCGTCTCCAGACCGGCAAGCTTTTCCGTCTCGCCCAGGCGGTAATACGCCAGCAGATCGTGCAATTGGCCGGCTCGCGCGGGCTCGCAGCGCTCGAAGAGCGGGCCGGGATCGGCCAGCGCCGGACGCACGGGGTGGCGGCCCAGGCGGGCGGCGCCGAGGCTGGAATGCTCGGTGTGGAACCAGACCCGCGCCTCCGGGTCCACCGAGAGCCAGTGGTTCAGCACGAAGGTCAGCCACAGATAGCTGTCCTCGCCGTAGGTGACTCGGCCATCATCGTAGTAACCGCCGTACCGCTCGATCAGGGCGCGGCGGGCGACGATGCAGCTGGAATGACAGAAGTCCACGTAGAACTTGAGCGCCTTCGGCGAAGCATCGGTGGGCAGGCGCCATCGGCCGGCCGCGAGGCCCATGCGCCGGTTGAGCGGCGCCTGGCTCACCCGCCCGGGGCCAGCCGACCGGCCGCAGACCCACGCGGCGCACTCCACATCGGCATGCAGCGCGGCCACCGCACGCTGGAGCAGGTCGGGCTCCCACTCGTCGTCGGCATCCAGAAACGCGATCAGCTCGCTGGTGGCGTCGCGCCACCCCCGATTCCGTGCCGCGCCGGGACCGGCGTTGGGTTGGGTAAGGATCCGCACGCGACGGTCCCCCATTGCCGCCACGACGCCCGCACCCCCATCGGTGCTCCCGTCGTCCACGACGATCAGCTCGAAGTCCGCGACCGTCTGGCACAGTACCGACTTGACCGCGGCGACAACGGGACCGGCCTTGTTGTAGAGCGGCACGACCACCGACACCCTGGAGCCGCCCATCTACGCGCCTGCCTGCCGGTACACGGCGAGCGTCCGTCGTGCGATCTCCGGCCACCCCAGCGCGTCGAGAGGCGCCGAGCCGTCGGACCGGTCCGCGGCCCACTCGAGTGCGCGCTCCAGGGTGTCGGCCGTCAGCTCGCCCTGGTACGTCCGGACCCATTCGGGTCCGACGATCGCCTGGAGCTCACCCATCGCGCCGAGGGCGGGGACCAGGACTGGGCGGTCGAACGAAAGGGCGAGCAGGGCGCTCGCCGAGTTGGTGATGTCCCGGAACGGCAGGACGACCAGATCGGCGGCGCGCAGGTAGCGCTGCACGTCGATGTCGGGCACGTGCTCCAGCGTCATCTGCACGCGCGGATCAGCGTCCGCCGCCGACCGCACCTCCTCCGCGATCGCGCGGTCCAGCGGCTCACCGGCGACGAGCAGGGCGTACCGGCCGGGATCCCCCGGCAGCTGGCGGACCGTCCGCACCAGATGAGGGACGTTCTTGTACGGCCGGATGAGCCCGAGGAAGGTGACGACCCGGGTGGACTCCGCCCGGCCGAAAGACGCGCGCGCCGCCGCGCGCGTGACCGTAGCCGGATAAGTCCCCCGGAAGTGTCCCAGCGGAACCACGCCGTGCGGAAGCGCGCGAACGTCGGGATACGCCGCCTCCGTCGCGGTCTGACCGGCCAGGCTGGGGTGCACCACCGCGTCCACGCGGCGCAGCACCGCGTCCCAGAACCAGGTCTCGAGCCGTCGGTGCCGCGATTCGTGCGGGCGGGCGTTGTGCGCGGTCCAGACCACGCGGGCACCTCGCGCCTTCGCGACGTCCAGCATGCCCAGTGCGGCCGCGGCGCCCGCCATCCGCCCGGCGAGCCATCGCGCGTTGAGCGCCTTGTCCGGCCAGTGCATATGCAACACGTCATAGCGGCCGGTGAGGGCGCGCCGCGGCGTGAAGTCGTCCACCCGCACGCCGAGCGCGGCCAGGTGGGTGTAGAGCAGCCAGGTGTAGGGATTCTTCGCGCGGGCGCCCAGCCCGGGCCACGCCAGCACTCGGAGCGGGCGTTCAGCCTGAGGCGACGCCACCACCGTAGTGCCGCCGATCAGCTCGGACGATGACGGGAGACCCGAAGGCCGAGGTGAGCGCGAGGGAACGCGCGATTCCTTCGGCGGTGCGCGCCAGACCGGGCGACCGCGCCATGCGGTAGAGCGCCATCGGCAACAGGAATTGCGGGCGAACCGACGCTACCATGAACCCCGCGGTGGCGAAGGCGCTCGCGATCTCCCCGCGGCGGTAGAGGGCGAACGGGCGGGTGGTCCCGCGCTCGATGGAGTTCTTGATCTTGAAGAGAGCGCCGGACGCGACGTTGACGCTGCGCCACGCCGGATAGTCCACGACCACCCGGTGGCGGGCGACGCGGCACAGCTCCCCGATCAGCGCCCGCCAGTCGATGCTGTGCGCCACCAGGCGGTAGCAGACCACCGCGTCGAAGGATTGGGGGTCGTAGGGGAGAGACTGCAGGTCGGCCACGTCGAAGCGACAGCGGCGGGCGGCCGTGAGCGAGGCGAGGCGGGCGCCGCAGGATGCATCGCTGCCGACTACCGTGACCTGATAGCCTGCGTCTACCAGCGGCGGGGCCACCTGCGCGTGGCCCCCGCCGACATCGAGTACCGACGCCCCGGGGGCCAGTCCTGCGAGACACTCCAGCGTGATCTGCGTCTGCGATTCGATGAACCAGCGGCCGACGGCGCCGGCGAAGCGCCGGGCGTAGGTCTCCGACGACGACTCGATGTCGGCATCTTCGCGCGGCGCGGTTGCGGCCGCCGTCACTGCTGGTACGCCACCTCGATGTGCCCGCTGGCGATGTAGCGGTCGAGCGTTTCCCGGATACCATCCTCGAGGCGCACCTCGGGGCGATAGCCGAGGAGGCGCTTGGCCTTCTCGATGCTGAACGCGCGGCTCTTGGTGTAGAAATCCACCCGCCGGCGATGGATCGGCGGCTCGATGCCGAACGGAATGCAGATCCGCTCCACCATGTCGCCGAGGACCTGGAACGGCCGAGCGGGCAGCCGGAGCCAAGGCGCTGGCACCCCCGCGGCGGCGGCGATCAGGGCGGTGAGCTCCGAGAGCTTCAGGTATCGCTCACCGCCCAGAATGAAGATCTCGCCGACGGCCTTCGGGTGGGTACCGAGGAGCCGCAGGCCGCGCACCAGATCGCGCACATGGACCATGTGATAGTAGTTCTCGCCACCGTCGATCAGCGGAAAGCGGCGCCGGGCCACCATGCTGAACATCTTGAGCAGGCGGGTATCGCCGGGGCCGTAGATCGCGGTCGGTCGAGCCACTGCCAGCGGAAGCCGGTCGCGGTAGGACAGCGCGAGCTGCTCGGCCTCGCACTTGGTCTCCTGGTACACGTCGGACGGGCTGTACGGGGTCTGCTCGTCACCCGGCGGCGAGGTGATGTGTCCGTGCACACCCACCGTGCTGCAGTGCACGTATCGGCGAACATCGGCGCGGACGGCCGACTCGAGAAGCCGGCGGGAGGCCTCGACGTTCACCTCGCGGTAGTGGGCGTCGGCGTGCTTGGCTTCGCGGTAGACCGCCGCCAGGTGGTACACGGTGGACACCCCCAACATCGCCCGCTCGATCACCCCAGGCTCTGCCAGGTCGCCTTCGACGATTTCGACCGAGTCGGGCAGTATCTCCCGCGCGCGCTGGGCCGACCGCGCGATGACGCGGGTACGCTCCCCGTCACGCACCAGCGCCTCGACGAGGCGGCTGCCGGTGAAGCCGGTGGCTCCCGTAACCAGGGTGATCTTGTCTGCGGATTCCGTGATCATTGGACGTCGTCACCCTGTCGGCAGAACCGGCGAGGCCGGGTGGTCGTTGTGACCGAAGTCACTCCCCCGTGAAGCGAATAAGTGTAGCTAGGGGAGGTGGAGGTGCACGCTGGACTGGGTTAGGGGACAAGTCTCTAAACCACACACCATTAGTACACATACCCGGGCGCCGGCGTCAACCGGATCCGTCACAACTGCGAAGCGTCGCAGGTCACAGGTAACCCTGAGGGTCACGGATGTTGCTGAAAGTCGCGGATCACCCCGAACCACAACGGCTCCGAGTCGGCCTGATGCTGCGCGCCGTGGATGACGTCGACGGACAAGGAATCTATATCCGAAAGCTCTGCGACGCCCTGTTCGAGGCCGATCAGCACGACGAGTTCGTTGCGTTTTACAGTCATCCGGACCAGGCGGGGCGCTACGCCGACTGCCCGAACGTGCGGGAGGTGGTCGTTTCCGCTCCGGGTAAGCTGTTGTGGGATCAGGTCTTGGTTCCTTTGGCCGCGAGACGGGAGGGGGTCGACGTCCTGTTCCACCACAAGTTCTCCATCCCGCTGGTCACCTCCTGCCCAACCGTGGTGCAACAGCGGGGTACCGAGTACTGGAGTCACCCCGAGTTCTTTAGCGGGGTCTCGGGCTGGCTGGACCGGCTGTACAATCGCCTCATGATCCCGCTCTATTGCCGTCGTGCGGTGCGGGTACTCACAAATTCGAACACCCTGGGGGACGAGCTCATGCGTCACGCCGGTGTCCCGCGGTCGAAGCTGACGACCGTCTATGCCGCCGCGGACGACAGCTTTCACCCGGTCACCGAGTCCGCGGAGTTGGAGCGGGTCAGGCAGAAGTACCACCTGCCGCGTGAGCCCTTCCTGCTCATGGTGGTCAAGGGGCACCAGATCCTGGGACAGGCATCCGGCGGCACCCTCACGCCGCGGAAGAACGTGGCGCTGGCCCTCCAGGCTTACGGCCGGGTTCGCGCGCGAGTCGCGAGCAGGGGCAAGGCGGTGCCTCCGCTGGTGATTCTGGGGGTCGGTATCGCCGAGCGGCTCACGCCCGAATCGGTGGCGGAATACGTGGACCCGTCGGCGGTGCACACGCCAGGATTCGTCGAGTTCAACGACATGCCGGCGCTGTACACCATGGCCCGCGCCCTGGTGTTCCCCTCGCGCTACGAAAGCTTCGGCATCCCCATCGTCGAGGCCATGGCGTGCGGCTGTCCCGTCGTGACGGCGAACACCTCCGCCTGTCCCGAAGTAGCGGGTGGATCAGCCCTGCTGGTGGACCCCGACGACGTGGAGGGACTGGCGGTGGCGATGGAGCGCGTCAGTCTCGACGACGGGCTGGCCGGCGACCTCGGCCGGCGCGGGATCCGCCGGGCGAGGAAATTCTCCTGGAAGCACAGCGCGCTCACACTGCTCGCCGAGCTTCGCATGGCCGCTGGGGCGAGCCGACCGGCGCTGGCGAGCTAGCGCGCGGTGGCGCGCACGTCCACCGTGGTGATCAGCCTTCCGGACGCCGCGGAGCGCCGGGCCGCGTTCACCGAGCGTGCTCGTGGCACCGCGGTCTCGTGGGCATGGTTCGACGCGCATCGCGAGCTGGCCCCGCCGCTGAGCTACACCCAGGATGACGCGATCGTCGCCAAGGGTCGGCCGATGTTCCCCGGCGAGCTCGGCTGCTATTCGAGCCACTACGCCGCCTGGCAGGCCTTCCTCACGACCTCGACCGTACAGCTCCTGGTCCTGGAGGACGACACGATCGTGGACTGGGGCTTTCTCGAAAAGCTGGTGGCGGTGGACCTGGAAGCGGCGGGGATGCAATACCTCCGGCTCTACGCCAAGAGACCCTGCGCCTACCGTGAAGTCCTGCGCGACGCGATCGAGCGACAGCGCACGCTGGTCGAGTATCTCGACCGGCCGCTCGGCACCCAGGGGTACCTGATGACGCGCGGAGGGGCGGAGCGGTTCGTACGGCACTGCCGCACGGTGCGGCGACCACTGGACGACGAGCTCGATCGCTCCTGGGAACACGGCGTGCCCTGCCTCGGCGTCTACCCCTTCCCGTTGATCGAGCAGGCGGCCGCGTCGACCATCGAGTCCGCGCGATTCGACCGCTTCGTCGTGCCGAGGCGGCTCTGGATCCGCCGCCGCGCGGTGAAGCTCAGGGACCGGCTGCTCCAGACGCGACAGCGCATCCGACTTCGACTTTCCCCGATCTCCCCCGCGCTGCGGACCCTGGTGGCCCGATGACCACGGGCCGGTCGTCGCAGCCGGATTCTCCTGTCCCGCCCCTCGACCACCACGAGTTCGACGACCCGCTCGACGGCGGCACCACCCCGGAGCTGGACACTCCTTCGGAGGCCGGGCGAGCACCCGCCGGCCTGAAGGAACAGACAGCCCGCTCCATCGTATGGACCATCATCCGGACCGGGTCGGACTACGTCCTGTCCTTCGCCGTCTTTGCCCTGCTCGCACGCACGCTCGGGCCCGCGGCCTTCGGCGTCTTCGCCCTGGCCGTGGCGTTCGCCGAGTTCGGGAAGATCCTGCCCGCGGCGGGACTCGCCGTCGCGCTGCAGCGATCCAGGCAGGTCACGCCGGAGATGGCGGACACCGCGTTCTGGACGTCGATGGCGCTTTCGTTGATCGTAGCCGGCGTGCTGGCGCTGGCGGCGGGACCGATCGGACGGGCGTTCGATGCGCCGGAGGTCGCGCCGATGCTCGTGGCGCTGGGGCTCATCCTGATCGTGTCGGTGGCCGGGGCGATCCACATCGCCCTCATGCTTCGGGAGTTCGGACACCGCGCGATGGCCGCGCGGGCGATTGTCAGCAACATTCTCGGTGGGGCCGCGGCGCTGGCGGCCGCGGCGGCGGGCTGGGGCGCGTGGAGTCTGATCGTTCAGCGGGCGGTGAGCGAGGTGGCCGGCACGGCGATGGCGTGGCGGGCGTACCGATGGATCCCTGGGCGGCGCTTTTCCTACCCCGTGCTGCGCGAGCTGACCAGCTTCAGCGCGAGCATGACATTGACCCAGGTGCTCTTCGTGGCGCTCGTGCGGGTGCAGGACGTCATCGTCGGCCGCACGATGGGCATCGCGGCGCTGGGCGTCTATCGCACCGCCTGGCGAACCGCGGAGTTGATCGCCCAGGGAGTGATCATGCCCTTCTCTCAGGTGGCGCTCCCCACTCTGGGGCGCCTGCAGGACGACCTGCCGGCGTTCCGGAAGGCGTTTCTCCGGATCCTCGGCGTCAGCTCGGCGCTCGCGCTGCCGGCGATCATCGGCTTCGCCGTCCTGGCGCCACTGGCGATCCCCGTCATCTTCGGTGACCAGTGGCACGCGAGCGGCCCGATCGCGCAGATCCTCGGTCTCATGGCCGTGCCGTTCACGATCAACCGTTTCGCCGGCCCCGCGCTCGCGACGCTCGGACGCTCATCGTTGCTCGCCAAGATCGGGCTGCTCCAGCTCGCGCTCACCGTCGCGATGACGCTCGCGGCCGCGCCGTACGGACTCACCGCGATCGCGGCGGCCTATGTGGCGCGGGCCTATCTCGTCCTGCCGGTCCAGATGTGGGCCTTCCGCAAGTACAGCGGTCTCGGCTACGGCGAGGTGCTCGGGGCCGTCGCCCCGGCGCTCGGCACGTCGGTGCTGATGGCGGGGGCACTCTGGTGGCTCGAGCCTACATTCCTTGCGTGGATCGACGACCGTCTGGTCCGGCTGCTGGCGATGGTGGCGGCCGGCGCGACGATCTACCTGGTGGCCCTCGTGCTCCTGGTTCCGGCCTTCGTCCGGAGGCAGGTGGAGGATGTGAAGCGCCTCGTGCCCGGTTTCTCGGCGAAGTTCTCGCGGGTGAGCGCGTGACCCGTAACGCGGGGGACGTGCACACGGAGGTCATCCGCCGTCTGCAGGGCCTCGCCGCCGACGCCCTCCAGGGCGCGGGCGGCGACACCTCGTTCGCGCTGGTGGACTTCCCCGACCACCCGAACGTCGGCGACTCCGCCATCTGGCTCGGCACCACCGAGTACTTCCGGCTCCACACGCACCGGGAGCCTCGCTACGTCGCCACGATCGCGAACTTCGACGAAGCGGCCTTGCGCGCGGCCGTCCCGGCCGGCCCGATCTTCGTCCACGGCGGCGGGAACTTCGGAGACCTGTGGCCCCGACACCAGGAGTTTCGCGAGCGGCTGCTCGAGCGCTTCGCGGACCGCGAGGTCATTCAGCTGCCACAATCGCTCCACTTCGATGACCCGGCGGTGGCCAAGCGCGCCGCGGCGGCCATCGCCCGGCATGGGCGGTTCCGCCTGTTCGTTCGCGACGAGTGGTCCTACGAGTTCGCCACGGCGCACTTCGAGTGCGAGGTGGCGCTCTGCCCCGACATGACCGTCTTCATCGGCGACCTGGGCCGCGAGACGCCGAGCAAGGATGTGCTGTATCTGCTCCGGACCGACAAGGAAGGGGCCCCGCACCCGGCGCCGGGTCGGCCCGGGTACACCTCGCAGGTCGCCGACTGGCTGAGCGAGCCGCGCTTGACGGTCGGACTCCAACGATGGCGCGCGATGGCGCGAGGGGTATGGCGCGGACGCCGGGATCGCGAGGCGCTGCGTCTGGCGAGCTACGACGGGGCGGCCGTGGCCCGGGTGGCGCGCGGCTGCGAGCTCCTCTCCCGCGGACGGGTTGTCATCACCGACCGGCTCCACGCGCACCTGCTGAGCTTCCTGCTCCGCATCCCCCATGCCGTGCTCGACAACACCTACGGCAAACCGGGGCGTTTCCTCGACCTCTGGATGCCGGACGCCCCGGACGTGTACCGCGCCGCGTCGCTGGAAGAGGCGGAGCAATGGGCGGCGGACACGGTGCACGGCGTCGAGGCGACGACCTAGTCTCGCGCTGGCCCGGCGACGGCGCCGGATATATCCTCTCAGCATGCACTACCCCAACTCGCCGCCGCTCCGGCAGGCGTCGGTGAACGTCCTCACCGACCTGGGCTGGTGCGCGGGCACCTTCCACGTGCCTGGCCGCCAGAGCCTCGTCGACTTCCTGGCTCCCGGCAATCAGATCGTGAAGCTGAGCCGGGTGCGTATTCCCAACGAGAACGAGCGGCTGCCGTTCGTGGCACTCCGTCGGGAGGCGGTGCTCATCGTGGAGCCCACGCAGGGGGACGAGCTGGTGGACACCGCCGGCAGCGTGGGTCGCACTTCTCCCCACCGCGTGGGGTGCCTGCTGTCGAGCGGGATCCTCCACGGCACGCTGGACGTCCTGGTCAACGTCCGCGTCTCCGACTTCCTCCGGCAGCAGCCCGGGCTCGCGGTGCTGCACGACTGCGCGCTGGTACCCTACGGACAGCCGCCGGAGTCGAACCAGGCGCGCAAGATCCGGGTGGCGCTCGTCAACCTCGGACGCGTGACCGGTGTCGCCGAGTGGGTCAACCAGCAGGTGTAATCGTCCCGGCGGCGCCGGCGCGCTAGTCCGACGGCTCCGAGCCCGAGCGATTCTTGTCCACGATCGCCCCCAGGATCAGGAGAAAGGCGAGGAGCCGGATGAGGTAGAGGGAGGTGTCGTCCTCCACCATGCCATGGCTGAACGCGAGCAGCAGCCGTTGAGCGCCAAGCAGCCAGAAGGCGCCGGCGAAGATGAGGAAGAGTCGGTCGCGCGTCTCCCGCCAGAATCGCAGGAAGAACAGGCCGGCCACCGCGTATCCCATCACGATCGCGCCGGACACGAGCAAGCCGATCATCGCTCGCCTGTCGCTCATCCCGCGTCCCAGACGAGGCCATAGACCAGCACCGCGAGCCCCAGCAGAACCGGGACGCTCCGCCAGAGAGACAGATCCACCTCCGGCCCGGTGATCACGCGATCCACCACGAGCATCGTGTTCCCCAGCGCGAACCCCACGAAGGCAAGACCGCTCCACAGCAGGAGCCGCACCCGGCCCGCCTGGAACGCGCGCAGCAGGAGCACCGCGCAGGCGAGGCTGGTCAGTGCACAGAGCACGTAGACGGCGGCCGCCATCTCAGTCCTCCTTCTTCCGACGGATGCGAAAGGCGTCCGAAAAGGCGCGGACGTTCTGAATTGGCTTCGAGGCGATGAGCGTGATCACCGCGACCCGGCGCTCGCGGTACATCTCGTCCAGGTGGGTGACGTCGGCGTGCAGCTCCGCGGTTCGCGGCGCGTACTGGTAGCACCCGGGCTCCCGCTCGCGCAGGAGACCCTGTCCGAGGAGCAGCGCGAGGCGACGGACCACGGACGTGGGATGGCTGTACACGGTCGTGGCCACCTCGTCGGAGGTCCAGCCACGCTCCGGGGAGCGCCAGAGCAGCAGCAGGACTTCGAGCTGCTCGACCGAATCGATGTGCTGATGGAGAAAACGGTGAACGTTTTCGGGCAGGCCGTTCACGGCGTGTAGCCCCTCACCCGCGCGCCCGGCCCAGCGTGAAGTGGAACGTCGCGCCCTGCCCCACCATTCCCTCGGCCCAGACCCGTCCGCCCAGACGATGGATGATGCGGCGGACCGTGGCCAATCCGATTCCCGACCCGGGAAACTCGCTCGCCAGATGCAGCCGCTGGAAGGGGCCGAAGAGGCGATCGACGTAGGTCATGTCGAATCCCGCGCCGTTGTCGCGCACGAAATACGTGGGCTCGCCGGCCACGGACGTCAGGCCGAACTCGATACGGGCGGCCGGCTCGCGGGCCGTGAACTTCCAGGCGTTCTCCAGCAGGTTCGTGAGGGCGATGCGGAGCAGGTGCCCGTCGCCGACGACCGACACGCCGGGCCGGATGCGCGCCTCCACCGACCGGCCGGGCTCGCTCTCGCGGATCCGATCCAGGATGGCCGCCGCCAGCCCGCTGAGGTCCACGTCCTGCTGCCGCAGCTCGGCGCGGCTCACCTTGGAGAGGCGGAGCACGTCGTCGATGAGCTGCGACATCTGGCGGCTCGCCTCCTGGATCCGGTCGAAGAAGCGCTGGCCCGCCTCGTCGAGCCGCGACTCCTGGCTCTCCATCACCGCGCGGCTGAACGCTTCGATCCGCCGGAGCGGCGCCCGGAGGTCGTGCGAGACCGCGTAGCTGAAGCTCTCCAGCTCCTGGTTCTTGTGCTCCAGCTCGCGCACCAGCTCGGCGCGCGCCTCGGCGAGGTCGCGTGCCGCCTGCTCTCCCTCGCGCAGCCGGTCGGCCTGGCGCCGCAGCAGCTCGGTCTTCTTCGCCAGCTCGACGAAGACCGACACCTTGGATCGGACGAACTCCGGCACGACCGGCTTGACCAGATAGTCCACCGCGCCGACCGCGTAGCCCCGGACGGCCTCGGTGTGGGTCTTGTCGGCGGCGGTGAGGAAGATGATCGGCGTGTCCCGGCTCTTGTCCCGCTCCCGGATCAGCGCGGCCGTCTCGAAGCCGTCCATGTCGGGCATCTTCACGTCCAGCAGGATCACCGCAAAGTCGTGCGTGAGGAGCCGCTTCAGCGCCTCCCGACCCGACTCCGCCTTGACCAGGTTCTGCCCCAGCCCCTGCAGCATCGCCTCGAGCGCGAGCAGGTTGGCCGGCTGGTCGTCGACGAGGAGGATGTTGACTTGATCGGCGCTCCGTGCGGCGTCATCGCCCGCATCAGGGGCGGACAGGCGGACGGGCGGACGGGTGGAAGGTGACTCCGCCCCGGCGCGCCCCACGACGGCCCCCTCCGCCTTTCCGTCCTTCCGCCCGTCCGCCCTCACCGGTACAGCCATACGCGGAGCAGGGAGAGAAGTTGTTCCATGTCCACCGGCTTGGCGATGTAGTCGGAAGCACCCGCCTCGATGCACTTCTCCCGGTCGCCCTTCATCGCCTTGGCGGTGACCGCGATGATGGGCAGCTGGCGGAAGCGCGCGTGCTCCCGGATGGCGCGCATCGTCTCGTAGCCGTCCATCTCCGGCATCATCACGTCCATCAGCACCACATCGATGTCGCCCGCCTCCTGCAGCCGCGCGATGCCGTCCCGGCCGCTTTCCGCGTACGACACCTCCATCTCGCTTCGCTCGAGGAACGTGGTCAGCGCGAAGATGTTGCGCACATCATCGTCCACGATCAGCACCTTGCGGCCGGTGAGCGTCGGATCGGTGCGATGGAGCTGCTCCAGCATCCGGCGCTTGCCGTCGGGCAGACTGGCGGTGACCCGGTGCAGGAAGAGCGCCGTCTCGTCGAGCAGACGCTCGGGCGACCCGGCGTCCTTGATCACCACCGACTCGGCCAGCCGGCGCAGCTCCGCGTCCTCCCGCCGGGTGAGCTGCTTGCCGGTGTAGACGATGGTGGGGAGCTTCCGGAGCCCGATCTCGCTCTTGACCCTTGTGATGAGCTGGAAGCCTGTCATGTCGGGGAGTCCGAGGTCGAGCACCATGCAGTCGAACGACTCCTCCTGCAGCTTGGCCAGCGCCTCCTCGCCGCTTCCGACCGTGGTCGTGTGCACGTCGCCGTCTCCGATCAGCTCGACGATGCTCTCCCGGGCGACCGCGTCGTCCTCGACCACGAGGAGCCGCTTGACCGGCCGGTCCACGAACTCATGGAGCGTGGTGAGCGCCTGGGAGAGGGATTCCCTGCTGGCCGGCTTGACCAGGAAGTCGATCGCGCCGAGGCGGAGACCCCGCCGCCAGTTCTCCTCCACCGAGATGATGTGCACCGGGATGTGCCGGGTACCCGGGTCGTGCTTGAGCCGGTCGAGGATGGTCCAGCCGTCGGCGTCGGGCAGGCGGAGGTCGAGCGTCACCGCCGTCGGCTGGTATTCCTTGGCCAGGGTGAGCGCGCGGTCGGCCCGGTTGGCCACGACGCCCTTGAATCCGCGATCCCGCGCCAGATCCAGCAGGATCTGGGCGAAGTTCGGGTCGTCCTCCGCGATCAGCAGGACGCGATCGCCCTGCTCGATGGCCCCGCGGTCGTCCGCCACCTCCCGCTCGACCACGGGAGAGAGCAGGACGCGCGAGGCCGCGGTGGGGACCGCCTTGGCCGGCTCCAGCTCGGCCACCCCGGAGAGCGCCGTGAGGGAGATGCCCGGCTCTTCGACCGGCTGGAGCGGATAGATCACCGGCAGATACAGCGTGAACGTGCTGCCCATACCGGGATCGCTGTCGATCCGGATCTCGCCGCCCAGGAGGCGGGTGATCTGCCGGCTGATCGAGAGGCCCAGTCCGGTGCCGCCGAACTTGCGGCTGGTGCCGGTGTCGCCCTGCTGGAAGGCCTCGAAGATGACGCCGTGCTTCTCCTTGGGAATGCCGATGCCGGTGTCGCGCACCGAGAACGCGACGACGGCGTTCGCGGCGTTGAGGATCTCCTGCTCCGGGTTCCAGCCGCCCGTGGCCAGTGACGCCTTGAGCGAGACCGAGCCTCGCTCGGTGAACTTGAAGGCGTTCGAGAGCAGGTTCTTGAGCACCTGCTGGAGCCGCTTGCTGTCGGTCTGGAGCGCCGGCGGCAGCGCGGGGTCGACGTCCACCTGGAACTGCAGGCCCTTGAGGTCGGCCACCTGGCGGAAGGTGCTGTCGACGAACTTCCGGACCTCGCCGAACGGCACCGTGGTGATGTCCACCGCCATCGTGCCCGACTCGATCTTGGAGAGGTCGAGAATGTCGTTGATGAGGTCGAGGAGGTCGGACCCCGAGCTGTGGATCGTCTGGGCGAAGCCCACCTGCTTGGAGGTGAGGTTCCCCTCGGCGTTCTCCGTGAGGATCTGCGAGAGGATCAGGAGGCTGTTGAGCGGCGTCCGCAGCTCGTGCGACATGTTGGCCAGGAACTCCGACTTGTACTTGGAGATCAGCGCCAGCTGCTCGGCCTTCTCCTCCAACGCGACCTTGGCCTGCTCCACCTCCTTGTTCTTCTGCTCCACCTCCGCCTTCTGGCTCGCCAGCAGCTGCGCTTTCTCCTCCAGCTCGGCGTTGGTCCGCTGCAGCTCGTCCTGCTGCTTCTTGAGCAGCTCCTCGGACTTCTGCAGCGAGCGGGTCTGCTGCTCCAGCCGCTTGTTGGTCTCGGTGAGGACGTCCTGCTGCGACTGGAGATTCTCGGTGAGCGCCTGCGACTGCCGGAGCAGCTCCTCCGTCCGCATGTTGGCGCCGATGGTGTTGAGCACGATGCCGATGGTCTCGGCCAGCTGCTCCAGGAAGGTGAGGCGGATCTCGTCGAACTCGTCGAAGGCCGCGAGCTCGAGCACCGCCCGCACCTCGCCCTCGAAGAGCACCGGGAGGACCACGATGTTCCGCGGCGAGGCCTCGCCCAGTCCGGAGCTGATCTGGACGTAGTGCTCGGGAACCGAGTTGAGCAGCAGCATCCGGCGGTCCGCCGCGCACTGCCCCACCAGCCCCTCGCCAACCTGGAACTCGTTCGAGACCGTTTTCCGGTCCTTGTACGCGTAACTCGCGAGCAGCTTGAGCGAGGTGGCCTCGCCCGACGCGTCCATCAGATAGAAGACGCCGTGGTGGGCGGTGACCAGTGGGGCCAGGTCCGAGAGGATGAGCTGGGACACCGCGGCGAGGTCGCGCTGGCCCTGCAGCATGCGGCTGAACTTGGCCAGGTTCGTCTTGAGCCAGTCCTGCTCCATGTTCTTTCGCGTGGTGTCGCGGAGATTGCGGATCATCTCGTTGATGTTGTCCTTGAGCTCCGCCACCTCGCCCTGCGCCTCGACCGCGATGGACCGGGTCAGGTCGCCCTTGGTCACCGCCGTCGCCACGTCGGCGATCGCGCGCACCTGGGTCGTCAGGTTGGCCGCGAGCTGGTTCACGTTGGCCGTGAGGTCGCGCCAGATGCCGGCCGCGCCCGGCACGCGCGCCTGGCCGCCGAGCTTGCCGTCCACGCCGACCTCTCGGGCGACGTTGGTCACCTGGTCCGCGAACGTCGCCAGCGTGTTCGTCATGCCGTTGATGGTGTCGGCCAGGGTCGCGATCTCGCCCTTCACCTCCACGCGGAGCTCCTGCTTCAGGTCGCCGTTGGCCACCGCCGTCACCACCTTGGCGATGCCGCGGACCTGCGACGTCAGGTTGCTCGCCATCCAGTTCACGTTGTCGGTCAGGTCCTTCCACACGCCCGCGACGCCGACCACCTGCGCCTGACCGCCCAGCTTGCCCTCGGTGCCGACCTCACGGGCCACGCGCGTCACCTCCGACGCGAACGAATTGAGCTGGTCCACCATCGTGTTCACGGTGTTCTTGAGCTCCAGGATCTCGCCCTGCACGTCCACCGTGATCTTCTTGTTGAGCTCGCCGCGCGCCACCGCCGTGGTCACGTCGGCGATGTTGCGCACCTGGGTCGTCAGGTTGCTCGCCATCGAGTTGACGCTGTCGGTGAGGTCCTTCCACGTGCCGCCCACGCCCTTCACGTAGGCCTGGCCGCCGAGCTTGCCCTCGGTGCCGACCTCGCGGGCCACGCGCGTCACTTCCGAGGCGAACGAGTTGAGCTGGTCCACCATGGTGTTGATGGTGTTCTTGAGCTCCAGGATCTCGCCGCGCACGTCCACCGTGATCTTCTTCGAGAGGTCGCCCGTCGCCACCGCGGTGGTGACCTGCGCGATGTTGCGGACCTGGGCGGTGAGGTTGCCGCCCATCGAGTTCACGTTGTCGGTGAGGTCCTTCCAGACGCCCGCGACACCGGTCACCTGCGCCTGCCCGCCCAGCTTGCCCTCGGTGCCGACTTCGCGGGCCACGCGGGTGACTTCGGAGGCGAAGGAGTTGAGCTGGTCCACCATCGTGTTGATCGTGTTCTTGAGCTCGAGGATCTCGCCCTTCACGTCCACCGTGATCTTCTTGTTCAGCTCGCCGCGCGCCACCGCGGTCGTCACTTCGGCGATGTTACGGACCTGCGACGTCAGGTTGCCCGCCATGGAGTTCACGTTGTCGGTCAGGTCCTTCCAGGTCCCGCCGACCCCGCGCACCTGCGCCTGCCCGCCCAGCTTGCCCTCGGTGCCCACCTCGCGCGCGACGCGCGTCACTTCGGAGGCAAAGGAGTTGAGCTGGTCCACCATGGTGTTGATGGTGTTCTTCAGCTCCAGGATCTCGCCCTTCACGTCCACCGTGATCTTCTTGGAGAGGTCGCCGTTGGCGACCGCCGTCGTCACGTCGGCGATGTTGCGGACCTGCGCCGTCAGGTTGCCCGCCATCGAGTTCACGCTGTCCGTCAGGTCCTTCCACGTGCCGCCCACACCGGTGACCTGCGCCTGGCCGCCCAGCTTGCCCTCGGTACCGACTTCCCGCGCCACGCGGGTCACTTCGGAGGCGAACGAGCTCAGCTGGTCCACCATCGTGTTGATGGTGTTCTTGAGCTCCAGGATCTCGCCCTGCACGTCCACCGTGATCTTCTTGTTCAGTTCGCCTCGGGCCACGGCGGTCGTCACCTCCGCGATGTTGCGGACCTGCGAGGTGAGGTTGCCGGCCATCGAGTTCACGTTGTCGGTCAGGTCCTTCCAGGTGCCGCCGACGCCGGTCACGCGGGCCTGACCGCCCAGCTTGCCCTCGGTGCCCACCTCGCGGGCCACGCGGGTCACTTCGGACGCGAACGAGCTCAGCTGGTCCACCATCGTGTTGATGGTCTCCTTGAGCTCCAGGATCTCGCCCTGCACGTCCACCGTGATCTTCTTGGAGAGGTCACCGTTGGCGACCGCCGTCGTCACATCGGCGATGTTGCGCACCTGGGCGGTGAGGTTGCCCGCCATCCAGTTCACGTTGTCCGTCAGGTCCTTCCAGGTGCCGCCGACGCCGGTCACGCGCGCCTGGCCGCCCAGCTTGCCCTCGGTGCCCACCTCGCGGGCGACGCGGGTCACTTCGGAGGCGAACGAGCTCAGCTGGTCCACCATCGTGTTGATGGTGTCCTTGAGCTCGAGAATCTCGCCTCGCACGTCCACCGTGATCTTCTTGGAGAGGTCGCCGTTGGCCACGGCGGTCGTCACTTCGGCGATGTTGCGGACCTGCGCGGTGAGGTTGCTGGCCATCGAGTTCACGTTGTCGGTCAGGTCCTTCCAGGTGCCGCCGACGCCGCGCACCTGCGCCTGACCGCCCAGCTTGCCCTCGGTGCCCACCTCGCGGGCCACGCGCGTCACCTCCGAGGCGAACGAGTTGAGCTGGTCCACCATCGTGTTGATCGTGTTCTTGAGCTCCAGGATCTCGCCCTTCACGTCCACCGTGATCTTCTTGGAGAGGTCGCCGTTGGCGACGGCGGTGGTGACTTCGGCGATGTTGCGGACCTGCGCGGTGAGATTGCCGGCCATCGAGTTGACGCTATCGGTCAGGTCCTTCCAGGTCCCGCCGACCCCGCGCACCTGCGCCTGCCCGCCCAGCTTCCCTTCGGTGCCCACCTCGCGCGCGACGCGGGTCACTTCCGACGCGAACGAGTTGAGCTGGTCCACCATCGTGTTGATCGTGTTCTTCAGCTCCAGGATCTCGCCCTTCACGTCCACCGTGATCTTCTTGTTCAGCTCGCCTCTCGCCACCGCCGTCGTCACCTCGGCGATATTGCGCACCTGCGCGGTGAGGTTGCCCGCCATCGAGTTCACGTTGTCCGTCAGGTCCTTCCAGGTGCCGGCCACGCCCTTCACCTTGGCCTGGCCGCCCAGCTTCCCCTCGGTACCGACCTCACGGGCGACGCGGGTCACCTCCGAGGCGAAGGAGCTCAGCTGGTCCACCATCGAGTTCACCGTGCGGCCGATGCGGAGGAACTCGCCCATCAGCGGGCGCCCCTCGATATCGAGCGCCATGGTCTGCGACAGGTCGCCCTTGGCGACGGCGCCGATCACGCGTGACACCTCGCTCGTCGGCTGCACCAGGTCGCCGATGAGACCGTTGACCGAGTTGAGAGACGCGGCCCACGAGCCTCCCGCCCCGGTGAGCTGCGCCCGTTGCGTGATCCGCCCCTCCTTGCCGACGGCGATGGCCACCCGGTCCAGCTCGTGGGCCATCTCCTGGTTCAGCTCGACGATCTCGTTGAGCGTGTCGGCGACCTTGCCCGCGAGCCCGGTGCGCGTCACCCGCATGCGCACGGAGAAATCGCCCTTCCGCACGGCGGAGAGCACCGTCAACAGCTCGGCGAGGTCGAGGGAGTCGGTGGTGCCTGCAGGGTCGGCCGGTTGGCCGCGTTTCGATCTACGACCGCTGGCGGCCGGAGGGGTCCGCATGGGGGCTCCGATGGTGCGGGCGACAGGTATTCTGGTGGAGACTGCGCACGTTGTACGGCAGGAGGTCCACCTGCCGTGACCCGCATCACATACGCACCGCGGCGGGCGTGGGCCGGAGATCTGCTTGACTTCGAATATATTGGTGCCACACTTCGGCGTGCCACCGACCATACCCCTTCCGGAGACGCCGGCCGCCCGCGAGCGCACGAGCTCGGACCGGGCCGTGCGGCCGCTCCGCATTCTCATCCTGGAAGACGTGCCGATGGACGCGGAGCTCGTCGAGTACGAGCTCGAGCGTGCTCACATCCCCTTCGAGGCGCGGCGGGTGGATACCCGCGAGACCTTCCTGCGGGAGCTCGACGGGTTCGGCCCCGACCTCATCCTCTCCGACTATACGCTGCCACGTTTCGACGGCATGTCCGCGCTCGCCCTGGCCCGCGAGCGGGTGCCGACCATTCCCTTCCTCATCGTGACCGGCTCGGTCAACGAGGAGACGGCGGTCGGCTGCATGAAGGCCGGCGCCACCGACTACCTGCTCAAGAGCAACCTGGCGCGGATCGGACCGGCCATCGAAGGCGCGCTCGCCCGGGTGCGCGCCCGGACGGAGAAGGCGGAAGCGGAGGAGGCGCTGCGTCGCTCGGAGGCCGATCTCCGTGCCATCTTCGACAACAGCCTCCAGGGTTTTCTGCTCATCGATCCCGACGGCACCATCAAGGCCCTCAACTCCACCGCCGCCGAGTGGAGTGTCCGGCTCCTCGGCCGCACGTTGCGCGAGGGCGCGCAGGTGGCCGATTTCCTGCCCGAGGCCCACGACGCCTTCCGCGCGGCGCTCGGCGGCGAGGTCCGCCACGTCGAGCGCTGCTTCAGCGACACCGACGGCTCCGAGATCTGGTTCGAGACCACCCACGCGCCGGTAGTGGACGAGCGGGGGTCGGTGATCGGCGTCTGCCTCAACGCGCGCGACGTCAGTACCCGCAAGCAGGCGGAGCGAGCGCTCCGGGAGAGCGAGGCTCGCTACCGCGACCTCTTCGACAACGCCAGCGACCTGGTCTGCGCCACCGATCCTGACGGAGCGTTCCTGTACGTGAACCGGGCATGGCAGGACGCCATCGGCATCTCCGGGGCGGATATGCGCCGCCGCCGATTCCTGGACGTGGTGCATCCCGACAGCAGGGAGTGCTACGCCGAGGTGGTGGGGCGAGCGCTCACCGGCGAGACGCTGACCCACGTCGAGCTGGTGTTGATCACGGGCCGCGACACGCCGATCACCGTGGAGGGCAACCTCAGCTGCACCTTCGAGGACGAGCGGCCGGTCATGGTGCGCGGCATCTACCGCGACGTCACCGAGCGCAAGCGGGTCGAGGACCAGCTGCGCCGGGCGGAGCGGATGCAGGCCGCCGGGCGCCTGGCCGGTGGCATGGCGCACGAGGTCAACAACATGATGACCGGCGTCATCGGCTTCAGCGAGTTCCTCCTCCGGAGCTTTCCCGAGGACGATGTCCGCCGGGGCGAGGTACAGGAGATCATCCGCGCGGGCACCCGCGCCTCCGACGTCACGCGACAGCTCCTCGCCTTCACCCGACAGCAGCTGCTGCACCCGGAGGTGCTCGACGTCAACGGCGTGGTGATCGGCGTGGAGAAGATGCTGCGCCGCTCACTGGGCGAGAACCACGTGCTGGAGCTCAAGCTCGCCTCCGATGTAGGCGACATCCGCGCCGACCGGGGACAGCTGGAGCAGGTGCTGATCAACCTGGCCCTCAACGCGCGCGACGCGATGCGCCAGCACGGGCGGGTCACGGTCGCCACCGGGCGGGCCACGCTCGATGAGGTGTACGCGCAGGCGCATGGGGCATTGAACATGCCCTCGGGGGACTTCGTCTATCTCATGGTGACGGACACCGGAAGCGGCATGGACGCCAAGGTGCAGGCGCGAATCTTCGAGCCCTTCTTCACCACCAAGCCGGTCGGTCAGGGAACCGGCCTCGGTCTGTCCACCGTCTACGGCATCGTGAAGCAGAGCGACGGCTTCGTGTGGTGCTACAGCGAGCCGGGTCTCGGAACCAGCTTCAAGATCTACCTACCCGTGGTCGGCGTCCGCTCGGAACCGGTGCCGCCGGCCGCCGAGCCCGCCGAGCTGCGCGGCGGCAGCGAGACCATTCTCGTCGTGGAAGACGAGGACGTCGTCCGGACGCTCGCCTGCCGCGGCCTCCGCGAGCAGGGCTACACCGTGCTGGAGGCGCGCCACGGCCGGGAGGCGCTGGATCGGGTCGAGGAGTGGCAGGACCAGATCGACCTGGTCATCTCCGACGTGGTCATGCCCGAGCTGGGCGGGCGCGAGCTGGGCGCGGAACTGGCCGGGCTCAGGCCCGAACTGCCCATCCTGTACATGTCGGGGTATACGGGAGAGGACGTGATCCAGCGGGGGCTGCTCGAGCCGGGCGTGCCGTTTCAGCAGAAGCCGTTCACCCCGGAGGGGCTGGCGCGGAAGGTGAGAGAAATGCTCGACGGCCGGCAGGTCGGCCGCCGTGCCGAGCCCGTCTAGGCGATCGCCTCGGTATCGGGCGCGGTGGTGGCCTCGTCGCGCGACGGGCGGAACTCGAGGTGCTCGGCCCGCAGGATCACGAATCCACGAGACGTGCTGAGTCGTGTCAGTCGTTCCCCCGCCATGTTCACCATCCGCTGCGTGACGCCGGGAAAGATCGGCGCCACCTCGTACCACTTCGACGGGCTGAGCTCCGGGTACTTGCGCTGGTGCTCCGACCGCACACGCGCCTGCACGCCTGGCATCTGGGCTCCTCACCGGCTGTGGCGCCGGCCGACCGGGTTGGCGTGGTGAGGGATACGGCCACAATTTAATGCGATGAGCGCCAATGCACAGGATCCGATGACGCGTGTACTTCGCACCGCCGCGCGCTACGCCGGGGCGCTGCTCGCCGGCGGCGTGGCGCTGGGCCTGACCCTGGCGTTCCGGCCGTGGACCGGCGAGATCGTCTTTCTCTTCTTCCTCGCCGCGATACCGGCCGCCGCTCTCTGGGGCGGGCGGGGACCCGGTCTGCTCGTCGTCCTGTGCGGGCTCGCATCCGTGACCTGGTGGTTCTACAACCCCGGCACCCTCAGTGTCACGACCGACCAGGCGATCCGCCTGACGCTCTTCGCAGTGGTGGGTGTCGGCGTCACGATGATCGCCGCCATGCTGCGCCGCGCTCGCATTCGCTCAGAGCAGCACGCCGCGGAGAGCGCGCGACTGGCGGAAAGGGCGGAGGCCGCGTCGCTCCAGGCTGAGGAGGAAGCCGCGCGTGCCGAGGACGAGATGGTCCGGGCCGACGAGGCGAGGGCCCGCACCGCCGCCGTGCTGGGGGGCATGACCGACGCATTCATCGCCTTCGATCGGAGCTGGCGGGTCACCTACCTCAACCGCGAGGCGGAGCGCATGCTCGCGGTAGCCGGTGCCGACGGGGGCGAGGTGCCGGGTCGAATCCTGTGGGATCTCTGGCCCCATCTGGTGGGCACCAGGCTGGAGACCGAGTGCCGGCGCGCCATGGAGGAGCAGACGTCAGCGCGCTTCGAATACTTCTCCGAGATACGTGAAGTGTGGCTCGAGATCCACCTGCACCCCTCGGCCGACGGGCTGGGACTGTTCTTCCGCGACATCGGTGAGCGCAAGGAGGCCGAAGAGAGCCTGCGACAGAGCGAGGCGCGCCTGCGCCTCGCGCTCGAGGCGGGGAACTGCGGGACCTGGGACTGGGAAATCCCGAACGACCACGTCACCTGGTCCGATCGGGTCTACGAGTTGCATGGGGTGGCGAAAGGGGCGTTCGGCGGGCGAGTCGAGGACTTTACCCGGTTGGTGCACCCGGAGGACCGGGCTCGCGTCGGCGCGACGATCCGTCGCTCGATGGAGGGCGGCGAAGACTATCAGGTGGATTTCCGCATCGTGCGTCCCGACGGTGCGGTCCGCTGGCTCACCACCGGGGGCCGCGTGCTGTTCGACGCGGAGCGTCAGCCGGTTCGCATGCTCGGAGTCACCACCGACATCACCGAGCGCAAGCGGATAGAGGAGCAGCTCCGCCAGATCCAGCAGCTCGAGGTGGTCGGCCGGCTCGCCGGCGGCGTCGCGCACGAGGTGAACAACCAGATGTCGGTGGTGCTCGGCTGCGCGGACTTCGTGCTGCGGCGGAGCGACGTGCCGGATCCGGCCCGGGCGGACGTGGAGCAGATGCGGAACGCCGCCGAGCGCTCCGCGGCGGTCACCAGTCAGCTCCTCGCGTTCAGCCGCCGTCAGATCCTCCGGCTCAGCCCGCTCGACCTCAACCAGGTGGTGACGGAGCTGGAGCCGATCCTCCAGCGCACGGTGGGAGAGGACATCGCCCTCCGGCTCCAGCTGGAGCAGGGACTCGGCTCCATTCGGGCGGATCGAGGACAGATCGAGCAGGTGCTGTTCAACCTCACGCTCAACGCGCGCGACGCCATGCCGCTCGGCGGCATGCTGTCCCTGGAAACCTCGTCGGCCTCCCTCCACGACGACTACATGCAGCGCCGCCCCGGCGTCGCCATCTCTCCCGGTGCCTACGCCGTTCTCGCCGTCTGCGACACCGGCCACGGCATGGACGCCGAGATCCGCCAGCACATCTTCGAGCCGTTCTTCACGACCAAGGGCATCGGCAAGGGCACCGGCCTCGGCCTCTCGACCGTCTACGGCATCGTCAAGCAGAGTGGCGGTTACGTGTGGGTGTACAGCGAGGTCGGCATCGGCACCGCGTTCAAGATCTACCTTCCGCTGGCACAGGCACGGGACACCGCCGAGCGGGTCGTCCCCTCGGCATCCTACCGCGGGAGCGAGACGGTGCTCGTGGTGGAAGACGAAGCCGTCGTGCGCGACATGGCGGCCCGCGGCCTCACGGCCGAAGGCTACCGCGTGCTGCAGGCGCGGGACGGCGCGGAGGCGCTGGAGGTGCTCGCCACGCGCGATGGCGACGTCGACATCGTGGTGACGGACGTCGCCATGCCGGTTCTCAACGGCCGCGAGCTTGCCGCGCGTCTCGCCGAGCAGCGGCCCGGTCTGCCCGTGCTCTTCACCTCCGGCTACACCGACGACAACGTCGTGCGGCGCGGCCTGCTCGAGTCCGGCCAGCCCTTCCTTCAGAAGCCCTTCTCCCCGTCGGCACTCGCCCAGCACGTGCGCGCGCTGCTCGACGCCCGCGCGCCACGCAGCGAGTGATTTTCCCCCGGTCGCGGCCGGTGCAGTGGACATTTCCCGCCCGATTGACTACAGTGTAAGCGCTTGGATGTTCGTGGCATCCATCGCCCACCTCAAGTACACTGTGAACCATGACGACAGCCCAGCATGCCCAGCCGGTCGTGGCCGGTTCGGCCACGTGTCTGGTCGTGGACGACGAGCCCGGCGTGCGAGGTTTCCTCATCCGGATGCTCCAGTCCCAGGGGTTCCAATGCTTCGAGGCCGGCTCCGGTAAGGAGGCGCTCGACGTTCTCGAGCACATCGGCGAGCCGCCCCTCATCGTCTCCGACATGCGCATGCCGGAGATGGACGGCATCGAGTTCCTCGAGGTCGTCCACCGGCGATATCCCGACACCTCCGTCATCATGTTGAGCGGCATGAGCGAGACCAGCACCGCGGTGGACTGCCTCCACCGCGGCGCGGCCGACTTTCTCCTCAAGCCGATCTCGATGGGTGAGCTGCAGGCTCGCGTCGCGCGGGCGCTGGAGAAACGGGCGCTGGTCCTGCAGAATCGATTCTACCAGACAAGCCTCGAGCGGCAGGTGCACGAGCAGTCGGTCCGGATCCAGGAGCTGTTCCTGCAGGGCGTGCAGATGCTGGCCCGGGCACTGGAGGCGAAGGACTCCTACACCCGGGGCCACTCCATCCGGGTGAGCCAGTACGCCGTGGCCACGGCGTCCCGCATGGGGTTCGAGGGTGGATCGCTGGATGGCATCCGACTGGGCGGGGAGCTGCACGACATCGGCAAGATCGGCACCCGTGAAGCGGTGCTGCACAAGCCCGGCTCACTCACCGACGATGAGTTCCGCCAGATCAGCGAGCACCCGCTGCTCGGCGAGCGGA
Organism: uncultured Gemmatimonadales bacterium; assembly: GCA_963846545.1. GTDB lineage: Bacteria > Gemmatimonadota > Gemmatimonadetes > Gemmatimonadales > GWC2-71-9 > CAVVWJ01. The sequence goes on along the minus strand of CAWJWG010000001.1, from coordinate 460,608 downwards.
TGCTGTCGCCGCTCGCGCAGGAGTCGCCCGACGTGCTGCGCATCGTGCGGTCGCATCACGAGCGGCTCGACGGCCGCGGCTTCCCCGACGGCCTCCGTGGCGAGAAGATCCCGATCGAGGCGCGCATCGTGGCCGTGGCCGACGCCTTCGACGCGATGACGACACGGCGGCCGTACCGCGACTCGCGACCTCCCGATGTGGCGCTGGCCGAGCTGCGTCGCGTGGCCGGCTCGCAGCTCGATCCGGAGGCCGTCGAGGCATTCGTCGGCGCGTTTCCCGAGGCGCGCCTCGCCTCGCTCCCCGCCTGACCGCTACAGCATCCCCTTCCGCTTCAACAGATGATAGCGCTCGACCAGCGCGTTGCTCGCGCCGGCCGGGAGCACATCGAGCACCATCACGCCGCGTGAGCGCATTTCGGCCAGCGCGGTCTCGCGCGCGCCCAGCAGCTCCTCGGCCGCCGCGCGCTCGAACGCCTGCGCCGCGCCCGCGGGTCGCGCCGACGCCAGCGCTTCCATCTGGGGATCGCGGAAGGTCACGGCGAGCGGAAGGTGCCGCGGGCGGAGCGTGGCGGTCTGGGCCACGAGCGCCTCGCTCGCGGTTCGGTCGATCACGTCGGTGAAGAGCACGGTGAGCGCGCGCCGGCGGCTGCGGCCCGCGAGGTAGCGGAAGGCGGCCGGGTAGTCCGACTCGACCAGTCGGCCCTCCGCGGCGGCGAGTCCTTCCAGCACCGCGCGCAGCGAGCGGAGGCCGCGGCCCGGGGGCACGTAGCGCTGGATGGTATCCGCGAAAACCAGCAGGCCCACGTTGTCGTCGTGCTCCACCGCCGCGTGGGCCAGGTGCAGCGCGGCCGCGATCACCGATTCGAGGCGCGGCACGCCATCCACCTCGGCGGTGAGCAGACGGCCCGCGTCCACCATCAGCATCACCTGCTGACGTCGCTCATCCTCGTACTGCCGCGCGATGGGCTTGCCCCGCCGCGCCGTCGCCTTCCAGTCGATCGTCCTCGTGTCATCGCCCGGCACCCACTCTCGCAGACCCTCGAACAGCCGGCCTTCGCCGCGGTGGCGGACGCTTCGCTGCCCTGCCTCGCGGCGCCGGATGGACTGGATGGGGAGGGCACGCAGCCAGGTGCCCCGCAGGCTGGGGTACACCATGGCGCTCCAGGGCGCGTCGATCCGGCTCTGGCGCCAGGCGAGTCCCATCGGTCCGAGGATCCGCAGGTCGAGTCGGCCGCCAGATCCGATGCCGCGCCGAACCGGGGTGAGCTCCAGCTGCTCCTCGACCGTCAGATGGGGGGGCAGTTCCAGCCGCCGGAGCGGCGTGATGGCGCCGCCGAGTGGCTCGGGAAGATGCTCTTTCACTTCGAGGGACAACCGGCGCGCGCCGCGGTGGCTCCAGCGGTAGCGGATCACGAACCGGCGCCCCAGGGAGAAGGCCACCGGCGCCTCGCGCGTCACGGTCAGGAACCCAGGCCCCGGCGCGAGCCACGCATCCACCAGCAGCGCCAGCACCCACGACGCGTCCACCGCCAGGAGCAGCCCGAGCGCGGACGGCCACCAGACACCCGCGGGCGCCAGCAGGGCGAGAGCCGCCGCGACCACCAGCCAGCGGCGCGAGGGCACCAGCGTCATCGCGGCGCTTCGATCTTCTCGATGATGCCGCGGAGGGCGGTATCCGGGGACACGCCCTCGAGCTCCAGCTCCGGCGCGACCGTGACCCGGTGGCGGAGCACCGCCGGTGCCAGCGCCTTCACGTCGTCCGGCACGACGAAGTGCCGCCCGTCCAGCAGCGCCGAGGCCTGGGCCATCTTGAGCAGTGCCACGCTCCCGCGGGGCGAGGCGCCGAGCGTGAGGACCGGCGCCGTCCGGGTCGCACGGACGATCGCGGCCATGTATGCCACCAGGCTGGGGTCCACGCGGACCCGCCGGCACGCCTCGCGCAGCCGGGCGAGACCGCTCCGGTCCGCCACCCGCTCGACGCCGTAGCTCGCGGGCGTGTCCGCCTCGAACCCGCCCAGCACGCGCTGCAGGATGCCCTGCTCCACCGGCTCGTCGGGATAGCCGATCACCACCTTCACCAGAAACCGGTCCAGCTCGGCCTCGGGAAGCGGATAGGTCCCCTCGAACTCGATCGGGTTCTGCGTCGCGAAGACGGTGAAGTTCTCCGGCAGCGCGTGGGAGACGCCGTCCACGGTGACGCGTCGCTCCTGCATCGCCTCGAGCAGCGCCGCCTGAGTCTTCGCGGGTGCGCGGTTGATCTCGTCGCCCAGCACCAGGTCGCCGAAGAGCGGGCCCGGCCGGAAGGCGAAGTCGCCGGCGCCCGCCAACAGGTTCACGCCGGTGATGTCGGACGGCATGAGGTCGGGGGTGAACTGGATTCGCCGGAACTCCAGCTCGAGCACCTGACTCAGGGCGCGTACGAGCAGGGTCTTTGCGGTTCCGGGCACGCCCTCGAGCAACACGTGTCCCCTTGCGATCAGCGCCGCGACGGCGTCGCGCAAGGCGTCGGACTGACCGAGCACCACCCGCCCGAGCTGGTCCACGATGGCGCGCGCGGCCTCCGCCCCCTGTGCTGCTTCCTCGGCGCCCAGCGGCGCCAACGGGATCGTCATGACGGTTTCAGCTCCTCCCAGAGAGTCTCCACTGCATTGGCGGCGACCAGGACGCTGTCGGCATCCGGCGCCCGGCGGATCGTGGCGCCGAGCGACTCGAGCGCCTCGCGGCCACGTGGCGTGCGCACCGAGGGTCCCAGCTCCGCCAGCCACACCTCCAGATCGGGCGTCGCGCGCGCCCCGCGCGAGAGCCGGCGGCGCAGCCCCTGGATCATCAGGCGCACCGCGACGTCGTGCCCGCGCGCCGCGGCGAGCGCGGTGGCCAGCGCGCGTACGTGCTCCATCGGCGAGCGGCGGCGGCGCTCGATCGCCGTCCGCACCGGGCCGAACCGGATCCCGGAGGCGAGCAGCGCGATGACGCCGACCGCGGCGAGCTGCCACACCAGCCAGCCCCAGGGCGAGCGAGTGCTCCATGCCAGCGCGGTGCCACTCAGCGAGCCCGCCTCCTGGTACCCGTGGTGATACTCGTCCACCACCATTCGCTGGTAGCGGGGTCCGACCAGCGCGAGCATCTGGGAGCCGGCCGAGGTGTGACGCATCGCCCGGTTCCGGAAGAGCCGGTCGTCGGCCACCAGCGTGACGGCCCGGTCGCCCGGATAGGTGAGCCGCACGACGACGGCCCGGCCGCGCCGGGTGGCGAGCAGCGTGTCCACTCGGGCGGGGGTCGGGACGTCGCACGCCACCTTGCGCCCCTCGTAGCCCGCGGAGTCCACGATCCGTCGCTCCGCGTGCTGCGTCAGCGTCGCCCACACCCGAGGCGGCGGCCGATCCTCGGACTCCGCCGGCACTCGCGTGGGGGAGGATCTGGGCGGGCGCCGCGGCGCCACCTGATACCCGAGGCACCGCATCGCGGCGGCCGAAGTGCCTCCCGCCAGCAGGAGGTCCACCGGCAGGCCCAGGAGATGGACCGCTTCGGCCGCGCTGAGAGCGACCGTGGGCCCGAGGACGGCCACGAGCTCCTGACCCGAAGCCGAGTCGGGGGCCGCCAGCGCGGCCGTGGGTCGCCGGTAGCGCTCCACCTTCACGCCGAGACGCGTAGCCCCCTCGGCGAACGCGCTCGCGCCACCCGGACCCGTGAGGTAGGTCGACCTCGGCGATTCGTCGGGGACCGGCTGCGTCCGGCGGCTGCCGAGAGCCACCGCGATCAGACCGAGGCCGAGGAGCAGCCCGGCGGAGAGCCCGAGCTCAGCGCGCGGGCGCATGCCAGGGTCCCGCGCCGTGCTCGCGCCAGCGCCGGTAGTCATCGGGACCGATGGTCCGGCCGCTGAACGCGTGGGAGTAGAGGCTGCGCACGAGATCGCGGAGACGATCGTGATCGGGTCGTGCCAGCTTGGCCTCGCGGGCGCATTCGGCGGGTGTCTTGCTCGGATGGTACTGCAGCAATCCCTCGCCCTCCAGCGTCAGCGCGAGGGCGACGAAGGCGAGCTGCAGCGCATCCGCGAGTCGGCCTTCGCCCGCCGCGGCGTCCGCCGCGCGCGAGTACCACCCAGCGTCGTGGCGCTCCCCGGCCACCGGCAGCGCCGCCGCGCGCTCCGCACGCGAGGCGCCCCGAACCGTGAGCCAGACCAGCCAGGCCGCGTGAGCGAACATCGCCACCCACGCCAGCAGAATGAGGGTGAGGAAGATCCGGAACGCGAGGGGATTGGCGGTGCGGAGGCCGTCCACCCACTCGCTGACGCGGCGCCACCAGTCGGCCAGGAACTGGAGAATCGGGGACGGCGGGGTCCACTGGTACTGACTGGACGCGAAGACGGAATCCAGGACCGCCCGATAGCGCTCGGGCCCGACGCCGGACTGCGGGAGCACCGAGGTCAGCCGACCTGGAGGGTCGACGCCAGAACCTCCAGGTCGAACCCTTCCTTTCGCACCCGGAGATCGTAGTACGCGACGGTGAGCACGCAGTAGAAGAAGGGATACAGGACCATCTGGATGACGCCGATGAGCGCGAGGGTCAGCACCCCGGACGCCGAGTCCTGTCCCGCGGGCCGCAGCACCGTGGCGATGGACCCCAGCGCGATGACGGGCACGTACAGCAGCACCATCAGCGTGACCAGCAGGCCGAACATGCGCCATCGCGATCCCCGCGTGAGGGACCAGGAGCGCGAGAGCGCGTCGGTGGGGGAGCTCCCCGGCTCGAGCACCAGGGCCGGGAAGGCCAGGAGCAGTCCGCAGAGCAGGATGACGCCGGGCACCAGGAAGAACAGAAAGCCGAAGCCGATGACGATCGCGAAGAGCAGGCTGCAGACGATGAGGTTGCCCACCAGCGGCGCCGATCGCTGCAGCGCTCCGGCGGCGCTCAGCGGCCGGCCCAGATAGCTCTCGGAGACGATGAATACCGTCGCGGCCGTCGCGATCGAGCTCAGCACGGTGAACACGATGTAGTAGACCAGGGCGAGCGGCATGTTGGCCAGGAGGCCGCCGGCCGATTCGATGTACAGGCTCAACAGGACCGGCAGCCCGGAACAGAGGATGGCCACCGTGCCCAGGGTCGCGAAGTGTTGCCGGTAGACGCTGAAGGAAACGTCGAGGATTTCACCCACGGACAGCGGTCGTAGGGTCGTGGACACCATGAAGCAGGCTCCGGCGGGGACGAGGGATGAGTCGGGGGGAAAGATGCGTCGCCGGTGCGACAGATGCGAGTCCGGCATCGGCGCGTTAGAATCGCGGTATGGCGCCCACTCGCTCGTCGCCTCCCGACTATCGCCAGCGGCTCCAGGTGGAGACCCCGGAGCACGTCGTGCTCGACCTCGAGCTCGCCGGCGTCGGCTCCCGCGCGCTCGCCGCGCTGATCGATCTGCTGGTCCTGACGGCAGCCGCGCTGACGCTGTTCGCCGGAATGGTCGCGATCGCCGGATTCGGAATCACGGTCGGCTCGCTCGGCGGGGCGGTGCTCATGATCGGGGGGTTCGCAGCCTTCGCCGGCTACTTCATCCTGTTCGAGGGCCTGCGCCGGGGACAGACCCCCGGCAAGCGGGCGGTGGGCATCCGGGTCGTGAGCGACACCGGCAACGCGGTCGGCCTGGGCGCCGCCGCCGCCCGCAACCTCCTGCGCCTCGCGGACTTTCTCCCGCCTCCCTATCTGATCGGCGCGCTGCTCGTGGCCCTCCATCCCCGCGGCAAGCGGTTGGGCGACATGGTGGCCGGCACCGTAGTGGCGCGGGACCGGCCCTCCCAGCTCGCCGCCGCGCGGCGGACCGACCCCGGCACCACCGCGGCGCCGGTGGCGCTCATCCCCGAGCTCACCGACGGGGAGTTCAGGGTGCTCGCCCAGTTCGACAGCCGGCAGGCCCACCTGGCGGCTCCGGCGCGGACCCGCCTCGCCGCCGCCATCGCCCGGCGACTGTCCGGCTACCCCACCCCGGCGGGCATGAGCGACTTCGACCACCTGCTCGAGCTGTACCGGCGCGAGCGGGCGCGACGGGAGGGAGGCCTGGCCCGTCAGGGGTCCGCGGCCGTCGCGGCGTTCGCCACCCGCAAGCGCCCCCGGTGGACCGACTTCCAGGTGCTGGCCGATCGCGCGGCCCGCCACGGGCTCGACAGCTTCGCCTCGCACGAGCTGCCGGACTTCGCCGCCCGCTACCGGGAGATCGCGGCCGACCTCGCCCGGGCTCGGACCTACGGTGCCGACGACGCCACGCTCGAGCACCTGGAACGCCTCGCCGCCGCGGGACACAACGCCCTGTATCGCGACCGGGACGGCACCTGGCGTCGGATCTGGGAGGTGCTGGTCCGCGAGTGCCCGGGCGCCATCCGGCAGGCTCGATGGTACATCGCCCTGGCGTGCCTGACGTTTCTCCTGCCGGCCGCCGCCGGGTTCCTGGTCATGCGGGAACAGCCGGCCCTGGCGATCGACCTGCTGCCCCAGGCACTGATCGAGCGAGCCGACGTCGGCGTGGAGCGGATGGCGGAGGGCCGCCGGTACGTGGACATCGCCCTCGAGGATCGCCCGCTCATGGCGTCAGGCATCATCACCAACAATGTGCGGGTGGCGATCGCCTGCTTCGCCGGGGGCATCTTCCTCGGGATCGGCTCGCTGGTCCTGCTCGGCTTCAACGGTCTCCTGATCGGAGCGGCCGCCGGGCACTTCGCCAACCAGGGACTGCTCGGCTACTTGATGGAGTTCATTCTGGGGCACGGGATGTTGGAGCTGTTCGCCATCTGGGTCGCGGGGGCGGCGGGCTTCCTCCTCGGACGGTCGGTGGTGTCTCCGGGGGATGTGAGCCGGAGCGATGCGCTGGTCCTGAACGGCCGCCGGGCGGTCCGGATGGTGGGCGGGGCGGCGGTGCTGCTGGTGGTGGCAGGCTTGATCGAAGGGTTCGTGTCGGCCAGCTCGGGCGACGTGGTCTGGCGGGCGGCCGCGAGTGTGGGGAGCCTGGCGTTTCTCGGGGCCTATCTCCTGAACGGCCGGGCGCGCCGGGCGGGGTAGCTCACCAGGCGGTGTGCCTCAAATGTCCCGGAGCATGCCTCGCATGCGGATGGCCAGCCCTTCGATCTCCTTGAGACTGATCAGGGTCTCCGGATCGAACTGGCCTTCGTTGAGCAGGAGCAGCTGGATCTCGGCCAGGAGGGCCGAGAGGGGGTTGGACAGGTCGTGGCGGAGCTTGCCCAGACGCTCGGTTTCCGTCATTCCGCTCCGTCTCCGTTGGCTTGCCTGAGCTTGCCAAAATCGTGCGTCAGCGAGACTTCTGCAAGCGGGCACTTGACTGGCTCCGCGTCCAGTCATAAGTTGAAGCGCTTCTTGGATTCGGCCGGACAACTCCCCGACACAACCTGTACCGCCGTTCCGCCATCGGGCCGACATATACTCAGGCCAACCTCGCCGGCTTTTCTCACCGCTTTCAACCACTCCCCGCCCCTACGCCGGCAGGGCCCGTCCGTTTGGAGTCTCGTCTGTGGATATCGCTGAGCTGAAACAGAAGTCGGTCGCCGAGCTGCACACCCTCGCCGAGCAGTTGAACATCAGCAACTACTCGGGCCTGCGGAAGCAGGACCTCATCTTCCGCATCGAGCAGTCGCTCCTCGATTCCGACACCGTCATCCGGGGTGAGGGCGTCCTCGAGATCCTGCCGGAGGGGTATGGCTTCCTCCGAAGCCAGGACTGGAACTACCTCTACGGCCCCGACGACATCTACGTCAGCCCCAGCCAGATCAAGCGCTTCGATCTCCGCACCGGCGACACGGTCATGGGACAGGTCCGCCCGCCGAAGGAAGGCGAGCGCTACCTCGCGCTGCTCAAGGTCGAGCAGGTCAACTTCGAGGAGCCGGAGAAGACCAAGCACCGGATCGCGTTCGATAACCTGCGCCCGCGCTACCCCGATTCCCGCATCCGGCTGGAGCGCAAGAACAGCGACCTCTCCATGCGGGTGGTGGACCTGCTTGCGCCGCTCGGCAAGGGCCAGCGTGCGCTGATCGTCGCACCCCCGAAGGCGGGCAAGACGATCCTGATGCAGAAGCTCGCCAACGCGATCAGCGAGAATCACCCGGAGATCGTCCTCATCGTTCTGCTCATCGACGAGCGGCCGGAGGAAGTCACCGACATGGAGGAGAACGTCAAGGCGGAGGTCATCTCCTCCACCTTCGACGAGCCGGCCGACCGCCACGTGCAGGTGGCCGACATGGTCATCGAGAAGTCCAAGCGCCTGGTCGAGCACGGCCGCGACGTCGTCATCCTGCTGGACTCGATCACCCGCCTGGCCCGCGCCCACAACGTGGTGGTGCCGCATTCGGGCAAGATCCTCTCGGGCGGCGTGGACGCGAACGCGCTCCAGAAGCCGAAGCGGTTCTTCGGCGCCGCCCGGAACATCGACAAGGGCGGGAGCCTCAGCATCATCGCCACCGCGCTGGTCGACACCGGCAGCCGGATGGACGAGGTGATCTTCGAGGAGTTCAAGGGCACCGGCAACTCCGAGCTCGTGCTCGACCGCCGCCTGGCCGACCGCCGGATCTACCCCGCGATCGACATCCAGCGCACCTCGACCCGTAAGGAAGAGCTGCTGATGGACAAGGACGAGCTCAACCGGGTCTACCTGCTCCGCAACTTCCTCGCCGACATGCCGCCGGTCGAAGCCCTCGAGTTCCTGCTCGAGCGGATGAAGCGCACCAAGAACAACAAGGAGTTCTTCGCGACCATGGCACAGTGATTCCAAGGGGCTCTTCGGAGCCCTTTTCACTGTCCAGCTTTCACATTCTGCGTTTTATTCCCCCCAATGTCCCTACCCGTCACGGGCCGCCTGATCGCGGTTGACTGGGGCGAGGTCCGGATCGGACTCGCTCTGAGCGACGAGACCCAGACCCTGGCCACGCCGCTGGAGACGCTGGTCCGCCGGCGGGGCAAGCGCTTTCCGATCGCGCGGTTCCTCGAGCTGGTGGCGGCCCATGCTCCATCCGGGGTCGTCGTGGGGTTGCCGCTGACCGGCGAGGGCGACGAGGGGGAGAGCGCCGCGGCGGCGCGCGAGGTCGCCGGCGCCCTGGCCGAGCGAAGCGGTCTCCCCGTGGCGCTCTGGGACGAGCGCATGAGCACCGCGCGCGCACTGGCCGCCATCCGGGAACAGGGCGGCACCACCCGGGGCCGGAAAGAGGAGGTGGACGCGCTGGCCGCAGCGGTCCTGCTGCAGCACTTCCTGGACGCGAGGAGGGCGGGTGGGATCTAGAGCTCGACGCGTCGGCGGCTCGCTCCTGCTCGTCCTCGCGCTCGGCTGCGGCACCAACGCCGGGGCGGAGCGCGTGGTCCTCCCCCCCGGTGCCTCGTTCGCCGCCGTCACCGATACGCTGATCGCCCACGGCGTCGTCGGGAACCGGCTCTGGTTCAAGTTGCTCGCGCGCGCGCGGAGGTCGGACCGTGCCGTCCGTGCGGGCGTCTACGACTTCGCCCCCAAGCTGTCGGCGTGGAAGGTGCTCGACATCCTGGAGACGGGCGCGGAAGTGGCGACACGGTTCACGGTGCCCGAAGGGCTCACCATCCCGGAGGTCGCCGCACTCGCGCGGGAGAAGCTCGGGATCCCGGCGGAATCGGTGCTCGCCGCCGCGCGGGACAGCGCCGCCGCCTCAGCCACACTCGGCTATCCCGTGCGATCGTTCGAGGGATTTCTGCGGCCGGAGACATACTCGCTGCGCCACGGCATGACGGCGCGCGAGCTGGTCCGGGTGATGGCCGAGGGGTTTCGCGCGGCGTGGAAGCCCGAGTGGGACACTCGGCTCGCGGCCCTGGGATGGACTCCAGTCCAGCTGGTGACCTTCGCCTCCATCGTCGAGGGCGAGGCCCGGGCCGACGACGAGCGCGAGACGATCGCGGGAGTGTATCACAACAGGTTGAGGATCGGCATGGCGCTGCAGGCCGATCCGACCGTGCAGTACGCGCTGTTCCTGGCGACGGGAAAGCGGCGGCCCCGGCTCTACACCAAGGACTATCAGTTTCGCTCGCCGTACAACACCTACCTGCATCCGGGCCTGCCCCCGGGACCGGTCAACTCGCCCAGTCTCCGGAGTCTCGAGGCGGCACTCAACCCGGCCAAGGTGCCGTACCTGTATTTCGTCGCGGGGCCCGACGGGAGGCATGTGTTCTCCCGAACATACAACGAGCATCTCCGTGCGATCGCCCGGGTGAGGCGCGGGAAGTGATTATGAGCTGTGAGCTGTGAGCTATGAGCTGAGAGCTGGGAGCTAGGAGCTCTCGACATACCGCCGGGTAGCTGCCTCGATTTCCCTATCCCCCAGGATCCCGGAGGCGACGGCCACGCCGGCACCTCCGGCCGCCAGCACCAGCGGCACGTCCTCCGGTGTCACTCCCCCGATCGCGATGCACGGCCTTCCTCTTCCCAACTCGACCAGACGGCGGAAGCCGTGACTCCCCAGCGCGGCCCCGGCGTCGGCCTTGGTCCCGGTCGCACGCCAGGGCCCCACTCCCCAGTAGTCCGCCTCTCCCGCAGCGCGGCCCTCCTCGGGCGAGCCCACCGAGGCCCCGACCAGGAAATGAGGCGGGGCGATCCGTCGCGCGAGTGGGACCGGCAGGTCGTCGGGGCCGAGGTGCACGCCAGCCGCGCCCGCGGCGAGGGCGATGTCGGGACGATCGTTGAGCAGAACCGGGATGCGAACCGCGCCGATCAGCCGCCGCGCGATCTCGACCAGTTCGCGCGGAGTCGCGCGCTTGAGCCGGAGCTGGAGCGAGGTGGCGCCGCCGCGCTCCGCCGCCTGGGCGAGCGCCACCAGATCGCGGCCCGCCACCAGATCGTCGTCCGTGACGAGCATCAGGCGAACCACCGACGCTACATTATCTGCCATGACTGCTCCCGGCCCACGGCTTCACGGCATCCGCGGCGCGACGACGGTGGATCGGAACGATGCCGGCGAGATCCTGGCCGCGACCGACGAGCTGCTCCGCACATTGATAGAGACCAACGACCTCGAGCCCGACGACATCGTGAGCGCCCTGTTCACGGTGACCCGGGACCTCGATGCCGCGTTTCCGGCCCGTGCGGCCGAGGAGTACGGGTGGAACATCGTGGCGCTCCTCCACGCCACCGAGATTCCGGTGCCGGGTTCCCTGCCCCGCTGTATTCGCCTGCTGGTGCACGCCTACACCCGGCGCGGCCGCGCCGAAATCAAGCACTGCTATCTCCGCGGGGCCACGGCGCTGCGTCCCGACCGCGCGTGACGGTAACCCGTATGACGGCGGCCCGGGTGACTCCGCGCGGTGCGGAACGCTGGGTCCGCGGCCACCCCTGGATCTACCGCAGCGAGGTGGAGTCGCATCCCGCCGACGCCGGCCTCGTGCCGGTGGAGGATCCGCGCGGCCGGTTCATCGGGCAGGCGCTGCTCTCGCCTGCATCGGAGCTGCGGCTGAGACTGCTCGAGCGCACCGACGCTCCGGTGGATGCGTCGTGGTGGCGCAGCCGCGTCGAGTCCGCCGCGGCCCGCCGAGCCGGCATCGACGCGACCGCCTATCGGGTGGTGCATGGCGAAGGAGACGGGCTGCCGTCGCTGGTGGTGGATCGGTACGACCGGTGGATCGTGGCCCAGCTGCTGTCGGCCGGCCTCGAGACCATGCGGCAGCCGATCCTCGATGCCCTCGTGGCGCTGTTCCAGCCGGAGGGCATCCTGCTCCGCCACGACGTTCCCGCCCGCCGTCGCGAGCGTCTGCCCGACACGATCGAAGCGGTCCACGGCAGCGTGCCGCAGGAGATCGAAGTGCGCGAAGGTGGCGTCCGGTATCTCGCGGCGCCATGGACCGGACAGAAGACGGGCGCCTTTCTCGATCAACGACCGAACCGGCTCCTCGCCGGCGTGGTGGCCCGCGAGGGCGGGCGCGCGCTCGACTGCTTCGCCTACCACGGCTCCTTCGCGCTGCACCTCGCCGGTCGGGCCGGCACCGTCCTCGCCCTCGACTCGAGCGCCGCGGCGCTCGACCGAGCGCGGGTCAACGCCGAGCTCAACGGCCTCCGCAACATCGAGTACCGCGCCGAGGATGCGTTCGAGGCCCTGCGGACGATGGCGCGGGCGCGGGAGCAGTTCGACACCGTCGTGCTCGACCCCCCCGCCTTCGCGAAGACCCGCGCCAGCGTCCCCGACGCCTTGCGCGGCTACCGCGAGATCAACCTGCGGGCCATGCGCTGTCTCGCACCCGGTGGCACGCTCCTCACGGCCTCCTGTTCCTTCCACGTGCGTCTGCCCGAGTTCCTGACCATGCTGGCGGACGCCGCCGGCGACAGCGGCCGCCGCATCCGCATGCGTCGCATCCTCGGTCAAGGGGAGGACCACCCCGAAGTGCTCACCATCCCCGAGACCGGGTATCTGAAGGGGGCGCTTCTGGAGGCGGAATAGGTCTGCGGCTTGACCCGACTCACCAGATGTATGAATTTGCACCATTGTCGATTACGTCGGCCTTCGTGGGGCCGCCGTTCGTCCCGAGCCCATTCCTACAATTTGCGGTGAACCTCGTAACGGGTCGTGCGCCCGCGCGCGGCAACACGCCGATCAGGATCCCATGCTGAGTGCGACGGATATCCGTGGCGCTCCGCGGCGGCGCCGCTCGCCCTATTCCGACAAACAGCACTATCACGAATACATCCTGCAGCGGATCGAGGGCTTCAAGAACTCGATCGGTCGCGACGAGCTCATGCGGCTGGGCGATGAGGCGGCCTCCGAGCTGCAGACCACCTCCGAAGGCCAGTTCGTGCTGACCGAAGTGCTCATGCTGGAGACGGTGGACCGCCTCATCATGAAGCGGCTGGCCCTCCGTCCCTATCGTCGGTGGCGCGAGCAGTTCCGCAAGCTGCGCGAGGCGCAGCGCACGCCGGTCCACTGGGGACTCGACAGCGGCTGTGCCCTCGCCCGCATCCTGCCTCGCATCGAAGCCCACGACATCGCGCTGGTAATCGGTGCCGGCGCCGAGCCGGCGACCTATCTGCTCGCGGCCCACGATGCGGCGGTCACCTTCGTGGCCTGCGACGTCGGGTGCGTGGAGCGGGTCGAGTCTCGCATGGCGGCCGAGGCGCTGGCCAGTCTGTTCGAGGGCTTCGTTGCGCCGCTCGCCCCGGCGCTGCCCTGTTTCCTCGAGGCGCTGGACGAAGTGGACGTCGTCGTGGTCGATCCGAATACGCTCGCGGGGTTCAAGGCATCCGCCCGGGCCGCGCTCCTGGCCGACCTTCAGCGGCGGAGCCGTCCGGGCGGCGTGCACGTCGTCCTCGGCGGCAGCCGAGCACTTTCCCCCGACTCGATCCGCGCCCTCTACAATGGCTGGCCCATCGAGGAGGAGCCCGTGCGCCGCAAGCGTTCGACCGCGGCTCGACGTCCCGACGGGCTGCTGCTGGTGAAGCCCACGTGTCCCCCGGACGCGGCGGCGCCTCCGCTCGCTGCGTCCATCTGACACTTCGCAGCGCCTTCCTCGCCGATCCAACTCGATATCCCACAACAGGTTCTGGAGTGACGTCCCAAAGGCATGGGCCGTGCTTTCCATTGCAGCGAGATGCAGTCGTGGCTCTCTCGTTTCATGAGGATCGTCCCGTGACCACTCTTCCCATCGCCGTCCCGTCCGTGCCGCTCGGCATCGTGATCAAGAACGGTGGACCCGCGCCGAAACCGGTCCGATTCTGGGCCTACATGTGGGCCGCGGATGAAGAGGCTTCGGACGATCACTGGCATCAGCGGGTGCCCACGGAGCACGCGGCCTAGCGCGACGGCCGTCGCCCTGAGCCCGACGCCCTCGGACCTCGCGGTCCGGGGGCGTTTGTATTTCATTCCCCCCGAACTTCTTCCTGGACCACAATGCGCGCTCTGGTGAAGGCGGGACCCGGTCCCGGGATGGTGCTGCGCGAGGTCGCGAAGCCCACCTGCGGTTCCACCGACGTCCTGATTCGTGTCCGGCACGCCGGCGTCTGCGGGACCGATCTCCACATCTGGGAGTGGGACAGTTGGGCCAGCCAACGGCTCAAGCCGCCGGTGGTGATCGGCCACGAGTTCGCGGGGGAGATCGTCGAGCTGGGCCTGGAGGCCGAGACCGCCGGACTGCTGGCGGTGGGCGATCTGGTGACCGCCGAAGGCCACATCGTGTGCGGCCACTGCCTCCAGTGCCGACTCGGCGACGCCCATCTGTGCCAGCGCACCCAGATCATCGGCGTGGACCGCGACGGCGCCTTTGCCGACTATATCGCGATGCCCGCCTCCAACGTCATGAAGCTCGACGGCATCCCCACCGAGGTCGGCGCCATCATGGACCCGATGGGGAACGCGGTTCATACGGTGCTCGAGGGTCGGGTGCCCGGAAGCACGGTCCTCGTGCTCGGATGTGGACCCATCGGATGCTTCGCCGTGGGCGTCGCCCGCGCGGCCGGCGCGTCGCTGGTCATCGCCAGCGACTTCAACGCGCGTCGGCGGGATCTCGCGCGGGCGATGGGCGCGCAGGTAATACTCGATCCCGGCAGCGACGACGTGCTCGCGCGCACCCGGGAGCTCACCGGTGGCGACGGGGTGGACCTGGTCTGCGAGATGAGCGGACACCCGGCAGGCCACGCCACGGCCTTCGCCGCGGCTCGGCTCGGCGGACGGGTCAATCTGCTGGGCACGCCGAGCCGCACGACGGAGACCGACTTCGCGCGCGACGTCATCTTCAAGGGGCTCACCCTGTACGGTGTCACCGGCCGGAAGATGTACGAGACCTGGCACCAGATGCGGCGGTTCCTTCTCGCCGGACAGCTCGATCCCCGTCCCGTGATCACCCATCGGTTTCCGCTCGAGTGCATCGGGGACGCGATCCAGGTGATCAAGGCGGGCGAGGCCGGGAAGGTCATCCTGGAGATCGGCGCATGAGCAATCCCCTGGAGCAGCGGCTGGAGCGCGAGCTCGAGCAGTTCATCCGCGATGGGGTGTACAAGCGGCTCAACTTCCTCGACAGCCCCCAGGCGGCGCGAGTGCGGATGGAGGGCAGGGGCGACGTCGTGATCCTGTCCTCCAACAACTATCTCGGCCTGAGCGGTCAGCCGGAGGTCGTGGCGGCGGGCAAGGCGGCTCTCGACCGGTGGGGTGCCGGCACCGCGTCGGTCCGCTTCATCTGCGGCACCTTCACCGTGCACCGTGCGCTCGAAGCCGCCTGTGCCCGGCTGGTCGGCACCCCGGCCGCGCTCAGCTTCGTGAGCTGCTGGAACGCCAACGAGGCGGTGCCCGGCACGCTCCTGGGTGAAGAAGACATCGTCATCAGCGACCAGCTCAACCACGCCTCCATCATCGACGGCGTGCGGCTCGCCAAGGCGATCACGAAATGCCAGACCGCGGTGTACCGGCACGCCGACCTGGCCGACCTGGAGGAGAAGCTCACCGCCGCGCGCGACCGGCGCGTCCGCCTGGTGATCACCGACGGGATCTTCTCGATGGAAGGCGCCATCGCCAAGCTGCCCGACCTGCTGGAGCTCTGCCGCAAGCATCACGCGGTGCTCATGGTGGACGACTCCCACGCGACCGGTGTACTCGGACCCACCGGCCGAGGAACCGCCGAGCACTTCGGCATGGTGGGCGACGTGGACATCATCACGTCTACGCTGGGGAAGGCGCTCGGCGGAGCGGCTGGCGGCTTCGTCGCCGCGTCCGCGGCGACCTGCGACTATCTCACCCAGCGCGCGCGGCCACAGCTCTTCTCCAACGCGCTGCCACCGACCGTCGCGGCCAGCTCGCTCGCCAGCATCGAATACCTCGAGGCGCACCCGGAGCGCGTCACCCGCCTGCGGGAGCAGGCCCGCTACTTCCGCGAGCGGCTGCTCGAGCTCGGCTTCAAGCCCCTCCCGGGCGAGACGCCCATCATCCCGGTGATCCTGGGCGAGACCTCGGCCGCCATCCGCATGAGTGACCTGCTGCTGTCGGAAGGCGTGTTCGTCACCGGCTTCGGCTACCCGGTGGTGCCCCAGGGTCAGGCTCGCGTGCGATGCCAGATCTCCGCGGCCCACAGCAGGGATGACCTCGATCAGGCCCTGGCCGCATTCGCCAAGGTGGGGAGGCAGCTAAGCCTGATTTAGCCCGGCCCGACACTTGCACTTGCACCCCCTCCGACGGGTTGGAGAGTCTCGGCGGGGCGATCTGCAAGCGGTTGATACGTAAGCAGATAATACCCCCAACGTTCCCCCTCACCTCCCGCGCTTTCCAGCACTATTCCCGCATTTTGACGTACCGCCGACTGGGGACGCGGTAGGCGCCAGGGCCCGCCTGGTGCGGACACCTTACGGAGGCAGTCTGTGATGCGCATGCTCTCTCGAAGCTTCTCGGTCGCCGGGCTGGCGCTATGCCTGTGCGCGGGCCCTCTGCTCGCCCAAGAGTCGGGCGGCAGGAACTTCCGCTGGTCGGTCGGCGGTCATGGCGGGATCATGTTCTTCAGTACTCAGGACGGTGATAGCGATATGCCGGTCGCTGGGGGACATGTATTGATCGTCGCGAAGCGCACCGGTCTGCTGCTGTCGCTCGACCAGGGCTTCGGATCCGACGAGACCTCCAGCTACGACTTCCAAGTCGTGGATTCGCTGACGAACACCGTCGTGAACCAGGGCTCGGTGAGCACGACCTTCAGCGGCTTGCGCAAGGCGAGCGCGATGCTGGTGGTCTTCCCGGTCAAGAACGACTATGTCAATCCGTATCTCGGGGTGGGCGTCGGCATTCTTCACACCACCGGCAACACCCCCGACAACAGCGCAACCAGCGCCCTGGGCTCGAGCGGGTTCGGCAGCCTGCTCGGCGGGCTCGAGTTCCGCGTCAGCCGGTTCACCGCCTTCGGCCAGTACCAGATCACCACCAAGACCCAGCTCCAGGGTACCAGGACCTCGCTCGGTGGCGGCTTCTACCGGAACGATTTCGGGCGGCTCACCGTGGATGGTACGCACACGCTTACCGCCGGCCTGCGCTTCGATCTGGGCAGCGCCCGCGAGGCGGTGAAGACCGGCGGCTACAAGTAAGCCACGCGGTCCCCAGTGACGAACGACGGGCAGCGCACCTTGCGCTGCCCGTCGTCGTTTGTGCCCGCACAGCTCGGTGGCGGCGGTCATCTCATCGGGAGCGCCGATCGCCCGATGCGGCCGGACACGTGGCCACTGCCGCGGACCAGGAACCGGAGCGGCCAGTCCGCCGCCTTGGTGATCCCGATGCGAGGCGTGGTCTCCACCTCGAACGGGAGCGCCACCCGGGCGGGCTCCACCACGACGGCCGAGTCGCCCATCATCCACCCGTCGAGCCGGCGGGTGATGCCCAGCGCCTGACACAGCTTCCCCGGCCCGGAGCAGAGCTCGCGATCCTCCGTCCGCCCCCTCCGCCGCCGCATCGTCGCGATCCCCTCGACCGGCTCCAGCCCGCGCAACAGCACCGCGCTCGCTGTCCCCTCCGCCTCACACACCAGATTGGCGCACCAGTGGATGCCGTAGGAGAGATACACGTACCACGAGCCGGGCGGGCCGAAGAGGGCGGAATTGCGCTCGTTCCTGCGGTGCAGATATCCGTGGGATGCCGGGTCCCGGAACCCCAGGTAGGCTTCCGTTTCGACGATGCGGGCGCTGGTGAGTTCGCGGCCTATCCGGGAGACCACCAGCGCACCGAGCAGTTCGCGCGCGACGACGTCGGCCGGGCGGTCGAAAAACGCGACGGGCAGCGTGGCTGCCCGTCGGTGCGCCGTCATTCTGCTTTCTTCTTCGCCCGCGACCGCCCTCGCTTCACTGGCGGCGCCGCGGAGGCCGCGACCGCATCGTCGGGTCCGGCCTCGGCCTCGGCCTTGGCCGCCTTGGCCGCCTTGGCCGCCTTGGCGGGAGCGGCGGCCTTCTTCCTCCTCGGCGCGCGCTTGGCGCGCGCGGGTGGAGCCTCCGCCTCATCCCCTGCCACGAGCTCCGCCGCTGTTCCGGTAACCCCCGGCGCCACGGCAGGCGCGGCATCGGTGGGCGCATCCATCTGGACCACGCCGATCAGCGGGATCTCGCCCGCGCGCAGTGCGCCTCTGGAGCCACGGCGGAAGCGTACGCCGAATCGCTGGCCATTGTCCCGCCCGCTGGCCGCGGCCTCGGGTGGCGCCTCGGTCACCTCGATCGATTCGCCCGTCTCGGCGCCACCATCGGCGGAAGCCGGCGGCGGGGACGAGGGAGCGGGAAGTGCCGGAGCCACACCGCCGGTGCGGCGCGCCGTGATCTCGTAGTCATCCTCGCCCACCTTCCGCACGTCGGCGATCTCCGCGTCGTTGGCCTGGCGCAGCAGTCGCGGGAACCGGGCGGAATCGAGCAGCGCGTCCTCCCGGCCGTGCAACGCCGCCATGCGCAGACGGAGTGCCTCCTGGTTCACCGGGCCGCGCAGCTCGGCGAGCGCCTGGGCCATGAGCTGGAAGGCCCGGGCGAGTGACAGGGCGGCGTCGGTCGGTTGGGGTCGAGCCGCCGCTGCCGGCTGCTCGCGGGTGGAGGGCTCGCGCCCCGACTCGGGGGCCCGATCGCCACGGCCTCGGCCACGCCGGCCGCGCCGGCTGCGCCCGCCATCCTCGCGGCCTTCGCGAGGCTCCCTGCCTTCGCGCGGCTCCCTGCCTTCGCGCGGCTCCCGGACCTCGCGCGGCTCCCGAACGTCGCGCGGCTCGCGGCTCTCGGACGGCCGGGCCGGCGCGGCGGCCGCCGGCGCCACGGTCACGGTTCCGGGCCCGACCTCGAACTGGCCGTTGTCGAGCTTGGTCACCGTGACCACACCCTTCGTGCCGGCCTCGAGGACGAACTTGCTGAACCGGTTGAACCCCGCGTTGCGCTCGTCGAAGTTCGGATCGAGCTGCTGCATCACCTGCTTCAGCCGGTCCGAGCGCATCACATCGCCGTTCCGCGCCATCTGTGCGACGGCCTGGCCGGCGAGCTCCCACGGGTCGCGCTGAATCGACGGAGGGTCGACTTCCTTGGTGAGACCCGCGAGATCGTTGTAGGAGTAGTACTCGTCGCAGTTCTGGATCAGCAGGTCGCTCGCCGACTCCCGGATCCCCACCCCGATCACGTACTTCCCATACTCCTTCAGCTTGATCACCATGGTCGAGAAATCGCTGTCGCCCGAGAGCAGGATGAAGGTCCCGATCTCGGGGCGGGTGAAGACCAGCTCGATCGCGTCGATGGCGAGTCGGATGTCGGTCGCGTTCTTCTTCGTGGACCCGAAGGCGGGCGCGAAGATGAGGTCGATCGACGATTCGGAGAGGGAGACGATGTACTGCGGATAGCGTCGCCAGTCGGCATAGGCGCGCTGGACGGCGACCTTGCCCTTGATGATGTCGCTGTTGAGAAGGGTGCGCAGCTCCTTCGTCAGGTCCTTCTGAATGCCCAGCGTGACATTGTCGAAGTCGATCAGCAGGGCGGCGTTCGGGGCATGCACGGGGGCCTGGCTCAGATGCCGGCCGGGCCGGATCAGCGGTCGGTTCACGTCTCTCTCGTTCCGGACTTCCCGTCCCCCGGCCAACGCTCGCGCACCTGGCCGGACCCGGTCTGCGGCAGGTCGGTGGAGCGATACTCGGGGGGCGGCGGTCCGCCATGGGGTCAGGCTGTCACCACCAAGTGAAGCGCCGCTGGGCATCGATGCGCGCAGGCCGGCCGGGTCGCCGGTTCGCGCAGGAGCGGTCGCTGCTCAGAGTGGCCAGCGCCAACAAATTAGCGGGGGTGGTGCACCGGGGGGTAGGGGCGCCGCGGGACCGGCTAGCCGAGCGGGGTCTCCCCGGCGAGGGGCAGGTCGAGCTCGAAGTAGAAGCGGGTGCCGGCGCCCTGCTCGGTCTCCACCTGCAGGCTGGATCCCATCGCCTCGACCAGCTTCCGGCAGATCGAGAGACCCAGCCCGGAGCCGGAGAAGGCGTACTCGCCCTGCTTCTGCCGGCGGCGGAACGGCTCGAACAGCGTCGCCATCGACTGGGGCGGGATGCCCCGACCGGTATCGCGCACCGAGAACTCGATCCGCCGCGCGCCGGTCTGTCTGGCGACGACCTCGACAAAGCCCTCCGCCGTGAACTTGAGCGCGTTGGTGGTGAGGTTGAGCAATACCCGGCTCAACGCCACCGGGTGCCCGATACGGAAATCGGCCTCGGGGGTCGCCAGGCGTACGCTGAGGTTCTTCTCCTCGGCGATCGGCTGCACGATGTCCCGGACGGACTCGAAGATGTCGGTGACCGAGAACGGGATGGGGTCGAGGTCCACCAGTCGGTCGCCGCCACGCGCCAGCTCGATCACGTCGCTGGCGACGGAGCTGAGCCCGAAGGCGGCGCTGTAGATCAGTCCGAGCTGCCGCTCCTGCACCGGATTCACCGCACCGCTCCGCCCGCGCTGCAGCGTCTCGGCCAGGAAAAGAATCGAGGTCAGCGGCGAGCGAAGGTCGTGCGCCACCTCCACCACCAGCTCGAGCCCGTCGGGCGCCGAGAGCCGGTCGGTGAAGTGCTGCGACCAATCGGCCTCGAGCCTCTGGCTCACCGCCTCGATCCCCGCGAGGACCCGGAGCAGCTGGCCGGCGTCGGGGGCGGCCGGCATCCCCTGCGCCCGCTCCAGAAACGCACCGCGCACGAGGCCGACCAGCCGGCGAGACAGCGCCGTCCGGGGTACTTCCACCGGCTCGCCGGCCGTGCCCGCGAGCTGGTGACGCACCGCGGCCGACAACTGGGCCAGCTGGATCGTGACCTCGTCCGCCCCTGAGGCGTGCTCGATCGCCCGCTCCCACTGGGTCTGGGTCGCGAGGACGGCCTCCCGTAGCGCATCCCAGAGCACCGGGCCGATGGTCGCCGGTCGAGGCCCGTCGGGGTCCCACACTTTGAGCGGGGGGGAGGCGTATCCCGGCCCCACCCGGCGGCGTTCGCCGCTGGTCGGGGAGGAGAGGGCAGTGTCTGCTGTCACTCGGTCGGTCCGGGCGTCTCGTCTCGATGGAACTCGTGCTTGTCCATCAGCCGGTACAGCGTGGTGCGGTCGATGCTCGCGAGCCTCGCCGCCTTCGACATGTTGCCACCGGCACGGCCGATGAGACGGGTCAGGTACTCCTTCTCGAACTGCGCCACGATCCGGTCCTTGGCAGGATGATACGCCTCATCCATCACCGCGGACGGCACCACGCTCTCGGCGGGCCACTCGGCCGCGTCGTCATAGACCGGTATGTCGTTGGGCTGGATCGTCTGATCTGGCTCGGCGAGCACGGCGACGTGCTCGATGACGTTCTGGAGCTCACGAACGTTGCCCCGCCAGGGCCGCGAGCGCAAGAAGCCGATGCTCGCCTCGCTGAGCCGCGGCGAGCGGTCGCCCATCTGCCGGTGCCGCTGCCAGTAATAGGTGAGGAAGTGGTTGGCCAGGAGCGGGATGTCCTCAGGGCGCTTGCGCAGCGGCGGCAGCTTGATCGGTACCACCCGCAGGCGGTAGAAGAGATCGCCGCGGAGGATGCCGGCGTCCACCGCCTCCTGGGGCTCGCGGTTGGTGGCGGAGACGAACCGGACGTCCACCACCGCGTCCTGCTGCTCGCTGCCGACCCGGCGGACCACGCCATCCTGAATCACGCGCAGCAGCTTGGCCTGCAGCGGCATCGTCATCTCGGTGAGCTCGTCCAGAAAGAGCGTGCCGCCGTTGGCCGTCTCGAGCAGCCCCGGCTTGTCGCGATCGGCCCCGGTGAAGGCGCCCTTCCGGTGGCCGAACATCTCGCTCTCCAGAAGCGGCTCGGGCAAGGCGGCGCAGTTGATCGGCACCAGGGGACGGGCGGCCCGCCGGCTGTTCTGATGGATGAACTGGGCGATGACTTCCTTGCCGGTGCCGCTCTCCCCGCTGATGAAGACGGAGGCGTCCGTGGCCGCCACCTTCCGGGCGAGCTCCACCGCCTTCCGGAACAGCGGCGAAATGCCGATGAGCGCGATCTTGTCGCTGTGGCCGTGCTGCTTCATCAACTGGACCCGGAGGTCCTGCGCCTCGCGCGACATCATGACGGCGTGTGAGGCCCGGCCGATCAGCACCTGCAGGTGGGTGGCCGAGAACGGCTTCGGCAGATAGTCCCAGGCCCCGGCGCGGAGGGCCTCGATGCTGCTGGTCACGCTCGGGTTTCCAGTCATCACCACGACGATGGTGTCCTTGTACGCGGCGAGCGCCGTCTGGAGGATCTCCAGGCCCGACGTCTGCGACATGTACAGGTCCACCAGGATGATGTCGAACTTGCGGCGCTTGACCGTCTCCAGGGCCTCCTCCCCCCGGCCCACCAGCGTCACGTTGTACCCGTCCATCTGGAGCACGCTCGCGCAGCTCTCGCGAAGCGTGCGCTCGTCGTCCACCACCAGCACGCGGATGCTGGCTTTGATGTCGCTGGGAATGGAGAGGGGATCGCGCGGAGCGTCCGAGGCCGGCGTGTTGCCTCGATCCGAATTAGCCACCGGGTTGGCCATCCTGTACTCCTGGGTCAGGTGGACAGGCTTCGGCCGCTCTATCCGTCAGGAAGAGTGGCTAGCCGGCTGCTGCTGCCGGATCGGGCTCGGTAAAAGCCCGGAGGTATGAAAGAGTGTCTTTAGTACAACAGATTGCGGCGTTTGTCAAGCACTTTGCGGAGTGAGCGCTACATAATTTTGCATTTCAACTGAGTATCGTTGTGAGCCCCCTACACTTAGGAACTTGCGGTGGATTCCCCTAGTTCGCGAATCGGGACGGGACCTGCTCGAATGCTCGGATTCGCTCCCCTTGCTGGCCCTCGCGATTGAGGTCGCGAAGAGCCGTCGTGGCCCGCAGCAGCAGCTCGACCGCGTCAACCGAGGATTCCGCGAAATCGGGGACCGCGCAGTAGCCCGCCTTGAGGCGTAGGGTCTTCTCGCCGCCGCGGGTTGGAATCGGAGACGCCTCGATCACGCCGCCCAGGCGCCGCACCATACGCACCGCGGCATCGGGGCCGGTGGCCGGCGCGATGACGCCGTACTCCGACTGGCCCAGCCGGCCGATGGCATCCGACGCGCGCCCCGCCTGACGGAAAAGCACCGCGACCTGATCGGACATGCGGCGGACTTCCTCTTCGGCCTGCCCGGCGCCGTCCTCGTCTTCCCCGTCGGGGGAGAACACCACGCAGGCGATCGGGTCCCGACGGCGGAACGCCTCGGCGCCGATCTCCCGCGCACGGCGGGACAGTCCCCGCATGTTGTACAGCCCGGTTCCCGGATCCAGCAGGTTCTCCTCCCGGAGTCCATCCACCTCCCGCTTGCATTGCAGGAACGTGCTGAGCTTCAGGAGCAGCGCCTCCCCATCGAGGGGTTGGCCGAGGAACTCCCACGCGCCGGCCCGATACGCCTCGAGCCGCTGCGTACGGCCGGATGGTCCGGAGGTCGTGATGACGATCGGTGTGGTCGCGCTGAAGCGGGCGTCGCTGCGGAGGGTCCGGCAGACCTCGAACCCGTGCATATCGGGCATCTGGGCGTCGAGGATGATCAGGTCCGGCTGCGACGTTCGCGCCCGCTCGAGCGCCTGTTGCCCGGTGTAGGCGCGTACGACCGAGTAGCCGTTTGGACCCAGGATGCTCTCCAGCGACCGCGCGGACCATTCCTGGTCGTTCGCGATGAGCACGAGCGGCGCGCTGGGGGCCTTATCTCGATTCGCCATGTAAGCAGCCGGGGTGTGGGGACGGCGGGGTGGCCAGTACTAGGGCTGACAGCAGAACTCGTGCGGAGTGGATGGAATTTCTCAAATGGTTGTCACCTCGACACATAAAGCTCCGTGAGGGAACCGATGCCCTGAAAATTGCCGGACCGGTGCAACAGGTTGGATGCTGGCGCGCCACGACCGTCCGTCGCCTAAGTTGTGGTGGTGTCAACGCATTCGGCGTGTAGACCCGCAGCAACGGGCGCCGCGGTTGCCTCGACGCGCTCCCCCCTGGCACAAGCTGGTAAGATTGTATAATATGAGGGCTTAGATATCCAGACCTCCAATCAGCTTTAAGATGGGCACGGGGCCGGAATCGCGGCGCCAATATTGAATCGTGACATAGTCAACACTGGACGATAGTGCCAAACTCTGCACGAATGGTGTAGCATGCCTCAGCCATCAGCACCTCGATTGCCCGTGGCCTCGGACGCCGAGAGCCGCCGCCCTGGCGACCTTGCCGGCGGACGACCCTCGGGCGAGCTGCGTTTCGAGCTGTCCCGTTTCAGCCGCTTCCTGGCGAGGTTCGGGCTCGGCGAGTTGACGAATCCGATCCTGCGCCCGACGAAAGCACCCGCGGGACAGGGCCGGTCGGGGTGAAGTGACCGTGTAGTGAGACATGTCACAGGGCATATCGCGACTCCCTGTTACCATACATGAACGCGCCCGTGGTGCTGCCGCGACTGCGGTTGGGCCCTTCAAGCGCCTCAAGGATGAATTGAATGGGCATAGCCACCTCCGGACCTCGGCGACAGCCTTCACATCAGGTGCTGACGGGCTCCATGTCGCCGAGTCCGGCACGTGTGCGCGTTTCGGGTGCACATGCCGCGGTTCTTAGCCCGACTCTCGTCGAGGCGGAGGCGGAGGCTATTACACACCGAGCGTTGAACGTGGTTCTCGCCGGCGTCGCACTGTTCGTCGCCCTGCCGCTGCTCGTGCTGATCGCGATCGCGATCAAGCTCACGTCGCGCGGCCCGATCCTGTACACCCAGGAGCGCGTCGGGCTCGACCGCCGCATCCCCGGCGGCGACCGCGCCCACACCGGCCGGGTCCGGGATCTCGGTGGCCGGCCCTTCACGATCTACAAGTTCCGCACGATGTGGCTCGATGCCGAGCGGTCGACCGGCGCCGTCTGGGCCACGCAGAACGATCCGCGGATCACGCCGGTGGGACGCTTCCTTCGCCAGTACCGGCTGGACGAGCTCCCCCAGCTGCTCAACGTGATGCGGGGCGAGATGAACATCGTGGGCCCCCGTCCCGAGCGCCCGACGATCTTCGCCGAGCTGCGCGAGCACATCGCCGAGTACCCGCGCCGGCAGCGGGCCAAGCCGGGCATCACCGGCCTGGCGCAGATTCACCACCACTACGACCGCGACATCGACGATGTCCGGACCAAGGTGCGCTACGACCTGGAGTACATCCGGCGTCGCAGTGTGGGGGAAGACCTCCGCATCATGCTCCAGACGATCCCGGTGATCTTCCTCCGCCGCGGAGGCTGGTGAGCTCGTCTCTCCGCCGGCCGTTCCAGCGATCATCGTTGTCCCCTAGCGACATCCGTGCGATCCGCCACCCCGACCCCCGGGGTGGCGGATCGCATTGGGGATGTAAGCCGTTGGGGGGAATCGCTTTGACCGCTGGGGCCGAGGCGGGGGTCGGCGGAACGCGGATTGCTGGTATGCCGTGCGCCAAGTCAATATCTTGCAACGCATCTCCCAACCGGGAAGCCGGAGCAGCATGAGTTCCACTCCCCCCTCGGGGCAGATCGCCGACCAGATCGACCTGTCGGTGGTCGCGCCGCTGTACAACGAGTCGCAGAACGTGGCCCCGCTCGTCGAGTGGATCCTCGAGGCAATGGCTACCTATCCCGGCCGCTTCGAGGTGATTCTGGTGGACGACGGGAGTCGCGACGACACCTGGGTCCGGGTGGCCGCGGCCGCCGCCGCCGACCCACGGGTGCGGGGGATCGGATTGGGACGCAACGTCGGACAGACCGCGGCCATGATGGCGGGGTTCGACCACGCCCAGGGGGGCGTGGTGGTGTCCCTCGACGGCGACCTGCAGAACGACCCGCGGGACATCCCGGCGCTCCTCGCCAAGCTGGAGGAGGGATACGACCTCGTCTGCGGGTGGCGCCAGCAGCGCCAGGACACGTTTCTGTTGCGCAAGGTGCCGTCGTGGGTGGCGAACCGGATCATCCGGCGGCTCACCGGCGTGCAGATCACGGACAACGGCTGCTCGCTCAAGGCCTACCGGCGCGACCTGCTCGACCGGATCTCGCTGTACGCCGAGCAGCACCGGTTCATTCCCGCGCTGAGCGCCAGCGTCGGCGCGCGGATCACCGAGATGCCGGTGCGGCACCACGCGCGCCGCTTCGGCGAGAGCAAGTACGGCATCTCGCGCACCGTAAAGGTGCTGGTGGACCTGCTGACGCTCAAGATGATCACCACGTTCCGGTCACGGCCGTTGCTGGGGTTCGGCGCGCTGGCAGTGCCCCTGGGACTCGGCATGCTGCTGTTCGCTTCCATGGCTCTGATCGCCGCGGCCCGGTTCAGCCCGTCCAAAGCCGAG
This sequence comes from uncultured Gemmatimonadales bacterium, assembly GCA_963846545.1. Lineage (GTDB taxonomy): Bacteria > Gemmatimonadota > Gemmatimonadetes > Gemmatimonadales > GWC2-71-9 > CAVVWJ01. The sequence goes on along the minus strand of CAWJWG010000001.1, from coordinate 434,346 downwards.
GCGCTGGTCTTTCCCGGCGCGGCGCTGGTGTGCGCCGGTGCCGCCTTCTATCTGTTGATGCTCGGCCTGGTGGCCGAGGTGGCGGTCAACAGCGAGCGGGAGAGCGCCAATGAAGTTCCGACCGCCTGGGAGGTCCGTTGACATGGGGCAGGGAGCGCTGATGGACCCGTCGCTGGAGTCGTCTCGCGCCCGCGGTGGCGCCGACACCCGATTCGTCTCCGTGGTCGTCCCCGTGGTCGAGCGGGCCGACGATCTCGTCGCGCTTTACCGGAGCTTCGCCGCGGAGCTGGACGCGCGGGGCGAAGAATACGAGTTCGTCTTCGTCTTCGACGGCGCCTTCACCCCGCCCCCGGAGCTCGCGGCACTGAGCCAGGAGCGCGAGAACCTCAGGCTCCTCCGCTTCGCCCGCACCTTCGGCGAGACCTCCGCCCTGCGCCTGGGCATCGAGCGGACCCGGGGTGACCTCGTCCTGACCCTGCCCGCCTACTTCCAGGTGAAACCCGAAGGCATCGGCACGCTGCTGGACGCGCTGACCGACGAGACCGATATGGTGGTCGCCAGCCGCTCGCCTCGCATCGACAGCTGGCTGAACCGGGTGCAGTCGGTTGCCTTCAACCGGATGATCGCGGGCGGCACCGACCGGCCGTTCACCGACATCGCCTGCGGCGTGCGCCTGTTCCGCCGCACGGTGGCCGAGGGCCTGCCGCTCTACGGCGATCTCCATCGCTTCATCCCGGCGCTCGCGCTGCGGGAAGGCTTTCGGGTCACCGAGGTGGCCGTGCCGCAGCATCCGGGCAATGCCCGCACCCGCCTGTACGGTCCCGGCGTGTACGCCCGCCGGCTGCTCGATCTCGCCGCCTTCTTCTTCCTCGCCAAGTTCACCGAGAAGCCGCTCCGCTTCTTCGGACTCGTCGGCTCGGCCTTCTTCATCGGCGGCGCGGTCACGTCGCTGATCCTCCTGGTGAATCGCATCGAGGGCCAGGGGATCGCCAACCGCCCGCTGCTGCTCCTCGCGGTGCTCCTGCTGGCCCTGGGGGTGCAGTTGCTGGGACTGGGTCTGATCGGCGAGATCATCGTCCATCTCCGCGCACCGCACCGCCGTGCCTATCGTGTGCGCGAGCGCGCCTGAGCCGGAGCCACACGCGACGGTCGGAGCGATGCGCCGGGACCTGAGCCGGCTCGCCAGCACAGCGCACGATCTGCTCGTCATCGGTGGCGGGATCCAGGGCGCCTGCATCGCGTGGGACGCGACGCAGCGCGGCCTCGCGGTCGCCTTGGTCGAGCGCGATGACTTCGGATCGGCCACGTCCGCCAACAGCCTGCGGATCGTGCACGGCGGCATCCGCTACCTGGCCCGCGGCGATCTCCCGCGGATGCGCGAGTCGATCCGGGAGCGATCCGCGCTGCTGCGGATCGCTCCCGGTCTGGTCGAGCCGCTGCCGGTGCTGGTGCCGACCGGGCCACCGGGGGTCCCCGGGCGGGCGGCGTTCGGCGCCGTGCTCGCCCTCACCCACGCGCTCTCGCTCACCCGCAACCGCCATCTCGATCCCAGCCGACACATCGCGGCAGGACGCATCCTGTCGCGGGCCGAGACGCTCGGCCACTTCCCCGCCCTGGATCCCGCCTCCACCACCGGCGCCGCCCTCTGGTACGACGCGCGGATGGCGCATCCGGAGCGGCTCACTCTCGCCTTCGTCGCCTCGGCGGCGGCGGCCGGAGCCCAGGTGGCGAACCACGCGGAGGCGGTGGACTTCGAGCTGGCCGGCGACTCGGCGGCAGGGGTGGGAGTTCGCGGCATCGGCGTCCGCGATCGGCTGACCGGCGAGCGATACGTCATCCAGGCACGCCAGGTGGTCATCGCGGCCGGTCCGTGGACGGAGTCCCTGGCGGTGCAGGCCGGCAGGCCTGCGCGACTGGCCGCCGACCCGCGGCACGCCTATGCCATGAATCTCGTTCTTCGCCGGCGGGTCGCCGACGTGGCGGTGGGTCTCCGGTCCAACGGCTCGACAGCGGACGATCCCGGCGGCTCGGGCGGCCGGTTCCTCTTCCTCGCTCCGCAGCCGCATACGACCCTGCTCGGCACATGGTACGGGGTGGCCGACGAGAGCGAGGACGCGGAGGCCGTGCTCGACCGCGGTGCCGACCGCTTCCTGGCCGAGTTCAATCGCACCTGCCCCGGCCTCGGGCTCACCGCGGCCGACATCGTCGGCCGCCAGTGGGGCCGGTTGCCCCTCAAGGCGGGACTGGAGCGCGGCTCCGCCGCGACGCTGGCGGAACGTCCGCGTCTCGGCGGGCGGGGAGAGGGTGGGCCGGGCAACCTGCTGACGGTGGAGGCGGTGAAGTACACCACGGCACGCGCGGTGGCCGAGCAGGTGGTGAATCGCGTCGTCGCGGCGCTCGGTCTTCCGCCCCAGCCATGCCGTACCGCGGAGACTCCGCTGGTGGGTGCCGAGCTTCAGCCTCTGCAGCCGACGCTGGCGGATCGCCTCCGCCAGGCAGCCGGCGGCGAGATGGCGGTCACGCTACGGGACGTGCTCCGGCGCACCGAGCTCGGCGATCAGGTCGCGCCCGATCCGGGGGCCGTGCGGCTCGCGTCCCGCATCGCGAGCGAGGCGCTGGGGTGGGACGGCGCCCGCCGCGCCGACGAAGAAGCGTCGGTGTTGCGGGTGGGGGCGGTGTGAAGATCCTGGTGCTGGCGCCGCATCCTTTCTATCAGGCTCGTGGTACCCCTATCGCCGTCCGGGCCGTGCTCGAGTTCCTGAGCGGCCGGGGGGACACCGTGGACGTCCTCACCTACCCCGAGGGCGCCAGCGTCGACATCCCCAACTGCACCGTGCACCGGGTTCCCCGACTGCCGGGCCTGCGGAACATCCGGGCCGGCTTCTCCGCCAAGAAGCTCGTGTGCGACGGAATGATGGTGGTCGCCTGCGCCCGGCTGGTCCGGCGCAACCGCTACGACCTGATCCACGCGGTGGAAGAGTCGGTCTTCATCGCCAACGCGATGCGGGCGATCTCCGACGTGCCCTACGTCTACGATATGGATTCCTCGTTGGCGGAGCAGCTGGTGGAGAGCCGTCCCATCTTCGGGATCGCGATGCCGCTGCTCAAGCGACTCGAGCGCCTCGCGGTCCGGCGAAGCATCGGCGTGCTCGCGGTCTGCGCCGCACTGGAGGAGATCGCGCGGGGACACGCACCGGGTCAGTTCGTGGGATTGGTCGAGGACACGACGCTGCTGTCGGGTGAGCCGCCGGCGGAAGCCGACGACTTGGTCCGTCTGCCGGTGTCGGGGGAGGGACCCATCGCGATGTACGTGGGCAACCTGGAGCCCTATCAGGGCATCGACCTCCTGCTCGAGGGCTTCGTCCACACCCTGACTCGCGTGCCCGATGCGAAGCTGGTCATCGTGGGCGGCCGGGCACCGGACATCGCGGCCTATCGAGCGCGTGCCGAGCAGCTCGGCGTCGCGCCGGCGGTGACTTTCCTTGGCCCGCGTCCGCTCGGATCGCTCGAGGGCTTGCTCCGGCAGGCGGACGTGGTGGTCTCGCCCCGGCTCAAGGGGCTCAACACCCCGATGAAGATCTATTCCTATCTCGACTCGGGCGCGGCCGTACTGGCGACTCGTCTGCGAACGCACACCCAGGTGCTCGACGATCGCATCTCTCTCCTGGTGGAGCCCGCGCCCGGCCCGCTCGGCGAGGGGCTGGCTCGCCTCCTCGCGGACCGCGAGCTCCGCGCCGGCCTGGCTGCACGAGCGAAGGAATACGTCCAGCGGGAGCACACACCCGAAGCGGCCCGGCGGAAGCTCACTGCGTTCTATGACGAAGCGGAGCGCCGGATACGCCGGGTGCACGCGTGAGACGGCTCTGGACCTCGCCGACCGTGCGGACCGTGGCCGTGCTGGGACTCTCCGGTGTGGGCTTCGCCGTGGCCAACCTGGTGCTGGCCCGGGTGATGCCCATGGCCGAGTACGCGCTCTTCACGCTGGTCGTCGCGGTGGTGAACGTGGGCTACCCGCTGGCGCCGGCCGGTGTGGACGGCGTAGTCAACCGCCGGCCCCTGGAGGCCGGCCCGCGTCTGTTGCGTCTCACCCTCCGATCCATCGTCCCGGTCGGCCTCGGGGTGGCCGCGGTCGGCCTCGTCGCCTACCAGACTTCGCTTGCCGTCTCCCTCATGATTCTGTGCTCGACCATGGCGGGGGGCGCGCTTCTCATCGCCGGCGGGCAGTTTCAGAGCGAGCAGCGGTTCGGCATCTCCCTCACGCTCAACCAGAGTCCGAATCTCATCCTGCTCCTGTCCGCGCTGTGGGTGGTGGCGACCGGGTCGCGCGGAGCGGAAGCGCCGCTCCTCGTGTGGACGCTCGGCTTCGTGGCCACGGCGGCGGCCGGGTGGTGGGTGCTCTTCCACGAGCGGCATGCGAAGCCGGCGCGCTCGATCGAGGTCCCCTGGGGCGAGGCGTTCGCCATCGCCGGCCTCAGTGCGGCGGGCCTGCTGTTGATCCAGCTGGAGCGTCTCCTGATCCCGCACCTGCTGCCCCTGACCGAGCTGGCGACGTACGGTGTGCTCGCGGCGATCGTGGGGTCGCTGTTCCGCGTGCTGCAGATGGGCGTGGGATACTCTCTCCTGCCGCGCCTGCGTGCGGCGGCAGACGTGCCCGAGCGCCGCCGGCTGATCGCTCGCGAGGTCCGGCTCGTCATCGCGATCGTGCTGGTGGGGTCGGCCGCGATCTGGATCGCCACCCCGCTGGTCGAACGCTGGTTCCTGGCCGGGAAGTACCACCTGTCGGGAGCGCTGGTGCTCGCCGCGCTGGTCACCGGAGTCGCCAAGATCATGAACGGGTTCGCGCAATCCACCGTGTCGGCGCTCGCCGACGCACGGGAGTTGTCCATGGTGAGTCTGTTGGGGTGGGTGGCGGTGGCTCTGGGCGTCGTCGGCGCCACGGCGGGAGCGCGCTGGGGCTTGCCCGGAGTGATCTACGGTGTAGGCATCGGGTGGGTGGTACGGGCCGGCAGCGCACTCTACCTGACCGCGCGGCATCTGCGCCTGCCGGTGGCACCGGCGGTGGTGGCGTCGTGAGCGCGGAATGGGCGGTGGCCCTGTTCCAGAAATCGGTGCTCAAGCAGGCGAAGTATCGGATGATCACCACGTTCATGGACGATCCGGTGGGCCGCCGGTGCCTCGACATCGGCGCCGACAACGGCGTGATCAGCCTGCTGCTGAGGCGGCGCGGCGGGCGGTGGGCGAGCGCCGACCTGGACGAGCATACCGTGGCCTCGATCCGGGAGCTCGTCGGGGAGGACGTGCACCAGCTCGACGGCTCCAACACGCCTTTCCCCGACCGGGCGTTCGATCAGGTCGTCGTGGTGGACTATCTCGAGCACATCCCGGATGACGGACGGTTCGCCGACGAGCTCGCCCGCATCCTGCAGCCCGGCGGGCGCGTGATCATCAACGTGCCGCACCTCAAGCCGCGGTCACTGGTCAATCGCCTCCGACACGCGGTGGGCCTCACCGACGAGTGGCACGGCCATCTCCGCCCAGGCTACAGCCTCGAGGGGATCCGCTCGCTCCTCGGCCCGCGATTCGAGATCGAGCGCTCCGTCACCTACAGCAAGGCGTTTTCCGAGCTGGTGGACACGGGGCTGAACGGGCTCTACCTCGCGATGCAGAATCGGAAGGGGGACACCCGTGGATCGTCCAAGGGCACCGTCGTGACCCAGGCCGACATGCGGAAGCACCGGAAGCAGTTCCTCCTGCTCTCCGGTCTCTATCCCGTCCTGTGGGGCGTGTCCAAGCTCGACTCGCTGCTGTTCCTCGCATCGGGGTACAAGCTGATCGTGCGGGCGCGGCTGGCCGCCTGAGCCGCTCCCACCCCGCCGGGCCCACCCGGATGCGGTCCCTGCCGTTGCCGCCGGCCCGCCTGCTGGGCGCCGTCCTGGCAGTCTGCGGCGCCGCCGCCATCCTCCGCCTCACCCTCATTCCCGAGCCCGGCCAGGTCGCGTTCGCGGCACTGACTCCCTTCTCCTGCCTGGTGTGCGGCGAGCATGGCGGCGCGGATGTGTTGCTCAACCTTCTGCTCTTCGCCCCGATGGCGGCAGGCCTCCGGCTCTTCGGCTGGTCGTGGTGGCGCGTCGTCGTGACGTGCGCGGCCCTCTCGATGACCGTCGAGCTCCTCCAATACAGCGTCCTTCCGGGGCGTGACGCCTCGCTGAGCGATCTGCTGACGAACACCGCCGGCGGCGCGGTCGCGGCGTGGGTCGGGGGGCGACTCGTGCCGGTTCTGCTGCCGGACGAGGCGCTCGCCCCGCGGCTCTTCCTCGGCGGCATCGCCTTATGGCTGGGGGTGACGGTCTTCTCGGCCGTCGCCCTGCGCCCCTGGGCCCCCCGCGGGTGGCTGCGCAGTGAGTGCACCCGAAGCGAAACCACCCCGCACCGCTTCGTCGGCACCGTGAGCCGGGTGCGCATCGACGGCACCCGGGTTCCGTGCGACGCCGAGCTGATTCCCCCGCGGCCGGTCCGGGCGGCGCTGCGCCGCGGCGAGGTGAGGATCGACGCGGCGATGCGCTCGGGCGAGCCCACCGACGGCCAGCGGCTGATTCACGCCCTTCACGCGAAAAGCGGGTATACCCTCATGCTCGCCCAGGATGGCCGCGCGGCGGCGTTCACCGGCCCGGCCATGGCCGAGCGCTTCCGCCTCCACTCCCCGGTTCTGCGCCTGCCACGCGCCTTCCCTCGCCAGGCCGGAGTTCCGGTGGACGTGGCGGCGGGCCTGCAGGCCGGCCGGATGTGGGTCGAGGCCAGCCGGCCCGGATTCCAGCAGCGCGCCGAGGTGGCCCTCACGCCCTCCTTCGGCTGGAGCCTGCTGCTCCCCTGGGGCCTCCAGGAGGGCCGCCCGATGCGTGTGACCACCGGACTCTGGATCGTCGGGCTGCTCCTCCCGGCTACCTACTGGGTCGGCTTCCTGGCGCGTCCGCTTCGGGGGCTCGGAGGTGTCGCGGTGGCGCTGGCGGGCGGCTTGGGCCTGGTACCGCAGCTGGCCGGGTATCCACCTGTTCACTGGTCGGAGTGGCTCGCCGGTGCGGTGGCGATCGGTCTCGGCTGGGCCCTCCATCGGCTCGCGGCTTATCTTCAGAGCCGATGCGGCTCTCCTTCCACCAGCGCATACTCCTCACCCTGATCTGCCTCGGCGCCGTCCCGACGGCCGCGGCCATCCTTGGTTGGGGGTTGACGATCCGCTCCGCCACTCCGGTGGCGGGGCCGCGACAGACGCTGGAACAGGTGGGCGCCACCGGCCGAGCCCTGCTCCGCACCCTCGATTCGACAGACCTCGCGCCGCCGGAGAAGGCGGCCCTGGCCGCCCACGCCGCGACGCTCAACACCGCCATCGGACAGTTCCAGCGCGCCGAGACCTACGGGCGCTACTACTATGCCGGCCTCGGACTGGTCGTGTTCCTGCTCGGCGCGGCCGCGCTCTATGCCTCCGTCCGGCTCGGCGGCCACCTCTCGCGCCAGCTCAGCCGCCCGATCGAAGAGCTGATCGGGTGGACCGTCCACATCAGGCGCATGGAGCCGCTACCACCGGACCAAAGCCGCCGGGGCGCCCCGGAGTTCGCGGCTCTGCGGACGGCGTTGCGGGAGATGGCGATGGCCATGGAGCACGGCCGCGCGCAGGAGATCGAGGCGGAGCGTCTGCGCGCCTTCCGCGAAACCGCGCGTCGCGTCGCCCACGAGATGCGGAACCCGCTCACCCCGATCCGGCTGGCCGTGGCACAACTGGCCCGATCCCAGACGGCATCCACTCAGGAGGCGATCGAGGTGCTCACCGCAGAGTCGGCTCGGCTGGAGCAGCTCGCCCGCGAGTTCACCGAATTCGGACGCTTGCCGGAGGGCCCCGCCGCCGAGGTGGACCTGGTCGAGCTGATGGAGGAGCTGGCCCGCACCTCGGTCCCTCCGGGGATGACCGCCAGGCTCGCGCTCGATCCCGCGACTCCGGTCTTGCAGGGGCACTACGACCCCCTCCGCCGCGCGTTCAGCAACATCCTCCGGAACGCGGTGGAAGCGTGCGGCGGTGAAGGAGCGCTCGACATCTCCACCCGTCCCGACAACGGCGCAGCAATAGTACTGGTGCGCGATCACGGGCCGGGGGTGCCGCCGGAGCTGGAGGACCGCGTCTTCGATCCGTACTGCACCGGCAAGGAGGGAGGCACCGGGCTTGGCCTCGCTCTGGCCAAGCAGACGGTGGAGCTGCACCGCGGCACCATCGGCGTCGAGCGCACGCCGGGAGGCGGGGCGACCTTCGTGGTGAGGCTTCGCGGGCTGTGAAAGGCGCCGGCGGGCAGATCCTTCTGGTGGACGACGAGGCCAACATCCGCCGCATGCTGGGCGCACTCCTCAAGGACGAGGGGCTCAGCGTGGCGGAGGCGCCCAACGGGAATGCGGCCCTGTTGATGGTGGATCAGGCGGATCCCGACGTGATCCTGCTCGACCTGCTCATGCCGCCGGGGCCCGATGGCCTGGAGACGCTGGCCCGGCTGCGCGAGCGAGGCCGGCTCACGCCCGTCATCATGATGAGCGGCAAGGCGCAGCTCACCGACGCCGTGCGGGCCGTGAAGCTGGGCGCCTTCCAGTTCCTGGAAAAGCCGCTGACCCCCGAGGCGGTGCTGGTCACCGTCCGGGCCGCGCTGGAGCTGGACCGTACCCGGGCGCAGAACCGGGCGCTGCAGGCCGAGCTGGCCCGCCGGGCGAACCTGATCGGCGACAGCGGGCCGATGCAGCAGGTGCGAGCGTTGATCGAGCGTGTCGGTCCCACCGAGGCGCGGGTGCTCGTCACCGGCGAATCCGGCACCGGCAAGGAGCTGGTGGCCGCGGCGGTGCACGCCGCGAGCCGGCGCGCGAACCGCGCGTTCGTCACGGTGAACTGTGCCGCGATCCCCCGCGACCTCGTCGAATCGGAGATGTTCGGCCACGAGCGCGGCGCCTTCACTGGCGCCACCGAGCGTCGGCTCGGCCGCTTCGAGCTGGCCCACGAGGGCACGCTGTTCCTCGACGAGATCGGCGACCTCAGCGCCGAGGCGCAGGCCAAGCTGCTGCGCACGCTGGAGACCGGGGAGCTACAGCGGATCGGCGCCGAAACCTCACTCCGGACCGACGTCCGCCTGGTCTCGGCCACGAATCGGAAACTCGAGGACGAGGTGGCCGCCGGGAACTTCCGGGAAGACCTCTTCTTCCGGCTCAACGTTTTCCCCATCACGCTGCCGCCACTGCGCGAGCGCCTCGAGGACCTCCCGGCCCTGGTCGTGCACCTGGCCGAGCGGGTACGTCCCCGGCAGGCGGTCACCTTCACGCCCGCGGCGTTCGAGGCACTGGCTGCCTACGCCTGGCCCGGGAACGTGCGCGAGCTGGCGAACCTGGTGGAGCGGCTCAGCATTCTCTGCGGCCCGACGGTGGACGCCGGCGCGGTGCGGGGGGTGCTCCGCGGCGGGTCGTCGGTCTCCGTTCCCGCGGGGATTCTGGGGCAGCCGCTCTCCGACGCGCTGGATGACTTCGAGCGGGCGATGATCACGGCGGCGATGGCTCAGGCGGAGGGCAACGTCGCGGAGGCGGCGCGCGTGCTGCAGACCGATCGCGCCAACCTGTACCGCCGGATGCGGCGGCTCGGCATCGAGAAGACCTCGGAGGGAGACGGGTGAAGACTCTCGCCGCGCTGTGGCTGTTGCTCCTTGCGGTCTCGACCGCGAGGGCGCAGGACAGCGTCATCGTGATCGATCCCGACGCGCCGCCGTCGGACAGTCTCGAGCTGGTGGGGCCGCCGGCCGAGGTCGTGGCGGAGCTGATCGCCTTCTACAACGACCCGACGACCACCCGAGTACAGGGGGACGTGACCTTCCCGGCCAGAAGCCGGTTCCAGGGGCGCCTCGCCCTGCACCGCGGCAACCTGCGGATCGCGGGACACGTCGACGGGCCGATCGCCGTCGCGAACGGGACACTGCACCTGCTCGCGGGCGCGGACGTGCAAGGCGACATCCTCGTCATCGGCGGCCGATTGATCCGTGCCCCGGGTGCCCGACACCAGGGCCGGCAGCGCGTGTATTGGGACGCCGCACCGGTGGAGCGGACGGAGGAAGGTCTGCTCGAGGTTCGCGAGCGCCGCCGTCCGATCGGCGATCTGGCGGCGGCGCGAACGAGCTTTCAGACCGGCAAGGTCCGGACGACGCTGTTGATCGCCACCGGCGGGACGTACAACCGCGTCGAAGGCCTGCCGATCGTCTTCGGGCCCACCTTCGATCTGCGCACCGGGCGCCGCTCCGCCTTCCGCCTCGATCTCCGGGGCATCCTGCGCACCGCCGGGAGCGACTCCCGCCTCGCCGACTTCGGCTATCAGGCACGCGGCGAGTTCCGGCTCGGCCGCTTCGGGATCGCGGGCCGCGTGTATAGCGAGCTGGTGCCCATCGAGGACCATCCGCTTTCGCCGAGCGAGGTGGGCTGGTCCGCCTTCCTGCTGCAGCGCGACCATCGCGACTACTTCGACCGTCGCGGCTACGGCGGACAGATCTGGGCCCAGGCGACCCGCGCGCTCCGGGTGGAGGTGTCGCGCCGGCGGGACGAGGAACGCTCGGTGCGGGCGACCGATCCATGGTCGCTCTTCCGCAACAGCGACCGGTGGCGCCGCAACCCGCTCATCGACGACGGCCACTTCATCACGACCGGCGTGCAGCTCGACTTCGACACCCGGAACGAGCGCTATCTGCCGAGCACTGGGTGGCTGCTCCGCGCGCGCTTCGAACACTCGAGCAGCGGCGACGTCGAACCCGTGCTCCTGCCGACCATCGTGCGTCCGGAGCTACCGCTCGGCCGCCGCTACGCGTTCGACCGCGTCTCCTTCGATCTCCGGCGGTACTCGCGGATCACCCCGTCGCTTCGGGTGAACACCCGGCTTCGGGGAGAGGGGTGGGTCGGTGGCGATCGATTCCCCTTGCAGCGGAGGGTGTCACTGGGCGGGCCCGATCTCCTCCCGGGCTACGACTTCCGCGCCTTCACCTGCGCGCCCAGCGGGTTCTCCAATCCCTCGCTCCCGGCGCTCTGCGATCGGGTCCTCACCGCCCAGGTCGAGGTGCGGACCCGGCTGGGACTCAATCTCGGCTTCCGGATGAGCGACGCGCAGAACCGAAGCCACCGGTTCATCGGCATCGAAGAGGCGGACTTGGTCTTCCTGGCCGACGCCGGGAAGGGGTGGCTCGCGGGCGGCGGCCCGGGCCAGGTGCCGGTGAACCGGATCCCGTCCTTCGACGAGTGGAAGGTGGACGTCGGGGTCGGCCTCGATGCCGGGGAGATCGGCGCGTACATCGTGAAGGGAGTGTCCGAGGACGAGTCGGTCAAATTCCTGGTCCGACTCCAGCGCCGATTCTAGTGAGCGGAACTCTCGGGCACCGTGCCGGACGCCGTGGGCGCGTCTGGGCGCCCGCCGCGAGCGCGGCGGTGGCCCTCCTGCTGGCGGCCACGAGCGCCGCGCCGGCGGCGGCACAAGCCGGGAACTCGGTTCGACTGGAAGTGCGGCTCACCCGCGACTCCGCCCCGAGAGGCGAGCGCGCGCCTGTGGTGCGATCCGACAACCTGCTCGGCGACGGACGGTGGCTCTCGACCCTCCGCTCCGGCCTCCCGGTGCGCCTGCATTATCGAGTGGAAGTGTGGCGCTCGCGGAATGGGTGGCTCGACCAGCTGAACCGCCAGGTGTACTGGGACGTCGTCATACGGCACGAGCCCCTGCTCGATCAGTACACCATGCTCACCATCTTCGGGAGCCGGGTGCAGGAGCGCCGCTACGCCACGCTCGACGCGCTCACCGCGGCCCTTGCCTTCGCCTACCAGATCAACATCAGCCCTGCCGAAGCCGGCAGCTACTACTACTCGGCCACGTTGGAGGTCTCGACGCTGTCCGACTCCGACCTGGACGAGTTGGAACGGTTTCTCGAGGGGGAGATCGAGCCAGCGCGGGGACGGGAGGGGATCGGCGATGCGCTGGGTCGGGGGGCGACGCGGTTTCTGTTGCGGTTGGCGGGACTGCCGAGCCTGCGTCTGGAGGCGAGAACACAGCGCTTCGCCGTGCGCTGACAACATGCTGCCCGGGCTATCCTCGGCGCCCGAGGGTGACGGTCGTCTCCACCACCCCACCCAGGGCGCGCAGGGCTTCGTCCCCGTAAAACAGCTTGATGTACTTCGCCTGCTGGGATGACAGGCGCCGCACGGCCCAGGACAGGTGCACGAAATGGGGCTCGCGCGGCACCGCCAGCGGGTGCATTCCGCACTCCTCGGGCAGGTGATTGCCCTTTCTCGTATTGCAGCTGCTGCACGCCGTGATGACGTTGGTCCACTCGTTACCCCCGCCGCGCGAGAGCGGGATCAGGTGGTCGCGTGTGAGGCACTCGCGGTGCCGCAGATCGGCATGTCCCCGATGGCAGTACTGGCAGCGGTAGCCGTCGCGAGCGAAGAGGAATGTGTTGGTGACCTGGCGGCGGAAGCGGCGGGGGACGTGCACGAACTTGACGAGGCGTATGATCGCGGGTTTGGGCAGGGTGAGTCGTTCACTTCGAACGACGTCACCGCTGTCGGACTCGACGATCTCCGCCTTGCCCTCGATCACCAAGCGCAGCGCGCGCCGGACCGGGACCATGGTGAGCGGTTCGAATGAGGCGTTCAGCGCCAGGCACCGCACGCGATCTCTCCGCAGCGATACGGTCGTTGGATGCAGGAATCCCGCCTCACGCGTCCCGAACCCGGGACGGCACCGGCGGGAGAGGACAGGCAGCCCATACCGCATGGTCCGGGCCACTGCTCTCGAATCGTAAACACCCCCCAGAACGGCGGCAAGCGGCTCACTTCCTGACCAGGGCCTTGATGCGATTGGCGATGGCCTCCCGCAGACGCTGACTCCGGGTGATGACCAGCACCGTGTCGTCCCCGGCGATGGTCCCCATGATCTCGCTCCACCCCGCCTGATCCAGCGCCTCCGTGATGGCACCGGCCGATCCGCTGGCGGTCTTCAGCACCAGGAATGGCCCGACGCCGTCCACGCTCACCAGAAGCGCCGGCAGCACCTGACCGAGGTCGGGCCGGAGCGCGGCGCGATGGGGGTGCGCGTAGTATGCCCCGCCCTGCGGATCGGCCAGCTTCGCCAGGCCGAGCTCCCGGATGTCGCGGGAGAGTGTGGCCTGGGTGACGACGAACCCTTCGCCCGACAGCGCCTCGCGAAGCTCGTCCTGGCTCTCGATCCGTCGCTCCCGGACGACGCGCAGGATCGCGGCGTGACGCTGGATCTTCATGACCGCACCGGCTTGGCTCGGTACACGTCCCGTCCTCCCGCGAAAGTCGCGATCACGTCATCGGGCCCGGTGGCGAGCGCCGCCTCGACCGGGGACCGGCCCGGGGGAAGGCGGGGACGCACGGCCACGCAGTCGCCCCACTTCCCCCGCGTCAGGCTGCCGATCTCTCCGTCCAGCCCGAGGGCGGCCGCGCCGCCCACGGTACAGAGCGCGAGCGCCGCCGCGGGATCGAGTCCCGCCAATGTCTGGGCGGCGCGCGCTTCGGCCAGCAGGTCGAGACGGCCCACGCTCAGGACCGAGTCGGTCCCTAGGCCCACCCGAAGTCCGTGGCGCAGAAGGTCCGAGAGCGGCGCGGCTCCGTGTCCGTGGGCGGCGTTGCTCAGCGGGCAGTGGGCCACCGCGCATCGCCGGCGTGCCAGGCGCTCCAAGTCGACGGGGTTCGCCCGGACCAGATGGATGCAGAGCGTCCGCTCGCCGAGCACACCGTGCGCATCCAGCCAATCCACCGGAGAGCGGCCGGGCAGTTCCGGGAGCGGGATGTTCCGACCCACCCACGCTTCGGCGAACCGGCCCGTCGCCCGCTCGAGCAGCTCCGATTCCGCGGCCGACTCCGCAAGGTGCACCGCCAGGGGAAGACCGGCCTCCCGGGCCCAGCGGGCCACCGACGCGTAGAGCGGTCCGCTTACAGTGTACGGCGCGTGTGGTGATGCGCCCAGACGCACGCGTCCGATCGAGAATCTGGCCAGCGCTGCCGTGCGCGACTGCAGTCCCCGCAGCGCTTCATCCGCCTGAGACGGGTGCGGGCCGAAGACCTCCTGATAGGCGATGCCGGATGCGCCGGCCTCGGCCATCGCCTGGATGGCCGCTCCCGAGTCGCCCGTGTCGGCAATCGTGGTAACGCCCGCCGCGAAGCAAGTCGCGAGGCCGGACCGCGCGGCCTCGAGGAAGGCGTCGGGCGAGCGGCTGTCCTTGATCGCGCGCACCCGGCCGATCCAGCTCACGAAATCCGGATCGGGTGGACCGAGATCGAAGCCGGTCAGCTCCAGGTGGGTGTGGGCGTTGACCAGTCCGGGGAGCAGAATCCCGTCAGGAAACCCCTCGGACTGCGCGTCGGGCGGACGGGGAACGGCCTCGTCCGGACCCACCGCCATCAACCGTCCGTCGCTGCCGACCAGGACCGCGCCGCGCTCGATCGGCGGCGCCGAGACGGGCAACACCCACGCGGCCGACAGGCGCCGCGCGGGCACGCTATCGCTGCGGTGTCGTGGCCGGACCCGTGCCGCCCATCGCTCCCGGAGCGGCGCGGGACGGGGTCGGGGCCAGCGGGGCGCCGATCGTGTCGGCCCGGGGCACGCCGATGGCCGGCGCCGTGGACGGCGGCTGACCACCGACCGGCGTGGGACCGGAGCCACCCATCACACCACCGACACTGCCGAACGGGGAGTGAATCGGGCAGAACCCGGTCGGCTCGGTCCCGGGAGTGAACGACTCGATGTAGTGGACGTCCTTGGGACAGAACGGGGTCGCCTTGTACCCCGTGGTCTTGTCGATGTCGAGCGCGGACAGCCCCGCCGGGCGGGGCCATGCCGCGGGCAGCGCGCGGCGCTCGTAGACCTCGCGCATCATCGCGGTCCAGGCGGGCGCGGCGAGCACGCCACCCTGGGCGTTGGCCTTGATCTTTCGCGGCTGATCGAATCCGATCCACACGCCGGTGACCAGGTCGGGCGTGAAGCCGATGAACCAGACGTCGAACCCGTCGTTGGTCGTGCCGGTCTTGCCGCCGGCCGGGAAGTTGATCCGGGCGCCGACCGACCCGACCGCGGTGCCGTGGCGGACGACGTCACGCAGCGCATCGGTCATGAGCCAGGCGTGGGCGCTGTCGAGCACCGCGACGCTCCGGACGGCGGGCTGCCAGATGATCTTGCCGCTGCGATCCTCGACCCGCAGGATCGAGTTGGGCACCGTGCGCACGCCGAGGTTGGCGAACGTGGTGTAGGCCGCGATCATCTCCAGCGGAATCACGTCGGCGGAGCCGATGTGGATCGAGGGGACGGCGGGTACCCGGGTGCTGATCCCGAACTTGGCCGCCTCGCTCACGACCGCCGCCTCGCCCAGCTCCATGCCGAGCTTGATGGCGATGATGTTGCGCGACAGGTAGAGCGCGCGCCGCAGCGTCATCGGGCCGTCGAACTCGAGGTCGTAGTTCTGCGGCGTCCACGGCGGCTCGTCAGGCTTGATCAGCAGGCTGAGCGAGTCGTCCACCATGACGTGCGACAGCGGATAGCCCGCCTCGAGCGCGGCGGAGAACGTGATCGGCTTGAAGGTGGAGCCCGGCTGCCGCAGCGCCTGGGTGGCGCGGTTGAACTTGCTGTCGCCGAAGTCGCGGCCGCCGACCATGGCGCGGATCTGCCCGGTCTTGGCCTCGATCGTCACGACCAGCCCCTGCAGGTAGGGCGTGGTGGTGCGATCCCGCTCGTCACTCTCGTCGGCCTTCGAGTTCTGGTACTGCTGGTAGGTCGGGTGCTCGAATTTCCCGTCGGCACCGCTTTCGATCGCCTCCAGCCGGGCCTCGAGCGCGCGCTCGGCGGCCTGCTGCATGTCGAGGTCGAGCGTGGTGTAGATCCGGTAGCCCGAGCGGTACAGGTCGGATCCGAAGCGCGCGTCGAGCTGCTGGCGCACGCACTCGACGAAGTATTCCGCGGTGCCGCTGTAGTCCGACCTGGACGACAGGAGCAGCGGATACGCCTTCCACCGCTCGGTTTCGGCGGGCGCGAGCAGCCCGTTGTCGCGCAGCAGATTCAGGACGGTGTTGCGGCGCTGGATGCTGAGGTTCGGATTCTTCCGGGGATTGTAGCGCGAGGGGGCCTTCGGGATGGCGGCCAGGGTGGCCGCCTCGGCGACGTTGAGGTTCCGAACCGACTTGCCGAAGTACCGCTGCGAGGCCGCCTCGACGCCGAACGCACGATTGCCAAGGTCGATCTGGTTGAGATACAGCTCGAGGATCTTGTCCTTGGGGTACTTCTCCTCGATCTCCCGCGCCACGCGGGCCTCGCGCAGCTTCCGCCGGAGCGACTTGTCGCGGCCGCTGATGTCCTCGGTCCAGACGTTGCGGGCCAGCTGCATGGTGATGGTGGAGAACCCCTCCGCCACCCGCATCTCGAACAGGTTGTTCTTGATCGCGCCCAGCACCCGGTACCAGTCGATGCCGTGGTGCTCGTAGAAGCGCTTGTCCTCGGTGGTGATGAACGCGGCCTTGACCACGGGCGACATCTCGCCGAGCGGCACGACCGTGCGGCGCTCCAGGCCCAGGTCGGTGATGAGCCGGCCATCGGCTGCGTAGACCTTGGACGCCTGGTTGGGGTCGTACGCGCCGAGCTCGGCGATGGAGGGGCAGCTGTTGCCGGCACAGGCCCGATTCCAGGCGGCCATGAACACGGCGAAGCCGAAGGCCACCGCCGCCAGGAGTGACACCACCACGATGCGGCGCGCGCGAGGCGAAAGCCTCATGCGCGCGCCAAGAGAGTTGAGCCGGCGGGCCATGGTGGCAAACTAGCCTGTTGCGAGGCCCGTTTCCAGCGGGTACGATACGCGCCTATGACCGACCTGTTGACCACACTCACCGCCCGCGGCTTCGTCCAGGACGCCACCCCGTCGCTCGCCGACCGTCTCGCCGGCGGCACCATCACCGCGTATGTCGGGTTCGACCCGACCGCCGATTCGCTCCACGTCGGGAGCCTCGTCCCGGTGATGGGCCTGGCCTGGCTCCAGCGCTTCGGCCACACGCCGATCGCGCTGGTGGGCGGCGGCACCGGCATGATCGGCGATCCGAGCGGCAAGCGGGAGGAGCGGCCGGTCATGAGCCTGGAGCAGATCGACCGGAACGCGCAGGGCCTGGCCCGCCAGCTCGCCCGCTTTCTGGCGTTCGAAGGCGCCAACGCGGCCCGAATGCGCAACAACGCCGACTGGCTTCGCGGCCTCCACCTGATGGATTACCTGCGGGACGTAGGCAAGCATTTCACGCTGAGCTACATGCTGCAGAAAGAGTCGGTGCGGAGCCGGATGGAGGTGGGCATCACGTACACCGAGTTCAGCTACATGCTGATCCAGGCATACGACTACTGGCACCTGTGGAAGAACGAGCGCTGCGAGCTGCAGCTGGGCGGCAGCGATCAATGGGGCAACATCACGGCGGGGATCGAGCTGGTCGCCCGGCGGGAGGGCCGCCAGGTGCACGGCCTGGTGCTCCCGCTCATCACCACGGCCGGCGGGACCAAGTTCGGAAAGAGCGAGGCCGGCAACGTGTGGCTCGACCCGGCGCGCACCAGTCCGTACCAGTTCTATCAGTTCTGGGTGAACACCGATGACCGGGACGTCGAGCGCTACCTGAAGCTGTTCACCTTCCTGCGGCTCGATCAGATCGCCGCCGTCGTCGCCGAGCACGCGGCCGATCCCGGCCGGCGCACGGCCCAGCGGCTGCTCGCCCGCGAGGTGACCGCGACGGTGCATGGCACGGAGGCGGCGGAGCAGGCGGTGCAGACCAGCGCGGCACTGTTCGGGGGCGACGGCGGGCGGGCGGCGGAGGTGTCGGACGCCACCCCAGCCCACCGCATCTCGCGAGCCGATTTCGGCCGTGGGATCTCGCTGGTCGAGGCGCTCGT
Source organism: uncultured Gemmatimonadales bacterium (assembly GCA_963846545.1). Classification (GTDB taxonomy): domain Bacteria; phylum Gemmatimonadota; class Gemmatimonadetes; order Gemmatimonadales; family GWC2-71-9; genus CAVVWJ01. Next base: position 416,375 of record CAWJWG010000001.1, on the reverse strand, counting down.
CATGACCGGGCTGGCCAGCTCCAAGGCCGACGCGCGCCGGGGCATCGCGGCCAAGGGGTTCTACGTCAACGAGACCCAGATCACCGAAGCGAGCCACCAGCTCACCGCGGCCGACCTCCAGGAGCGGGAGCGGGACAGCTTCGTCATGCTGCGCAAAGGCAAGAAGAACTACCTCAAGCTCGTCGTCGAGGCCGAGCCCGTCTCTTCCTGACTCTACCAGCGGCTGCGCGTCCGGCTGGTGGTGCGGGGCGGCTTGAGACCGAGCATTCCGAACACCCCACGCACCAGCTCGCGCCCCACCGTCTGGCCGATCTTCGTCGTCAGCGCCCCGAGCACCGCCCCACCGGCCACCTTGGCCACCGACTTCCCCAATCGTCCAGCCTTTCGACCCGCTCTATCCTCGCGCGGCTCGGGCTCCCTGGCGTCGGGATCCTTCGCGGGGGCCGCGGGCTCGGTCCGCGCCATCCGGGCGGCCAGCATCTCGCGCGCACTCTCCCGGTCGAGCGACTGCCCGTAGTCGGCAAGCAGGTCCGATTGCTTGATGTCCGCCTGCAGCTCCTCGGGCGTGAGCGGCGCCATGCGAGACCCGGGCGGAATCAGACGGGTCGCGACCACCGGCGTGGGTGACCCTCGCGGGTCCAGCACGGTGATGACCGCCTCGCCGATCCCGAGCGAGGTCAGCGTCTCCTCGAGATCGTAGAAGTCGGTCTTGGGATAGGTGCGCACCGTCGCCTTGAGCGCTGTGTCGTCGTCGGGGGTGTGTGCGCGCAGCGCGTGCTGCACCCGGTTGCCGAGCTGCGCCAGAACCTCGTTGGGCACGTCCTTGGGCGTCTGGGTGACCAGGTACACGCCGACGCCCTTGGACCGGATGAGCCGGACGACGCGCTGGATCTGGTCCAGGAACGCGGCCGGCGCGTCGTTGAACAGCAGGTGCGCCTCGTCGAAGAAGAACACCAGCTTGGGCTTCGGAAGGTCGCCCGCCTCGGGCAGATTCTGGTACAGCTCGGCCAGCAGCCACATCATGAAGGTCGAGAAGAGGGCGGGCTTGTCCTGGGCATCCGCCAGCTCGAGGCAGGTCACCACACCCTTGCCATCCGACGTCGTCCGCAGCATGTCCCGCACGTCGAACTCCGGCTCACCGAAGAAGCGCTCAGCGCCCTGTGCCTCCAGCTCCAGCAGCTTGCGCAGGAGCACGCCGACGGTCGCCTTGGACATGCCGCCGTAGTTGTCGAGCTGTCCCTTGCCGTCTTCCGAGCCCAGGTACTGGAGCACGGCGCGGAGGTCGGAGAGATCGAGCAGGAGAAGCCCATTGTCGTCGGCGTACTTGAACACCAGGGTGAGCACGCTGGTCTGGGTCTCGTTGAGCGAGAGCGCCTTGCCGAGGAGCAGCGGGCCGAAGGAGCTCACCGTGGCGCGGAGCTGCACGCCGAGCGCGCCGGTGAGGCTCACGAACTCCACCGGCACTCCCGCCGCTGCCCAGGTATAGCCGATGTCGCCCGCGCGCCCGGTGATCCGCTCGTTCGCCGTGCCCGGCGTCGCCAGGCCGCTCAGGTCGCCCTTGATGTCGGCCACGAACACCGGCACGCCCTGCGCGGAGAGCTGCTCGGTGATCAGCTGCAGGGTCCGGGTCTTCCCGGTACCGGTGGCCCCGGCCACGAGTCCGTGTCGGTTCATCATCGCCATCGGCACCTTCACCTTCGGCTCCGGGTGCACGGTGGCCCCCTCCATCGCCGCGCCGAGGATGATCGAAGGCTCGGAGAAGCCGTAGCCGGCGCCGAGCATCTCGTTGAAGCTGGTCATCGGGATCCTGCCTCCGGTCGGAGCGTCTGCTGGAGGAGACCGGCGAACCGGTCGTTCAATCGGTGGATATCGTACTCACGCTCGATCTTCGCGCGCCCCGAGCGACCCATCGCGGCCCAGCACTCGGGTGCGGCGGCCAGCCTCTGCAGGGCGTCCGCCAGCGCCGCCTCGTCACGCTCCGGCACCAGATAGCCGGAGACCCCGTCCTCGACCAGCTCCGGAATCCCCGCGTGTCGCGTCCCCACCACCGGCATCCCGGACGCCATGGCCTCCTTGAGCACGTTGGGGATCCCCTCCTCATCGCCGTCGGCCGCCGTCACGCTCGCCGCGACCAGGACATCCGCGGCCTCGAGTGCCTCGCGTACGGTCCCCTGGCCGTGCCACCCCGCGAGCGTCACCCGATCCTCGAGCCCCAGCTCCGCGACCAGGGCTGCCAGCGCGGCGCGGCGGGGCCCATCGCCGAGGACTCGGTACTCGACGTCCACGCCCCGATCCACCAGGATCCGGACCGCCCGCAGCACGCATTCCACGCCCTTCTTCTCGACCAGCCGCCCGACGGTCACCAGCCTGAGCCGGTTCGGCCGAGCCGCCCTCCGCTCCCGGTAGGGCCACCGCGCCAGGTCGATGCCGGTCCGGTGCACCTGCACCCGCTCGCTCGGCGCGCCGAGCGCGATGAGCCGCCGCCCCAGAAAGTCGCAGACCGGCAGCAGCAGCTTGGCCTCCCGGAAGGTGCGCGCGTAGACGCGCGGCCCTCGTCGAGCAACGTACTTCGTGGTGTCGGCACCCCGGAAGGCCACCACCAGCTGCCCCGCGAGCACGCCGAGCCTCCTGAGCCGCACGGCATGCGGCGCGTCCATGCCGAAGGCGCAGTAGGCCACGTCGTGGGGACGGCGAGGAAGGAACCGCGCCGTGCGCCGCAGCTGATCCAGGGTCCACGCCCGGTGCCAGAAACGGGTCGGGTCGAGCGAGCGGAGCAGCGCGCGTCGCTCCTCCCCGCGGTGGGCCAGCACCGTTCGGCTCGCGGCGCGCCAGCGCTCGAGCCGGTCGGCCGGCCATCGAATCGGATAGTGCGTGAGCGCCTGCAAACCCAGCCGCTCCACGTCGGGGTGGAACGGGCCGCCGGGCTGGGGTCCGTCGGCGTAGATGTCCACCTGGTGGCCTCGCTCGACCAGACCCACGACCTGATTCAGGAACGGGATGTCGGAGCGCACCGGGAAGAGCGCGGTGAGAACGGCCACACGCATGGGCTCAGTCGTCGGCGAGCACGTGCGCGACCCGCTCCATCTCGGCGACCGTGTTGAAGCAGTGGGGGCTCAGACGGATCGAGCCCTCGCGCAGGCTGCAGACGATCCGCGCGGCCTTGAGCCGGCGATGCACGTCCTGCACCCCCTCTGGTGCGACGCACAGGATGCCCGAGCCTCGACCGTCCCTCGGCGAGGTGATCCGCGCGCCGCTTCGCTCGGCCCAGGCGATGACCGGCTGGTGCAGCGTGCGGATGTGCTCGCGGATCCGGTCCACGCCGAGGGAGAGGATGAGATCCAGCGACACGTTGAGCCCGGCGAAGTCCTGGTACGGCAGCGTCATCAGCTCGAAGCGCCGCGCGTCGGCCCGAAGCGTGTCGTCGTACTGGGTCAGGCGCGAGAGATCGTCGGTGCCCTCGAACGACAGCCAGCCGGTGATGGCCGGATCGAGCGAGCCGATCAGATCGCGGTGCACGTAGACGAACCCCGAGCCCCAGGGCGAGAGCAGCCACTTCTGCGCTCCACAGGCGAGCACGTCCACCCGGGTGCGGGACAGGTCCACCGGCAGCTGTCCGATCCCCTGGATCGCGTCCACCACCAGAAACGCGCCCGCGTCGCGCGCGGCAGCGGACAGCCGCTCGAGATCCACCAGGTATCCGCTGCTGAACTGCACCAGCGACACGGCCAGCACGCGCACCCGGGGATCGCGGAGCCGCTCCAGGAGCCGAGCCTCGTCCGGCCACCCTTCCGCGGTGGTCGGCACCAGCTCCATGGTGACCCCGCGGTCCTTGAGCCGCAGCCAAGGGTAGACATTGGCGGGGAACTCTTTGTCGCTCACCAGCACGATCTCGCCCGGCTCGAGCGGCAACGCACGCGCCGCCATGCTGATGCCGAAGCCGGTGTTCACCGTGAGCGCGATCTCCTCCGCCGTGGCGCCGATCAGCCGGGCGATCCGACGCCGGGTCTCGGCCAGCATCGCGAACAGCTCGCGGTCGGGGAGCGTGTGCGGGGCCGATCGTCCACGGTTGAACTGGTCGAGCGCGAGGCGGGTCCGCTCGGGCAGCGGGCCGATACTGGCGTTGTTGAGGTAGGTGGTCTCGGCCGTCCAGGGAAACTCGGCGGCGCGGAGGGCGTCGACGTCGAATCCGCCGGCCGCGGGTGACGGAATCGTCACGCGCGCGCCGCCACAGGATCGGCTAACGGCACGCCACACCCCACCGCGATCGGTGAGTCCGACTGACGCGTCGGCGGGACATCACCGTGGGCACCCGCTCCCGGCGCATCCCACCTTCAGCCGGTCCACCCATCCCCGGCGGGCCGAACGACCGGAAACCCTGTAGCACATGTCCGTCCCGTGAGCGCGGTGAGCCGGTGCAGGCGGGAATCGCGCACCGCGTTGCACCGCGGGAGCCCCTCGTCACGGGGGCGCACGATTCTTGCGAACCTTCGGCGCGTACGTTACGCAGGTAACCTCAGCCGGGGCAAGCGAGTGAACCCGGACCGACCCTTCACCCTGGTACTCAGTGGCGGCGGCCTCAAAGGGCTCGCCCACATCGGTGTGTTCCGCGCACTCGAAGAGCGCGGGCTGGTGCCCAGCCTCGTGGTCGGATCGAGCATCGGCAGTCTGATCGGCGCGGCCTGGGCCGCGGGTGTCCCGTTGCGCCAGATGGAAGCCCGCGCCCGCGCGGTGCGCCGCCGCGACATCTTCCAGGTGGCCAGTGGCGACGTCGCGTTCCGCCGCCTGATGGCCCCCGCACTCTACCGCCGCGAGCCGCTCGAGTACCTGGTCCGGAGCCTGGTCGGGGACATCACCTTCCGCGAGCTCCCGCGCCGCCTCCTGGTCAACACCGCCGATCTGCATTCGGGCATTCAGGTGATGTGGGGTCTTCCGGGGCTGCTGGACACGAAAGTGGCCGACGCGGTCGTCGCGTCGTGTGCCCTGCCGGGGATCTTCCCGCCGCGCATACTCCACGGACGGGCCTACGTGGACGGCGCGGTGGTGGAGAATCTCCCCGTGCGGCTGGCGGCCTCGCTGGGGACCGGACCGATCCTCGCGGTCAACGTCGCCGCGACCAGCATCGTGCGCTCCTCCGGCGAGACCGAGGGTTTCGCCGCCACCTACATCCGCGGGCTCGAGATCGTGATGCAGACCCAGATCGAAGGCCAGCTGCGTGACTGGCAGGGGCCGCCGCTGATCCTGGTGCAGCCGCGGGTGGAGCACATCTCGATGTTCGCGTTCGATCGAAACGACGAGCTGCTGGAGGCGGGCTACCGCGCCACCGCGCAGACGCTCGAGTCGCTCGGCGGCAGACTGGACGCGGTGCCGAGAGGCATGCACCCGACGCGTCGGCTCCGGGTGCTGGTGGACGACAGCCGGTGCGTGGGCTGTGGGGCCTGCGTGGTGCAGGCACCGAAGGTGTTTCGTCTCGACTCGCGGGGTAAGGCCGAAGTGCACAGCCCGGTGCAGACCTGGTCGCCCATCGACGGCGCCTACGTGCTGAACTGCCCGACCGACGCCATCAGCGTCCGGCCGGAGGATTCGGCGGCGTAACCTGGAAGAGGAAGAGTCGCCCGCCCTTCGCCTTCCGGAACGGAATGCGGTCGCGGACCGGACTGCTGGAGTAGCGGAAGACGTGGACCCGGCCGTAGGGAGAGAGCGCGCGCTTGAGTTGGGCCTGGTCGTAGATGCCGCGCGTGGCCGGATCGCCTCCCTCCTCCCCGATCGGCGTCGTCCCCACCACCGACCCACCCGGCGCCAGGTACCCCACCAGCTCACCGACCAGCGCCGAATCGTCGGCGACGTTCTCCATCGCCTCGCTGCAATAGATGATGTCGAATTGTCCCGGTCCCGGCGGCACGGTCGTGAAGACCGGCCGAGCCGCGGTGGCGCGGAAGCTCTTGGCCTGGGCGATGGCGGCGGGTGAGATGTCGTAGCCTACCGCGGTGGCGCCGAGCTGCTGGAGCCGCAAGGTGAACACGCCGTCCATGCAGCCGAAGTCGAGCACCCGCTTCCGCTCCGGCGGATAGCGCCGGAGCAGCACCCGCTGGCGCCACTCCAGGTGGGTGAGCCGCCAGTCGAGGTCCAGGGCGTTGGAGCCGTGCTGCTCGAGCCAGGTCCGGTAGTGGGCATCGTACTCGTCGGCGGCCGCGGGTCGGGAGCTCGAGTACGACATCAGCTCACCGCCGCGCGCGCGACCGGGCCGGCGAACTCGTGGCCGATGCGCGCGAGGTCGCCGGCGACGCGGTCCCAGTTGTAATACGTCTCGACCGCGCGGCGGCCGGCGGCGCCGAGTCGGGCGCGCAGCGGCGCGTCGTCGAGCAGACGGCCCAGCGCTGCGCTCACGGCGTCGGGCTGCTCGGCGTCCACCAGCAGACCCGTCTCGCCATCGCGGACCGCCTCCGGAATGCCCCCGCTGCGTCCCGCGACCACCGCGATGCCGCAGGCCGACGCTTCGGCGATCGAGATGCCGAATCCCTCGACCCGCTGCTCCATCAGCCTCGAGACGCCGAGATAGACTTCGGCGCAGTTGTAGATGGCCGGCAGGTCCCGGTCGGGGACGTCGGTGAGGAAGCGCACGCGGTCACCGACGCCGAGATCGCGTGCTTCGGTCTCGAGCGCCCCGAGCTCTTCTCCGGACCCGACGACGGCGTAGCGCAGGTCGGGATACGACCCGGCCAGGCGTGCCAGCGCGCGCAGGGCGGTATCGATGCCCTTGTGACGCGCCAGGCGCGCGACCGAAAGCAGCCACCGTCCCTCACCCAGGCCGTACCGCTCACGGACGCCGGTCGTGTCCACCCCGGGACGGAAGAACACGTGATCGGCACCCAGGGGAACGACCTGCACCTGCCGCTCACCGGGCTCGAGCTCGAGCTCGCTCAGCAGCGTGAGGCTGCGCTCGCGCGTCCACTGGCTGTTGGCCACGAGCACCGCAGCCGACGAGAGCAACGCGCGCGCGGTCCGCCGCTTGAGCAGCGACTGGTGCACCTGGTGCTGAAGAATGAGAATGTCGCCCCCGTGGAGGAGGACGCCGAAGGGCGTGCCGAGCCGCTCCATGGTCCATTTGGCTGGGTATGCGGCGGGCTTCATGTTGCCGCACCAGATGAACTCGACGCCGCATTCGCGGGTGAGCACGGCGGCGCGGCGCGACCAGAAGAGGAGGCCCTGGAGACTCCGAAGCCGGCGCGCGGCCAGTGGAAGACGATCGACCCGGTTGGGGAAGGTCGGGTCCACATCGGAGGCGTCGGGATGCTGGCCGGTGCTGACGACCAGCGAGCCCTGGGGGTACCGCTTGGCCAGCTCCCCCATCCACCGGGCGATGCCTCCGCCGATCGGGGGAAAATCGTAGGTCAGCAGGAGCTGCGGAGCCATTCGCCCAATCTACTCGATGACCGCGCGGAGCGCGGCCTCGTACCCGTCCACCATGCGCGCCAACGGAAACTCCGACTCGATCCGCCGGCGCGCGGCGGCCCCGAGGCGCTCGCGCCGGCCGGGATCGGCGAGCAGCGCGCGCACCGCGTCCGCCAGAGCGCCGGCATCGCCGGGCGGCACCAGCACTCCGGTCTCGCCGTCCCGCCCCACCAGCTCGGCCGTGCCGCCCGCGTCGGCCGCGACCACGGCTCGCCCGCACGCCATCGCCTCCCCCACCGCGTTGGGAAAGATCTCGTTGAGCGATGGGTGCACGACCACGTCGGCCGCGGCCAGCGCGGCGATGATCTCGGCCGATTCCAGCAGTCCGGTGAACACCGCGGGCAGGCGCACCGCTTCGGCCAGCGCGCGCAGCTCCGCCTCGCGGCCGCCATCGCCGCAGACGAGATAGGTGACCGGCGTCCCGGCCGCATGCAGCCGCCCCAACGCGTTGATCGCGACCTCGTGGCCCTTGTTCCGGGTGAGCTTGGCGGTGGTGAGCACGACTTGCGCGTCGGCGGCGATCCCATAGCGCTCGCGAAAGGTCCGGCCCGCCGCCGGCTGAGGCGCGTAGCGCTCGAGATCGTAGCCGTTGGGTACGCGAAAGCCTCGGAGTCGGCCCAGCCGCGGCGTGTGCGATGCCGCCTCCGCCTCGATGTAGCGCGACTGATAGATGCACGCGCTCACGCGCCGGAGATACACCCGGTCCATGAGGTCGTTGCGCGGCCGGCGGTAGTTGAGGTTGTAGCGGTACACGATCCGGGCCGGGCGGAGCAGCGTGGCCCAGGCGGCGAGGCGGACGTCACGCGGCATGTCCACCATGAGTGCCTGGGCCCTGAGCCGTCGCAGTATCCGGATGAGCGCCCACACCTGCCGGGGACCGGTATTGCGGCCCGGGATCTCGGTCACCGGGAGGTGCATTCCCTCGAGCCGCGACGTGAGCCGCGGCGACGCGGTGACCAGGTGCACCGTGTGGCCTCGATCGCCGAGACCGCGGGCGAGCTTGGCGTAGCTCGAGCCCGATCCACGCCAGCCGTTGGCGGACGTCAGGAGGGCGAGGCGCATGGGCGGGCTATACTAGTCGCATGCGAATCGTGGTGCTCGGCGCCGGCGGTGCGCGACGCACGGAGATGGCCATCGTGCGGGCGGCCCGCGCGCTCGGGTCCCCCTGCCGGCTCGTGGATGTCGCCGCCTGGCACCGGAGACTCGGGGGTCTGGCCGACGCGGTCATACGCCGTCTCGCGGAGGGCTTTCGGCCCGACGCGGTCATCTTCACGCGCCACGCCCATCACCTCGAATCCGAGCTGATCCAGGAGCTGAGCGCGAGCCGGGCCGGTGGCGTCTGGTACTTCGACTACGCCCCCACGCTCGCACCGGAGCTCCTCGCGCTGGCCCGCGCCTCGGGTCGCCTGTTCATCACCTGCCGCGCCCAGCTCGATGCGTATCGGGCCGCCGGAATTCCACAGGTGCACTTCCTCCCCCAGGCGATGGACCCGGCCTACGACCAGCCGGCGCGCCGGGTATCGTCCCGCTACCGCTGCGACCTGTCGTTCGTGGGCTCGGGTCAGTACCCCGATCGGCACGACCTGCTCAGCCGCCTCGCCGGGGTGGGCACGATGCAGGTGCGGGGCCCGGGTTGGGAACAGGTGAGCGGCTTGCCGGTGGCCGGAGGCCCGGTCTGGGGGCGCCGATTCGCTCGGGTGGTAGCGGGCGCCGCCATCTCGATCGGGGCCCACGCCATCGCCGGACAGCAGACGCAGCTCGCCTGCGATTCGAATCGGATCTGGAAGGTGCTGGGGTGCGGCGGGTTCTACCTGGGAGCGTGGCAGCCGGCGAGCGATGCGTTCGCCCGGCATGGCGAGCACTGCGCCTGGTATCGGGACGCGGACGAAGCCGTAGCGCTCGCGACGGAATACCTGGCGGCGCCGGCCGACCGCGCCCGCATCGCCGCCGCGGGCCGGGCGCACGCGCTGGCGGAGCACACCTACGCGCACCGCCTGCGCCTCCTGCTCGAGGGACGCGGTCATACGATGGTGTAGTTCCGGAACTCGAACACGCGGACGCCGGTCAGCCGCTCGATCCAGCCCGAGACGTAGTAGCGCAGGTGGTGCCACTGGAAGCGGCGCGGCGCGATCACCCGCTCGGGGTCGTGGAGCCGTTCCTCGATCCACGCGCGGGCCACGGCCGGATGGGTGCCCCGGAAGGGTTGGATCCCGGGAATCCATGCCAGCAGCGGCAATCGCTCGTCCGCGTTCCGCCAGGGGTACATCGTCTTCCCCAGCTCACGCTTCTCCCGCAGCGCCTGCGCGGGACGCGCCCACCCGTAGTGGAACATCTCCGCGCCGGTGAGCCGTGCCCGGATCCGCCGGTGCTCGTCGCCCACCCGGAATCCCTGGGCGCCCTGGTAGGGCCGGATGTCGAACGAGGGATCGAGCCGGACGGCCCGCACCTCCCGGCGATACCAGCGCCGATGCGTGGCCACGGTCTGGAAGCCGCCGTAGAAGTGGAGGTAGCGGACCAGCAGCCCCTCGACCATCGGATCCGGGTCGTGCTCCCGCACCGCCGCCGCGAGCTCCGCGGCGCCCGTCTCGTGCAGCACCTCGTCCGCCTGGATGTAGATCCCCCACGGGTGGGTGCAGGCCCGCATGGTTCGCAGCGTCTCCACCCCGAGCACGGTGTTGCGCCGGCTCATGTCCCAGTCGGTCTCGAGGATCCTGATCTTCGGATCGCCGATGGACCGCACCAGGTCGAGGGTCTCGTCCTCGGACCGACCGACGTTGACCACCACCTCGTCGCACACCGGCAGGATGGACCTGATGCTGGCTTCGACCGGGAAGTCCAGCTTCACGGCGTTCCTGACGATGGTGAATCCGGAGATCTTGACCACGCGCTCGTTCCCGTCCGGGGTGTGTGGGCGTGAGAATCTCACCGGAGGGGCTGGGGAGGAGCAAGCGGGGCGCCGTCCACGATCGCGCGGTAGAGCGCCAGCGTCCGCTCGACCGTACGCTCGAGGCTGAAGGTCTCGCGGGCGGTGTGGCGTGCGGTGTCGCCCAGACGCGCCGCGAGCGCCGCATCGCCGAGCAGCCGCTCGATCGCCGCGGCCCAGGCCCCGGCATCGAGGGGCGGCACCAGCAGCCCGTCCGACTCGTGGCGGACGAGGTCGAGGTTGCCTCCCGCCGCGGACGCGATGACCGGCTTGCCGAGCGCCATGGCCTCGAGCAGAGCCTGGGAGCAACCCTCGATGCGTGAGGGCAGTAGCGCGATCTCCAGCAGACGGTAGAGCGGAGCCACGTCACTGGCGAACGGCAGGCACACGACGGCGTGTGGCGCCGCGACCGCGCGGGCTCGCACACCGATCGGGCCGGCCGGGTCGACACCGGCGAGGACCAGCCGCACCGGCGTGCGCACAGTGCGCAGCGCCTCCAGTACCACGTGCTGATCCTTGGGCCGGGCGACGATGCCGATGGTGCGGTGGCCGCTGTCCCAGCCGATCCGGTCCTTCCAATCGAACAGTGACCGGTCGGACACCGGGCTGTCCACTCGCGCCGCGACCAGTCCGTTGGGGATCACGGAGAGCTTGCGCTCGGGGGTTCCCCGTCGGCGAAGGGCGCGCGCCACCGCGCTGCTGACGGCGATCACCCGATCGGCCGCGCGCGAGGCGAGATAGTTCTCGAGCACGAAGGTGCGGGGCATCTGCCGGCGGGTGAGCACGAGCGGCATCGGGAGCCGTCCGGTCAGGCGCAGCCAGGTGAGCGCGGCCCGGTCGCGCGCGCTCTGCGAGTTCACCAGCTGGACGTGGTGCCCAGCGATCACTTCGGCCAGTGCCGCCGCGTTCGGGCGACGCGAGCCGGGTCGCAGGTCGACCGGGATCACGGTGAGATCGCCGTCGGCCGCGAGGGCCTCGACCTCGGTGCCCGGCGGGCAGACGAAGATCACCTCGACGCCGGCACGTCGGAGGCCCATGCTCAGATGGAGGGTGGAGGTCACCGACCCCGCGCCTCCACCCTGATGCAGAACCTGCATGACGCGGAGAGGCATCGCGGGGCAAGATGCATAGATTTGGTGCGCCATGCACATCGCGCTCTTCTTCTGGGACCGTCTGCCGGTCCCCGACTACGGCGGCACGCAGCGGATGGTCGTGTCGCTGGCCCGCGGACTCGCCGCCGCCGGAGATCGGGTGACGCTCGTCGCGGGGCACGGCTCCACCGTGCCCGAAGCGACGCTGGTCCCGGTGTCGCTGGACGACGCGCGCCGGCCGGAGTTCGACATCCGGCCGCTCCTGCCGCGAGGACTGGACGTCGTTCTCGCCTGCGCCCCACTCCGGGTGCCACCCGACGTGCCCTGGATCCGCCGCCTGGCGGGCAACTGGAAACCGGGCGTCACCGGCGCGCCCAACACGCTCTACTTGAGCCGCGATCACGCCCGACGGCACGGCGGCCGCGCCTTCGTCTACAACGGGATCGATCCGGCCGACTACCAGTTCCGCGACCGGAAGGACGACTACGATCTCTTCCTCGGGCGGCTGCACGGCGTGAAGGGGTATCGCTGGGCCGCCGCCGGGGCGAAACGGCTCCGGCGGCGGATGCTGATCGCGGGCGGCTGGCGGCCGAGCCTGAGCCGGTACGTGCGGTACGTCGGAAAGGTCGGTGGCGAGCGCAAGGCGCGGCTGCTCGCCGGTGCCCGCGCCTTCTGGATGCCGGCCCTCTGGGACGAGCCCTTCGGCATCACCCTGATCGAGGCACTGGCGAGCGGCACGCCGGTGCTGGGCACGCACCGCGGCTCCCTGCCGGAGATCGTCTCGAGGGACGTGGGCGCGCTGGGTGACTCGGTGGACGAGCTGGTCGCGCGGCGGCCGGGACTGGACGCGATTCGTCCCGAGGCGTGCCGGCTCCATGTGGAGCGACACTTCACGCACCACGTGATGGCGGAAGGTTATCTGCGGATGTTCCGGCACTACCTCGCGGAGGGCATGCTCCCCGACGGCGAGCTGCTCGGGCCGCTCTAGGGTCGCCGGCGCGCTAGGCGGGCTGCGGCTGTGGCAGGACCACCGAGCTCATGAGCGCGGCGAGCCGGTGCATGTAGGTGTGCTCGGTCAGCGCGCGCTGCCGACCTCCCGCCGCGACCTGTTCCGACCACGCGCGATCCTGCAACGCCTCGGCCAGCAGTCCCTTGAAATCGCCGGCGGAGCGTGCCACCAGGATCTCGGATCCCTCGCGGAAGTGGCGGTGGATGTCGGGACTGTCTTCGACCACCTGCGGCACGCCGATCGCGGCGAGCTCGAACAACCGCCGGTTGCATCCCGGCTCCTCGCCCTCGTGCCCTTCGGCGCACTGGACATTCACCGCGACGGAGGCGCCGGCGTAGGCGCGGATGTAGTCCCCGTGCTCCAGCAGCTCCCCGCGGCAATAGTCGCGCAGCTTGGTCCTCCGCCATCCCGGCCCCCAGACCGCCAACCCGAACTCCACCAGATCGGCCAGCAGCCTCTCCCGATGCGGCGTCGCCGTTCCGGCGAACACCACGTTGGCCCGGAACTGATCGCGGGCGCGCATCGGCCGATGCACCGACGGGTCGCAGCCGGGCGGCAGGTAGCGGAGCGGCGGCAGGCCCACGGTCTCGCCGGTCTCGGCGACCGCGCTGCCGGCCACGAACACTTCGTCGTAAGGCGCGGCCAGCGTGGATACCGAGGCGTGGGTGCGGCGCTCGTCGCAGAACCAGTTGACCCAGCGCGCCCGGCTCTCGCGCTTGAGCTCCGCCACCAGCTCGGGCGCGAGCTGGCTGCCCTCCAGCACCAGCACGACCGCCGGGTCGGTCTGGCGCAGCGCGTGGCTCAGCCGCTCACGCAGCCCCACCCGACGCAGCTTGTTCAGCAGGCCGCCCGTGCCGACGAGGTTGAAGCAGGTGACCCGACACCCGAGCCGCTCGAGCGCGCGGCGCCGCAGCGCGGCGTGCGCGTGCATCGCCTCGTCGAATGCGCCGATCAGCAGGACGCGTGTGTTGTGAAAGTGATTCATGTCGCTGATTTCGCTGGTGAAACCCGGAAGCTAGCAGTCGACCCGTCCTCGCGAAACTGGAGATCGTGCAGCCGCCGGTAGAGACCTCCGGCGTGGTACAGCTCGTCGTGAGTACCCTGCTGCACGATGCGCCCGTCGCCCAGGACGACGATCTCGTCCGCATCGCGCACGGTGGCCAGCCGGTGGGCGATCACCAGTACGGTCCGCTCGCGCATCAGGCGGTCGATGGCCTGCTGCACCAGCCGCTCCGACTCGGTGTCGAGTGCGCTGGTGGCCTCGTCGAGGATGAGGATCGGCGGATCCCGAAGGAGCGCGCGCGCGATCGCGATGCGCTGGCGCTGCCCGCCCGAGAGGCGGGTGCCGCGCTCGCCGAGGACGGTGTCGTAGCCCTGGGGGAGCTGACGGATGAAGCCCGCGGCGTTCGCCGCCTCGGCCGCGGCCTCCACCCGCTCGCGGGTCGCGCCGGGCGATCCGTAGGCGATGTTGGCGAAGACCGTGTCGTTGAGCAGGACGGTGTCCTGACTCACGACCCCCATGATGGACCGGAGCGAGCGACGCCGGATGGCGGTGAGCGGGACGTCGTCGAGCCGGATCCGTCCGCCGGTGGGGTCGTGGAAGCGGGGCACCAGGTCGGCCAGCGTCGTCTTCCCCGCCCCCGACGGGCCCACCAGCGCCACGACCTTGCCCTTGGGAATGGTGAAGGAGACGTCCGTCAGCACCGGCGCGCCGTTGCCGTAGCGGAACGACACCTGGTCGAAAACGATCTCGCGGGCGAAGCTGGCCTCGCGCTCTCCCGGGCGGTCGATCTCCTTCGAGGGCTCGTCCAGCACCTGGAAGATCCGCTCGGCGCTGGCGAGGGCGAGCGCCATGACGGCGGGAAAACCGGAGATCGTCTTGAGCGGCGAGGTCAGCCGGAGGGCCGCCATCAGAAACACGATGATGGTCGCGGGCGCGAGCGGCGCGTCCAGACCGAGCAGGCCGGGCTTGGTGGCGGTCCAGATGATCAGGATGACGAGGAACCCGGAGAAGATCTCCGTGATGGGGCTGGTGAGCGAGGAGAAGCGCTGGGTGCGGATCACCTCTTTCCGATACCGTGTGGTCTGCGCGTTGAAGGCGGCCGACTCCCGCCCCTCCTCGCCGTACGATCGGATGAGGCGGATGGCGCCGATCCGCTCGGTGACCGTCGCGGTGACCTCGCCGCGCTCCTTGCTGCGCGCCCGCGCGTGGCGGCGGAGCCGTCTGACCAGACGCTGGAGCAGCAGCACCAGCAGCGGCACGAACGCCAGGGTGTAGAGCGTGAGGCGCATCGAGATCTGGCTCAGGACCACCAGCGTGACGGCCACCACGACCAGATTCTGGAAAAGCGAGACCAGCGAGGCGGTGATCACCGTCTTGGTCTGGTCCACCTCGGACATCATGGCCGAGATGACTTGCCCCGCCCGAGTGCGCTGGAAATAGGCCAGATCGAGCGTCAGCAGGTGATCGAAGAGCCGGGTGCGCAGGTCGCGCACCAGCCCCTCCTGCGCCCGCACGGTGATCTGGCTCGACAGGTATCCCAGGGCGTTCTTGATCAGCAGCCCCACCACCAGGACCACGACCAGCCGGCCCGCCGCCTCGGACGGTGGCACACCCGCCGTCAGCGGGTGGACGACGCGGTCCACGAACGCTTCCAGCTGGGTCGAGCCGGTGTGCAGCTCGCCCGCCGTGCCGAACAGATTCTTGAGCAGCGGGATGAGGATGACGAGGACGAACCCGTCCAGCACCGAGGCCAGGAAGGTGACGACGAGTCCGAGGGCCAACAGGCCCCAGTACGGCCGGACCAGCCGGAGCAGCCGGGCCTCGGTGCGCACCGTCAGGAGCTGCGCGGTGTGAGCAGGGCGATGGGGAGTATGACCTCTTCGGGCGACACGCCGCCGTGGAGGAACGCGCCGCGGTAGCGAGCCTGGTACTCGCGAAGCTTGGTGGGGTACACGAAGAACCGGTCGCCCGTGGCGAGGAGCAGACGCGTGCCCGGCGGCCGCGCCGGCAGCCCATAGGCCGCCAGGTCGTCCACCACGAGCGCGGCGTCGGCGTCCTGGGCCCGCAGGTCGTCGCCGAACTTGTACCGCAGGTTCGACGTCGTATCGCGCTTGGCGAACACGGTGGCCGGCGTGTGGCAGTGGATCGAGCCGTGGTCGGTGGTGAGCAGCACCGGCACGCCACGTCGTTCCGCCTCGCGGAGCGCGTCCCACAGCGGCGAGCGCTCGAACCAGGTGCGGGTGAGGTTCCGGAGCGCCGAGCGTGTCGCGGGCCACCTCGTAGAGCGTCGAGTTCTCGGTCCGGCCGTGGGTGAGCTGGTCGATGAAGTTGAACACCAGCGCCGTGACGCCGTCCTGCGCCAGATGGGCCGGCAGGCGGCGGAGCAGACCTTCGCCGTCGGCCGCGGTGAACACCTTTTCGTAGTGCACCGGGACCTGGCGCCCCGTCAGCTCCTTGAGCTGCTCGGTCAGCAGCTCGGCCTCGTGCGCGTTGAGGCTCGACTCCTCGTTGTCGGTCCACCAGCGCGGATACCGCGCCTTGATCTCCGCCGGGAAGAGACCGGAGAAGATCGCGTTGCGGGCGAACGGCGTGGCGGTCGGCAGGATCGAGAAGTAGTGCGCGGTCTCGATGTCGAAGCGGGCGCCGATCAGCGGACGGATCATCGCCCACTGGTCGAGCCGGAGGCAGTCCACCACCACCAGCAGCACCTTGCCGTGGAGGTCGAGGATCGGACGGAGGAATTCGGCGCCGATGTCCACCGACAGCGGCGGCCGGTCACTCTCGCCGTCGTGCAGCCAGCTCGCATAGTTGCGCTGGAGATAGCGCGCGAAGTCCTGCCTCAGACTCTCCTGCAGCGTGCGGAGCGCATCCTGCAGCCCCGGCTCGTCGGCCTGCCCGAGACGCACTTCCCATTCCGCGAGCTCGGCCACCAGCTCGATCCACTCACGCCACGCCAGCGGTCCGCCCCGCCGCGCCTCCAGATCGCGGAACCGGGTGGCGAAGTCGCGCGACAGGCGCTGCTGCCGGATGCGATCGCCGTCGAGCAGCTTGGTGACCACCGAGAGGATCTGACGGGGATTGACCGGCTTGATCAGGTAGTCGGAGATGTCGGAGCCGATCGCGTCCTTGAGCGTCTCGGACTCCTCGCTCTTGGTGACCATCACGACCGGCATGGCGTGGTCGATCGTGCGGATCTCCCGGAACAGATCGAGTCCGCGGCGGCCCGGCATGTGCTCGTCGAGCAGCACCACGCCGTACGGCTGCCGCTGCAGCAGAGCGAGGGCGTCGTCGCCATGGGTGGTGGTCTCCACCGCGAAGCCCTGTTCTTCCAGGAACAGGATGTGCGAGGTGAGGCTCTCCACCTCGTCGTCCACCCACAGGATACTCTTGGGACGGGGCATCCGGGAAACATAGCCGCCCGGCGCCGTTTTCACTTTTCCATTTGTCGCGGATGGCTCTACATTCTTCCCGTGACCGACACCCTCGATCCCGATGTGCTGGTGGTTCGGTTCAGCGCCATCGGGGACATCCTCCTCACCACGCCGCTCCTCCGCGCCATCCGGACCCGCTATCCCGGGTCGCGGATCGCCGTCCTCACCAAGGAGGAGTTCGTCCCGCTGTTGAGTCACAACCCCAACGTGAGCGAGGTCCTGGGCGTGGGGCCCGACGAAAGCGTCGTCTCGATCGCGCGGCGGATTCGGGGCGTCCACTACAGCCACCTGCTCGACCTGCACGGCAGCCTCCGGAGCCACGCCTTGCGGCGGCTCGCCCCGGGGCCGTGGCGCTCCTATCCCAAGCACCGGATCGAGCGCACCGCGCTCATCACGATCAAGCGCGACATCTACGCCGATCACCGCCCGGTGGCCGAGCGCTACTTCCAGGCGGCGCGAGGTCTGGCGGTCGACCCGGACGGCGGCCCCCC
Organism: uncultured Gemmatimonadales bacterium; assembly: GCA_963846545.1. GTDB lineage: Bacteria > Gemmatimonadota > Gemmatimonadetes > Gemmatimonadales > GWC2-71-9 > CAVVWJ01. The sequence goes on along the minus strand of CAWJWG010000001.1, from coordinate 398,978 downwards.
CGACTTCTACCTCGCGGAGGAGGCGGACGAGAAGGCGGCGGACGTGCTCGCCGCCATGAGTATCGGCCGCGATCGCCCGATCGTGGCGATCGCGCCCGGTGCGGCGCATGCCACCAAGCGCTGGCCGGCCGAATACTGGGTGGATCTCGCCCGCCGGATCACGTCCACGGGAGCCGACGTCGCGGTGCTGGGCGGCACCGACGACACCGAGCTCGGGCGCCGGATCGCCGAGGCCGCCGGAGCCAATGTGGCGAGTATCGCCGGGACGCTCGGCCTGCAGGAGACCGGCGCGGTGATCCGCCGCGCCGAAGCACTGATCTCCGGCGATACGGGCGTCATGCACATGGCGACGGGCGTCGGGACGCCGGTGGTGGCGCTCTTCGGGCCCACCACCCGGCCATTCGGCTTCTTTCCCTACCGCTCGAACGCCAGCGTCGTCGAGCTCGACCTGCCCTGCCGCCCCTGCAGCGCACACGGCAGCGCGCGCTGTCCGCTGGGCCACCACCGGTGCATGACGCAGATGGTGCCCGACCTGGTCTACGCCGCGCTGGCGAAGGCCCTCGCATGACCGCCTGGGATCCTGCCGCCGGCGCCCTGCTCGCGCTCCTGCCGCAGACCGGCCGCGGCCCGCGGCGCGAGGGCATCTTCGCGCTGTGGCTCACGCTGCGGGTGGCGCAGGACCTGGTGCGAGAGCCGCCGGCCGAGCGGGCCCACCGCCGACGGCTGGTGGCGCTGGAGCACCGGTTGTCGAGTCTGACGCTGCCGCCGCCGCTCCGCCGCGCTCTCGCCGCCGCGATCAGCCAGCTGCGCGACGCGCGCGCCGAGACCGCCGTCCAGGTGCTGAGCCAGCTGGTGGCACCCGCGCGCGAAGCGGGTGGCGCGGAGGCCGGCGACGCGCTGGCCGGGGCCGTCCGCGCCGCGCGTACCGCGCTTCGGACGGAGCGCTGACGATGCGGGGATCGGGAGAGGGCGGCGGGTCGCTCGAGTCGTTGGTCACCCGGATCGACGCGATGACACCGGGGGAGGTCGCTCCCGACACGGTGCCGACCGGCTACCCATCGCTCGATCGGGTGCTGGGTGGCGGGCTTCGCCGCCAGGATCTCACGGTGTTGGCGGGAGACGTGGGAAGCGGGAAGTCGGCCCTCGCGCTCGGCATCGCCATTCGCGCGGCCAGGGCCGGCGTGCCGACGCTCTATCTCTCCGGCGAGATGGGTCCCGACCGCGTGATGGAGCGCGCGCTGGCGCTGGAGGGCAAGGCCGCCGTGGACGATCTCCGCCAGGGGCGGCTGGATCCGACGGCGAGGGCGGCTGTGGGCGGCGCGGCCCACCGCCTGCGCGACATCCCCCTCCTGCTGCAGCCGCTGCTGGGCGAGACGTTCGCGGAAGTGCGGGAAGCGCTCGACATCGTACCGCCGCGGGCGCTGCTGGTGGTGGATTCGTTGCAACTCACCCCGTCGCCTCGGCCCGCGGCGCGAGTCGAGGAGCGCGTGGCCTTGGCGGTCCGCGGCCTCAAGGCACTGGCCGTGGACCGCGACATCGCGGTGCTCGCCACATCGCAGCTGGCCCATCACCGGACGGCACGGGCCGATCCGCGGCCGACGCTCGACGACCTCGGCGGACTCGGTGCGATCAAGCAGAACGCGGATCTGGTGCTGGCGATCTATCGGGAGGAGATGTACCGGCCGGGGCAAGGCGTGGAGGGCGCCACCGAGCTGATCGTGGCGAAGAGCCGCAACGGGCCGACCGGCTTCGTGGATTTCTACTTCTACCCGCGATGGGTCAGGTTCGAGGACATGCTCGACCCGTCCACCTGAGCGGTCAGGAGGCCGGCTTCGTCGGCTCCGCCGGCGCCACCCCACCCGCCACCAGGGCGCCCGACAGCTCGACCAGCGTGGCGACGCTGTCCTCGGTGCTCCGGATCCGCACCCAGAGCGGAGGACCGTCCTGCTCCGCCAGCAGCACCACCGAGCCGTCCTCGTTCCTCATGTCGTTCACCAGCCGCCAGCCGTTCTTGCTCAAGACATCGCGGTAGTAGGCCTCGACACGACTCACCTTGGCGGACGACATGAACGTGATCTGCAGGGCATCGGCACTACCACTCCGCGACACCACACTCGCCTCAGGCGGCAGGGGCAGCTTCGGGAATATCTGCGAGACCTTCGGCGCGTCGGGCGCCTTGTCCTTGCACGACACCAGCGCCGTGGCGGCGAGCGCCAGGACTACCGGACCGGCCCAGATTGTGGTGGGGATCATAGAGCGGGGAGACTAGGCGTCGGGTCCAGTCGGGTCAAGGCCCGAGCGACGGCGGCCCGGTTGCAGGCGGTCTCCATCCGATTGCCGCAACCGGCTGTGATCCTTATGTTTCCGCCAGCGCGACAGGTCTTCGCGCACCGGCCTCTCCGCCGCCCAAACCTCGTCAGCTTCAAGGAGCTCGGCCATGGCCGGCCACAGCAAATGGAAGCAGATCAAGCGCAAGAAGGCCGTAACCGACGCCCGCCGCGCCTCCTCCTGGACCAAAGTCATCCGTGAGATCACCGTCGCCGCCAAGAGCGGCGGTGGCGACCCCGGCGGCAATCCCCGGCTCCGCACCGCGATCGACGCGGCCAAGGCCGTGAACATGCCGAACGAGAACATCGAGCGGGGGATCAAGAAGGGCACCGGCGAGCTCGAGGGCAGCGTCTACGAAGAGCTCACCTACGAAGGCTATGGTCCCGGCGGCGCCGCGATCTTCATCGAGGCGACCACCGACAACGCGAACCGGACCGTGGCCGAGATCCGGCACGCCTTCAGCCGCAACGGCGGCAATCTCGGGGCGAGCAATTCGGTGGCGTGGATGTTCGACCGCAAGGGGCAGATCTACCTCGACGCCACGCGATACGGCGAGGATGCGACGCTCGAAGCGGCGCTCGACGCCGGAGCCGAGGACGTCGTGCGCGAGGGCGACCAGTACATCGTCACGACCGTGCCGCCGGCCTTTCACGCGGTCCAGGACGCGCTGCGCGGTCACGGGCTCGCGATCGACTCGGCCGAGCTGGCCATGGTGCCGAAGAACACGGTGAAAGTGGAAGGGGCCGACGCCGAGCGCATCCTGCGCCTGGTGGAGGTCCTCGAGGAGCTCGACGACGTGTCCAAGGTCTTCTCCAACTTCGATATCGACGCCGCCCAGCTGGCCGAGGCCGAGGCTTGAGCGCCGGCCGGTGAAAGTGCTCGGCATCGACCCGGGGACGGCGGTTCTCGGGTTCGGAGTCGTCGAGACCGGCACCGGCCGTCACCCGCGATTGCTCGAATGCGGCACCTTGACCACCCCGCCGCGTGACCCGCTCCCCTCCCGCCTCCGCGTGATCCACGAGGGCACGACCGCGCTCCTCCTGCGGCACCAGCCGGATGCGATCGCGGTGGAGACGGCATTCTACGGGAAGAACGTCCGGACGGCGGTCGTGTTGAGCCATGCGCGCGGGGTGATCCTGCTGGCGGCGGAGCAGTGCGGGGTGACGGTGGCGGAGTATTCCCCCGCCCAGGTCAAGAAGACCGTCGTGGGCCGGGGCGCGGCGCTCAAGCCCCAGGTCGGCTACATGGTGGCGCAGCTGCTCCGGCTCACGGCCGCTCCGGAGCCCGCGGACGCCGCCGACGGCGTCGCGGTGGCCCTGGCGCACCTGATGATCGCATCGCGCCGCGGGGTTTTCTTCCGTCAGATGAGCGTGCGGTGATCGCGAGCGTGACCGGGGTGCTGGCCGCGCGGGACGGCGAGACCATCGTCGTCCAGACCGACGGCGGCGTGGGGTACGAGGTGACGGTGCCCGCGGGCGTGGCGGGACGGCTCCCGTCCGCCGGGGGCCGCGTGAGCCTCCACACCGAGCTGGTGGTGAAGGAGGATGGCTGGGCGCTGTACGGCTTCGACCGGGCGGCGGAGCGCGGCATCTTTCAGCGGTTGCTCGGCGCCAGCGGCTTCGGGCCCAAGCTCGCGATGGCGCTGCTCTCCGCGCTGGGGCCCGAGCGGACCGTCCGCAGCATTCTCGGGCGCGATCTGACCGTGCTCAGCAGCGTGTCCGGCATCGGTCGCAAGAAGGCCGAGCGACTCGTGCTGGAGCTGCGCGACCGCTTCGACGACGTGACCCTCGCGCCCGAGCGAGTGCAGCCGCCGGCGGGCGACGAGGCCGTCCGCGCGCTGGTGGGCCTCGGCTATCACGCCGGTGCCGCGGAGGACGCGGTCCGGGCGGCGATCGACGGCGGGGGCTCGTCGGAGGAGACGTCACAACTCATTCGGCGAGCGCTCCAGAGCCTCGCCGCGCGGGGAGGAAACTGAGCCCGATGCCCGTGGACGCCTACACCGCCGAGTGGAGCTGCACCCGCTGCGGCACCGTCAACCGCAAGCTCGTGCCGCTGACCGACGCGCGCAGCAGCGACCGCTGCACCCACTGCGGGGCCCGGCACACCATCGAGCCCGACGTTCGCCGCGTGCGCTGGCTGGCGCGGCAGGACTAGCGGAAGCCGCCGATGGAGCGACTGCAGGTCACGACGCCCGAAGCGCTGCCCGAGGAGACGGGCGCCGATGCCGCACTGCGCCCGTCGCGGCTCGATGAGTTCGTCGGACAGGCGCAGGTCAAGACCTCGCTGCAGATCGCGATCGACGCGGCGCGGCAGCGCGGCGAGACGCTCGACCACACCCTCTTCTTCGGTCCCCCGGGTCTGGGCAAGACCACGCTCGCGATGCTCATGGCCCGCGAAATGGGCGTGCAGCTCCGCACCTCGTCGGGTCCGGTGCTCGAGAAGCCTGGCGACCTCGTCGGACTGCTGACCTCGCTGGGCACGGGCGACATGCTCTTCATCGACGAGATCCACCGGCTCAAGCCCGCGCTGGAGGAGTTCCTCTATTCGGCGATGGAGGACTTCCGGATCGACGTGCGGATCGCCGAAGGGCCCCATGCGCAGACCATCCCGATGACGCTCGAGCGCTTCACCCTGATCGGCGCGACGACGCGCTTCGGTCTGCTCACGCCGCCGATGCGCGCCCGCTTCGGTATGGTGGAGCGGCTCGGGTTCTACCCGCCCGAGGAGCTGGAGGAGATCGTGGTGCGCTCCGCCACGATCCTGCAGGTGCCGATGGACCGGGCCGGCGCGGCCGAGATCGCCCGCCGGAGCCGGGGCACGCCCCGCGTGGCCAACCGCCTGCTGCGCCGGGTCCGCGACTACGCCGAGGTGAGGGCGGACGGGCGCATCACGGCGGACGTGGCTCGCGCGGCGCTGGCCCGGCTGAACGTGGACGAGTTCGGCCTCGACGACATGGACGCCCGCATCCTCCTGACGATCATCGAGAAGTTCGATGGTGGTCCGGTCGGACTCGGCACGGTGGCGGTGGCTGTCGGCGAGGACGCCGGCACGCTCGAGGACGTGTACGAGCCGTATCTCATTCAGCAGGGCTTCCTGGAGCGGACACCGCGCGGCCGCTGCGCCACCCCGCTCGCCTACCAGCGCTTCAAGCTGACGCCTCCCACCCGACAGTCGACGTTCTTTGACGGCTGACCGACCGCTCCGCACGGCCGACTTCGACTACGATCTCCCGCCCGAGCTCGTCGCCCAGGAGCCCCTGGCGGAGCGGTCGGCCAGCCGGCTGCTGGTGGTGTTGCGCGCCGACCGGCGCGAGATCTCATCGGAGGACCGGCGCGGCCTCCGCCGCGACGGCCGCCTCCAGCGCCGGTCGAGCGGGACGTTCCGCCGGCCCGAGATGCTGGCCGGCGACCAGCGCGCCGTGCAGGGCTCGGTGCTGGTGGACTCGCACTTCGCGCAGATCGGATCGCTGATGGCCCCCGGCGATCTCCTCGTCCTCAACACCACGCGCGTGCGCCGCGCTCGCCTGCTGGGCACCCGGCCCTCCGGCGCAGGGGCCGAGGTGCTGCTCATCCACCCCGGCACCGACGGCACCTGGATCGCCATGGGGAAGCCGGGCAGCGCGATGCAGCCCGGCAAGCAGATCGTGCTGGGCGACGGCGTGGCCGTGGAGACCGTCGAGGTCCTGCCCGACGGACACCGGGTGGTCCGCGTGGTCGGCGCGAGCGTGGAAGACGCGATCGCCCGGTTCGGCCGGCTGCCGCTCCCACCGTACATCACCCGCGACCCCACGGAGCGGGACGAGGAGCGGTACCAGACGGTGTACGCCCGCGCCGAGGGGAGCGTGGCCGCGCCCACCGCGGGATTGCACTTCACGCCCGCGATCCTCGACGCGCTCTCGGCCAAGGGCGTGCTGATCTCGGGGCTCGACCTGCAGGTGGGTCCCGGCACGTTCAAACCGGTCGAGGTGGAGGACCCGAGCACCCATCCGATGCACCCGGAGTCCTACGAGATCAGCCCACGGCTGGCCGCGATGGTGGAGGTCGTCCGCGAGCAGGGCGGCCGCGTGTGGGCCGTGGGCACCACCGTGGTGCGCGCGCTCGAGAGCGCGGCCGACGACGACGGCGTGGTGCACGCGGGGCGGGGCGAGACCCGACTCCTCATCACTCCCGGCTACCGGTTCCGGGTGGTGGACCGGTTGCTCACCAACTTTCACCTGCCCCGCTCGACCCTGCTGATGCTGGTGAGCGCGTTCGCCTCCCGGGATCTGATCCAGGCGGCGTATGCCCACGCGGTGTCATGCCGGTACCGCTTCTATTCCTATGGCGACGCGATGGCCATCCTGTGAACGGGAGGAGCGCATGACCTTTTCCAATCCGATCGGGAACGCGGCCGCCTCGGCCACCGCCTACGTTCGCGCGCTGCTCGACGTGCTGGGCGACCGCCGCCCGCTCGACGTGCTGCCGGAGCTGGTGCCGTGGCTGCATGCGCGGGTGCAGGGCGTCCGCGAAGCGACGCTGCGCACGCCGGAAGCGCAAGGCAAGTGGTCGGTGGCCGAAGTGGTGCAGCATCTGGCCGACTCCGAGCTGGTGCTGGGGTTCCGGATGCGGATGATCCTCACGGCCGACCGGCCGGCACTGCAGGGCTACGACCAGGACGGATGGGCCACGCGATTCCATTACTCCGACGTGCCCTACGCCACCGCCCTGATGCAGCTCGACGTGCTCCGCACCGGCAACCTCGGCGTCCTGCGCGGCCTCGCCCCGGCCGACTTCGAGCGGGTGGGGATGCACAGCGAGCGGGGACCGGAGAGCCTCGGCCACCTCATGAAGCTGATGGCGGCGCATGACCTGGTTCACCGCCGTCAGATCGACCGCGTGATCAAGGCCGTGGGCGGGTGAGGACGCCGGCGCGCTGATGTTCGAGTTCACGGTCGAGGGGGAAGCGGGCGCCGCGCGGGCCGGCGTGCTCTCGCTTCCCCACGGGACGGTGCGCACGCCGGCCTTCATGCCCGTCGGCACGCACGGCGTCGTCCGCGGCTTGAGCGCCGAGGACGTGCGCCGCACCGGCGCCCAGATCATCCTCGGCAACACCTACCACCTCCACCTCCGCCCGGGCGAGACGGTGGTGCGCGACATGGGCGGCCTGCACGCCTTCTCCACCTGGGACCGCCCGATGCTGACCGACTCCGGCGGGTTCCAGGTCTTTTCGCTGGAGTCGCTTCGCCGCATCACCGAGGACGGGGTCACCTTCCAGAGTCACGTGGACGGGACCACCCGCACGCTGACGCCCGAGCGCGCGGTCGAGATCCAGCGGGACCTCGGCGCCGACATCGCCATGGCCTTCGACCACGTGGTGCCGGGACAGGCTCCGCACGAGCTGGCCCTGGAGGGGCTGGACCGCACCCTTCGCTGGCTGGAGCGATGCCGCGCGCGCCACGCCGAGCTGGACGACCAGGGGCGCGCGCCGCAGACGCTGTGGCCGATCGTGCAGGGCGGCGCGCACGACGACCTGCGGCTCCGCTCGCTCGAGGGCACACTCGCCCGCGGGCCCTGGACCGGGATCGCCATCGGGGGGCTCTCCGTCGGCGAGCCCAAGCCGGTGATGCACCGCGTGCTCGAGCTGCTCGAGCCGGGGCTGCCGCGCGAGGTCCCCCGTTATCTTATGGGAGTCGGATTTCCGGCGGACCTGCTCGAAGGCATCGCGCGCGGCATCGACCTGTTCGACTGCGTCGCCGCGACCCGCAACGGCCGGCACGGGACGGCGTGGCTGCCCACCGGCCGGATCAACGTCCGGGGCGCCGCGCTCAAGGGTTCGACCGAGCCGCTCGACCCGGAGTGCGACTGCGAGACCTGCACCACCTACCCTCGCGGATACCTCCGCCACCTGTTCGTGGTGGACGACATCCTGGGGCTGCGGCTGGTCTCGATCCACAACGTCCGCTTCCTGATCCGGCTGGGTGAGCGGGCTCGCGCCCGCATCCTCGACGGAACGTTCGACGAGTGGCGGCGCGCATGGCTGGCAAGGGTCACCACGGGGTTTTAGGCGGTCGCGACTTTCACGAGGGCACCACATGCTGCAGGCGCAGACGAGCTCCGGTCTCACCGTCCTGGTTCTCCAGATGGCCGCCATCGGCCTGGTCTTCTACTTCCTCATCCTGCGTCCCTCGGGCCAGGCGAGAAAGAAGCACGCGGCGCTGCTGGCCAACCTCAAGAAGGGCGACGAGGTGATGACCAGCGGCGGGCTCGTTGGCAAGGTGCGCGACATCAAGGACGTGGAGTCCGACGGTGTGAGGGAGACACGCGTCACGGTCGAGACCGGGACCGCCTCCGTCGTGGTCGAGCGCTCGCGCATCGTCCGTATCGGCGGGTCGTCCGCGCCTGGAGCGCCGCCGGCATGAGCCTGCGGGCGCTGCACCTCCTCGGCTCGCCGGTCCTCCGGCGGCGGAGCGAGGAGATCGGGACGCCGGACGAAGACGTCCGACGTCTGGTGGAGGACATGTTCGAGACCATGGACGCCGCCAAGGGGGTCGGGCTCGCGGCCAACCAGGTGGGTGTCGCCCGCCGCGTCGCGGTGGTGGACGCGGACGGCGACCGCTTCGTCATGATCGATCCCGTGGTCGTCGAAAGCGAAGGTCGCGCCACGGCGGAGGAGGGGTGTCTGTCGATCCCCGAGGTGTACGGCGACGTGACCCGGCCCGAGCGGGTGGTGCTCGAGGCCACCGACCTCGACGGCAATCGCTACCGCCGTGACGCCACCGGCCTCAAGGCCCGGGCCATCCAGCACGAGCTCGACCACCTCGACGGCATTCTCTTCCTCGATCACCTGAGTCTCATCCGGCGGCAGATGCTGCTCGCCCGCTGGCGCCGGGAGCACAAGGACGACACCGGCTACATCAAAGAGGTCCAGGCCGAGTCCGCCCGGACCGACTGATGCGAATCGTCTTCTTCGGCACGCCGGAGTTCGCCGTCGCGTCACTGCGCGCGCTGCTCCGTGAGCGATACACCGTCGCCGGCGTCGTCACCCAGCCCGATAAGCCCCAAGGCCGCTCCCGCTCGACCCTGGTCTCCCCGGCGGTGAAGGTCGCTGCGCTGGAGGCCGGGCTGCCCGTGCTCCAGCCCGCGCGGCCGGTGGGGGACCTGTTCCTCGCGGGCCTCCGGCGACTCGAGGCCGAAGTCGGCGTCGTGGTGGCGTATGGCCATATCCTCCGTCGCGAGGTGCTGGAGACGCCGACACGGGGGATGGTCAACGTCCACGCATCGCTGCTGCCGCGCTTCCGCGGCGCAGCCCCGATCCAGCACGCGATCCTGGCGGGGGAGCGCGAGACGGGAATCAGCATCATGCAGATGGAGGAGGGGCTCGACAGCGGGCCGGTGCTGCATCGCGTGAGCACGCCGATCGCCGACGGAGAGACCGCCGGCTCGCTGACCGAGCGCCTCGCGACGCTCGGCGCGGACGCCCTGGTCGAGACGCTCGCCCTCATCGGCGCCGGTACCGCCGTCCCCCGGATACAGGATGCCGAGCTGGCGACGCACGCCCCCAAGGTGTCTCGCGACCTCGCCCGGCTCGACTGGACCAGGGATGCCGCCTCGCTCGAGCGGCAGGTGCGCGCGTTCGATCCCACGCCCGGCGCCTGGACCGCGCTGGACGGCGCTCCGGTGAAGCTCTTCGGCGGGATGCCCGCCGTGGGCTCCGGCGCTCCAGGCACTGTGCTGGCGGCCTCCGACCGGCTGGTCATCGCAGGCGGCAGCGGCGCGGTAGCGGTGCGTGACGTGCAGCCCGCCGGCCGCAATCGGCTGACCGTGGCCGAATGGGTCCGCGGGCGCGGCGTCGCCGCGGGGAGCCGCTTCGAATGAGACCCCTGCCCCGACTGCACGCCATCACCGACGCCTCGGTACTGGCGGCCCCCGACTTCGCCGTGCGTGCAGCCGCTATCGCGGCGGCGGGCTCCGCCGTGGCGCTCCACGCGCGCGATCGCGCCGCGGGAGGCGCCGAGCTGGCCCGGGTCGTGGTCCGGCTGGTGGCGCTCGCGCGTCCTCCGGAGGCCGCCGTCTTCGTCAACGCTCGGCCCGACGTGGCGCAGGCCGCCGGGGCCCAAGGCGTGCAGCTCGGCGGCTCCGATCTCCAGCCGGCGGACGCGCGCGCCGTCTTTCCGCGCGGGTGGGTGGGACGCTCGGTGCATTCGGCCCGCGAGGCCGAGCTCGCCGCGGGCGAAGGCGCCGACTACCTGCTGGTCGGCAACGTCTACGCGACGGCGTCCCATCCGGAGCGCCCCGCCGGCGGATTGGAGCTCCTCCGCGAAGCCACCCGGCTGGGACCGCCGGTGATCGCGATCGGCGGGATGGATGCGCGGCGGGCAGCCGAAGCGCGCGACCAGGGCGCCTACGGGGTCGCGTCCATCTCCGCCCTCTGGTGGTCGGCCGATCCCGCCGCCGCGGCCTTGGCGCTCCTGGCGCCGTGGGTGGAAGCGGCGTGACCGACCTTCGACTCGTCGTCAACGGCGACGAGCGCCACCTGCCCGCGCCCGCCACGGTGCTCGACCTTCTGGCCGACCTCGGCCTCGACGCCCGGACGGTGGTGGTCGAGCTCAACCGCGAGATCGTGCGCCGCCCCCGGCTGGGCGAGACCGCGCTCGCCGACGGGGATCAGGTCGAGCTGGTCCACTTCGTCGGCGGGGGCTGAGACCCCCGTCCGCCCGCTTATCTTTCCTCCAATGACTACAACCACGATTCCCGCCCCGGCCGAGCTGGTGGATACACCGCTCGCCATCGGCGGACGCACCTTTCGCTCGCGTCTCATGGTGGGGACCGGCAAGTACCGGACGAATCAGGAGATGGCGCAGGCCCTCGAGGCGTCGGGCGCCGAGATCGTCACCGTCGCCGTGCGGCGGGTGGATCTCGACCGCTCCAAGGAGGAAGGCGTTCTCCACCACCTGAGTCCGGAGCGCTACTTCCTGCTCGCGAACACCGCCGGCTGCTACACCGCGGACGAGGCGATACGCTACGCCCGGCTCGCGCGCGAGGCCGGGTTCAACGACTTCGTGAAGCTCGAGGTGATCGGCGACCGGGAGACGCTGCTGCCAGACACCGCCGGTCTGCTGGTGGCGGCGCGGGAGCTGGTTCGCGATGGCTTCACGGTGCTGGCGTACACCAACGACGACCTGGTCACGGCCCTCCGCCTCGAGGAGGCCGGGTGCGCGGCGGTGATGCCGCTGGCCTCGCCCATCGGCAGCGGCCTCGGCCTGCTCAATCCGTACGGCATCCGAACGATCAAGCGCCGCCTCGAGGTGCCCGTGATCGTGGACGCCGGCGTCGGCACGGCATCGGATGCATGCCTGACGATGGAGCAGGGCGTGGACGGGATCCTGATGAACACGGCGCTGGCCGAGGCCGGCGACCCCGTGGCGATGGCGTGGGCCATGCGCCACGCGGTGGATGCGGGGCGGGCGGCCTTTCTCGCGGGGCGGATGCCGAGACGCGAGGTGGCGGTGCCGTCGACTCCCGACCGGGGGATGCTCGAGTAGCTGGTGCCGGCACTGACCCGCGGCCTCGCCCCGCGCCGCGCGGCGCTGCACGTCCTGGCCCAGGTTCGACAGGGCCGCGCCTTCGATACGGCACTGGACGGCGCGCTCCGCGGACTGGACGACGCCGACCGCCGACTGGCGCACGAGATGGCGGCGGGTGTCCTCCGCCGGCAACATGCCTTGGACGAGCAGCTGTCTCCCCTCGTCCGGCGCGGCTGGACCAACGTGCCCGAGCGCCTGCAGGATCTGCTCCGCCTCGGCGCCTACCAGCTCGTGGCGCTCGACCGGATCCCGGCGCACGCCGCGGTGGACACCACGGTGTCCCTGGCGCGGGAGGAGGGCGGGCCGCGAGCTGGCGGGTTCGTGAACGCGGTGCTCCGCCGACTCGGCGCCGCGACGCCCGCGCCCGGCGAGGGCGACCCGACGGATGGCGGGCCGTCGAGCTCGGCCGATCGCGCGGATGCGCCGGTCGACGCCGCGGCGCTGGCCGCTCGGCATTCGCACCCGGCCTGGCTGGTGCGGCGATGGCTCGCGCGCTTCGGCTACGCCGAGACGCGGGGACTGCTGGAGTGGAACGATCGGCAGCCGCGGCTGGTGCTGCAGCCGGCACGCGAGAGCCTGGCGGAGCTGGAGCGGCGTTGGGTGGCCGCCGGGATAGCTACCAGCCCCGCGCCGTACGGCGCGGGGCTCACCACCGATCGGCGGCACCCCGATCAGCTCCCGGGATTCGCCGAAGGTGCATTCGTGGTTCAGGATCCGGCGCAGGCGCTGCTGGCGTGGTACGCGGACCTCCCGGAGGATGTCGTGCTCTACGACGCGGCCGCGTCGCCCGGCGGCAAGACGATCGCGCTCGGTCGCGAGGCGAAGGTGGTGGTCGCGGGTGACGTGAATCGCCATCGCGCCCGGCGCCTGGCGCTCAACCTGCGGCGCGCGGGAAGCGGCCGCGAGCACGCGATCGTGGCGGATGCGCACCGACCTCCCGTGCGCGCGGTCGGCGCGGTGCTGCTGGACGCGCCCTGTCTCGGGACCGGCACCTTCGCCCGTCATCCCGACGCGCGCGGGCGGGTGACGCTGGAAGCGCTCGAGAACCTGCGCAGGCTGCAGAGCGAGCTGCTGGACCGGACGTCCACGGTGGTCGAGCCGGGCGGGCTGCTGCTGTACGCGACCTGCTCGCTCGAGTCGGAAGAGAACGAGCAGCAGGTGGGCGCCTTCCTCGAGCGCCACCCGGAATTCCGGCGAGAGCCGAGCGAGACGTTTCCGCCGGCCCTGATGTCGGACCAAGGAGACCTGACGATCGTGCCGCAGCGCCACGAGATGGACGGGGCCTACGCCGCGAGACTGCGGCGGGCGTGAGAATCCGTCGCCATACCGCGGGAGCCTTCGGGACGGGGACCGCGGAACCCGATGCACCGGCGTCCGAGACGGAGCAGCCGCGCGGCGACCCGTGGCGCCGCTTCGGGCGCGATCTCGGGGTCGTCGCTGGAGTGGCGCTCCTGGGCTACGCGATCTCCGGCTACCTGGTGTCGCCCGACGCGGTGTTCGAATCGGAGCACGCGGTGCCCCGGGTCCTGGAACTGCCCGAGGCGGCGGCGCGCGACCGGCTGACGGAACTCGGCTTCCGTGTTCGGCTGACCGGTGAACGGACCAACCCCGTGATTCCGCGTGGCGCGGTCGTATGGCAGGATCCGCCCCCGGAGACGGTGGTGTCTCCCAACAGCACCGTGGAGCTGGTCGTGAGCGGAGGGCCGGCGCCGGTGACCGTGCCCGACGTAGTCGGGCTCTCGCTGCCGTTCGCCGAGGGGATACTGGAAGCGGCGGGCATGAAGGTCGGGCGGGTGGATCGGGTCACGTCGGGTCAGGTGGCGGATGTGGTCCTCTCCGTCCGGCCCCCGCCAGGAAACGGTCGTCCGCGAGGGTCTACGGTGGATCTGCTGGTGAGCTCTGGCCAGGGAGGAGGACAGTGAGCGTGCGCATCGCCCCCAGCGTGCTCAGCGCGGACCTCGGCAGGCTGCGCGAGCAGGTGGAGCGCGCCGTCGCCGGCGGCGCTGAATGGATCCATGTGGACGTCATGGACGGCCACTTCGTCCCGAACCTGACCTTCGGCGCGCCGATGATCCGAGCGCTGCGGCGAATCACCGACCGGCCGCTCGACGTCCACCTGATGGTCGAGCGCCCCGAGCAGTACATCGACGAGTACGCCGACGCGGGCGCGGCCGTGTTCACCTTTCACCCCGAGACCACGCCCCATGTCCAGCGGCACCTCGCGGCCGCGCGGGAGCGAGGAATGCGCGCGGGCCTCGCGCTCAACCCGGCCACGCCGGTCGCCTTTGCCGAAGAGGTGCTCGACGACCTCGATCTCGTGCTGGTGATGTCGGTCAATCCCGGCTACGGCGGGCAGTCCTATCTCCCCGCCTCCACCGAGAAGATCCGCCGGGTGCGTGCGCTGCTGGACCAGGCCGGCTCGCGGGCCACGCTCGAGGTGGACGGCGGCATCACGGCAGCGACCATCGCGGAGGCGTGGCTCGCGGGCGCCGACACCTTCGTGGCCGGCACCGCCGTGTTCGGCGCCGCCGATCCCGCCGACGCGGTGCGCGATCTCCAGCGCCGCTGCGCCGTGCTGGCGTGAGGTGATCGTGTCGAGACAATGGGCGGTGACCGGAGTCGTCGTCGGGGGGCTGGCGCTGGGCGCCGCGGCGCTGACATGGGTGGCGCCGGACGACGCGGTGGCGATCAACAGACCGGCGCCCATCTTCCGGGCGGTCGACCTCGCCAGCCGGGACACGGTCTCGCTGGAGGATTACCGCGGCTCGGTGACGCTGGTGAACATCTGGGCGACCTGGTGCCTGCCCTGCCGTGAAGAGATGCCCAGCATGCAGCGGCTGTTCGACACACTGGCGACCCGCGGGTTCCGAATAGCCGCGATCAGCATCGACGAGGGAAGCCCCGAGGACGTCACCGCGTTCGCCCAGAAGTACGGCCTCACCTTCGACATCCTCCACGACCGGAGCGGCGGTGTGGAGCGACTCTACCAGACCACCGGAGTGCCGGAGAGCTTTCTGCTCGACCGCCGGGGCATCCTGGTGAAGCGCGTGATCGGCGCGCACGACTGGAGCTCACCCGCCAACCGCGGCACGGTCGAGCGACTTCTCGCGCAGCCCGAGGAGTAGCGTGACCGGCTGGATCCTGGGCATCGAGACATCGTGTGACGAGACCTCGGCCGCCGTGCTGCGGACCGAGGACGGGGTCGGCGCCATTGCTGGGCATGTCATCCTGTCGCAGGACGTGCACCGGATATTCGGCGGCGTGGTGCCCGAGCTCGCGAGCCGGGCGCACGTGCGCGCCATCGGCTCCGTGGTGGATCGGGCCCTCGCCGACGCGGGCATCGGCCTCGACCAGCTCAGCGGCATCGCGGTCACCGCGGGGCCCGGCCTGGTGGGGGCGCTGCTGGTCGGGCTCACCTACGGAAAGACCCTCGCGTTCAGTCTCGACGTTCCGCTGATCGGGGTGAATCACCTCGAGGGACATCTCTTCGCGCCGACGCTGGAAGACCCGGACCTGAAGCCGCCGTTCGTCGCCCTGCTGGTGTCGGGGGGACATACGATGCTGCTCGATGTGCCGGCGTGGGGAGAGTACCGCATGCTGGGCCAGACTCTGGATGACGCGGCCGGCGAGGCCTTCGACAAGGTCGCCAAGCTTCTGGACCTCGGCTATCCGGGTGGGCCCGCCATCGAGCGGCTGGCCCGGGAGGGCGATCCCGCGCGCCACACCTTTCCCCGGCCGATGCTCCAGGATCTCGATCGCGAGGGGGCCACTCGATACGCCTTCTCATTCAGCGGGCTCAAGACCGCCGTGCTCCGCGCGGTCCGTGGCCCGGACCCCGCCCGTCCGGTGGACCCGCCGTCAGAGGCTGCGCGGGCGCACCTCGCACGCGGATTCCAGGACGCGGTCATCGACGTCCTCACGGCCAAGACCGCCCATGCCGCGGAGGCGACCGGGTACGCCACGGTGGTGATCGGCGGCGGTGTAGCCTGCAACCGCACGCTGGCAACCCGCATGGCCGAGCGGCTGGCGGGACGCGCCCGCGTCAGCGTAGCTTCTCCCCGGCTCAATACCGACAACGCGGCGATGATCGCCGCGGCGGGGGCCTGGAGACTCGCCCGCGGCGAACGCAGCGGCTGGGACCTGGAGCCGCGCGACGATCTGCCCCTTCCCGGCCTCACCGCCGTCACCGAGAACGCCTGAATGACGATCCTGCCTTTCGTATTCCACCTCGGACCCCTGGAGATAACAGGGTACGGGCTCATGATGATGGTCGCCTTCCTCATGGGAGGGTGGCTCATCGCGCTGGAGCTCAAGCGCCGAGGATTGTCGGAGGACTATGCCGCCGACATGATCGCCGCCGCCGTCATCGGCGGGATCGTCGGCGCCAAGCTCTGGTACGTCGCCGTGTCGCAGGACCTGGGCGCGCTCTTCTCCCGCGGGGGGCTGGTCTGGTACGGCGGCTTTCTCGGCGGGACGGCCGCGGTGATCCTGAACGGTTGGCGGCTCAAGGTGCCGATCCGCTGGACCATGCAGCTGGCCGCTCCGGCCCTGCCGGCGGCGTATGCCCTCGGGCGGATCGGCTGCTTCCTGGTGAACGACGACTATGGACGGCCGACCGACCTGCCTTGGGCAGTGAAGTTCCCCCAGGGACTCCCGCCGTCCACCGCGGCCAGTATGGAGCAGCTCTTCGGAATCCCCGTTCCCGCCGGCACCTCGCCCTCCACGGTGCTCGCGGTACACCCGACGCAGATCTACGAAGCCATCATCATGCTGGCCGCGTTCATGCTGCTCTGGTCGCTCCGGAAATCGGATCGTGCGACAGGGTGGATCTTCGGCCTCTACCTGGTCATCGCGGGGGTCGAGCGCTTCCTGATCGAGATCCTGCGCGCGAAGGACGACCGATTCCTCGGTCCCTTCACCCTGGCCCAGCTCACCAGCGTGCTGCTGGTGGGCGTGGGACTCTGGCTGGTGACGAAGCTGAGCGGGAGAGAGCAGATTCTGCCCGGGGACTATCTCAAGAGCGGCAGGCGGCCTTCATAATCAAATTTTTGACAGCTCTATAAGTCGTTGCCAATGAACGACTTCATTGCAAAGGCCCGAGAGGTGTCAAGAGTTTGGTCGGAACCGGCCAATAATTGGCTACCACCACCGACAGCTCAAACAAAAGCAGAATAACGACTTACCCGATTTGGAATAGTTGGCATCACGCTTGCCTATGGAGATGCCCAGGAGCTGAGAGGCTCCGACCATCGTGGTAGGTCGAAGAAGGGTGAAGCGGGCACATCGGCCTGTCTTCGTATACTCAGGGGGCGATCTACCACATCTCCATCAAACGGCCCGCCGAAGTCGGCGGGCCGTTTGCTTGGTACAGGGGCCAGGCGCGCTCCGTCAGTCCGCGAGCCCAGGCTCGCCCACGATCACACCGTCCTCGTCTCCCCACAACACGTGCCCTGGGTGGAAGGTGATCCCCGCGAACGTCAGGGCGACGCCCTGCTCTCCCGCGCCGGTCTTGGCGGGCGGGCGCGGGCAGGCAGCCAGCGCCTTTACGCCCACCGTAGCAGCTCGAATCTCCGCCACGTCCCGGACGCACCCGTTCACCACGATGCCGGCCCAGCCGTTGGTGGCGGCGAGTGCCGCGAGCCGTCCGCCGACCAGGGCACACCGCCTGGAGTCGCCCCCGTCCACCACCAGCACCCTTCCCCGGCCTTCGGTCTCGAGCACCTTCCTGACCAGCGCGTTGTCCTCGAACACCCGGACGGTCTCGATCGGTCCGCTGAACGCCGCGCGCCCGCCGAAGTCGCGAAGCACCGGGTCGGCGACAGCGACCCGGTCACCGTAGCGATCACAGAGGTCCGGCGTGGAAGTCACGCCACTGCCTCGCCAGACCGGCGCCGGGCGGCCGTCGCGCGGCGGGGCTCGACCACGAAGGTCCACACGAGGGCCAGCAGCGCCAGCGCCACCAGCACGCCCTGCGCGGTGAGGGTCTCCACCGTGGGGTGCAGCCCGAGCGCGGGAATCCGAGGCGCACCGGCCACGGGCGTCATCGACACGAACCCGCCCTCCTGCAGCTCCGCGACGCCACTGCCCGCGAACGTGAACGCCATGTAGTAGAGGAACGCGCTGGTCACCGCGAAGAACGGCTTGAGCGGCATCCGGACGCCGAATCGGTTCATGGCGATGTACACGCCGACGAGCAGCAGCGCTCCCAGCAGCATGCCGCCGCCGATCGGAGCGGCTCCAGCGCTCGAGCCGGCCGAGATCACGAGCGCCTTGTAGAAGAGGACGGTCTCGAACCCTTCGCGATAGACCGCGAGGAACGCCGCCGACCCGAGCGCGAGGGCGGACCCGCTGGTGACCGCCTCGTGCACCTTGCTCTTGACGAAGTGATTCCACTTCACCACTTCCATCTTGCTCAGCAGCCAGTAGCTGACGTAGAACAGCAACGCGGTGGCGACGACCATCGTCGCGCCCTCGAGCGCCTCCTGGTGGGCGGGCGAGAGGTGGAATACCGTCTCCAGGGCCAGCGCGGTGAGCAGGCTCGCGCCGATCGCCGCCAGCACGCCCGCGTTGACATGGCGCCGGCGGTCGGCAGCGCCCATCTTGGCGAGGAAGGTCATCAGGGCGCCGACGATGAGGATCGCCTCGAGCCCCTCGCGCAGCATGATCACGAACGATTGGATGAACAGGTTGACCGGTGACAGCCCTTCCCCCAGCACGGTGCCGGCCCGATCGAGCCCTCCGATGAGCCCGGTGCGCGCGGCATCCAGCTCGGAGCCGGCGCCTTGAGTGGCCGCCGCCCGGAGCGCGGCGAAGCTGGCCTCCAGCTCGGCGGCGAGGCCCGCGTCCTTGCCACGGAGCTCACGCTCCACCTGTTCGAACGACATGTAGGCGTTGAGCGCCATGGTGCCCGCACCCGGCGCGCCGGTGCGTGCGAGCGCGTAGGCGGAGTCCACCTCGCTCCGCACCTGCGCCAGCACCAACCCGTTCCCGGTCGCCTCGGCCTGGTGTCCCCGGATCGCGGCCAGGCCGGCGAGACCTCCGCCCGAGCCGTCCTCGGCTTCGCCGAGCGAGTCGAGGAGCTCCGCGTCGGTCATCTTCCCCGTGGCCGCGAACCGCTGCAGCCGAGCGGGCGCGTCCCCCGAGGCCGGCGGGAGTCGGAGCGTCGAGGCGTAGAGTGCCACAGCCCAGCGGTCGCGGGCCGGCATCCGATCCTCGAAGGCCGGCATCGCCGTGCCGACGACGCCGATGCTCACGCGCCGATAGAAGTCGAGGGGGGATTGGTCGCGGAGAGAGGGCCAGTCGGCGAGGTTCGTCGGCGCGGGATCGAGTCCAGCCGCCATCGCGCCGTCGCCGCGACCGAGATCGCCGTGACAGCCGGCGCAGTTGGCGCGGTAGATCTCGCCGCCCTGCGCCAGGTCGGGGGTTCGCTCGGGGGCCTGGTCGAGCGCCACGCCGTAGCGCTGCGAGAGCCCGGCCGCCAGCAGCCGGACGCGGGTGGCCAGCGAGTCGGCAGGTCCGTGGCGGTGCACCAGCGCCAGGAGCGAGTCCAGGGTTGCGACCGCGGTCGCTCCGTCGCCCGGAAGCGTGCCGGCGGACCGACGCGCCTCCTCCAGGAAGAGGCGCGCCTCCTCCACCTCGGCCGCCGCCACGACGGCACCGTTCACGACGCCGATCGTGTACTCCTGGGCTGCCAGGGTGGCGGTGGCGGCCACCCGGCGTACGACAGCGGCGGAATCGAGTCCTGTGGCGGCCTGCTGGACCGGGGCAGGGGCGAGCGCGGACAGGAGAAACGGCAGAACCGCGCCGATGAGAGTCATTTTCACCCGAATTTTAATGTCTGGGCCTAAACTAGAGTGCGGCGGTCGGAATTGAAAGAGCATCCGTGAACGAACCGACGTACACCTACGCGATCCTCGGGTTTCTCGCGGTCTGCATCGCCATCTGGTTCTGGCTGGAGAGGGATCGTGCCCGCCGGGGTGAGCGGTTGATCGCCGCTACCCGGCGGATGGCGGCCGGGGACCTGGACGCCCGGGCCGGCGTCCGGGGTCACGACGACCTGGGGGTCCTGGCCGACGCGGTCGCCCAGATGGCGGCGCGGCTCAAGACCCTCGGCGCCACCTACCAGGAGCGGCAGGAGTGGTTCGAGCTGCTGCTCGAGCACTCCTCCGACCTGATCGTCACCCTCGACGCCGAGTGGGAGATCGGCGTGGTGAGCCCCTCCGTGCCGAGGTTCCTCGGCTGGCCGGCCGATCAAATGATCCGCCATCCGGTGGCGCAGTTCATTCACCCCGAGGACGCCGAGGCGGTGCTGGCCGCGTGCCGCGCGGTGGTGGGCACTCCGGCGGCGCCGGAGCCGATCGCCTTCCGGCTGCTGCACCTGGACGGTGGATGGCGCAGCGTCGAGGCGGTCCTCAGTCCCCCGAGGAACTGGTCGGGACCCGAACGAATCATTCTCACCGCGCGGGACATCGGCGCGCGCGAGCGGCTGGAGCGCGAGCTCGCGCAGGCACAGCAGATGGCGGTGCTGGGCCGCTTCGCCGGCGGCGTCGTGCACGACTTCGACAATCTGCTCACCGCGATTCAGGGCTACACCAGTCTACTGTTGCGCGACCTGAGGCCGGGCGACCCGCAGCGCGACGGACTGGAGGAGATCCGACAATCGTCTGAGAGGGCCGCCGGGCTCACCCGACAGATTCTCGCCTTCGGCCGGCGCCACGCGGCGGAGTCGGGGCCGGTGGACGTCAATCAGCTCATTGGCAACCTGGTGCGCCTGCTCCCGCCGCTGATCGGCGACGATCTCGCGCTGGTGACGGTGCTGGCGCCTTCCACCGGGATGGTGCGCGCGGACCCCGGCCACCTCGAGCAGGTGATCATGAACCTGGTGATCAATGCGCGCGACGCGATGCCGCATGGCGGCCGGCTCACCATCGCCACCGCGAACGAGCACGTCACCGACTACGACCTCCGCGCGAGCCCGGAGCTGCCGCCCGGCCGCTACGTTCTGCTCACGGTTCGCGACACCGGCACCGGGATCGACGCCGCCACGCTGCCCTCCATCTTCGAGCCCTTCTTCACCACCAAGGAGCCGGGGCGAGGCCTCGGGCTCGGACTGGCGACGGTCTACGGCATCGTGAAGCAGTGCGAGGGGCACGTGGAGGTGGAGAGCACTCCCGAGCGCGGCACGACGGTGCGGGTGTACCTGCCGATGGCGAAGGCGGAATCGGGTGTCGGCCCGGCGCGGGGACCGAGCAAGACATCCGGCATCATCCTGCTGGTGGAGGACGAGGCGGCGGTCCGCCTGTTCGCGCGGGCGGCGCTGGAGGAGCAGGGGTACCGCGTGCTCGAGGCGGGACATGGCTGGGAGGCGCTGATGCGGCTCTCCGAGTTCGACGGCGCGGTCAGCATGGTGATCGCCGACGTGATGATGCCGGAAATGGGCGGCAGCGAGCTGGCCCGGCGCCTCGCCGTCGAGCGGCCGGGGCTGCCCATCCTCTTTCTGTCGGGATACACGGACGACGAGATGACGTTGCGGGGGCTGGGGCCGCCCAGCGCGTTCGTACAGAAGCCGTTCACGCCGGATGTGCTGGTCCGGCGGGTGAGAGACGTGCTCGGCTAGGGTCCCGAGTCGGAGGCGTGTTGCTTCGGCCGCAGGGGCGCGCTCACCACGGCGACGGCTCCCGCCGAGAGGGAGGAGTGCGTGAGCGAGACCTGGATCTTCACGCCTCCCGCTTCCTCCGCGAGCCTCAGCGCCAGTCCGTGGAGCTGAATGGCCGGCCGACCCTCCGGATCGCGCGTGACCTCGATCTCGCGCCAACCGATTCCCCGCGCGCCGGGCAACGACTGCATCGCCTTGTAGACCGCCTCTTTCGCGGCGATCCTGGCAGCGGCGTGGCCGGTCGGGTCGGGGCGCGTCGCGAGGTAGGCGCGCTCCTCACGCGTGAACAGCCGGCCCATCGCGTGCTCGCCCTTGTCCTTCAGCATCCGGGCGATGCGGTCCAGGTCCACCAGGTCCACGCCCACCCCGACGACGCTCACAGCCGGCTCCACCAGAACTCGGCGAATCCCTCGAGCGGCGGCGGCACGCGCACGTACCCGCCGAGGATCAGGCCGAGATAGATCGCGCATCCGAGCACGGCCGCCGTGATCAGCCAGAGGGGCCAGCGCGGGAGCCGCCAGGCATCCACCCGCGCCACCTCGCCCTGCCACCCGCGCTCCTCGGCCACAGCGGCATCCTCGAGCGCCAGCCACGCGGCCTCCAGCCGTCGAGCCACCGCGGTGAGCGCGGCCCGCCACTCTTCGACCGCGGCGGGCTCGGCGGCACGATGGGCCGAGGCGCGGTGCGCGGCCTGCTCCAGCCCATCGAGCGCGGCCACGAAGGGCCCGCCGCCACCGCCCAGCCGCGCCGCGATCGCGCGGGTGTCGTCCGGCGTCAGCCGCGCCGCGCGCAGACGCGAGCGCGGGTACCGGGATTCGGCCGCGGCCTCCTCGAACCGCGCATTGACCGTCGTCGCAACGCGATCGGCCGAGGCGCCCACCGCCTTCTCCCAGAGCGCGAGCCACGCCACGCGATTGAGCGACGCGATCGCGCCGTCGGGGTCCCCCGCCGCGGCGAACGAGCGACCCGCTCCCGCCAGCTCGAAGATGCCCGTCACCAGACGGAGGCGGATGTCGTCGAGCCGGGCTCCGAGCGCACCGGTTCCCGCGTGCGGCGGCGGGTCGGTGAGCCGGCCCAGCGAAGGGCCCAGCTGGGGCACGTCCAGCGTGTCGGGGGGCGTGCCGGCGCGCGGCGCCATCACGCCAGCGCCGCGGGGTGGCCGCTCCGCTCCTCGAAGCGGCGGACGAACTCGCTGAGCGGCTCGGGCGTGAACTCGCCGCGGGGGATACCCGTCGCGACGATGGCGCGCTCGATGGATTCGGGATCGCCCTCCACTTCGAGCAGCACGTCCATGCGCGGATACGTCTCCAGGCGCACGGCCGCACCCGCGACGGCGAAGACCTCGACCAGACGTTCGACGGCGTAGACGGGCAGGTAGCCCAGGGCGGTGAGGAGCCGGCCTGGCTCGACCGTGGCCGGCGCCAGGGGAAGCTCGATCTCCTCGCGCAGCTTGTAGCCATCGGGGGAGCGGAGCGTGGGGCCCTTCCACGCCACGATCGACTCTACGTGGTCGTCGTGCTCGAAGGTCCGGATGCGCAGCACTTCATCGCGTGCGGCGAGCTCCCCGGCGCGGTCGTATCGCACATCGGTCATCCGGCCCGCGTATCCGATCTCGGCCCCCGCGGCGGAGAGTCGGCGGCGCAGCGCGTTTGCGTCGGGCACCACGGCCTTGAGCTCGAGCTCGCGGTGGAGGGCCGCTGTCACCGCAGGATGGCCTCGAGGACACGCCCCGTGTCAGACAGGTCCTGGAACACCGCATGGGCGCCGCAAGCCGACAGGTCGTCCACGGTGTACGACCCGGTGGCCACGCCGAGGGCCCGGGCGCTGATGCCCTGGCCGCAATGGATGTCGGCCGGCGTGTCGCCGATGATGACGACTTCGGCGCCGCTGGGGATCCGGCCGAAGATCGCCTCGGCCCGACGGGCCGCGATCTCGGGCAGCGCGGGCCGGTGCCCCGCGTCCGAACCGTAGGCCCCGATGCGGAACCGGGAGGGATCGAGTCCCCCGGAGCGGAGCTTGAGCGCGGCACCCTCGGCGACGTTGCCGGTGAGCAACCCGAGTACCACTTCCCTCCGCTGCTCGAGCTCGTCGAGCAGCGGGAGCACGCCGGGCATCAGCGTGGTGCGCGTCGTGGGCCGTTCCAGCTCCAGCGCGAGCAGCTCGACGTAGCGGCGGCACAGCGTCCGGACCCGGTCCGACTCGCGCGACTCCTCCTGGCCCGCGGCCTCCAGCATCTCCACCACGATCTGCGGATCGGTCTTGCCGTCGAAGCGGATGCCGGCGAAGGCGGCGGGGTCCTCTACCTGGTCCCGAAGCGCGGCGACGATGGCGCGGCGCCCGGCGCCGGCGGTGAGCAGCAGCGTCCCATCGATGTCGAAGAGAACCAGCCTGGTGTGGCCGTTCGCCGTCATCGGGCCGCCAGGCGTCGCACCGCCACCAGGCGCTCGCGGAGGGAGGCCGCGCGGGTGCCGGCCCGCCACGGCTCCGAGAGCACGCCGCCGCAGGCCACGGTCGAATGAATCAGTGTCTCGTCTTCCGCCGCGAACGCGACGTGGGTGATGCGGGGCGTGGTGTCGCCGCGGAAGAAGAGCAGGTCGCCGGGCCGCGCGTCATTCACCTCCACCGGGTCTCCTGTCGCCACCTGCAGCGCGGCATCGCGCGGGAGCGCCACTCCGCGGGCCGCGAAGGTGGTCTGCACCAGTCCCGAGCAGTCCACGCCCCAGGGCGTGACGCCGCCCCACTCGTAGGGCGCGCCCTCGAACCGCTCCAGCGCCCATCGCTCGGCCGGCTGCGCGCGCCCCGCGGCCGTCACGTCCTGGACCGGATGCACGGCGCCCTCGATCACCTCGGCCCGGCGGCCGTCGGGCAGGCGCACCCCACCGTTCTCGATCGCGGCGCGCGCGCGGAGCGGGAGGCGCACCGTCCTGCCCGAGACCTGGAGTGTGGCGCCGAGGCTCCATCCGTTGGCCTCCCGCCGCCAGCGCTCGGCATTCTCCGGATCGGCCTCGATCAGATACCCCGCGTGCATCCATCCCTCGTACTGGTCGTGGTCCCCCCGGACACGGCGCCAGTCACCGGAGGTGTCTAGCACGGAGCCGGTCTCACCCAGCACCAGCTGGCTCACCTGCTCCGAGCGAAGGCTGGGCTGGACGTAGAGCGGTGCGATGGCCGCGTGAACGAGCACGGAAGTCATGACGGGAACGTTCGCGGGTCGGTGGGGATGGGAGGTGTGGCGCGGACGCTAGGTGCCGCTGGCGGGCTCACCGGCCGCACCGCCCCGGTGTCCGGCCGCCTCGCAGTTCTTGCAGAGCGTCACCCCGCGAAAGCTGCAGATGAGACAGATGAAGGTTCCACAGTTGGTGCAGGGATATCCCTCCGAGGCCCGCTCCTCCCGGCCGCAGGCCCGGCAGGCCATCGCGTCGTGCTCGTGGATGTCCGCCATCGGCACCTCTCACCCGGTGAGGTTGTACCGCTTGATCTTGTTGATCAGCGTGGCACGGGAGATCCCGAGCTCGATCGCGGCGCGCGTCCGGTTCCCGGTGTGGTGCTTGAGCGTGCGCTCGATGTGCTGCCGCTCCAGATCTTCGAGACTGAGCGGGGTGTGTCGCCGGTCGCCGATGCCGGGCCGGGCACGGAACTCGCCCGGCAGGTGCTCGACGCTCACCGCGGCCTGGCTCCGCCCGAGGATCAGCGCGCGCTCGAGCACGTTGCGCATCTCGCGGACGTTGCCGGGCCACGGGTAGGCGAGCAGTCGCTCGAGCACCTCGCTCGACAGCGTCGGCGGCCCCTCGGGCAGCTCGCTCAGCAGGTCGCCAAGAATGCGAGTGATGAGGGAGAGCCGGTCCTCGCGCGAGCGGTCGCGCACGGCGGGAAGCGTGAGCGGCATGACGCTCAGACGGTAATAGAGGTCCTCCCGGAACCGGCCCTCCTCCACCTCGCTCTGCAGGTTCTTGTTGGTCGCCGCGATCAGCCGAACGTCCACCACGATCTCGCGGGTGCCGCCGAGCCGGCGGAACGTCTTCGTCTCGAGCACCTTGAGCAGCTTGGGCTGGAGCTCGGGGGCCAGGTCGCCGATCTCGTCGAGGAAGATCGTTCCCCGGTCGGAGATCTCGAACAGGCCCTGCTTCCGGTCCTTGGCGTCGGTGAAGGCCCCCTTCTCGTGCCCGAACAGCTCGGAGTCGAGGAAGGTGGCGTTGAGCCCGGCGCAGTTGACCTCGACGAACGGCGCCTTCGAGCGGGGGCTCAGGTCGTGGATCATCCGCGCCACCCACCCCTTGCCCGTGCCGCTCTCGCCGTTCAGCAGGACCGTGGTCCTCTCGCTCTGCGCCAGGAGCCCCACCTGGTGGGCGAAGTCCTGCATCCCGCTCGAGCTGCCGAGCGAGTCGAGGCCGTGGCCCGGGGCGCTCTGGTCGAGCAGCGCCTGGTTGATGCGGCGCAGCCGGGCCTTGTCCGCCACGCGCGCCGTCGCGGCCGCGAGGTGCTCCATGTCCACCGGCTTGGTCAGGAAGTTCTCGGCCCCGAGCTGCATCGCCCGGACGGCGATCGAGACGTCCGCCTCGGCGGTGAGCAGGATGACGGCCGCGTCCCGCTGCCGGAGGCTCTCCAGCACTTCCATGCCGTTCATGCCGGGCAGAAACAGGTCCAGGATCACCACTTCCGGCCGCAGCCGGTCGAAGGTGGCGAGGCCGGCCTCCCCGCTCAGCTCGCGGGTGACCTCGTAGCTCAACCGTTCGAAGTAGTTCCCGATGCTGCGAAGGACATCGACGTCGTCATCGATGAGGAGAACGGATCCCGCCATGCCGTGGACCTCGGGGGTGGGGGAGCGACCGCGGAGACCTGCCCCGCCCAGAAATTAAACAGTCCCGGCCGGGGCGCCATGCCCTACGGTATCATGATCTTGATCGCTCCCGGGACCACCGTCACGGTGAACGGGGTTTCGCCACCGGCCTCGCCGTCGAGCTGAACCGGCTGGACCGGGTCGGTCTCCACCCGGATCTCCCGCCCCCGGGCGTAGCCGACGAACGTCTCCTGGCCCTCCGCGGTCGGGGCGTCGCGCAGCAGGTCCCAGACGGCGCGGACGCTCTGGCCGAAGCTGTTGGCCCGCATGACCACGACGTCGAGCAGTCCGTCGTCGGGACGGATGCCGGCCCGGAGACGGATGAGCGGCGGGATGACCTCGCCGCAGTTCGCGATCAGGACCATGGCCGCCTCGGCGTCGTACTCCACGCCGTCGATGGTGATGAGGTGGTGGGTGCTGCGGATCTCGGTGATGAGCCGGAGGGTGGTCGCGACGTAGGCCGCCATGCCCCAGCGCCGCTTGTGCTCGGAGAGCGTGCCGGCCATGACCCGCGCGTCGTAGCCTGCCCCGCACGCGACCGCGAAGTATTGGGTCCCGCCGGGCCGATCCATCCGCCCGAGATCGAAGGGCTTCGCCTTGCCGGCCACCAGCGCGCGGGCGGCCCGCTCGGGCGAGGCGGGGATGCGGAGATTGCCGGCCAGCAGGTTGCCGGTGCCGCCGGGGATCACGCCCAGCGCCACGTCGGTGCCGACCAGGGCGGCGGCGGCCTGCATCGTGGTCCCGTCCCCGCCGAAGACGGCAACGACGTCCGCACCGTCCTTCACCCCCTCCTCGGCGATCCGCCGAGCGTCCCCGGGGCCGCCGGTGGCGAGTACCTCGGCGGACCACCCGGCGGCCCGAAGCGTCCGCATCACCGCGTCCACCGCCCTGGGCTGAGTCCTCGCCGCCGCGGGATTGGTGATCAGCAGCGCGCGGGCCACGTCAGAACTCTCGCTCCCACAGGATGTCGAAGCCCACCTGGTAGAGGCTCCCCCGGTCGAGCGGAAGCACGGTCCCGCTGCCGCAGCGCTGGACCGTGGGCTCGACCGCGGCCTGGAGCCGCCACTCCTTGCTGAAGCGGAATTCGAGGCCCGCGCCCAGGTTGCGCGTGCTGATCTGACTGAAGTCGGGACAGAAGCCGGCATTGAAGGTGACGAACGTCTTCCGGCCGACCTGCCAGCCGGCGGCGAGCTGGGTGGGCGAGGTCGATCCCGCGGACGCGATGCCCGGGCGGATCTCGATCAGGTCGATCGGCACGCCGAGGTCCTGAATCAGCGTGCGCTCGAGCTCGCTCGAGAGTGCGCTGGAGAGGTAGGACAGGGTGGTCGCGAAGGCGTTGGCGTTGCCGAGCGCGCTGGCCTCGTTCGCCGGGTAGCCGGTGATGAGGTAGGAGACCAGGTCGGTCTCGGAGATCGGCGGACGCAGGGTGCTCTCCAGCCGCAGCTTCGGGGCGTACAGCGTTCCCTCGATGCTCGCGATGACCGGGATCTCCTCGCCGCGCACGGAGCGCACGGTGTGCCGGGCCTCGATGTCGAGCTCGGCGTCGAGCGTCCCGCTGTAGCGCACCTCGCCGCGCGTCACCGTGAAGTCGCGGGTGATCGGTCCGATCTTGAGCGTGTAGTTCCCGCGCGGCGCCTGCAGGGTGCCGATCGGCTGATACTCTCGACCCGTCTTGCTCACCCGCGCCTCGCCGTCGAGCTGGATGTTGGCCTCGGCCGACCGGAGCCAGACGTCCGAG
The DNA here is from genome assembly GCA_963846545.1 of uncultured Gemmatimonadales bacterium. GTDB lineage: Bacteria > Gemmatimonadota > Gemmatimonadetes > Gemmatimonadales > GWC2-71-9 > CAVVWJ01. Next base: position 370,858 of record CAWJWG010000001.1, on the reverse strand, counting down.
CCGATCGCCACCCGGAGGTTTTCGACCCGAAGCGAATCGAGGAATCGGTTCTGGAACTTCGAGCCCAGGTCGCCGCCGCGGATGAGCGTGCTGTCGACCAGATCCGCGATGGTGGGATCGTCGAGATCGATGACCCGCTTGTTCACCAGGTCGGCGAAGTAGAGCACGCCGCTGTTGGCCGTCAGGTTGCCGGTGAGGGTCGCCGCGAGGAGCGGACCGCGGAGCGACAGGTTGCCGGTCCCCACCAGGGTGAGGAAGCTCCGCACGTCCATCGCCAGGAATTGCGAGGCCTGGAGGTCGAGGTTGAACACCGGCCGCGACAGGTTCTCCAGCCGGATGGACCCGCCCACCGCGAGGTCGCCGCCGCCACTGGTGATTTTCACGTCGCGGAGGAGCACCGAGTCGCCCTGCAGCACCGCGCCGCCCGCGACCGAGCCGAATCGCACGCCGAGGCCCGGGAGATCCATGCTCCCGTTGCGGATGGCCACGCTGCCCTCGAGGCTCGGCCTGTCCCAGGTCCCCTCCACCTGCACGTCGACCGCGAGGCGGCCCTGCACCCGGCGGATCGCCGGCGTGAGCGCCTCCATGATGCCGAGGTCGACGCTGTCCGCCTGGGCCCGGACCTGGAGCGGGCCATCGACCATGCGCTTCTCGACGCCGGTGAACCCGAGGTCGAACGGGAGATGCGCCTCGATCTCCAGGATGTTCTCACCCGTGCGCCAGAGATTCAGGTTCGCGTCCAGCCGGCGGTCGGCGTAGTTCACGACGCCCTGCACGAAGGGCGCGCGGAAGTCCCCGAACCGGCCTTCGCCCAGGCGCGTCGTGCCGCGGAGGGTCGGCGCGCGGGCGGTGCCCCCGATGTCCAGGCTCAGGCCCAGCTCGCCGTTCACGCCGGTGGTGTCCCGCTGCAGCAGTCCGTAGAGGTCGCCGAGGTCGAGGCCCACGACCTCGACGGCCAGCGCGCCGGGCTGATCGCCGGGAATGGTGCCCGCAACGCGCACCAGGCTCGACCCATCGAGCGCCTGCAGGGTCAGCGGGCTGAGCGACGGGCTGGGCCCGCCAAGCGCGAGCAAGGCGGGCTCGAGCAACCGGTAGGCGTGGGACGGTAGCGTCGCCTGGAGGGTGTCGAACCAGACGAGGTTCGTGCTGTCGCGCCGGCGCCAGCGGCCGCTGCCGTCCACCCGCCCGCCGGTGCCCGAGGATGTGCCGAGGCTCCAGCTCAGCGAGTCGGCGTAGCCGGCGAAGGCGAGCGCGTTGCGGGTGAACGTCCAGTCGCCCACCACGATCGAGTCGGACAGCGCCTGCGCGGTGAGCTGGGGACGCCGCCCGCCGGTCCAGGCGAAACTGCCGGTGAGCCGGGGCGACCGGGCCTGCTGGAACTCGAAGCCATCCACCGCCACTTCACCGGCGGCATCGAGCGTGTCGAGGCTCCCGCTCAGCCGGACCGCGCCGCGCGCACGGCCGCCGAGGGGCACCAGGCCCGGCGCGGTATCGCGCTTCTGGCCCGTCACCGCGAGCAGGAGCGAATCGAACCCGATCAGGCTGTCGGCGATCAGGGTGAACGCCATCTGACCGGTGTACGGCGCGCCCCAGCCGAGCGTCCCGCCGCCGGTCGCGACCGCGCCCTGCCAGCCGGCGAACGCGGTGTCCACCTGGATCAGGCTGTCCCGGCTCCGGCCGCGCGCGAAGGCGCTGTCGAGCACCCATTCGCGGATACGGCTCCGGGTGAGGGCCAGCTCGACCTCCCCCTCGGGCGCGCGCAGCGTGTCGATGCTGCCGGTCAGCTTGAGCTCGCCGGCCAGCGAGGTGGGGAGATCCCCCCCGGTGAGCGCGCCGAGGTCCAGACGGGAGAAGCGGAGCAGGAGCTTCTCGGCGCCCCAGCGCGGCGGCATCAGCGTGGCGAAGCCGTCGGCCTGGAGGCTCCCGATCTCGCCGGTGAGCTCCGTGTTCACTTCGAGGCGCGAGAGGGTCCCCGCGCTCTGGAAGCGTCCGCGCACCTCGCCCCTCGTCTCCAGCGTGGGAAACGCGCGGCGAATGCCGTCGAAGGAGAGCGGCTCCAGCGCGACGTCGGTGGCGAGCCCCAGCGTGTCGTAGCGGGTATCGAGGTGCACCAGGCCCACGGCGACGCTCGCGGGCCTCTCGCCGTCGTGATGCCGCGCGGTGCCGCGGAACGTGACGTTCCGGAGCGGCCCGTCGAGCCGCCCGTTGGCCGCGAGCCGCCCCTCGAGAATGACCGCCGGCGCGATGAGCCGGACGGTGCGCAGGTCCACGTCCGAGCTCCGCACCTCGAAGCCGGTGAACACCAGGCCCTCGTCGCGCCGCGCCCCCACGCCGCCTTCACCCGCGATGGTCGTGACCGGACGCCCCGGCACCCGCGCGTCGGCGAAGGCCCAGTCGAGCCGCACATCCATCGCGTCCAGGAAACCGGACCCGCTCAGGCTCCCGCTCAACGTCCCGAAGAAGGGCAGCGTGTCGAGATACGCTCGCACCGCGTCCAGGTCGAGGTCGCGGAGCTGCAGCCGCATGTCGCGCATCCCGAGGCCGCGCTTGCGATCGGTCACCGCCACCAGCTCGCCGCTCACCTGCTGCGCCCCGGAGCGGAGCTGCAGCTCCCGGATGTCGTACTCGTTCCGGCTGCCGGTGATGGACCGCGCCGTGAGGATGCCGCTGCCGGTCATGCTCGGAAACTGGGGCGACACCCACCGCAGATCCTCGAGATTCACGTGCGGTGAGATCATCTGGAAATCGTACAGGATCGTGTCGCGCGGCCAGGTGACGGCGCCGCCGCCGGAGAACCGGGTGTCGGGGAGCGCGCCCCGGGAGAGGCTGAAGATCGCGCTGTCGCCGCGGAGGATGATGCGGCCCGCCGCGTCGTGCAGCGTCACGGCCGGATCGTTGATTCGCGTGGCCAGCGAATCGAGATCGATGGTGAACGGCTTCCGGTCGGGCGTCGCGATCCTGAGCCGCGACATCCGCGTCGTGAGATCGGCCAGCAGGATGATGCGGCGGAGCCCCTCGGGACTCTCCTCGATCGTGCGGCCCGGCTTCGCGCGCTCGGCCCGAAGCGCCGAGTCCTTCTGCGCCTGGGTGCGGAGCGAGCGGTCGGGGTTCCACGGCAGCGCGATGCGCAGCGTGCCGCCGTTCATCCGCACGTTGTGGAAGTCCACCAGGGGAGACTTGCCGCCCGGCGCGCCTTTGCCGAGTCGCAGGACCTCCTCCAGGTTCATCCGGCCGCTCCGGTGCTTGATCAGCTGGATCACCGGCCGCTCCAGCTGCACCGAGCCGAGCACCACCTGTCCCGCGATGAAGTTGGGCAGGCGGTAGCCGACCCTGACCCGCGGCAGGTCCGCCAGCAGCACGCCGCTGGTGTCGCGCACGACGAGGTCCTGCAGCACGAGGTCGTAGAGGAACGAGCCCGAGATGGACCCGACGTCCACGTGGCCGAGCACGATGCGGTCCAGCATGCGGGACACGGTGCGGGCGAGCAGGTCGCGCCCCGGCGGGGTCAGCGTCATGCTGGTGACCACGCCCAGGACCATCGCCGCGGTTCCCAGGACGAAGACGAAAAGGAACCGCGTCAGGCGGCGACGCATCAGAACGGCTGGCCCACGGCGAAGTGGAACGTCAGCCGGCCGTTGCGGTCGAGCACGTAGCGGTCCTGGCCCGGCACCGGCGAGAGGGCCCCATTGGTATCGAATTGGAAGAGCGGGCCGGCCTGCAGCCGATACGGGTTATAGGCCACGTCGAGCCGCGCGGGGCCCAGCGGCGTGCCCAGCCGGAGGCCGACCCCCGGCGTCACCCGGATCACGGGGCTGGGGGTCCCCGCCCCCCGCTGCCACGCGCCGCCCGCGTCCACGAACGCCGCCAGGCGCAGCCGCGTCCCGAACACCGGCGATGGCACCCGCAGCTCGATGTTGCCCACGGTAAAGGTGTTGCCGCCGGTCGCCGAGACCTGCACCTGGTCGGTGTCGATCTCGCGGCCGGCGGTGGCGGCGCTGTCCACCTCGCCCTTCGACACGACGTACACCACCGGTCCGAGCTCGTTCCGCTCGAAGCCGCGGACGTCGTTGGGTCCACCGGCGTAGAAACGTTGCTCCGGCGGGATGAAGTTGCCGCGCTGAGTCGCGACATCCACCGTGGGCGAGAAGATCGCCCCGCCGCGCACGTGCCAGCTCAACACCACGTTGCGCGCGAGCGGGCGATACCAGGCGGCGTCGGCGACCAGCCGGGTGAACTGCTGGAACGACGCGGAGCCGATGAACCGCGAGCTCACCGACACCTCGAGCGACTTGAGGCTGCCGCGCGAAGGGTCCAGCACGTTGTTGACCCGGGGGATCGACGCCGCGGCCGTCAAGGTGGCGAGCACGCGATTCTGCTCCAGGATCTGCACCACGTCCGGGGTGCAGGCGTTGAACGACGCGCAGAAGCTGACGTCGGTGGCTTGCGTCCGCCCGTAGCTGATGTTGTACGCCAGCGACAGCGGGATCCGGCGGCGGAGCTGCTCGCGCCGGAGGGTGACCGTGGTTCCCGTCTCGCGCCGGAGATACACCCGGAACTCGGAGCGTCGCTCGGTATAGAGCGACACGGCGAGGTTGGACGTCGCGCTCAGGAAGGCGGGGCGGCGGATGGTGGCGCCGAGGTTGTAGTTCAGCAGCGAGGACCCGATCGAGTCGTTGCTCGACGAGCTGCAGATCCCGTCCGCCAGTCCCCAGTCGGTGGGATCACCGACCCCGACCTTGGAGACCCGGCTGGTGAGGTCGAGCACCCGCCCGTTGCTGCCGAGAAAGTTGCGCGAGGTCCACCCGAGGCCTCCGCGGAAGCAATCCTCCGTGCCGTAGCCAAGACTGCCGCGGATACGGCGCCGGCGGCTCTCGTTGACGGCGACCATCAGGGGCACCGTGTCCGCGCCGGGCTGAAAGTTCGCCGAGTCGATGCTGACGGTGGCGTAGCGGAAGAGGTCGGACTTGTAGAGGTTCTGCTGGCTGAGCAGCAGCTCGTCCTGGGAATAGCGCCGGCCCGAGCGGGAGACCATCAGGTCGCGCACCAGGGAAGTATCGATCCGCCGGACACCGACGACGCCCACGCCGCCGATGACGGCCCGCTTGCTCGGATCCACCTCGAGGCTCACCCGGGCCACCCGTCGCGCCCGATCCGCCTCGAATCCCGAGAACACGGTGGCGGAGGGGTAGCCGCGATCGCGCAGCCGCCGCTCGATCGAGTCGGCGCTCTCCTGCATGCGATAGCGGTTGAAGGGATCCCCCACCCGAAGCGGCAGGTCGAGCGTCGCGATGCGTTGGAGCCATGCCGGCAGCGAGTCGAGGCCGGTGATGCCGAGGGTGTCCACCACCATCGGCCGGCCCTCGGCGATGCGGAAGGTGACGAAGACGCTCTGCGGCTTCCGGACGACGCTGGTATCGACCGCGGCTTCGGGAAACCCGCTCCGGCGGTAGAGCACGTGCAGCCGGATGACGTCGCGCCGGAATTCTTCTTCGTCGAAGTAGCGCTTCGCGCCGAGGCCGAGCCAGCGGAAGACGAAGGCGCGGGCGAACCAGCTGGACACCGTCGTGCTGATCGCGGCGGCGAGGACCTCGTCGGCGATGGCGCGGTTGCCCTCGAACGACAGGCCGCGGACCACGCGCTCCGGCTCCTGCGCCTGCAGCGTCGCCACCAGAAGAAGCGGCGAGAGCAACCCGCAGACGCCCGCGACGGCTGCTCTCATCGACACTCCGAGTGGAATTGACGCCATGCCGTAAGCCCGGTAGTTTGACGGTGTTACGTCCATAATGCAACTGCATCTGGAGCCGCGCGCTCCGCCGTGCCCCGCCCTTCCCGCCTACGCGTTCTCCGCCAACCCGGTGACGGCATACTCCTATGCGACAGTGGATCCACCAGTGGCCCCGCAGCATCGGCGGCATCGGCGCCTTAACGGCCGCGCTCACATTCGTCGCCGCGCTCGCGCCGGGCGGCTCCTCCCCGCTGGCCGCGCAGAGCCTGACCAAGCGCCTCGACAAGCGGCTCGACGCACCGCCCTTCGACAGGAGCCTCTGGGGCGTGTCGGTCGTGGATCAGAACGGGAAGCTCCTCTACGGCCGGAACGACCGGCGCCTGTTCACGCCGGCCAGCAACACCAAGCTGGTGGTCACCGCGGTCGCCTCCGCGCTCCTGCCGCCCGACTTCACGGTCCGCACCAGTCTGTACGCCGCCGGACCGGTCGTGGGTGGCGTCCTCCGGGGTGACCTGGTCCTCTACGGCCGGGGCGACCCGACGTTCGGACGCCGGTGCTACGCGACCGACACGGTCCTGCCGGGTGCGTGCGATCGGGACCCGTTCGCCCGCCTCCGGCTCATGGTGGACACACTCAAGGCGCGCGGCATCCGGCAGGTGGCCGGCGACCTGATCGGAGACGGGAGCTATTTCGAGGCGACCTCATTGCACCCGGGCTGGGAGCTGTTCGACCTGAACTGGTGGTACGCCGCGCCTGTGTCCGCCCTCGCGTTCAACGACAACAGCCTCGACTTCGTGTGGCAGCCCGGCGTGGCGGTGGGAGCGCCGGCCCTCATCAGCATGTGGCCCGACCTGGGCGACGTCGCCTTCGAGAACCGGACCCTCACCGTCGCGGCCGGCGGCGAGACCGACATCGGCGATCGCTTCTTCCGCCAGCCGGGCACGCCGCTGGTGTGGGCAGAGGGGACCGTCGCCCTCGACCGGCCGCCGCGGACCGAGTCGTTCGCGGTGGCCGACCCGAACCTGTTCGCGGCCCGCGCGCTCCGGCAGGCGATGGCGGACGCCGGCATCGCCGTAACCGGCACCACCCGCTCGACGACCGATAGCGCCATCTACGCCGGCGCCCGCGCCCGCACCCCGTTGGCGGAGGTGGTGTCGAGGCCCGTCCGCGACTGGATCTTTCCCATCCTCAACACCAGTCAGAACCTTTTCGCCGAGATGCTGCTCAAGCAGCTGGGCAAGCGCTTCGGGGCGGGCGGATCGTGGAAGGAGGGACTGGCCGTGGAGCGACGCTTCCTCATCGACTCGGTGCGGATCGACTCCACCGAGTTCCACCTCTCGGACGGCTCCGGACTGTCGAGCGAGAACCTGATCTCGCCCCAGGCGTTCACCCGGCTGCTGCGCTACATCCGGGCGCATCCTCGCCATGCGACCTTCGCCCCGGGACTCCCCCAGGCGGGCGGGATCGGCAACCTGCGGACGCGGTTCGTCGCGACTCCGCTCGCGGGTCGGGTCCGCGCCAAGACCGGCAGTATCGCCGGGGTCAACACCCTCGCGGGCTATATCGAGAGCGCCGGCGGACGGTTCGTGACCTTCGCCGTCGAAGTGAACCATCACGCGCAGTCCACCCGCACCGTCCTCGCGGCGATCGACAGCGCCGTGGTGGAGATGGGGCGGTCGCGCTAACGGAGGGTACCATGCTGCTCCTGCTGGTTCGACACGCCCACGCCGGCGACCGGGACCCGTCGCAGTGGCCCGACGACCGGGACCGGCCACTGACCGACAAGGGCCGGAAGGTCCAGGCCGGCGTCGGCCGGTTCCTTCGGAAGCGGGGCTACGCCCCCACGCTGGTGCTCACGAGTCCCTGGCTGCGGGCGCGGCAGACCGCCGACATCCTGGTCGAGGCCGCGCGCGTGGGGCAGCCGCCGGTGGCGTGCGAGCCGCTGGCGGACGATCCAGACCTGACCCGGCTGCAGGAAGGCGTCGGCGAGCAGGCCCCCGACGCCACCGTGGCGCTGGTGGGCCACTCGCCCTGGATGGAGGAGCTCGCCGCGATCCTGCTGGGCGGCTCCGCCACGAGCATCAGGGTGGACTTCCCCAAGAGCGGCACGATGGGCATCGAGCTCGACCGGCTCGAGTCCGGGGCGGGAGCGCTGCGCTTCTTCCTGCGGCCGAAGATGGTCTAGCGGCTCAGTCGTCCTGCTGGCCGAAAATGGCGAGGTTGGACGAATGGCCGGGGTTCACCTTGGCCTTGGGATTGATGTGGTGCACCGCGTTGTTCACCGCGATGCAGGCCTCGGCGGCGCCGGTCGCGATCAGCTTCAGCTTGCCGGGATAGCTGGTGATGTCGCCCGCGGCGTAGATCCCGGGCACGTTCGTCGCCATCACCTGATCCACCTTGATGTCGGCCTTCTCGGTGTCGAGTCCCCACTCCTTGATCGCGCCAAGGTCGGAGTGGAAGCCGAGGAGAGGGATCACGGCGTCCACCTCGAACGTCTCCTCCTCCTTCGTCTTGCTGTTCCGGATCGTCACCGACTCCACCTTGCCGTTCCCCTCCAGGCTCTTGACCTCCCAGAAGGTGCGCAGCTCGCAGTGGCCGCTCTCGTGGAGCGCGTGGACCTGATTGATCGTGGCCTGGTGCGCGCGGAAGCCGTCGCGCCGGTGGATCAGCATCACCGAGCTGGCCAGGCCCTGAAGGTTGACCGCCCAGTCGAAGGCGCTGTCGCCGCCGCCCACCAGCAGCACCCGCTTGCCCTCGAACTGCCGCGGGTCGATGACCTTGAAGTAGAGGCCCTTCTCCTCGAAGCGATCCTCGCCCTCGATACCCAGCCGCCGCGCCTCGAAGGCGCCGATGCCGGCCGCGATCACGATGGTGCGCGATGGGTAGACGCCTTCGGAGGTCTCCAGCAGGAAGTGGCCGATGCCCTCATCCTCCTCGCGCCGGAGGCCGGTGACGATCTCGCCCAGGTGGGTCGTGGCGCCGAACTGGAGACCCTGCGCCGCCATGTCGCGCACGAGGTCCTTGGCCAGGATCTTGGGAAACCCGGCGACGTCGAAGATGTACTTCTCCGGGTACAGGGCCATGAGCTGGCCACCGAGCGCCGGCAGGGCGTCGATGATACGCGCCGACGCGCCCCGCATGCCGGCATAGAATGCCGCGAAGAGGCCGGTGGGCCCTCCGCCGATGATCGAGATGTCCCTGATGTCCTGATCCGCCACTGCCGCTCCGGCCGCTGAGGTGAGCCCCGGTCGGGGCAAAGTGTGTAAATATAGCCATGCCTCGCACACTGCCCACGCTCGCCGCCGCCCTGCTCGCCGGGGTCGCGCTCGCCTGCACCCCGACCACCGGTGGGATTCCGGCACCGCGCGACCGTCCGCCCGCGCCGCTCGACTCGATCCCGCTCGCGAGCGACATCAGGCTCGACTCCGCGGGCACCCTGGTCGGGAGCTTCGTGGGGGAAGGGACGAGCCAAGCGGTTCACCTGCTCTCCAGCGACAGCGTCCTGATCGATGCGCTGGCACGGCGCTTTCGACCCGAGCTCTTCCGTGACGAGTTCGGACTCTGGCAGAACCTGCGGCGCGCCGGCGTCGTGTCGCTCACCCCGCGCGAGCGCCGGCGCACCGTCGCCGGCCGTGGACCTCGCACGGAGATGGCGATGATCGGGTCGCCGCTGGGCCACACCGCGGTGGCGGTGACCGAGGTGCTCCTTCGAGGCGGCCAGTGCATGCGCGAGCGCGGCCCGCGAGGCGCCCGGGTGGAGCTGGTGGTCGAGCCCGCGTCGGCGCCGGGCGACCCGCCGCTCCGGGGACCCGTGCTCGGCACCCTGCTCGCCGCCGGCGAAGCGGATCGGAGCGAACCCGGTCTGGTGCGACGCTCCCCGCCGCCCGAGCCGTCCACCGCGCTCACCGACCAGCTCATCGAGCGCACCTCGCTCTACCTCGACTCCACCTTCTCCGCACGATACACCGGCCTTCCGCTCCGGCCGCTCCACTCCGCCCGGATCGAGGTCAACACGCTGGCCGATATCGATGCCGCCGACGTGATCGCGTTCCGCGTCGGGGACGGCCGGGTGCGCTACGCGGTGTCACTCCGGCAGCGCCGGGTGGTGGGCGGACGCGACACGCTGGTGGCGACCGGGGTCATGGCGTGGGACAGCTCGGGCAGCTGGCGGCAGGAAATTTTCTCCCCCACGTTGCTCTCATCCACCGGCGGACGGCTCGATGCCTTTGGGGCGGTTGGGCGGCCGGTGTACTGGCGCCGCCTCCAGCCGATCAGCGACGTCGCCTACAGCCGCGACAACATCTGGATGGAGCAGGTCAACGTGCGCGATGGCCGGGTCGTCTGGGGAATCATTCAGCCGAGGGGCAACGTGGTCGTCGCGGCGGCCGAGGTGGAAGGAGTGTGCGGGTGAAGATCTACACCAGGACGGGAGACGGCGGCGAGACCGGCCTGTTCGGCGGAGGCCGGGTACCCAAGGACCATCCCCGCACCACCGCCTACGGTGAGGTGGACGAGCTGAACTCGACCATCGGCGTCGTCCGCGCCACGGCGCCGGCCGACCTCTTCGATACGCTACTCTCCGAGGTGCAGCGCGATCTCTTCGCGATCGGCGGCCGTCTCGCCACGCCCGAGCCCGAGAAGGTGGCCAAGACGATCGCGAAGGCCGCGCTGCCGCCCGAGCGGGCCGCGTCCTTCGAGCGCGCCATGGACGACGCCGAGCGGGAGCTGGCGCCGCTCACCGCGTTCGTGCTGCCGGGGGGGACGCCCAAGGCCGCCGCGCTCCACGTCGCCCGGACCGTGTGCCGCCGAGCGGAGCGGAGTGTGGTGAGCCTCGCCCGCGAGGACGGCGTGCCGCCCGAGATCCTGGTCTACCTCAACCGGCTTTCCGACCTGCTCTTCACCCTCGCGCGCCTGGCCAACCACCGCGCGGGCACGTCGGACGTGACCTGGTGAGCGTGGTCCGGGTGCGCCACTCGGCGGGCACCTATCCCGTCCTGGTCGAGCCGGGCCTGCTGGGGCGGCTGGACGCGCTCGTCGCCGAGCATCTGCCCGGCCGCCGCGTCGTCATGATCGCCGACGCGGCGGTGGATCGGCTGCACCGCGAAGGACGGCTGGGCCCGAGCCAGTGGTCCGGGGAGCGCCTCACCTTCGCCGCGGGCGAGGCGTCCAAGAGCCGGGAGGAGTGGAGCCGGCTCACCGACGAGCTCCTGCGGCGCGGCTTCGGACGAGACAGCGCGATCGTGGCGCTGGGTGGTGGCGTCGCGGGCGACCTCGCGGGATTCGTCGCCGCCACCTACATGCGGGGCGTGCCCTACGTGCAGGTCCCGACCACGCTGCTCGCGATGCTCGACGCGTCGGTGGGCGGGAAGACCGGCGTGGACACCGCCGAAGGCAAGAATCTGATCGGCGCGTTCCATCCGCCGGTCGCCGTGCTGGCCGATCCTCGGGTCCTGGGCACGCTGCCCGAGCGCGCCTTCCGCGCGGGGTTGGCCGAAGCGGTGAAGCATGGACTCATCGCGGACCGCGGCTACTTCGAGTGGATGGAGCGAGAGGCGGCGCGGCTGGTGGCGCGCGACCCGGAGGCGCTGCAGGAGCTGGTCCGCCGGAGCGTGGAGATCAAGGCGGCGGTGGTGAGCGAGGACGAGCGCGAGGGCGGCCGGCGCGCCATCCTCAACGCGGGACACACGGTGGCGCACGCGCTCGAGCAGGTGTCCGACTACCGGGTGCCGCACGGCGAGGCGGTGAGCCTCGGCCTGGTCGCCGAAGCGGCGCTGGCCGCCGGGCTCGGGCTCGCCACCCCGGAAGCGGGCGCGCGGGTTGTGGCGCTGCTCGAGCGGCTCGGCCTCCCCACCCGAGTCTCGGAACCGATCGCGGCCGACCGCGTGCTCGCCGCGATGAGCAGCGACAAGAAGAATCGCGGCGGCGCGATCCGCTTCGCGCTGGTGCGCGCGCTCGGCACCATGGGCGAGGGACCCGAGTGGACCACCGAAGCGGGCGAACCGGCCATCCGTGCCGCTCTCAGGGCAATATCGTAACACGTACATTCACAACGAGTTATAATACCAGGCCGCGGGCCGCCGCGTGGATAAATCGGAGGCCGAGTGGACAAAGTCACTATCCGTTTGTCCACAAACGATTTGTGATGTGGAAATTGTTTTTTGCTTGACCCGCAATCCCGTAAATCCTATATTGACCAACCTTTCCAGCCTTTCTGGTCGCCCATATCATCGTCGCCGTCCGTGCAACCTCTCTCGAGGGTGTCTATGGCCCACGTCCGTACTGGGAAAGCCCGCGCCTTGCTTCGGTCCAGCCCCTCCGGGTCTTTCGACCAGTATCTCCACGACATCCAGAAGCTCCCGCTGATCACGGATCCCGAGGAGGAAAAACGGCTCGCGCGCCGGGCCCTCGCGGGCGATGAGGTCGCCGCCGAGCGGCTGGTGACGGCCAACCTGCGCTTCGTCATCTCCTACGTGAAGAAGTATCAGGGACACGGGCTCGACCTGTCCGAGCTGGTGGCGATCGGCAACGAGGGGCTGCTCAAGGCGGTCCGGAAATTCGACCCGGACCACGGGGTCAAGTTCATCTCCTACGCCGTGTGGTGGGTGCGCCAGGCGGTGCTCAAGGCGCTGGCCGAGCAGACCCGGAGCGTGCGCATTCCGCTCAACCAGAACTCCGCGCTCATGCGCATGGCGCGCGCGCAGAGCGTCCTGGCACAGGTGCTGGGGCGGGAGCCGACCGATCAGGAAGTCGCCACCGCGCTCAACGACACGGTGGACAACATCCGGAGCGCGCGGCGCATGACCTCGACCGAGGTGTCGCTCGACGCCCCGGTCGAGCGGCAGGATCGCGACGCCAGCACGTTCGGCGAGCGGGTGGCGGGCAACGGCCAGGTCGAGATCGAGGAGATGACCGACTGCCAGCTCATGCGCGAGTTCATCGACCGCCTCTTCCAGCGGCACCTCACCCCCCGCGAGCGCAAGATCCTCTCCCTCTACTACGGGCTCGAAGAGGGCTCCGAGGCCCTGACCCTCGAGAAGATCGGCGCGCTCCTCGGCGTCACCCGCGAGCGCATCCGCCAGATCCGCGAGCGCGCGTTCGAGAAGCTGCGCGACAGTCCCGACGTCCGCGCGCTGCGCGGATTCTGGGGAGCGGCGTAAGGAACAGACGGAAGGGCGGAAGGGCGGAAGGGCGACAGGAACGGGGGCGGCGCTTCGTGCAACCGGCGGAGCGCCGCCTTGTCACGTCATCCTTCCGCCCGTCCGCCCGTCCGACCATCCGACCGTCCGCCCCTCCGCCCCCGACTAGATTCCGCCCATGCCCGTCCGGCTCCCCATCTTCCCGCTCGGCGTCGTCCTCTTTCCCGGCACGCCGCTTCCGTTGCACATCTTCGAGCCACGGTACCGGCGGATGCTGGCGGACTGCCTCGAGACCGACCGCCGCTTCGGGATCACGCCGGCGGGACGGGACGACGCCTTGCCCGACGCCGGCACGGTCGGCTGCATCGGGGAGGTGCGGGTGAACCAGGAGCTGCCCGACGGCCGCTCCAACATCATCGTGGTCGGCGTCGAGCGCTTCGTGCTCACCCGCGCGATGGACGACCCGGCGCCGTATTTCGTGGCCCTGGTGCAGCCGTTCGACGACGAGCCCGGCACCGATCCGCCCGACGAGTCTGCCGCGCAGCTGCGTGAGCTCTTCGCCGGCTACTACACGCTCCTGCGCCAGCTCAACGACGCCGACCCCGAGGCGCCGACGCTGCCCGATGACGCGCTCGGGCTCTCGTTCCATGTCTCCGCCGCCATCGATGCCGACCCGGGCGTGAAGCAGCGGCTCCTGACCGAGCGCTCCACCGCGCGCCGGGTCGACGCGTTGTTGACGCTGGTCCCCATTCTCACCGCCACCGTCGAGACCGCGCTCCGCATTCACCGGCGGGCGCACACCAACGGTCGCGGTGGCGCGCGCCCGGACGTGGTCGCCGGCTCGTGACGCCCGACATGGTGGACGCGCTCGGACGGCTGGTGGGCCCGCGGTGGGTGCGCCACCGTCGGGCCGAGCTGGCGACCTACACCATGGACGGCCTGCCGACGCGCGAGTCGTATCCCGGCGTGGTCGTGATGCCCGCGACGGCGGCGGAAGTGCGCGAGGTCGTGCGGCTGCTCCACCTGACCGCCACGCCGTTCGTGGCGCGGGGCGCGGGCACCGGACTCTCCGGCGGCGCCGTGGCCGATGCGGACGCGGTGCTGATCGCCCTGACCCGGATGAACCGCATCCTCCACCTGGATCCGCTGCGCCGCCGCGCCACGCTGCAGCCGGGCGTGGTCAACGCGCGGTTGACCGAGGCCGTCGCGCCGCACGGTCTCCACTACGTCCCCGATCCGTCCAGCCAGGCGGCGTGCACCGTGGGCGGCAACGTCGCGGAGAACGCCGGGGGACCGCACTGCCTCAAGTACGGCGTGACGACGAATCACGTGGTCGAGCTCGAGGTGGTCCTGCCGGACGCCTCCGTCGTGCGACTCGGCTCGCCCCAGGGCGAGCCGTGGGGCCCCGACCTGGTCGGGCTCTTCGTCGGCAGTGAGGGAATGTTCGGCATCGCCACCGAGATCGTCGTGCGGCTCGAGCCGATTCCCGCGGCCGTGCGCACCATGCTCGCCGACTTCCCCACCGTCCGTCAGGCGAGCGAGGCGGTGTCCGCGATCATCGGAGCCGGCATCGTGCCCGCCGCCCTCGAGATGATGGATCAGGCCTGTGTGGCCGCCGTGGAAGCGTCCATCTACGCCGCCGGCTATCCCACCGACGCGGCGGCGGTGCTGCTGGTCGAGCTCGACGGCGGCGCCGACGCCGTCGAGAGCGAGGCCGAAGCGGTCGCGGCCATGCTGCGCGACCGCGGCGCCCGCACCGTCCGCAGCGCCTCCACACCCGCCGACCGCGCGCGGCTCTGGCAGGGCCGGAAGAAGGCGTTCGGTGCCATGGGCCGGATCGCGCCGGATCTCGCGGTGCAGGATGCCGTCGTGCCGCGCTCGGCGCTCCCGGACATCATGGATCGGATCGAGGAGATCCGGAGCCGTCACGGTCTCCTGATCAGCAACGTCTTCCATGCCGGAGACGGCAATCTGCATCCCAACATCAGTTTCGACCGCCGCGACCCGGGCCTCGCCGAACGGGTGCACCTGGCCTGCCGCGAGATCATGGCGGCGTGCGTGGCGGCGGGGGGCAGCATCACGGGAGAGCACGGCGTGGGCTCCGACAAGATCGACTACATGCCGCTCATCTTCGACAGCGAAACCCTCGGCGCGATGCGCGCCGTGCGTCGCGCCTTCGATCCCGCCGAGCGGGCGAATCCCGGCAAGGTGATTCCCATGCACGCGTGCCGCGAATGGCTCGCGACGCCGGCCGCGCGATGAGCGACGTCATCTTCGGCCGCCTCCGCGCCCTGCTCGGCACCGCCGGGGTCGAGCGCGACGCCACGGGCCGCCCGCGCGCCGTACCGGATTCCCCCGACGCCTTGTCGCTGGTGTGCCGCCTGGCCCACGACGAGGGGTGGAAGATCCGGGTCGAGGGGAACGGCACCTGGCTCGCCACCGACGCACCGGCCGATCTCGCGGTGAGCACGCGGGGGCTCGACCATGTGCTGTCGGTGAGTCCGGCCGACCTGGTGGCCACCGTGCAGGCGGGTGCGCCGCTCGAGGGGCTCCGGCGGCGGCTGGCGGACGAAGGGATGTGGCTCGCGCTCGATCCGCCGGGGCGCCCCGAGCGGAGCCTCGGCTCCATCGTCGCCACCGCCACCGCGGGGCCCTTGCGCCAGGGGTTCGGTCCGGTGCGGGACCACGTGCTGGGCTGCACCGTCGCCACCGGCGACGGCCGACTGGTGAAGGCGGGCGGGCGGGTGGTGAAGAACGTGGCCGGCTACGACCTCACCAAGCTCCAGGTCGGCGGCTTCGGCGGCTTCGGCATCATCGCCGAGGTCCATCTGCGCCTGCGGGCACTCCCCCGCGCCGACGTCACCGTGATCGCGCGCGGCCCGCGGGACACCCTCACCTCGGCGGCGCGCGACCTGCTCGCCGCGCAGCTCCTGCCCGGCACGCTCGAGCTCCTCTCGCCCGCGCTGGCGGCGGAGGCCGACTGGACCCTCGCGGCCCGGTTCGTCGGCACCGACGCGGCGGTCCAGTCCGACGTGCGCGGGCTCAGCACCCAGGGCGACCTCGTGTGGCAGCCGCTGCCGGCCGAGCGCACCGCGGCCTTCTGGAGCCTGGTGGCGCGCGGCAGTCTCGGCGGCCCCATCACCCTCCGCCTCGGCGTCCTCGGCGACGGCGTGGACGAGACCATCGATCTCCTGTCGCACGACCTCGACGAGGGCCTCGTCAGCGCCGGCGCCGGCGCCGGTCTGATTCGCTGGACCGGGGACGCGCCGGTGGAGCGGCTGCGCGCGGTGCGCCGCGCCGCCGCCGCCCGCGAGATCCCCATGACTCTCGAGCGCGCGCCCTGGGCGCTGCGCCGCGCGCTGGGCCACTTCGGGGCGTACCGCGAAGGCGTCGGGCAGCTGGTCGGCCGCCTGCGCGACAGCTTCGACCCGGGACACTCGCTGAGCGTGGCGCTGGAGGCGGCGGAGTGACGACGGCGGAATCGGCCGATCCGCTCGCGCCCTGCGTCCACTGCGGCTTCTGTCTCCCCGCCTGCCCCACCTATCTCGCCACCGGCGACGAGGCCGACAGCCCCCGCGGGCGCATCATGCTGATGCGGGCACTCGAGCGCGAGGAGATCGGCGCCGACGACGACGCGCTGGTGCAGCACCTCGACGCCTGCCTCGGATGCCGGGGGTGCGAGCCCGTCTGCCCCTCGGGAGTGGCCTATGGGCGCGGGCTCGAGCAGGCGCGCGAGCGGCTCTACCGCGCGCACGGGTTACCGCCCCTCGCCCGCACCGTACTCGGCGTCTTTCGCCACGAGGCGCTCTGGCGGCCGCTGTTCACCGCCGCTCGCGCGCTCCGGGGCACCGGTGTTCCGCGCATGCTCGCCGGACCGGGGCGGGTCGGCTTCGGCATGGCGATGCTGGCCGCGAGCGTCGACCGCCGCTGGGACAGCCGCGGGAGCGTCAATGCCTCCGGCAACGTGCAGCCCGCCCGGCCGTCCGACACGTCCGCCCGTCCCACGGTCGCGCTCTTTCGCGGCTGCGTCATGGACACTCTGTTCACGCACGTCAACGACGCCACCCGGCGGACGCTGGAGCACAACGGGTACGAGGTGGTCGAGGCCGATGGGCAGGGCTGTTGCGGCGCGCTGCACGAGCACGCCGGCGACCGGGATGCCGCGGCGGCGCTCGCCCGGCGCAACGTCACGGCACTCGCCGACGCGGCCGACTACATCGTCACCAACAGCGCCGGGTGCGGGGCGCTGCTCAAGGACTACGGCCACCTGCTCGGCGACGACGCGGCGGCGCGGGTCGGCGCGAAGGTGCGCGACGTGAGCGAGCTGCTCGCCGAGCGTGGCCCCAGGCCGGGTGGTCCGCTCGATCTCGACGTCGCCTACGACGCGCCCTGCCATCTCCAGCACGCCCAGCGGGTGCAGGACGCGCCGCTCGCCGTGCTGGGCGCGATCCCCGGGCTGGCGCTCCGGCTCCTGCCCGGCTCCGATCGCTGCTGCGGCAGCGCGGGCATCTACTCGGTGCTCCGCCCCGACATGGCGCGCGCGGTGCTGGCCGACAAGATCCAGACGATCGCTGCCGCCGCGCCCCGGCCGCAGGTGGTGACCACGGGCAATCCGGGTTGCCTCATGCAGATCGGCGCCGGGCTTCTGGCCGCGGGACTCGACGTGGCCGTGGCGCATCCGGTCGAGCTGCTGGACGCGAGCTACCGCCGCCTGCCGAGCTGAGGAGCCGCCGCCAGGGAGGCGCTTGTCAAGCCTCCCTACCGCCCGCTCTCTCGCCCACCTATAGGTTCACCAATGGGCTCCGCCATCCTCTTCGATTTCAACGGCGTCATCATCGACGACGAGCCGCAGCACTGTGACGCCCTCATCGCCACGCTGGCCGAGGACGGGATCTCGCTGGACCGCGACGCCTACTACCGCGAGTACCTCGGGTTCGACGACCGGGAATGCTTCCGCTTCACCTTCGCGCGCCATGGCGGAGCGGTGGACGACGCGCGCGTGCAGGGCGCGATCGAACGCAAGAACGCGCACTACCAGCGCGCCCTTCGACAGGACCTGCGGCTGGTGCCCGGCGCCGTGGACTTCGTGGAGGCGGCCGCGCTCGATGGCCACCAGCTCGCCATCGTCTCCGGCGCGCTGCGCCGGGAGATCGCGTTCGTGCTCGATCAGGCCGGGCTCACCCCCCATTTCGCGGAGATCGTGGCCGCCGAAGACGTGACAGTCTGCAAGCCCGATCCACAGGGATACATTCGCGCGCGCGAGGCGATCGGCGTAGCGCAGGGCCGGTGCGTGGTGATCGAGGACTCGCTGCCGGGCCTGGCGGCGGCGCGCGCGGCCGGTCTGCGCTGCGCCATGCTGACCACCTCGCACGCGGAGGAGCATCTCGCCGGCGGCGACGCCGTCTGGCCCGATTTCGTCGGCCGCACGCCGCAGGACCTGCCGTGGGGCCATGCCTGACCTCGACCTGACGATCGCGCGCGACCGGCTCGACGCGGTGCGTGGCGGCGCGGCCGTGGTCATCGACCAGCCCGCCGTCTTCCGGATCACCGGCTCCGGCGCGCTCACCTGCCTGCAGGGCATCTTCACCAACGATCTCGATCACCCCGGCGACGGCAGCCTCACCTACGGCGCGATGCTCACGCCGAAGGGCATGATCGTGGTGGATGCGTGGGTGGTGCGGCGTCCCGGCGGCTTGACGCTCATCGCGCCCGCCTCCGGGCGCGAGGCGGTGCGTGAGATTTTCCAGCGGACCTTGCCGCCGCGGCTCGCCAAGTCGGTCGACCTCACGGGCGAGACGGTGGTCGCCTGGGTGCTCGGCGCCCACGGCTTCCACACCCTGGTGCAGTCGGGCATACCGGTGCCCGACGCAGCCGGCCGTGTGGTCGAGGACGAGTCCCCCAGGGGAGGCCTGCTCGTCGCACTCGCCACCGAGCCCGCGCCCTTCGCCGCCCTGCTCGCGGGATCGGAGGCGGCGGTCGAGGCCGCGGTGAAGCGGCTGCTGATCGCCGGCGCCCTCCGGGGCGAGGGACCCGACCTCCACGCCGCCAGGATCCTGGCCGGCTGGCCGGCGCTGGGCGTCGAGATCGACGACAAGACGCTGCCGCAGGAAGTCCGCTACGACCAGATCGGCGGGGTCTCCTACACCAAGGGCTGCTACACGGGACAGGAGACGGTGGCCCGCATCCATTTCCGCGGCCACACCAATCGCGAGCTCCGCGGACTCGCGTGGCCTCAGCCCGGTGGCCCCGACGGACGGACGGTGCTCGCTCGACAGAAGGAAGTCGGCACGGTGCGCTCGACGCTCACCGTGGACGACCGGACCTTCGGCCTGGCGCTGCTGCGGCGGGAGATCGAGCCGGGCTGTGCGGTGGTGGCGGGGGGACGGGACGCGACGGTGGTGACGCTGCCCTTCGGCGGGGAAGAGCTGGATGACTGAGGGGAAGCGCTGGGCGACGGAACCGACGGAAACGCAATCGGGCCCCGGACATTGCCCGGGGCCCGATGCTACGACGTCGGCCGCTTACTTGGCGGTGTCGCGAGCCATCGAGTCGGACGGCATCGCCATCGAGTCGTGCGACATTCCCATGCCGGTATCCGCGGGCGCGGCCATCTCGCCCGTGGTCTCCGCGGGCGGAGCATCCGCCGCCGGCTTCTCACCACACGCCGCGAGCGCGAGGATCGCGGACAACATGAGCAGCTTCTTCATCGGTTACTCCTTAACGGGGTAAAGGGACCAGCTATGTCCTGCACCGGCGCAGTTCCAGGATAAGATTCGATTCGGCCGCCGCTTGCACGGGGGGCCAAGCTATATCTCCAACCGCCGTTGTCAAGCCACGCGGCGCCAGGGGCGACTGATGATGCATGCGGAACATGTTGCCATACAAAGACTTGCGATTCTGCGACTCACCGACGACGAGCGACCGACCACATGACCGAGCCACGCACCTTCGGTGACCTCAAGACCACCCGCTGGGCCGAGCCTCCCCTGAGGGGACGCACGGTCCGGGACGAGATCCGCACCAACCTGATGGCGCGGCTCGAGTCGGGCGCGACGCTCTTCCCCGGCATCGTCGGTTACGAGGACACCATTCTTCCACATATCGTGAACGCGCTCCTCGCGCGGCATCACTTCATCCTGCTCGGCCTCCGCGGGCAGGCGAAGAGCCGGATCCTTCGCGAGCTGACCTCGCTGCTCGACGAGCGCGTGCCGGTGGTCGCCGGGAGCGAGGTCAACGACGATCCCTTCGCGCCGATCTCCAAGTACGCCCGCGAGATGCTGGGTGAGTGCGGCGATGCGACCCCCGTCGCATGGCTGAGCCGCGATCAGCGCTACGTGGAGAAGCTCGCCACGCCCGACGTCACCATCGCCGACCTGATCGGCGACGTGGACCCGATCAAGGCGGCCCGCGGGGGCCACCTGCTGTCCGACGAGCTCACGATGCACTTCGGGCTGCTGCCCCGCGCCAACCGCGGCATCTTCGCGATCAACGAGCTGCCCGACCTGAGCGGCAAGGTCCAGGTGGGGCTCTTCAACATCATGCAGGAGGGCGACGTCCAGATCAAAGGCTATCCCGTCCGCCTGCCGCTCGACGTGCTCCTCGCCTTCACCGCCAATCCCGAGGACTACACCGCGCGGGGCAAGATCATCACCCCGCTCAAGGACCGGATCGGCTCCGAGATCATCACCCACTATCCGCGCACCGTGCGGCTCGGCATGGAGATCACCGCGCAGGAGGCGTGGACCAGCCGGGGCGCCGAGACGCTCGACATCCCCGATTTCATTCTCGAGGTCATCGAGCGCGTGGCCTTCGAGGCGCGCGAGGACAAGCGGGTGGACAAGCGGTCGGGGGTGAGCCAGCGGCTCCCGATCAGCGTTCTGGAGAACGCGGTGTCCAACGCGGAGCGCCGGGTACTGACGCTGGGCGAAGAGCGCATCGTCCCCCGGGTGAGCGACGTCTACGCCGCCGTCCCCTCCATCACCGGCAAGCTGGAGCTGGAGTACGAGGGCGAGCTGCAGGGCGGCGATGCCATCGCGCGGGAGCTGATCCGCCGTGCCGCGGGCAAGGTGCTGGAGGATCGCATCGGTGGGGCGGACCTGAGCCGCATCGTGGCCTGGTTCGATCAGGGCGGCGCGCTCAAGGTGTCCGGCGACGAGCGCACCGACCTCTGCCACCAGGGCTTCGCGGTCGTCCCCGGACTGCTCGACCTGGTCAGCGATCTGGGCCTGGCGCCGAAGGCGGACCACCCGCGCGCCGTGGCCGCGTGCGAGCTGGTCCTGGAGGGACTGGCCGCGCAGAAGCGGATCAGCCGGTCGGAAGAGCTGGGCTACACCCGCGCCAAGCCCGAGCGGCGCGAGCCCGGCTACGGCAAGGGAGGGATGTCCTTCGGCTGAGCCGGCCTACCACCCCAGCGCCCGGGCCCGCGCCACCACCACATCCGCGGCGCCGTCCAGGCCGAGCGCGGCCGTGTTGAGCACGAGGTGATACTTGACGGGGTCGTTCCAGTCGCGACCGTAGTGCTGCCGGTGGTAGCGGGCGCGCATCCGGTCGGTCTCGTCGGTCACCTGGGCCGCCTCCGCCGGCGAGACGCCGAGTCGCGCGGCCGCGGCGGCCACCCGCCACTCGCGCGGGGCGACGACCTTCACGTGGATCGCGTCGCGCTCCCGGGCCAGCACGGCCGGCGCCGCCCGGCCGACCAGCACCACCCGCCCTTCCGCCGCGACCTCCTCCACCACTCGCTCCGTCACCCGCACCAGGTCCATCTCGGATGAGCCGCTGGCGGTCCCGCCTGCCTCCGGCGGCACGACCAGCTCGGGAGTGGCGGCGACCAGCGCCCGCGCCAGCCGCTCGATGAAGGTGGAGACTCGCTCCTCCCGCCGGGCCACGTCCTCCGGCGCCAGGCCCGCACGCGCGGCCACCCGCTCCACCAGCTCGTTGTCCACCACCCGCCAGTCGAGGGACCGCGCCACCCGCGCGGCGACCTCGGACCCCCCCGCGCCGAACTCTCTGGAGATGGTGATCAGCATGCGCGCCTCAGCCGGCAGATTGTTCAGGAGATCGTGATGGCCCCGGGAATGGGAGCGGCTCGAGCTGCGGCGCGACCTGGATCTCGCCGCCGCCTCGCGCCGCATACCCCACCAGGCCCGCCACCACCACGCAGGCGATACCGCCGAGCGCGAACGACACCCGCGCGCCGTAGTGCTCGCTCACCCACCCTGCCTGGAACGCGCCGAACGGCGCCATGCCCAGGACGACGAACGAGTAGAATCCCATGACCCGCCCGCGCAGCCGGTCCGGCGCCTGAAGCTGGAGCATCGTGTTGGCCATGATGCCGTTCATCGCCATGAGGCATCCCGCGCCGGTGAACAGCGCGAGGGCCGACCAGAAGCCCGGCGCCGCGGCCGCGGCCGCCAGCAGCACGCCGAAGATGGCGAACGATCCGATGACGCTGCGTCCGCTCCGCGTCCGCCCGCCGCGCGCCGCCACACCGATCGCGCCGGTGGTCGCGCCCAGGCCGATGGCCGAGACCAGGGCGCCGTAGCCGTCGGCATCGAGGCCGAGCACGTCGCGGGCGAACACCGGCATCATGGGCAGGAAGGACGAGCCGAACACGCTGAAGGCGGCGATCATGGTCACCAGCGCCCGCGGCCAGGGGTTGCCGAAGATGTAGCCGAACCCCTCCTTGAGCGCGCCGAACGCGGGCGCCTTGGCCTGCACCGCGGGGCGCTGGACCCGCATGAGCAGCAGCCCCGCGACCACCGCGAGATAGCTGGCCGCGTTGAGGTAGAAGCAGGCCGCCAGCCCCACCGTGGCGATCAGCCCTCCCGCGATGGACGGCCCGATCACCCGGGCGACATTGAACGCGCTCGAGTTGAGGGCGATGGCGTTCATCAGGTCCTCCCGCCCCACGATCTCACTCACCAGCGCCTGCCGTGCCGGCACCTCGAACGCCGAGAGGAGGCCGTAGAACGCGGCGAGCGCCATGACCAGGTGCACCGTGATCCATCCCTGGTGGGTCAGCACCGCGAGCGCGAGGGCCTCCAGCAGCATCAGGCTCTGGAGGACGATCACGAACCGCCGCTTGTCCACCCGATCGGCGACGACGCCGCCATAGAGCGTGAAGAGGAGGATCGGCAGTGAGCCGAGGGCCGTCACCAGCCCCACGGCGAAGGCGGAATCGGTCAGTTGGAGGACCAGCCAGCCCAGTGCAACAATCTGCACCCAGGTGCCGCACTGCGAGACCAGCTGGCCGCCGAGAAAGAGCCGGAAATCCCGGTGCCGCAGCGCGGAGAAGACGGAGGAGGCGGGTGGAGGCACGGACGAAAGCTAAAGGCGTTGCTGGGGGGAGGGGGGAGCGGTAAGATCCGAATATGCGCTTCACCACCTATTCGAAGTACCACCCCGAGCTCGCCGACGAAGTGAATCTGCAGGGGCTGCTCGACCAGCTCGGCGACTTCCTCCTGCAGTCGGGATTCGCGGGCGGAACCCCGTCGTTCTGGCACGACGAGGGTGGCGAGGGCGAGCGCTCCATGGAGTCCCTGCGCCAGGCCATTCTCCAGGCGCTGATGGACTCGGGCCAGCTCACCGAGGACATGCTCAAGGCGCTCCGCGGCGAGTCCACCGGCGATGCCGAGCGGGATCGGCAGACGGAGCATGACCTGGGCGAGCTGCTCGACCGGATCGTGCAGCGGCTGATCGACGAAGGCTACCTGAACGTGGGACAGACGCCCCAGTCCCGCAGATGCCCCAGGGCTATCAGTCCATGTTCGGGCCCGGCGGCCAGGCGCAGTCGGCCGCCCAGCACGTGCAGTTCAACCTGACCGAGAAGGGCATCGACTTCCTCGGCTACAAGACCCTCAAGAGCCTGCTCGGCACGGTCGGCAAGTCGAGCTTCGGCGCCCACGACACGCCGTACCTCGCCACCGGCGTCGAGGCGGACGGCGTGAGCAAGCCGTACGAGTTCGGCGACGTGCTCAACCTCGACGTGCACGCGACGCTGACCAACGCGATCGCCCGCGAGGGGCTCGGCGTGCCGCTCAACATCGAGTACTCCGACCTGATGGTGAGCCAGTCCGAGTACCGGTCATCCGCCGCGACCGTGCTCATGCTCGACTGCTCGCACTCCATGATCCTCTACGGCGAGGACCGGTTCACCCCGGCGAAGAAGGTGGCGCTCGCGCTCACCCACCTGATCCGCACGCAGTTTCCCGGGGACAGCCTGCGAGTGGTGCTGTTCCACGACTCGGCGGAGGAGATTCCGCTCAGCGCGCTGGCGCAGGCGCAGGTCGGGCCCTATCACACCAACACCGCCGAAGGGCTCAAGCTGGCGCGGCGCATTCTGCTGGCGCAGAAGAAGGACATGCGCCAGATCATCATGATCACCGACGGCAAGCCGTCCGCGCTCACGATGCCCGACGGCCGGATCTACGTGAACTCGATGGGTCTCGACCCCCAGATTCTGCAGGCCACCTACCGGGAGGTGTCCAACTGCCGCCGAGCCGGGATCATGATCAACACCTTCATGCTGGCGCGCGATCGCAGTCTGGTGGAGTTCGTCAAGCAGGTGGCGTCCATCTGCAAGGGCAAGGCGTACTTCACCAACACGATGACGCTCGGGCAGTTCATCCTGATGGACTTCCTGAAGCGGAAGACGCGCCGGGTGAGTTGAGGCCATGTCGAGAACAGGTGCTGGCCAGCTCGTGAGTGCCTGCTCTCTTACTGCTTCCTCGGGGGTCCTGCCCGGAACGAGGGCATAGATCAATCCTTCAAGCCCCAGGGCACTCGCGGCTTCATGCCAAGCCGTCGTGCAAACTGATAGACTCCCATACCCAACGCTTCCCGGACGCCTCTGATCCATCCTCTCGTCGGTGAGGGGGCATCTCTCAGGGCCCGCCAAGCCGCGAATCTCTGGTCCATCTGGCGGAGTCTCAAGCGCTTCAGTTCGGCGGATTTGGCCTCGCTCAGCGGATGCAGCAAATCCTATGGCCATGATCAGGAAGGCGAGCGGCCCGGTTCTGGCCGGGAGAGGCTCCCTGGGAGTTGACGGACATCACGGCCACCTGCGGAGAGGCAAGCTACCATTGAGGATGCGCATCCTGTTACGCATGTTGTTCCCCGCCAGCATCTTGACGATTGTCATCTCGGCCTGCGGCCGCTCGGAGAGCACCGGCGGAGCCTCGGTCTACCCGATCCCGCCGAGCGCGTCTCGAGCTCCCATCGTGACGGTCCGTCAGGTCATCGAGCGCGACACGTTGGTGGGTCGGAGAGTTCGCGTGGGCGGCGTCTGCGCGATCGCCGGCACCGGACCATCGGCCGGCGTGTGGCTGCTCCAGGCGGGCGCCTGGGCCATCGAGGTGCGCGGGCTGGTGCCCGCCTCGTGCTTCAAGAACCCGGTCGGGTCCGAGGCCCTCACGATCTTCGCGCAGATCGTCGAGGGCTCGGACAGCACCGACCGCCTGCTGCTGCGACTGCCCGACTAGCCGTCACCCCGAGGTGGAGGGACGGCCTCCCGTCACGCGCTTCAGCGTCCGGCCCCGCGGCACCACCGACGACGGACCCTCGAGCTCGTTGATGATCGCGAGCTGCTCGATCGAGACGGTCGAGGGGTACTCCTGGTTGAACTGCGTGAGCGTCATCTCGCGAGAGATCTTGACCAGCTCGAGCTTCGCCGGCTTCACCGAGAGCGCGGCCGAATTGCGCAGCTGGTCGAAGCTGTTGATCGTCCCCTTGAGCGCGCCGTCGTACGCGTCCAGGTTCCCCTGCGGTGTGTAGCCCAGCAGCGCGAACGTCTTCCCGCCATAGCTGATGAACGAGACGATTCCCTCGATGACCCCCTGCTCGGTCTGCGCCTGGAAGTAGCTGGTCGCGGCCTGGTTGCCGTTGATACTGCTGGTGCTCGCCCGGCCCGCCGTGATACCCTGCTGCGAGAGGAACTTCGAGGCCGCGTCGCGCGGAGCGGTCTCGCCCGCGAGCGCCAGCTGGAGGATCGCGTCTTCCTTGGGGCTCAGCGCGACCACCGCCGACGGCGTGTTCTGCGTCTTCCAGCCATCCGGGAACTGGAGCTGGAACCGCATGTCGGGATGGTAGAAGGTGGAGCCCTCGAAGAACCCCTGCCGCGGATCCTCGCCGAACGTGATGCCGTCGATCTTCTGGAGATACTCTTCGCGCCCGACCACGGTATTGCCGAGCGAGGCGTGCAGCGTGTCGAGCCGCGCCTCGGTGTTCTTCACCCGGTTCTCGGGGTTCGGGTGGGTGGAGAGCCATTCGGGCAGCCGTCCGCCTTGGCCCGACCCGCTCGCCCGGCTGAGCGTCTGGAACACGTTCGCCATCTCGCGCACGTCGTAGTTGAGGCCGAGGGCGTACTTGAACCCCAGTTGGTCGGACTGATTCTCGGCGTCGCGGCCGTACTTGAGGAACAGGACACCCAGCCCCTGGCTGGCCAGCCCGGCGAACTGGGCCACGTCGGAGGAGAGGATGCTGCCGACTCCGAGGCCCAGGGTGGCGAGCTGCGCCTTGCTGATCTGCTGGACCGAGTGCCGCGCGGTCACGTGCCCCACCTCGTGTCCCAGCACGGTGGCGAGCTCGGCCTCGCTGTTCATGTGCGCCAGCAGGCCGCGGGTGACGTAGATGAAGCCGCCCGGCAGCGCGAAGGCGTTGACCGAGGCGTCGTTCACCACGTGAAATTCCCAGGGCAGCGCGGGCCGCTCCGACTTGGCCGCCATCCGCTTGCCGATCCCCGCGACGTACGCCTGCAGCTCCGGATCGTCCACGAAGCCGATGCTTTGCGCCACCTCCTGCGAGGCCTGGCGTCCCATCTCGATCTCCTGGGCCTCGGAGACGAGGGACAGCTCGTTCTTCCCGGTGACCGGATTGCGCGCGCAGCTCGCGATGGGGCCGGCCAGCAGGGCACCCCCGAGCACCAGCACGGGTAAAGCGAGAGCGGTACGGCGATTCATGGCGATCCTCGGGTTCGCGTTCGAGCCGACACGTCGGAACGCCTGTAGCTTAACTCGGAGGGGCTTGGGGGGATGTGATTTGGGTTGCCTTCGGGAGGAGGCCCGCCGGGGCGGGCGGGGGCGGGGGGGCGTGCCGGCGGTCAGCCGCCCAGGCGCTGCCCGGCGGCCATTCGGGCGGGATCGAGCCGGAGCCGCTCGCGGAAGTAACCCACGGTCTTCTCCAACCCCTCGGCGAGCTGCACGGTGGGCTCCCAGCCCAGCCACTCGCGTGCCCGGGTGATGTCCGGCTTCCGCTGTGTGGGGTCATCCTGCGGCAGCGGGCGATGGGTCAGCCTGAGCTCCCGGCCGGTGGTCCGGGCCACCTCGTCGGCGAGCTGGCGGATGGTGAACTCGACCGGGTTGCCCAGGTTCACCGGCTCGTGCCGGCCTTCGGCCGCCATCAGCCGCAGCAGGCCTTCGACCAGATCATCCACGTAGCAGAATGACCGCGTCTGCTGGCCCTGGCCGAAGATGGTGAGCTCCTGCCCGCGGAGCGCCTGGACGATGAAGTTCGAGACCACCCGCCCGTCCGCCTCGGCCATCCTCGGGCCGTAGGTATTGAAGATCCGCGCGATGCGGATGTCCGCCTTGTCCTCGCGGTGATAGTCCATGAACAGCGTCTCGGCCACCCGTTTGCCCTCGTCGTAGCAGGAGCGCGGGCCGATCGGGTTCACGTTGCCCCAGTAGCTCTCCGGCTGCGGATGCACCGTGGGATCGCCGTAGACCTCGGAGGTCGAGGCCTGCAGCACCCGGGCGTTCACCCGCTTGGCCAGCACCAGCATGTTGATGGCGCCCATCACGTTCGACTTGACCGTCTTGACCGGGTTGTACTGGTAGTGAATGGGCGAGGCGGGACAGGCGAGGTTGTAGATCTGATCCACGTCCACGAAGATCGGCTCGGTGACGTCGTGCCGCAGCACCTCGAACTCGGAGAAATCGAGAAGGTGCTCGACGTTTTCCCGGCGGCCGGTGAAGAAGTTGTCGAGGCACATGACGTGTGCCCCCGTGGCCAGCAGCCGCTCGCACAGGTGCGAGCCGATGAATCCGGCGCCTCCGGTGACCAGCACTCTCATGTGGACCCTAACCCCGGAATGTGAGGTGCGCGCGAAACGGTGTGCCCGCCACGGTACCCCAGCGGGGGCCCGCCGCCGGGCGGCCATCGCCTGCCTTCCCCGCCTGGCCACGCAAGCCTAAGCGTGACAACAACATAAGTGCCACCAAGAGAGCAAGATGTATGCCAGTCATCAGTGGAACTCGTACACCTCATAGGGGCCCTGGTCTCCGGTCTTCCGAAAGCGGGAGAAGGCGTGGGCAAATGTCGCGTCCCGGCCGAGAAATGCCAGGTAGTCCAGGCCGGTGTCCTCGCCGGGGGCGTCCAGTCGGCGCACGAGGACCAGCTCCGGCCGGCCGCGCTCCAGGTCCTCACCCACCGTGTGGGCGGCCCATCGAGCGAAAGGCCCGCGATCGCCCATCCCCGGCTGCCGGCCGTAAACCTCGACGAACCAGACGTTGGGGAATCGGAGTGTCCAGTCGACGTCGGCGTAGAGCACCATGGGAAAGGCGTCCGCCAGCCGGGCCGACAGGACCGCCACCCGCGACCCGGCCGCGCGGCTCCGCACGAACGTCGCGGTGTCCAGCATCTCCCGATCGATCGCACTCACGCGTCCCGACGCCCGGTTGATGGCCGCATGGAGGAGCAGACTCGTACCGGCGGCCAGCAGGCAAACGGCGCAGACCACCGCGGTCGCCCGCCGGAGCGGTCGGGCCGGGTCGCCCGTGCGCGACAGGACCAGCGCGAGCAGCACGACCGACACGCCCAGCGTCGGGACGTAGTGGTAGCCGTAGCCCTTGCCCTGCATCACGACCGCGAGGAGGAATCCGACGGCGGCGATGGCCAGGTGATCCGCTATGGCGTGGTGCCGGACGGTCCGTCGGACGGCGAGATAGAGGATCGCGCTCAGACCCGAGGCGAGCACGAACGCATTGCGGGTCAGCAGGTCGGTGACCGCGCGCCGGGAATACTGGAGATACGCCCCGCCCCATATCCATACCAGGCGGATGAGCTCCGGTGTCACCAGGACGACCGCCAGCCCGTACACCGCGACACCGGCCGCGACCGTGATGTCCATCGCCCGGAAGGGCGCCGGTCCCCGGCGCCACCGCGAGTACATCAGCGCGCCGGCCCAGACGAGGAGGAACGGCGGCTTGAGCGCGAATCCGACCGCGGCCGCGACGCCGAGCGCCACCTGCGCCCCTCGGCCGATGCGGGCGCCGTCGACGAGGGCCGAGGCCGCCATCAGGTACGGCAGCACCAGCGCCAGGGCGAGGTGCTCACGCTGCCCGAAGAACGGCCCGGGCAGCGCGAGCAGCACGACCGCCACCGACAGCGGCAGGGTGGACCGGGCGATGTCCGGCTTGGGGAGAGAGGCCGACAGGATGCGGGCGCAGGCCACGACGCTGGCCAGCATCAACCCCACCACGGAGACGCGGTACGCCACGACCGGCGAGACGCCGGCCAGACGGGCCACGCCGACGATGGGCAACTGCAGCCAGACGATCAGCGGCGGGTTGGTTTCCAGGAAGTCCGCGTACAGCCGGCCGCCGTCCAGCACCCCACCGGTGATGTGGAGCAGCCAGGCGACGTCGCCGTTGATGGGGCTCCTGAACTCACCGACGATGCCGAGCGCGGCCGCCAGCCCTGCGAGTACCAGGCTCCAGGCGGCCAATCAGCGGGGCAGCGAGGTGGTGTCCTGGGCGGACTCCTCGGGTGGCGCGGCTTCGGCCGGCGCCCGTCCGACCCGGTCGGTCATGGTGTACGTACCGTTGCCGTTCCGATCCACCCCGATGCCGGCCCGGGTGCCGCCCGAGCGGTCGGCGAAGACCAGCGTGGCGCCGCCGTCGGCGGAGAGCCCCAGCACGATCCGGCCCCGGCCCGCCTCGTCGGCGAGGACGATGGACGTAGACTGGTCCGGGAGCGCCGCGAACACCGCCCGCGGCTTGCCGGTGCTGTCGGAGAAGGTGAGCCCTGACGACCCGTCGTTGAGCAGGTTGATCTTGACTCGCGGCCGGGCGGACGCGTCCTGAAGCACCAGCCGGAGCGTGCCGTCATCCTCGGTGCCCCACACGCCTCGCACCACCCCATTGTCGCCGCGCAGCACGAACTGGCGGGCCGCCACCACGTCGGCCGTGGTACCCGGGAGGCCGTACTGCCCCGCCAGGGCGATCAGCGCGGTGGCGAGGCCGACGACCAGCGCCGTGCCGACGAGCAGGATCGTGTTGAGGCGCCGGAGACGGCGGTACTCGCGGTCGAGAAAATCCATCCGGGTGGAGAGCGCCGCCTCTCCCCGCACCCGCTGAGCCTGCTCGCGACCCTCCGGGGCGCTCACGTGCCGGCTCGAATGTCGTCGAGGAAGTACGACCGGCAGGCCCGGTCCACCAGGTCGCGGGACAGGTGAGCCTCCACCTGCCGGAACCGGGAGATGTCCAGCACGTGGTCGAGGAGGTCGCGCGGATGGCAGGCGCGCGGCTCGATCTCCCGCCGCGTGTACCACTCGTCATACACGTAGCGCACCGCCGTCTCGTTGTAGGGAATCTCCCGCTCGGCGCAGCAGCGGCGGAAGATCTCCTCGTAGTCCTGACGGTTCGGGCCGAGGACATTGATCTTGTAGTGGATCCGGCGGAGGAACGCCTCCTCCACCAGGTCGGTCGGTGCCAGGTTGGTCGCGAAGATCAGCAGCGTGTCGAACGGCACCGGGAACTTGCCGCCCGTGTGCAGCGCCAGGTAGTCGATGCGCTTTTCGAGCGGCACGATCCAGCGGTTCAGCAGGTCGCGCGGCGGGATCCGCTGGCGGCCGAAGTCGTCCAGGATGAGCACGCCGCCGTTGGCCCGCATCTGGAAGGGCGCCGAGTAGGTCTTGGCGAACGGATCGTACTTCATGTCGAGCTGATCCAGCGTGAGCTCGCCCCCGACGAGCACGACGGGCCGGCGAATGCGGACGAACCGGCGGTCGTAGCCGTGAGGCGCCTGCAGCCAGCTCTCCTGGGGAATCCCGGGATCGTCCGGGATCTCCTGGTGGTAGATCGGGTCGAACAGGTTGATGATCTGCCCGTCCACCTCGATGGCGTGGGGGATGAAGATCGATCCCCCGAGGAGGCCCGCGATGGTCTCGGAGATGTAGGTCTTCCCGTTGCCCGGCGCGCCGTAGAGGAACAGCGACTTGGCCGAATTGATCGCGGGCCCGAGCATGTCGAGCATGGCGTCCTGCAGCACCAGCGCCTTGAAGCCCTCGCGCACCGCCTCATCGGACACCCGGCTGTTGGCGATGGACTGGCGCAGGGTCCAGATGCGGTACTGGTCCAGCGGAACCGGCGCGGGGCCGATGTACTGGGACGCGTCGAGCGCCTCGCGGGCGCGCTCGCGGCCGGCGTTGGTCAGCTCGAAGTGGTAGGCCGACCGGCTGGGGCCGCTGGTGCCGCGGACCTCGACGTGCCGGCGATGCTGGAGGTCGAGGAGCCGGTCGTCCACGAACACGAACGGCAGGCGGACCAGGTCCGCCAGCTGGCGCCCGGTCCGCATGCCTTGCACATACAGCGCCTTGAGCAGCAGGTCGGTCAGCACGCCCTGGTTGAGCCCGGTCTGGCTGTACTCCTCCAGCACCGGCGGCTGACCCTCGGGAAACTTGGTGTTGCGCTCGCGTATGGCCCTGGCGGCGTTGCTCATGCCGATGGCTCCGGGTTGCAGACGATTCTATCGCCGTTGCTGGTACCAGTGGCCTCGAGCGTACCTGCCGGCAGCTCCAGCGCATGGACCGCGCCGCGGTGCCAGCGGGTGCGGGCGCGGGGCGCCAGCTCGCGATAGAGCGCCACCACCGAGCCGGCGCGGTCGAGAAACGCCACGTCCACGGCGAACCGCATGCCGAACATGTGCACCGCGCGGCAGGGCGTGAGCATCAGGCCTTCCCCCGCGGACAGTCCCACCCGGCCGGACAGGCCCCGGAAGCGCGACCACCAGCCGTCCGCCACGCCGACGCGGTCGCCGAGCACGGTGCCTCGGCCCGCGTTGACCACCCGCACGTACCTCACGGCTGGAAGTTCTGCAGCGTCTCCACGATCTGAATCAACGCCGGCCCCAGGATCACCACGAACATCGTGGGGAAGATGAACAGGACCAGGGGGAAGACCAGCTTGATGGTGGTCTTGGCCGCCGCCTCCTCCGCGCGCTGCCGGCGCTTGGTGCGGACGGTGTCGGCGTGGACCCGGAGCGCCGTGGCGATCGAGGTGCCGAAGCGGTCGGTCTGGATCAGCATCGCGACCAGCGACTTGATGTCCTCGATGCCGGTGCGCTCGCCCAGATTGCGCAGGGCCTCCTCGCGCGCGGTGCCGGCCCGGATCTCCAGGTTCACCAGCGCGAGCTGCTCGGTCAGCACCGGGCTCAGCCGCTCCACTTCCTCCGCCACCCGCAGCAGCGCCTGGTTGAGCGCGAGGCCCGCCTCGACGCAGACCACCAGCAGATCGAGCGCGTCCGGCAGCGCCTTCTGGATCTGCTTCTGACGCGCCCGCCGTTGGTTGCCCACCCAGACCGCAGGGAATACGTAACCCATGACCCCGAACCAGAACGCAGCGATGATGTGCCACGACAGGGGGAAGCCGAGCACCGGCATCACCGTCAGCGCCCCGACCGCCAGGACCGCCGGCAGCACCACCCGGCTGCCGAGATAGACGGCCGGCGCGTTCGTGCCGGGATACCCGGCCTGGATCAGGTTGAGCCGAAGCGCGCCGATCTCCCGCTGGCGCGACTCGAGCCGGGTGCCGACCGCCTCGAGGATGCCCTGAATTCGGGCCGCCTGCATCTGGCGCCGGCGTCGCAGCAGCACCTCGGGCGTTCCAGCCGCGCTTTCCTCCAGCTCCTCCAGCCGGCGCGCCAGCACCGACTGGCGGCCGGGCGCGACCTCGGCCAGGAAGAGGGCGGCGAGGGCGGCGGAGACCGCGATGAGGGCGACGGTGAGGATCAGCATGGACAGGTCAGATCTCGATGTTGACGATCTTGCGGATCCACAGATACCCGACGATCTGCATCAGCGCGGCGGTCACCAGCATGAAGCGGCCGATCGGGTGCTCGAACAGGACCCGCGTGTACTCCGGGTTCATGAAGTAGATCACGATGCCGACGACGATCGGCAGCAGCGCCAGCACGTACCCGCTGATGCGACCCTGTGCGGTGTAGGTGCGCAGCTGCCGGCGGATGACGAAGCGCTTTCGGATCACGGTCGCCAGATTGTCCAGCACCTCGGCCAGGTTGCCGCCGACCAGGCGCTGGATCAGGATCGCGGTCACCAGGATGCGCACGTCCACCAGGGCCACCCGGTCGGCCATGGCGGTGACGGCGTCGTCGAAGGGGAGGCCGAACCGCTGCTCCTCGAAGGCCCGCCGGAACTCGCCGGCGACCGGCTCCTGGGTCTCGTCCGCCACCATCTGCAATCCGGACGAGAGCGGATGTCCGGCCCGGATGGCGCGGGCAAGCAGGTCGATCGCGTCGGGAAGGCCGGCCTCGAACGCATCGAGGCGCCGGCCCCGGCGGACGCGGATGATGAGGAACGGGACCAGCCCGCCGATCGCGGCGCCGATGACCGCAATCGGCCACACGCCCGAGAGCAGCAGGACCGCGAGGCCCAGCGCGGTGGCGAAGCCGAAGGAGAGGACCAGGAACGACTGCATGTTCCAGCGGGAGCCGGACTGCTCGATGAGGAGCTGGAGGTCGTTGAAGGCCGGCGTTCTGGCCGCCATGTCCTGGAGCCACTGGGGCGCCGCCGGGCCGGGGCCGCGGAAGATCCCGCCGCCGGTCTCGGTCATGGACGTCTCGAACCGGCGCAGCTTTTCGAGCACGTTGCGCTGGCGGCTCCGCTCCTGGCCCCACTCGACCATGAGCGCGAATGCCACCGCGCCCAGGGCCACCGCCAGGAACACCATCCCGGCGGCGGCCCAGGCCGTCGTCGGAATGCCTACCACCGGTTGCGCGCCGGCGGTGACGCCGGTCCCTCCACGTTGGCGAACAGGGTGGAGGAGAGGTCGATCCCGAACGCCTTGAGCCGCTCCGAGAAGCGGGGCCGGATGCCGGTGGCCTTGAACCGGCCGAGCACCATATCCCCCTCCATGCCGGTCCGCTCGAAGACGAAGATGTCCTGCATGGTGATGATGTCGCCCTCCATGCCGACGATCTCGGAGATCTGCACCAGCTTCCGGGTACCGTCGGAAAAGCGGCTCACCTGAATCACCACGTGGATGGCGCTGGCGATCTGCTGGCGCATGGCGCGCTCGGGCAGGTCGAGGCTGGCCATCGAGATCATCGTCTCCAGCCGGCTCAGGGCGTCGCGCGGGCTGTTGGCGTGCAGCGTCGTCAGCGAGCCGTCGTGGCCGGTGTTCATCGCCTGAAGCATGTCCACCGACTCGGCGCCGCGCACCTCGCCCATGATGATCCGGTCGGGCCGCATGCGGAGCGCGTTGACCAGCAGCAGGCGCTGGGCGACTTCGCCCTCGCCCTCGATGTTGGCGGGCCGGGTCTCCAGCCGCACCACATGCGGCTGGCGGAGCTGCAGCTCGGCCGAGTCCTCGATGGTGACGATCCGCTCGGTCACCGGGATGAACGACGAGAGGATGTTGAGCAGCGTGGTCTTGCCGGCGCCGGTGCCGCCCGAGATCAGCACGTTGAGCCGCGACTGGACGATGGCCTTCAGCATGTCGACCATCGGCTGGGTGACACTGTCGGTGCGCAGCAGGTCTTCCGCGCTCAGGGCGTCACGCTTGAACTTACGGATCGAGAGGTGGGGGCCGTCGATCGCCAGCGGCTTGATGATGGCGTTCACCCGCGAGCCGTCGGGCAGTCGCGCGTCCACCATGGGCGACGAGTCGTCGATCCGGCGCCCCACGGCGCTGACGATCCGGTCGATGACCTGGAGCAGGTGCCGGTCGTCCTGGAACCGCACGTCGGTGCGCTCCAGCCGTCCGTTCCGCTCGATGAAGACCTGCTTGAAGGTGTTCACCAGAATGTCGGAGATGGCCGGGTCCTGGATCAGCGGCTCGAGGGGCCCCAGGCCGAAGATCTCGTCCAGCACCTGGCTGACGAGCTCCTCCCGCTCCTCGAAATTGAGCGGCACCGCCTCCTGGGTCAGCAGGTCGTACACCACCCGCCGGATGGCATCCACCACCTGGTCCCGGGTGAGCTTGTCGAGGCTCGACAGGTTGAGCCGCTCGATCAGCTTGCGGTGGACCCGCGCCTTGACCGTCTGGAACAGCGGCTGCAGCGACGTGTCCCGCTCGGCCGGCGGCTTCGCCGGCGGGGCGGCGCCGTTCTCCGCCGTCGTGGCGGTCGGCGACGTGCTCGCCGCGGGGACCGGATCCAACGCCTCCCAGGGCAGCTTGTGCGAGGAGGGCCGCACGGGCTCGCTCATGATTCCTTCCCTTCGGACTTGCGGCGGCCGCGGCCGAGCAGCCGCGAGAACACGCCACCCTTGCCGTTGGTGGAGGGGCTGTCGCTCAGGCCGGCGATCTTGGCGCCAAGGGCGCGGAGGTCGCGTGTGTACTTCGAATTGCCGTTCAGCACCGTGGGCTTGCCGCTGTTGATCGCCCCGATCACCGCTTCGTAGTCGTTGCCGATCGTGCCGAAGGACTTGAGCGCGAGCGTGCGCTCGACGTCCTGGAGCGAGATGTCGCCGGCGCTGTGATACCGGTTGATGACCAGGCGGATCTGATCGTCGCCCCGTGGCAGCACCCGCCGGAGCATGGGGAGCCCGCGCTGGATGTTGCGGAGCGACGGGAGGTCCACGTTGGTCACCAGCAGCACCAGATCGGCCTGGTCGAGCGCCGCCATGGTGGCGGGCGAGAACGTCTTGGGCGTGTCCACGATGACGTAGTCGTAGTGCTGACGCAGGAAGTGCAGGATGCGCCGGATCTCGTCCGCGCTCGGCGCCTCCGCCCGCTCCGGATGGAACGGCGCCGAGAGGAGATGGACTCCCGACTCGTGCTGCTCGATGTAGGAGGCGAGCAGGTCGGCGTCCATCCGGTGGAAGTTCTGCACCATGTCCACGAAGTTGAACCGCGGCTGCACCCCGAGGTGGAGGGCGACCTCGCCCAGCTCGAGATCGAGGTCCACCAGCAGGGTGCGCTTCGAGGTGAGGCGGTGGATCACGACCGCGAGGTTGGTGGCGACGCTGGTGACGCCCGAGCCGCCCTTGGGGCTGAACAGGGTATAGAGCAGGCCCTGGCGCTTGGCCTTGGACGAGCCGCCACCCATGGAGCGCGCGAACCGGGAGACCGCCTCGCGGAGCACCCCGTTGGTGACCGGCTTGATCAGGTAGTCCGCCACCCCGGCCCGCATGGCCGTGAGGAGCAGCTCTTGAGAAAGTTCCGGCCCGGCCGCGAGAATCCGGTGGCCGGGGTGGGTATTGGAGAAGAACTGGGCGAACTTCACGCCCAGCTCCGGGTCGCTCTCGAGGTCGAGGACCAGGATCTCGGGATTGAGCTCGCGCAGACCGCGGACCTGCTCTTCACCGAAGGCGGCGAAGCGCTCGTGGATCTCCATGCCCACGTCCACGCCCATCGCCTCGTCGAGTAAGATGTCCCGGATCTGCTCGCGGAACCCGGCGTCGGTCGAGATGAGCGCGGCGCGGAGTCCGGACGCGGTCATGACTGGGTCATCTTTGGGATCGCTCCTTCTACTCTACCAGGCGGACGCGCTTCACCAGCGGGCCGGTGGTGCCGCCGCCGGGACCGCCGCTCGCGTAGTAGAGGAATCGGCCCACGACGTTGTCGTGCGGGCCGCTGCCGTCCGCCAAGCCTTCCAGGAAGAAGAGGCCGATGTTGTTGAACACCAGGCCGTCGTTGCCGTGCCCCCCGATTTGCTCCGGGGTGTACAGCGCCACCTTGACCACCCGCTCGCTGTTGCGCCAGTCCGCGGCGTTGGACATGTCCACGGCGTGGGTGGACTCGTTCCATACCGCATTCGGATCCAGCGCGATCCGGTCCCGCACCGCTCCGGCCACCGGACCTACGCGGTTGCCGGGGATCACATGGTACGCATTCTGGACACCCAGCTCCACGGTGCGCGGGTCGCACCCGCGGATCCGGGCCGCGATCCCCGGGCTGCCGTTGTTATCCCCGTCGAAGCCCCAGAGGTTGAAGTTGCCCGGCCCCTGCGCGTCATGCGGCGACTGTGGCTTGAGGACCACCTGACGCCCGAAGTCATCGTCCACCGGCAGATCGCCCATCCCGTTGCGGTAGTCGCTGCCGTAGCCGGTCTGGTTGGGGTTGACGACGTCGGGATCGAAGGGGGCGTAGGAATCCGTGCCGGGATCCCAGTTCCACTCCTCGTCCTCGTCCTCGAGCCGGTTGCCGTTGGCGTCGTCGTTGTTATCCCCCCACATGTCGGGGAGGGCGAACGGCATCACGCAGCCCGAGCCGCCGGCGTCCACCGCCTCGGCGGCGGCGTAGGTCGCGATCGCCGTGTTCCCCAGGCCGAACAGGTTGCCGAACAGGAGTCCGCTGTCCGAGCGGCGAACGGTGACCCGCACCCGGAAGAGCGAGGGGACCACGTCCACCACCGCCTCGTTGCTCTCGACGGTGTGCACACCATTGGGACCGTGCACGATCGGCTGCACGCCGCCGACGTCGATGTTGCGCCCGCCCATGTAGTTGCGGCCGGCAAACTCGAGCGCCATGTCCGCTGCCGGCTGGATCGCCGATACCGCGTCGGTCTTGAGAAACTCCGCCGCGCCGGCCAGCGCCGCCGCGTCGGCGGCGCGCTGCCCGTCGGCGCGCACCTTGAACATCATCCCGGTATCGACCGCCAGCGCGCCCACCCCGAGCAGCGCGGCGCTGCTCACCGCCACCAGGACGATGGTGGAACCGCGGCGGGACCGGCCCTGCCCCTGCGACTTCGACCGCATATACGCCTCCGCTAACGCGCCTCTCCGGCAGCGGCCGGACCGGCCGGCTGCATCGGGTTGGACGAGGATGATGGCATTTCCTTGAGATAGCCCTGCCACTTCCAGGTGGACGTCTCACCCGTGGGTAGCGGGGCAGGCTTGTCGGTGGCCCGGACCAGCTTGGGCGTAATGAGCACCAGCAGCTCCGTGCGGCGCTGCTGCAGATCCTTCGACCGGAAGAGCTGGCCCAGGATCGGAATGTCGCCCAGCACCGGGATCTTGGTGATGTTGTCGGTGCTGATGTTGTCCATCAGCCCCGCGATGGCGAGATACTGGCCCTCGCGCAGCTCGACTTCGGTGGTCGCCTTGCGAGTCAGGATGGACGGGATGTTGAATCCCGAAATCACCAGGCCGTTGGCGAAGTCGAGCGACGAGACCTCGGGCTCCAGCTTGAGCCGGATCGCACCGCTGCGGGTGATGGTGGGCGTGAACCGGAGTCGCACGCCGAACTCCTCGAACTGGATGGAGACGGCATTGCCCGCCCCCCCACCCTGGACCGATGGGAAGGGGAACCGGCCGCCGGCCAGAAAATAGGCCTCCCGGCCGGGGAGCGTCATCAGGTTCGGCTCGGCCAGGCTCCGGAAGTCGCCCCGGCCCGCCAGAAACGTGAGGAACGCCTGGATGTTCGCGTTCGGGTTCTGCAGCAGGAACTCGATGGTCCCGTCGGAATTGTCCGCCGAGCCCGAGTAGTTGCCGTCGTCGCTCAGGTCCTGCGGGTTCCGCGTGAGGTAGCGGGCCGACCACTGCCTGAAGGCCCGCCGGTTGATCTCGGCGAAGCGCACCTGGAGCTGGACCTGCACCGCGGGCGGCGCCACCAGGTTGTCGATGATGGTGGCCCCGCTGCCCTTGGCGATCTCGACGGCGCGGGCCACCGAGTTGGGGTCCTTGACCTCGCCCGAGAGCGTCACCGAGTTGCCGCTCGCGGTCACCTCGATCGATTCATCGGGCATGGCGCCGCGGATGAACCGCTGGAGCGACGGCGCGTCGGCGGTCACCTCGATCGCGTAGACCCGAACCGAACCGGTGTTGTCCCAGACGAAGAGCGTCGTGCTGCCGACGGTCTTGCCGTTGATGACCACTTCGGTCGGGGACAGCGTGATCGACTCGGCGACCGCCGGGTCACCCATCGAATAGCGCAGAATGGTGGTCGGATTCACCAGCAGGGCCGAGGCGCCCTTGGACACCGAGATGACCCGCTCGGGCTGCGTCACCACGCGCTGGGCCGCGAGCGGGCCGGCCAGGGCGAGGGTGAGCGAGGCCAGCAGGGCCAGGGTTCCGCGAACGACGCGATGAGAGCTCAAAGGACTTCCGCTGGTTGAAGGATGGAGATCAGCGCTCGAACCGCTCGAGCGTCCGCTGCCCGCCGCGATAGACCTCGACCGTCGTCGCGCTGGGCTCGGTGGTCTCCGCCGCGGCGGGGGCCGCACGCCGGATCGCCGGCCGGCCGCTCGGACCCCCGAGCAGGGTGCCGACCCGGGCGCCGGTGGTCTGGACCTTGACCGTGTCCAGCGTGTTCCTCAGCGCGAGCTGGATCCGGCCCTGGTTGGCGGCGAGCGCCAGGGTCTCGGCTTGCTCCGGGGTGACCAGCAGCGTCACCACCGATACCTCCATCGGGTGGCCGTCCTTGTCCTGCTGCAGCGACTGGCCGGCCGTCAGGGTCCGCACGTTCTGCATGATCACCTTGGTGGTGGTCTCGCGGCCGGGGCCCGTGCCTCCCAGCGTGAGCAGCACGTCCACCCGGGTGCTGGGCAGCACGTAGCCGGCCACGCCGACCACCGCGTCCACCGCCACGCTGATGGCGCGCATCCCGTCCTCGATCATGACCGGGAGCCCGCCGCCTATTCCCGCTGGCGGCGAGCTTGCCGGACAGGAGCGGCTCGTTCTCCGCCACGGAGACCATGAGACCGCGGCCGATGACTTCAGCCGGCTGTCCAAGGTACCCGGTGGGCAGCGAGCGCCCGGACCAATCCACCAGCTTGAGGTCCTGCTCGGTCACCACCGAGCCCATCACCAGCGGCCTGGACGCGACCACGACCTTGGCGTTCGCCGGCTGCAGCGCCATGAGCGGCGTCGCCTGCTCGCGCAGGTAGCGCAGGGCCAGCAGTCCGGCGGCGCCGCCGGAAGCGAGGGCAAGGAGAAGCAGAAGCAGCGGACGGGAGCGTCGGGCCATAGGGTCTCGGTTACTCGTTCCGCATGGTGGATCGAGAGGTCAGCGTGATGGCGTTATCGGTACCGCCCCAGCCTTGGGCGAACCACGACATCATCGGGCCCAGGAAGACGAACTCGTAAGGCACGCGCACTTCCACGGTGACCGGGTCACCCGCAAGGGTCGACGGGCTGACGTCGACGTCGATGGCCGGATTGTTGGGATTCACCGCCGCGTTCGCCAGTGCCCGATTCACCACAGCCCTGACCGAGTCGTCCCGGACGCTGGTGGCGACGCCCGACTGCAGCACCGCGTGGCGTGCCCCCTCGCGCGAGGCATCGGTCACGACCTGGTGCAGGTTCCACGCCCGGCCGAACTCGACCAGCCCCACCAGCAGCAGGAGCAGGAGGGGCAAGACCAGAGCGAACTCGACGAGAGCCTGCCCCCGGCGACGATTCATAATTGCCTCTCTCCCCAGAACCACCAGACGAGTGCGCCGAGCGCGATGGCCAACCCGTAAGGGACGGCCACGGCGCCCGGCGATGTCAGAGACCGCTGCTCGCCGCTTCGGCCCATGGTGAGCCAGTAGCGCATCATCCGCCCGGCATTCAGTACCGCCGGCAAGATGACTCCGCGACGCACGGCCTCCGCGACTCCCAGCAGGCCACCAAGTACTCCGATCAGCAGCAGCGCGGGCGGGAATTCGCGCCATCCCAGAAACGCGCCTACTCCGATTAGCAGCTTCCCGTCACCGCCCCCCAGGGCACCCAGCCGGAAGAGCACGAGGCCGACCAGCAATCCGAGTGCGGCGCCCAGCAATCCGTCCACCAGCGCCGGAGTACCGACCCAGGCCCTGACCGCAAGCCCGGCAATCAACATGGCGAGGGTCAGCGGGTTGGGGATCCGCCGCGTGGCCATGTCCCAAAGACCCGCGGCGCCGACCAGGGCAACAAATATGATGGTCGGCGCGATCCCCGGAAGACCCCCGCCGGCAGCCAGACGCCCTCGGCCCGATGTCGGTGCGAAGGCGCCTGGCTACCTGACGCTTAGTACGAGCTCGAGGGAACGGTGTTCAGCGTGTTCCGGGTCGTGTTGAACACGTTGCCGATCGAGTTCCGCAGGAGGGTCAGGATGGCGATGAGGCCGATGGCGACCAGCGCGATGATCAGCGCGTACTCCACCAGGCCCTGCCCCGACTCGTCCCCGAGGAACTGATTCCAAAGCGCCAGCATACTACCCCCTGTGCGTGTGAGTGAAAAGCTGCCCATCCCGTGCTCCCTGCAAGACTTATCGTCGGATGCCCGAGCCCTAGTACGTGGTACCGGGTATCGTGTTGAGCGTGTTGCGCGTGCGGTTGAACACGTTGCCGATGCCGTTTCGGAGGAGGGTCAGGATCGCGATGAGGCCGATGGCGACCAGCGCGATGATGAGGGCGTACTCCACCAGGCCCTGACCCCCGTCATCCGTCAAGAAATTGTGTACCATCGGCGTGCTCTCCCGGCCGGAAGGCCCTGTGTAGTGGTGCATCGCGGACGTCTGCCGTCCGCACGGACACTCGGCACAGGCACTCGTCGCATGAGTGCCTACTGGATAAGCGAGTCGGTGGTCAGGGCAAAGTGAAGGAGCGGAGCATCAGGTTGCCGCGCCCCGATCCTTAGGTGGATGCCCTGCCTCAAGCAAGCGCCATGCCGTGCATGCTACCCTCTGAGGGCCCGCCAACAGCCTCCGAAGCAGACACTTGATGGGCGACGCAGCGTATCGAGTCGCTGCTCGCGCGCAACAGGTTGCGATCGGTCCACAGATGATGCGTCGGGTACGCCGGGTGCGCCCCGGGGGGCGCCGATGGTGGTCAGGGGGCGGAAAGATGTACCGCGTGCCGGGACCGCGCCAGGGGTCCGGGCGGCATGCATCCTGCCCCCCGGGCCAGCGCGGGCGAAGCCCACTACTGTATACTTGACCCGGCCCGGGCCGACCGGGCCTCCCCTCACCAGCGACCGATGCAAGAGACCGACGTCGAGCTGTCCATCGTCATCCCTGTCTTCAACGAGCAGGCGACGCTGCCCGAGCTCCACCATCGTGTCGCCGAGATCCTCGCCCAGGTCGGGAGCGAGGCCGAGGTGATCCTGGTGAACGACGGCAGCCGCGACGGCACGGCCGAGCTGGTGAGCGGTATCTGCCGTCGCGACAACCGGTTCCGTGCGGTCCACTTCTCCCGCAACTTCGGGCACCAGGCGGCGGTCGCCGCGGGGCTCCGCTACTCCCGGGGCCGGGCCGTGGTGGTGATGGACGCCGACCTGCAGGACCCCCCCACCCTGGTTCCCCAGCTCATGGAGCGGTGGCGGGAGGGGTACGAGGTGGTCTATGCCCGGCGGCGGACGCGGGCCCGGGAAGGGCTGTGGAAGCGGGCCGGGGCGTGGGCCTACTACCGCCTGCTCCGGGGGGTCGCCCAGCAGGATATTCCGACCGACACCGGTGATTTCTGCCTGATGGACCGGCAGGTTGTGGACCTCCTGAACTCGATGCCGGAGCGGAACCGGTACATCCGGGGGCTCCGCGCCTGGGTCGGCTTCCGGCAGAGCTCGGTCGAGTTCGACCGGCCCCCTCGCTTCGCCGGCGATACCCATTACACCCTCGGCAAATCCATGGGTCTCGCCCTCAATGGCATCGTCTCGCTGTCGAAGGCCCCGCTTCGGCTCGCCACCTACTTCGGGCTGGTCGTCTCCGCCGTCAGCTTCCTCCTGGCCATCGCCTTCATCATCGAGAAGCTCACCGTGGGCTTCGAGATCCAGGGCTGGGCCTCCACCGTCGTGATCATCCTCTTCCTCGGCGGGGTCCAGCTCCTGACCATCGGGATCATCGGGGAGTACCTCAGCCGGATCTACGACGAGGTGAAGCAGCGCCCCCTCTACATCGTGCGGCAGGTCGAAAACCTGGACCACGCCGCCGCGGTGGAGCAGGCCCCGTCGGTCTCGGCGCGATAGCCCGGTGGATGCGGAGTTCTTCGGCGTCTACGCGGCGGTCGAGCGGGCGCACTGGTGGTTCCTGGCGCGGCGGGAGATCCTCCTGGCCGTGGCCCGGGACGTGGTCCCCCGAGCGCGGCGCCGTGCTCGACGTGGGCTGCGGCACCGGATTCGTGCTGGAGCGATTCCGGGACTACTTCCAGGCGTGCGGCGTCGAGACCTCCCCGTTCGCCCTGGCCGAGTGCCGGAAGCGGGGGCTGGACCAGGTCTGGCCCGGCTCGGCCGAAGACCTCTCCGCGGTGGCGGGCCGCCGGTTCGACGCGGTGCTCTTCCTGGATGTGCTCGAGCACCTGGATGACGACGGCGCGGCGCTCCGCCGCGCGGGGAGCTCCTCGCCCCCGGCGGGGTCGCCCTGGTGACCGTTCCGGCCTTCCGCTTCCTCTGGTCCCAGCACGACGTGGCCAACCAGCACCGCCGCCGCTACACCCGGCCTGAGGTGGAGGCGCTGCTCCGCCGGAGCGGCTTCACCGTCGAGCGATCCACCTACTTCAACAGCTATCTCTTTCCGGTCGCGCTCGCGCAGCGCTGGGCCGCGCGGCTGCTGGGCAGCCGGGCGGCCGAAGGGCTTCGGGTGCCGCCCGCGCCGGTCAACCGGCTCATGCGCCGGATCTTCCAGTCGGAGGCGAGGCGGCTGACCGGCGGCCGCCCCGGCGGGTTTCCCGCCGGCGTATCCGTGCTCGCGGT
The DNA here is from genome assembly GCA_963846545.1 of uncultured Gemmatimonadales bacterium. Lineage (GTDB taxonomy): Bacteria > Gemmatimonadota > Gemmatimonadetes > Gemmatimonadales > GWC2-71-9 > CAVVWJ01. The sequence goes on along the minus strand of CAWJWG010000001.1, from coordinate 327,177 downwards.
CGGACGACGAGGTGAGACGTGACGGAGCCGCGCCCCCGCCCCTACCCCTCCATCCCCGCCGTCATCTTCACCCTCTGGGTGCCTGGTGGTGCCTCTGCTCTTCGGCGACCGGATGATCAACGCCGACGGCGACCTGCTCCGCCACGTGGCCCACGGCCGCTGGATGCTGGACCACGGGCAGTTCCTGCACAGCGACCAGTTCTCCTATACCAAGGGCGGCGAGCCGTTCGTCGCCTTCGAGTACGGAAGCCAGCTGCTCTACGCGCTGGTGGACCGCGTGGCGGGCCTCGCCGGGGTCGTGGTGTTGGGGAGCCTGCTGATCGCGGGGAGCTACGCCGTCATCGCCCGCTTCCTCCTCGCCCGCGGCGCCGATCCGTTCTCCACCTACGCGACGACCATGGTCGCGGCGGTCATCGGCGCGGTGCACTGGGCCGCGCGGCCGCACCTCATCACCCTGCTGTTCGTCGCCCTGCTGCTCTTCTTCCTCGAGCCCGGCGAGCGGCGGCCGAAGCTCTGGCACCTGTTCCTGATGTTCGTGGTCTGGGCGAATCTGCACGGCGGATTCGTCTTCGGTCTCACCCTGCTGGGGATCTACCTGGCGGGAAGCCTGGCCGAGTGGCGCTGGGGGTCCGATCCGGCGCTGTGGAAGCAGCGCAGCCGCTACTACGCGCTCGCCCTGCTGGTGGCCGGGCTGGGCACCCTGGTGAACCCGAACGGGCCCGCGCTGCACCTGCACATCATCCGGTTCTTCGGCGAGCCGTTCCTGCGCGACAACACCGAGGAGTTCCTCTCGCCCGACTTCCACACGGTGTCGGGACAGATGCTGATGGCGTCGCTGCTGGGCATCGTCGCGCTGTTCGCGCTCGTGCCCGGGCCGGCCGACGCTGCCCCCGGCTGTGCCTGCTCCTGGCCAACGTCGCCTTCGCCCTGCAGGCGCGCCGCAACGTGCAGCTCTATGCCGCGGTGGTGTTGCCGGTGCTGGCGCTGCATTTCGACGCCGCCGTGCGGCGGCTGCCCGACCCGCGGGGCATCCGCGCGGTCTTCGAGCGCGACGCCCGCCGGGGAACGACGGCCGTCTTCATCGGCGCCATCGGCACCGTCATGGTGCTGGTCGCGCTGCTGCAGGGCCGACTCGGGCCCTGGCGGCCGGTCCCTGACCGGCTGGACCCGAGCGTTTTCCCCATTGCCGCGGTGGACTACGCGCGGGCGGAGGGAATCCAGGGACGCATCTTCCACGAGTTCATCTGGGGCGGCTACCTGCTCTACGCCTGGCCCGAGCAGCGCGTGTTCATCGACGGCGGCACCGACTTCTACGGGCCGGACCTCATGCGCACGTTCATCGAGATCCGCGGGCTCAAGCCGGGATGGCGGGAGACGCTGGCGAACTGGAAGGTGTCCGTCCTGCTGATCGCGCCCGGTGCGTCCATCGCCAACGAGCTGGTCCGGGACGGCGACTGGGGCGTGCGCTACTGCGACAAGACCGCGGCGCTGCTGGAGCGGGATGCGGAGACGGGCGGCGCCGGGGCGATGGCCCGGCTCGAACGCTGCGCGGCGGATGCCGAGTCTGCCCCGGGTAGCTCGTAGCGCACCAGCTCGATGTCGCCGATCCGCTCCCAGAAGGTGCGCCGGGCGCGTCGCGCGTCCATCGCCTCGAGCACGTCGAACTCGTATCCGTAGAGGTAGGACAGCACCAGCCACACCGCGGGCTTCCCACTCGCCGCGATGCGGGCGACCTCTCCCTCCGTCCACCCCGAGTCCGGTGCCGGCGCCCCCATCGGCAGCCCCGGGCGCTCCTGGATCCCCGCCGAGCGCCCGAAGATCTCCACCCAGCCCTCGTGGTCCAGCGTGAGTGCACTCGCGTCCGCGGAGGGATCGAAGCTGCCCGGCGGCGCGTTCTCGAACGCGGGACCGGTGGAGCTGGCGAGGCTCGCGACCCGCGCCAGCCGCGCCGAGTCGGGGCGGGCCCAGGGGGTCGTGTAGCGGGTCCAGGCGGGAATGCTGCCCGGCGCGAGGTACACCGCCTCGCCCGGTGCGACGCTCGCCGCGAACCGCCGTACCACCGCCGCCATCGGCTCCTGGCTGGGTGCCCGCAGCACCATGCGCAGGCCGTAGAGCGCCGGTCCCATCGCCACGAGCAGCGTCGCCACCGGCCAGAGCCACGGCGCCGGCTCCTCGGCTCGCCACGACAGCACCTGGGCCACTCCGGCGGCGACCAGAAGGGCGAACAGCGGCGCGGTGAACAGCAGCAGGCGCGTCGCCGTGGGGTAGACACCGGCCACCGATGCGATCAGCACGAGGGCGATGGGTCCGGCGACGAGCAGCGCGGCGGACGCGCGCGCGCGCGCGAGCCGGACCACGCCAAGGCCGGCGAGGATCAGGAACACCGTCGGGATCAGGGTGAACGCGAGCTCCTCGATCACCTGGCCCGTCGGCCGGGTGGACCCCTCGAGGAACATGCCCCAGACGACCTCCCGAATTCTGAGCACCGCGCGGAGGGGCCACCCCGGACCCGGATCGAGGAACGCCTCTTTCCAGAAAGCGAGCATGTAGGGGTTGGTGGTCGCGTGCCGATACACGAGCACGTATGCCGCTCCGAACGAGGCGGCCCACACCGTCATCCACCGGAGCAGCCAGCCCGTCATGCCGGGTCGCGACCGCCGGGCGTCGGCCAGGAGCGCGAGACAGATCGCCGCGAGCACGAACACGGCGGGGACCGAGCACCACGGAGCCAGCATCCCAGCCACTGCAAGGCGGCCCCGGGATCGCAGGTCACCGTCGGGGTTGATCACGTCGAGGGCGAACAGGAGCAGGACGCAGGTCACGAGCACGTCGAGCCCGTAGGGCTTCACCGCGCTGGTGTAGAAGACCAGATTCGGCGCGCAGGCCACCAGGGCGGTGGCGAGCACCGCGGACGCCGCGGGCAACCCCGCCCGGCGCGCCAGCGGGTAGACGAGGAACAGGACGCCGATGCCGGCGAGAAACGGAAGCAGCTCGAGCGCCCAGTCGCGCATGCCGAACGCCGTGACGGCCAGGCGCTCGGCCCAGAGAAACGCCACCGGAGCGGCCTGGTCGTAGTCGAGCGGTGTGAGCAGGCGGAGGTACGACCGGGTGCCGATGTTCAGGGCGGTCCGCGCCTCGTCGATCCAGAGCGATCGTCCGCCGAGATAGAGCACCGCGCGAAGCGCCACGCCCCAGCCCAGGGCGACGGCCAGCGGCCAGATCGAAAGGCGTTCATCCTCACTATTCTGCGACAGCATCGTTCACGTCCTTCGTTGTCCATTGCTCGGAGTGTCCGTCGCAAGGCGGATATTCCCGACACGCCGGGAACCTCGCGCGTCGTTCCGATCAGAAGTCCGCCGGGGTGGCGAGACGCAGCGCGTGCCTAGCCTCGTCGTACACGTAGGCTTTGCGACCGGGCGCCAGCTCCAGCAGGCGGCGATTCTCGTGCTCCCGGTCACGTGCCACCCAGACTCGGGTCTCGGTTAGGTTCTCGGAGTTCTCTATCAGACTCATATGCACATCGTGGTCAGGTGCGTATCGCACGAATACGATTGCGGAGTCAGGAATGCCGGTCAGCGCGCTGGCTAACCTCGTCTTCGGTGTGATCACAAACTCCCGAATCTTGCGAAACGTCTCAACGCGCACGACGGCATAAGCCGCTAGTCCGATGAGGTAGAGCCCGCCGACTGCAGCGAGAGCCCTGGGCGCCCAGGTGAGCCGGGCCTTGACTATCTGAAGCAGCCGCCACACTCCGACGGCGGTCACCACCGCCAGGACCGGCTGGATCTCGAGATAGTAGACCGACCAGCGCGACGTGAATCCGTACGGCAAGTACGAGATCACCAGCAAGAGCGCCGAGCCCAGAGCGAAGCAAACAGCAGGAGGCGACAGGATGATCCCGAGCATTGCCAGCGGGAATAGCACGACGCGCTTTCCACCCCACATGTCTGCTCCGATTGTTACCAGTCGCTGGGCAAACACGGCCGGGAGGTTGCTCAGCGTATGCTCACGAAAGGGCACACTCATCTCTTTGGTGAACTTGGCCATATCCGGCGGCAGAGCCCGTTTGGGGGGCGTGGAGTCGAAACCGAAACCCAACCGATCGAAAGGAAAGTAGAGTGTGAGATACTCCGTGTAGGGCGTCCGCCTCCAGTCGCCCGTGGTACGTGAACTCCACACAGGAACCAGTGACAGCACAACCAGGAATGGGATAGTCCCGTACATGAGTTGCCTCAACGGGCCTCTGGTGATGAGCTCCCGTGCGACAACTGCGACAACGGGGAGGCATAGCGCGATCGCGGTCAAGGGGCGTGTGATCGCCGCCCAAGCGAAGCAGCTTGCCAGGACGACCAACCACGATGGGCGGGATGTTTCCCGCCACTCCAGCAACGCCCAGAGCGCTCCCAGCCACAAAACCGACGTAGTCACTTCGGACAGGTACGTCGGATGGAAGAACAGCGTGCCGCGACTGGTCAGCCAGACCAGCCAGGCAATGCCTGCGACCAGTGACGACGTGGTGCGCCGTGTCAACGCGAAGAGCATGCCTCCCGAAACGGCGGTCATGAGGACCGGGATCAGATTCGGCAAAGCCAGCCATACTCCTGGGACGAGAACGATCGAGTGCCCGGGCCAATACTTCGCTGCGAGGACAGGAGTTACGAGGACGTGAAACTGCTCGAAGAACTCGGGCAATGGAGGAGCCGGTGCGGTCCATCGACCACTGGCGAAGATCCGCGCTTGGAGGAGATAGGCCGCTTCATCGTGGAATATCGTGGCCGTTTCCTGCATCGATCCCCAAACGCGAACCATGGCGAGTCCGGTGAGGACTGCCACAAGCACAGGCTGGGACCAGCTTGTGCGCTCAGCTTTCCTCGACGCCAGTGGTTCCTCCGGTCCCGTCGCCACTCCCACGATTCCTCCTCCTTCTTGACTGGTGAACTCGGGTCGGCCTTAGGTTCTATGAAATCAGGAGCTCCATTTCTCGCCGCCTAGCCATGGCTTCAAGACACTTGGTGCGAGTGTGAACATGAGAGACGCTCGTCCTGCTTCCGCCCGCTGGCTGCCCTTGGTCGTGGCGCTCGTCACCTACGGAATGGCCGAGGGCATATCGGCAATCGCGCACTATGCCGTCGTGGCGCCCCTGGTCGGCACATGGTTCATGCCGATCCCGGTCACACTCGATTCGACCGCGGTGGCGTTCATCTCATCCAGGATCCCCGATTCGGCTTCCTACTACCAGATTGATCCCATGCTGGGATGGACTCTCCGCCCCGGAGGCCAGTGGGCGCCGCTTCATCGCGCCAACGCGCAAGGTCTGCGAGGTAGCTTCGTGTATGACACAATTCCGCGATCCGACCGGGTGCGAATCGCCGCATTCGGGGATTCGTTCGTCTACGGAGATGATGTCGCCAACGCGGATGCGTGGGCAGCTCAGATGGAAGCTCGAGACACGACTTTGGAGGTCCTGAACTTCGGTGTCGGAGCGTACGGACTCGACCAAGCACTGCTTCGGTACCGAAGAGATGGCGTCGCATTTGCTCCGCAGATCGTTCTGATCGGGGTCCTCGCTGAGAACGTGAGCCGCGGGGTGAACACATGGCGACCCTTTTATGCCTGGGATCTGGAGTTCGGTTTCACCGGGAAGCCGCGCTTCGCTCTGAGTGATACCGGTCTGGTCTTGCATCCCAACCCCCTCCCGAATGGCCCTGAGAGCCTTCTGCGCAACCCGGACTCGACGATCGAGGTGCTCGGGATCCATGACGATTACTTCCAACATCGCGAACGGCCGGGGGCGGAAGACTTCTCGCCCACCGTGCGGCTTTTCAAGATCGGGCTCCGGCTTTGGCGCATGCGCGCGGACCGGTTGGACCCAGGTGGTGTACTAAGAGCCGCGAGCCCACGTGTGCAGCTCGCCATTGCCACTCTGAGACGTTTTGCAACTGAAGTGCGAGATAACGGTGGCCTGCCTGTTATCGTCCTTTTCGAGGAGGCGAGGCAGATCGCGATGATTCGCGGGGGAGCGGCGCATCCGCTGGGTGTTGTGAGAGACTCGCTCCTGCGAGATGGAGTGCGAGTGATCGACCTGGAAGGCGCCTTCCCAAGATGCGACCCCGCATGTCTCAAACGCCTCGCTCCCTACCACTACTCGGCTGAGGGTTACCGTATCGTCGCGGGCCACCTGCGAGAGCAATTGGCTCCGGATATCGCCGCGGTGTGGGCTCAGCGGAACCCAGATTCTTCAGCCATCCAGGGCGGCGCCAGAGGTGGCCGCGAACGCGCCTCGGCAAGCTATTGAGCGCGTTTTCGAAGTAGGCTCGGCGAAGGCTTCGAAGGTTGTATGACTGTTCGGTCCGGGAAGCGATAGGCCAGCAGGGCCGCGCCATAAGACTGCCAACCACCTATCCTCCGGGCGCCCAGTCTTTCAATGGCCGCCAGCAGCTGCCTCTCAGCTTGGAAACCCTGTGACACGTGAGCGAAGCAAACCCAGATATCGGGGGTTGCGGCGGCACGGATTCGCTCGGCCTCGACATCTGCCCATCCCACGTCTGGCTGCGTTTGAGTGGTCCCAACGCCATAACGGAATTCCATCCCTGAGGGCAGTCCAACGATCTCAGTCCAGTCGTGAGACTCGAACTGGAGGCTGTGAGCCTCGGCCCGAAGCACCGAGTCCCTTCGGGGAGGCCGGTTCTCGAATGCTGGGTTTCGGGCGTCATCAAGGTAAGCCAAACGCCGAAGCCTGCTCGAATCCGGGTCCGACCAGTTCGTGGTATAGAATGTCCACGCTGGGACCGCACTGGCATGAAGGTAGACAGGATCGTCGGGCTGGTGCCGTTGCATGAACACGGAGACTAGAGGTTTGAGCTCTTCCGCGGTTACCGCCCGAATCGTGGGATCGAGGCTTTGTACGAAGGCCGGCAAGATCAGCCAGGCGACCATGCAGATCCAGGCAGCTGTACGAGTGGGATCTGTCAACCGTTCCACGGTGCCGCTCACTCCAGCGGCAACGAGCAAGAGCATGCCCGGAACAGCAAACAGATCCAGCCTCGAGGCAAATGGGTACACGCCAAGAACCGATGCTCCCACCGCCGCGACGAAAGGTCCCGCTGCCAGGCCCGCGATCCACCAGCCGCGAGCCTGCCCGATCCGCCGAGCGCCCAGTATCCCGGCGCTCAGGAGAACCGCAGTCGCGCTTAGCGCCAAGACCGCAGGGTATCTGCGGGAGAGAAAGACGTTGCCGACGTAATCAGCCAACAATGAGCTGGCCCGCCGTCCGGCTCCTTCTTGCCAGGGCGAGAAGAAGGCCTCCGCCCAGAACCGTTGCAGGTACTCGCTCTCGCTATGGACGCGGTACCAGCGAGCGTACATCGCCCCGAATAGGGCTGCCAGCGCCGCCGCGCCACCGGCAAGCCACAGAGACGCTGGCCGCCGGCGGTAGCTGGGCGACATGAGTAGCGAAGGCACTACTGCTGCGAGTAGCAGAATGGATGTAAATGAAAAAAGGACTGCCGTTAGCCCTGCCAGGCAGAGCCTGATGTCCGCATGCGTATCTCTCTTCTCGCCCGCGATGAGCGCGCACCACAAGACCATCGCAGCGGCGAACGCGTCCACCACATATGGCTTCGCCTCATTGGAATACAGCACGAGCATTGGAGACAATGCCGCCATGCTGGTCGCGAGGAGCGCCCCAGAGGGACCTAGCACCCGCCGAGCCAGACGGGCGATCACCACCACGGTGGCGATGCCGACGAGAAGTGGTACCGCCCGGAGGGCAAGTTCGTTGACGCCACCGACCGCGATGGCCAAACGTTGCGCCCAAAGAAACGGAACCGGCACGACCTGGTCGTGATCCAGCGGCAACGTCAGCGCGGTGAAATTGCGTGCGGCGACGTTGAGAGCCACGCGGGCCTCGTCGAGCCATAACGAAGGGCGCCAGGTGTAGTGGAGGAGCCGAATGGCCACGCCAACGCCAATAACGAGCGCCAGGCGCCGGTCATCCCTCGTAACACTCTCGGCTGCCAGGTGAGGACCTAGACTTTGGGATCGAGTGCGGACGCCGTGCGTGACACGGAAGCGTCAACCTGTACCGACTGCGGTGGGAGTCGTTTGCGAACATTGAAATACACAATGTGCCATACGGCGGCCAAGCCGTCCTTCCACCCTATTTTCTTGCCCTCCGCGTATGTGCGCCCGGCGTAAGAGATGCCCACTTCCCAAATTCGCGCCTTGGCCTGCGCCAGCCGGGCAGTCAATTCAGGCTCGAACCCGAAACGATCGCTGGTGAGTACCAGAGATTTGAGCAGGGGGGCACGGACCATCTTGTAGCAGGTCTCCATGTCGGAGAGGTTCAGGTCCGTGAACATGTTCGACAGAAGGGTGAGGAGTTTGTTGCCGATCGAATGCCAGAAATAGAGCACCCGCCGGTCGCCGCCCAGAAAGCGGGAGCCAAAAACCGCATCGGCCATGCCATCTTCGATGGGCTGCAACAGCCGCACAAGCTCGGCCGGATTGTATTCCAGGTCGGCGTCCTGCACCACGATTACTTCGCCGCTCGCCATCGCGATGCCGGTGCGGATGGCCGCGCCTTTGCCACGGTTCCGCTCATGGTGTGCCGCTACGTCGACCGCGCCTTCTCTGGCCAATTGGTCCAGCACGCCGGCAGTGCCGTCACGCGACCCATCGTTGACCACGACGAGCTGGGCATGGGGCAGCGCCGCGCGCACCCGCTTGACGACAGTGGCCAGCGTCGCCGCTTCATCGTACGCGGCAATGATTACTGACAGGCGCACTCATGGCCCCGGAAACGTGACGGAGAATGGCATGGAAGATTGAAAACCTAGCAGGGCTTCGGCCTCCATGGGAGAGGCACAGCGTCGTTGGGGCCCCGCATCGACCCGGCGGTCAGCCGCATTCCGCCCTGGGCATGCTGGCGAGGAAGAGAACCTCATCGGCGTCTCGAGCCACCAGCTGAAGCCGGGCGCCGTCGCCGAGGAGCCGAGACAACAACCAGCTCCATCGGGTGTCGTCCACAAACGACCCGTGAACCAGGAACCGGCAGGTTACAGCTGTGAAAGCCCCATAGTCTCTCACGTCTGCCCGAAACCACCGTTGTAGCGCCAAGAAGCCCCGGTCGGGCGTGTCGTGACCGAGCAGTTCGAGGGAGGCCGCGGTGTCGGCGAGATATACGAGACGACTGGCGAGGTCTGGAGGCGCATACTGCGACATCTCCAGGAAGGTGTGCGGTCCCCACGAGGCGATTCTCAGATCCGGAGGGGATGATCGGAGCAGCCAGTCCGCAACAGCTTCTCGGCGCACCTTGACCCCGTAGCCGAGATATTCCGCTGCCACCTGGTTCCGCACACACCACATCGCGAGGAGCAGCGCACAAGCGATCCCTGCCCGTGTGCCGCCACGCCCAATCTGGTGAAGCGCCAACGCGCCCAACGAGCAGACGCCGATCACCGCAGGCAATGCGTACCGAGCGGCGAATGTGTCCACACTGATCTTCGCCGCGAGAACGCCGAGTACGGGCAAGACAGCGAAAGCCGAAGAGAACCCCTCGCTCCGCGGGATCCAGGACGCGACCTCTCCCACCCTCGACTCTCTGCTGCCACAAGGGGAGGAGAACGACGAAGAGGCCTAACCAGACGGTGAAGTCACCGAGAACGAAGGAGTAGTAGTCGGGCAGTTCCGACCAAGCGGGTCGGCCCCAGAAGGTCGCGGCCCAAGGTCGTGCCGCTTCAATCAGCGACCAAGACGCCGCGATCGGCGCGGCCGCCAAGGCCATGGACAGCCAGGTGGCGGGGTCAAGACCACTCCTGCGCGTCCTGATGGCTTCGCCGATCGCGAGAGGGACCACGCCAAGGGCGGCGTAGTAGTGACTGGACACCGAGCCGGCCAGCGCCAGGGCCAGACCGAGTTTCCATCCCGAATGCTCGCGAGCGCGCTGCCAACACACTACAGCAAGCGCGAGGAACGCGACCGCGGGCATGTACCCTCGAGCCGTCACCGCGAATGAACCGGCAGCCGTATTCATCATCAACAAGGAGGCCACGAGTCCGTAAAGGACCGAAGTTCGGGACCCGACCAGCACAAGCATCGCCATAGCGAGTACCCACCCGCTGATCAAGGCAGGTACGCGCAACGCAAGCTCGTTGTTTCCCAGCAATCGCAGGCACCAACCGGACGCGAGGTAAAAGGGAACTGGGTGCTGATCTGCTCCCGTCATCAACGCCGCGTAAAGCTGGGGCCGAGGTAGCCGGGCGATGTAGAAGGTGTACAACTCGTCGTGCGAGAGTTGGCGGAAGTAGGCGACCCGAGACATGCCCGGCAGATACACAGCCGTGAGAACGCACGCCGCCCACCAGTAGCGCCCCTGAAGCCAGCTCGACGATTCGGGACGCCCTCCTTTGATGAGCCAGTTCCGCCTTGTCGCTCATTGAGGCCCGAAGCGGAAACGGTACAATCGCGCACCGGGCGCCGAGGCAACGAGCTCACGTTCTCCACCCAAGGATTCGATCGCGCGAAGCAGCCCGGCTTCCACACGAATGGAGTCCACGTGACTGAAGAAGGCCCAGAGTCGGGGATTGGCGGCTTTGCGCATCCGCAGCGCCTCGTTGGTTGACCGACCCGGAGTCCGGGTGATCACCGGCCGTGAATCCGACCAAGTGCAACCACTGGCGGCCGGTACGGATCCCGATGAGCTCCGTCCATTCGCCGGCGGGAAAGTGCAGCGAGTCACCCTCGACCACGATAGGAGCCGCGCGACGAGGTCCGTTCTCGAAGGTGGGCTCTCTCGAATTGTCGATCCGGGCGTACCGTGCTAACCGCTTCGGATCAGGGGCTCGCCAGTCCGTCGTGTAGAACCCCCACGCCGGCACGGCGCCGGCGAACAGATACACCGGCTCCCCCTGCGCGTGCATGCGTCGGAAAACCGCGGCCACCGGCCGCGTTTCCTCCAACCACGATTCAAGCGGCCGGTAGTTCACATTCGCCGCGTTCGTGAGTGGTAGCGCGCAGAAGCCGAGCCCAACCGTCAGCCAACCCGGCCGCCGCAATCGGCCAGGGAGTAGCAGCCAACGCTCCACCACAGCCAGCCGCGAACCCTAGGAACAACAGGGGTGCGGCGAAGAGGGTCACGCGTGCCCCGAGAGGGTAGAGCCGAGATGCCGAGCAGAGAAACAACGCCAGCCAGGGACCCGCGATCAGCCAGGCCGCCCACGACCCCGCGCTGCGGCGTAATCTTAGCGTTCCGACGGTGACGGAGGCCAGTACGATCACGACCATAGGCTCGCGAAGCTCCGCAAGCGCATCTCCGCCGACGAAGTTCTTCCAGAGGACCTCCACAGTGACGCTCCAAAGGCGCCGAAGGGAATCGGCAGAGTCGATGCTCACGAATGACGCCGCCCAGAAGCGGTGCATGTAGGGCGAGGCTTCCAAGCGATAGAGCAAGCCGTAGCCGAGAGCCGCGAGCGTGAAGGCCCCCAGGACTATCGCGCCAAGCCATCGGCGTGCCTTCCGGCATTTCCGTATCTCTTCCCGTCCGAGGAGGGCAAGCGTGTTCCCTCCCAGTGCCAGCACTGCAGGGATGGAGAGAAGCACGCCACCGCCAGCCACCAGTCCAAATGTTCTCCAACGGAGCACACTCTCGGGGCGTTGGACCAATCGCACGGCGCAGAGAGTCAACGCCGTTGCAGCGAGGAGGTCCGTGCTGTAGGGCTTTACGTCGTTGGCGTAGAACACCAACAGTGGGGAAACCGCCATGAGAGAAATGGCCAGAAGAGCTTCGTGCCCATTCAGGAGGCGCCGGGCAATGGCAGCGAAAAGAACAAGCCCTAGAATGCTTGCGGCGAGCGACACTGATCGTAGCGCAAGTTCGTTGATGCCGACAATGTCGATTACGAACTTCTCCAGCCAGAGAAAGGGAACCGTGGCCACCTGATCGTGAGCCAATGGGTTCAAGAGTTCGACATAGGACCTGCCCGCGATGTTGAGGGCCATTCGCGCTTCATCGATCCAGAGAGAGGGCTGGGCCCACCAGCGCCTGACCCGGAGGTACATACCCAGGGCGAGCACCCCCGCGAACATTGCTTCCTTCCTGTTCACCGGGCAGAGGACCCGCTCGCGGGAGCAAGCGAGGATAGAAGATCTGCGGCTATCAGGAAGCGATAAAGCTCGCGAGCGGCGATCCGCTGAGCGATCTCGTTAGGATGCCAGTCGACGTCGTGGGCCCACAGCTGCTCGACGGTATGATTGCGCAACAGCGCGACACCGAGATCCAGGTGAACGATGCCGGTTCCCTCGAGACCTTCACGCACCGCGCGGACCAGCTTGGACCAATCATGAATGAGCTCGGCGTTGCGAAACACGATGACGCCAAGCCGGGTGCCCCGAGCCCGGCAGAACGCCTCCAAATTCAGTACCTCTTGAAGAGTGCGGGAATAATCCGCCGGGGGACGGCGGTGCCGGAGTAGCTGCACCCGGTGCCAGACGACCGAGAGAAAATCCGGCCTGGCGGGGCGGTGAGCATATCCCGCGGCAACGTCGTTCCGCCACGAGCGGTCGTCGTTGGCGACGACGTTGATCAGAACCAGATCAGGCTCATACTTCGCCAAGAACCCCTCGTACCAGAGACGTTCCTGCCCGGTCCAATAACCATTCGCACCGCAATTGATGACCTCAAATTCACGGCCCAACCGACTCCCGAGAGAGTCGTCAAGCAATCTCTCCAGCAGGACCTCGAACGTGTCCTCCTCGTGTACGCCATATCCCAAGGTGTAGGAATCTCCCAATGCGAGGATTCTGAAGGTCCCAGGTAACCGGGGCATCGCGTAGTCCGGTCCGCGGCAACCCATGCCATTGAACCGGTACTCAATCGAGTTTTCTGTGGACGGCGCCGACACGACTCTCTTGCCTGTTTCCACGTCCTCGAGGGTCGGACCCATGATCTCGACAGCCGTAGTACTGCCGCCAAGCTCGAAGTGCACGGCCGCATTCGTTTCGGACGCGTTTGCAATGAACTCCGAGTAGAAGGTCTGCCATTCGTGCGTGAGCGACGCGGAGGCGTAGAGACCTAACCTCGTCCAAGGCTCGTGCGCTTGGATCAGTTGGTACGCCAGCCTCCGCGGCTGGTCGGCCCGCGCGCGAAACGTCACCCGGTAGCGTCGTCCACCTGTGAGAGTCAGATGCACCATGTCAGCCGTCACCGCCCACAGGCGCTCAGAACCGAGCGTGTCAATCACGACACGCGCAACCGGCGGATCGATCGGGGGAAACTCGAGATGCCCTTCACTCCCGCGCTCCATCGTGGTGCGCCAGTCGCGTTCGTAGGGGCGGCCGGTGGCGAAATACCCGCGGGGGTTGGTTGGATAGTACAGCTTGGCTCTGGAATAGGGTGCGTTGTAGGTGTCAAGCAACGGATGCACTTGAAAGCCGCCGCTCCACCACACCTCCTCGGAACGCGCAGCCAGCCCCGCCAGTCCCAGAATGGCGTCACACAACCACAGAGTCGAGCAGCGTCGATGCCACGAGCATGGTCGCCCGTGATAGGTCGACCACGCGCGATCCGGCGATCACCACCAGGAGCACCGGGGCCGAGTAGGCGAGCACGACCAGGAGCTGGAGCGGGCGCAAGGGGTATGGCGCCGGCGCCCGCGAGAGGTAGTGGAAGAACGCGATGACGGCCACTCCCCAACTCGCCCACGTCAGGGCATGCCACCAGGTGCTGTGGCGGCGGCGGCAAGCGAAGACGAGCGCGACTGTTAACGCAGACGGCGCAAGCCCACCTAGCCGGGTCGAAGGGTCCGTCCGGAGCATCAGGAACAGGAGAACCTGAAGGCCGGCCCCGATGCCGAGGGCCGTTACGACCGCGGGGGACGCCAACGGCCAAGAGCTGGGTAAGCGCATCGTGAGGGACGCCATCGTTACCAGTGGTCCACCGTGCGAACGAGTGCACCAGTGATCAGCCGATTGACAAGAACGCTGGCATGGGCGTCCTGACGGTTGACGATACGATCCTCGACAGGTAGGTCCGCAACCAGCGGATAGACGTCGACCACCGGGATATTCCGGCTCCTGAAGCGATCACCGGCTCTATGAGGCGCCGGCTCTCGGACAAGGCGACAAGGTGCGGAATGGCAACCACCGCCAGAGGGATATTCCAATTACGCGAATACCTGACAAAGCAATCGAGATCTTCGAGGTGGGCATTCAGCACCGCGGGGAGCTTGTAACAGCGCTCCAACGCGTGCTCCAAACCGACGACATCGCGGTGGGGAGTTTGCCAGTAGAGAAGATCCAGGAGGTAAGATCGCTTGAGCAGCCAAGCCACCGAGGCAGGAACGTCAGCGTAGGGAGTGAACTCCGCAGCGAGCTCGCCCGCGGCGATGCAGGATTCCTCAATGTCGTTGGCATAGTAGACAAGAATCACACCGGCGGGCCGTTCGCCGTAGGCAATCAGCCGTTGATACTCGTCGCGCGTGTCGGACCCCCCTCGCCCGAGGTTCAGCACACGATACTCGCCTGCCAGCCGGTCGTGAAGAAGATTGGAGGCCCGGTCCTGAATGTTCTCGATTCCCGACCCTTCCACGAATGAGTCACCCAGCATGAAGAGAGCGCGCGGGGGGGGCATACCGCCCCGCTCCGCATCGCGGTATCCCGCCGCATTGAGTTGCCCCCAATACCTCTCTCGCCACAGCTTGGCCGAGAGCGTATAGCCGACTGCGTGGCTGACCGGCACCGCGGCACAGACAGCCTCTCCAATCAAGACCAGCATCCCCAGCGCCAGACCAGCAATGGTGACACCCTCGGTGATGGGACTGCCCTTTGCTTCGCCGCGGGACGCTCGTACAGGCAGGTAGAGCGCCGTGAACGCCACGATCGCCCACCAGCTGCGCGACCGGGTTTCCACACGTGGATCGTTACCCTTGCTCTCGACGATCAGATATTCTCCGCACTCTCTGGGTCTGGGACAGCGGGGAGGTTGGCCCGTTCATCTCGAACGCGACTATTCTTTTCTACGGCGCGACTGCCCGTCGCAGGTCGTCTCGAGCCGCCACTGTTGCACCGTGGCTTCTTCATCGCGCCGTGGGAGCTAATCCTCGTGTCGATACACCGCGCCGCATGACCGGATCCGACGACCACTTCGACCAAGGTCAGACCGTGCCCTCCACGCTCCGCGAGATCCGTATCTGCTGGACGGTGCTCACCGCAGTGACGGCCGCTGCAATTCTCCCCGACCATCCCAGCCCGCCGATCGTGACGCTGTGGGTGACGCTCGCCGTCGCCGGCGCAGCGGTTCTGGCCCGCCCTCGGTGGAATCAGCTCGGCGACTCCGCCGGCCCTGCTACAGTTGGTCCTGTTGGCCGGTCTACTAGTGCTGGTCGGGCTGATTCTTGCCCCAGCGTGCGCGCTGCTCCTCGCCATGGCGCTTGGTGTGACGGCCATGCTGGTTGCGTCGAGTCGGGGAGCCGCGGCGGTCGGGCGCCTGTTGGGTCACGTGGTGGCCCTCGGCGCCGCACTCGTGGTTGTGCTCCTCCCGCTCGAACTCCTGCTTCGGATTCCCCGCGTGGCTCGTGAGTTCGGCCTTCCGGTGGAGCGAGAGCGACAGCTCGCGGCTTACGACAGTCTCTGGGCCCACAATGTGTTCCGCTTTCGCTCGACCCACGAGGTCGTGGCAAGGCGGCCGGGGGTGCAACGCCTCATTGCGCTGGGGGACTCATTCACCTGGGGACTCCATGTCGGGTCGTCAGACAGTGTCTGGCCGGCGCTGCTCGAGCGCGAGCTCTCCTCCTCTGGCTCGCCCGGCGTCACTGAGGTCATCAACATGGGCCAGCGCGGATGGACCACCGCCAACGAAGCGGAATTCCTGCGCCGGCTCGGGTGGCAGTTCGCCCCCGATGTCGTCATTGTGCAATTCTTCGTCAACGATGCGTACCCTAGCGGGCCCGACTTCCGCTTCGGCGAGCCCCCGCGAATCTGGCTACTTCCTACCCAGTTCTGGCAGGGATACATCCGCTCCAGCGCCCTCGCCTCACTCGCATCCAACGCGATCAACGGGATTGTCTACGGCCTCCTCGAGGGCAATGACGAGAGCGAGACGTTGTTCCGGCCCGACGCGGAGGGATTCCGCCAGCTTCGCGCGGCGCTTCGCGAGATCGGCGACTCTGCCGCGAGTCGAAAGGTTCCCGTCCTCTTCGTGCTCTTCCCCCCCTTGCTGGCAGGCAACTGGACTTCTGATACGTACCCCATGAAGGGACTCTATGCCAGCATTTCCCGACATGCGCGCGAGGCGGGGCTGCATGTCCTGGATCTCACGGATGCCTTTGCCGCGCAGGGCGGAGATTGGGCCCGCTGGTGGGCCACACCGTACGATGCACATCCCAGTGCGGGCGCCCACCGAGTCGTGGCGACGGCGATAGCGAACTACCTGCGACGCGCCGCCTGGCTTCAGCCCGTGCCCTGATCGCCAACGGTAGACCGCGGGCACACTGCCCTGGCATTCACGGACCTGTTTCGTGGCGCGTCATCGACATGGCGGAGATGAACAGCGAAGAGAACAAGGTGCTAGAACCGATGATGACCAATGTGGCGGCGAACGAGGCCCACTCGGGATGGGGCAGCGGAAGAAGCTCCGACCGGACCCACTCGATAGCGATCGCCAGCAGGAGGCCGGCCCCCGCGGTGATGAGTCCAACACCGAGCAGCAAGCCCCCCTCCAGCTTGAACCGTTCGTAAAAGCGAGCAAGCGCCGCATTGTCCCGGTCAAATCGCCGACTCCAGGAATACGTCTTGACGTGCAGGCCCAGGCTCACGATCTCGAAGCCCACCACACTGAAAATGGTCGCGAACACCCCGGTCACGCCCGCTGCCGGACGCCCGCCGAAGTGGATGAGCCCCAGCATCAACGCCACGTGCAGCATCAGCCCCACGGCCAGCAGCAGGCCGCCCGGCCAGAAGAAGAGCTTGTTCGGCGAGTAAAGCAGCATCATCCGGAGGCTGCGCCATCCGTCACGGAAGGTGCGAAGCTTCGACTCGCCCTTCCGCGGCGCCAGCACGATCGGGATCTCCACCGTGCGGAGGCCCGCCAGACCCGCGTTGATCGCGAGCTCGAGATTGAACTCCATGCCGCCGCTCACCGGGCGGATCAAGTCGTAGGCTTCCCGGGTGAAGGCGCGGAAGCCACAGTACACGTCGGTGTAGCGCGTCCCGAACAGCAGGTTGAGCGTCCTGGTGAGCGCGGGATTTCCCAAGTATCGATGCAGCACGCTGATGTTTCCGGCCCCGTCTCCGAGATACCGGCTGCCGGTGACGAACTCGTACCCGTGGTCCCGCAGCGCCGTCAGAAACTGCGGAATCAACGTGAAGTCGTAGGTGTCGTCGGCATCGCCCATCATCAGATACTTCCCGCGCGCGCCCGCGAACCCCGTGAGGTAGGCGGTACCGTATCCGCGCTCCGGCTCGTGCAGCACTCTGGCGCCCATCCTCTCGGCGATGGCCACCGACGCGTCCGTGGAGCCGTTGTCGGCGACGACGATCTCGCCCTCGATCCCCGCCAGCGCGAACGTCCGCTGGATCTTCTCGATGCAGGCGCCGATGGCCTCTTCCTCGTTGAGGCAAGGCATCACCACCGATACCAGCGGGTCATCCGCGGAGTTCACGCGCCCTCCTGCGCTCGCGCCGAAGCGCTGCGAGCAATGGGAATCAGCAGCGACGCCCCCAGCAGGCTCTCCGTCGACGCCGATGCCCCGCGTGCCGTCCCACCCGGCCGCGAGCGCCCCGCTCGCCGTGGCAGCGGTCGCCAGGCGCACGCCGGTCGCCGCACCTCGGCGATAGAGACGATACTCGCCGACATCCCCGGCGAACCCGTAGCTCGCAGCGATCTCTCGAAAGCGTGGATCTCGGCTGAAGTACCCCAGATAGTCGAGCCGGCGAATCCCGAACGCGCGCTGGTCCGGCCCCGGCCGCAGCTCGACCAGCACATCCGGTGGCCGCCCCTCCATGTCTTCGACCACCGCATCGGCGAGATAGCGTTCCTGCGGTGACATCGCCGAGGGCTCGCGATAGCGGATCGGGGCATCCGAGCGCAGCTCGCTCATGTAGAGCGCCGGCAGCAGCCAGAGACTCGGGAATCGCGATGCCCACCGCAGTCCGTCAGTGGTGACCAGCGGAAACGCCGACGCCATGTTGCTGGACAGCACCAGCACGCTGCCGCCGGGCGCCTGCCGCCGGAGCTCGCGGCTCAACGCGGCGAAGTCGGGATCCGCGTCGTAGCGCGGGGCGCGCGGAGCCGTGCTGCGATAGCCGCTCTGGAGCAGCGCCAGGGCGGCCGCGGTCACGACGGCCGCCACGCACGCCGCGGCGTAGAGCTGCTGCGCGAGGCTGCCCAGCGGCCGCCGGGCGCCCCAGCCCATCGCGGCGAGCAGCAGGAGGCCGTAGCCCATCGCGGGGTAGAAGTGGTAACGCCAGCCCTTGCCCTGCAGCAGCGCCGACAGCAGCGCCGTGCCCACGGCGAGCGCGAGAACCCGCCAGACGTGACCACCCGGATCCCGCCGGTAGAGCACCACGAAGGCGAGGAGCGCGAGCAGCGGCAGCGCGGAGCCCTCGCCGAGGAGGGCGGTGAGCCAGAGCGGGCCCCGCAGGTAGCTCCAGTAGAGCGAGCCGAACGTGCGGGCGAGCGCGAAGTATTCCGGCGCGAAGAGCAGGACCGCCGCGCCGTACAGCAGCGCGACGCCGACGACCGCGACCGCCTCCGGCCGGCGCCAGGGCGGCGGGCTCGGCCGCCCGCGGACCAGGTACGCCTCGAGCGCGAGCCAGAGGGGCAGAAAGTAGGGCTTGAGGGTGAAGCCCACGCCCGCCATGACACCGACCGCGAGCGCAAGCGAGGGGCCGGGCGATCGCCCGCCGGCCCTCGCGATCACCAGCAGCGTGTAGGGCAGCGTCAGGATGAGAAGCAGATGCTCCCGCTCACCGAAATCCTTGCCGGCGAGCGGGAGCAGCACGACGAGACCGAGCAGCAGTGCGGCGTGCCGCGCACCCGGGGCCGGCCAGGGCCCCTCCTCAGGCAGGAGCCGGCCGGCCAGCGCCAGGCTCACGCCGATCAGGCCGAGCAGCGCGGCACCGTAGACCAGCTCCATCGGCACCGCCGCGGCCCGACCCAGCGCGGCCACCGGCAGGTTCAGCCAGACGATGAGCGGCGGATTGACCTCCACCACGTCGCGGTAGAGCCGCTCCCCGTCCAGCATCCGGTCCGCGAGGTAGAAGAACCACGCGACGTCGGGACTCGGGCGGCCGAGGAGCGCCGGGATCGCACCGACCAGCGCGATCGCGGCCGCCGCGGCCGCCGCCGCCCAGGCGATCCTGCTACGCACCCATGGGCATGGCGACGAATCGTCCCGCGACCAGACCGATCACCATGAAGAGCACGATCGCGGCCACGATCACCACCACGGTGTAGCTGAACGCCTTCTCCTGCGGCGCCTTCATCAGCGTCGGCAGCCCCAGGTACATCAGGTACAGGCTGTAGAGCCCCAGGATGCCGAGGAAGCGGAGCCCCGGGACCAGGGCGAAGATTCCCGCCAGCCAGCTCGCGGTGCTCGAGTAGGCCGCGATCTTGAGCGCCTGGATCTGGTTCTTGGTGCCGCCGAAGTTCGGGGCGATGGCGTCGATGATCAGCGAGAGCACGTAGACACCGGCGAGCGTCAGGACGTACGTGACCAGCGCACTGCTGAGGGCGGAGCCGATCGGGGTCCGGTAGGTCCCCAGGAACGGCACGCTTATCCCGAACACCGAGTAGCCGATGGCCTGCGCGATCGGCGGGATCGCGGCCAGCGGGGCGATGTACCCCGTGTAGAGCTCGCCCACCGTCGTCGTCTCCGCGTCGATGACCTGCCACTCCTGGCGCGGATTCAGCAGGATGTTCTTGACCCGGTCGATGAGTCCCATGCGCTACCCCTTTCGCCCCATGTGTCGCACCAGTTTGATGGCCGCGACCACTGCCAGGGCCACCCCACCGACCACCAGGATCGTCCGCAGCAGCCCTTCCGTGAACACGCCCGCGAGGGTCAGGATCATGGCCGCCGCGGTCAGGCGCAGGATGGGCGCCAGCGCCCATTGGTTCGTGGGGGGAGCCGTCATAGCGTATCCTCGGGTCGTGGAAGAAATTGCCGGTCGGATACAATACGGCGTGCCGGCCCCGTGCGGAAGACGAGCCCGGAAACCCGGCCGCCCGACCCGGCGTAGTTGGCGGGCCCACACCCTCGACCTGGAGCGCTCGTGCACCCTGCCCTCATCCGGTTCTTCCCCGCCCTCGCCGTTTGCCTCGTCGGACTCTCCGGCTGCCATGCCTCGGGGGGCAGCCCCTCCGCGGCCCCGTCCGGGGCCACGACGGCCCCCATCACGGTGGCCGACCTGCGCGCCCGGCTCTACGCCTACGCCGACGACTCCATGCAGGGGCGGCAGACCGGGACGATCGGGAACGTCAAGGCGACCGACCTCATCGCGGCCGAGGCAAAGCGTCTCGGGCTCGAGCCGGCGGGGGAGAACGGGGGCTGGTTTCAGACCGTCCCCCTCGTGCGGCGCACCCTCGGCCCTGAGGTCGGCATCGCCGTCGATGGGACGACGTACAGGGCGTGGGACGACATCATCCCCCGCGACCAGGGCAAGGGCACTCGCCCGGTGGACGGGGCGACCGCGATCTACGGCGGCACCTGGGACAAGGACCTGATCCCGCTGGAACAGGCCCAGGGCAAGCTGGTGGTGGTGGCCTTCCCGCCGGAGAACGGCGTGCCGGCTGGCGTGGTCAACCGCGCGCAGACCACCGCACGGTTCAGTGGCGCCGCGGGCATCGTGATCGCCACGCTCGACGACATCGGTCCCACGGACCGGCTCGACCTGCAGGATGCCGCCGCCCAGCTGGAGGGCGGGGACGGGCCCGAGACGCCGGCCTTCTTCTACGCCACGCGCCGCGTCGTCGAGGCCTTGCTTGGGGGAGCACCGGGCACCCTCCAGCCGGGTGCCACCGGCAAGACGGTGTCGGGGACGGTGGCGTTCACCGATACGCCCGTCAGCCAGCCGGGGCGGAACGTCGTGGCGATCCTCGAGGGCAGCGATCCCGCGCTCCGGGGCGAGATGGTGGCGATCGGCGCCCACAACGACCACGACGGGATCTTCCCGGAGACGCTGGAGCACGACTCGCTTCGCGCCTTCAACCGGGTGATGCGGCCCGAGGGCGCCAACAGCACGCCGGGGGAGCCGACCGCCGAGCAGCAGGCGCAGATCCAGAGCACCCTGGACAGTCTCCGCCGGGTGCGCCCGGCGCGGCGCGACTCGATCCTCAACGGCGCCGACGACGATGGCAGCGGGACGGTCGCGGTGCTGGAGCTGGCCGAATACTTCGCGAAGGCCAGGGCCCGGCCCAGGCGCTCGCTCCTCTTCGTCTGGCACACCGGCGAGGAGATGGGACTGATCGGCTCCAACTGGTTCACCCGGCACCCCACCGTGCCGCGCGACTCGATCGTGGCCCAGCTCAACATCGACATGGTGGGCCGCGGCGGCGCCGCCGACATCGAGAACGGCGGCCCGGGCTACCTGCAGATCATCGGCTCACGCCGCCTCTCCACCGAGCTGGGCGACCTGGTGGACAAGGCGAACGCCGAGGGGAAGCACGGCTTCACCTTCGACTACCAGTACGACGCGGACGGTCACCCGGCCAACTACTACTGCCGGAGCGACCACTACATGTACGCCCGCTTCGGCATCCCCATCGCGTTCTTCACCACCGGAAGCCATCGGGACTACCACCAGGTCACCGACGAGGTGCAGTACATCGACTTCGAGAAGATGGCGCACGTCACCAGCCTGGTCGCCGACGTCGCGACCCGGGTGGCCGACCTCGACCACCGGGTCGTGGTGGACAAGCCGAAGCCGGATCCGGACGGGGTCTGCCAGCAGTAGCGGGGATCCGGCGCGACCTGGTCCTCCTCTCGGAGGCTCCTATTCGGCCCGTCGTCGAGTGCGCTTGACGCTTCGAAGCTCGCGGGCCGCCTGACTCGCACCGGCGGACGCCGTATCGCGCAACTCGAAGTGCTCAGGATCCAGCGCCTCCACCAGGCCGGAGCGCGGCCTCGAGCCCCGTTGTCTTGCCATGGAGTTGATCTGCTCCAGTACCGCGCTGGCGGGGCGCCATTCATTGGGCGCCACGCCCGGATACAGGTGCTGGAATGCCGACTTGAGCAACGCCTGACGAACCGCTGAGTTTTCAGTCACCGATGAATCCGTTCGCAGTTTTCGTCAGCGATTGATTGAAGATGGCGGGCGGCGTTCGTCACCACGTTGGGATCTTCGCTGAGGATGACCCACGCGCAACCGCCCGGGACCGCGGGATCCGGTCAGACGGCCGGAGGCGACGCCGCACCAACGCAATTTACTCCATGCGCCATCCCACCCACAGGCCTCACGCGTCTCGGGGCGGGCCCCAGGAAAAGCGACGACCCCGGCGGCGTGTCCATGCAGAGCCTTGAGGCTCGCCTGGGTGCCCGTCGGGGTCGTCTTCGCGTGCACGGCGATTCTGGGAGCCGGGCCCGATTGAGTCTACCGGCGATAGGTGGCGCTTGACTTGGAGAAGCCCGGCGCCGCCGGACTAATCGTCATCATCATTGCCGCCGTTATTGCCGCCGTTATTGCCGCCGTTGTTGCCGCCGTTGTTGCCGCCGTTGTTGCCGCCGTTGTTGCCGCCGTTGTTCCCGCCGTTGTTGCCGCCGTTGTTGCCGCCGTTGTTGCCGCCGTTGTTCCCGCCGTTGTTGCCGCCGTTGTTGCCGCCGTTGTTGCCGCCGTTGTTGCCGCCGTTGTTGCCGCCGTTGTTGCCGCCGTTGTTGCCGCCGTTGTTGCCGCCGTTGTTGTTCGGCACGTTGCACGTCGATCCGTAGGAGCAGCCCACGGTGCCGAGCGTGTTTCGCGTACCGTTGTAGGTGTTCCCCACCGAGTTGCGGAACAGGCGCAACATTCCGATCAGCCCGACTGCCACCAGCGCGATGATGAGGCAGTACTCTACAAGACCCTGGCCGCGGTCGGACAAACGAAGGCGGCGGAGCAACTTGCGCATGGCCGATCTCCCTTGGTGGAGCAGGAAGTGCCGGGCAACATGGGAAGAACGATGTTACGGGAATTCCTGGAGAGCGCAACCGGTGTGCCAGCGACCGGTCACGTCCGGGGAGGCGGGGTTCACCTCGGCGATGGGGGGACGATGACCACTGCAGGAACTTGCAGTCAGCCTTGCGCGGGGATCACGTCCAGGAGGAAGGCGTACTTGAAGGCTACTTCCCGCAGGTAGTCGTAGCGCCCCGATGCGCCACCGTGGCCCGCGCCCATGTTGGTGCGCAGAATCAGCCGGTTGCCATCGGTCTTCCGCGCACGCAGCCGCGCGGTCCATTTGGCCGGCTCCCAGTACGCCACCCGCGGATCGTTGAGGCCCGCGGTCACCAGGATATTCGGGTAGTCGGTCGCGGCGATGTTCTCGTATGGAGAGTAGCCCCGGATGGAGTGATAGAACTCGGCCTCGTTGGGATTGCCCCACTCGTCGTACTCGATCACCGTGAGCGGCAGCGTCGCGTCCAGCATGGTGTTCACCACGTCCACGAACGGCACTTCCGCCACCACCGCCTGGAACAGGTCGGGCCGCAGGTTGGTGACCGCGCCCATCAGCAGCCCGCCCGCGCTCCCGCCGGTGATCGCCAACCGGTCGGCCGAGGTATACCCCTCCGCCACCAGGTGCTCGGCCGCGGCGATGAAATCGGTGAACGTGTTCCGCTTGTGCAGCAGCTTGCCGTTCTCGTACCACGAGCGGCCCATCTCTTCCCCGCCCCGCACGTGCGCGATCGCCACCACGAATCCGCGATCGATCAGGCTCAGGAGATTGGAGGAGAACGCGGGGTCGAAGCTGTAGCCGTAGGAGCCGTATCCCTGCAGCAGCAGCGGCCGCCGGCCGTCGCGCTCGTGCGGGAGGCGGTAGACCAGCGAGACCGGTACCCGCACACCGTCCGCGGCCAGCGCGAACAGGCGCTCGCTCCGGTAGCACGAAGGGTCGTAGCCGCCCAGCACCTCGGTCTGCTTCAGCACGGTCCAGGTCCGCGCCGCCAGACCGTACGCCACGACCGAGTTGGGCGTGACCAGCGAGGTGTAGCTGAAGCGGAAGATCGCCGTCTCGAACTCCAGGTTCTCATGCGTCCGCACCGTGTAGACCGGCTCGGGGAAGGTCACCAGGTGCTCCGCACCGCTCGCCAGCTCGAGCACCCTGAGCTGCCGGAGACCGTCCTGCCGCTCCCACACCACCAGGTGGTCGCTGAACGCCTCCGCCGCGTCCACCTTGACCTGAGGGCGGTAGGGCAGAACCTCCGACCAGTTGGCGCGGCCCGGATCGGACACCGGGGCCGACACGAGGCGGAAATTCGGCGCCCTGTCGTTGGTCACGATGTAGAAGCGGTCGCCGTGGTGGGTGATGCCGTACTCCACGCCCGACCGGCGGGGCTCCACCGTCAGAAACGCATCCCCCGGACGATCGGCGCTGACGTAGCGAACCTCGCTCGTCGAATGGCTCGACAGGTCGAGCACGAGATAGGCCCGGCTTCGCGTGCGGTTGATGTCGAGGAAGAACGACTCGTCGGGCTCGAAGTGCACCAGCGCGTCCTCGACCGGGTTCATTCCCAGCACGTGACGGAAGAGCCGGCTCGGCCGACGCGCCTCGTCCAGCACGATGTAGAAGAGGGTGCGTGAGTCGTTGGCCCACGCCGCGGTCGGGGAGGTGCGCTCGATCGTCTCCGCCAGCAGCTCGCCGGTGGCGAGGTCCTTGACGAAGATGGTGAACGACTCCGCGCCGGTGGAGTCTACCGAGTAGGCCAGCAGCCGGTGGTCGGGGCTGACCTCGAACGCGCCCATGCGAAAGTACGCGTGGTCGGCCGCGAGCCGGTTCTGGTCGAGGAGAATCTCCTCCCGTGCATCTGCGCGATCCAGCCGCCGGCAGAAGATCGGGTACTGCGCGCCGGCCTCGGTGCGGGAGTAGTACAGCCACTGGTCCAGCCGCACCGGCACCGAGAGGTCGGCCTCCTTGATCCGGCCGCGGAGTTCCTGGTAGAGCAGCTCCTGCAGCGGCTCGGTGTGCCGCATGACGTCGTCGGTGTACCGGTTCTCCGCCTCGAGATGGGCCAGCACCTCGGGGTCTTCACGATTGCGAAGCCAGTGATACTCATCCGACCGGATATCGCCGTGAAGGGTGACCACCCTGGACACCACCCGCGCGACTGGCGGCTCCAGCGCGGCCGAGGCCGGCGCGAGGACCGACTCGGGCTCGGCGAATTCGGCCGGCCCACCGGCGGGTATCGCGATGGCGGGAAGAGTGCGCTTCGGATTGGATGACATCACGGCTTCCAGAAAACGTGGTCGGGCGACGGGCACAGGTCCGGCGGAATTACCATAGGGGGTTCTGGCAAGTCAAGTGCATCATAAGCGCTTACATATCAATATTTTATCGCGATATAGTCCCCTTCCGAAAGAGTGCTGAATCGAGCCCGGGACGCTGCCACCTTGGCAGGCCATTCCCCATCTTGGCCCCCCTCAGGAACATAGGTCAGCAGGCGCCGGTGGCAGTCTTGTCGATGAAGCTCCAGCCGGTCACGCCGGGGGCCGGGACCAGGACTACGTCCACCGGCTGGGTGAGTGCGGCGGTGGCCATGCAATCCGGTCCGGGCTTGGTCTCGACCACTTCGATGCGCAGGTCCCCACCGGCCCGGGTCACCCGCTGGACCGCGAGGTCGTGGCCCCCGGTCCGCCGCTCCCCCGAGGCCACGGCGATGACCAGGTCCTTGCTGAAATCCACGGTGGGCCGGACGCCGGCTCCCAGCTCCGACCAGAACGCGGCCCAGGTCGCCGCCTCCCGGATGACCAGCCGCCGCGTCCCCTTGATCCCCGAGCTGGCCCAGCGGCCGATTCGCCGGATCTCCACCTCGGCGGGCGCCGACGCGGAGGAGGTCGCGGTGTCGGTCTTGGTCGTGGCGTCGGGCGTCGCGGCCGGTGGCCCGGAGGGCTCCTCGGGCACGGGGCCCGGCAATGGGGCCGGGTCGGGGTCGGACACCGGCGGCGTATTCGCGGGCGAAGGCGCCGGGGCGACAGCACCGCGATCGTCCGATGTGCGGACGCTGCCGCCGCCACAAGCGGCGAGGAGGACGGCAACGAGGACGGCGAGGGTCAGGAACGAGGTCTTCTGCATGTCGTGACTCGTGCGAGGGAGATACCGGAAGCTACTTCTTGTAGAAGCCGCCCGCGATGCGCTCCGTCACCAATGCCGTGCCCGACGCGAGGCCTCGCACCAGCGCCCGCTTGATGCCGGAGAGGCCGCCGCCCGTCGCCGTGGGTTGGGCCACCAGGGACTCGATGACCTCGGCGGTCCGCCGGCCGGTCACGTCCCAGTCGAACTGCGGCCCCCGCACCAGCCCCTTCGCGATCAGCTCCTTTCGGAGCGCGGGATCGTCCAGCACCTGGCTCAGCCCCGTGGCGATCGAGGCGGGGTCCGCCGGATCCACCAGCACCGCCGCGCCGCCCGCGACCTCGGGCGCCGCGTGCCGGCCACCGGAGGTCACCACCGGCGTGCCGCAGCTCATCGCCTCCACGATGGGGATGCCGAAGCCCTCGTACCACGAGGGCAGCGCCAGGCACTCGGCCGCTGAGTAGAGCGCCGCGAGGTCCTCGTCGGGCACGTAGCCCACGTACTTCACCCGGTCCTGCAGGCCGAGCTCCGCGATCGGAGCGAGCTCGCTCTCGAAGCTCCAGCGCTTGAACCCGGCGAGGACGAGGTCCACGTCGTGGCTCTGCGCCAGCCGGCCGAACGCGCGCAGGAGATTGCCGATGTTCTTGAGCGGGGTGATGCCGCCGAGAAAGAGGATGTAGGGCCGCGTGAGGCCGAGGCGCGCGGTGAGGGCGCGCTTCGCCTCCGCCGACGCGGGCCGCAGATACGTGTCCACCCCGTGCGGGATCACGGTGATGGTCTCGGGCCGGGCCCCCATCATCACGCAGTCTTCGCGGCCGATCTCGGTGTGGGTGATCAGCGCGCTGGCGCTGCGGCAGAAGGCCGGCACCAGGAGCTGGTTGTACCAGCGGTTGTACCAGGGGAAGACGTGCGCCATCGCGAGCTGCTCGCGGCCCGGGATCACGATCAGGGTGGGCACCTTGGCGGCGAGCGGCACCGAGAACTTGCAGTTGAACAGCAGCGACAGGCCGTTCTGCTCCGCGTATCGGGGCGCGGTCACCTGGTCCCAGCGGAGCCGGGCCTTGTCCTCGAGCACCACGTGGGTCCCGGGAAGGTCGCCGAACACCTCGCGCTGGGAGGCGTCGCTGTAGAGCAGGTGGTAGTCCACGCCGCGCGGGTGGGTCAGCAGCCAGCGGACGACGCGCTTGGTGAACACCGTCACGCCACCGGGAGCGGTGACGTGGCGCAGCATGATGCCGACCCGTGGCGGAGTGGTCACCGAGCGCTCTTTACCCTGGCGATGGGACGCCCTTCAGCGCCACCCCGAGGGCCACGAGGACGACCAGCCAGATCGCGGCGTAGAGGACGATGAACGGCTGCCGCCGGCGGAGCATGTCGGGGAAGAGCACCGGCATGCCGGCGAACTTGCCCCGCGGCACGCTGGGGAAGAAGAAGGTCTTGTAGGTCTCCGTGGTCGCGACGCAGAAGCCGGTCGCGGCGAGCGTCACCAGCACCAGGTTGTCGCTCAGGTAGCTGAGCCCCAGCGCGAAGAGCGAGGCGATGATCGGGCTGCGGAAGAACTTGAAGATCTGAAAGCCCTCCTTGGGCGCGTCCTTCCACGCCCCGCCGAACGCGCTGATCCAGCCGCCCAGCCCGCCGATGGCGACCACCAGCCAGACCGGCATCGGATCGGGCATGGAGCGGTCGATCGCGGTCACCACGAGCACCATGGTCAGCAGGACGGCCACGTAGCCCGCGCCGGCGAGCAATCGGGCGCCGCGGCTCCGCACCACCTTGCCGAACACGGCGAACTGCATCGGGATGAAATACTTCGACTGGTCTTCGTCGCGGAGGAAGGTCTTGTAGATCTCGGCCAGCGCCCGCTCGACCGCGTAGGTGGCGCCGAAGAGCACCACCAGGTCGGCCGCCTGTCGGGGATCCAGGTGCCAGATGGACGCCACCACCACCGCGATCACCGTCGCGAGCAGGATGCTGCGGGAGTACTTCCAGGTGGAGAATCCCTCGTGGGGGGCGTCCTTGTACATCCCCCACGTGGCGGTGTGCGTGCCGGCCATCAGGCCGATCGCGGCCGCGAGCAGCAGCGTCATCGAGTCTCCGGTTGGGTGTCTTCGGCGGTGCGGTACGCGGTCTCGATCAGCTCGAGCCCGCGCTGTGCCCGCGATACGGTCATGACCGGCTCCCGGCCGGTCCGGATCACGTCCAGGAAGTCGGTCCACATCGCCCGGTTGCCGTTGATGTCGCGGAAGCCGGGAAAGGACAGCCGCTTCCGGGCGCCGGTCACCAGCATCGCGATGCCGTTCGACTCGAACGCCACCGAGCCGGTCGAGCCGTAGATCCGCGAGATCCGGAGGCCGTGCAGCGGCGACGGCACCTCCCACGAGTGCGACAGTGTTCCCACCCCGCCACCCCGGTAGCGCACCACGACCAGCATGCTGCGCTCGAGTCCACCGTCCCGCCCGGGCCGGAACCCGCGCGCGGATTCCACCTCGAGCCCGATATTGGCGAGCAGGTCGATCCAGTGCACCCCGCCCTCATAGAGCGCCCCGCCGCCGGCCACCGCGGGATCGTCGCGCCAGCCCGGCCGGCGTCCGCCCTTGACGGCGACCAGGTTGAAGAAGCGGATCTCGCCGAGGACGCCCGAGGCGATCACCTCGCGCAGCGCGCGCGCGATGGGCTTGTAGCAGTAGTTCTCCGCCACCATCAGGCGGCGCCCGCTCCGTGCCTCGAGCGGCCGGACCAGATCGAAGTCGGCCGCATGGAGGAAGGCCGGCTTCTCCAGCACGACGTGCTTTCCCGCCTCGAGCGCGGCACGGGTCAGGTCCAGGTGGGAGTCGGGAGGCGTCGCGACCACCACCGCCTGCACCCGGGGATCCGCCATCGCCTCGGCGTAGGAGCCGAACGCGCCGGCGCCCTTGTACTCGCGATTGTACGCGTCGGCCGACTGGAGGTTGCGGCTGGCGTAGAAGCGCTGGACCTCGCTCCCGAAGGGCGCCAGGACCTTGGAGTGCGTGCGCGTCGCCGCGCCGCAGCCGAGAAACGCGACGCTAACGGGCTGCGCCGGCATGCTGGGGCGTTTCGCTGGCCGCGGACATCCGCGCCACCAGCCGCTCGGCGGCCCGGAGCGCGACCGCGGAGATGGTCAAGCTCGGATTGATCGCCGCGGACGTCGGCATCACGCTCGCGTCCACCACGACGAGGTTCTCCAGTCCGCGGAACCGGCAGTCCGCATCCAGCGCGCTGGTGTACGGGTCGGCGCCCATCCGGACGGTGCCCACCCCGTGGCTGAAGGTCGCCACGTTGTGCCGGTAGAAGGCGAGCGCGCCGGCGCGCCTCAGGATCCGCTTCGCGTGGCGCACCAGCGCCGCGCCGGCGGCCTGGTCGCGCGAGGTGTGCCGGTGGCTGATGAGGAGCCGCGGCACCCCGTATCGGTCGGCCGCGGTCTCGTCGAGCAGCACACTGTTCTCGTACACCGGCTGATCTTCGGCCATCACCAGCAGCCCGGTGAGGTGTTTGATCCAGGGTGTCACCATCGGGCCCAGCCACCGCGGGAGCTCGGCCCGCACCAGCCCGACCGGCGGCGTGGGGAGCTGCTGCATGCCGCCGAGCTTTCCCGCCGGCGTGGACCCGGTGGCGTCGCCGAAGTAGAAGTCGTGGATGCCGAGCTGCTTGTGGAACCCGCCGCCGGGATTGGGCGGCGTGGGGAAGATTCCGAAGAGGATCTCGTTGTAGTGCCGCTGCAGGTACCGCCCGATCACCCGCCCACCCGGATTGTAGCCGGCGAGGCCGGAGGCGAGCAGCAGCTGCGGCGTGCCCAGCGCTCCGGCGGCGAGCACCACCTGCGGCGCGTGGTACACCCGCCGCTCCCCGCTCGCTCGCGCGGCGACCTCGACCCCGGTGACCCGGTGCCCATCGGTCAGGAGCCGGGTGACGACGGCGTCGGTCTCCAGCTGCATGCCTTCGCGCACCAGCGGCCCGATCACGGTCGTGGCGAGATCGTTCTTGGCGCCGACCGCGCAGGCGAAGCCGTCGCAGGTGCCGCAGGCCTGGCAGGCCTGGCGGCCGTTGTCCGCCGTCCGATTGATGGCGAGCGGGAGACGGAAGGGTTGCAGGCCGAGATCCACGGCGGCCTGACGGATGCGCTGGGAGACGGGGGCGAGATCGGCGGCCGGGTACGGATAGGGGCCGCTGCGCGGCGGCTCGGTGGGATCCTCCCCCACCGCGCCCGACACGCCGAGAATGCGCTCGGCCTCGGCGTAGTGTGGCTCGAGGTCGGCGTAGCGCAGCGGCCACCGGGCGCCGGAGTCGCCGACGATCTCCCGGTCCACCTCGAAGTCCTTCTCCCGGAACCGGAGCGACACGCCGCCGTAGAAGACCGACGGGCCGCCGACGCAGAAGTACGCGCCGAGATCGCGGCCGCCGCGCAGCTGCCGGTAGGTGGCGTCGCGCGAGTAGTGGCCGGTCAGCTCACCGACGTTCTCCTGGGCCCAGTTCTCCGGGCCCCGGGCCACCCAGCCGCCGCGCTCGAGCAAGAGCACGCGCCGGCCGGCGCGGACGAGCACCCGGGCCGCCATCGCGCCGCCGAAGCCGCTGCCGACGACGATCGCGTCGTAGTTCACGAGGATGCCGAACGGGCCGTTTCCACGGCCCCGAAGTTAGTCGAGGCCGCCCCGGGAAGCAGCCTCGGATGCCGATGCCTCAACCGTTGATCGTCCGCATCCCGGCCTCGTTGTACCGGTCCCCTGCGGCCACTCCCTTGGGCGCGACCTCCTCCAGCTCCTCCAGGTCCGCGGGCGTGAGCTCGACCTCGAGCGCGCGCACGTTCTCGTCGAGGTACTGGCGCCGCTTGGTGCCGAAGATCGGAACGATGTCCTCGCCCTGGGCCAGCACCCAGGCCAGCGCGAGCTGCGATGGGGTGGCGCCCTTCCGCCCCGCGATCTCCTTCACCCGGTCCACCAGCTCCAGGTTCTTCCGGAAGTTGTCGCCCTGGAATCGCGGCGTGTTGCGCCGGTAGTCGTCCGGCGCGAGATCGTCCACGCTCCGGAAGCGGCCGGTGAGGAAGCCTCGCCCCAGCGGGCTGTAGGCCACGAAACCGATCTCCAGCTCGCGGCAGAGCGGCAGCAGCTCATCTTCAGGGTCGCGGGTCCAGAGCGAGTACTCGGTCTGCAGGGCCGTGATCGCGTGCTCGTGCTGCGCGCGGCGGATGGTGTCGGCGGACGCCTCGGAGAGGCCGAGGAATCGGACCTTGCCCTGCGCCACCAGCCGGGCCATCGCGCCCACCGTCTCCTCGATCGGCACGGTCCGATCCACCCGGTGCTGGTAGTAGAGATCGATGTGGTCCACGCCCAGCCGCCGAAGCGAGTCGTCGCACGCCTTGCGGACGTAGTCCGGCCGGCCGTTCACGCCGAGATACGCACCGTCCTCGGAGCGCTCGTTGCCGAACTTGGTGGCGAGGGTCACCTGGTCCCGGCGCCCCTTGATCGCACGCCCGACGAGGCGCTCGTTGGTGAACGGGCCGTACATGTCGGCCGTATCGAGGAAGTGAACGCCGAGATCGAGGGCCCGCTGGATGGTGGCGATCGACTCCTCGTCGTCGCGCCCGGCGTAGAAGTCGGACATCCCCATGCAGCCGAGCCCGAGGGCGGAGACGGACAGCTTGGCGGCGCCGAGCGAACGCTGTGGTATATCGGTCATGAGTCCCATCTCGGGTCTTGGGTCGAGGGTCCGGAGTGATTAGTCTGGAGTCTAGACCTGATCCCCCGACGACTCCAGACCTCGGACGCATGGCGAAGCCCAAGAAAGCTCCCCGCTTCACTCGACTCTGCGTGTTCTGCGGCACCAATGCCGGCGAGCGTCCCGAGTACGGCGCGGCCGCCCGCGCGCTCGGCAAGCTGCTGGCGGACGAGGGGATCGAGCTGGTCTACGGCGGCGCGAGCGTCGGCATCATGGGCGAGCTGGCCGATGCGGTGCACGAGGGCGGCGGCCACGTCACCGGCATCATCCCGCAGCAACTGATCAAGAAGGAGGCCGCCCACACCGGGATCCCCGACCTCATCGTCGTGGCCTCGATGCACCAGCGGAAGTCGCAGATGGCCGACCTCTCGGACGGATTCATCGCCTTGCCGGGCGGGATCGGCACACTGGAGGGGTACTTCGAGATTCTCACCTGGGGCCAGCTCGGCATCCACCGGAAGCCGTCGGGCATCCTGAACGTGGTGGGCTACTTCGACCGGCTGATCGAGTTCCTCGACCACGCGGTAAAGGAGGGATTCCTCACGCCCGAGCACCGCGAGATGATCGTGGTGGAGACGGACGCCCGGAAGCTGCTCGACCGGCTCAAGGAGTACGCGCCGGCAGACAGCGAGCGGTTCATGGGGCGCACCCACCGGTAGTCATGGCCCTTCGCCGCGCTCAGGGTGACAACGCCGCGCCGCCGCTCTCCGTCTTGCCACCCACCGCCTCGGGAGCGGGGTCCTTGGTGGCGAGCTCCGAAGGCACGGGCCGGGCCCCGAACCGCTCGACATAGGCCCGGGTGAATTCCGCCCCCAGGAGCACGATCTGGGCTGAGTAGTAGACCCAGATCAGCAGGACCACCACCGAGCCCGCCGCCCCGTAGGTGGACGCCACCCCGCTGGTTCCCAGGTACAGACCGATCAGAAACTTGCCGATCGTGAAGAGACCGGCGGTGACCAGTCCGCCGACCCAGACGTCGCTGAGACGCAGCTCGACGTCGGGCAGGAACTGGTAGATCATCGCGAACAGCAGAGTCACCACGCCGAGCGACACCAGCGTGTTCACCCCCTGCCATACCACCGCGATCTCCGGGACCATCGCTCCCACGTAGCGATTCAGGGCCGACAGACCCGCGCTCACCAGCAGCGACACCAGCAGCACGAAGCCCACTCCGACCACCAGGCCGAACGAGACGAGGCGTTGGAGCAGCATTTCCTTGATCCCGGCGTCGGGACGCGGCTTGACCCGCCAGATCGCGTTGAGCGCGGTCTGCAGCTCGAGGAACGCACCGGTGGCGCCGAGGAAGAAGGTGACCAGCCCGATCACGGTCGCGAGCGTGTTGTCGCCTCGCTGGTTTGCCGCCTGAAGCATCGCCTGTACCGCCTGGCCTCCCGCCTCTCCGACCAGGCCCCGGATCTGCCCGGTGACCTCGCTCTGGACCGCGTCCGCGCCGAAGAAGAAGCCGGCGATCGTGATCGCCACGATCAGGATCGGCGCGAGAGCGAAGAGCGTGTAATAGGCGAGCGACGCGCCGAGCCGCGGCACGTTGTCGTTCCACCAGCCCGCGAGCGCCCGCTTGAAGATCCAGCCGATGTCCCGCGCTTGCATCACGGTGCAGGCGGGGTGGGCCGCCCACCCGGCCGCCAGGTCGGCACCGGGCCGTCGGCGAGGAGACGGATCGCACGGGCCACCACGTCGGCGGCCTGCGCCAGGTGCGCGAAGTCGATGCGATCCACCTCATCCGACGGCTGGTGGTAGTCGGTGTGCAGGCCGAACGAGGAGAGCGTATGCGCCGGGATCCCTTCCAGGGCGAAGACGATGTTGTCGCTCCGCTCGAAGAAGTGGAAATCCGGCCGCGGGTCGGCCACCACCGGAAGGCCGGCCGCGGCGAACGACGGTCCCATCGAGCTCCGCTCGAAGCCCGTGAGCCAGAGCTTGCCCGGCCCGCCGGCCAGGGAGTCGGGCCGGCCGATCATCTCGACTTCCAGGTCGGCGACCGTGGAGGCGAGCGGAACCTTGGGATGCTTCAGATACCACTGCGTGCCGAGCACGCCCGACTCCTCGCCGCTGGCGAGGAGGATGATGACGCTGCGCTTCGGGGGATTCCTCGCGAGCGCGCGCGCCGCCACCAGCACGGCCGCCACACCGGATGCGTCGTCGTCGGCGCCGTTGTAGATGGAGTCGCCGGCGACGGGCTTGCCGACACCGACGTGGTCGTAGTGCGCGCCGAGCACGACCGCCTGGTCTCGCAGCGCCGGATCCGACCCGCGGATGAGCCCGATCAGGTTGTGATCGGTGATCCGCCGCGCGGGGGTGGTGTCCGCTGCCGCGTCGGCCTGGAGCCGGAGGGTCTCCCCCTCGGGCCCCATCACGATCTCGTACGGGACCCGCTGGA
The DNA here is from genome assembly GCA_963846545.1 of uncultured Gemmatimonadales bacterium. Classification (GTDB taxonomy): domain Bacteria; phylum Gemmatimonadota; class Gemmatimonadetes; order Gemmatimonadales; family GWC2-71-9; genus CAVVWJ01. The sequence goes on along the minus strand of CAWJWG010000001.1, from coordinate 292,804 downwards.
AATAGCCGCTGTCGCCGCCCGGCTCCACCCCGTAGCTCCGCAGCCGCTCCGCAAGGAATCGGGCGGCGCGCGCACCCCCTGGCGTCCCCGTCCTCCGTCCCTCCATCGAGTCGGCCGCCAGGGCGCCGACGATATCGCGAACTTCCTGGGCCGGCGCCACCGGCGTCGGCGACGGAGCCGCGCCGGGGCTGCACGCGGCGAGCCACACCAGACCAGCCGCGAGGCGGCGGACGGTGCATGTGGGAACCATCATGTCTCCTGGAGCGGAAGGATCAGCGGCCGGCTCGAAGCACGGGAACGGCGGAATGATCGCCGGCCAGCCAGCGCGCGTCCAGCCTGCGGAATGCATAGGGGGAATCGGCGGGCGAGATGTACTGGTCGTCGGCCGCGCGGGGGAGATGCGCGCCGAAGTAGTAGCGGAGCACGTTGCCCATCACGTTGACGACCGTGACCGTGTCCCCGAATTCCCTGGCTCCGCCGGCCGGGAGGTAATAGGCCCCGAACGCACCGAAGCGCTCGCGCGCCGCCGCCGCCGGGACGTCGGCGGGGTCGGCGTAGCCCGTGGCGCCGAGGATGGAGGTGCCATGGTCACCCTGGAGCAGGATGATGGGCGGCACGGTCGAGCGCCGGAGGATCTCCCGCACCGTAGCGAGCAACAGGCGATTGACGCACTGGACCTGCTCCACGTAGGGACCGACCTCGTCCGTCTCCCGCATTCGCTTGAGCACGCCGCAGTTCCGGTCGAAGACGTAGGGATCGTGCGGCTTCAGGATGTGGGCGAAGGTGAACGTCGGGCCCCGGACCGCCGGAATGTCGGCGACTCCCTCGAGCGACCGGCGAACGTGCGCCGCCTCCCAGCGGTGATCGCGGTGGAGGTAGCGCAGCAGGCTCTGGCCGCGCACGGTGCGCTGCAGCTCGCCCGCGGTCAGCATCCGGCTGAAATTGAACCCGGACCACGCATGGAACTCGTCGTCGGCCGCGGCGATGTCGCTGGTGGAGTACCACCACTGTGAGGGGAAGAAGACGTAGCGATAGCCACGCGCCTCGAGATAGGAGGCGACGCGGCTGTGTCTCAGGATGTGGTTGGGCAGCGCCGGATGCGTGGCCCGTGCGCCGACCTCATGCTCGATGCGCGTGAGGTGCGCCGTGTTGAGCAGGGATGGCAGCGACAGCAGCGTGTGCGCGTAGTTGCTTCGCACCAGTCGCGGCACGTAGAAACCCAGCGCCTTGAGACTGTCCTCGAAGGGGCGGTTGTCGTAGCCCAGCCGCTCCCGCATCACGGCGGCGTTGGCGTACTCATCCAGCACGATCAGATAGATGTCCCGCTGCGGCCCCGCCACCTGCGCCGGACCCACGATCGGCCGGGCGAGGTCGCGCACCAACCCACTCTCGGCGATGGCGCTCCGGCCGCGCAGCAAGCCCGACACGATCTGGACGCTCGACCAGGTCACCAGCAGAACGCCCATCAGGGTGAAGAACCGCCCCAGTCCATCCAGCAGCGCGGTGCGACGGTGGATCCACCACACGACCGCGGCGGTCAGTGCCAGGCCGAGCGGCACCAGGATGGCATGGGGCGGAACGGATGCCCCGGGGCGCACCTGCGCGGCCAGCAGAGCGTACCCGAAGAACCACACGACGGCGAGGAGAGCGATGAAGGGCGCCAGCCCCTCCGGGGCGCGGTGACGAAGCACGAGCGCGACGGCGGCATAGAGCGCCAGGCTCCCCGCCAGCGCGAAGGCGACGAGGGGGAAGAGATCCCGGGGCCCGAACTGGTCCGGATTGTTGGCCGCGAAGTTGAGGATCGGCACCAGCGCGAACAGCGACGCGTACGCCCGCATCACCCACCGGCTCATCCGGTGCTCCACGGCAGCGCGGCCATGAGGTACAGGGTGCGCTCGGAGTCCGCCACCGCCACGGCGCGCTCGATCCGGAAATGCCCCCCGAAGGCGGCCTCGAACCCCTCGCGCGTGTACTCGGGGAAGATGTCGGGGCGATCGCGCAGGAGGCGCCGCACCTGGGAGTCCGTCTTGGGCACGAACTCCACGATCAGGTGCCGGCCCAACCGCGCAAGACAGGCCGCCACGCGGTCGAGCGGCAGATTGTGGCCGATGGCGAGATGATGCACCACGGCCAGGGCCAGCAGCACGTCAGCCGGTCCGCGCTCCTCGAGCGACAGACGCTCCCGATGCGCCCACCCCTGCGCCGGTGACGGATTGGTGAGGTCGAGCAGCAGCGGCAGGATCCCGGTCTCACGCTCGCCCTTCACCCGGCGGTAGTTCCGCTCGACGGCGGCGGGATCGAGGTCGAACGAGATCACGCTCGGCACCAGCTCCCGGGCCGCGCGGCTGTACTCGCCGGTGTTTGCGCCGAGGTCCCACGCGGTCCGAGCGCCCAGACCGCGCAGGAAGTCGAGCACGAGCTCGCGCTTCGAGCCGGCGGCGGCCTCGGAATAGTTGTTGTCCGCCGTGTAGTCGGCCCACTCGGTGCCCGCCGGACGCCAGTCCAGCCCCTCGACCGCGCTCCTCAGGCTGCGCACCAGTCCCGTGGCGGCGGTCGCGCTGACTCCGCGCTTCGAAGCGGCAGGAGTCTCCGGCACCGTTTCGCGCCCCCGGTCCGCGTAGCGCCGCTGTGCCATGGCGTGCAGGTGGACGTGGAAGAGGAGGCCGGGGCTCAGCCAGGTCCGAAGCGGCAGCAGCCGGCTCCCGAGATCCAGTGGAATACCCTCGAGATGGGAGCGCAGCAGGTCGCCGACGCGCACGTCCACCCGGCTCATGAGCGCGAGGGGAACCAGAAAGTGCTCGCAGAACTGCCGGTAGCCCGCCCACGGCGCACCCTCCTGCCGGGGCTCGAACGACAGCGTATCGATGAACAGCGCCTGTCCGCCGACGAACTGCACGTTGTAGGCGCTGGCGTCACGCAGCGTGAAGCCGCGAGCGAGCGCCCGCTCCTGCAGCTCGAGGGTCAGCAGGGCCGCGTCCCGGAGCTGCCCGAACGACCATTCATACGGATAGGAAATGAAGGCAAGCCGCTCGGGCTCGATCACCGCGACGGCGTCGGGCGACGCCGCCAGGTCGAGCGCGGCCTCGCGATGGGGCACCAGAAGACCGCCCCCCACCAATTCGGCGTGGAGGCCGGAGTCGAGGAAGGCCTGGAAACTGTCCTGAAAAACGCGATTGACCTGGCGGTAGAGCGTTCCGTCCCTGGTGTAGACGAATCCGCTGGGGTCGCGGTAGGACGCGCCTAGCGTTTCTGCGCCCATCGGCGCGGCGCGTGCGAGTGGAAGAACTGCTTCACAGCCTCACGGATCCGGCTGAAGAAGGCGACGGCTGAGAGGGCCCCGGCGGCGAGCACCTGGAGCGCCAGACTTCCGGCGGTGGGATCTATGTACATGGTTCCTCGGCAGTTCCATGAGTATCGAGGGAGCTCGCGGGCGTCACGAACTCGAAGGCTACAAGGGTAACCCCAACCGAGGCGATGGGTTGTGCGCTAGGTCACGCCTCCCAGATTGTCTTGAGATTCACGAACTCCCGGATGCCGTGGGGGCTCAGCTCCCGGCCGTATCCCGATTCCTTGACCCCGCCGAACGGCACTCGGGGGTCGGACGCGACCATCGCGTTGATGAACACCATGCCCGCCTCCAGGTCCGCCACGAAGCGGTCTCGCTCGCCGGGATCCCGCGTCCAGGCGCTGGCACCGAGACCGAACGGGGAGTCGTTCGCCAGCCGGATGGCCTCGTCGATGTTCGGCACCCGGAAGAGCAGCGCGACCGGACCGAACACTTCCTCGGAGTACGCGGGGGAAGCGGGCGTGATACGCGAGAGGACCGTCGGCGGGTAGTACCACCCCGGCCGGTCGAGCTTCTTGCCTCCGGTGAGCACCTTCGCGCCGGCCTTGACGCTCCGATCGACCTGATCGGCGATGGTCCGCAGCTGCGACTCCGTGGCCAGCGGACCCACGTCGGTAGCGAGATCCATCGGGTCGCCCACCACCAGCGCCTTCATCCCGGCCACGAAGCGGCGCTCGAACTCGTCGGCGATCGGCTCCGCCACGATGAACCGCTTGGCGGCGATGCAGGATTGTCCGTTGTTCACCACCCGCGCCTTGACCGCGGTCTGCACCGCCGCGTCCAGGTCGGCGCCGGCCATGACGATGAAAGGATCGCTGCCGCCGAGCTCGAGGACGGTCTTCTTGATGGCCTTGCCCGCGGTGGCCGCCACCTGGCTGCCGGCCGCGTTGCTGCCGGTGAGCGTCACCGCGGCCACCCGCCGATCCTCGATCACGCCCTTCACCTGATCGGTCTCGATCAACAGCGTCTGGAATACGCCTTCCGCGAAGCCGGCGCGGCGGAAGATCTCTTCGATCGCGAGGGCGCACTGCGGCACGTTGGAGGCATGCTTCAGCAGCCCGACGTTCCCCGCCATCAGCGCCGGCGCGGCGAAGCGGAACACCTGCCAGAAGGGGAAATTCCACGGCATGATCGCGAGCACGGGGCCGATCGGCTGGGTGACGACCACGCTTCGCCGGGCGCTCGTCTCCACCACTTCGTCGGCCAGGAACCGCTCGGCGTTCTCGGCGTAGTACCGGCAGCCCCAGGCACTCTTCGCGGCCTCGTCCATCGCCGCCTTCAGCGTCTTGCCCATCTCGGCCACCATGATGCGGCCGAAGGCTTCCTTCTCCGCCTCCAGGATCTCCGCCGCCCGCAACATCAGCCGAGCCCGGTCCGCGACCGGAGTCCGGCGATGTCGGAGGTACCCATCCGCGGCGGACTGCAAACGCGCCTCGAGCTCAGCGCTGGTGAGCGGCTCAAATGTTCGAACGGTCTGGCCCGTGGCGGGATTGGTGGTGGCGATGGGCATCGCGGAAACCTACAATTCCCCCCATGTCCGCGCTCGCCCCCCTGCTCCGCCACGCGATCGACTACGCCGGCCTGTTCCCGCCGGCGGGACTCGGCATGGCCGAGGCGGTCGCGAATTTCGCGTCGTACCGGGCGAGCGACCACGCCTGGGCGCTGGGCCGATTCGTGGTGCCGGTGTCGCGACTCGCGGAATTCGAGAAGGCAGCGGAGGCCGTGCCGTCCACCGGCGCCGGGCAGCCCGAGTGGCGGCTCGCGGCGCTCCTGGGCTCCGATGTAGTCGCCGAGCTGCGGGTCCTGGACGACTTCAACCGCCGTCATGCACAGCGGGGAGAAGGCGCCGTCCTCGCGGACGTCGTCGAGGCAAAGGCCGACTCGCGAGCCGCGGTCGAGCGATTGCTGTCCGTGGTGCCGGACTCCATCCAGGCCTACGTCGAGATTGCGCCGAAGCGCGACCTGGGCGAGTTGATCGGCGCCATCCACCGCTCGGGCGGCCGCGCCAAGATTCGGACCGGCGGCATCACTCCCGAGGCGTTTCCCCCGGCCGAGAGCGTCGTCGAGTTCGTTCGCGCCTGCCTCGATGCCGGCGTCCCGTTCAAGGCCACAGCGGGCCTGCACCACCCCCTCCGGGCCGAGTACCGGCTGACTTACGCGCCCGACAGCCCATGCAGCAGCATGTTCGGCTTCCTCAACCTGTTCCTCGCAACCACCCTCATGGCCCACGGCCTGGACGACCATCACGCGGAGGCCCTGCTGGAGGAGCGGGACGCCGGATCCATCGAGGTGAACGAGTCGGGCATCTCGTGGCGCGGGTGGCGGGTCACCGTCGAAGCGATCGCGCGGACGCGCGAGACCGGCATCGTCTCGTTCGGGTCGTGCTCCTTCACCGAGCCGATGGGCGACTTGCGCTCGCTCGGGATGCTCTAGGCCCCGTGGACTCCACTCTCCGTCCCGCGCTCAGGTCGTGGGTCGAGTCGGCCAACGCCGGCGGCGACTTCCCGATTCAGAACCTCCCGTTCGGGGTGTTCCGCCGTCGCGAGGACGACGAGTCCGCGCGGGTCGGTGTGGCCATCGGCGACATGATCCTCGATCTCACCGCCTGCCGCGACGAGGGGCGCTTCACCGGGATGGCGGAGCGCGCGGCGGGGTGCTGCGCGGCGCCATCGCTGAACGATCTGATGGCATTGGGCCCCGAGGCGCGGGTCGAGCTCCGACGTCAGGTGAGCGCGCTGCTCGAGACGGGTTCCGCCGCGTACCGTGCCAATCACCGTCTGGGCGACCGGCTGCTCCTGCCGATGGCCGAGGCGGAGATGCTGCTCCCCGCGACGATCGGCGACTACACCGACTTCTACGCCTCGGTGCACCACGCGACCAACGTCGGGAGCATGTTCCGCCCCGACAACCCGCTGCTCCCCAACTACAAGTGGGTGCCCATCGGCTACCACGGGCGCGCTTCGTCGGTCGTGCCGAGCGGGACGCCGGTCATCCGGCCCTCGGGACAGAGCAAGGGCCCGGACGCGGAGGCGCCGACCTTCGGGCCCAGCCGGTCGCTCGACTATGAGATGGAGCTGGGCCTGCTGGTCGGCGGAGGCAACGCGATGGGGCAGCCGGTTCCGCTCGACCGGGCGGAGGAGCTGATGTTCGGCTTCTGCCTGGTCAACGACTGGTCGGCGCGGGATCTCCAGTCGTGGGAGTACCAGCCGCTCGGCCCGTTCCTGGCGAAGAGCTTCGCGACCACGATCTCGCCCTGGATCATCACGCCCGAGGCCCTGGCGCCGTTCCGAGCGCCGGCGTTCGCGCGGCCGGCCGGCGACCCCCAGCCGCTCCCATATCTCGACTCCAGGCACAATCGGGAATCGGGGTCGCTCGCGGTGACGGTCGAGGTCTACCTCGCCTCGAAGCGCATGCGGGAAGCCGGACAGGAGCCCATGCGGCTCAGCCGCGCCAGCGCGGCCGACCTGTATTGGACCCCGGCCCAGCTCCTCGCGCATCACACCAGCAACGGCTGCAACCTCCGCCCTGGCGACCTGCTCGCGACCGGAACGATCTCGGGCCCGTCCAAGGAGGCGCGGGGCTGCCTCCTGGAGCTGACCTGGCGCGGTGCCGAGCCGCTCACGCTGCCCACCGGCGAGACCCGCAAGTTTCTGGAGGATGGGGACGAGGTGATCATGCGCGGGACGTGCGAGCGGGAGGGGGCGGTGCGGATCGGGTTCGGGGAGTGCCGCGGGGTGGTGGTCTCCGCTGGCTGAGGCGCTCGGTCGCTCCTTCGCTGATCTTTGGTGCCCGCGCGGCGCAGGGGGTGCGTGCCCAGGCATAGGCCCAGCGTGAGCACCCGTGCGCTCCACCGCCGGAGCCTGCAGAAGCGCTGCGCGCGCCCCTGCACCGGACCCGCAGCAGAGCATCCACTCGCCGCGCAGCGGCGAGCCGCCGTGCGGGGGAGGTCCCGCAGGGCGCATTAGCGGCCCAACCCTTCAGAGATCCCCCAACGCATGCCCGAGCCGCGGCAGCGCCCGGAGGGACCTCCCCCGCACGGCCCCCCGCCAGGCGAGCGGTCAGCTCTTCTGCACGATCCGGTTCAGAATGTCCTTCGCGTAGTCCTGGTCCCACTCGGCCAGGTTCTCCCGCGCCGTCACCTCGACTTTGGCCGTGGTGGGCGATTCGCGCCGGATCTGGATGTTGATGTCCAGGTCGCCCTTCTTGCCCTTGAGCACCTGCTCGTCTCCCTGCTTCTCGGTGCTCTCGCCTTCCTTCACGATCCCCAGCTCGCCCATCACGGACTCGGCACGGCCGGCCACATCCGTCACCGAGCCCTGGACCACCGACTCCGCGCCGCGTGAGGTGAGGTAGATCCCGCCGGCGGCGCCGGCCGCGGCCGCGGCGACGCATCCCGTGGCCGGAAGCGCGATGGCGAGGAGGAACAACAGGTTGCGACGCATGGGACCCTCTCCGTGCTGGGCGTGAGACAGCATCCGAACGGCCTACACTACCGAAAATTGGAACGGCGTTCCATTATTTGCATCACTGGCCGGCTGTAACGCCGGCCCCGTCTTCCGTCCCGATTCCCTGGGCGGCATATTTCAGGAGTCTACCACCCGACCCTTCGAACCACGAGCCGGACCGTGACGACCTTCATCAAGCCGACCGAGATCCCGATCGACGGAGCGCGCACCCTGCCCCGGGAGTATTTCACCTCGCCCGAGGTCCTGGCCCGGGAGATGGAGCGGATCTTCCTCCAGCGATGGATCTGCGTCGGCCGAGAGGACCGGATCGCCGCCCCCGGCGAGTACTTCGTCCAGGAGATCGGCAAGGAGAGCATCATCGTCCTGCACGACCGGGCGGGCGGATACCGGGCGTTCTACAACGTCTGCCGTCACCGCGGCACGCGCCTCTGCGAAGAGCATACGGGTCGCTTCTCCGAGACGATCCAGTGCCCGTACCACGCCTGGACCTACTCGCTGGACGGCCGGCTGATCGGAGCCCCCTCGACCGGCGACATCGCGGGCTTCAACAAGGCTGACTGGCCGCTGCACGCGGTGCCCGTGGCGACCTGGGAAGGCTTCCTGTTCATCAACCTCGCCGACCGGCCGGAGCCGTTCGAGGACGCCTTCGAGCCGCTGCTCGGCCGCTTCTCCCGATTCAACATTCCGAACCTGAAGGTGCACAAGACCGTCGAGTACGACGTGCACTGCAACTGGAAGCTGCTGTTCCAGAACTATTCGGAATGCTATCACTGCGGCCCGGTGCATCCGGGGCTGGCCAAGCTCACGCCGCCCACCAGCGGCGAGAACGATCTCACCGAGGGCCCGTTCACCGGCGGCTTCATGGTGATCAACCGCGGCCACGAGAGCATGACGATGAGCGGGAAGTCGTGCGGGGTGTCGGTAGGTGAGCTGCCGGAGGAGGACATGGACCGCGTGTACTACTACGCGATCTTCCCCAACATGCTGCTGAGCCTGCACCCCGACTACGTGATGTTCCACACCATCTGGCCTCAGGCCACCGACCGAAGCCTGATCCAGTGCAGCTGGCTCTTCCATCCCGCCACGCTGAGCGACGCGACGTTCAATCCGGACGACGGGGTGGAGTTCTGGGACATGACGAACAAGCAGGACTGGCACATCTGCGAGCAGAGCCAGGCGGGCATCGAGTCGCGGGCCTACCGGCCGGGGCCCTACTCCGGGCGCGAGAGCCTGTCGGTGCAGTTCGATCGGGAGGTGCTGCGGTCGTTGGGTTAGGAGCTACGAGCTCATAGCTCCGAGCTATGGTCCCGTTGCTCGCAAGTCCGCTCCCGCTCTATCGCCCGCCATCTCCAGCTATCGTACTCCACGTAGAGCTTGAGCCCGAACTCGATGTTCTCCAGCGAGAGCCGCTCGTCGTTCCCATGGACCGCCAGCCGACTCTCCGAGATCTCGATCAGATAGGGGTCGAGACCGTAGCAGATTGGGCCGGCGGCCGCCCAGTAGGGCCGGTCGGAGGCGCCGGGGCTCACGGGCGTCGCGATCGGCACCCCGGGCACCATGCGCCCGGCGACTCGCTCGATGGCCCGGAACATCTCGGTGTCGAGCGGCGCGCTGTAGGCGGGCGGAACGTCGCCGACGGCCTCGATCTCGATTGTGGGGTCGGCGATCAGGCGCTCTAGCGTGCGCCGCATGGCCACGGTGTCCTCGTCCGGGAGCAGACGGATGTCGATCTCCGCCGACGCCTCCCGCGGGATGGTATTGGTGGACGCCGACCCCCGCAGCACGGTCGGCGTGATGGTGGTCCGGAGCAGTGCGTTCCGCTCGGGCTGGCTCAGGAGCCAGGCTCTCCCCTTCCGCGTCTCCAGCGCGGCCGCGGCGTTCGAGAGCCACGCCTTGCCGGGACCGGTCTCGTCCCGCGCCTGGGCCTTGAAGAAGCGGTCCACCGCCGGGGTGAGTCGCACCGGCGTCTGGTAGGCCGTGATCCGGGCGAGGGCGCCCACCAGGCGCTCGACCGGATTGTCGCCCAGCGGCACCGACCCGTGCGAGGTCGTACCCTTCGCCACCAGGCGCTTCCACCACGTCCGCTTCTCACCGACGTCGATGCCGAACCAGCGCACCAGGCCACCTTCGACCCGCGTGTCGGCCCCTTCGGTCAGCATGTACTCGATCGGCTTCACCAGGTCGGGATGCCGCTCGACGAAGGTGCGGGAGCCCAGGCCCCCGATCTCCTCGTCCGCGTTGGCCACGTACACCAGGTCGCGGGAGAGCCGGACCCCCGCGCGCTTGATGGCGATCAGCGCCATGAGCTGGATGATGCCATGGCCCTTCATGTCGATCGCACCGCGTCCCCACACCGAGCCGTCCTTGATGGCGCCGCCGAACGGATCGACGGCCCAGTCCCCGGCCGAAGCGGCCACCACGTCCATGTGATGCACCAGGGCGATGGCCTTCCCCTTGCCGGTGCCGGGCAGCCGTGCGTAAAAGTTGGCTCGTCCCGGGCCCAGCGCGGCCGTATCCAGGATGGTGCTCTCGATGCCTTCCCTGGCGAGCACATCCCCTAGCCACCGGGCGGCGGCCAACTCGTTGCCGGGCGGGTTGGTGGTGTTGATCCGGATGTATTCCGAGAGCCGCCGCGCCGCCTCGTCGCGCAGCTTGGCGTAATCGATGGCGGGGCCGCTCTGAGCGGCGGCGGGCGGCGCGGCGCCGGTCAAGCCGATGAGCGCGGCAAGAGCGGCGAGGACGAAGCGTCCGATCATCGAGACTCCGTGAGCATGCGGGCGGCGATCTCCTTGACCAGCTTCCCGGCCACCGCCGCGGACAGCCCGCTTGGATCGTTGAGGGGATTGAGCTCCACGAGGTCGGCGCCGGCCAGCGGCGCCTCGATGCTCTGGATGATGCCCAGAGCCTGACGGACGGTGAGGCCGCCAGGCTCCCGGTGGGAGACGCCCGGGGCCAGACCGGGCTCGATCGCGTCCAGGTCGAGCGTCAGGTACACCGGCATGTCGAAGCGAAGCGGCATGCCGTCACGCCAGGCGGACATCTCGATCACTTCCACCCCGAACCGCTCCGCCTGCTCGCGCTGGTGTCCCGTCATCGTCCGGATTCCGATCTGGACCAGGCGGTCCGCCAGGCCCTCTTCCATGATCCGGGCGAACGGACACGCATGGGAGTACGGGTCTCCCTGGAAGTCGTGGTACAGGTCGGGATGGGCGTCGAGGTGCAGGATGCCGAGGCGGGGGTAGTGGGGTCGCATCCCGCGCAGCGCGGGGTAGGTGATCGAGTGGTCGCCGCCGAGCAGCAGCGGCCGGCGCCCGGAATCGAGGATGGTTCCGACCGCCTCCTCGATGCGGGCCCGCGCGTCGGTGCCCGGCTCGCGATCGGTGAACCAGAGGTCGCCCTCGTCCTCCAGCCGCCCATCCTTGAGATCGAGACCGGACTCGGTCCAGGTGTTCCCCGCCTCGGTCCAGAGCGCCTCCCGGATCAGCACGGGCGCGCCCGAGGGGCCGCGCTGGTACGAGGATCCGGCATCGTACGGGACCCCCAGGAGAGCAACCTTGGTCGGTGTCATGCCGGGGCCATGCGGCTGTTCCGCGTCCCTGTGTCGCACATCATCAGTGGTCCCCGCCCAGATGCATTCGCCGCTCCACCGCCAGGTACCCCTCGACCGCGGCCGGCTCGGGTGCCAGCAGCGAGACGGCGATCCCGGCCAGGAACGAGAGCGGCATGGTGATCAGCGCGGGATTCTTGAGCGGAAACCAGGCGGCATCGTGCTGGAGAATGTCCACCTGGATCGTGGGCGACAGGTAGATGAGGAGCAGCGTGAGGGCGGTGCCGACGGCCATGCTGGTGACGGCGCCGGCGGTGGTGTACCCACGCCAGAAGATCGAGAGAATCAGCGCCGGGAAGTTGGCGCTCGCCGCGATGGCGAAGGCGAGCGACACCATGAACGCCACGTTCTGTCCCTTGAACGTGATGCCGAGGGCCACGGCGACGACGCCGAGAGCCAGGGTGGCCAGCCGTGCCACGAGGAGCTGCTCGCGAGGGTCCGCGTGGCCGGCGCGCACCACGCTCACCCAGAGGTCGTGCGAGAGCGCGGCGGCGCCCGACAGCGTGAGGCCGGCGACCACCGCGAGAATGGTGGCGAAGGCGACCGCGGCGATGAAGCCGAGGAACGGCGTGCCGCCCAGCAGCTCGGCGAGGAGCGGGGCCGCCATGTTGCCGCCGGCGTCCACCGCCCGGATCGCGTCCGGCCCCACCAGCACCATCGCGCCGAAGCCGAGCACGAACGTCAGCAGGTAGAACAAGCCGATCAGCCCGGTCGCCACGAACACCGACGTCCGCGCCGCCTTCGCGTCGGGCACGGTGTAGAACCGCATCAGGATGTGGGGCAGTCCGGCGGTGCCGAACATGAGCGCCATGCCGAGCGAGAGCGCGTCCAGCGGATTGGACACCAGCTTGCCCGGAGAGAGCACGCCGTCGCCGTACCGTCGCGCGGCCTCGGCGAAGAGCGCGGCCGGGTTGAAGCCGAAGCGGGCGAGCACCAGCACCGCGAGCAGGGACGCCCCGCTCAGCAGCAGGACCGCCTTCACGATCTGCACCCAGGTCGTGGCGATCATGCCGCCGAACAGCACGTAGGCGATCATCACGATGCCGACGATCACGATCGCGTGCTCGTAGGTCAGGCCGAACATCAGCCGGATGAGACCGCCGGCCCCGACCATCTGGGCGATGAGGTAGAGCGTCACCGTCGCCAGGGTGCCGAACGCGGCGGCGATGCGCACCGGCGTCTGGCGGAGCCGGCTGGCCACCACGTCGGCGAATGTGTACTTGCCCAGGTTCCGGAGCGGCTCGGCGATGAGGAACAGCACGACCGGCCAGCCGACCAGCCAGCCGGTGGAATAGATCAGCCCGTCGAACCCGGTGGTCGAGACGAGGCCCGCGATGCCGAGGAACGAGGCCGCGCTCATGTAGTCGCCCGCGAGCGCGAATCCGTTCTGTCCGGCGGTCACCGTGCGCCCGGCGGCGTAGAACTGCTCGGTGGTGCGGGTCCGCCGCGCGGCCCACCACGTGATCCCGAGCGTGATGGCGATGAACGCGAAGAAGAACGCCATCGCGACCGCGTTGGGCTGACCTATGGCCGTGCCGCCGGCCGCCTGGGTCATGGCCGGTTCTCCCGGTCGATCGCCCGCAGCCTGGGATCGTAGTACCGTGCCGCCCACCGCACGTAGACCCAGGTCAGCACCCACGAGATCACGATGACTAGCGCGCCCAGCAGGATGCCGAGGGTGAGTCCGGGCACGAGCTGGATCGCAAGGAGCTCGCGCCCGTAGGCCACCAGCAGGATGAAGCCGAAGTAGAGGCAGATCATCGCGGCGGTGAGCCGGAGCGCCATCTGCCATCGGGCGGCATCCAGGTCGCGGAGCGAGCCGCGCCCGCCGGTCATGCGCGCCGCCTCCGGCCGGTCAGGTACACCACGGCGCCGCCGAGCAGCAGCAGCCCCGTGAGACCCACGACCTTGGTCACCGCGAGCACCTTGTTGGGCTCGTCATCCGCCGGAATCATCGCCAGCGCGATCGCCACGGCGGTCACGCAGAACCCCACCGCGCCGACCAGGATCGCGACGGGCCGGCCGCCCGGCACGCGCCTCACCTCGGTGCCGACCGGCTCGCCCTGCAGCTTGATCATGGAGGCGAACATGAAGAGATACGGAATGAAATACCCGATGATGGACATGCTGACGAGCACGTCATAGGCGCCTTTGACCGTGGTGCCGGCCTGGCCCAGGAAGATGAACACCGCGGCGATCGCCGCCTGGGTCAGCAGGCTCACGTGGGGCGAGCCGTACCGCGGGTGAATCCGGCCGAACGCCGGCGGCAGAAACCGGTCGATTCCCGCCACGAACGGCAGCCGTCCCCCCGCCGCGAACCACGCGCCGGCCTGGCCCAGTCCGCCCAGCGTGATCAGGAGCGCCGTCACCGTGGTCACGCCGCCCAGCCCGACCCGCTCCGACGCCTGCTGGATCGAGAGCATGAAGCCCTGGAGGCTCAGGATCTGGGCCTGCGGCAGCGCCACCAGCATCGCCACCGTCGCCGAGATGTAGAGCAGGGTGATGAGCACGCCGCCGATGAGGAGCGCGCGCGGGATGTTGCGGCGCGGATCGCGGATCTCGTCGCCCATCATGGACGCGCTCTCCAGCCCGCTCAGCGAGAACGCGATGGTGCTCCAGAAGATGATGTCCTTGAGCCGGGTGCTCGGCACCAGGCTCTCCAGCGTGAACGGCGTCGCGCTGCCGAACCGGGACCACGAGATCACCGCCAGTCCCAGCAGCAGCAGGGCCGGGATCCAGAGCCCGGCGGCCCCGATGTTGTGCAGCCACTTCCCGACCCCGAGCCCGCGCACGTTGAGCGTCACCGCCACCGCGAGCGCGAGCAGGGAGAAGACCACGTAGTACGTGGGGCTGTCGGCGAGGGTGAGCCACGAGGCCCCGCCGATGAAGAGCGCGCTCGCGGCCGTGAAATAGAAGAGGCCGGGAAAGTAGGGGAGGTTGCATACCCAGTAGTTCCAGCCGGTCATGAAGCCCGCGAAGTCGCCGAACGCGCGCTTGCTCCAGACGTAGCAGCCGCCCTCGTTCGGGTACCGCGAGCTGAGCTCCAGCACGGTGAGCATGAGCGGGACGTAGAACAGCAGGCACGCGCCCAGCCAGATCACCACGGCGCTCGGTCCGGCCGACGCGGCCGTCCCGATCCAGCGCACGGTGAACCCGGTGACCAGATAGAAGAGCAGGAGGTCACGAAACCCCATCGCGCGGTGGAGCTGCGCGGTCGACTCCGCTGCCGGCGCGGTCGGGACGGCGGAAGCGGTCACACCATGTAGTTCCGCGGCGGGTCCTTCTGCTGCAGAATCGGCCGGTCGATCCGGAAGGGCGAGAGATCGCGGGGTGTGTGCCCGTCGATGGAGAGATCGGAGAGAATCTGGCCCACCAGCGAGGCGAACTTGAACCCGTGTCCCCCACCGATCGCGACCGCGATCTCCGGATGGTGCGGCAGCACGTCCAACACGAAGTCGCGGTCCGGCGTCAGGGTGTAGAGGCAGGTCTTGGTGTAGATGATGGGCCCGAGCGCTCCCGGCAGATGGCGCTCCAGGAACCCGAGTACCCGGTCCAGCGCCGCCTGGTCGGGCTCGAAGCTGCGGCTGTCGCCGGTGGTCTCCTGGCCGCCCGCGTCCTGCCCCACCTTGGGGCCGGCTTCCCCGAATACCGGGAAGCCGTAGAAGCAGGGGTCGTCCATCCAGATCCAGACCGGGAACCGGTCGGGCTGGAACTGGGACGGGTCGGGCGCGGCGAAGTAGGTGACCTGCTCCTGCGTGACCCTGAGCGGCAGCTCGAGCCCGACCGAGCCGAGCGCCCGGTTGGACCACGCCCCTGCGGTGACCACGAGCCGCCGGCAGCGGTAGGTGGCGTCCGCGGTTCGGACCTCGACCTCCCCGGAGCCCGGGCGGATCGCCTCGACCGGCGAGCGGTCAATCAGCGTGGCGCCGTGCTCCCGCGCCATCCGGACGTGCGCGGCGTTGCCGCGGGCCGCCATCGCGATGCCGCTCTGCTCCTGGTAGAGCCCGTGCATGTCGTCGGTGAGCCGCCACTGGGGCCACCGGCGCATGATCTCCCCGGCGTCGAGCCGCTCGTAGGTCACGCCCGCGGCGTCCATGCTGTCGCTGTAGCTGCTGAGCGGGATCGCGCTGTTCCTCGGCCCCAGGTCGAGCCCGCCGGTCTTGAGCACCACCTGCTCGCCCGAATCGCGGGACAGCTCCTCCCACGCGAGGTACGCATGCTTGGCGAGCTCCACGTAGCCGGACGTGTGGTAGGAGAGCCGGATGATGCGCGAATGGTCCTGTGACTCGCCGCGCACGTGCCCCAGCTCGAACTGCTCGAGTCCCAGGACCTCGGTGCCCGCCCGGCGCGCCAGCCAGTACGCGGCGGCGCTGCCGAACCCGCCGAGTCCGAGGACGATGTACTCGAAGTCCTGTTTCACCCGAGGCCTCTCGCGGTGTCGTCCTCGCCCAGACGCTCGCGCACGTAGCGCCGGATGTCGAGGCTCCAGCTCTCCATCGGCGCGTAGTACCCGGTCTGAAAGACGCGTGAGCCCATCCCCCGCTGCACCGACTCGCAGATGGTCCAGTCCTGCCGGTTCACCAGGTCCCAGAACTCCACCGCGTCCGAGGGGTCGAAGCCGGGCTTGGCCATCTCGGCGGGATGGAACAGGAATTCGCAGAGGATGGTGGTGCGGGTGGGGGAGTGCGGCCGGATGGTGAACGCGGCCACGTGCTCGGCGGAGAGACTGAGCAGCAGGTTGGGATAGATCAGCTCGCCCTTGTGCCGCACCTGCTCGTCCTCGCTCAAACCCTCGAACGGCGCGCGGGTGCTGGTGCCGCTCTCGGTGAAGGTCCAGGCGCCGTCCCGGTGCGGGATGCCCCGCTCCCAGTCGAGATCGGACCCGCCGCGCTGCTTGAACGCGGGCACCAGCCGGCAGAGCTCGGGGTGGACCGGCCCGCAGTGGTAGCACTCGTTGTAATTCTCGAGCATCACCTTCCAGTTGGCGGCCACCTCGTACTCGATCCGCCGGGCCACCCGCAGCTCGCCGAGCGGGTAGCGCCGCAGGCGCTCGGGCACGCCGGCGAGCTGGGCCTGGAGCGTCCAGCCCCGGGCCTCGGCGGCCTCGGGCGTCAGGTTCAGGAAGACGAACCCGCCCCAGACGTCCACGCCCACGCGGTGGAGCGAGAGGTCGGCCTTGGGGATGTCACCTTCCTCGAGGAACGGCGCGGTGCGGAGGCCGCCTTCGAGTGTGTAGGTCCAGGAGTGGTAGGGGCAGCGAATGCCCCCGCTGAAGGTGCCGCGCCCGCATTCGGATACCAGCCGCGACCCGCGGTGGCGGCAGACGTTGTAGTGGGCCGCCAGCCCGCCCTCGCGCGTCCGCACGATGAGCACGCTCTCTCCCGCCACGTCCCGCGCCAGGTAGTCGCCGGGGCCGGGGAGGTCCTCCTCCCGGGCGACGCAGAACCACTCGCCGAAAAAGATCCGCTCGCGCTCGCGCGCGAAGACCGGCTCCGACAGGTAGTAGTCGCGGTGGAGGGTGCGCTCGAGGACGCTCACCCGGCCGCCTCCCCTCCTTCGGGGCCGTAGAAGACGACCCAGACCACGAGGTCGTCGGTGAACTCCTCGAACCGGTGCACCACGCCGGCCGGCACGAAGAGCACATCGCCCGGTGCGAAGGGGTGGCGCTCGTCGCCGTTCACGAAGTGACCGCGACCCTCCGCCACGACGTAGACCTCGTCGCGCGTGTGGGGAGTCTGCGGATCGGTGCCGCGCGGGGCGTAGAGCTCGATGCTGAGCGTGCCGTGGGTGAGCAGCTCGACGTATCGCTCACCGGCCGGCCCGGGGAGGCGGCGGAGGCTCTCGCTGACTGTGAGTCGGTGTTTGGGCATGGCGATGGGGTTACCGCTTGG
This sequence comes from uncultured Gemmatimonadales bacterium, assembly GCA_963846545.1. Lineage (GTDB taxonomy): Bacteria > Gemmatimonadota > Gemmatimonadetes > Gemmatimonadales > GWC2-71-9 > CAVVWJ01. The sequence goes on along the minus strand of CAWJWG010000001.1, from coordinate 275,494 downwards.
CGTCCCGCAGGATCTCCCGCGCCGCGTTGTAGCCGCACGCGCCCATCACGCCGCCACCCGGATGGGTCGCCGCGCCGCACATGTACAGGTTGCGGACCGGCGTCCGATAGTCGGCGTAGCCCGGCACCGGGCGCATGAAGGAGAGGCTGCTGAGCGACATCACGCCCTGCATGATGTTCCCGCCGGTGAGCCCGAAGCGCGCCTCGATGTCGGCGGGCGCGAGCACCTGACGCTCCACCACCGACCGCCGGAAGTTGGGCGCGTACTGGGTCATCAGGTCGAAGCACCGGTCCGCGTACTTCTCCTTCTCCGCCTCGAGCGAGAGGCCGGGCGCCAGCTTGTAGGGGAAGTACTGGGTGAACATCGACATCACGTACTTCCCCGCCGGGGCGATGGTGTCGTCCAGGACCGACGGGATGGTCGCCTCGATGATCGGATGCTCCGACGGATGGCCGTATTTCGCGTCGTCGTACGCGCGCTCGATGTACTCCATGGTCGGCGAGATGTGGATGGTGCCGCGGTGCTGCGGGCCCGGCGCGGTGCCCGGCATGGCGAGGAAGTCGGGCAGCTCGCTCAGCGCGACGTTGATCTTGCAGCTCGCGCTGGCGTAGTCGATATGGCGGACCGCGTCGACGAAGTCGGCGGGGAGGTCGCCGTTGCTCATCAGCTTGAGGAAGGTGACGTTGGCGTCCACCCCGGACGCGACCCGGGTCCCCAGGATCTCGGTCCCGTCGCGCAGCACCACGCCGCGCACCGTGCCGTTCCGGACCAGGATCTTGGCCACCTCCGCCTGGGTGCGGATCTCGGCCCCCTTCTCCCGCGCGGCCGAGGCGATGGCGTTGCTGATGCCGCCCATGCCGCCGCGCACGTAGCCCCACACCCCGCGCACCCCGTCGCACTCGCCCATGACGTGATGGAACAGCACGTAGGCCGTGCCCGGCATCGAGGGCGAGGCCATCGCGCCGATGATCGCGTCGGTGGCGAGCGTGACCTTGAGCTGCTCCGACTCGAACCAGCGGTCGAGGATCGGCGTGGCCGCGCCCGCCAGGATCTCCACCGCCTTCTGCCCGTCGTGACCCAGCTTCAGGAAGCCGAGCCCCAGCCTGGCGAGCTGCACCAGGTTTCCCGGCCGGAGCGACCAGGGGTTCGGCGGCGTCATCGTGAGGGTCGGCTCGAGGAAGTCGGCGACCCGCTCCAGCATGGCCTCGTACCGCGGGAGCGCGTCGGCGTCCTTGGTCGAGAACTTGGCGACCTCGCGGTGGGTCATCGCCTTGTCGGGCCCGAGCAGCAGCGAGCGCCCGTCGGGGAACGGCGTGAACGACGAGGGGCTGCGCGGCAGCATCTCGAAGCCGTGCCGCTTGAGCTCGAGATCGCGGATGATCTCGGGACGGAGCAGGCTGTTGACGTAGGCCGCCGTGGAGACCTTGTAGCCCGGCCACACCTCTTCGGTGACACAGGCGCCGCCCAGGACCTCGCGGCGCTCGAGCACGAGCACCTTGAGGCCCTTCCGGGCGAGATAGGCGGCGGTTACCAGGCCGTTGTGGCCCCCACCGATGACGATGAGATCGTATGTGACAGGCATGGTATTTTGGCTGGGCTGTGGTGCGGGAATGTTACCGCCGGGCCGCGGTTCCTGCCAGGGAGCGTGAGGGGGCCCTGGTCCGGAATGTGGAACGGCGTTTCAGGTTAGGAGCTATGAACTGAAAGCTATGAGCTGAGAGCTATGAGCTACAAGCGGTGCGCAGCCGGCATCGCGAGGCCCGGCGAGCCCTGCTCATAGCTCATAGCTCATAGCTCATAGCTACCAGGCCAGCTGAATCTCCGTCCGCGCGTACGCGAAGCGCCCGTTGTATCCGAACGGCGAGGCGGCCGCCCAGGGGAAGGTGCCGAAATTGTTGTTGAACTCCGCCGACGTGCCGCCCAGGCCGGTGTCGCGGTCCGAGCTCGGCTGGTCGGGATAGGTGTCGAACAGGTTGCGCACGCCCAGCGCCAGCTTCACCAGGTTGAACTGGTAGCCCAGCTCGGCGTCCACCAGCCCCTTGCCGCCGTACTCTTCCCGGCAGAGATCGCAGAAGCCCGGCTGGGCGGAGGAGAATCCGCCGTAGTAGGACAGCCGGCCCAGGGTGCTCAGGCGGCCGATGGTGTAGTTCGCCTGCAGCGTGGCCCGCCAGTCGGGCCGCTCGTCCTCGATGCCGATGATCGACACGGTGTCGAGGAGCCCCGGCTCGGTCGAGCCCGCGTTGCGCAGCACGTCGGGGATGGAGTCGAGCCGGACGATCTCGTTGTGGGTGAAGTTGAGCGACGCATTGAGATCGAGCCGCCCGGTGGCCCCTGCCGGAACCTGGAGATTGCCGGTGATATCCACGCCCTGGGTCCGGGTATCGAGGCCGTTGGTGAAGTACTGCACCCCGCCGATACCGGTGATGCCCGCGTCGGCCAGGAGCTGTATGGTCGCGTCGTCGTCGAAGGTGGCGCCGAGGATGATGCGGTCGTCCACCTGGATCCGGAAATAGTCGGCCGTCACGGTGAAGTTGTCCACCGGGGTGAAGGCGAAGCCGGCGCTCAGATTGAACGAGCTCTCCTCGGTGAGCGGCTGGGCGCCGAGGGCGAGCGCCGCCGGGTGGTCCACCGGGAAGACGCCGACCTCGACGAACTGGTCGGCGATGACGTTGGTGATCACCTTGTTGAACGCCACCTGGCTCAGACCCGGGGCGCGAAAGCCCGTGCCGACCGCGGCGCGGAGCACCACGCGGCGGGAGGGCTGATAGCGCAGCGCCACCTTGCCCGACAACTTCTCGCCGAAGTCGTTGTAGGACTCGAAGCGTGCCGCGACGTTGGCCAGCAGCTTGGGCGTGAGGTCGGTCTCGGCGTCGGCGTAGAGCCCGAAGTTGCTCCGGTCGCGCTCGTCCGCATTCTCGGGCGTGAAGCCGGGGAACCCGGATGAGCCCGCGGGCGCGGCGGCGCTGCTGTCCTGGTCGAGATGGAAGCCGTTGACATACGAGCCGGGCTCACCCTCCCGGATCTTGTAGGTCTCCCGCCGGTAGGCCGCGCCGAAGGCGAGGTTGAGCGGGGCGGGCAGCCCCACTTCCACCGGACGGGCCACGTTGACCGCCGCGACGAATTCCCGGCGCAGCAGCCGGCCGGAGAAGAAATCGGTCTGGTTGGGAATACCCGGATCGTCGTCGGTGCCGAGCACGCCGTCCGCGCCCGGCGCGCACGGCACGTCGAGGCAGGGACCCAATGACGCGTTGAGCGTCGTGGTCATGTTGTAGTCGAAGCTGCTCTGCCCCAGCTCGGCGCCGAGGTCGTAATTCCATCCCGACACCACGCCCCGCACCCCGCCCGCACCCGAGAAGTCCGTCGCGGTGCCGCTGAAGGTGGGCAGGTATCCCAGCGGGTAGATCTCCCGCCAGTTGCGCGCGTTCCCCGCGTAGCGCCGGTACGCGTTGCCGCTGCCGTCGCGGTGGCCGTAGCCACCGAAGGAATAGATCTCGGTGGTGCCCTCATCGTTGAGCGGCATCCGGAAGTTGGCGAAGGTCAGCACGTCCTTCTCCAGGCCGTCGCCCCAGTGGTGGTTCGGCTGCGGCACCGGGTTCCGCTTCTCGATCACCTGCCCGTTCTCGCTGTCGACCGAGTCGGGCACGCCGGTGCCGGCGTCCTCAAAGACATCTGCCCAGGCCCGGTTGGTCGGCTGCCGGTCGCGGAACTCGCCGAACACCGCGAGCGATCCGCGGCCCACCCCGATACCCCACCCGCCGTTCACGTTCACGGTGGTCCCGTCGTCGGGATAGTCGTCGGTGGTGTAGCGGCCGACGTCCCCGTTGAGGAAGGGCGAGAAGGCGCCGTCCTTGAGCACCAGGTTCACCACGCCGGCGATGGCGTCGGAGCCGTACTGGGCCGACGCGCCGTCGCGGAGCACCTCGATCCGGTCCAGCGCGCTCGAGGGCACGGTGTTGAGGTCCACGCCGCTGGATCCCGCGGGCATGCCGTAGTTGAAGGTGTTCAGCACCGCCGTCTGGTGCCGGCGCCAGCCGTTGAGCAGCACCAGCGTGTGGTCCGGGCTCAGGCCGCGCAGGGTGAACGGCCGAACGATGTCGCCGGCGTCGGTGACGCTCTGCCGCGGGAAGTTGATGGAGGGCGACACCGACTGCAGGATGATGCTGGTCTCGGTGGAGCCCTGCCGCTGCAGCTCCTCGGCCGGGAAGATGTCCACCGGCACCGCGAGCTCCTCCTCGGCGGTGTGCCGGGCGCGCGACCCGACCACCACGTCGATCGGCGCGAGCTGGACCGCGCCCCTCCTGAGCGTGAAGTCCTGGGTGGTCGCGTCGGTGCCGACTACGGTGACATCGGCCGTGGCGGCCTGGTAGCCGATCAGCCGGACACGCAGGGTGTGGGTGCCCGCCGGCGCGCCCCGGATCTCGTACCCACCGCTCGATCCCGAGGTGGCACGGAGGGTCGTGCCGTCCACGACCACCGCGGCGTTCGCCAGCGAGTTCCCGGCACTGTCGGAGACGGTGCCCCGGATGGTACCGGTCTGCGCGTTCAGCGGCCGAGCGGCGGCCGCGACCAGCAGCAGCCCCGCGATCATCCCTACGATGCGTCGCACCATTGGGCCTCAGTCCTCATGTTGGTGTACATCATGTTGGCGTACATCGGAACAGCGGATTCACGAGCGGGGGAGCGGGCAGGCGCCGAGGTGTTCGGCCGCGGGCCACGTCACTAGATACGGGAGGCCGCGGGGACCGTCAAGCGCCCCACGGCCGCCGCGCCACGATCGGTGCGCGTGGCGCGGACCCGTCGGCCTGTCTAGACAATCCGCACGGCGTCTATCACATTGCGAAGCATTCCCATCCAGTGCTGCCCACCTGCTCGGCGAACGCTTCGTTCCGCTGAAGCCGTCCGGCAGTCCCGTCCGACAGGAGAAGGCCCCTATGAAAGCTGGCATGCGTCGGTGGATGCTGCGCACGGGTCGGTGGGTGAGCGCCCTCGCGCTGGCAACGGCGTCACTCGCGCTGGCAACGGCATCCCTCGCGGAAGCCCAACAGAGCACGGTCGGCGGCGTGGTGACCGACGAGGCCACGGGACAGCCGCTCGAGTCGGCCCGTGTCCTCCTTACCGGGCCGAACCGCATCGAGGCCACCAACCAGGAAGGCCGCTACGTGTTCCGCAACGTGGCCCCCGGGAGCTATGCGGTCCGCGTGCTCCGCCTCGGCTACCGGCCGGCCACCGACACCGCCAACGTCGCGCCGGGCGAAGACGTCGCGCTCGACTTCGCCCTCACCGGGGCGCCGGTCCAGCTCGACGAGATCGTCACCACCGCCACCGGGGAGCAGCGCAAGCTCGAGGTGGCCAACGCCGTCTCCACCATCGACGCGGCCCGGGTGACCGAGGAATCGCCGATCGCGGAGTTCGGGAACCTGCTCTCGGGCCGGGCGGCGGGTGTGCAGGTCCAGAAGAGCGGCGGCACCACCGGCACCGGCACCCGCATCCGGATCCGGGGCTCGAACAGCGTGTCGCTGTCCAACGAGCCTCTCTATTACATCGACGGCATCCGGATGGAGAGCAACGCCACGTCGAGCAGCCTCGACATCGGCGGGTTCGGCCAGGGCGTGGGCGCCGGGCCCTCGCGCATCAACGATCTCAATCCGGAGGACATCGAGTCCATCGAGATCGTGAAGGGACCGGCGGCCGCGACGCTCTACGGCATTCAGGCCTCGAACGGCGTCGTCCGGATCACCACCAAGCGGGGCCGCGCCGGGAGGGCGCGCTGGAACGTCTACAGCGAGCTCGGCGCCGTCACCGACCACAACACCTACCCGATCAACTTCAACGGCCGCGACGCCGACAACCCCGATTTCGACGGCTTCTGCACCCTGCAGTTCGAGCTCGACGGCTTCTGCGCCCAGGACTCGGTGAGCCAGTTCTCGCCGCTCGACGACAAGTTCACCAGCCCGCTCAAGGCCGGGTTGCGGCAGCAGTACGGAGCGAACGTGTCCGGCGGGAACGACCTGCTGACGTACTACCTGTCGGCCGACTACGAGGACGAGGTCGGGGTGTACCGACTGCCCGCGTTCGAGGAGGACTCGATCCGGAACGACCGGGGCTCCGTCCCCGAGAACCAGATCCGGCCCAACACGCTCGAGCGGCTGAGCCTGCGGGCCAACGTCGGCGCGAACGTCAGCCCCAACGCGGATATCCAGGCCAACATCGGCTACACCTCGAGCGACACCCGGTTCATCGAGAACGACAACAGCTTCCTCACCATCACCGGCAGCGCCGAGGCGAGCGGCGTTCCCTTCGACATCAACCGCGGCTGGTACTTCACCCCCGCCGAGCTGTTCGCCGAGCTGGCCACCCAGGGCACCGAGCGGTTCATCGGCGGCCTGACCACCAACTGGCGGCCGAGCTCCTGGCTCACCACCCGCGCGACACTCGGCTACGACGTCACCAGCCGCACCGACGTGCAGTTCTTCCCCACCGGGCAGGTGGCGGACTACCTCCAGAACCGGCTCGGGCTCCGGAGCGACAACCGCTTCCAGACTACTCAGACCTCGGTGGATCTGGCGGCGACCGGCCGGTTCCGGCTCAACCCGAGCCTCGCGTCGAAGACCTCCGTCGGCGTCCAGTTTTACCGCGACATGGTGGACGGGACGTTCGCCACCGGGCGAATCCTGCCGGCCGGCTCCGAGACGATCACGGGGGCCGGCGTCACCGAGGCGCGGGAGGAGACGGTCGAGTCCCGCTCCCTGGGCACCTACGTCGAGCAGGAGTTCGGGATCAAGGAGCGGCTCTTCGTGACCGGGGCGCTGCGCTTCGACGATAACAGCGCGTTCGGCGAGAACTTCGACGCCACGGTCTACCCCAAGGCCAGCGTCTCCTGGCTCATGTCCGACGAGCCCTTCTTCGGCGATCGATCCTGGCTCAGCACGTTCCGCGTGCGGGCCGCAATCGGCGTGTCGGGGCAGCAGCCGGGCACCACCGACGCGCTCCGGTTCTACACCCCCGTGGCCGGCAAGCGCGCGGGTCAGGCGGGCACCGGCGTCTCCTTCGCCAATCTCGGCAACCCCGGCCTCAAGCCCGAGCGGAGCCGGGAGCTCGAGGTAGGGTTCGATGCGTCGATGTTCAAGGATCGCGTGAGCGTCGAGTTCACCTACTTCAACAAGAACACCCGCGACGCCCTGATCCAGCGCAACGTCTCCCCCGACCTCGGCGCCTCGGAGACCCAGTTCTTCAACCTCGGCGAGATCAAGAACTACGGCGCCGAGCTGGCCATCAACACCCGGATCATCGACGGAGCCCGGATCGCGTGGGACCTCTCCCTCAGCGGGTCGGTGTACGACAACCATCTGGTCGAGCTGGGCGAGGGCGTCGAGCCGATCATCTTCGGCTTCGGCCTGCAGCGTCACACCGAGGGGTTCCCGCTGGGGGGGTACTGGGCCCGGCCGATCACCGGCTTCGACGACGCCAACGGCGACGGCATCCTCGCCGCCGATGAGGTCACCGTGGCCGAGGATGCGGTGTTCCGGGGGCGCTCCCTCCCCAACAAGGAGGCTTCGCTCAACAGCGCCCTCACCCTGTTCGGGGGCTCGGTCCGGATCGGCACCCAGTTCGACTATCGCGGCGGCCACTACATCGACAACGCGATCGAGTCGTTCCGCTGCACCCCGGTCTTCAACTGTCGGGGCCTCAACGACCGGACGGCGCCGCTGGACGAGCAGGCGAAGGCGCAGGCGGTGATCAACGAGGCCACCGAGTGGGGGTACTACGAGCCCGCCTGGTTCATCAAGCTGCGGGAGCTCTCGCTCACGCTCTTCGCGCCCGACGCCTGGGCGCGCAGCATGCGCGCGAGCCGGCTCAGCCTGACCCTCGCCGGGCGCAACCTGTGGACCATCACCGACTACAGCGGAGTGGACCCGGAGGTGAACGCCTTCGCCCAGGACAACTTCGCCACCAGCGATTTCGAGTCGCAGCCGCAGGTCCAGTACTGGACCGCGCGCGTCAACGTCGGCTTCTGAGGATGGAGACCATGCACCGAGTCATCCTGCTGCCGGGCCTCCTGCTCGTCACCGCCTGCGGCCTGCTCGATACCAACCAGCCCGACATCGTGGAGCCGGGCGATATCACCGGGCCCGCCGGCGCCCAGTCCCTGCGGATCGGCGCCATCTCCGATTTCGCGTTCGCCCACGACGGCGACGGCGATCTGAACGTAGGGGCTACCGACGGCCACGTCCTGATGAGCGGACTCATGGCCGACGAGTTCGTGCTCTCGACCACACCACCGACGCAGCAGGAGGTGGACCAGCGGCGGGTGTTCGAGAACAACTCGACCGTCTATGCCTATTTCCACAACATCCACCGCGCGCGGGCGGCGGCGGAGACCGCCGCCGAGGCGCTCCGTGAGTTCGGCCTGACGCCGGACGAGGATCCCGGGATCGGCGAGATGCTCGCGCTCGACGGGCTCACCCGCATCTATCTGGGCGAGGCCTTCTGCGCCGGCGTCGCGTTCAGCCGGCTGGAGGGAGACGAGCCGGTGTATGGGGAACCCCAGACCACGGCCGAGATCTTCCAGGGCGCCGTGAGCCGATTCGACGCCGCGCTCGCGGAGCCGGGGACGAACCTGGAAGACTCCGACGAGGCGCTGGAGATCTTCACCCTGGCATCCATCGGCAAGGCGAGGGCCCTGCTCAACCTCGACGACGTCGCCGGGGCCGCGGCGGCGGTCGCCGCCGTCCCGACCGAGTTCGAGTACGTCACCGAGCACGCCGACAGCCCGCTGCGCCTGCAGAACTCCATCTACGGCTACAGCGTCGGCTTCCTCTGGTCGCTCTCCGACGCCGAGGGGGGCAACGGGCTCCCGTTCCGGGCAGCGGAGGATCCGCGCGTGCCCTTTCAGGACGAGGAGACGGAGGGGCTCGACGGCACCACCCCCCAGTTCACGCTGCTCAAGTACGATGGGTTCGATGCGCCCGTGGTGATCGCGAGCGGGGTGGAAGCCCGTCTCATCGAGGCCGAGGCCCAGCTCCGGGCCGCCGACTTCAGCGGCATGACTTCGACGCTGAACGACCTTCGGGCCCTGCAGGATCTCGACCCGCTGAACCAGCCGAACGATGCCGACGAAGCCACCGATCTGCTGTTCAGCGAGCGGGCGTTCTGGCTCTTCGCCACCGGCCACCGCCTGGGCGACATGCGGCGCCTCATCCGGCAATACGGTCGCGACTCGGAGAGCGTCTTCCCCGTGGGGCCCTACCTGAAGGGCGGCTCCTACGGACCCGACGTCAACCTGCCGCTGCCGCAGGAAGTGCAGAACAATCCGAATTCGGTGGGCTGTCTCGACCGGAATGCGTAGTTAGCTATGAGCTATGAGCTATGAGCGGTGCTCGCCGAGCTTCGGGATGCCGGCTGAGAATCCCTTATAGCTCATAGCTCTACTCCTTTCAATACACCGCCAGGAACGACCGCGTCAGATCGTTCTCCAGGGTCCACTTGATCCACTGGCCCGGCTGGACCTGCAGATTCTCGCTGGTGAACGTCTGGATCGCGCCGATGGGATCGGCGCGGAGTCGGATGTCGTTGCCGATGCCGAGCCGGCGGAAAGGGAACACGAAGGTCTTGGTGTTGAGCGACCCGACACTGCCCAGCCGCTCGGTCGCCGTGCCCCGCACCAGGTAGATGACGATGTCGCTCCAGCCGTGGTTCTCCACTTCCAGCGCCACCTCGGCGCGGGAGCGGACCGGGCCGAGGTCCTCATCGTCCGTGGTCTCTGATTTCCCCGCACAGCCCGCGATCATCGCCGCCAGCACCAGCATGCGCATCGCGGCCTTCCCGCCACCCTGCATCGTCGCACCGCCCTCCTAGTGGCCCCCGGCGCTCGCCCCACCGCTGGAAGGGGCGAGCTTCTCGCCATACCAGCCAACATACCGCTCCATTCGGTCGAGCACGAAGGACGGTCGCTTGATGTCGTGCGCCTCGCCGGGATAGATGACGAGCTGGGTCTCGCGCCCCAGGCTCTTGAGTGCCTGATACATCTGCTCGGAGTTGATCGCCGGGACGTTCCAGTCCTCCTGCCCGCAGAGAAACAGCGTCGGGGTGGTGATGCGGTCGGCCCGGAGAAACGGCTGGCTCACCCGCTTCCAGGTCTCGAGGTTGGACCAGGGCTTGCCCAGCTCCAGCTCGTACTCGAGCGCGTACATGTCGGTGCCGTAACCAAGCAGGGCATTTCCCTGCCCCGCCCCGCTGATCGCCGCCTTGAAGCGGTGGTCGCGGGTGATGACCTGGTTGGTGAGGATCCCGCCGTAGCTCCAGCCGCCGATCCCCAGGCGGGCCGGATCCGCGATCCCCCGGGCCACCGCGTCATCCACCGCCGCCAGCACGTCATCTCCGTCCTTCTGACCCCACGCCGCGAAGATGGCCGTGGCGAACTTCTCGCCCCGCCCCGAGCTGCCGCGCGGGTTCACACCCAGCACGAGGTAGCCCTGCGCGGCCAGCACCTGCCAGTCGAGGTTGGCGAAGTCGTTGTAGTACTGCCACACTGGGCCGCCGTGAATTCGCAGGATGGTGGGATACCGCGTCCCGGGCCGGTAGTCGGGCGGCTTGACGATGAAGCCGTTGATGGGCGTGCCGTCGCGGCTCTTGAACGAGATCTCCTCGACCGGCGCGAGCTTGACCTGCCGGAGCCACCCGTCGTTCTGGCTCGACACCTTCCGCAGCTCGCCACCATCCACCGCGAAGACCTCGGTCGGGGCGGACGTGGTGCTCGAAGTGACCGCGATGCGTCCGTCCTTCCCCACCGAGAGATCCTCGATGGACCGCCGACCCTCGACCAGCCGCTCCACCGCACCGCCCGCCACCGGGACCTTCGCCAGGTGATAGACCCGGTCGTCCTCGAGCAGGAAGAGCACCGACGACCCGTCGGAGGAGAACGTCGGCGAGAGGGGATTACGGTCGAGGGACGGGGTCAGCACGCGCGCGGGTCCGCCGGCCGCCGGGACCACCGCCACCTTCTGCCCGCCGTAGTACAGCAGCTCCGGCTTCCCGCCCTGCACGTACGCGATCAGCTTGCCGTCCGGGCTCCAGCTCGGCGCCCGATTGCCCCAGCTGGGATCCATGTCGGCGCCGTCGAAGGTGGTCAGCTGGCGCGGCTCCGAGCCGGGTGCCGCGGCGACGACGTACAGATCCCAGTTGTCGTTCCGGTCGAACTCCGCGCGGCGGCGGCTGAGGAAAGCGATCGACCGCCCGTCCGGCGACCAGGCCGGCGCGGCCTCGTCGTATGGTCCGCTGGTGATGATGGTGGCCTTCCGGTCGCCGAGGCTGAGCACGTAAAGGTGCTGCCGCCGCTCGCCGAGATAGCCCACCTCGTCGTACTTGAACCGATATCGGTCCACCACGATCGGGCTCGGGCGCTGCCTGCTGCTGTCCTGCCCCCCGGCCGGCTCGTCGGGATCGGGATCCGAGGCGATGAGTGCCAGTCGCTTCCCGTCGGGTGACCAGGCGTAGTCCGAGACGCCCCCCGCCAGCTCCGTCAGGCGCTCGGCCTCGCCGCCGCTCCGATCGAGCAGCCACAGCTGTTCTACCTCGTGCTCGTCGTCCCGCGCCGAGAGAAACGCGAGGAAGCGACCGTCGGGGCTCCATCGCGGGGTGTGCTCCTGATGCCTGGTCCTGGTGAGGCGGGTGGCGTGGGTGCCGTCCCAGCTCGACATCCAGATGTCGGAATCCACCTCATCCTCGACGGTGTCGGAGATGGAGACGGTGTAAGCCACCCACTGGCCGTCCGGCGCGAGCTGGGGATCGGTGACCTCGCGGATGCGGAGCAGATCCGCCGACTCGACCGCGCGCTGCGCGGCCAGCGGACCCCCGGGCGCGGTCAGGCAACCGATGACGATCAGGCATCGAAGCATTGTTACGGTCCCTTGTAGATGACGCCGCCCTTCATGATGAAGGCGACGTGCTCGAGGATCTTGAGATCGGCCAGCGCATCGCCCGGCACCGCGATCAGGTCGGCGTACTTGCGGGGGGCCAGCGAGCCAACCCGATCCTTCCAGCCGATGAGCTCCGCGGCGGAGATCGTGGCCGAACGGATCGCCTGCATCGGCGTCATGCCGTATCGCACCATGTAGGGCAGCTGCCGGGCGACCAGGCGGTGTGGGTAGACCCCGCTGTCGGTACCGTACGCGATCTTGACCCCGGCGGCTACAGCCTTGCGGAACCCGGCACGCTGGGCCTCCGTCGTCTCCTCGTTCTTTCGGAGGATCTCGGCCGCCCACCCCTGCTCCTTGCCCACGCTGTCGATGTAGTCGCCGTTGTAGATGTCGGCCACCAGCCAGGCCCCGCGCTCCTTCATGAGGGCGATCCCCTCATCGTCGATGAGCGAGCCGTGCTCGATCGACCGAACCCCCGCCCGCACGGCGCGCTTGATCCCCTCCGCCCCGTGCGCGTGGGCCGTCACGTAGGTGCCGTACTCCGCGGCCTGCTCCACGCCGGCGTGGATCTGCTCCTCGGTGTACTCGGACACACCCGGCTTGGTGCCCTGCGTGAGCACCGCGCCCGTGGCCATCAGCTTGATGAAGTCGGCCCCGCCGTTCAGGATCGCGCGGACCCGGGTCCGGACCTCGTCGGCCGTGTTGGCCACGCCGAACCGATAGTCCGCCGGGATAGTGACGTCCTGCGCCGCCCCGATCAGCTCGCCCCCGCCGCTCGTCACGGTGACGTAGGCGCCCGCCACCGACATCCGGGGCCCGACCACCGTGCCGTCGTTGATCGCGTCCCTGAGCGCCGCGTCGACCAGCGCGCGGTAGGTCCCCACGTCCCGGACGGTGGTGAAGCCGGCCATCAACGTGCTCCGGGCGTTCCGGACTCCGCTGAAGGCCTCCTGCGCGCCGGAGCGCTGCAGCGGCAGCAGGGCGTCGGCGTCGGTCAGGTCCCCGATCATGTGGGCGTGGCAGTCGATCAGGCCGGGAAGGACGGTGTAGCGGGAAAGATCGATGACCTTCGCGCCGGCGGGTGGCCGGGAGGTCCCGGCCACGATCGACTCGATGCGCTCGCCGCGGATGACGATGAGCCTGTCCCTGAGGACCTCCCCCCGATCCACGTCGACCAACCGCCCGGCCCGGATCGCGATCACGTCAGCCGCGGCACCGGCCTGAGCGGGCGCGCGGGAGTTGAGGCTCAAGACGGCAGCGGACAGCAGGATTCCGAGCCTGCCGAGGCTCATGACGGCTCCAGGGATCTGGTCGGACGGAAGTGCGCGGAGGGGTGGGCCGCGCGCCCAATATACCTACGAAACGAGGGTCGCCACGAGCCACCGTGAGGTGGCCGTGGCGACTGTTGGATCGGTTACTGGCCCTGCTCCCGCTCGCTCGGGGTTTCCACGTCGACCTTGGGAACCGTGACTTCCTTCTTCTCGGTGTTCACGTCGACGTCGGGAACGCTGATCGTATCCTTCACCGAACCGGTTTCGACGCTCGGCGTCTGGACCGTGTCCGTCTCGCTGCCGATGACCGGCTTCTCGACCTGGTACTCACCCTCGCCCGTCTTCTTGCAGGCGCTGGTGACAAGGAAGGCGGCGATCGTCGCGGCCAAGGTGATGTTTCGCACATGACCTCCGGATTGTGGGACCGTCGCTAGCTCTCAGGCGACCGTGGGTACATCCAATGGACGGTCCAATGTGTCACCGGAGGCCGATTCAGGCCGTGTCAGCCGTCACCCGCGGACCTTGATGGGCGTCGCGCGAGGTTTTCCTCATGCCGATGTAGAGGATGTTGACAACAAAGCGTCAAAACCGTTGAGTATCACATTGTTACGGGAATGTGCGGCGACTGATTCCTGTGAGCGATGACCACCGATACAAAAGAAGACCCCCGGCGCGAGCCGGGGGCCGTCGTTCTGCGCTGGATGCGCTGGACTCAGTCTTGAACCAGGATCAGGTACTTCGAGGCCGCCCAGAACTCTTCGGGCCGGGAGATCTGCACGTTCCCGGTGACCTTTCCGTCCTTGCTCACGCCCGCGCCGAGATAGCTCGGGCTCTGCCGCGAGACGATCTTGTACTTCTTGTCGGTGCGCGGGAGCGGGATCGAGGTCTGCTGCGTCTTGTCGATCGCCGTGAAGGCGGCGGGATCGAGGTTGCGCGCCGGCTCGAGCCGGGTTCCGCCGAAAACCAGGAACTTCGACCCTTCCTTGGTCACGACACCGCGCTTGATCAGCTCGTCCTTGGTACCCACCGCGTAGTACACGGTGTTCTTGTAGGACGTGAGATGGGCGACCGTGTCGGTCAGGGCGGTGTTGACGTTCTCCAGACCCGCCTTTTCCGTGCTGAGCGTGTCCACCCGGCCGGCCAGCGTGGCGATCTGGGTGTCCTTCTCCGCCAGCGCGGTCTCGTACTCGGTCTTCTGCTGCTCCGCCGTGGCCTTCAGGTCTCCGACCGTCTTCTTGAAGGTCTCGATCTGCGCGAGAAGACGGGCGTTCCGCTGGCGCGACTGCTTGGCCCGCGTCTCGGTGTCGGTAAGCTTCGTCTCGCTCTCGTTCAGCCGGGCGATGACAAGCTTGATCCGCTCCAGGGAGGCCTGCCGCTCCTCGCGGTCCTTCTTGGCGCCGGGCACGCCGGGATCCGTGCTCCCCGAATTCACCGACATGCTCTTGACCTTGGCCAGCTCGCCGTTGACGTCGCTGACGAACTGAGTGGTTTCCAGGACCTCGGTCAGAAGGCTGTCCTTCTGGGCCTCGGCCGTCTTGGCCTCGGCCAGCGCCTTCTTCAACTCGGCTTGGTTGCAACCGGTCGTCGCCACGACGGCGAGCGCGATCAGCCAAGCGTACCTCATGCGAACCTCCCCGCTCTGCTGGTGGTGGTCACACAGGCGTCGGTGTCTCGGCGGCAATGGCCTGCCAGGGGGGCCGAAGCCCTATGGGGTAGTGCGAGATCGAACGAGGGTCAAGCATAACTAGAGGGGTGGCGGACTCGCCACCCCCAGAATTTAGACAGTTCCCTCAGCAATCACCTGAGGCGGAGGCCGGGCACACTGACCGGAATTCGGCCAGCGATGCCGATTCCCCTCGCGCCGCCGCGCGGCTTGCAGCGCCCCCCTCTCCCTCCGCCGATGCCGCCACCGATCGTAGTGCTACCTCGCGTCCTTTCGATGACGCCCCAGGATCCGTCGTCCGCCGGCTCGGTCGACGGTCCGGCCGTCGCCGGAACGATCCTCACGGTTTTGCCGGGGGCCAACTCGCGCCCGGCCCCCACGTCGACGTCCTCGACCGGTGCGCCCGGATCGGCTGCCACCTCGGCGACCGCGGGCGACGGAACGGGCACGGCGGCCTCGAACGCCGGAGCGGCTTCCGGGCGCGGTTCCGGCGCGGGAGCCGGCGCGGGCTCAGGCGAGATCTTGCGAGCGGTCCGGCGAGGCGGCGGCGGCGCGGGCCGGGAGAGCTCGACCGGCGACGCGACTTCGAGTGTGGCGGCGGCGGACGTCCTGAGGGTCAGGTCGCGGTGCGCGGGAGCACCGGTCGCGCGCGGGGCCATGGCGGTCTCGTCGGTCGAGGCTTTGGGCGATTCGGTGGAACACCCTGCCAGGACGAGAGTGACCGAAGCGAGCGCCAGCAGCGATTCGAGACGCATGGGACCTCCGGAACACATGGATCGATCCGTCGAAACCTCGAGAGCGAGAACGAACACGGCAGCCCTATCAAGGTAAGACGACTTCCCCGATTGGTCACGCACGATTCGATCTGCACCACGAACGCGTCTCCCTCCGTGCCAGTCAGACGCGATCGTACCGCCGCCTGGTGAACCAACCCAGGAAGCTGCGCGGAGTCAGCCTGATCAGTCCGACGAGCAGGCGGTAGCCGAGCCCCGGAATGCATACCGTCGGACCGCCCCGGTCGAGACATCGAAGGGAGTGGCCCACCACCGACGAGGCGCTCATCCAGGCGAAATCCGGATGGCGTTCCAGCGGCGCGCCGATCCGACCATGAAACTCCGTCCGGGTGAATCCGGGACAGAGCGCCTGGGCCTGGACCCCGCTGCCGTGAAGCTCCGCCGCCAGCCCCTCGGTAAACGTGGTGAGATACGCCTTGGTGGCGCAGTAGTTCACGTTCCCGGCGGAGTAGATGAAGGAGGCGATGGACGAGACGTTGACGATCGCGCCGCGTCTCGCGCCGAGCAGGACGGGAAGCGCGGCGCGGCTGAGGCGCATCGGCGCGAGCGTATGGAGGCGGACCATGGCCTCCTGCGCTCCGGCATCCGACTCGGCCAGTCGTCCGCGCGAGCCGAATCCGGCGTTGTTCACCAGAAGCGTGAGGTCGGCCGAGGCCGAGAGCCGCTCGGCGAGACGGGTGACATCGTCGTCCCGCGTGAGATCTGCGGAGAAGGCCTCGGCCCGGATTCGATGGGCGGAGGCGAGAGCGGCCGACGCCTCCCCGAGGCGCGTCCGGTCTCGGGCCACGAGCAGCAGATCGTGCCCGCGCCTAGCCAGCTGCTCGCAGAACTCCCGTCCGATCCCAGCAGTCGCCCCCGTCACCACGGCGAGCCCGCGACTCACCGCTGGAGTCCGCTCCGGGCGGCGGCTTCCATCGGCCGCTCGCGGACGCCGCGGCCGATCGAGCGGAGCCGGCTCGCGGCCTCCGCCAGGACGTCCTCCGTCTTGCAGAAGACGAACCGCACCATGGACCGCCCCCCACCCTCCCGGAAGAAGCTCGAGCCCGGCACCGGCGTCACGCCGACCTCCCGCGAGAGCCAGACGGCGAACCCGGTGTCGTCCAGCGGTGGGCCGCCGCCGCGCGCCGCCTCGGCCAGCTCGGTGAAATCGGCGAGAATGTAGTAGGCGCCCTCGGGTGTGACGGCCCGGAAGCCGGCCTCCACCAGCGCGCCGTGCAGCAGATCGCGCCGGGCCTGGTAGCTGGTCGCGAGACCGCGGTAGAACGAGTCGTCGAGCCGGTCGAGCGCTTCGGCCACGCCTTCCTGCAGGGGGGCGGGCGCGCCGACAGTGAGAAAGTCGTGGACCTTTCGGATGGCGTCGGTGAGTGCCGCCGGGGCGACGATCCAGCCGATGCGCCAGCCCGTCACGCTGAACGTCTTGGAAGCGCCGCTGATGGTGATGGTGCGCTCCCGCATCCCCGGCAGCGTGGCGATGGGGACGTGCTCTCCGGTGTAGCGGATGTGCTCGTAGATCTCGTCGGTCACCGCCAGCGTGTCGTGCGCGACGCAGAGGTCGCGCACGGCCTCGAGCTCACCGCGGCTCAGCACCCGGCCCGACGGGTTGCTCGGCGTGTTGACGATGATGGCGCGGGTGCGCGGCGTGAATGCCGCGGCCAAACGATCGAGGTCGAGCGGCTGGCCCGGCTCCAGCGGCACGAACACCGGCCTGGCGTCGGCGAGGATGGTGTCGGGCCCGTAGTTCTCGTAGAACGGCTCGAAGACGATGACCTCGTCGCCCGGATCCACCACCGCGAGCAGCGTGGCGATCATCGCCTCGGTGGCACCGCAGGTGACGGTGATCTCGCGCTCCGGATCGGCGTCGAGCCCGTACCGTTCGGCGTAGACCCGGGCCAGTGAGCTTCGCAGCCGGTGGGCACCCCAGGTGATGGCGTACTGGTTGATGTCGTCCCGAATGGCGCGAGCCGCGGCCTCTTTCAGCAGATCGGGCGCTGGAAAGTTGGGGAACCCCTGCGCCAGATTCAGGGAATTGTGCTCCCGGGCGAGGCGGGTCATCCCCCGGATCACCGACTCGCGGAAGCCATGGGTCCGTCGGGCTGTGCTCACTCGGAGGCTCCGGAAAGGGTGGCTGAAGACTAGCGTGGCCCGAACGTTGCCGCATCGCGCCGGCATGACCACACCCGCTTTTACCGACCTCCACAGCCACCTCGTCCCGGGCGTGGACGACGGCAGCGCCTCCGTCGAGGAATCGCTGGAATCCCTCGCCGCGCTTCGCGCCGAGGGGGTCGCCGCCCTGGTCACCACACCTCATCTCCTCCTCCCTCGACTGCCCTCTATCGCGGACATCGACCGTGAGCTGGGCGTCCACCGCCGGGCCTTCGAGGAGCTGGCCGAGGCCGCGTTCGATCGGGTGGATCTGCCCTCCATCGGCCTCGGCCAGGAGATATGGGCCCCCGACGCGGCCCAGATCCGCCGGCTCGTCCGCCGCCCGGACGTTGGGCTCGGCCGGGGACACTATCTGCTGGTGGAGTTCGGGTTCGAGCTGCAGGGCACCCATGAGGATGTGATCCGCGAGGTCGTCGCCGCCGGCCGGGGCATCGTCGTCGCCCATCCGGAGCGCTACCGGTACCTGCCCGGCATCGCGCCGCTGGACCAGATGAGACGCTGGCGCGACCTGGGCGCGCTGCTCCAGGTGAACGCGGGCAGCTTCAACGGACATTACCGCAATCAGAATCCTGGCGCGGAGTCACTGGCGTGGGCGATGGTGCGGGAGCGGGTGGTGGATCTGGTGTCGACCGACCATCACGGCATTCGTCGGGTCGGCGTGTCCCTGCGGGAAGCATACGGGGCCCTGGCCGACCGTGGCGAGCGGGAGCTCGCGGAACAGGTCCTGGCCAGCGCCCCGAGTCAGGTCGTGCGATCCGACCTGACCATCGACGAGGGGAAGGCGGTCAGCTCTCCTGGGGCAGCCGGGTCGTCCCGATCGCCTTGAGCAGGTAACCCATCGGGCCGGCCGACTCCTCGCCGCCCGCGATGCGGGCCGCGTCCACGGCCGCATTGATGTTCCGGCGCAGCGTGCCGTACTCGCGCGACGCCGCCCTATCCTCGAAGTGAATCTTGTTGCCGACCATCTTGTAGGCGCCCGCTTCCGCGCTCAGCACGGCGAGGACGCTGTCGATGCTCGCCAGCATGCGCGAGGTGAGCGCGACCAGCTCGTCGGAATCCTTGCCGTCCGCGCGTGAGTACCAGCGCTTGGCCACCTTGGGCGACCAGCCGAGATCCTTCGACATCGTGGTGAAGGAGTCCTGATACTCGCGCTCGATCGAGCTCTCCTGCCCCCGGTACACCCGGATGAAATTCGCGACGCCCGCGAGCCCGAGGCGGGCATCGGTGACGCCACCGTCCGGCGTGAGCCGGCTCGACGCGAAGAGCTGGTTCAGCCGGGCGACGCGCACGCCGCTGCCCAGGCGGGAGCGCGCATCCACGTACGCCTTCTCGTAGCCGGCGAGCAGGCCGTCGACCGACTTGCCGTCGACCGCCGCGGCCTCGCTCGAGGGGATGCTGGTGTCGAACGTCTTGGCCGCGAGCTGCGGGGCCTTCGGGAGCGCGGCGGCCGGGGCCTTCTCGATCACCGGCTGGGAATCGTCGCCGTCACTCAGGCTCTCGTCGGTGTCGCTCCATCCGCTCGACGTGCTGGCGAGCGAGACGACCTGCGATCCGGTCGCCTGCTCGGTGCCCGCCTGCTGGGCCGACGCGGGGGACGGCTTCGCCGCGCTGGCGGACCAGCTCGGACGAGGACCGGAGAAGGCGAGCTGAATGCCGAACACCAGGAAGAGCCCGCTGATGCCGAGGGCCACTGGCCGGCGCCACGGGCTGTTGCCGGTGCCGCCTTCGGTCTGGTCGTCGCCCGGCTCCGAGCTCGGCTCCGCCGGCGCCTCGAGCATCGCTGGCGGCTCGGCCACGGCGCTCTCCAGCGTCTCGGACTGGTCGGTGAGGTAGGTCCAGTTGTGCCGGTCTCCCTGCTGCGCAGGCTTCTCGGCCACGATCGCCTTGTACTGAGGATGCAAGGTGATCGAGATCCACTTGGAGGTGGACCGGTGATAAATCCTCGAGTGGCCGTCGACTTCTCCACTGCGGATCGCGGCGGCGAGGTCGTCGCCCGTCCGGTAGAGCTCTTCTTTGCCCGGTCTCAACTCGACGAGATACATGACGCACGCTCGATCGGTTCGGGGATCCCGGCCCAGGCGCCGGCGAATCCAGGGGTGGAACGAATGGCCTGACTTGGGGAACCTTCGGGTGGCTCCGACCCTCCGAGTGCCAGATCCGTGCTGCACTTGGCCACCGGGGCCCCCGGTGGGCTGGGGGGGGCCGGCCGGGGCCCACTAGTGCATTGTCTTGCAATCAGTTCCCCGAACGGCTCCCGGAGGCGGGGGCGGCGACGGGGGTCGGAACCCCCCGCCGGTCGGGGGCCGGGACGGGCTCCGGCGAGGTGCGTTTTTCGGGAGGGCGCGGTGGAATGCAAGATGTTTCCTTCCCCCCCCGGACCGATTAGTGTGCTTGGAGTTCCTGCTCCGGCCCCGGCCGGGGCGCACGCTCGACATATCGCGCCGGTCGGCCACGGCGATGGGGGCCGCATGACCAAGAACAAGCGCAGGTTCGACGATGCCGAATTCGACTTCGGTGACCGCGGAGGCCGCAGCCCCGGGGTCGGAACAATTTTCCTGGCGACGGCGCTCGGCGTCGGCATCGGCCTGCTCGCGGCGCCCGACGCCGGGGTCAAGACGCGGCGGCGTCTCCGCAAGCGGCTCGAGACGCTGGGCGAGGATCTGGGCGGCGGCTTCGAGGAGATGCAGGGCCTGAGCGGTCGCGCGCGCGAGCGGATGCGGGAGCGCCTCTCGCGAGTCCGGCAGCGCGGGGAAGAGGCGTTGGAGGGTCTGGAGGATCGGTGGCACGGCGAGGAGGAGGAGGACGATGATTCGGGCGCGCTCGGCGCGGTGCTCGCCATGGCCGCCGGTGTCGCCGCCACGTACTTCCTCACCAGCGATCGCGCGGGACCTGCGCGCACGCGCGTGCGGCAGACGGCCGACTCGGTACGTCGCCGAGCCACCGATCGGTGGGAGCAGTTCCAGCAGCAGCGCCACGACCCGAAGGCCAATGGTCACTCCAGCTCGGGCGAAACCCGCTCGGGCGCGATTCCGTCTGATGAGTCCCCTCAATCCAGTTGAGGGGCACACTGAGGATCGTCGGCACAAACGGCCCCTGTGGGGGCCGTTTTTCATGGGAGGTCAGACCGTGAATCGCCGCCAGCGGATCTTTGCCGCCGTGGTGATCGTGTTGCTGCTCCTGTCCGGCGGGACCACGCTGTGGATGGTAACCTGTGGCCTCGACGGCTGTCCCTCCGACGCCCGGCTCCAGGGCTTCAGGCCGAGCGAGGGAAGCCGGGTGCTCGACCGCAATGGAGAGCCGCTCGGACGGCTGGCCTACGTCCGCCGGATCAACGTCCCGCTCGAGCGCGTGCCGCGCCACGTGCGCGCCGCGTTCATCGCCGCCGAAGATCGCCGCTTCTACCACCATGGCGGCATCGACTGGCGCAGCGCGGCTCGCGCGCTGGTGCGGAACTTCCGCTCGCTCGAGGTTCGAGAGGGCTTCAGCACCATCACCATGCAGGTGGTGCGCAGCGGGTTCCTTCCCCACCTCTCCCAGGAGCGTTCGCTCCGGCGCAAGCTGATCGAGATCGAGCTGGCCCGGCGTCTCGAGCGCGCGCTGCCGAAGCAGCGGATTCTGGAGCTCTACCTCAACGTCATCTATCTCGGCAACGGCACCTACGGCGTCGAGGCGGCGAGCCGCGATCTCTTCGGCAAGAGCGTCGGCGCGCTCACCGTGGGCGAGGGCGCGCTGCTGGCCGGGCTGGCGCGCGGGCCGTCGCTCTACTCGCCGCGCCGCCATCCGGCGCGAGCCCGAGGACGCCGGGGAGTGGTGCTGGGCCAGATGGCGCGCGAGGGATACATCGACCCGCGCGCGGTGGCACGGGCTGGGGCCGAGCGGCTGGATCTCGCCACGTCGGGGTGGAAGCCGCGGCGACGCCTGTCGCAGGCGCTCGACGCGGTGCGGGCCGCCGTGGACTCGATCCTCGGGGACGATGCCGGGGTGGCCGGTGACGTGGTGGTGCACACGACGCTCGACGCCGATGCCCAGCGCGCCGCCGAGCGAGCCGTGGCCGATCGCGCCGCGGCGATCGAGCGCGGGACCCAGCGGGTGGACCGCGACGGACGTGAGCTGCAGGGTGCGCTCGTCGCGGTGGATCCCCGCACCGGTGCGATCCGCGCCCTCATCGGCGGACGCCGCTACGTGCAGCGCGGCTTCAACCGGGCGCTCGGCGCACACCGCCAGCCTGGCTCCGCGTTCAAGCCCTTCGTCTACGCGGCGGCGCTCGCCAATGGCTACACGCCGGCGACGCTGGTGGACGACTCACCGGTCGAGGTGGCCGACGGCGCGCGGATCTGGCGGCCGGTCAACTTCGGCGGTGAATACGCCGGGACCGTCACGCTTCGCCGCGCCCTGATGACGTCGGCCAACGCCGCCACGGTGCGGCTGAGTCGCGCGGTCGGCGAGCGGCGGGTGGCCGCGCTCGCGCGGAGGGCCGGCCTCAGCGGCGAGCTCGATCCGGTGCCGTCGCTCGCGCTCGGCGCGGTGGAGGTGACGCCGCTCGAGCTCGTGGTCGCCTACGCCCCGTTCGCGAACGGTGGCTACCGGATCGAGCCCTCACTGGTGCGGCGGATCGACCTGCCCGACGGCACGGTGCTCTGGCGTGCGCCCGAGCGGAAGCACCAGCGGGTGCTGGGCGCGGCCGAGGCATTTCAGATCACCAGCATGCTTCGCTCGGTGGTGGATGGCGGCACCGGGCACCTGGTCCGTGAGCTGGGCGTCCGCGGGCCGGTCGCCGGCAAGACCGGCACGACGAACAACGGGGCCGACGTCTGGTTCGTGGGATATACCCCGACCGTGGTGGCGGCGGTCTGGTTCGGTTACGACGTGCCCCGCGCGATAGCCGCGAATGCGTCCGGCGGACGGCTCGCGGCACCGGCGTGGGCGGCCTTCTATCGGAATGGGTGGAAGGAAACGGCCCCGGCCTCGGCGTGGGAGCCGCCCCTGGGTCTGATCGGACGGACCGTCGATGCGGCCACCGGCGACATCGCCAACGAATGGTGTCCGACGACGCAGCGCGAGTGGTTCAAGCCGGGCAGCGAGCCGACCCGGATCTGCACGCGCCACGAGGCGCCGTTGATGACGCGGCTGGAAAAGTTCGGGCGAGAGGTGGGCGAAGCCCTGAAGGATCTGCTGGGACTGTAGCCGTCAGAAGGCGGCCGTGTCCACCGCCAGGCTGTACGGCGGATACTGGAGCAGCTCACGCCGGACCTGGTGCGCGTTGCGCAGCACCTTCGATGGATAGCGGCGGCAATTCGGGGTGTTGGTGCCCGAGACGCAGCCGTTGTACCGCAGCAAGGCGCGCTGCACGTCGCCCGTCCGCTTCAGGTAGTAGCCGAAGACGCGCGCGCCGTGGCAGATGTTGGCTTCGAGCTGGAGCAGGTCGTCCGAGTCGCAGTCGTATTCACCGGCATGGAAATCCATCACCTGCATCAGACCGATCGCACCCTGGCTGCTTCGCGCCTCCACGTCGAGCGGCGCGTTCTCCGTGAGCAGCACCCCGGCCAGCAGGCTGGGCTCGACCTGCAGGTAGTTCGCCTCCTTCACGATGGCGCGCGCGATCCGCTCCGACGTCTCCCGCTCCCTGGTCCGGCTGAAGAAGATCCGCGCCAGCGGCCAGTGCTCGAAGCGCGCCACCACCTGACGCTCGAGCGCCGCGCTATCCACCAGCGCGGGGGGCAGGAACGGCGCGGAGACCGGGCGAGCCAGGACGAGGCTGGCGACCTGCTGGTCGGAGAGGGGGCGGAACGGGGGCGTCCACTGGACCGCGGCCACGAGCAGGGTCAGAGACAGGGCCATGAGGAAGGGGCGCCGCGGCGCCTCCATGCCGCGCACTGCGGCATGTTCTGGCGAATTCATGGAGACACGCCCTCCCCTGATCGGCGTAAGCGGCGATGATCGGTGGGTACGGGAAGGGAGTCAGCAAGATCCGGGCACACCGCTCCGGAGGTGTGGCCGACTGACGAAAGTCTTGACGGTTCTGGGGGATTAGCGCTCGAAGGAGCGGAGCAGCTCGACCATGCGGACATCGTACGGATCGGGCGACTCGTCGTCCTCACCTGGCTCGTAGTTCTGCTGCGGAGTCTCCAGGATCAGCGGCACGCCGGCGCTTCGGCGCTCGGCCATGAGCCACCTGAACGGCTCGGCGCCGATTCGCCCTTCCCCGATCAGCACGTGGCGGTCCCTGTTGCTGCCGAGGGCGCCCTCGCTGTCGTTGAGATGGAAGAACGACGGGGCCAGGCCGGTGGTGGTCTCGAACCGATCGAGGATGGCGGACAGCGCGCCGGCCGACGCGGTGATGTCGTGTCCGGCCGAGAACAGGTGGCAGGTGTCGAGGCCATAACCCGTGCGGGCGCGCAGCGCGGTCGGCACGCCTTCGAGCATGCCGGCGATCTCCTCCGGCGTCTTCCCCATCGTCATCCCCGCGCCCGCGGTGTTCTCGATCAGCACCTTCGTCTTGCCCGGCACGGCCTCGAGGGCACCGGTGATGGCCACGGCGACGCGGGCGAGCGCACCCTCGCGGTCGCCGTCGGTGGCGGCGCCGGGGTGAAAGCAGAGCGCGCCCGCGCCGATGGCCGTCGAGCGCTCGAGCTCCTTCCTCAATCCGGCCGCGGCGCGCAACCACTTCTCGTCGTCGGCGGTCGCGGTGTTGAGCACGTAGGCGGCGTGCACCAGGACGTTGGTCGGCTCGATCTTCACCCGCGCCAACGCCTCGCGAAAGCGCTGCACCCGCTCGGGGCGAATGGAGGTCTTGTCGCCGTAGTATTTCGGAATGGCGGTGAAGAGCTGCAGGGCCTGCATGCCCGTGGCGCCGGCGCGGAGCGCGGCCATGTGAATGCCGCCCTTGTCCACCGTGTGCGCGCCGATGATTCGGGTCATGAGGCGCCCAGGAGCGAGGCCGGCGTGGCCCGCGCGGCACGGAGCGCGGGAGGGAGGGCGCCGAGGAGCCCGCTCGCGACCAGCAGGGCGCCGAGTCGAAGCACCAGTGCGCCGTCCCACGGGTCGAGTCCAGGCGCGAGCCCCGCGAGCGCACCCCACACGGACTGCCCGATCCATGCGCCCATCACCACGCCGGCGACGCCGACCGTCGTCGCGCGTGCGAGCACGTGGCCGACGATCGCGCGCCGCCTGGCACCCATCGCCCTGCGCACCCCCAGCTCCACCAGCATCGAGCTCACCCACAGCCGCATCAGGGCCAGAGTGCCGAGCGCGGCGATCGCCAGCATCACCCATCCCTGCACCGCGAAGCCGGAGGCGAACCAGGCGAGGGGATCCCGCTCGCGCTGCAGCAACGCTCGCGGATCCCGGGCGTGGAGGTCGAGCCCACCGAGACCGAGTGTCACGGCGGCGCGGCGGACCCGCGCCTCCGCGGTGCGCCGGGTCAGGAGATCGACCGTCGAGGGCGGATACTGCAGCACGCTGAGGTACACCGTGTATCGGGGCTGCACGCCGGCGCCGAACGCGGTGGGCGGCGGATCGTCCACCACACCGACGACGGTAGACCACTGGTCGCCGTCGTCCACCACGCGGATGCCCCGGCCGATCGCTCGCCCGTTCTCGAACTCCCGCGCGGCGAGGCTCCGATTGATGACGGCGACGCGCGGCGAGCCCCAGGTGTCGTCGGGGGTGATCCCCCGCCCTTCCACCACGCGGACGCCGAGCATCTGGAACGTGTCCACGCTCACGAAGCGATGCGCCGCGGGCTTCACCCGCCACTTGATCGGAAGCCCGCCCTCGGAGCACTGGCCACAGTCCGTGGTGACGGTTCCCACGGGACCGATCCCGTGGAGCGCGCCCGGGCTCGTCAGGCTGGCCGATGTACCGTCGCCGGCCCCCAAGGCTTCGAGCAGGTCGCCGTACCGCTGCGAGCGCTCCGCGGGGCTCGAGTCGGGCATCGAGACCGCGTACACCGCTCGCGCGCCGTCGGCGCGGGCCGTGAATGCGCCACTGTCGGCGGCGTGCCGTCCCAGCGACAGGCCGATGGTGAGCGCCACGAGACTCGCGCCGATCTGGAGAACGGTCGGTGTGAGTGGCGCCGGCGAGGGCGGCTCGGCGTCGGTGATGCGCCGCTTGGGAAACAGGACCGGGAACACCGTGCCGGCCAGGACGACAGCCAGCAACCCCGCCGTCCCCGCGGCGGCGAGGAGCATCGTGCCGGGCCGAAGACTGCCCGGCCAGCCACGCGCCCCCAGCCCCAGGGCGACGGCTACCACGGCACCGACCAGCAGTCCCAGCGCCATTGTCGTGGCGCCCTCGATCAGCGCGGATCCCATCAGGATGCCGCGGCCGGCACCGACGGCCCGCCGCACCGCCACTTCGGGCGAGCGCTCGGACTCCCGCACCAGCGACAGCATCAGGATGGTGACCGCGGCGATCGCCAGCGTGGCGAGGGCCGACGCCACCAGCAGTGCGCCGAGCTCGTCCGCTGCCTGCTGCTGAAGGGCCGCGGCCGAGGACACGCCGGCGCGCCAGGTGAGTCCGAGGTCTCCGCCCCGGAGCGGGGCCGGGATCAGGCGGCCGTGGAGCGCCGTCACAGGCAGCGCGAACGCCACCGCGGACGCCACGCTGGCGGCCGCCAGTGCCGCCGTGTGCCAGTACCTTCCGACCTCGCCGCGCACGGCGGCGGCCATCACTCTAATACTCATGGGGTCCTCGGTGATACCGCCCACAGTATCGAAAGGCGTGAAGGGCTATGGTTCAAGTCTCTCCCCATCTCGGGGGCGAGATCGGACTCAGAGTACCAGACCCCCTGGAGGCTTGCCGTGGCACGTGACATCAACGAAGCGATCGACAGCTATGTGACGGATATGCTCGCGCTGGAAGATCACATCGACAAGGCGATTCGGAGCCAGATCGAGGACCTGAAGGACTATCCTGAGGTCGTCACCGAGTTGCGCGGTATCCACCAGAAGGTGGAGCGTCATATCTCCGACCTGAAGGCGCTGACCGACGATAGGAATGCCGGCGGTGTCACCGAGGCGATCAAGCGGGCCGGCTCCGCCGTCCTCGGCGCCGCGGCGGGCGTCATCGACCTCGTGCGCACCGAGGGATTGCCCAAGAATCTGCGGGACGACTACACCGCGCTCAGCCTGGCCAGCATCGGCTACGTGATGCTGCACACCACCGCGTTGTCGCTGGGAGAGACCGAGGTCGCGCAGCTGGCGCACCAGGGCTTCCGCGACTATGCCGACTCCATCTCCCGCATCCAGAATCTGATACCGGCCGCGGTGGTCGGGTACCTCCAGCTGGAGGGCCTGCCGGCACGGGAAAACGTCGTTCCCCAGGTCCGGCAGACCATCGAGGAAGTCTGGCAGTCGCAGTCATCCGGCGCCTTCCGGACCGATGATTCGAACGTGGCCGGGACGTCTTCGCGCTAGCGGTCGGAGGCGGTGCGAGCCCGTGGACGGGGCTCGCGCCGTCCGTTGCCGTTCGCGGGCCGGCGGTCCCCGTTGCGGCGGCAGTAGAACAGACGCGCGGGCATGATGTTCCTCGGCTCGAATTCCACCTGTACCTGAGGAAACACCTGCCGCAGGTACGGCAACACCGCGCGAGTGAACTGGTACACGAGAAACGAGCCGTCCGGCTGCAGGACGTCATGGGTGGTCTGGAGGATTCTCTCTCGGATCGCCGGATCCATGGTCGAATACGGAATCCCCGAGATCACATAGTCTGCCCGGCCGAGGCCGCGCTGGTGCAGGGTCTCCTGCGCATCGGCGGCGGAACCCTCCACCACGTGCAGCCGGTCGTCCCGGAATGTCCTGGTGAGGTAGCGGGCGAAGTCCCGGTTGGTATCGATCGCCACCACATTGCCACCCGCCGGCAGCCGGCGGAGGATCTCGCCGGTGAACGTGCCGACGCCCGGGCCGTACTCGACGATGGTGTTGGCGCGGCTCCAGTCCACCTGCTCGAGGAGCCGTTTGACCAGATAGCGGGAGCTGGGGATCAGCGACCCGAGCATGCGCGGATGCTTGATGAAATTCCGGCTGAAGAGCGCGAGCGACGTCACGGCTGCACCACGGCTTTCGCCGGGTTCAGCACCGCCTTCGAAAATCCTGCGGGATCGCGCGTCATGTCGAGGCTCCTCGCTCGTATCAGGGGGTACGCGGTTCGGGCCAAGCCTGAAGATTCAGTCCTTTGGACATCGGGACAAGGGGAGGCCCGATGAGTGTCGCGCGGATCGCCGTGAAGGCCAACCGCGGACCCGGCGCGGCTTCCTCGCGACGCTTCCCACCCGGCAGCGATGAGTCATCGAGGACGACACGCCCGGCTCCTGCTTGAACTCGTGGGCTCAGACCCCTGAACAAAACGCGAGCGCCCACCGCCGGACATGATCCGGGGTGGGCGCCGTGGTGCGGTCTACCGCGATACTACCGCTGCCCGCCGGCCGCCACCTGGGCCTGGAACAGCTCCAGCCGACGCTTGGCGATGTCCTGGTGCCGGTCGGCGACCTGCTTCTCACGCTCGGCCTGGACCCGCTGGGACTCGAGGACCCTGCGCTCCAGGTCGCGGATCACGTTGTCGTGGCGCAACAGTCCGGCGGCGTCCGTGCTCGGCGTCCGATCGCGATCGGCGCGGCGGTTGGCGAGCTGCAGCTCCAGCTCCAGTGCCTTCCCGGAGGCTTCGGCGAGGCTCTTACGCGCCTTGGCCGTCTCCTTCTCCGCCTGGTGCAGCGAGACCCGCTTCTCCAGGAACTGCTTGTGGCGCTCGGCGTCCTTCTTCTCGGCTTCGAAGGAAGCCACCTCTGCCTCCTGCTTGCTCTTCTCGGCGAGCTTCCGCTGCGCATCGAGAGTCGAGATCTCCTGCTTCTTCACGTCGACCATCGCCTTCACCTGGCCCTCGATGCCCTCGCGGTCGGCATAGTCGGCGTCGGCTTCCCGCTGGTCCACCTTCGCCTGCTCGATCTCTCGATTGATGCGCTCCGGCGACCGGGGGGACAGGACTTCGACGAACCCCAGCGAGCTGAGCGCGTTGGCGCGAGTGGGTGCGGGAACCGCAGCCGCGGCAGTCGGCCCTGCGGCTGGTGCGGTGGCTGCGGGCGCCGGAGTGGCCGCCGGGGCGGGAGCTGGGGCCGCGACCGGAGCCGGGTCCGCGGGCGCATATCCTTGCACGGCCGAATCTTGCGTGGCCTGGACAGCTCCCGAGGTCTCCTGGGCGGTCAGCACAGCGACCGGGCGCAGCAGGAGCACGCCGACGACCAGGCGGGTGGCTAAACGGGAAGTCACGGCGATCTCCTTACCGATGTGAAAGGCGGCGCAGGGGGGCCGCCAGAACGAGTCGCGAACATACCTCAAGAACCTCTACTCCGTAACACCTGACGGGCTCACTCCAACCAGGTCGTGAGCTCCCGAGCGGGCCGGCGGCGTTTCGGTGCTTCGCCCTCCGCTGGGTACCCCAGAGAGAGCATGCCGACCACTCGATAACCCTCCGGCTGGCCCACCAGTTCGCCCAGGGCCGATTCGTGCATCATGCCACCGGTCTTCAGGTAGGTTCCGAGGCCATAGGATACCGCCGCGATCATCAGATTCGCGGTGGCCATCATCACCGCCGCGAAGTCCTCCTCCCGCGTCACCTCGTCCGGGGACACCCGGGCCATGATCACGATGATGACCGGAGTGTCCAGGACGTCCCGGCGCACCTTGTCGATGCCCGACCGGGCCTCGGACGTCGCAGGGTCGTCGTATCGCCGGGCGCGGTGGGCGGCCCGGATGTCGGCAAACCCGTTCCGTCCCTCCCCCATCAGCACGGCGAAGCGCCAGGGCTCCGTGAGCCGGTGATTGGGGGCTCGTACGGCGCTATCGAGCAGGAGCTCGATCGTCTCGCGGGGCACGGGGTCGGGCCGGAAGCGGCGGACCGACGTCCGCTGCTGGATGGCTTCGATGGCGTCCATGGGAGGAATCTAGCGTGCTCGCTTCAGGGCGATTCCCGGCTCCGGACCAGGGTCATCAGCGCGACCGCGTCGTAGGCGGCATGGGTGACGATGGGGACGAGGATGTTGTCCGTGATGGCGAAGAGAAGGCCCAGGTACGCGCCCACCAGCGCCGCGAGGACGGCGTAGGTGGTGCTGAGCCAGTGGGCGGCGCCGAACAGGAGGGCGGCGGTGCCGACCGCCGCGGCAGCGGGCCACCGCTCGTCGAGGCCGGCCTGAATGACCCCCCGAAACAGCCCCTCCTCCGCGATCCCGGCCATGGCGGAGAGGAGGAGGAGGCCGCCCGTCGATGCGCCGGTGAGGTGGGGAGCCAGGTACTCGCGGACCATCCGGACGAGATCCCGCACCGGCGGCCAACCGGTGGCCAGACACCACCGGAGCATGAGCATCAGAGGGAGCGTGGCGGCAAGGCCGTAGGCAACGCCGGCGAGGTCGGAGCGGTAGCGCGCAAAGGGTGGGACGCCGGTGAGCCAGCCGAGAGCGAGCGCCGCCAGGAGCAGTGCGCACTCCGAGGCGACGCCCATCACCAGCAATCGGGAGAACTTCCCGACGGCAGGGTCTGCTACTTCGCCCGCTCCAGGTAGACGCCTTCGCGCGGGTTCACGCGGACCCGCTCGCCTTCGCCGATGAACTCGGGCACCTGGATGGTGACGCCGTTGCTGAGCTTGGCCGGCTTGGTGCTGGCCGTCTTGGTGGCGGTCTTCATGATCGGAGCGGTCTCGACTACCTCGAGCTCGGCGACGGCCGGCAGGTGGATCGCGATCGGACGAGCTCCCAGCCACTCGACCTGAAGCAGGACGCCGGGCTCCATCCACTCCGCCTGATCGCCCACCGTCTCCTCGTCGAGCGTGTACTGATCGAAGGTGCCCCCGTCCATCACGTGGACCCCGTTTCCGTCCCGGTAGAGGACCTGCAGCTCCTTGGTGTCGAGCCGGGCGTCCTCGACGAACTCGGTGGCGCTGAGTCGCGTGTCGAACGTGTTGCCGGAGTTCAGGTTACGGAATCGAACCTGGACGAAGGCCCGCAGGTTGCCGGGCGTCCGATGCTGGAAGTCCATGACCCGGCACGGCTGCCCCTCCACCATGATCACGTGCCCGCGCCGAATGTCACTTGCCTTCATGCCTCGCCGCTCCTCTGTGTCATCAGTCGCCTCGCCGCGGGCAGGACGCCCGCCGGCCGGGTGGAAGATACACCTGGACCACGCTTCCTCCAGACGCACCGGGTGACAGTTGTCACGGCTCACTCGGGCGGCCGGCGGTACGTTGCGCGGAAGTGATTCCCCGGCCGATCGGTCTCGAGGCTCGCATCGCGGGCTGGCGCGCGAACGTGGGCGGAGCCGTCGCCCTCGACCTCGCGCCGCCCGGTCCGATCGACTTCGCGACAGCTACCAGCTTGGCAGTGGTGAGCTGGAATGTCTGGGTGGGTCGCGGCCGGCTGCTGGAGGTGATCGAGCGGTTGTTGGCCGGCGAGCTCGGCGTCCCGGGCGACCTGCCACCGGTCTTCCTTCTGCAGGAGGCCTTCCGCCAGGACGAGAGCGTTCCCGAGCGCTCCAATGGATTCGCCCCCCGCGAGCTGACCACGCGCGACCGACCGCGGCAGGACATCGTGGAGGTCACCCGGCGGCTCGGGTGGAACCTTCGCTACGTGCCCAGCATGCGGAACGGTCCGGAGCGGAGTGACCGCGGCAACGCGATCCTGACGCCGTTGCCGCTGGGTCCGGTCGCGGCGGTCGAGCTTCCGCTGATCCTCCAGCGCCGGGTGGCGGTCGGTGCCAACACCACGCTCGCGGGCCGGGCGATCCGGCTGCTGAGCGCCCATCTCGCGCCCCGAGGACCGGTCGGTCACAAGTGGCTGGGTGCGGCAGGACGCGGGCTCCAGATGGCCCACTTGCTTGCCGAGCTGGATGACCCGACCGTCGTGCTGGGGGCGGATCTCAATCTCGGGCGCGGGCGCGGCGAGCGCGCCTGGCGGCTCCTGGTGGAGGCGGGGTTCGACTTCGGCGTCCCGCCCGAGCCGCCGAGCTGGCGTCACACCTTTCATGCGCTGCCGCGCCTCGTGATCGACTACCTCGTGGTGCGGGACCGGCCCGGCGCGATCCGGAGCGCTCGCGTTCGACGGGTGGATGAGGACGCGCGCGACCGCGGCGCGACCGTCTTCGGATCCGACCACCACCCTCTTCTCGCCCGCGTGGACCTCTCGCCATGACCGAAGCCCTCGCCACTGATCTGCCCTGGTGGGTCTGGTTCTTCCTGGTGGTCGGAATCGTCAGCTTCGTCGGCGTCCTGGGCGCCCTCTTCTTTCCCGACTGGCCGGCCCCTGATTACGAGCTCGGCTTCGAGGCGGATCCCGCCTCCGACGATTTCGTACACGCCGCCGCGGCGTTTCTCAACGCGCCCATCCTGCGCGGTGGCCGAGCTGAGCTCCTCCAGAACGGGGACGCGTTCTACCCCGCGATGCTCGAGGCCATTCGCGGCGCGAAGGACACGGTCAACTTCGAGGTCTACATCTTCGAGTCGGACGCGACGGGCCGGGAGTTCATCGACGCGTTCGTGGAGCGCGCGAGCGCCGGCGTGGAGGTGCGGCTGCTGCTGGACTGGTTCGGCTCCCACCGCCTCGAGCAGGCGGACCGGGAGAAGCTGCGGGCCGCCGGGGTGAAGCTCGAGATGTTCCGGCCCCTGGCCCTGCGGAACCTGGTGCGGATGTACCGTCGCACCCATCGGCGCGCCATCGTCATCGACGGCAAGGTCGGCTTCACCGGTGGTGCGGCCGTCTCGGAGAAGTGGCGTGGTGATGCCCGGACCCCGAAGGAGTGGCGCGACAGCATGACCCGGGTGACGGGCGCGCTGGTGTCGGGCGTGCAGTCGGCGTTCGCCGCCAACTGGGTGTATTGCTGCGGCGAGGTGATCGCCGGTCCGCGATTCTATCCCGACACCGAGGACGGAGGCCCCGCGTGCGGTCTCAGCGTGGTCAGCTCACCCTCCGACGCGCAGCAGCCGATCCGCCTGCTGCTCTGGCTGAGCTTCAGCAACGCGCGGCAGCGCCTGTGGATCGCCAGCTCGTACTTCATTCCCGATCGACAGCTGCGGAAGGCGGTCATGACCCGAGCGCGCGCCGGCGTGGACGTGCGGATCCTGGTGCCGGGGGAGCACACCGATGCCATCCCGGTGCAGTACGCGGGCCGCGGCTACTACCAGGAGCTGCTGGAGGCCGGTGTCCGCATCTTCGAGTATCAAACCACGATGATGCACGCCAAGACGGTCCTCGTGGACGACGCGTGGACCCTGGTCGGCTCGGCCAACATGGACGAGCGCAGCATGGAGATCAACGAGGAGAACCTGCTCGGCATCGCCGAGACGGAATTCGCCGAATCGGTGGTCGCCGGCTTCGAGCAGGACCTCACTCACGCGAAGGAAATCAAGCTCGACGCCTGGCGCCGGCGTCCGTACTACAAGCGGGTCTTCGAAGCGGCCGCCAAGGTGCTGATCGAGCAGTACTGAAGCTCACCCCCCTGCGATCGCCGCGACGACCGTGATCTCGTCTCCCTCCGAGAGCGGCGTGGCGAAGCCGCTCCGGAATCGGACGTCCTCGTCGTTCAGATAAAAGGTGACGAAGGGATACGGGCCGCCGGCCGTGTCCCTGAGGCGCGGCGCGAGCCGGGGAAACCGCTCCGCGATGTTCGCGACGACGTCACCCAGCGTGGGACCGCTGGCCTCGATGGTGGACTGTCCGTCGGCCAGCTTGGCGAGGACGGTGGGCAGGCTAAAGGTCACGGCCATACAGGGCCTCCAGTTCACGAATGCGTGGGGCGATGAGCGGGGCCTCGGGCAGCGCGCCCTCCAGGGCCTCGATGGTCTTGAGTCCGTTGCCGGTGATGCAGAGGACGACCTCGTCCTCGGGGCCGAGCCGGCCCGCGCGGGCGAGCTCGAGCGCGCCGGCAACCGTGGCGCCGCCCGCCGTCTCGGTGAAGATGCCGGTGGTCTCGGCCAGGAGCCTGATGCCGGCGACGAGATCGGCGTCGGACACGCCGGCCACCCACCCACCGGACCCGCGAATCGCCTCGGCGGCGAAGCGTCCGTCGGCCGGATTCCCGATCGCGATCGACCGCGCGATCGTGTTGGGGATGACCGGCACCACCTGCTCGCCGCCGCTCTCCACCAGCCGCACGATGGGTGCGCAGCCGTCGGCCTGAGCGCCGTACAGCCGCGGCCTGGCACCGGTGACCAGACCGGCCTTCGCGAACTCGGCGAACCCCTTCCCCAGCTTGGTCACCAGCGACCCGCCCGCCATCGGCGCCACCACCGCCGTCGGGGTGCGCCAGCCGAGCTGCTCGCAGATCTCGAATGCGACGGTCTTCGATCCTTCGCCGTAGTAACCGCGCAGGTTGATATTGACGAGACCCCAGCCGAAGCGGTCGGCCGCCTGGGTGCAGAGCCGGTTCACGTCGTCGTACGTCCCCCGCACGCGCACCAGGTGCGGATTGTAGACCGCGGTGCCCACCACCTTGCCGAGCTCCAGGTCGTGGGGGATGAAGATCCACGCGGCCAGTCCGGCGCGGGCGGCCTGCGCCGCTACCGCGTTGGCGAGGTTGCCGGTCGAGGCGCAGCCCACCGTGTCCAGCCCGAACGCATGGGCGGCGTTGATGGCGGACGCGACGACGCGGTCCTTGAAGGAAAGCGAGGGATGGCAGACGCTGTCGTTCTTGACCCAGAGGCGGGCCACGCCGAGCCGGCGCGCGAGCTCCGGGGCCTCCACCAGCGGCGTGAAGCCGCTGTCGGGGGAGAGCGCGGGCTCGCCCTCGAACGGCAGCCACTCGCGGTAGCGCCACAAGTTGGCCGGCCGACTGGCGATGGTGCGGGCGTCGGGAAGCCGGCGGTCGGGATCGTAGACCGGCTCGAGCGGCCCGAGACACTCCTCGCAGATGGCGACGGGAGCGGGGGCCTGCTGGGTGCCGCAGAGCCGGCAGGCCTGCGGCAGTGGGCGCGGTGCCGGCGCGTCGTGCGCCAGCTCGGCCTGGGGAATCAGGGCGGTCGTCATTCGTCTCCTCCGCCCCACTCCCCGACGATACCGGCACCGGCCAAAACGAATACACGCCCGGTGCCAAAAAGCACGCCGGACGCGAGGCCTTTTAGCATTTGTTTAACGTGGCTGCAATACGCCGCAAATGACCACGAGCTTCGGTTGTCTCAGCTACGTTAGAACATTCCGCTCGGGCACGCAAGAGCCGAATTCACCAGTCGCGCTCTCCGGTCGGCCCCTTCTTGCTACGCTGCCCCTCGTGGCTGGTGAGCTGCTGCCGCTCGACCGACTCCAGCAGACGGCGCGCCTCGTCCGCGCTCAGCTCGTCCACCGACTCCCCTTCCGCCGAGCCGTAGCCACCGCCGGCCATGGCACCGACCGCGGCGTCGGGATTGCCCTCGTAGCCGGGCACGTTGTTGTCGCCCCGCCCGTAATCCCCCGCTCGACCCCGTCCGGACGAGCCCCCGCTGGTGCGGTCGTCACCCAGGCGCCGAAGCGCGAGCTCCAGGTTCCATCGCGCGTCGGGGTCCCCCGGCGCGAGACGCAGGGCCTCCTCGAACACCGCCACCGCGTCCTGCAGCGGCTGCGGCTCACCCGGCCGCTCTTCGGCGGCACGGACCAGCGCGTTGCCCAGGTTGAACAGGCTCCGCTGGCGGAACTCGGCGTCCCGGCTCGCCTGCCGGAACGCCGCGACGGCCTCGTCGTAGCGCTCGAGACGGTAGAGGGCGCTGCCGGCCCCGAAGGCGAGGCGCGCGCTGCTGTCCCGCTCGAGGCCACCGCGAAAGGCGGCGTAGGCCTCGGGATACTTGCCCTGGTGGTAGAGCCGCTCTCCTCGGTGCGCGGGGGAGCAGGAGATCAGGGTGAGAACCGTCAGCAGCCCTGGTACGACACCGAAGCCACGGCTGGCTGCACGCCCGCCCACTCCGGCCGGCACTCCGATGCGCTCGGCGACGAAAAGCAGCAGAATCGCGAGCAGCAGCGGCCACTGGTAACGATCGGCCCGCTCGGTGGACTTGCGCGCAGCCAGCGTCCTCGGCTTCACCTGCCCCAGTCCGGCGATCAGCGCCCGCATCTCCTCCGGACGGTCCCAGCGCGCGAACCCGCCGCCGCTTCCCTCGGCCACGCGCCGGAGGTCGCCCTCCTCGAGCCGCGAGACGACCACCCGGCCGATGTGATCGCGGTGGTACGGATCGGGCGCTTCGCTGCTGTCCGCGGGGACCGGCCCGCCCTCGGCGCTCCCCACCCCGATCGCGAACACCGGCAGCTCCTCGCCACGCAGTGCCTCGGCCGCCGCGTCGAGGTCGCCCTCCCCGCTCTCGCCGTCGGTGACGATCAGGACCGCACGGCGGCCGGTCTCGCCCTCGTGCTCGAACGCGCTCACGGCCGTGAGCAAGGCCGCGGAGACGTCGGTGGCCGGATCGCCCAGGTCCTCCGGGCTCGCGGCGTCGAGAAAGAGCTTGAGCGAGGCGCGGTCGCCGGTGAACGGGAGCTGCAGGAATGCACTGCCGCCGAAGACCACGAGCCCCACGCGGTCGCCCGGGTAGGTCGCCATCACGTCCCAGGCGAGCTGCTTGGCCGCCGCGAGGCGGGTGCTGCCGCCGGCGAGCGCCCCGGTCGACACGTCGCTCACCCCCATCGAGCGCGACAGGTCGAGCAGGACCAGCACGTCGCGCCCGGTGCGCACCAACTCACCCTGGCGCTCACCGGCCTGCGGCCTCGCGAGGGCGATCACACCCATGCCCAGCGCCGCGAGCCGGAGCGCCCACTGGCGGCGGACCTGGCGTGGGGCGAGCAGCGCGGAGCCACGCTCGAGGACGGCGAGCTCGCCGAACCGCTCCAGCGCCGCACGGCGCGCGCGCTCGCCCCGAACCACGAGGTACGCGGCCCCGGCCAGCAGCAACGCGCCGGCCACGAGGACCCAGGGGTAGGCGAAGGTGAGGCCTCCGGTCATGGCAGCGCCCCGAGCCGGCCGGAGCGCAGCACGACCGCGCCGGCGAGCAGGAGCAGTGCCGGGGCCAACACCCAGGGGAAGAGCTCGCGGTAGTCGCGGGTCTCGTTGATGCGGACCTCCTCCCGCTCCAGCGGGTCGAGTCGCTCCATGATCCGCTCGAGCGCCTCTGGGTCCGTGGCCCGGAAGTACTCCCCGCCGCTCCGGTCGGCGATCCGCCGCAGCACCTTCTCGTCCGAGCTGGTGAGCCGGTCCGGCGTCCGTCCCTGGCGCCAGATGAAGCCGTCGTCGAGCCCGCTCGTATCCGGGGCGCTCACGCCGATGGTGTGGATTCGCACGCCGATGGCGCGCGCGGCCTCGGCGGCCACGAACGGACCGGGCGATCCCGTGTTGTTCGCGCCGTCGGTGATCAGCACGATGGCGCTGGCCCGGTTGGGCAGATCCTTCAGCTGACTGAGACAGAGCGCGAGCGCGGTGCCGATGCCGGTGCCGTCGGGGAGCTGGCCGATCTCCACCCGCCCCAGCAGCTCGCCCAGCAGCTCGGTGTCCGGCGTCAGCGGCGCCTGGAGGAACGAGCGGCCGGCGAAGATCACCAGGCCGAGAAGGTCGCCGTGGCGTTGCCGGGCGAAATCGCCGAGCACCTGGCGCGCGACCTCCAGCCGATTCCCCGGCTTGAAGTCGGTGGCCTTCATGCTGCTCGAGATGTCGAGCGCGAGCATGAGGTTCCGCGCCTTGCTGCGGACCTCGCGCACCTCGTGGGGCACCTGGGGGCGCGCGAGTGCGACCACCAGGAGCGTAAGAGCGGCGAGACGGAGCAGGTCGGGCACAAGGCGCCAGCGCGCACGCCGTGCGGCTGGCTCGGCGTCGAGGAAGTGCAGCGCTGGAAACCCGAGCCGTTGCTCGGGAGCGCGCCGGCGCCACACGATCATGCGAATGGCCAGTGCGAGGGGGACAGCGAGCAGCAGGAGGAACCAGGGGTCAGCGAGCCGCATCGTGCTCCTCGCTCACCCGCGGGGCGCGGTGCCAGCGGCCGAGCAGATCGCGCGCCTGATCGGTGTAGCCGGCGGCCTCGTCCACGAGCGGCCGCTGCCTCGCGAACTTGACCAGGTCGGCATCGCCCAGCACGTCCTGCACTCGCCGGCGCAGCCCTCCCTCACCGAGGCGCGGCGGCAGAGACCAGAGCAGCTCGGTCGTCGTGCGCTCGCGCGCGGGAATGCCATCGGCCTCTTCGAGGTAGTCCCGCAGCGCGTCGGCTACGGCCTCGTAGTGGCGCGCCACGTCACCCTGCGCCGCCCAGCGCTCGGCCTCGATGGCGGAGAGGCGGGCGAGGGCGGCGGCGTACGGGTCGGGAGGCGCGGGCGGCTCCTCGGGCGGCATCTCGGAGGGGACCGGCTCCACGACGCGCGCGGCGCGGCGCCGCGCCACCAGCCACGCGAGCCCCGCCACCAGCGCCGCGCCGAGCAGACCCCACAGCACCCCGAGGCTCCTCGGCGCGTTGGGCTCGCGGATGTCCCGGAGCGGCGGGTTGCCCGCCGGCAGAATCGCGGTGACTTCGACCTCGCCGGCCTCGTGCGCCACCAGGCCCCGATGCCCGGTCACCACCTGCACCCAGGGCACCCCGAACGCGGGGACCACGCGCTTGCCCGGCCGGTAGAAGGCGAGCACGGCCGTCCCGGTGAACACGCGGTCCGCTCCGCGCCGCAGCTTTTCCACCGAGAGGATCCGGACCCCCTCGGGCAATTCGTTCACCGGGCGAGGGACGGTGTCGGTCAACAGGTCGCGCTCGTTCAGGTTCAGTCGGAACCGCACCGTCACCGAATCGCCGAGCCCCACCTTGGCCGGCTCGGCGACGATGCTGAACGAACGGCCTTCGCTGAGCTGCGCCGAGCCGGAGGTGGCACCGAGGGTCGCGCCGAAGGGAACCGCGAGCGCGACCACGAGGCGGACGGGGATCCGCGGCCACGGACGGCGCGCTCAGCGCCACAGCCGGCTCTCCCGGCGGCGGAAGAACGCCAGCAGCGGCTCCGCGTAGGACTCGCCGGTCTCCAGCCGGAGCAGGTCGGCGCCCGACTCCGCCAGCGTCCGCTCGAGTGCGGCATCGAAGGCCGCGGCTCGGCTCCGGAAGCGCTCGCGCACGCCCACGTCCCGGGTGTCTACCACCCGCCAGCGATCCGACTCGGGATCCCACAGCGTCACCAGACCCACGTCCGGCAGGGCGCGCTCGCGGGGATCGATCACCTGGATGGCGATGACGTCGTGCCGGCGGGCCAGTCGCGCGAGAGGGGCTTCGTAGCCGGTGCTCAGGAAATCGGAGAGGAGGAAGATGACCGAGCGGCGGCGGACCATCGGCTCCAGGTAGGAGAGCGCGGCGGCGAGGTCGGTGCCCTGGCCCGCGGGCCGGAAGGCGAGCAGGTCGCTGATCACCCGCAATGCCTGCCGCCGGCCCTTCCGGGCCGCGACGTAGTGCTCCACCCGGTCGGTGGCGAACACCGCCCCGACCCGGTCGTTGTTCCGCGCGGCCGCGAGGGCCAGCACGGCGCACACCTCGATGGTGAGGTCGCCCTTGGTGCGGCGGACGCTGCCGAAGGTGGAGGAGGCGCTCCGGTCGGCCACGAAGAGGACGGTGAGCTCGCGCTCCTCGAGGTAGCGCTTGACGTAGGCCGCGCCGAGGCGGGCCGTGACGTTCCAGTCGATGGTGCGGATGTCGTCGCCGGGCTGGTACTCCCGGACTTCGGCGAACTCCACGCCCCGGCCCCGGAACGCGCTCGAGTATTCGCCGGCCATGATGTCGCGCACGAGATGGCGGGTGGTGATCTCCAGCCGCCGCACCTCGCGCGTGACGTCCTCCGGACTCATGGCACCGCGACCGCCTCGAGAATCCGCCGCACCACCGCGTCCGGCCCCATCCCCTCGGCGTCGGCCCGATAGGTGAGGATGACCCGGTGCCGCAGCACGTCGAGGCCGAGCGCCTTGATGTCGTCCGGTGTGACGTAGGGGCGTCCCTGGAGAAATGCGTGCGCCTTGGCCGCGCGGAGCAGGAAGATCGCGGCCCGAGGCGAGGCCCCGAACTCGATCAGCGGGGTCAGGTCGGCGAGTCCGGCTTCCGCGGGCCGGCGCGTGGCGGCGACGAGGTCGAGCACGTACTCCTTGATCCGGTCGTCGGCGTAGATGCCCTGTACCAGCTTCCGGGACCGCAGGATCCGCTCAGGATCGACGATCTGCCGAGCGGTCGGCTCCTCCATGGCGGTCATCCGGTCCAGCACCTCGCGCTCTTCCCGCCGCTCGGGATAGGTGACGACCAGCTTGAACATGAACCGGTCCACCTGCGCCTCGGGCAGCGGATAGGTCCCCTCGTGCTCGATCGGGTTCTGGGTGGCGAGCACAAGGAACAGCTCGGGCAGTGGATATGTCCGCCCGCCGATCGTCACCTGTTTCTCCTGCATCGCCTCCAGCAGCGCGCTCTGCACCTTGGCGGGCGCGCGGTTGATCTCGTCGGCCAGCAGGAGATTGGTGAAGATCGGGCCCTGCTGCACCGCGAAGTCGCCGGTCCGCTGGTTGTAGATCATCGTGCCGATCAGGTCGGCCGGCAGCAGGTCCGGGGTGAACTGAATGCGGTGGAACGCCGCCGCGATGGTCGAGGCGAGGGTCCGCACCGCCAGCGTCTTCGCCAGGCCGGGAACGCCCTCGAGCAGGACGTGGCCGTCGGCGAGCAGCCCGATCAGCAGTCGCTCCAGCATGGCCCGCTGCCCCACGATGACGCGCCCGAGCTCTTCGATGAGCTCGGAGGCGAGCCGGGCGTCGTCCTCGATCTCCGCGGCGGGCAGCAGATCGGGGCCGGATCGTTCAGGAAGTGATGTCATCACCTGAATGTAGCCCAACGGATGCGGGGCGGAACGGCGCTGCGAAACCCATCGCCTCAGGCCAGCGTCCGGACACCAGTCCCACCTTCGGCGAGGCCCCATGTCCAGGACTGCAACCGTGATCGTCGCCGCCGCACTCGCGGCCGGCATCGGCATCGCCGCGCTATCGGCCACCCAGGAGAGCGCCGCGATGTTCCGCGGCGATCCCACCCACGCGGGCGTCTATCGCTCGGCGCCCCTGGCGCACTTCGGCGGGCTCCAGTGGCGGGTGCAGACCGGCGGGATGGTGCACTCGTCCGCCACCATCGAGGACGGCACGCTCTACGTCGGAAGCGGCGACGGGCGGCTGTACGCGCTCGATGCGCGCACCGGCGCCGAGCGGTGGCAGTTCCCCACCGGCCGCGCGATCTCCTCCACGCCGGCGGTGGCGGAAGGGACCGTCTTCGTCGGGAGCCGTGACAACGTCTTCTGGGCGGTGGATGCCCGGAGCGGCCGGCGGCGGTGGCGCCTCGCCACCGGAGCGGACCGGCCCCTGCCCTGGGGCTTCGAGACCGGCGACCTCTACACCTCGTCGCCCACCTATGCCAAGGGGACGGTGTATTTCGGCAGTGGCGACGGCCAGGTCTACGCGGTGGAGGCATCGAGCGGCCGGGTGCGCTGGCGGTTCGCCACCAGCGGGCGAGTGCGGTCCTCGCCGGCGCTGGCCGCCGGCAAGCTGTACGTCGGCAGCGGCGACGGGACGCTCTACGCGCTCGACCCCGCCTCCGGCCGTGAGATCTGGCGCTTCGACACCGAGGGCCACGCGCTCGAGTCGGGCAAGTTCGGGTTCGACCGGCGCACCATCCAGTCGTCGCCCGCGGTGGCTGACGGTCGGGTGTTCGTGGGCTCGCGCGACGGGTTCCTGTACGCGGTGGACGCCGAGACCGGCAAGCTGGCGTGGCGGGTGGATCACCAGATGTCGTGGGTGAACACCTCGCCCGCCGTGATCGACGGCCTCGTCTTCGCCGGCAGCTCCGACGAGCGATTCCTGCAGGCGGTGGATGCGCGAACCGGGAAGGAGCGGTGGCGCCTCGCCACCGAGCGGCCGGTCTGGTCTTCGCCCGCCGTCGCCGGAGCGATGGTGTACGTCGGAGACGGCTCGGGGACGATCTATGCCGTGGACCGCGCGACCGGCAAAGAGCGGTGGCGGTACAAGTCGGGGCGCCGCGTCTTCGCGTCGCCGGTGATCGCCGACGGGACGCTGTACGTCGGCAACGACGACGGTGGGGTGTACGCCATCCGGGCCGGCGCGGCGCCCCTCGCCCGTGCCGTATTCTGGGACAGCTCGCTGGTGCGCGCCTCCCGCGTGGCGTCGCACCGCGAGCTGCGCGACTATCTGGCCGAGCGAGGCTACGCGGTACTCGACAACGCTGGTCTCGCCGAGTTCATGCGCCAGCGCCTCGCCGACCATGCGCCCAGCGTCGTGGTGTTCTCGATCGATCACCTGCCGCCGACGGTGGCCCCCGTCGCGGCGGACAGCGTGCTCTTCCGGCGCTACCTCGACGGCGGCGGCAAGGTGGTCTGGCCCGGGATTCCACCGCTCATCTGGCCGCGCGACCCAAAGACCGGCGAGGGCACCGAGTACATCCACATCGACCGGGCGGGCACCTCGCGCCTGTTGGGCGTGGATCACGACCGCAGCAACTTCGACAACTACGGGGCGGTGGTGACCGACGAGGGCCGCCGCTGGGGGCTTTCCGGATGGTGGGACAGCAACTGGAGTGTGGATCCGTCATGGGTGACCGAGACGCTCGCCCTGGACGACAACGGGCTCGCCAGCTCCTGGGTCAAGCGCTATGGCGGGCCGCCGGGCACCGGGTTCGTGCGGGTCTACGGGGGGAGCTGGTCGGGGGGCGGCCCGACCGCCAACCTGGCGGCGGTGCAGGCGGTGGCAGAGTACCGGCCGAAGTAGCGGCCGGATGTGGAGCGGGCCGGCATGGCGCCGGCCCGTAGGAAAAGCTGAGTCTGGCTAGGCCGGCCCGTTGAAGGCCGGGTCGCTGGCCCTGGTCCGGAGGTCCGTCTCCCCCCCGCGGTACCACCCGCCCCGGAACTCGAAGTGCCGCTGGTCCAGAATCCGGCTGGCGAGGGCGGCCGTGCCCTGCTGCTGGACCTGCCACAGCAGCACCTTGGCCCCCATCTCGGCGGCCGTCTCCCACACCCCGGCCTCCAGCTGCGGGTACTGATCGGCGTGCTCGGGCTTGAGTCTGGCTTCCCGGGCCGTGAACTCCATCTGACCTCCGGACGCGTAGGCGAGCGGATCGCGACTGATGTAGGGGTGAAGGAGCGTGGAAGATGTGCGCTCGTCTGCGGTGGCACCAGTGGCCCCGGGAGGGGAGTTCGGCGGCTCGAAACCTGCATGTACCCGCTAAGTTTGCCGGATGCGGATCGCCGTCGTTTTCGACACCCCCTACGCGGGGTGGGACCACCCGGAGCACGAGCGCCAGATGGCCAAGGAAGTGGCCGCCTGGCGGGACGACGAGCCGGAGATGGAGTACCAGATCGCCGATGCCCTCCGGCACCGCGGTCATGAGGTCTTCCTCATCGGCGTGTCCGACGACCTCCAGTACCTGATCCACTCCCTCGATCAGATGCGGCCGGATCTGGTGTTCAACGCGGCGGAGG
This sequence comes from uncultured Gemmatimonadales bacterium, assembly GCA_963846545.1. Taxonomy (GTDB): domain Bacteria; phylum Gemmatimonadota; class Gemmatimonadetes; order Gemmatimonadales; family GWC2-71-9; genus CAVVWJ01. The sequence continues at coordinate 232,238 of CAWJWG010000001.1, read as the reverse complement.
CCTTCCACGGCAACCCGTCGCTGGAATACCTGGTGCCCGGCGTGCTCGAGGCCGAAGGCTACCCCTACACCGGGGCCCCTCCGCAGGCCCTCCTCGTCTCCCGCAACAAGGCCATGAGCAAGAAGGTCCTGGCCTATCACGACATCCGGGTGCCCCAGTTCGTCACCTGGCGGCCCGGCGAGGCCCGCGAGCTTCCGCCCGAGCTGCGCTACCCGCTCATCGTGAAGCCGCTGCAGACGGACGCCTCGGCCGGCATCGCCCACGCGTCGGTGGTCCAGGACGAGACCTCGCTGCTGGAGCGGGTCAGCCTGATGCACGAGCGCTTTCACCAGCCCGCCATCGCCGAGGAGTTCGTGGACGGCCGCGAGCTCTACGTCAGCGTGGTAGGCAACGAGGAGCGGCTCGACGTGCTGCCGATAACGGAGATGGTCTTCGACAAGCGAAAGACCAAGCCGGAGGAGCGGATCGCCACCAAGTCCGCGAAGTGGGACGAGGACTATCGCGCCCGGCGGGGGATTCGCAACGTGTTCGCCCGTCCCATCGCCGCCAGCGTGCGCGAGCGCATCGAATCGATCTGCCGCACCGCCTTTCGCGCCCTCTGGCTCCGCGACTACGCCCGCCTGGACGTGCGGCTCGCCGCCGACGGCGAAGTCTGGTTTCTCGAGGCCAACGCCAACCCCTTCATCAGCTACGGACACGACATGGCGAACGCGGCGCACAAGGCCGGGCTCGAGTACTACGACTTCGTGCAGCGCCTGGTGGACGAGGCGATGGCCCGCTATGGCCGCGCGTAGACGGGCGCGCGAGCGCGCGCCGACGCCGGAGCTCAGGTGCGTCTGCGGCCAGCGGCTCCAGAAGTACTGGCACGCCTGCCCCAACTGCGCCCGCCGGCTGATGTGGAGGGACGTGGACGGCGTCACCGGCGCCGAGTGCTACAACTGCGGCTGGATCGTCTCCGACCGCTTCTCGTTCTGCCCCTGGTGCGCCGCCGACATACACGAGGACGGCTACTCCAGCGAGACGCCGCTCAAGGCGCCCAAGGGCTTCCGGATGGACGCCCGCTGCGACTGGGGGTGCGGCGGCGGCGTCCAGTATCCGATGGACAACTGCCCCTGGTGCGGGCGGCGCCAGACCTGGGACGAGGACGATCGCTTCGAGGGCGATTGTCCGCACTGCGGCCGGGGCGTGGACGACTGGATGAACTCCTGCCCCTGGTGCGGCGAAGACGCCACCGGGCGCGACTTCATCCCCCGTGCGTTGACCCGCGTACGGCGCCTGCTGCTGGTGAGCCGCATCCGGGACTGGGGATACCGCGTGCTTCTCAGGCCGGGCATCTCCGGCGTGGATCCGCGCTACCCCAAGATCGTGGAGATCGAGCAGCGCTACGTGGTGGGCAAGACTCGGCAGGACGAGATCCCGTGGACCATGCTGGTCGGCCTGCTCACCCACGAGCTGGGCCACAGCTTCCTGTACCACCACTGGGATTGGACCAAGAGCCGGCGCTTCCGGCGGGCGTTCGGCGAGGTGGACAAGGCCTACCGTGGGATGGACAACACCTGGGTCTACTTCCAGCGGCGGCGCATCGCCATCGCGCCGCGCGACCACGTGAGCGCGTACGCGGCGAAGCACCCGCAGGAGGATTTCGCGGAGACCTTTCGGTTCTACGTCACGCGCCGCGGGCGGCTACGCGACCTGTTCGCGGAGTTCGGTCAGAAGCGGAAGGGCGTCATTCTCTACGAAAAGTTCCTGGTGCTCCACGATTTCGTGCGGGCCCTCCGCGGCTGGGGGTAGGCGCGCGCAGGACCTCCATCGCCGCGTTTCGTCCGTTGACCGCGATCACGCTCCCACCCGGATGGGTGCCCGCCCCGCAGAGCAGCACCCCCGGCATCGGGGTCCGCGCGCGCAGCCGCCGCTCCCACATGTACTGCGGCAGGATCTCGCCCTGAAAAATGTGACCGCCGGTGAGCCCGACGCGCGCCTCGATGTCGGGTGGGCCCAGCACTTCCATGCCGGTGACGGCCGACGGAATGTTGCTGCAGAAGCGGCCGATCGAATCCACCACCACGCGCCCCACTTCCTCCCGCCGCGTATCCCACGTCCCCTCGCGAAAGCGGGTCGGCACGTACTGGGCGAAGACGCTCATCGTGTGCACCCCGTCCGGCACCACGCTCCGGTCGAACACCGTGTGCAGGTAGAGCTCGTTCCAGGTGCGCGGCGGCAGCACGCCCGCGTTGGCCATGGCGTGGTACGACCGCCATTCGTCCTTGGAGAGCGGCGTGTTGGTCTGGCCGGTGTGATGCGGCTGGTCGAGCCCGGGGCGGGCCGTGAAGTTGGGCAGCTCCGACAGACGGAGGTTCACCTTCACCGTGATGCCGTCGGTGGGGACGCCGCGGACCTGGGCGGCCCAGTCCGGATCGGCCGCGTCGCCGAGCAGGCGGAGGGTGGTCGTCGGATCGGCGTTCGACACCACATTGGTGGCCCGGATCCGCTCGCCTGACGCGAGCTCCACGCCCTCGCCCGGCACGATACGGGCGACCGGCACCCCGGTGGCCACCGTGACGCCGAGGGACCGGGCGATGTCGCAGAGGATGAACGACACCATCCCCATGCCGCCCTCGACGTAGCCCCAGGTGCCGGGCTGGCCCATCATGCGGCCGGAGGCGTGATGGAACCAGATCGAGCCGGTGCCCGCGTCATGCGGACTGGCATTGGTCCCGATCACGCCCTGCCCGAGATAGGCGAGCTGCATCCGCTCGTCGTCGAGGTACCGCTCGACCACCTCTACCATGGACCAGTCGAACAGGAGCGCGCGCGCCTCGCGATCGCCGCGGAGACGACGCTCGATCTCGTCCCGGTGGGGCGACGGATCGAGCCATAGATCCCCCGCGTTGGCGGGCCTGAGCGCGTCACGCAGCCGCCGTTTCACCGCCTGCATCGTCCGCCAGCCCGCCAGGTCCTTGGGCGCGAATCGCTGCACCTCGGCCTCGCACCGCTCGTCGTCGTTCCAGAGCTGGATGCTGCTGCCGTCTTCGAAGGGGACGAAGAGGCCGCCGACCGCGGGCATCCAGCGGAAGCCGTGGCCCGGCAGATCCAGCTCGTCGATCACGGTCTGGTGCAGGAGCCCGGCGACGTACGCGCAGGGCGACATCCGGACTCCGGGCCACGGCTCCTCCATGGTGCAGGCGCCACCCACGCGGTCCCTCGCCTCGAGCACCAGCACCTTCTGTCCCGCCCGCGCCAGGTAGGCGGCGCACGCGAGCCCGTTGTGCCCGGCCCCGACGACGATCGCGTCCCAGCGGCGATTGGCCAGATCGGCCACGGGGGCCGGCAGGCCGATCCGTCCAAGGACGGCGGCAGTGGGACTCGACGAAAGCCTGGTCATAGGAGGGCCTGAAGTTCGCGGTCCGCCAGGGGAAACGGAAGGGCGGACACCCTGTTCCGCGCGTGTCCGCGGACGCCTATTCTGTAGCCATGACTCATCGCCTGTACTACACCGATGCGTACCTGCGTGACTTCGAGGCCGACGTCGTGGACCGTGCGGACCATGGGTGCCGGGTCTACCTCGACCGGAGCGCGTTCTATCCCACTTCGGGTGGGCAGCCGTTCGACCTCGGTACCCTCGCCGGCGTGGATGTGGTGGATGTGGTGGACGAGGGCGAGCGGGTGGCCCATCTGCTCGCCTCCCCAGTCCCCATCGGGCGAGTCCGCGGCACCCTGGCCTGGGAGCGCCGCTTCGACCACATGCAGCAACACACCGGCCAGCACCTGCTCTCGGCCGTGCTCCACGAACGGCTCGGTCTCGAGACGGTCAGCGTGCACTTCGGGAAGGACATCTCCACGCTCGATCTCGATACCGCGACCGTGGATCACGCGAGCCTGGTCGAGGCGGAGCGGCGCGCGAACCGGATCGTGACGGAGAACCGGTCCGTCACCGTGGCGTTCGAGGAGGCGGGTACCGCCGAGGGGCTTCGCAAGGCGTCGTCCCGGGAGGGAACACTCCGGATCGTCACCATCGACGACCTCGACCGGAGCGCGTGCGGCGGCACCCACGTGCGCGCCACCGGCGAGATCGGCGCGATCGCCATCCGCCGCGTCGAGCGGGTGAAGCAGCACGCCCGGGTGGAGTTCCTCTGCGGTGACCGCGCCGTACGCCGCGCTCGCGCCGACCACGAGCTGCTCACCCGGCTCGCGGGACTATTCTCGGCCTCGGCTGAAGAGCTGCCGGCGCTGGTCGAAGCCCAGCGGGGCGAGCTCAAGGAGGCGGCCGCGGCACGCCGGGAGCTGGAATCCAGCCTGTCGGAGCTGCGAGCCCGCGACCTGCACGCCGCGGCGGTGCCCGACGCGGGCGGCGTGCGATCGATCGTGCTGCGGGAGGAAGGGCCCCTCGAGCGACTGCGGCCGCTGGCGCTGGCCCTGGGCGCACTGCCCCGTACGGTCTTCGTCGGGTGGGCGACCGAGCCGCCCGCGGTCATCGTCGCCAGCTCCGCCGATTCCGGCGTGGACGCGGGCCCGCTCCTGCGCGCGGCCCTGGCGCAGGTAGGCGGGCGCGGCGGTGGGAACGCGAGGCTCGCGCAAGGAACCGCCCCCTCTGCGGCTGCGCTGGAGGAGGCGGTGGCGGCGATCGTTCCCGGCCGGATCTAGTCCAGCTCGGACGCGAGCGCCTCGACCGACGTGGTGCAGAGTCCGGTGCCGGACTGACCCCGGAGGATGGCGATCGCTTCGTTGTTCGGCAGGCCTCGGCGGTATGGCCGGTCGGCGGTGAGCGCCTCGTAGACGTCCGCCACGGCGAGCGCCCGGCTCATGGGGGTGAGCCGATCACCGGTAAGGCCAAGGTGGTACCCCTTCCCATCGAGCCGCTCGTGATGCGCGGCCGCGATGCCCACGATCCCCGAGAACGCCGTCACCCGCTCGAGAATCCGCTGGGTGTACGCCGGATGCACCCGCACCTCGGCGCGCTCCCGCTCGGTGAGCCGGTCGGGCTTGTCCAGGATCAGGGTCGAGACGCCCAGCTTGCCGATGTCGTGCAGCAGACCGGCGCGGCGAAGGTCCCGCAGCTCCACTTCGCTGAAGTGCAGCCGCCGGCCGATCGTCACGGCCAGCTCCGCCACCCGCTCGGAGTGGAGATAGGTGAAGGGTGACTTCGCGTCGATGACCCGGGCGAAGGCATGCGCGATGTCATCCAACCGCTCGTCGTCCGCGAACAGGACCTGATCCTCCGGCTCGAGCGCGCCGAGGTGCCGCTCCGGCGCGCGGCCGAGCACCTTGCCCCAGAACGCGTCGTCGTGCGCGAAGCTCCGGAGCGCGTCCACCAGCGTCGGGTCGAACCAGCGCCCCCGCCGCTCCATCGCGACCGACACCGCCGCGTCCACGCCGAACGTGCTCGCGAACACCTCGACCGACTGCGCCAGCCCGACGATGCGGCCCAGCAGCGGGATCGCGCTGCCCGCGAGACCCTCGGGCATGCCGCGGCCGTCCCAGTGCTCGTCGAGGCTCCGGATAGCCTGACGCGTCGCCTCGGTGAACCCCAGCATCGAGGCGATGTCCGCCCCGCGGTCGCAGCGCGTCTGTACCATCTCCCGCCCGCTGCCCTTTTCCGTGAACGCCATCGAGGCGACGTGGAACACCCGGCCCATCGTGGAGCTCTCGGGCACGGCATGGCGGAGTGCGTATGCCAGACTCGACCTGGAGCGCGACCAGTCGGTCAGCTTGTGGTCGCGCTTGAGTGCGCGGTCGTCGGCGCCGAACAGGGAGCAGAGCCGTGCCGCGTTGCTGGAGCAGCCGAGGTCCTTGAGCAGCAGCGCGTAGAAGAGCGGTGCCCGGTCTTCGGCCGGCAGCCCCACACGCTCGGCGATGCGCATACCGATGAGGCAGGTTCGCACCGCGTGGCCCGGCGGCTGACCTTCCGTGATGTCGAGCGCGCAGGAGAGCGCGGAGAGGATCTCGGAGGTGCGGTACGCGGAGTCGCGGACCGGCGCGGAGAAGGCGAGGCTAGCGGTCATTGATCGGGCTGGTTCCACCCATGTGCGTCTCGAGGACGCCACTCAGGTCCACGCCCTCGGCTCCCAGCAGGCGGAACACTTCCCACTCCGCGGCGCGGGCGGCGCCGATACGCCGGCCGTTGTACATGAGCGACATCACCAGCAATCCATCGGGCCGCGCGAGGTAGCCCGCGAGCGTCGCGACCTGATCGAGCGTCCCGGTCTTGGCATGCACGACGCCGCGCACCATCCCGCCGCCCCGGAGACGGCGCAAGGTGCCGGTGCCGTTCGCGGGGAGAAGCAGGGGGAAGCGTCCGTTGCCCGGCAGCTGCGGGTAGCGGGCGAGGTACAGCATCTGGGTCCGCGAGCTCATGCGGTTGAACTCGCTGAGGCCGCTGCCGTCGACCAGGTGCACCCGTGCCTCGGGCCCCACGACCTGGCGGACGTGCCGGGTGAGGAGGCCGGGGCCCGTGAGCTGATTGCCGGCGGCCCACTGCAGCATGAGCTCGGCGCCGATGTTGATGCTGCGCCGGTTCACTTCGGTGGCGACGCTGTCGAGCGGGGCGGAGGCGACCTGGGCCAGGATCGAGCCGGGCCGCGGCGCCTGCATCACCGCGCCGCCGATCGGGTTCCACTGGATTCCGGCGCGCTCCAGCGCGGCGGCCCACGTGGCCACCAGCAGCTGCGAGGGATCGTGCGCGACGGCGCTGATGCCGGCGACCCGGCGCTCGATGCCCAGGTTGCCGCGCAGCGTCCACCCGCCATCGGGATCCGCGCTGAGCGAGAGCCGGCGGGAGCGGCCGGCGGAGGTCGTCGCGAGAACGCGCACCATGCGGCCCACACCGTCGGGATAGGCGCTCACCAGCTGCGGCGCCGCGCCCACCTCTCGGCCGGGGCGGAAGGTCAGCGAGACCGTGTTCTCGTGGAGCGCGACCGGACCCACCGGCGGCGCGTAGAGCTGGCCCTGGAAGTCGGGGCTCCACACCGTGGGGAATCGCGAAGCCGCGGGACCCGTCTTGCTGGTCAGCGTCAGGGGGCCTTCGAGCCGCCGCACGCCGCGATCGTAGAGCTGGCGCGCGAGCTCGCGGAGTGTCGGGCCGGCGCGTCCGGCGCGGTCGAGGGTGGGATCGCCCCCCAGCTCGAGCGCCCAGGTGCCGACCCAGGTGCCGTTGGACGCGTTCAGCCGGCCTTCACCCACGACGCGCGTCGTGAAGCGGGCGCCACCGCCCATGCGGGTGCGGGAGAAGCCGGTGGTGAAGAGCTTGGTGGTCGAGGCGGGAATGAGCTCGAGCTCCGGCATCACGCTCCAGAGCACCCGGCCGTCCATCGTGCCGATGCTGATGCCCCATTGACCACCCGGCGTGCGCAGCGTGGTCCGCTGGTACCACGCCTCCAGGTCGGCCAGCTCGCGCGATGACAGTTGCTGCCCCACGGCCGGTGCGGCCGAAGTGCCCAAAAGGCAAAGCGCGACCATCAGCGTCCGGTTCAGGCGTCGACGCATGGTGGATCCGAGTGGAGGAGCGAACCGTGAACAGGGGTGCACCGCCTGGTAGGCAAGCGGTAGGCCACGGGTAAAGCCTTTGAAACAGTTGGAATTGCGGGGATTCAGGGGGCCCGGGATCGGGCTTTCTGCGAGCGAACCGGGATGGGGCTAGACCTGCTCCAGTGCGTGCAAGAATTGTATGGCCGTCGGCCACCGGTCTTCGGGCTTGCGCTCGAGGGCGCGCAGAATCACTCGGGCGAGTGATTCGGGGACATCGGTATTGAACGTCCGAGGGTCGGGTGCCGCGTCCTCGAGGTGTCGCGCGAGCAGTGCGACGAGACTGGGCGCCTCGAACACGGGCCGGCCGGTGACGCATTCGAACAGCACGGCTCCCGTGGCATACAGGTCCGCCCGGCCGTCCACCGACTCCCCGAAGAGTTGCTCGGGCGCCATGTACTGCGGCGTGCCGACCACCACGCCCGCCGCGGTCAGCGCCTGTCGCGGATCCGACCGATGCTCGGCGAGCCGCGCGATCCCGAAGTCCATGACCTTGAGGAAGCCCGACGGATCCACCAGCAGGTTCTGCGGCTTCACGTCCCGGTGTACGACGCCTTCCTCGTGCGCCACCTCCAGGGCCCGGCACACCTGCTTGCCGATGGTGAGCGTGGCGGGCACGTCGAGCCGGCCGGCCTCGCGGATGAGGGTCGCGACCGTCGTTCCGCGCACCAGCTCCATCGTGATGTAGTAGACCCCGTCCACTTCGCCGAGATCGTAGGTGCGGACCACGTTCCGGTGGGTGATCCGCCGTGCCAGCCGCAGCTCCTGCTTGAACCGCTCCAGCAGCGTCGGATCGATGTCGCCGAGGTCGGGCCGCAGCGCCTTTATGGCGACCGCCTCGCCGACCTCGCGGTCGAACGCCCGGTACACCACCCCCATGCCGCCGGAGCCGAGCAGCTCCTGGATGTCGTACCGCCCGGCAAACCGCTCACCCACCGCAAGCGATCCCGGACCCGCGGTGCGCCCGGGCACGGTCGTGGTCATGCCCTGGCCGCCGCCGGCCGGGCCGCGCTGTCCCCCGGTCTTGAGGTATTCGACGAGGCGGTCTTTCTCCCTCAGCTCCTCCACCATCTGGCCGAATGCGCCGGCCAGCTCGCCGATCTCATCGCCGCTGCTGGCCTCGATCCGGCCGGTGTACTGGCCGGCGCTCACCTTGCGCGCCGCGCCGACCAGCTGTCGAACCGGCCGGGTGATACGCCTCGCCATCAGGATCGAGAACCCCAGCGCCAGCAGCATCCCGACAACGAACGACCAGCCGATGGTGCGGCTCAACTGCCGGTAGGCGGCCAGCTCGCGGTCGCGCGAATGCAGTCCGACGAAGCCGCCGAGCGGCACCCCGTCGGCGGTGCGCAGAAATCCGGACGCTCCGAGATAGCTCTCGTCGCCCGCCCGGATGGGGAAGTGAGCGAAGACGCTGTCCTCTCCCTTCCCCACGGGCGCCCGCCGCACCTGGTCGGCGACCGCCGAGAGCGGCAGCGAGGACACCGCGACCTGGGGCAGACCCAGAGTGTCGAGCGAGAAGAAGACGATCTCGGAATCGGTGGTCCGATGAAGCTGCGCCACGAACGCGCTGTCCACCTTGAGCGCCGCCACCACGACACCGAAGGGATTGGTGCTGCCGGGATTGGCCACCGGGACACCGACGGCCTGATAGAGGTCGTCGCCGTCCTCGCCAGGCTCGAGCCACAGCCCCTGGGTGATCTGCCCCTCCATCGCCCGGCCGATCAACGCGCCCCGGGAGAAATCCTCCCCCGAGCTGCCGCGGTTGGCCGTCCACGCCTGCAGGACGCCGGCGCCGTCGGTGATGAGCACCCAATCCGCGCCGGTCTGCAACCGAAGCTCGTCGGCTTGATCGAGCAGGTTGGCGCGGTCGCCGCCGCGGAGCGATTCGCCGATGCGGGAGACGTACGCCGGAACCTGCACCAGCGCCTGATTGAGACGCAGGAGCGTCGTGCTGCGGTTGGCCAGCGCCTCGTCGATCGCGGCGGCGGTCGCCCCGAGCGCGCGGGCGGAAGCGGCATCGGCCGCGGCGTCCGCCCGCCGCTTGGTGACCAGCAGCGCGGAGCCGAGCACCGCCGCCACCACCAGCGCGGTGCCGAGGAAGATCCGGGTGCCGAGGGGAAGGCTCATCGCCGGCGTCCCGAGCCGGCGATCAGTAGCGCCGGCCCTGCTGGGGATACGGCTGGCCGTGTTTGTTGAGATGGGGAGTGAACTGGAACCCGCGGGCGTCGAGCTCGAGCGCCACCTGATCGAGTCCGTTCGCCGGCACGGTGAGCGGCTGGTCCACCTCGGGGGCACGCTCGTGCCACGCGTGCAGCGTGTACTCGCCGGGTGGTACGCCGTTCAGGGTGAAGGAGCCATCGCTCGACGGCTGGGTGTACCACGGGCTGTCGCGCACCGCGATGAGCGCGCTCATCTGCGCGTGGACGTTGCAGTAGACCCTGACCAGCCCCGGCTTGTCGAAGCGGACCGAGCGCACTTCTCCGCGTCCGTAGAGCCCGAGGTCGAACGGGTTCTCCTCGGACAGGGAGAACACGTTATGGTTGAACGCGTCGTAGTTGGAAAACGTGACGGTGGAGCCGACCGGCACCACGAGCACGCGCGGGGAGAACTCTTTCTGCGAGGTGCCGACGTCGGTCTGCACCGCCGCCCGTGGCGAGGTGGGCGACCCGGTCAGCCAGAGAATAGCCTGTCCCACGTCGTCGCTGGGCTGGTTCTCCTTGTCGAGCATCGTCACGCGCCCGCTGACGGCCGGCGGAGAACCTCCCGCAGCCAGGACGGCCACCGCCACCCCAACCGCCGCGAGGGAGCGGCGGACGGCGGAACCGGGCTGTACTTTACCGTGCATGCCAAAACGTTACCGACCGCTCATGGGCGCGTCAACGCGCGGTGTGTCGCCGCGGATGGTCCTCTTCTGTCTCCTGGCTGGCGTCATGACGCCCTCGCTTGCCGCGCAACAGCCCGATGTCGAGGCCAGCGTGCATGGCCTCATCCTGATGAACGCGTTCCATACCACTGACCCCGTCAACAACAGCGACGTCCCACAGTTCGCCGTCCCGGTCGCGCCGCCCGCCACGGCGGCGAGTGCCTCGAGCGCCACCGTGCGCCAGTCGCGGGTCACCGTGCTCGCACTGGTGCCGGACTTCGCCGGCGGAGCGGCCCGCGGAGAGCTGGACGCGGACTTCTTCGGCGGGCAGCAGCCGTCCACCGGCGGGCGAACCTTTCCGCTGCTCCGGATCCGTCGCGCGGTGGCCGAGGTGACGTGGAATCGGGTGGCGCTGCTGGTCGGGCAGGAGTCGCCGCCCATCGCCGCGGTGAGCCCCTCGTCGCTGGCGAGCATCGGGTTTCCCGAGTTCGCCGGAGCAGGCAATCTCTGGCTCTGGATTCCGCAGGTCCGGCTGAGCGCCGATCTCCCGTCCTCCGGCGCGATGCGCCTGGGCGCCGAGATCGCGGCACTCGCTCCCACCTCGGGCGAAGCCCAGGGCACTTTCCTGACCCAACCGGACATCGCCGAGAGGAGCGGCCGTCCCTTCCTCCAGGGCCGGGTTCGCGGTCGCTGGGGCGCTGGGGATCAGGCGGGTGAGCTGAGCGCCGGCGGACACTACGGCTGGATCGTGGACGCGTCGGGCGAGCGGGTGCCGTCGAAGGCCATCGCCGTGAGTGTCTGGACACCGATCGGTCGCGTGGTCGAGCTGCGCGCCGAAGGGTTCACCGGGCAGGCGCTGGCCGGTCTCGGCGGCGGTGGAATCGGTCAGAACATGGTGCGGGACGGTGTGCCGGTGCGAACGAAGGGCGGATGGGTTCAGCTCAACCTGAAGCCGTCGGTGCAGTGGGAGCTGGGGGCGGGAGGGGGCATCGACGATCCGGACGACGAGGACCTGGGCGATGCCTCACGTCTCAGGAACCTCGCGGTAGAGGGCCACGTGACGTGGCGCCGGCTGCCCGCGGTGGTGGGGGTGGAAGTCCGCCATCTCCGGACCCGCTACCGGGCCCTGGCGGACGACCTCACCGCCACCCAGATCAATCTGGGTATTGGCTTCGAGTTCTGACCGCGTCCTCCTCCATCTCCTCGGCGGATTCGACGTATTCCGTCTGGGCCGAGGCCTCCGTCTCCACCTCGAGCAGGGTTTCCGGCGCCTCGGTCTCGGGTTCCTCGGCCTCGAGCACCGGCGGAGGCGGATCCGAGTACTGCGCGGTCAGCTCCTCCCCCGCCACTCGCGCCTGGACCCGCTGCCACACCATCCCGGCCGCTCCCGAGGACAGGCTGAATTCCCGGAGGTAGTGCTCGGTCGCCTGCTCCACCGGGAGCACGCCGCGCAGCAGGGCGCAGAACCCGATCGCGTTCTCCACGTGGGTGGCGACCACCGCTTCCGCGGCCCGGGCGCCCACCATTCGCGCGAGCTGCAGCGTCTTCTCCTGATAGCGCCGGCGGTACTGCTGCTGCTCGAGGAACTGGTCGATCCGCAGGAACTGCCATCCCCGCATCGTGGGCATCGGGGTCAGCTGCGGCAGCGACTCGAGCTCGAGCGACGTGAGGGTCCGCGTGCGAACGACCTCCTGCATCGCCTCGGGAACCGCGACCACCTCGAAGTAGAGATCGAGGGCGCGGAGTACCGGGGCGCGCGAGGCGAACTCGCAGACGAACTGCTGCGCCTGCGACACGTGCGTGCCGATCAGCGACTCCCACGCGTTCGCATACGCGATGCGCACGTGGAGGTGCAGGGCTGCCGGAATTCTGCGGAGGGACATCTGGCTGGGTGCGCTCATCGAGGGAGCGCGGAGCAATATCCAGTCCGCACGCGCTCTCCTCGGCGGGTCCCGGCTCGCGCCCCGATCACCCGGGAGCTATGTGTCTAAGTTGTTTTTTGAGATGGGCTTGAAATAGCCTGAGCAGAGCGGAGTGGCGGTAATTTCCGCGGCGGCGCGGCGTCGAGCGGCTCGACCACACCGCAATTTGCCCGGCGCCGCCGCAGAGGCCGCCGGTCAGTGCCAGGAGCCCCGCAGGAAGTATCGGTAGCGTCGCTCCCACGAGCTGAGCGACTCCATGGACAGCGTCTCCAGCTCGTGGGCCACGGTGCGCGCCGCCGTGGTGGCGGTCTCCATGTCCTGCCGCTCGGACGGCGTCATCTCCCGATGGCGGATCTCCGCCATGCCGAGCATGACGGTGAGCTGGTTGTTCACCCGATCCTGGAGCATGAGGCGCATCTTGTCGACCAGCGCGCGCCGTCGAAACCAGGCGTGCCGATGCACCGACCAGATGAGGAATCCCTGAAGCCAGATGAGGAAAACGTGGGCCAGTCCGCGCTCTCCACGCGGCAGGTCCGCGAACGAGAGGGCGATCGCTACGAGCACCCCGACCGCGGTCAGGAACAGCTCGAAGTGGGCCGCCAGCATCGTGCGCATCGGAGTGAGCGCGGAGGAGAGTGGCTTCACGGGTTGTACCTCATACGGCCGGGGTGGCGAGCTTCCGCACACCGACCCTATCGCAAGAATATGTACAGGGGGTGCCTCTAGTATCCGATATTTGGACTGTCTAGTCCAGTCCCCTGTGACTGCAACCTTTGGCAACGCAACAGGCCCCGACCGGCGAGCGCCGATCGGGGCCTGTTTTCGTGCGATAAGCGAGGGTCAGGCTGCCAGCTCGCGCAGCTTGTCCCCATGCTGTTCCCGCAACTGCCGGAGGGCGCGGTCGCGAAGCTGACGGATCCGCTCGCGGGTCACCCCCATCATGCGTCCGATCTCCTCCAGCGTCCGGCTCTTTCCATCGTCGATCCCGAAGTAGAGCCTGAGCACCTTGGCATCCCGCGGGGGCAGCGTCGCCAGCGCGGCTTCCAGGTCGGTGGTCCTGCTGTTGGCCATCGTGGTGGAGTCGGTACCCTCCTGCGTCAGGGGGACGAACCGCTCCATGCGTCCGCGGTCGTCCGCCTCGCGCACCGGATGGTCGAGCCGAAGCGCCTCGATGTGCAGCGCCCCCAGCGCACGCACTGCGTCCCGGGTCAGGCCGGTGGCCTCGACCAGTTCCGCGGTGGTGGGCGCCCGCCCCAGCCGCTCGGTGAGGAGCACGGTCGCGCGCCCCAGGCGATTGAGGTCGGCGGTCCGGTTGAGCGGGACACGGACCGGACGTCCATGGCGCGCGATCGCCGCCTGGATCGCCTGGCGAATCCACCACACCGCATAGGAGATGAACTTCACCCCGCGATCGGGATCGAACTTCCGAGCCGCGGTCATGAGTCCGACATTGCCCTCGCCGATGAGGTCCATCAGGGGCACGCCGCGGTTCTGGAACTTCTTCGCCACCGAGACCACGAACCGAACGTTGTGCCGCGCGAGCTTCTCCTGCGCCTCGACGTCGCCCTTGAACGCACGCCGGGCCAGCGCCAGCTCCTCCTCTTTCTTGAGCAAGGGAATCCGGCTGATCTCCTGGAGGTAGAAGTCCAGGCTCTCCCGGCCCTCATCCGCCGCGCGCGCCAACTGTGCCGCGCGGGGCGAGCGCCGCCCACCCCTCCTCTTGGTTACCGCCACGGTCCTGCTCCTGTTCTCACCGCCGACGCCGGCCCGAGGCCGGCCTGGCAAGTGGTTACCGGGTAACATTTTATGTAGATGGCGCCGGTCGGGGCACCACGGTGGTTCGTCCTGCGGTGTAGATGCCTCAAACTCATGGATCGTTGCGTGTTTCCGCTCTGATCGAACAGCCGGGTTCGCCGCCAAGTTCCCCGTCAGGTGCGCCGGCGGACGCGGCTGGACGGCTCCGCGCCCAGAGGATCATCCGGCCAATGATGCTTGGGATAGCGGCCCTTCAGGTCCTTCCGCACTTCGAAGTACGTCGTCCGCCAGAACCCTGCGAGGTCACGCGTCACCTGGACCGGCCGACCCGCCGGAGAGAGCAGGTGGAGGGTCACCGGCACCGTCCCGGCGGCCAGCATCGGTGTTCTGACGAGGCCGAACATCTCCTGCAGCCGAACCGCCAGGACCGGGCTCGCCGGGTCGGCGTAGTCCACCTGGATCCTGGAGCCACTGGGAACCTGTATGTGCGTCGGCGCGAGACGATCCAGCGCCGCCCGCTGTTCCCAGGTCAGGAGGTCGAGCAAGGCTGCCGAGAAGTCCACCCCGGCAAGCTGGTCCAGCCGGTTCACAGCGGCGAGCCGGGGACCCAGCCACGATTCGAGCGTCTCGAGCAAGGCTGCGTCGGACACGTCGGGCCACCGCGGCTCTCGCGTCCGGACGAAGGTGATGCGCTCGCGCGTCCGGCGTGCACTCTCGCCCCACGGAAGGACGTCGATCCCCTCCCGGCGCACACCTTCGACCATGGCGGCGAGGACCCGCCCGGGATCGGGGTTGGGGAGCGAAGTCTCTCGAAGCGCGATGGCTCCAAGGCGCTCCCGACGCCGGGCCAGAACCGCACGGACCGCCGGGTCCCACTCGACACTCTCCTCAACGGCTATCGCCTCCCCGAACCACTCCCTCAGATCCTCGATCGAGAGGGGCGCCGCCAGGTAGATGCGGCTCTCGGGAAGCTGGCCGTCGAGCTCGGCAGCGACGAGATAGTCCTCGCGCGAGAGACCCTGGGGGTCGAGGTACGCTCCCAGCCCGTTCCGGAGGAGAAACCGGCCACCGCCACCGGTGCGGCGCTGCGCGATCCGGTCGGGATACGCCATGCCGAGCAGCGCGCCCACGCTCGGCTCCCCCGAGGCTGAGCCCGGCGTTGCGCGACGTCCGCAGGTCGTGGCCTCGGCTCGCACCCGGCGGAGAGCCTCCCGGTCGGTGTCGGCGCGGACCACCGAGCCCCGCAGGATGTCCAGCCGGGTCCGGATGTCCGCGTCGGGGACGCCGTCGGATCGGCGGAGGAGATCGCGCTCGGACAGGAGAGCGGCGAGCTCGCACGCCGTCCGGCGGGCACCCACCTCTTCGGCTCGTATCACCATGTGGGCGAGTCGGGGATGCAGCGCGAGCCGAGTCATCGCGTGGCCGTGTCCGGTGATACCGCCCACGGGGTCGAGCGCGCCGAGCTGTCCGAGGAGTGTCCGCGCCTCGGCGTATGCCGCTGCGGGGGGTGGATCGAGCCACTGAAGCTCCGACGGATCGCGCACACCCGCGGCCGCCAGCTCGAGAGCGAGCGGCGCGAGATCGGCGGCGAGGATCTCGGGGGTCGAGCGCGCCGGAAGCGCGACCTCCTCCTGTGGCGACCACAGGCGATAGCAGATGCCCGGGCCCTGTCGTCCTGCCCGGCCACACCGCTGGTCGGCGGAGGCACGGGAGACGCGAACCGTGCCGAGTCGCGTCATGCCGGTGCGGGGCGAGTAGCGGGGAACTCTCGAGAGACCCGAGTCGATCACGATCCGCACTCCCTCGATCGTCAGACTGGTTTCGGCGATGGACGTGGCGAGCACGACCTTGCGCGCCCCGTGCGGGCTGGGACGGAGCGCCAGGTCCTGGCGGTCGGGGGGCAGATCGCCGTACAGGGGGACCACCGTAGCGGCCACGTCTTCCAGCAGCGACGCGACCCGGCGGATCTCACGCGCGCCCGGCAGAAACACGAGCACGTCTCCATCCTCCGCATCGAGCGCGTCTCGCACCGTGGAGGCGACGGCGGCCTCGAGCCGCTCGGGCCTCCTCGGGGAGTGGCGCATCTCCACCGGATAGCTGCGGCCTTCGGATGTCACCAGGGGCGCACCGCCGAGGAGGGCCGCGGTCGGACCTCCCTCGAGCGTGGCGGACATCATCAGGATGCGGAGGTCATCCCGCAGGATGGACCGGCTGTGCAGCGTCAGGGCGAGGCCCAGATCCGCATGAATGCTGCGCTCGTGAAACTCGTCGAAGATCACGAGGCCGACACCTTCGAGGGCGGGATCGCTCTGCAGCATCCGGGTGAGGATGCCCTCGGTCACCACGACGATCCTGCTTCGGGGGCCGACCCGGGAGTCGTGGCGGATGCGGTAACCGACCGTCTCACCGAGTGCCTCGCCCAGGGACGAGGCCATGTATCGCGCGGCGGCCCGGGCCGCCAGCCGCCGGGGCTCGAGCATCACGATCCGCTGGCCGCCGAGCCATGCGTCATCGAGCAGCGCGACCGGCACCCGTGTCGTCTTGCCCGCTCCCGGCGGCGCCTGCAGCACCGCGCTCCTGCCCCCGCTCAGCGCCGCGCGCAACTCCGGAATGACGTGTTCGATCGGCAGAGATGGGGTGTGACGCATGACCCGAAATTAGCCGTGGAACCCCTCACGGGCGGGGTCAGTTTCAGAGAAGGGGATGGCACGAAGCCTGCGACCCGTCTACGTCAATCCGTTCGAGTGACGAGCGGCGCATGCGAGAGGGAAGGCGGATTTCATGTTGACGTGTGACTACAACGGCTGGAACGACGCGCCTGAAGAGGAGCGGGAGTGGTTCGATAACCACCCGGAGATCTGGAGCGGCACTGTCCTCGGAGGCGAAGTGCGTCCTCTCAGAACGACACCGCGTCCCCCCGTCCCTCGAGTCCGGGGCGGCCTGGCGGCGTGATCCCGGCAGCGAATAGATCAGGATCTCGGCGGGTGGACTCACCAGCTGCCAGGTGCGTGGCGCGTGGAGCCCAGCCGCTGCCGCGATGAACTGCTTCCCTTCCGCGAGATAGCTGACCAGTCCTCCCCCGATCGGCAGCCCCGTGTCATCCGCCCACAGTACCCTGCCCGTCTGTTGATCGAATGCCATCAGCTTCCCGGTGGGACCGCCGGCGGACACCAGAGCCCCGCCGTCGTCGTCACGCCTGAAATCACCGGAGTGGGCGACCGGTAGCGCCATCGAATCGAGCCGAGGTGATCGGCTTCACACGTGATCCAGCCCACGTTGGCGGCACCGGTAGAGCGGTAGACTGGGGCGATGAGCTGTGACCGACCGAGCGGTCTGCGATCGATTCGCCTCAACCGGTGGGGACGAGATGAGCATCAAGCTGAAGCCGCTGAACGAGCAGGTCATCGTGATCACGGGAGCGTCGAGCGGGATCGGGCTGGCGACCGCACAGCGGGCCGCGGAGCGAGGCGCGCGCGTCGTCATGGCTTCTCAAGAGGACGACGACCTGGCCACCGCGGTCCGCGAGATCAGGGACGCCGGGGGAGAGGCGAGCCACTACGTCGTGGATGCCGGCGATGAAGGCGCCATGCGGGGACTGGCCCAACATGTGGTTGCCGAATTCGGACAGGTGGACACCTGGGTCAACAACGCCGGCGTGTCCATCTACGGACGAATCGAGGATGTCCCCGTGGGGGAAGCACGCCGCCTGTTCGAGACGAACTACTGGGGAGTGGTGAATGGAAGCCTGGCCGCGCTGCCGCACCTGCGAGCCGGCGGAGGCGCACTCATCAACGTGGGTAGCGTGCTCTCGGACACCGGATACCCGCTGCAGGGTCATTACGTCGCCAGCAAGCATGCCGTGAAAGGCTTCACCGACTCGCTCAGACTCGAGGTGGAAGAGAGCGATGCGCCGGTGGTGGTGACTCTGGTGCAACCCTCGGCGATCGATACGCCGTACCCGCAGCGCGCGCGGAACCACTTGGGCGAGGAGCCGAGGCAGGTGCCGCCGGTGTACGCTCCGGAGATCGTGGCGGACGTCATCCTGCACTGCGCCGAGCGACCGGAGCGGAACGTGCTGGTCGGCGGCAGCGGCAAGCTGTTCGCCGCCGCCGAAAAGGTGGCGCCTCGACTGCTCGACCGGCTGAAAGAGGCCACCGGGTTCGAGGGACAGCGAAGCGGGATTCCGGCGCGCGGAGACGACCGGCTCTTCACCCCTCGGCCGGGCGATGGACAAGTCCGCGGCAAATATTCAGGCCGTGTGCTCGAGACGAGCGGGCATGCCGCCGTGCGCATGCACCGTGGACCAACACTTCTTTCGCTGGCGGTATTGGGTGCCGGCCTGCTGGTGGCGAACCGCGGGAGGAGTTGAGTCGATTCGCGGGTGAGTTGTGAGCTATGAGCTATGAGCTATGAGCTGGGGAGCTCATAGCTCCCAGCTCACGACGAGAGGAGCGGCCGACGGGCGCCGCGCGGCCGCTCCTCGACCACGCGCCAGCGCAGGGGATCGTCAATGGATACCCCATGCGAGTGGAGGATGGACAGCGCCTCACCACCCTCCAGCGTCTCCCGCTCGAGCAGTGCTTCGGCCAGTGCTTCGAGCGCGGGCTGGTGGCCCTCGATCGCCTCGCGCACACGGGTGTAGAGCAGCTCCACGATCAATCGCACGTCGCGATCCATCGCCGCGTGCAGCTCGGCGCTCACCGCGCCGCCGCTCTCCCGCTCGTCGAACGCCACCAGCCCGGTGTTCGGCCCCATCCCGAGCTTGTAGACCATCTCCCTCGCCACCCGCGTCGTGTGCTGGAGGTCGGCCTTGGCACCGCTGGTGACCGAGTCGTGCCCGAACACGATCTCCTCCGCCGCTCGGCCGCCCAATCCCTTGCAGATCTGCCCCTCCAGGTAGCGGCGCGAGTGCAGGACCTGCTCGCCCGGTGAGAAGTGGGCGACGCCCATCGCCTGTCCCCGCGGCTGGATGGTGACCTTGTGGAGTCCGTCCTCCGCGTGGAAGAGCAGCCCGGCGAGCGCATGTCCCGCCTCATGCACCGCCACGGCGCGCCACTCGTCGTCGGTGGCGCGGAAGCCCGTGCGCTCCTTGCCGAGCAGCACGCGGTCGCGCGCCTGCTCGAAATGTCGCCACGCCACGACGGCGACCCGTTCGCGTGCGGCCCCGATGGCGGCTTCGTTGACCAGATTGGCGAGGTCCGCGCCGCTGTTCTGCGGCATCAGCCGGGCGAGGCGAGCCAGATCCACGTCCTCGTCGAGCGGCACGTTCCGCTGTCTCACGTGCAGGCGGAGAATCGCCTCGCGCTCGGAGGCCGTGGGCAACCCGACCGCGACGGCTCGGTCGAATCGCCCGGGACGCAGGAGGGCGGGATCGAGATCCTCCTGGCGGTTGGTCGCCCCGATGACCATCACGTGCTGGCGTGGCGAGAACCCGTCCATCTCCACCAGGAGCTGGTTGAGGGTGCGGTCGTCCTCGTTGTGGCTCTGATTGCGGCCGCGCCGCCCGCCGATCGCGTCCAGCTCATCGATGAAGATCACGCCACCCCGGCGACGAGCCTGGCGGAAGAGCTTCTTGATCCGCGCGACGCCGAGACCGATGAGAAACCCGGTCACCTCGCTGCCGCTGATGACGAAGAACGGCACGCCGGCCTCGCCCGCGACCGCGCGGGCCATCAGCGTCTTGCCCGTGCCGGGGGGACCGAACATCAGAACGCCCTTCGGCGTCCGCGCGCCCACCGCCTGGAACGCATCGGTGGCCTTCAGGAATTCGACCAGCTCGCGCAGCTCGGCGACGGTTCCCTCGTGGCCGCCGACGTCGGCGAAGGTGGTGTGGCTTCGACGAGCCGCGCCGAAGCCGCCCATGTCCCCGCCCCCACCGATCTGACGGCGAAGCACGATCCCGATCACGACCAGCGCGAGGGCCACCAGCAGCACCTCGCGCCAGAACTCGGCGTTGAGTCCGCTCCGCTGCTGCAGCGTGATGGGCGCCTTCGCGCGCTCGGCGCGCTCGAGCACCGGGGTGATCTCGGAGGTGGGATAGTCGACCCGGAACGTGTCGCCCTCGGCCGCGCCCTCCACCGCCCGCGACCAGACACCGCGTATCTCGACCCCGGGGATCACCGTGACGGACCGGACCGCTCCGCCGTCGAGCCGGGTCGCGAAGGTCGAGTAGGTCACGGTCGGCGGTGCCGACGGGAGGGCGCGCCACCAGCGGACGCCGAGCGCGAGCGCGGCGAGTGCGGTGACGACGGCGAGTGGCCAGATCCAGCCGGCGGGCGTGGTACGCCAGTGCGTGAGTCGCCGGCGGAGCTCTTCGATCATGCGGGTTCCTCGGGGTCGAGCCCCACCGCCAACGGCGGCGAGGGAGTCGAACGCAAGGTAGCTCGGGTTTCGCTGCTAGGCGACGCGGTCCAACAGGCGAAGGGTGCCGTCGGTGACGGTGCCGAAGGTGAGATGCCCGACCAGCCCCCGGGCATGAGTCTGCCAGGGGAACGCCATCGGCCCCGGCGTGAGGCCCAGGGCGGGAACCAGTCCCTCGTCGATGAACGCCCAGAAGGCGGTGCCGAATGCCGTGCCGGCGGTGTAGCCGAACCCCTGCACCTGCCGCCGGAAGAGGGCGTAGGCCGCGCCGGCCCCGATGCCGAGGGCCCAGTGAATGGCGGCCCCTGCCTGCTCGCGCTGGGTGCGGTCGAGCGACTGGCCCGCCGCATCCGCCGCCTTTTCGGCCGCGGCCTCGTACGCACTCCGGCCCTCCCGGGCCTCGTCCTCCTCCTCGCGCGCCTCGGGATCCTCCCGGTCGTACATGTAGCCGGTGACCTTGCCCATCACGAAGGTCGCGACGGCGCCTGCAATGGCGCCCTTGATCAGGTCACTGCCGATCCCCCGACGCCTGCCCACCCGTGTCGCCATGCTGCCTCCTGGTTGACTCTAGGGTGTCGCAGGGCGCGCCCGGACGCTGTGACGTGTGTTCCAGTCCCGGGAAGATGGTCCGGGCGGGTCAGCCCGTGGCCACCCGGCGGCCGCTCGCGGTGTCGAAGACATGGAGCCGTTCCCGGTCCAGCCGGAGCCCGACCGTCCGATCGGGGACGACGTCCAGGTCCGGCGGGGCAATGACCCGCACCTCGGGTCCTCCACCGCCCCCGCCGAGTCTGAGGTAGACCAGCAACTCGCTTCCTCGCGGCTCGACCACGTCCACCAACGCAACGAGGTCGCCCTCGCCGGCTGCCAGGATCCTGATGTCGTGGGGCCGGATGCCGAGCGTGGTCGCCGGAGTCGCCGCGGCCACGCCGAGCGGTGGGAGGGCATCGGCCGCGAGCAGGTTCATCGCGGGCGAGCCCACGAAGGCCGCGACGAAGAGCGTGGCGGGACGGCGATAGACCTCGAGCGGCGCGTCCACCTGTTCGACCTGACCATCGCGCATGACCGCCACCCGCGTGCCGAGGGTCAGCGCTTCCTCCTGATCGTGGGTCACGTAGATCATGGTCGCGGCGAGACGCCGGTGCAGCCGCGCCAGCTCGGCTCGCGTCTCCAGGCGGAGCTTGGCGTCCAGGTTCGAGAGCGGCTCGTCGAAGAGAAAGACCAGCGGCTCGCGCACGATGGCGCGGCCGAGTGCCACGCGCTGGCGCTGCCCGCCCGAGAGCTGGCCGGGCTTGCGGTCGAGCACGGCGTCGAGACCGAGAGCGGCGGCCGCCGAGGTGACGCGATCCGTGATGACGGCGGGAGTCGCGCCCCGCATGCGGAGGCCGAATCCGAGGTTCTGCCGGACGGTCATGTGTGGGTAGAGCGCGTAGCTCTGGAACACCATCGCCACGTCGCGATCCTGCGGAGGCACCTCGGTGACGTCGCGATCGCCGATCAGCACCTTGCCTCGGCTCGGCGTCTCCAATCCCGCCACCACGCGGAGCGCGGTGCTCTTTCCGCACCCGGATGGGCCCACCAGCACCATGAACTCACCATCGCCGATGGCGAGATCCACCCCGCGCGCGGCGACATGGCCGTTGGGATAGGTCTTCCACACCTGCTCGAGGCGCACGCTAGCCATGGCTCAACCCTTGACCGCGCCGGCGGTGAGACCCTGGACGATGCGACGCTGGAAGGCCAGCACCAGGATCGCGACGGGCGTGGTGGCGACGATCGCCGCGGCGAGCACCTGTCCCCAAGGCACCTGGTACTGGCCGCGGAACAGGGCGATCGCGACCGGCACCGTCTGCCGCTCGGGACCGAGGGTGAACGAGAGGGCGAAGAGGAACTCGTTCCAGCTGTACACGAATGTGAGGATCGCGGTGGCGGCGAGGCCGGGCAAGGCCAGCGGCACGATGACTTCGCGGAAGGCCCGGAACCGGCTCGCGCCATCCACCATGGCGGCCTCCTCCAGTTCCGGCGGCAGCTGGCGGAAGTAGCCCACCAGCAGCCAGACCGCGAGCGGCATCGCGAAAGTCAGATATGGGAGAATGAGCCCGGGGTAGGTGTCGATGAGCCGCAGGCTCCGGAGCAGCAGGAAGAGCGGCGACACCACCGCGATCTGGGGAAACATGCTCACAGCAAGGATCACCCCGAGCAGCAGGGACTTTCCCCTGAACCGGAGCCGGGCCAGCGCGTAGGCGCAGAGCGATCCGATCGTCACGCAGCAGAACGTCGTGGCGCCGGCGACGATGAGCGAGTTGCGGATCGGGAGCCAGAAGTCGCGCTCGGCGAAGAGGGCGCGATAGTGCTCGAGCACGGCGGGGTTGGGCCAGAGCGGAGCGCCGTGGAAGAGCTGGGCCTCGGGTGTGAGCGAGCCGGCCACTGCGCGATAGAACGGGAAGGCGGCACCGAGCACCAGGGTCGCGATCACCAGGGTCGGCCACGAAATGCGGCCCTTCACGCGCGCGTCTCCGTCAGTCCGCGGCCGAGCAGCCGGATGTAACCCAGCGCGAGACCGAACGTCACCAGAAACACGACCACAGAGAGGGCCGAGCCGTAGCCGAAACGCAGATTGTGCATCAGCACGTTGAAGGTGTAGAGCGCGATCGGCTCGGTGGCCGTGCCGGGCCCGCCGCCGGTCAGCACGTAGATCAGGTCGAACACGCGGAAGGCGTCGAGCGTCCGGAAGATCAGCGCCACCAGGATGGCCGGCGCGAGCAGAGGCAGCGTCACGAAGCGGAACTGCCGCCAGGGAGACGCGCCGTCGATGCGGGCTGCCTCGTACAATGACGGGTCGATTCCCTGCAGGCCCGCCAGCAGCAGCAGCGCCACGAATGGCGTGGTCTTCCACACGTCCGAGAGCACCACCGGCACCCAGGCGGCGACATCGTGGGTCAGCCACCCTTCCATTCCCTCGAACATGAAGCGCCACACCAGCGCCGCGACCACCGTGGGGATCGCCCATGGGATGAGAATGCTGGCGCGCACGATTGCCCGTCCACGAAACGTGCGGTTCATGGCGAGCGCGAGGATGCAGCCCAGCACCAGCTCGAGACTCACGGTGACGGCGGCGAATCCGAAGGTGTGGCCCATGGCGCTCCAGAACCGGCCGTCGCGGAGCACCTCGGCGTAGTTCTCGAGCCCGATGAACGGCTGACCGAGCCACGGCATGCGCAGGTCGTGCAGGTGGAGCGACTCCCACAGCGTCCAGCCCAGGGGGAAGAGGGCGACGAGCAGGATGGTGCCGATCGCCGGCGCCACCATGCCGTACGCGAGGCGCGCCTCGCGCCGCTCCGCGCCCCGCGGCTCACCCGCCACGCGAGCCTCGCCCCAGTCCCGCGCGCTCCAGCAGGGCCTGCATCTCCCGCGCGGCCTGCTCCAGCGCCGCCGCCGGCTCGATCTGGCGGCTGAGCGCCCGATGCAGATGGATCTGCAGGATCTCGGAGAGCTCGGTGTACACCGGGGTCACCGGCCGAGGCACCGCGGCCTCCACGATCGCGCGGGCCTGCGCCGGCGGGATCGCGAGCGCGGCGGCGAGCGCGGGATCGTCGAACACCGCGGTGCGGGTGGGGAACTGGCCCACGACTCGGGCGCGCTCCAGCATCTGCTCCGGACGCGTGAGATATTCGATGACCCGCCAGGCGGCGTCGGCCTCGGGGCTGAAGGCGTTGATCGCGAGCTGGGCTCCGCCCAGGGCCGCGGTGGGCCGGCCGCCGGGGGCCGACGGCATCGGGGCCACGGCGAAGCGGCCGGCCACGCGCGAGCGGACGCTGTCCTCCATCGGCGCGACGGCGTAGGGCCAGTTCCGCATCATCGCCGCCTCGCCGTTCTGAAACGCGAAACGCGGCTCCTCCTCGTGCCAGGTGAGGACCCGCGCAGGCACGATGCCGATCCGATGGATCTGGTCGCGCATGGCCGTGAGCGCGAGGACGCCGGGACGCTCCTGCACCGTGACCCGTCCGGCGTCGAGAATCCGTCCGCCGAATCCGCCGAGGTACTCCACGAACACGGTGACCAGGCCCTCGTACCGCGCACCCTGCCACACGAGCCCATATCGCGGTGTTCCGCTCGCGATGACTCGGCGCGCCTCCCGCTCGAGCACGTCCCATGTCGTCGGCGCCTCGCGCAGCAGGTCGGTGCGCCAGTAGAGCATGCCGACGTCCACGAACCAGGGGAGTGCGAACAGACGGCCGTCCCACCGGTTGGCCTCGATCGTCACGGGAAAGAACGCGGCGGTGTCGGGAGCGTAGCGATCGAGGGGAAGGATCCAGCCGGCGGCGGCGAATTCGGGTGTCCAGATGGCATCCACCTGCAGGATGTCCGGATCGGTGGCGCGCGCATTGAGCCACTGCACGTACAATTGATGACGGAGGTCGGCCGCGTCGGGGGTGGGCCGCATCGTGACGACGATGTCCGGATGCTCCCGGTCGAACCGCTCCAGCTGGCTCCGGAGGATCTGGCCCTCGGCGCCCAGCACACTGCCTGACACCGTGACGCTGGTCGGTCCGCCCGGGGGCGGCGACCCACAGCCCAGCGCGCACGCGAGCACCATTCCGCGCGCCGCCCTCATTCCGGGTCCACGATCCACGCGCCACCTCCCTCGAGCCACGGTAACCCACCCCGGGACGACACGCCAGCGCGGGCGGGGAGGTGACGCGAGGCACGGACCGACGGAAGCCTCGTGCACAGGATACCCGATGACCTCCGTTCACCGCGAACCGCCGAGAATCTTTCTCCTCTCCCCCGCTCATCCCGGAGGAAAACGGGCGGCGATCCTGATGCGGGAGGAAGCCCGCTTCCCCGTGGCGGTGCGTCTTCGAAGCGGGGGAGGCGTTCCGCTGGGCGAGGCGTTCAGCTTCGTGAGCGGCCTCTACTTCCGCGGGAAGCTTGCCTATGCCTCGCGATTCGGCCGTGCGTCCGCCGGCGCGTCGCCGGCCCAAGTCATCACCGCCAACCGCGGTCTGCTCGCCGCGGACACCCTGGTGACGGTGCCCGAATTGCAGGCGTTCGGCGGGGTCGACATTCGGGCGGACGATTCGCGCTATCGCGGGCCGCTGGTCCGCGATCTGACCCGCCTGGCTCGGGAGCCTTCGGTGGAGTTCGTCCTGCTCGGCAGTCTTGCGACAGGGAAGTACGTGGACGTGCTGCTCGACGTCATCGGTGAGCGACTGCTCTATCCGATCCAGTTCGAGGGCCGAGGGGACATGAGCCGGGGTGCGTTACTGCTGCGGGCCTCGCGCGCGGGAGAGGAGCTCGCGTACGCGCCGGTGGCCACCGCGCTCGCGCGACTTCGCCCGAACGCCAAGCGGCTCCGCCAGGGTCCAAACCGGTGACAGAGATCACGAAAATCGCAGCTACCGGGGGTTATTCATGAAGGGGATGCAGGCTGAGCACCATCCCTTCGATATACCCGTACTGGAGGTGTCAATGGCGTTCGACAATTCCTGGGATCAAGAAGATGCCTGGTGGCGCGACAATTATGGGGGTCGCCCCTATGCCACGGGCCGTAACTATGAGGAGTTCAGGCCGGCGTACAAGTACGGCTACGAATCGGGCCAGCACCATCTTGGCCGGACATGGAAAGACGTACAGGCCGACCTGCAGACGGGGTGGGATCGCTACGAGGGGCGGGGCGGTGCAGAGTCGACCTGGGAAAAGGTGAAGGATGCGGTGAGCGATGCATGGCACCGCGTCACCGGCCAGAAGACCCTGGACGCCGACCGGACGAGCGAGCGCGAAGTGAACCGTATGTCGGGCTCACCTCGGAAATAGTCGCGACCCGTACCGCCCGGCGGCTTCGGGCGGTGAGGGCCCACGCCACGATGGTCATCGCGGCGTGGGTCCTTGTCTGTCGGCTACCAATGCTCGAGGGCTCGGTTACCGTTGCTCGAGATAGGTGAGTCCGCCCGAGGCACCACCGAGTACCAGGTCGAGATCGCCATCGCCGTCGAAATCCCCAGCGGCGGGCGCCGCCAGCACCGGCGCCGGGGCAGCGAACCCCGAGTCCCGAACGAACTTCGCCTCGGTCCGAGTGCCCTGGTTCCGAAAAAGTGCCAGGCCGTTGCTCTCAGTGCCGACCAGGAGGTCGAGATCGCCGTCGGTGTCAATGTCCGCCAGGAGCGGCGCGCTCCGCCGTCCCAGCTGAATGCTGTCGAACTGGTCGGTCACCAGGGCAAAGACGGGACGGGCAGGGCCGCCGTCGTTGCGGTAGTAGTTGAGCCAGCCGGAGGACTCGCCGATCAGCAGGTCGAGATCGCCGTCGCCATCGAGGTCGCCCAGCGTCGGGACAGTGTTGCTGCCGCGGGTGATGGTGACGGCCGCCGTATCCGCCGGGACGTACCCCCGGTCGGTCGCACGATACCATCCGACGCGCGGCCCCCACTGCCCCATGACCAGGTCGAGCCGGCCGTCTCCGTCGAGGTCGCCGAAAGTTGGCGCGGCGTGGAACCGCCGGCCGAGGTCCAGCGGCGGCCGGAGGCGGAACGAGGGGCGGCTCGTCGTTCCCACGTTCTCGAGCAGGTAGATGAATGAGCTCTGGAGGTCGGACGGATCGAGCTTGTTGGCGACGAGCATGTCGAGGTCGCCATCCTCGTCCACGTCGGCGACTGCCGGAATCGACTCGGCGCCGATGTCGAGTACCGGAAGGAGACGGCGGCTCCTGATCTCCCAGTCGCCGCTGGGGCCACGCGTCAGATAGAAGAGGTTGTCCGACGCCGTGCGCAGCGGATTGTAGGCCCCGCCGAGCACGCCGACGATCAGGTCGGCGCGCCCATCGCCGCTCACGTCGCCGAAGGTCGGCGCATTGTAGCCCGAGGTGAGCAGCGGCCGGCCCACCGGGAACTGCACCGGGGCGCCGCGGAAACTTGGCGCTGGGCAGGTGCCCTCGTTGGAAATCAGCAGCAGGCCGGGCTCGAAGAAATCTCCCCAGAATAGATCCAGATCTCCGTCGCCGTCATGGTCGGCGAACGCCATGGTGTTGGCGCCGTGCATGCTCGGGCCGGCCCCGAACGGATTGGGGGGGCCGGCCTGCTGCCCGATGATCCGGATGCCCTCGAACTCCTTCGCGACCAGGCGGAACGCCGGCGCGTGCCCCGCCTGGAACGGCACCGCCTCGTACCGGGCCACCGTGCCGTCGAGCCGGCCGATGAGCAGATCGGATCGTCGGTTGCAGTCCAGGTCGCCGAGCTGCGGGATGTTCTGGCGGTCGGAGAAGATCGGCGCGCCGTCGGTGTCCATCAGGGTATCGGCGGCGAGCACGAACCGGTAGGCGCCCTGGGCGCCGTCGTTGCGGTAGTACTTGATGTAGCTGAAGGGCTGCTCGGTCAGGAGGTCGAGGTCGCCGTCGGCGTCCACGTCGGCGAAGCGGTACCACTCACCCACGTCGAGATCTCCGTAGCGGGCGGTTCGGAAGACGAACCGCGGCAGGCCATCAGCCTCACCGTCCCGCTCGTAGTACCCCACACTGCCGGTCACTTCCTGGACGAACAGATCCAGGTCGCCGTCTCCATCGGCGTCCACCAGCTGGGGCCGCGGCGCGTTGAAGCCGCCGACGAAGGGAAGCGCCACCGGGCGGCCGTCCATGTCGGCCACCGGAAACGGGGCGACCAGTGCTCGAAACGATGCTCCGGTGGCGGGCGGGAGCGTCGGGATCGAGCCGGTGCCGCCGCACGCCAGCGCCGCGGCCGCGAGCAGAGGCGCCGCGCGCGGATGGCTCAGCGGCAGGGCGGGGCCGCCGCGGCGGGCGCGACTGCCGTCATGCCCAGGCCGGCCGCGTAGTTGCCCACGCGGAGCACGGTATCCACGGCGCGGCTTCCGACACAGATCGCGACCACCGTACCCGCTCCTGTGGGCTTCCCGCCCGCATGATCGTGCACCCCCCCCTGCTGGTGGCGATTACCCACGAAGACGCGCGAGCCATCAGGGGAGAGCGCGATGCCGTGCGGCTGGCCGTAGCCGGGATTCTCCGGCAACACCGCCACCGACCACTCCCTGGTATCGACGACCGCCACTCGGTTGGCGTTGAGGGCGGTGACGAAGATGAGGCGGCCGTCCCGGGTGAAGGTCGGCTCGAAGGGGCCATCCGGCATCACCACGCCACGCACCAGCCTGGGCGACGACGGCGCCGACACATCGAACAGGAGCAGCGAATCCGTGAGCTCTGCCGTCACGGCGAGCAGCCGTCCGTCGGGCGAGACCGCCGCCTGCACGAACCCGTGCGCGCTCCCCGCCACGTCGAGGAGCCGGACGTCGCCCTGTTCCACGCCCACACTCGCGATCTGGTTGGTGCCCAGACTCGCCACGTACACCACGTCGCCGCGCGGGTGCACGACGATGCCGTGCGGACGGGGAAAGAGGAGATCGATCTCATCGAGCAGCGTCATATCGGATCGGCGAATCACCGCCATCCGGGGCGGCGGGTTGACCGCGCTCATGCTGCGGCCCACGAACATCAGATCCTTCGTGGGGTGCAGGGCGATCAGGCCCGGCACCTCCATGTCCGCACTCCCGAGCAGACGGCCGCTGGGGTCCAGCTTCAACACCTTCCCCGCCCCGATCAGGGTGACGTACCAGGCGCTGCCGTTCGGCTCCACCTGTACGTGATGAGGCTTCGCGTTGTCGCCCACCCCGTACTGGCGGAGATCGATGGTCCGGACGACGCGCCGCGTCGCCGGGTCGACCACAGATATGGTGGCGTCGTCCTGGTTGGGCACGTACAGCTGCGCCTGCAACGGCACGGCGCCGAGCGCCAGCAGCGCGGCGACCGCCGCCGGCCGGCGGAACCCGCCCGCCGCAGCCCCGCTCACGGCAGCACCGTCCTGGGCTGATAGCGGACGAGGAACAGGCCTTCCCGCATGCTGGTCGCCGCCACCACGCCGCTGGCGAAATACGGGTAGTTGCTCCAGGAGCCGGAGAAGCCGGGCTGATTCTCACCGAACGGCACTGTGTCGAAGTAGCCCACCTCCACCGGGTTGACCGGGTCGTTCACGTCCACCACGCGCAGACCGGCCACGTAGTTCGACTGGTACATGTACCGGCCCTTCACGTACAGGTTGTGATCCGACGCCGCGGTCGTCCCGTAGAATTCCTTGGCGACGACGGGGTCCTCGAGATCGGTCAGGTCGAAGACCACCGTGCGGGTCGTGGGCGCGGTCCCGGCGATCTCGTCGCCCTCGTCATCGAGGAAGAAGTAGCGCTGGTCCTCGCTGAGCCACCCTTGGTGCGCGTACGCGACGTTGGGATACGCCGCGACGCTCAGGGTCCTGGGCTTGCTCTTGTCGGTCACGTCGGCGATGCCGAGCGCGTTCTCGCTGGAGTTGAAGCAGATCTCGCGGCCGTGATACCGGCCGTCCGGCCCGTGATAGGTCACGCACTGGGCGTCGTGGGTCTGTCCGGTGCGCTGCAGGCCCAGCGCAGGGTCGGCATAGCAGCCGGCGAACGTGGGATTGGCGGGGTCGCGGATGTCGATCATGTGCAGCGCGCCGCCGCAGGTCTCGCCGCCCATGCTGTTGCCGACGGTGTAGGCGAAGCCGGTGTTCTGGTTGATGACGACGTTGTGCGCGCTGTTGATCCGCGTGTAGATCGCGGTCTCCTGGAACGTCTGCGGTGTCTTCACGTTCCGAAGCTGGGTGAGATCGAAGACCTGCATGCCGTGCGGGCCCGAGCCGTCGGCGACGATGAAGGCGTGATTCTTGTAGACCTTGATGTCGCGCCAGATGTTGGCGCGGGCCCCCTGATGCATCGGCAGGTCGCCGAGGTACGTCGGGTTCGCCGGGTCGGTGACTTCGACGAACGAGGTTCCGTCCGTGCGCCCCACCAGCGCAAACTCCCGGCGGGTGGTCGAGTCGGTCCAGCCCCACAGGTCGTTGAGCAGCGTGCCGCGCTTCGCGCCGATGCTGCTCTTCGGCAGGAACGCCACCAGGTCGGCGTCCTTGCAGTCGAACGCCTTGGCCTTGCCCCCCTCGCACTTGATCTCTCCGCCGGCCACCGCGGGCAGCACGGTGGAGACGGTGTCGTTCACCGTCGCGATCTCGCGCCAGGCACCGGCTGCGCCGTCGCGCTGATACACCAGGCCCACTCCCTCGAAGAAATACGCGAGCGGGGCGCCGGCCACGCTCAGCCCTTTCTGAGCCACGACCGAGGCACCGAGACGGGTCGAGAATCCGGCCGGAGGCGTCACCAGCTTCTGCACACTCTTCCAGTCGCCGCCCCCGCTCCGCCGGAACACGTGCACGGCACCGGCGCTCTTGTCGCTCGTGGGCGCCCCCACCAGCAGGTCGCCGCCGTCCCGGGCGAGCGCGGCCCCGAATGCACCCGGCCGCACGACGCTGTCGGGAGCCACCGCGCCCGCGGGCGCCCACCCGGCCGTCTCACGGCGCCACCGGACGACGGCCCCGGCCAGGCTGTCCGACAGCGGCGCGCCCACCATCGCCTCCTCACCGTCGAGCAGCACCGAGACGCCGAGCGCGCGGATCCGCTGATCGGGCGCGCCGACCAGGCGGCCGTCCTCCGCCCACTTGCCCTGGGGTGAGGCGCGAAAGACGAACGCCGTCCCCGGCTTCCAGCGGGTGGAATCGAAAGTCCAGGGACCGGGCGCGCCAATCAGAGCCCGCCGTCCGTCGAAGGCCAGCGCCGCGCCGAACCAATCGTTTGCCTCGGTTCCGCTGCCCTGGATCACCTCCCCGGAGGTCCACTGCCCCGCGCCCTTGGCGCGCGAGAAGACGACGACCGCGCCCCGCTCACCGTCCCGACCGGGGGCTCCGACCAGCAGGACCGTCCCCTTGACTGCGACGGCCGCGCCGAACCGATCCGCCGCGGCCCCCCCCGTGCCCGTCAGGCGGGCTCGCTGGGTCCAGGTGGTCCCTGTCCGCTCGTACACATAGACGGCGCCGCCGGCCTCGGCGCCGGGCGCCCCGACCGCCAGCAGGTTGCCGTCGAGCGCCAGGGCCGTCCCGAAGCCGTCACCCAACCGGCCGTCCTTCGGGCTCAGCAGGCCCGCTTCACGCCAGCCATCCCCAGCCTTCCGGAACAGGTGAACGGCTCCGGCGTGGCTCGCCGGAATCGGGAAGCCGATCAGCGTCCCTGGCCGGCCCACCAGGATCTGGTCGCCCGCGATCGCGGCGGCGCCCCCGAAGCCGATGGCTCCGGCGGGTGCGTCGCGAAAAGTCTGCGCGGCGGCGGGAACGGAAAGCAGAGCGAGTGAGGCGGCGAGGGCGGACGCGGCGAGTGTCAAACGCATGAGTCGGTTCCTGAGGCTAGGGCGTGGGGAGATTCTACACCCACCATCCGGACTTGGGAACACGATCGGGGATTAACAGCGGCGGGCCGGGTCCGTCCACCAGCCGCACACTCAAATGGAGAGGCAGACCCATGCAGCGACGTACCCTGGCCCTCGCCCTTGCGGCGGCGGGCCTCCTGATGTCCAGCGCTCCCGCCTTCGCCCAGGCGGGCGGCGCCACCCCCTCGGCACCGGCCGATTCAGGCCACCGCGCGATGCACGACCCCGTCGGCCGGCTGTTGGCGCAGCGGGCGGAGCTCAAGATCACCGACGACCAGGCCAAGCGGCTCGAGGCCATCCGGAGCAAGTACCTCGCCCGGAGCCAGAGCCGGTCGGAGGACATGCGGCGGAACCGCGAGGCCCGGTCGAAGCTCCGGGCGAGCATGGACAGCACCAGGACCGAGGTGATGGCCGTGCTCACGCCGGAGCAGCAGACCAAGGTGGCGGAGATGCGCAAGCAGGCCCGCGAAGACTGGCGGGAGAAACACGGCGGCAAGCACGGTCACCGTCACGGCCATGACGACGACGATGACGACCACCATGGCGGTATGGCGAAGGACTCGGTTCCTCCGCAGTAGCCAAGGGGCCGGCAAACGGACAGGGGGCCATCCGATGGATGGCCCCCTGTCGCGTTCCCGGTGTATCGCGTCGAGCTACTCCGCTACGCGTGCACCTTCCTCGATGTCCTCCAGCGCGGCCACGGCCGCCTTGAGGTCCGCCGCCAGCGACCGCTCCCGCCTCAGCGAGACGATCAGCGCCTCGGCCTGCTTCATCTGCAGCCCCAGCGCGCCCGCCGATTCCATCGCGTGATCCACGACGGTCTTCTGCGCCTGCAGCGTCTCGACCGTGGTCTTGATGCCGAGAGCCAGGGCTTCGGCGCGGGCGAGCCGCTGCTCCGCGCGCTCGAGGGCCCGCTTCCGGGCATCGAAGTCCCGCAGCGCCTGCTCGGCCACATGGAAGCGGCTCTGCGTGTCCTCGAGCAATGCCCGGGTCTCGTCGATCTCCCGTCGGGACGAGCCGATGGTCTGCACGTTGTCCACCGCCCGCTGGGCCAGCTCGAACACGTTCTTGACCTCGGACTCCAGCGCCTCGACCGCACCCTGCCGGGCAAGGGTCTGCTCCAGGCCGGTCGCCGCCTCGGCCTGCGCCGACTCCCAGCGTCCGAGCAGGTCCTCGAACTGCGCCAGTTGGCGCTCGATCGGCTTGAGCGCGGCCGCGCGGTTCTCGAGATCGGCTGAGATCTTCTTCAAGCCGCCCGAGCGCTCCTCGGCCTTGGTCAAGGTCGTCCCCACCGTGCGCGAGATCTCCTCGAGCCGCTGCGCCGTCTCGGCCGCTTCCTGCCGGAGCGCGGACGCGCGGGTGAGGTGCTCGGTCGCCTTGTCGAGCGCGCCCTGGCGCTGGTCGAGCTCCTGCCCGAGCAGCCGGATCCGGTCCTGCAGCTCGTCGAGCTGCTGCGTGCGGCTCTCCAGCAGCCGCACCGACTCGTCCACCGACGACATCCGCTTCTCCGCCTCGGAGACCGACCCGGTCACCTCGGCCATCGTGTCGGCCACGAGCTGGGCCTCGTCCGCCTGCTTGGCCAGCTGCCCGAAACGAGTCTCGGCGGTCTCCATCCGGCCGCGCAGCGACTCGGTGCGCTCCTTGAGCTCGGCGCCGACGGCGCCGAGATCGCCGAGACGGCGCTGCACGTCGGTCAGTGCCTCACGACGGGCTTCGATCTCGGTCATGGCGGACTTGACCTGCTCCACCTCTTCGCGGATCCGCTCGACCGCGGGCTCCATGCCGCTCAGCTCCTTGACCTGCCCCTGCACCTTCTTGGTCCACACGTCGGTGCTGGAAAGCCAGGTCTCCACCTCGCCGTGGGTCTCGCGCAGACGGGTCATCTCCTCGTACGCCACCCGCATCTGCTCCAGTCCGTCGGCCATCATCTCCCGCGTGCCCTTGAGCGAGCCGAGATCCTTCACCGCCGACTCGATGCCGGGACGAAGCTCCTCGATGCGCTGCATCCGGGAGGCGACATCCGTGGCGACCCCGTCGAGCCGTCCGACTTCCTGGCGCAGCGACGAGATCCGCTTCTCCTCCTCCAGCAGCCGCGCCAGCTCGGCCGACAGCGTGGCGGCCTCTTCGCCGGCGCTCCGGACCTGGGCGGTCACCGCGGCGGTACCCTGGCTCGCCGCGTCCAGCAGGGCGAAGCGGGTCTCGCACTCCTTGACCCCGTTGCGGAGGTCGGCGACGCGCTCGCTCACCGCGTGCAGGCCCCGATTCTCCAGCTCGAAGTTTTCGCTGCTCTTCCGCATCTGCTCGCGGAGATCGTGGAGGGATTGCCGAGCCCCCTGCTGCGCCTCCTCGGTCTGCTTGGCCATGGCCTGAAGCTCGTCCGAGCGCGACAGGACCTTCCCCTGCACCGCCTGCACCTCGGCGATCTTGGCTTCAATCGCGCCGAAGCGGCGGATCTGCTCCTCCTGCCGGCGGAGCCACGCGTCCAGCTCGCGGTCGAGGCGGGTGAGCTGCGAGATCTGGGTTGCGGCACGGTCCACGGCCTCACGCTGCTGCTCCAGTGAGGCCGACTTCTGCGACACCTGGTCGGCGAGCGCCTTGAGCACGGCGAGACGGTGCTGCACGTCGGGCACCGCGGCCACGGCCTGACCTACGGGCTCGAGCGCCTGCTCGACCGCCTGCACCCGCCGCGACACCTCGTCCAGCCGGCTGGTGGAGGCCTGGCACTCCTCGTCGAAGGCTTCCAGACGCGACGTGCTGTGACGGTGCGCCCGGAGCGCATCGTCGGCCTGCGTCCGCATCCGGGTGACGTCCTCGCCCATCTCCTCGAGCTGCTTGCGGAGGCCGTCGGCATCGCCGCGCACTGCCGCGATCGGGTTCTGCAGGCTGAGGAACTCCTCGATCTGCTCGCGGAGCTTGAGGGCCGCGTCGATCTTGTCCCCGAACTCGCCCATGCGCGCCTGCAGCTGGTCGATCTCCGCGCCCGCACCGGCTACCCGCGCCACCTGCGCTTCGGCGGCGGTGAGGCGGGCCGACGTGTCCTCCATCTCAACGACCTGCCGCTCCACGCCCTCGCACCGCTCGCGCAGGGTGTTCAGGTCATCGGACCGCTCCAGCACCGGTGTCAGTGCGCGAAGCTGCTCGACCGCCTGCTCGGCGCGGGCGACGAGAGCTTCGAGGGCGAGGGTGATGTGCGATCCGCTCGAGTCGACGGCAACGACGGCGTCGTCCGTGCGGCGGCGGCCTTTGAGGAAGGAAACCATGGCAATGCTCCGGGGGAGTGGCACTTTGGCGATGAACGCGGGACGAGCGAGGGACCGTGCAGATATCTGCAACGGGTATGCCCGGACGCATCATGCGAGCGCACGGCTCGCGCGGAGCTTCACCTGCATCCACCCAAGGTGCTGGCGGCGCGGGAGATCGGAGGCGAGAGCGCCGGCGGATGACCGGAGGGTGCCAGCGGCTCATTAGATGAAGCGACTGCGACCTGCCTTGAGTCTGGCAGCACGCGAGTAACCCGGGAGCGAGCCGACGAGCGGTGGCGGGTGAGCTGGTTTCGGCTTATGTTCGGGTAGTGCGACTCGACAACTTTCCGGAGCTGGACCGTGGATACGACGACGAAGCTTTCCATCCTGGCGGACGCGGCCAAGTACGATGCCTCCTGTGCCAGCAGCGGCTCGAAGGGCCGGCGGGCGGGCCCGCGCGGCATCGGCAGCACCGAGGGGATGGGGATCTGCCACAGCTACACGCCCGACGGCCGGTGCGTGTCCCTGCTCAAGCTCCTGCTCACCAACTACTGCATCTACGATTGCGGCTACTGCATCAACCGCCAGTCGAGCGGCGTGCGCCGCGCGCGGTTCTCCCCCGAGGAGGTCGTCCGGCTCACGCTCGAGTTCTACCGCCGGAATTACATCGAAGGCCTCTTTCTCAGCTCGGGCATCATTCGCGGGCCGGACTACACGATGGAACAGCTGGTCGCGGTGGCCAGACAGCTTCGTCGCGACCACGGCTTCGGCGGCTACATCCACCTCAAGACCATTCCGAACGCTTCCGCCGACCTCATCCGGGAGGCGGGGCGCTACGCGGACCGCCTGAGCATCAACGTGGAGCTTCCGCGCCAGCGCGATCTCGACGCGCTCGCGCCCGACAAGGAGCTGGTGCAGATCACGCGCGCCATGGGCGTTATCCGGGACGGCATCGCGGAGGCGGGCGAGCCGAAGGCTCCGGCCTTCTCACCCGCGGGCCAGGCCACCCAGATGATCGTCGGGGCGACCGACGCCTCCGACACGGCGATCCTCGAGGCGTCGGCTTCGCTCTACGCCCGCGAGCGGCTTCGGCGGGTCTACTTCTCCGCGTTCAGCCCGATTCCCGATGCCGACCCGGCTCTCCCGCCGGTGGCGCCGCCGCTTCTGCGGGAGCATCGCCTGTACCAGGCCGACTGGCTCATCCGGTTCTACGGGTTCGGCGTGCGGGAGCTGACCACGCCGGACTCGCCCAATCTCGCGCTGGAGGTGGATCCGAAGCTGTCCTGGGCGCTGCGGAATCGGGCGCGGTTTCCGGTGGACATCAACCGCGCCGACCGGACCGAGCTGCTGCGGGTGCCCGGCATCGGCGTGCGAAACGTGCGCCGAATCGTCGCCATGCGACGCTGGCAGCGGCTTCGAGTCGACGATCTGGCTCGGCTGCGCGTCACGCTGGGACGCGCGCTGCCCTTCGTCGTCCTCGCCGATCACTCGCCGGGCTCGCTTCCCGACCGGGAGGATTTGCCCCGCCGCATCGCGCGGCGCGACCAGCTCGACTTCTTCGCCGTCGAGCGCTCCGCCCTCAGCGGCGAGCTCTGAGCGACCGTGCGGGTCGTGCGCTTCGAGTCCGACTTCGAGAGCTGGCGCCGCCACGCGCGTCGTCTGCTCACCCACGGCACGCCGCCGGAGTCGGTTCACTGGGAGCCGTCGGATGTCCCCCAGGGTGTGCTACAGAGCTCGAGCCCGGAGCCCGGCAGCGGGCCTCCGACGATCGCTCCCCGCGTGTCCGCGCGCTTTCTGCATGTCGCCCGCCTCGTCGCGTGTCATCGCAACCCGACGCGCTGGACCCTCCTGTACCGCGCGCTCTGGCGTCAGACCGGCGACGAGCCCCATCTGCTCGCGCTGGCCACAGATCCCGACGTCGCGGCGCTCTACAGCATGGCCCGCGCGGTGAAGCGCGCGGCGCACAAGATGAAGGCGTTCGTCCGCTTCCGCTCGGTCGAATCGGAGCTGGCGGGCGGGATGGTGTATGTGGCGTGGTTCGAGCCGGCGCACCTGGTCGTGGAGGCCACGGCTCCGTTCTTCGCGCGTCGCTTTCGCTCCATGCGCTGGTCCATCCTCACGCCCGACCGGTGCGCCCATTGGGACGGAGCGACGCTCCGGTTTTCACCCGGCGCTTCCCGCGCCGCGGCACCCACTGACGATGCACTGGAAGAGCTGTGGCGGACCTACTATGCCAACGCCTTCAACCCCGCGCGGCTGAATCCCTCCGCGATGCGGTCGGAGATGCCCCAGCGATACTGGCGCAATCTCCCCGAGTCGCGGCTGATCGCGGGCCTCTCCCGCGACGCCCCACGACGGCTGGCGAACATGCTGTCCCAGACGTTGCAGCCACCGGAGCCGCTTCCGGCGGACCTCGCCGCGACCGAGCCTCCCCCGGCCACACCAGCGGGCAGAGATCCGACCCACGATCCCGGCGTCCGCGCCGCCCGTGCGCGGCTTCAGTCGGTGGCCGCCACCGCGCCCACGGGCATGCGGACGCCGGGAGGCACAACGCTGTACGTGGGGGTGGCGGGCTGGACCGACGCGACGCTCACCGCCGGGGGCGTGTTCTACCCTCGCGGCGTGGAGAACGCGGAGGACCGACTCCGGTACTACGCGGCCCGGTACCCGATCGTGGAGGTGGATGCCACTTACTACTCCATGCCCACGCGGGCCATGGCCGTGGAATGGGCGCGCCGGACGCCGGACGGGTTCGTGTTCGACGTGAAGGCGCATGGCCTCATGACGGGCCACGGCGCCGACGTGCGCCGCCTTCCGGACTGGCTCCGGCGTGAGCTTCCCCGGACGACGGGCGAACGGCTGTACGGACGGGACCTCCCGGCTGAGCTGCTCGATGAAGTCTGGCGCCGGTTCCTCGGCGCGCTCGAGCCCCTTCGCGAAGCCGGAAAGCTGGGCGCGATCCTGCTCCAGTTCCCCCGCTGGTTCACGCCGTCGCGGGAGAGCGCCGCCGCGCTCGCCGCGTGTCGCACCCGCCTGGGCCAGTGCGTCGGGGCCGTCGAGCTCCGGCACCATTCCTGGATGACCGGCCGGCTGGCCGAGCGCACGCCGACGCTGCTCAGCGATCTCGACCTGGCCTACGTGGTGGTGGACGGACCTCAGGGAATGGAGAGCAGTATGCCGCCGGCGCTCGCCGTGACCTCGCCACGGCTGGCGGTCATGCGGCTGCACGGCCGGCGAACGGAGACCTGGGAAGCGCGCAACGACCCCGCCACCGAGCGCTACCGCTACCTGTACGACGAGGAGGAGCTGGCCGAGCACCTGCGGCGGATTCTGGAGCTGTCGCACGACAAGGCGAGCGCGCTCCACATCATCTACAACAACTGCCATGGCAACTACGCCGTCACCAACGCCGCGGAGCTGACCAGCCTGCTGCTAGAAGGTCGCGCCGATCGCGAAGTGGAGCTGCAGGCGGCGACGCGAGCTGGTGGGAACGGTGCTCAGCGGTCGGCCGTCGAGCAGCGCCTGGAGCACCTCGTCCGGATCGCGGAGGTCGAGGGCCGACGGGTTGAGCTTGTACCCGAGGGAGACCTGGACGGCGCCGACGACGGTCTCGTAGCCGATGCCGGCGCCGGTCCCGAAGAAGAAGCGGTCCTGATCCAGCTCGCCGGCGTCGAGTGAAAAGCGGGAATCGGGAGTCCAGACGCGGGCGCCGTCGAGAAACACGAAGGTCTGCCATTTCGCGTCGAATCCCGGCAGCGGCAGCTGCACCTCGGCACTGCCCTGCACCCGGGCCAGCCCGCCGACCGGGGTGTACCGCTCGGCGAATGGAGTCCGCACGCCGTTCTCCGTGCGGAACCGGACTTCGGGCAGCTTGGGACCCACGAGCTGGTTTCC
Organism: uncultured Gemmatimonadales bacterium; assembly: GCA_963846545.1. Taxonomy (GTDB): domain Bacteria; phylum Gemmatimonadota; class Gemmatimonadetes; order Gemmatimonadales; family GWC2-71-9; genus CAVVWJ01. The sequence goes on along the minus strand of CAWJWG010000001.1, from coordinate 193,364 downwards.
CCATCCCCGGACGTCGCGGGTGCCGCCGGCGCTGAAGGTGACGTCGCGGAGCCGGAGCAGGGAGATGAAAGGCGACTCGGAGGACGTGGACTCGATGCTCCGTCCGAACGGAAAGATGCGGCCGGCGGTCCCCCGGAGCGTGAAGCCGATCCGGTCGGTGAAGGGGACGAAGGCACTGCCGCCGAGGTCGAACAGGACGTATTGGCTGGTGTTGAACCCGGGCAGCGTCACCGACATGCGGGGGCGGAGCACGTAGCCCTTCCGCGGGTTGGCGAACTCATCGAGCACCCCCCAGCTGCCGTCGAGGGTCAGCGCGCTCCGGTTGATGGTGGTGCCGAGCGACCCGACCGTCGCGGGATCCGCGAGGCCGAGCAACGGCAGGTACTCGGCCGGCTCGAGGTCGTCACCGAATCCATAGTCGAGAATCCGGCGGTGCGAGATGTTGTACCCCATCGAGAGCGACCGGAGCGGGCTGGTGGCGTAGACCAGCGTCCCCTCGAAACCCACGGCCTGGGAGCGGTCGCGCAGGTCGTCGCGATACTCGACGAAGGGTCCGCCTCCGGCGGACAGGAACCGGGTCCCGACGTAGGGCTGGAACACGGTGACCGCCAGGCGATAGCGGCGCTCGGCGGGAGTTTCCAGGGCGACGAGTCCGGTCTGCGCGGTCAAGCCCACCGTGAGCGTCCGCGCGCCGTGGAGGAAGCTCCGGTGGGTCCACTCCACCTGACTCGTGAGCCCGCCGCTGGAGGCGAGCCCGGCCTCGCCGCGGATCAGCCGAGGCTGATTCTCGGTGACGCCGACCTGCACCACCACGCTGGAGTCGTCCTCCCCGGCGCGCGGCACGTTGAGGAGGGCGAGCCGCACGATGGGGAGCTGGGTCAGCTGCGCGCGCCCGTTTTCCAGCTCGGCGGCGTTGTACCAGTCGCCGGGCTCGAGCGGGAGCTGGCGCGAGATGTGGCGGGCCGGCACGGTCTGGTTGCCGCTGACCTCGAACTCCCGGATCCGAGCCCGCGACCCGGGACTGACGCGCACGACCACGTCGGCGCGATTGGACGCCGTGTCCACCAGTACGTCGGCCTGGGCTGCAGCGAAGGGGTAGCCGCGGTTCCGCAGCCAGCGCGTGGTCCGCTCGGCCATCCCCCGCCGCTCGCCCTCGCCCAGGCGCCCCTCCTCGGCCTGCTCGCGGCCCACGAACTCGGACCAGTCCGCCGTGAGCGCCGGATCGACCGTGGCCGGCGCGCTGTCCCGCCCGACGAACCGCACCGCCCGCAGCAGGACCGGAGGGCCTTCCTCGACCAGGAAGGTGACGTCGGTCAGATCCTCCGCCGCGTCGTACCGGACGTCGTAATCCACCTTCGCGTCGAGATAGCCGTACCGGGTGTAGACGTTCCGCATCCGGACGACATCGCGCTGCAGCTCGAGAGGGTGGAAGGGGTGATCGCCGACCTTGCTGATGAACGGCAGGAAGCCCAGCGTTCGCCGCAGCCACACGTTCCCGCCCCGTTCGGTCAGCGCGATGTGGGGCCGGAGATCCTGCTCCTGCAGCTCGTGCTTCCCGCGAAACTCGAACTCGATCTTGCGCACCTGGGTGCCCGATCCGACGCCGGTCAGGGCATCCTGGGCCGCCAGCGGCGCCGCGCCCACGGCGAGGAGGACCGTGGCGAGGAGGGCGCTGACGACCGCCATGTGGCTAGTACGCAAAGCGGCCCCGCAAGAGTATGCCGGAGGGCAGACTGCCACCCCGCAGCGTCCCCCGGAGCCACCGGTTCAGGGTGTACTCCAGCTCGAAGCCGGGTCCGGTGGCGTTGCCGACCTGCTGCTCCGCGGTGGATCCGATCCGGAGCGGCTGCTGCAGGCTGACGAACACGCGGGAGGAGAGATACCGGCCCGCGGTCAGGGTGAGGCCCCGCGCCGGCTCCTGCCGGATCTGGAAGACATCGAAGCCGAGCTCCTCGCCGGCGACACTGCCGATGCTCCCCGCGAGCTGGTTGATCGCGAGCTGCCCCGCGCTCACGCCGCCGCCGCCGCCCTGTTCCAGCAGCGCGTTGTCCGAGGACGGCCGCCCGGTGACGATGTAGGAGATGATGTCCTCCTGCGCCATGGACGGCTCCGAGGTGAAGTCCAGCGACAGACTGTCCGGACGGCCCTTGGCCGAGACGTTGATCAGCACCTCCTCGTCGTCGGGATCGCCCTGGGTCGGGACCTGATACTGGGCAGTCACGTCGAGCGTGGTCGCCTCGACCGGCCCCCGCAGCGCGATGTTCCCCTCCTGCAGCGTGAAGGTCCGGCCATAGAGGTTCATCTCGCCGCGGCGGGGAATGGGCTCCACCTGGCCGAAGAACTCCATGGGCTGTCCAGGCTGCTGGCGGATGTTGATCCGGCCGGCGAGCTCGATGTCCATGCTGGGGCTCTGGGCCTTGCGGAACCAGACCCGCCGGGAGAATCGCAGGTCGAGGTCCATTCGGAAGCGGTCCACCACTCCCGGGCCCTCGGCGGCGCCGGCCACCGCCGCGGGGCCGAAGCGCTGCGCCAGCGTGGTGAGATCGGCCTGTGTGAGCTGCACTTCTTCGACGGCCGCCGCCGTTTGGCCACCGACGATGATCTCGGTTCGGCCGAGCTGCAGCTTCCCGGTCAGCGACGGCTCCGCCGCCGTTCCGCTCAGCGCCAGATCTCCGGACGCCATCGCGTGCAGCGCGCTGGAACGGATGATCTGGAAGTCGGTCAGCCGGGCCGTGATATCGAGGGTGGGGTCGGCGAGCGGCTTCAGCAGCACGCTGCCGCGGGCGAGGAGCTCTTCGTCCTTGCCGGTGAGCAGGCGCAGCGTGTCGATCTCGAACCGCTCGGCTGCGAGCCGGCCGGCCAGCCGGCCTTCGGAATAGGTGACGCCGAGCGCGGGGAGATCGACGCCGAGGCCCCGCAAGTCCACGGTGCCGCTGGCACGCGCCTGATCGGGCGTGCCGCCGATGCGCGCGTCCACGGCCAGCGCTCCGGTCAGGTCCTGGGCCGCCCCTTCGGGGAGGAACGCTTCGAAGAACGCCAGGTCGAAGCTGTCCGCGCGGACCGTGAGGGCCATCGTATCCGCCGGCTCGCGCGCGAACCCGACGGCGGCGGCGGTGTCCGGTGGCACGAGGGTTAGCCGCCAAGGCAGGATGCCCTGGATGCGCAGGCCTCCGCCCGCCAGCGGGGCCGCCTCCGCGTCGATGCGAAGCCCGGTTCGAGTCCAGTCGAGCTGCGAGGAGAGCCGGCCGACATCGTCGCCGCCGCTGCGGCGGACCGCGAGCGTGACCTTGCCCTCGATCGACGGCGTGGTGGCCGGGCCGGAGAGCCGGAGGTTGCCGTCGAGCCGGCCGGCAACCGGCACGAGACGCGCCTCCGCCAGGGCGTCGAGGTCGAGTCCGTCGATCCGGAGCGTCATGTCGCTGGAGTCGCGGCGATCGAAGATGCCGTTCACCGCGATGTGCCGGTCGGGGGCGCCCAGCCGAAGCTCGGTCACCTGCACCATGCCCGGCCGCACGGCGATCGTCGCGGGGCGATCGAGCCGCCAGGTGCGCCCGCCCTCCGTCAAATCGAGCTGGCGGAGCACCGCGCGGGTCGTATCCCCCGCGATGCGGCCGTCCATCCCCAACGCCAGGCGAACACCCTCGCTGACCGTGACGGTCCCGCGGAGGGCGACCACGGAGTCGTAGCGTCCCGCGAGATCGATCTGCCGCACCGCCACCTGGCCGGCCGCGGCGCCGTCGATGCGAAGGCGTCCGGAGACGGCGCCGAGTCCCGCGCTATCCAGCGTCCCCGTGCCGCGCACCGACAGCCGCTCGGCGAGATTGCCGGCGTAGAGCAGACGATAGAGATCCGCGTTTCCGGCGATCCGGCGGCGCTCGGCGGGACCGGTCACGGTAAGGTCGAGCAGGGTGGAATCCACGACCACCGAGTCGGCGCCGGCCAGAAGGGCTAGCGGGGTCAGGTCGCCGCTCCGTCCGGTGACGCGCAGCGTGTCCGAGCCGCCGCCCCGGAGCGCGACCCGTCCTCCACCATTCAGCGTTCCGACGTTCGAGCGGAGGACCAGCGTGTCCACGTCGATCGCCCCGGCCGCGGGGCGGAGCGCGAGGTACATCTGCTGCAGGCGGACGTCGCCGATGCCGCCGGCCGCGGTCACGGTGCCGCCGAGCGAGACGAGGCCGGTGCTGTCCACCACCGCATCGAGCCCGAACCGCCCTTCGATGCGTCCGTCGGCACGGGCGTTCCCGGTCCAGCGCGCCAGATGCTCCAGCCGAAGATCACCCTCGCTCCGAATCCGCGAGCCCGCAGTGGCGACGGTGCCGCTCACCGTCGCATTCACCGCCGCGTCCTCACCCTCGAGACGGACCTTGCCTTCGAGGACGCCCCGATCGAGTCCCAGGGTCACCCGTCCGGCCGACAGCGTGGCCTGATTGATCGTCGACGAGAGCAGCTCCAGGTTCACCTTCGCCGCCATGCTGTCGACGCCACCGCCCGCGAGCGAGCCGGTGAACCTCGATGTGATCGATGTCCGCAGGCTGTCCCGTCCCAGCAGGACGCCGAGATCGAGCGAGTCCGCGCGGCCGGTCCGCACGAGGTAGCTGGGGACGGGATCGAGCGGCCGGCCTTCGCCTGCGAGCGCCAGGGTGCCGCCGTCGGTGCGGATGGCGGCATCGTAGGTGAGCCGGCCGCCCGACAGGTTCGCCACGACGTCGCCGCCGGTCACTGAGATCGCCCCGAGTTTCGACGGAGCCAGCGTCACACGCGTCTCGACCGCCTTCGTGGCCTCGCTCCACCTTCCGCGGCCGCTCGCCGCGAGCGTGACCGGGCCCGCATACGCAGGCTGGCCCATCAGGGTGCCGACGTCGACGCTGTCCAGCGAGGCGCGGCGGATGACGAACGTGGTGACGGAATCGAAGGGCCGGGTTGTGGCGTCGATGGCCAGCCGTCCACCCTGAAGCGCGCCGCTCACGTCCAGCTCGGCGCGCCCTCCGTTCAGACGTGCCCTGGCCACGACCTGCTCGACCCGGCGGGCCGCGTAGCGCAGCTCGTCGAGCTCGAGCCCCGCCGTGATCGACGCCTGATCGGGGGCGGTTCCGGTGCCACGAAGGGTGAACCTGCCGCTCAACGGCGCTGCGACCGTGTCGCCCATGAGCCGGCCGAGATCCACACGGTCGATCGTGCCCTGCCGCACGTCGTAGGTGATGGTGTCGCCCAGAGTCGCCGTCGCCAGGCCGGTGACGTGCCCGCCCGCGATGAGCAGATCGGGGCGGAGCTGGACACGTCCGCTGTCCATGCTCACGGTGGCATGCCCGAGGGGGACGCGCTCGCCGCTCGACCGGACGGCGGCCAGGTCGACCCGGCCATCGAGGGTGGCGTCGCCCGGGGACACCCCATCGCCCTCGATCCTGAATCCGACGTCCAGCGTGGGATCGCCCGCCTTCCCCGCCAGCGCCTGCGCCGCCGGCTTGGTCCCCTCGAGGCCCGCCGCCCCGCCGGTCAGCCGGTACGACGGCACCGAGTCGAACGGACGGGCCCAGCCATCCGCGCGCACCGTGCCCCCGTACATCTCGCCCCGCAGCTTGAGATCGGCCTTGCCCTGCTTCATCTCGGCACCGAGCTCCAGGCTGCGGAGCTCGGTGCCGGCCACGCGCGACCCCCGCAGCCGGAGCGAGGCACTTCCGTCGGCGAGCGGGAGGGTCTCGCCGCGCAGATCGGCCTTGATCTCGCCGTTCAACACGCCGATCGGCGCCGCCCGGTGCAGCCGGGACGGATCGAGATCGCGCACCTTGCCGTCCAACCGGTACACCGCCGGAGCCCCCTTCCCGACGACGGTCGCGCCTTCGAGCTCGATGAGCCCCTTGTCTATTCGCCCTGCCAGCCGTGCGGTCACCAGCCGTCCGTCCGCCCGTGCGTCCGCCTCGAAGCGGAGATCCCCTTCCGGGGGCACGCCGGGATAGACGCTCGCCAGGTCCGCCAGCGCGAGGGGGGCCGCGTCCAGCTTGAGGTCGAGGCGCTCGGCGATGCGGGGATCGTCGAAAGACCTGGGGAGCGTGAGCCGGCCCGCGATGGCGCTCCGATGGCTGGTGAGGCGGAGGGTGTCGAGGCGGATCTCTTCCGCGGTGGCGGCACCGGCCGCGGCCAGGTCGAACCAGAGGGGCGGACCTCCCGGCGGGGCCAGCGCCGCGCGGAGGGAGTCCATGGTGAGGAGAACGGGATCGCCCACCACCAGCTCATGGCCCTCCAGCATCAGACCGCGAATCAGCGCGGTCGAGTCGGGCGCGAGCTGCGCCGCTACATCGAGCCGGCGCACCGTGAGGCGGTCGATGCTGAAGTCGCCACCGGTCGAGCTGGTATCCTTTGACGTCCGAAGCGCGTTGGCCAGGTCCCAGCCGTCCCGCTCCCTCCGTGCGGCGACTCGACCTCCATCCACGACCAGGAGTCGCAGCCGACGGTCGGGCCCAAGGAGCTGGCGCGGGTCATAGCGCACCGAGATGGCTTCGATCAGTGCCAGCTGCCGGGTGCCTCGCCGCAGGTTCACGTTCTCCAACTTCAGGCCGGTAAACCAATTACCCGACACATGGCCGACGTCGAGCGCGTAGCCGGGGTTGAGAGGCACGAGCGCGAGGGCCCGGCGGGTGACCCATGTGGCCACCGCGGGGACCTGGAGCAGGGCCACGATGGCGACCACAAGAGTGAGGACCGAGATGCCGAGGATGGCCAACACCCGGGTGATACGGCGTCCTATGGGGAACGGCATGACGAACAATGGGATGTAACGGGCGGGGCGGCCATGACTTGCGTCACCCCCACGGGGGGCGATCGATGTGGTTCCGTCCTGTCTACTCTGCGACAGGAGCTAAACAATCATCTCCATTCGGCTCCGCAAGGACACTGATGCCGTCCGGCGTGGCCGGTGTCGCGGTAGCAGATGCAGGAATGGGTCTCGTCCCCGGTGCCGTACAGGCAGACCCGGTCGTGCACGTTCCCACTTTCGATCCGCTCGATGTTGCGGGCGATTTCACGCAACACTGTGCTGCCCCGCGAAACCTCGGTCGCGTTCACTCACGTTCTCCGAAACAGGGTGTCGGCGATGAAGGGGACCAAACTAGAATTTTCGATTCCACATCGCCAGACGTGTTTTTCAACGTGGACGACGTTGATTTGTAGACAAGACGCGGAAGGTGGGACGAGAGGGTCGGTTGGAGCCGTTGTCACCAGGTCAGCGAGTACCTGCCTCCGAGCGTGAACAGGACCTCGGAGGCGCGCAAATCGCCCGCGGGCTGGTCGCCGGGCCAGGCGATGCGGTGACTGCTGACGCCGAGATTCACCGCGAAATCGTCGAGCACGTGCACCGAGGCAGCCAGCCGTTCGAGCGCGTCGCGCCGGCGGCTCACGATGGCGCCCCCACCGAAGGCGAGCGATTTCTCGGCGGTTATGCTGACGGGGATCCGGACCGCGGTCAGGCGCCCGTTGGCCGAGACGCGGGTCCCTATGATCTGCAGCACCTCCCGGCCGCTCGTATAGATCCCGAACTGGGAGCTCGCGGTCACGCCGCGCATCATGACGCTCGGACCCAGGCTGGCGCTGTACGCGATGCGATCCGCGAGCGCCGGACGGGTGCCGTCCGGCAGCCACTCGGTCCGCGTGGCCCCGAGATGCATGGCGATCCCGTAACTGACTTCGTCGCCCCGCTTGAGCACGCGGCTCAGGTCCAATCCGCCGCCCCCGCCGTCGGCGCCGAGGAAGCCCTGGACCTTGGCGCTCCAGTCCTTCGCCGCGAGCTCACCATCGAGGGAGAAGACGCCGCTTCGGAGCGCCTGGTGGAAGAGCGCGGCCCGATTGCGGCCGGACACCGTCCTCCGGGCGAACATCGTGCTCCAGCCCCCGGTGAGCGCGACCGTGCGCCGGTTCCTCTCCGGCAGGCGGACTTCGAGCTCGTGACGGAACTTCCTGCAGAGCCCTCGCTTACAGACGGAGATCACAACCGGCTTCCTGAGTCGGTCGAGCAGGACACGCTCCCGCCGCTCGGCATACCGCCGGCCGAGCTCCGGATCGCCAAAATCGGCACCCAGGACGGCTCGCAGCCGAGGGCCCGCGCTCCAGTACTGATCCATGCCGTTCTCCGAGGACAGCGCGATGCTGTCCGCCGAGGGGCTGCGGACGACGACGAGCGCCTCCTGCCCGCTGTGGACGACCGCCGGCTCCATGCTGAGGTCGACCGGCTCCGGACCCCCGGCCAGACGACTCGATTGCGAGGGCACCGTGCAGCCGGCCAGCGCAAAGCAGCAGGCGAGCGCGGCGGCGCGCTGGGGCGACGGTAGGAGCAGGAGCGGACGTGGCACGGCAGGACTCGGCGTGAATCGGAAGGGGGATCTTTCTCCATGATATCGCGCGCCGCGCGCCGAGGCCAGTGTCGCGATCCGCTTGCGACCGCCGGCCGCCGCGGCGCACATTGATTCGTGGCAGACGATCCCGCTTCCGCCGAGCCGACTCCAGCCGAAGCTTCCGGCCTCCGCGGCGCGCGCCTGGCCGCGCGCGTCCGCCAGGCGCTCTATCACCTCCCCGCTAGCGACCTGGCCCCAGCGCACGACCGCATGCGGCAAGGGTCCCTCGAGCGGCACCTCGACTACTTCCACGACGGCCGGGTGGAGACGATCCGGGTGCTCCCCTGCCCGATCACGCTGCTGCCCGAGCAGCTGATCTACCTGCACTCGGTCACCCGTACGCTGCACCACGCGCTGCTCCGGATGCCCGAGCTCTACCTCGAGGATCCCGCGGTCCGCGCGATCCTTCCACTCGACCCGATCGAGGACGAGTGGCTTCGGGCCTGCTGGACTCCGGCGGTCCAGGCGAGCAACCCGGTCTTCGACCGGCTGGATTGCATGGTGGATTACGCCAGCTCGATCTGGAAGGAGACGCTGCGCTTCGTGGAGCCGAACCTCACCGGGATCGGCGGGCTCTATCTCGTGCCGGCGGTGGAGGAGATCGTGGACGGCGTGATCGTCCCGCTGCTGACCCAGCAGGATCCGGGGATCAGGCTCACCCGCCTCATGGACGCGCGGATCCTGCTCCTCCGCGAGCTGGTCAAGCATCTGGAGATCGTGGGCCGGCCCGGCGGAACGATCTGCCTGGTGGAGCCCAAGTACGAGCTGGAGGGGATCGACGAGCAGCGCCGGCTGGTGGAGTACTACGCCGACCGCCATGGCATCCGGATGCTGCACGCGGACCCGAGCGAGCTCCGCATGAACGGGGACGAGGTGTATTGCGGCGACACCCAGGTCGATCTCGTCTATCGCGATTACGCGGTGCTCGACCTGGCCGAGCTCGCCGGGGAGGGGATGGATCCGGAGCCGATGCGGCGTCTGTTCCGGGAGAACCGGGTCATCTCTTCGATCTCCGCCGAGCTCGATTGCAAGAGCTGCTTCGAGGTCCTCACCGATCCGGTGCTGAGCGAGCGGTACTTCAGCGAGGAGGAGCGGCGGGTGTTTCAGCATCACGTGCTCTGGACCCGGGTGGTGCGGCCGCGCCGGACCACGCTCCCTTCGGGTGAGAGCGGCGACCTGCTCGAGTTCGCGGTCCGCGAGCGGGAGTGGCTCGTGCTCAAGCCCTCACGCGGCTACGGCGGCGACGGGGTGCTCCTGGGACAGACGGTGGATGATGCGGGGTGGGCCACCGCGCTCGATGCCGCGCTGGCCGACGAGGAGCTCTGGGTGCTGCAGCGTCTGGCCCAGATCCCGGTGGTGGAGGTGCCGACGCTCATGTCGGACGGCACGCTGCATCCCGAGGCGTTCTACCATGTGATGGGGTTTGCCTCGAGCGACGAGGGCATCGCCATCCTGGCCCGGGCGTCCCAGCGGCAGGTGGTGAATGTCGCCCAGCGGGGCGGCATGGCCGCGGTGATGGTGATCGAGGAGGTCTGAGCTACCGGGGATCCACCACGTAGGCTTCCATCGCGAAGTATTCCGCCAGTCCCAGCTTGTCGAGCTCCCCCGCCGTCCCCTTGTTGCGCGCCTCGACCCGCTGCCAGAACTCACGCTCGTCAGGCCCCGGGAAGGGCGCGGTGTCCTTCTGTGACTGGTGCTTGAAGATCGCCTGGATCTTGAGCCGCAGCTCCTCCTGGGACAGCGGCACGAGCCAGGTCGCCTCGGTGACCGGCCACTCCTGCCAGGCGCCGCGATAGAGCCAGACCTCGGGCCGCGGCTGGCCGGTAGCCTCGATCTCGACCAGCGCCAGATCGATCGCCTCCTTGCACATCCGGTGCGTGCCGTGGGGATCGGAGAGGTCTCCGGCCACGAAGATCAGATCGGGCGCCAGCTCCTCCAGCAGCTGGCGCACGATCCGCACGTCGGCCGGCCCGATCGGATCCTTCCGCACCTTCCCGGTCTGGTAAAACGGCAGGTCGAGGAATCGCGCCGCGCCCTCCTCGAGCCCCAGCGTCCGCAGCCCGGCCACCGCCTCCGATTCCCGGATGACGCGCTTGATGTCCCGCACCTCCTCGATGTCCACCTCGCCCGCGCGTTTGCCCGCCAGGAAGGACTCCACCCGGCGCACCAGACCGGTCACGGCTGGTTCCGCGATGCCCCGCTCTCCGGCGACACGGTTCAGGAAGTCGAGGTGGCGGCGCACGTCGTGGTCGAACACCGCGAGGTTGCCGCTCGTCATGTAGGCCACGGTGATCGCGTTCTCGTTCTCGACCAGCTTGCGCAGGATGCCGCCCATCGAGATCACGTCGTCGTCGGGATGGGGCGAGAAGCAGATCACGGTGCGGCCGCGGGGAAGCTTCGAGCGGCCCCGGATCTTGGCGCCCAGCTCGTTGAACACGAGACCGTTGAGCGCGCCGGGCGTGCCATGCGCTGCGACCAGCGACGAGAGCCTGTGCTCCGCGTAATCGCGCTGGGTGAGCTTGAGGATCCCCTTTTGGGTCTGACGCGACAGCCAGGTGACCGCGATGACCGCCAGCGGCGTCGTCCACTCGACCGCGCCGAGCAGCCAGGGCGTGGCCACTCGGGTGAGATACGCGCCCGCGGCGCCGTCGAGGTAGAAGGTCGTGGAGGGGTGGCGCTGGAGAAAGGTCGCGGCGACCTCGTGATCCACGTCGCCCTCGACCGCCCGGCGGACGATGTGGGCCTTGTGCTCGCCGGTGGCGAGGATGAGGATCTCCCGCGCCTCCAGGATGGTGGCCACACCCATGGTCACCGCCTCCCGGGGCACGTTCTCCTCGCCGAAGAAGTCCGCCGCCCCGTCCTTCCGGGTGACCAGATCCAGGGTGATGAGCCGCGTCCGGCTGTCGAGTCCCGAGCCGGGCTCGTTGAAGCCGATGTGCCCGGTACGGCCGATGCCGAGCAGCTGGAGGTCGATGCCTCCCGCCTCGCGGATGGCCGCTTCATACCGGGCGCATTCCTCGTCCACCCGATTGCGCAGAACGTCGCCTCGGGGGATGTGGATGTTCTCCGGCCGGATGTCGAGCTGGTCGAACAGATTCTCGCGCATGAACCGATGGTAGGAGTGGAGACTCCCGGGATCCATCGGGTAATACTCGTCGAGGTTGAAGGTCACGACGTGGGCGAAGCTGAGCCCCTCCTCCCGGTGGAGGCGGACCAGCTCCCGATAGGCCCCGATCGGCGTGGACCCCGTCGCGAGGCCGAGCACGGCGCGCTGGCCCGCGGCCGCCTTGGCCCGCACGACCTCGGCGATGCGCGTAGCGACGCGGAGGCCGAGCTCGTCGTGGTCACCGACGATGACGGTCCGGATGCGCTCGAGGGTGGAGGAATGCGATTTCATCGGTTGCTGCGAAACTACGAGAGGCGGTCGGATTTGTCACCCTGAGCGCAGCGAAGGGACCATACAAGCATGGTCCCCTTCACGGCGTTCAGGGTGACAGCCGGTCCTGCCCCCGTTCCGACTTACTGCGGCTCCACCAGGACATTGGTCGAAGTCCGCCCACTCCGGGTCACGATCTTCAGGTGGAGCAGCCCGGTGCCCGTGTCGTACCAGTAGCGATCGCCGGTGCTCGCCTCCAGCTCCGCGAGATCCACCGCCGCCGGGAGCGGACTGTTGCTGTTGTAGTCGCGGATGACCCGAAGGGCCGCCTGCGGGTAGGGCATCGTCCAGCGAATCCACTCGCCTTCCTCTGTCCGGCTCAGCGAGATCCGCGGCCTGAGGGGCACCGCACCCGCGAACTGGACGGTATAGCTCCGGTCCGGCAGCATGGACCCGTATGCCGAGTTGGGGTTGTCCGGCACGCCGACGAGCGTGAGCGCGGCCGCGTCGTCCCGGGTGACCGTGAGGGGCGATACGTTCTCCCCGTCGCTCCGCACGCTGAAGCCGATGTAGCGCTGAGCGCAGACGTACGCATTCCAGGCCGGCCGAACCGTACAGGCCGGCGTCACCAGGAAGGGGTGGTTGCCCACGACATAGGCGCCCGCAATACCGGTCACGTCTCCATCGCGGTCGAGGAACACGGCGGCCTTGTCGCCGTCCTTGTCGTCGTGCGGAGCCTCCAGGTAGTACTGGTTCGCGTTGATGAAGGCGACATCGCCGGCGAAGTTGCCGGTGCTCACCGCGAATCCGTTGTTGCGGTTGAACCCGAGGGCGCTCGACGGTATGGACGCCATCGAGGTGTAGTTGGCGAAGGTGACCCGGTCGGCGCCCACCCGGCCGTCGTAGAACTCGTAGCCCCTGCGCGGGGCGTCGTTGAACACCTCGCCGGCATCGTTGGCCGACTCGCCCACGAAGAGTGCGTCCTCGACGAACGTCTCGCTCGAGGCGAAGGTGGCGCCAATGGCGTTGTCCGCCAGCACCGAGCTGCTCAGGCGGTGGTCCCGGCCCCGCAGCCAGACCGCCCGGCCGGGATGCTTGTAGGCCGTGAACCGGGTGAAGTCGGCGACCACGGCCGTGTTCGCGTCCGCGGGATCGGTCCGCGGTGCGTAGAAGGTGGTCTCCGTCGTGCCGTCGGGCCTCGGCCCGTCGTCCACGTGCAGGCCGCCACGCCGGTTGGTGTGAGCCACGTTGTTGCTGAACTCACGGAGCGGCGTGTTGCGCGGCAGCTCCGGCTGGCCGGTCGAGAGCCCGGTCGGTGCGGCGGGGAGCGCGTACCAGAAGCCGAAGCCGGTGGAGCCGGCCGCGACGTTCCCGCGGATGGTGTTGTCGGGGTTCGTGATCCAGAAGGTGGCGGCGCGGTCGTCGGTAGGCAGCACGCCCTCGCCGGTGCTCTTCGTGCCCAGGCCGAGGTTCCCGGCCACGAGGTTGCCGGTCTCCGCCCCGTCCTCGAGGAAGTATCCGTGGCCGAGGTGATCGTAACAGACGTTGTTCTCCACCCGCGCGTTGTCCGAGCCGTGGACGGTGACGCAGCGGTTGAAGCTGCCCCACACGCTGTTGCCCGCGAAGTACTGGCCGTCCACCGCTCCCATCACGTGCCAATGCATGGGGTAACGCGCGACGAGGCCCTTCTGCCCCATGAACCGCAGCATGACGCCCGATACTCTGAGGGTGCCGCCGGTCCCCATGATGTGACCGCCATAGCCGGCCTCCTGGCTGGTGGCGCTGTCGCCCCGCACCTGCACGTTGCGGGTGAGCAGGCCGACCTCGGCCCGCTCGTCCACCGAGCGCCCGGCTATGGTCTGCACCTCACCGTAGTGGGTAAAGGCGAGCGGCCCCTCCAGGCTCACCGACTGCCCGCTCACGCTCGCCACCGTCGCCACTTCGGCGTGCGTCGGGTCGAAATCGGTCGAGGCCACCACCACGCGGTCGCCCGCGCGCCACGCCGGCGTGCCGTCGAGCAGGAGCTGGCTCGATCCCGCCGTGGCGGTCGCCGCCAGGCGGGTCCAGCCGAGCCGTGACTCGCCGTGAAGATCGAGCGTGCCGCCCGCGACCCCAAGCACCCTGTTCCCCATGCCCATCACGTTGCCATCGGACGCCGCGCCGATCAGCGTGATGGTCGCCCGGTGCTGGAACGGCTGCGCGCTGGTGCCCACGCGCATCGTGCCCTGCACCAGGATGTGCCCCGCGGTCAGGTCGATGTCCCGCTCGTCGAACACCAGCGCGCCCTCGACCTGGAGGCTGGCGAGGGGCGGCGGGCTCACGTCGAGCAGTATCGCGCGGCCGGTCGGAATCACCACGGCGGCCCCCGCCGCGGGCACCTGACCACCGGGCCAGCTCGACCCGTCGGACCAGCGAAGCGTGGAGGGGATCTCCGGCACCTCCGGATCTTCCGGATCCTCGGGCGATGTCGGTTCACCGGTCGAGCAGGCGAAGAGTGCAAGACTGAGCACACTCGCGCGAATGCAGAACGCCAGTCGGCCTTGCATACCGGCCTCGTGCGGAAATGGTGAGCGGGGCTAAGTCGCGCTGGACTCGTCGGGCGGCATTTCTGTTGGCAAGAGCCGGGCGCGGCGGAAGTGCAATCGTGCGCAGTCGTGACTTGGCTCACCACGCCGAATGCCGTGGCGCACGCATCTTCGCACTCCCTCATCTCGATCGGCGGAGCGGTGGCGCGCATACCTGCATTGGTGAATCCCGGCGGCGGCAGTGCCAAGGCGGCACTCGAGGCGCTGGGGCGCCACGACGCATTCGAGATTCGTCTCACGCCGCCCGAGCAGCTGAGCGCGGCCATTGGAGAGGCGGTGAAGGCAGGAGCGACGCGCGTGGTGGTCGCCGGAGGAGACGGTACGCTGGCGTCCGCGGCGGCGGTCCTGGCCGGCACCGGCACAGCGCTCGCGGTGCTCCCGGGGGGCACGCTCAACCACTTCGCACGGGATCACGGCATCCCGACGGAACTCGACGAGGCGCTCGAGCTGGCAACGGCAGGTCGCGAGGCCGAGGTGGATGTCGGCTACGTGAACGATCTGCTGTTCCTCAATACGAGCTCGGTAGGCGCCTACGTCCAGTTCGTCGAGCTCCGCGACCGGCTGGAGCGGCACCTCGGCTATCGGACCGCGAGCATCCTCGCCGGGCTGCGGATCCTGCGGGGGGCGCGCCAGACGCGTGTGACGCTGGAGGTGGAGGGTGTCGAGCGGGTGTACCGCACACGCTTCGCCTTTGTGGGCGTCGGCGAACGCAACCTGACACCGCCCAAGCCGGGTGGCCTGGCCGGTGAGCCGGGCGGCGCGCTGCATGTGGTGATCCCCCGGGGACGGAGGCAGGCACGTCGTCTCGCGCGCGCGTTCGCGCGCACCGACCGGGGCCACGCGGTTCAGGCCAAGCCGCTGGGCCTGGATACGGCGCTGGTCCAGCGCCTCCGGCTGGATCTCCTCGCGACGACCGTGAAGGTCGCGACGGACGGCGAGATCAGGCGGCTGAAGACTCCGCTGGAGTATCGGCTGGAACGGGGATCCCTGAAGGTGGTGCTACCGCTGGACTCGCCGTCGGAATCCTAGCGGGCTGGTCCCCGCGCGCGCATCCAGATCCAGTGGAGGAATCCCGCGGCCAGCGTGGCCGCGAGCACGGCCAGCTCGCGCCGGCTCATGCGGAGCGTCAGGACCGCGGAGAACAGGAGGCCGAGCCCCGCCACGACGGTTCCGGCCGGCAGATGGAACCAGGCGGACTCGACTTCGCCGGACCGGTCGCGCCGACGGAACACGACGAGGGCGACGCACACCGCACCATAGGTGAGCAGCCGCGACACGGCCGACAGCGACAGATTCTGGAGAAACGTGCCGGCGGCGGCGAAGGCCCAGACGGTCGCGGCGAAGAGCACGACCGAGATATGCGGGGTGAGATACTTCGGGTGCACCGCTCCCAGCTTCGGGGGCAGGTCGCCCTCCGCGGCCATGGCGTAGGTCAGGCGAGGGACGTTGAGCATCGCGGCGGCGAGGTATCCGTACACCGACACCAGGGCGCCCCCCGCCATCAAGCCGGCGCCGATCGGACCGAGAAACACCTGCGCGGCCGCGGCGAGAGGGCGATCACTGGCCGCCGGATCGGCCAGGGCCGCGATCACCACGATCTGCGTGAGGGTGTAGAGCAGGGCGCAGAGCCCCAGCGCGGTGAAGAGGGCGGCGGGAGCGTCGCGCCGAGGATCTTTCGCCTCGCCCAGCGGCAGCAGCGCCGACTCGAACCCACCATAGGCGAAGACCAGCAGCAGAATCGCCTGCAGCCAGGCGTTGCCATCCGCGCGAGGCGCGGCCACGGGCGTCACTTCACCCGCACCGAAGCCCATCCACCAGAGCCCTGCCACGACGAAGACCCCGAGGGGGACGAGCTTCGCGGCCGCGAACGTGGTGCTGGTCGTGACTCCTCCGCGCACGCCTCGATAGTTCGCCGCCGCCAGGGGAGCCAGCACCAGGGCGAGCAGGACGCGGGATTGGACCGGCCCGGTCGCGCCGGGCCAGAACTCGGCGAGATAGATGATGAATAGGTTGGCGTTGGTGGCGGCGGCGGTGAGTCGTACCAGATAGGTGAGCCACGCCATCTCGATGCCGGCGAACCGGCCGAAGGCGACCCGCGCATACAGATAGGTCCCGCCCGCGCGACTGAACCGGCTCGCCACCTCCGCGAAGGACGCGACCACCAGCGCCATGCCGATCGCGGCCACGACCCAGGCCCACGGGCTGGCCGAGCCGAGCTGGCCGCCGATGACGGAGGGAAGCCCGAAGACGCTGCTTCCGATGACGGAGTTCAGCACGAGTCCCGTGAGGGCGACCCGTCCGATGGCCTTCGGAAGCGCGGCGCCGGCGTGAGTCAGCGGCTCAGCAGTCCGGCATCGAGGATGAGGGGGGCGCCGGTGACATACCGCGCGCGGTCGGACGCCAGGTACAGCACGCCGGCGGCCACGTCCTCGGGCTCGATCCACGGCACGGGAAGGAGATTGCCGGCCGAGCGTTCGGCGATCTCCCGGGTGGTGAGACCCTCGAGCTCGGCGAGCCCGTCGTTCATCGGCGTATTGACGCCGGTCGGATGGATCGAGTTCACCCGGATTCCGTACGGCGCCAGCTCGATCGCCCACGACTTGGTGAGACCGGTCAATCCCCACTTGCTCGCCGCGTAGTGGCTGAGCCGTCCCATGCCGCGAAGTCCCGCCACCGAGGAGTTGTTGATGATGACGCCGGATTTCTGGCGGATCATGACCGGAATCACCCGTCGGGCCACCAGCCAGGGGCCCTTGAGGTTGATGTCCACCATCGCGTCCCACGCCTCTTCGGTCAGCTCGTGCGCGAGGCCGTAGGCGCATATGCCGGCGTTGTTGAAGAGAATGTCGATGCGCTCGAAGCGCTCGACCGTCCCGTCCACGGCGCCGGTCACGTCGGCGTCGAGCCGGACGTCGCCCGCGAACGTCAGGCACTCGCTGCCGGCTTCGCGACACGCGGCCGCGAGCGACTCGAGGTCGTCGCGCGTGCCCATGCCGTAGCCCGGATAGCTCAACGGGCGCGCGACGTCGAATGCGGCGATGCGCGCGCCCTCCCGCGCCAGCGCGACCGCGGTCGCCCGACCCTGTCCGTGCGCGGCTCCCGTGACGAAGGCGACCCTCCCCGCGAACTCACCCGCCATGATGACTCCCCGCAGACTCGCGCCGGTACGGATGCAGGTACTCGTCCAGCTCCACGTCGAGCGCGTTGTTGAAGACGTTGGTCGCCACCATGATCGCGCCGAAGGCGGTGAGCGCGGTCATCTGCTCGGCATCGAAATGGGCGGCGACGCGATCGTAGACCGCCGCCGGCACCCGAAAGGGCGATACGGCGAGGCACCGCCCGAAGGCGACGACGGCCGCCTCGCGGTCGTCGAGGACCAGCCGATCGGGATCCTCACCGTCGTCGATCAGGATTCGGCGGAAGAATGTGGAACAGATCAGGCAGTCCGTTTCGGCCGAGATGGCATGCGCGAAGAGCACCGTGAGACGGCCCCCGAGAAAGGGCTGGACGGTATCGCGCAGCGGGTACCACTCCATCAGCGCCCGGAACGCGGGCAGCGAGTTGAGCAGGGTCCGCTTCATGTTGGTGATCCGGGCGTGCTGCCGGACATGGTCGTCGTGCGCCGCGCGAACGGCAGGCGAGGCGTCGCTGTAGTCGATCGGGGCAATGCGTGGCATGGGCGCTCCGGCGGGTGGTTCTGGAGCCAAATGTAGTGTTGATGTCGAGTTACGCGAAACCGAGCCGGGTCTGCTGCTTGACAGGGGGCTGCGAGCATCGTAATAACAGCGCGGTCGGTCGTGGTGCTCCGTTCCTCTACCTCTCGGAGGTGGCACATGGATGCGCTCGTCGCACTGGCTCTCAGCATCGGATTATTGATCGCCGGCTGGACCTACGTCGCGCTGGGTGTCGCGGCGCTCCCTGTCTGGGCCGGCATCGTGGCCTGGGGAACCTTCTTTGCGGCGGGCGGGAAGACGACGGGACTGACCAAGACGATCGCCTCGAACCTCTCGGGCGTGCTGTGGGCGTTCGTCGCGCTCTACCTGTGGAACCGCATGGGGGGCGGCGTTCCCCTGCTCTCCCTCCTCGTCGGGATCGCGGCGTTCATCATGGTCATCCAGGCCAAGATTCCCGCGCTCAGCTTCATTCCCGGCTCCTTCCTCGGCGCGGCGACCGCGGTCAGCGTCGTGGTCGGGGCCAACGGAACCTATACCAACACGGTGATTGCGCTGGTGGCGGGCGCCGTGCTCGGCTACCTGTCGGAAATGCTCGCCGGCGCGATCGGGCCTCGCAGCGCCGCCCCCTGAACTTCGGCACTCCACCGCAGAAAAGCAGCCGGGGCCCTCGCGGGCCCCGGCTCTTTCCTCACTTCAACCCGGACAGGATCCCCGCGATTCGGCGCTGCTGGAGCGGATCGGTCGTCAGCTCCCGCGCCTTGGTGTAGTACTGGACCGCCTTCCGCTTGTCGCCCTTGGTGGCGTACGCCTCCGCGAGGCTGTCGTAGGTGTTCCAGCTCTTCGGATAGTCCTTCACGTTCTTCTGGAACACGACGATCGCCGAGTCCAGCTTCCCCTGACCTATCAGCAGGTACCCGTACGCGTTCATGTCGGGCTCCGTCGCGAGTCCGAGCGATCGCTGCCGGAGCTGCTCCGCATTCGCGGTGTCGCCCATCTTCTCCAGCAGGGTCGCCTTCACCCGGAGATTGGTGAAGTTCTCGTTGATGGCGATCGAGCTCTGCGCCCAATCGGCCGCCTCCTTGAGATTCACGTCGTTGGCGGCACACCACGCGGCCGCCTGCACCCAGGGCTGCCAGAAGAACCGGTTGAGGCCGCGAAGCTGCTCCCGCAGGCTGTCCACGGCGACCTTCTTGTAGTCGACCTCCACCGTGAACGGGAGCGCCAGCTTCTCCCAGTGCATGGTGACGACCGCGGAGCCGGTGCCCGGATCATCCACCGTGTAGCCAAGCGCCTCCTGGAACGGCATGGCCATCGGCGCGGCCTTGAGCCGGAGGGCGTCCTCCTGCTGATCGTAGCTGAAGCTGCCCCACGCATTCGCCTGCCGGCTCAGGATGACCGTCCACTCGTTCGCCGTGGGGATCATGTGAAGGCCGTAGCGACCGGCCGGCAGGTCGGTGCCGCCGAGCCGCACCGGCGAGCTGAACGCGATCACGGTGTTCTCGTTCGCGCCGGCCCGCCACACTGAATCGTACGGCACCAGCTTGCCCCAGATCTCCCGCTTGTTCACCTGGGGCCGATCGTAGGTGACGCTGATCTCGGTGAGCCCGACGGTCTGGCTGACGGTGGCACGTTGGCTGGCCTTCGGTATGACGAGCGTGGGTACCTGACCCGACAGAGGTGCCGGGAGGGTGAGTACAGCGAGCGCGACGGCGACCACGCCGGCGGCGAGACTGCCCATGGAGATCTCCAGGTGAGCGGGGTTGCCTCCCTACGGAAGGAGTGGGCGTGAGGTTGCGTCGGTCGGCTCCCGGGTGCGCTGGTCGATGGCGGCCACCGGCTCCAGCTCGTCGGAGGTGACGCCCAGGTCCTTGAAGCGGCGTGTAGTCGCCAGGACCCGGGTCTCCAGCGAGCCCATCGCCTTGTTGTAGCTCTCGACCGCCCGGTCGAGCCCCCGCCGCAGATCCTCGAAGTGGCCCGCCATGGTGCCGATCCGCTCGTGGAGCTGGCGGCCGAGCTCGCTGATCTCCTGGGCGTTCTTGGCGATGCGCTCCTGGCGCCACCCCGACGCCACGGCGCGGAGGAGGGCGATGAGCGTCGTCGGACTGGCCGGAATGACCTGCTGACTCAAGCCGAACTCGATGAGCGACGGATCGTTCTGGCAGGCGGCGCTGAAGAAGGTCTCGCCCGGGAGGAACATCACGACGAAGTCCGGTGCAGGCTGAAACTGCAGCCAGTACGCCTTTTGGCCGAGCGCGGCCATGTGCTCGCGCACCTGACGGGCATGGTCGCGGAGGAGACGCGCGTGCTCGGGATCGTCGGGGCCCCGATCCATCGCGTCGAGGTAGGCCGCCATCGGCGTCTTCGCGTCCACCACAACGGTCTTCCCGCCCGGCAGGCGCACGACCAGGTCGGGTCGATACCCGGCTCCGTCCGCCGTCACGCTGGCCTGCTCCTCGAAGTCGCAGTAGTCCAGCATGCCGGCCAGCTCGACCACCCGCCGGAGCTGGAGCTCGCCCCAGCGGCCGCGCACCTGCGGCGCGCGGAGCGCCTTCGCGAGATTGCCGGTCTCGGCCTGGAGCGCCTGCTGGGTCCGCGCCATGGCGCCGACCTGTTCCATCAGCCCGGCGTAGGACGCCACCCGCTCGCGCTCGACCTCGAGGAGCTTCCCGTCGACGCGCGCCAAGGTGTCCTGGATCGGCCGCACGAGGTCGTCCATTGCCTTGCGGCGCCGCTCCAGCTCCATGGCGCCCGTCTGCTGCAGCGCGCCGAGCTTGGTCTGGGCCAGCTCGAGGAAGGACTGGTTGTTCTTGCGCAGCGCGTCGGCGGAGAGCGCGGCGAAGACGTCGCGCAGCTTGGCCTCGGCGTCGCTCAGTACCGCCAGCTTGTCGGCCGACCCCTGCCGCTCCGCCTCGAGCTGAGCCAGAATGCGGGCCGTCGTCGCCCGGCCGGCGAGCCAGGCCACCACACCCCCGATGACCAGGCCGAAGAGAAAGGAAGCGATGTCCATACGAGCCTCGCGCTGGAGTGCGGTATGTCCGGCCGTCCTCGCCGCCACCGCGGTCGGCGGGTGCCGGGCCACGGCGCGTCAACAGCATCGTCTATCCGTTGCCGGCGAAGCTGCTCGACGGACCCCACGACGACTCCCTAGACCCTACCGTGACAGCTCGAACTGCACCGCGAGGTGGGTGCCGGTCCAGAGCTGGATGTCCGAGCTCGTCCCGTAGCGGGTAGGCAGCAGCCGTCCCGCCTCGATCCGATAGCTCCACAGCTCGTTGTGCTCCAGCCCCGATGCATGCACCGCCGCCACCACGCGGCGAAGCGCCTTCTCGGCGCGGGGGTCCCCTTCCTCCTTCGCCCGCCGCGCCAAGCCGAGCTGCAGCAGATTCACCTCCCTGCCCCAGACGACCCTCGGTCCGTGATACGTATCCTTCCGGAAGCGCTCCCACACGGCCGACGATGCGTACGCATCGTTGGTGGCGAGCGGCCCGAGGCCGTCCACGAAGAGCCCGACGGGATACGACCGCACGAACGGCTCGAGGTCGGCCTCGGCGGCTGCGCCGAGGAAGATACCCGTCGCCGGATCCGTGGTCTCGACCGGTATCGGGCGCCCCCGGGCGTCCAGCGACACCGCAAGGAAGGCGATCGAGTCGGTCTCGGCGGTCTCGCGTTCCAGTACTCCGGACCAGTGCGCCCGCTCGGCCGCAGGAAGCCAGGCGAGCCTCGCGGCAACCCGACGCAGTACCTCGGCCGGGGGGAGGGTCACGAGGAAATGCCGCCGTGCGCCCCGCCAGGTCTCGGTGGCCTGGCGGAGGGCATCGCCATCGCTCGCGTAACGACGAAGCACGGCGGACTCCCGGCCCGCCAGCGCGGAGTCGAGAGTCGGCTGCGGCACCCCCAAGGCGGAAAGCGTCGCCAGGATATCGGCAATGGCCTCGAGCGCCGCCGGGGCCCAGATCGCGTTGACGTCCATGGCGAAGCGACCCCCAGCGTACCCGGCGTCGCTGTCGCGCCAGCTCGCGGACCGCCAGTGCGTGGCGTCGCGACGGGGGAAGCTCACCAGGTGACCTGGCCGAGGATCGTCCGCGTACGGTCGGGTCTGCGCGGCGACGAGGGACAGCTCGCGAAGCAGCCGCGCGAGATGGGACTCGCCGTCGCCCACGGTGTCGCTCAGGAAGGCGAGTTTCCGTTCCGGCGAGAGGGTGGAGTCGGCGAGATAGCTCGCGGCGAGCACCGGGAGCTGGTACTCGTCATCTATCATGTGGTAGTTCTCGCGCGCCGCCTGCAGGTCGGCGAGCGTCGCGCGCGCCTCGACGAAGGCGCCGCGCCGCAGCAGCGAGTCGTAGACCACAGCATGCTCGCGGATGGCCTGCCCGCCCAGCGCCTCCTCGTGGCTCACCATCCCGCCTGGCCCGAGCTTGCGCAGCACACTGGCGATGACCAGCTCCGGCATCGTCGGCGTCCAGATAGGCCGCATCATCAAGGCGGTCATCATCATGTCGCGGCCGAAGTAAGTGGCGAAGTTGGGAAGGCCCGCCATCAGCTTCTCGCGCGTGCTGAGGAGCTCGACACCGCGCACCTGCCGCTCCAGCAGCCGGTATCGCCGGAGGCCGGCGCTGTCGGTCGCGGCGGCCTCACCCTCGAGGAACGCCAGGAATGCCCGGTTGAAGATCTCCTCGCGACGGAGCGGAGTAAGGGCCGGCGCGTCGGTGACCACGGTGAGACCGAGCCGGACCGGCCCACCGTCGTCCGTCCCGAACGCGAGCGTGCGCGGCGTCGGCCGGCGAAGCGAGACGCCTGGGGGGGCACGGAGCTCGAGCAGGAGACGATTCCGGCCGTCGAGAGCGGTCCGCTCGATCCTCACGCGCGAGCTGCCGCCCTCGCGCCAGACGGTGATGGTCGGCTGGAGCCGGGCACGCAGCTCGCCGAGAGTCCGCGCCCGGAGGAGCTCCAGGTGGCGGCCCCGTTCCTCCGCCGGCAATCGCCCTACGCCGGCGACGAGCAGCGACTCCTCAGCGACCACGAACGGCGGGGAGCCGAATGGTTCCCGGTGCCGTCCGCCATACTGGAAATCGCGTTCGATCCGCATCGAGCCGAGCACGAACCAGCCGAGCTCGATCGTCGAGGTGCCGGAGGCGAGACGATAGGAGAGACTCCGCGACGCACCCGCGTCGGCCACGGTGGCGGAGTCCCCGTCCCACGACAACCGTACCGGCCGTCCCGACGTATCCCGCGCAGTGAATCCGATGCTTTCGTTGGCCCCGTCAGCGAGCAGGTGCACGACCCGTCCGCTCTCCGGCGCGAGATAGATCTGCACGGCATTTCCCCGCGCGTCGCGGTAGAACCGGGTCTGGTATCCCTGGTACGCCGAGGTGTCGTCGAGCGACGGCTCCGGAAACGCGAGCACCGGCGCGAACCGTGCCGGTGCACCCGCCTGGAGCAGCAGCGCGGCCGCGAGAGCGCCGAGCATCACGGGGCGCCGCCGCCGGCGTGCGGGGTCATGCGGCGGCCGGTGGCGTCCACCACAACGTCGTAGCGGCGTCCGCGGCTGAACACGTTGCGCAGGACGAGACTGTCGATGCTCGTGGGCAGGAGCGGCTCGAAGGCCGGCTCCAGGCCTCCGTCCCCGAGGCGAAGGCCGGTATACCCGTAGATCACCTGCTGGAGGAAGCCGCCGGCACCGGTCACGAAGTTGACGGCGTCGTTGGTCGGCGTCTCGGACAACATGAGGAACGGCCCGCGCAGATGCCCCTGATAGCTGTGGGGCAGGAGCGAGTCCAGCAACGCGCGATCCCCAAGCTCCGCCGCGTCCACCGACAGGAGGGTGGACCCCATCATCGCGCCCGGTCCCTCCGCCAGCAGCCGCCGGACCGCCTGGCGGAGCTGGGCGCGCTTGACGCGCTCGCTCATCTCGACGCCCAGGGGATAGCTGAGCAGCGGAGTCACCGCCCCGAGTGTGGAATCGGGCGCGCCCTCGTACGTCCGGTAGTATTCGCTCGCCGAGTCGTAGGGCATATGGAGGCCGGCCGCGACCTCGGCCCAGCGCGGGTCCGGCGCCGAGCCGATTCGGCGGCTCGCCGCCACCGCGATCTCCAGATTCTTGCGGGCGACGGCATTGGTGTACGCATCGTCGCTCACGCCGACGAGCCCTTCGTGCACCGAGACCACGCTGTCGATGTGGTAGCGGCGCGTGGCGGAGTCCCGCCGGACCCGGCTCACCCAGAAATTCGCGGTCTCGCGGATCACCGGGAATCCCTCGACCGCGAGCCACGTCGAATCGCCCGTGGCGAGATAGTACTGCCACTGCGCCAGGGCGACATCGCCATTGACGTGGATCTCCATCTTGGCGTTCTGAATCGCGAAGGTGGGCGTGGTTTCCTGGCCCCGCTCGTCCGCCTCCCAGGGGTACATCGCACCCCGATAGCCGTTGGCCCGCGCATTGGCCCGGGCGGCGGCAAGGGTGCGCCGGCGGAAATCCACCAGCGAGTGCGCGACGTCCGGGTGGGTGACCAGCAGCGATGGGAACATCCACGTGTCGGAGTCCCAGAACACGTGGCCGTAGTAACCGCCGCTGGAGAGTCCCATCGGCGGAATGCCCATCCCGGTGCCTTCTCCGCCGCTGGCCAGCAGATAGAAGAGCATCGACCGCACGACGCGCTGGAGATCGGGATTGCCGTGGATCTCGATGTCCGTCTCCCAGCGCCGCCGCCAGGCCAGCGCGTTGGCGGCGGCAAGGGCACTCCAGCCCCGCGCTCGGGCGGCCTCAGCGCCCCGGCTCGCCGCCGCGGGCGCGCTCGCGTCGGATGCCGACCTCCCGAAGCCGACGAGATGGGTGAAGGTGTACGCCCGGCCGGGGGTCGCGTCGAAGGCGATCTCGACCAGGGCGGTGTCGCCCACGGTGCGGGCGCGGATCTGCGGGTGAGAGAGATCCCGAGGCCACCCGACCGCGGCGGCCAGCGCGAGCACGGTCGTCCTCCCGACGGGCGTGGCGGCCAGCGAGAGCCGCGCCCCGCCGGGCACTGGCGTGGCGGCGCGGGTCCGAACCACCATGTGGCCCGGATACCAGACGTCATACGGACGCCAGGCTGGGTCGCTGCGGGTCAGCGTGGCGAGCGCGAGGCGGCGCGGAGGTGGCCGACCGGAGAGCGCGAATCGAAGTCGGAGTGGGCCCGCCGCGTCGGGCGTCAGTGTGATTCGCATCGCGGCCAGGGCGGTGTCCGCGCGCGAGACGAAGCTCTCGACCGCCACCGCGGTCCGCCGCGACCCGTGCACCCAGTCGTACGTCGTGCGCGCGGTCCCGGAGTGCATGTCCAGCACCTGTCGATATCGCTCGACTTCACCGGCCGCGACCGCGGCGCTCTCGAGGTGGTGCTTTCCGTCGGAGATGGCGATGTCGTTCCACGCCGGAGCGACGGCAATGCGCGGCACGTCGCTCGGCGCGTGCTCGTACAGTCCGGCGACGAAGGAGTTGCTCGCGCCGATGCCCAGCGCCGGGATCACCACGCCGAGGCGCCCGTTGCCGATGAAAGCCGACGGGGAGCGAGCCGGGTCGCCGGTCGCGAGCTGGAAGGTGGAGTCCTGGGCGGCCGCCGGTACGGCGAGCGACCCCCAGGCGGAACAGAAAGCCGCCAGGGTCATCCCGAGCGGAGCGAGGAGCCGTCTCTCCGCTCGGGACGACATCAAGGCACCATCACTCGCCACGCGCTCCATCGAGCGTGTTCCCGCTGCCCGCCCCGAAGTCATAGCTGACGCCGACCAGTACGCGGCGGGGGAGCAACGGGCGGGCAAGGAAGATCGGCGATCCGCCGACGCCGACCAGGCGCGGGTTGCCCTCCTCCAGACCCTTGCTCTGGAATGCGTTTAACAGGTCGAGGTTGAGGCGGACGCTGGAGCTCGGGATGGCGAGGCTCGCGCCGAAGTTGAAGTAGCTGTAGAACGGAAGCTCGGTGTTGTCCACCCGCGTGAGCGGGCTCTCCGTGAGCCGGGCGCCAACCCAATGCCAGTCGGCGCGGACCTGGAAGTCGGAGAAGGCCGGCGGCGAGAAGGTCGCCGCGAGGTTGCCCAGGTGGTTGGGCACGACCGCGAGTCGCTCGCCCTTGAAGCGCAGGAGGCTGTCCACGCCGCCACCCAGCTCGGCCTTCAGGAACGTGGCGCTGCCCTGGAGCAGCAACCCCGGCGTCGGGGACACGATCGCCTCGAGTTCGGCGCCGTACGACCGGTTGTCGGGGTTTTGGCGGATCGCCCAGATGGTGCCGCCAGTGACCGGATCGAGCTCCGCACCCTGGCCGATCTGCTTCTTCAGGCTGGTGAAGAACCCATTCACCGTGAACGACACCCGCCCCATCTGAGTCTTCACGCCACCCTCGATCGACTGCACCTCACGCGAATCGAAGAGATCGACCTGCGCCTGCGCCGAGGCATTCAGCAGGTCGTCCAGCGCGGGCATCTTGTAGCCCCGCGAGCCGGCGGCAAAGAACGCCAGGTTGTCGTTCACCACGTAGTTGAGCCCGAGCGAGCCGGCCCAGTCGGTGAGCCCGTGGGTGAAGTGACGGAACGTGTTGTTCCCGTAGTTCATGGCGTCGAACGTGGTGGTGGGATCGCCGTCGAGATCGACCGGGCCGGTGTTCTCCGAGCTCTGCACGTAGTTGTTGTACTCCACCCGCACGCCGAGATCGGCGCGGAGCTGGTTGGTGACCTGGATCTCGCCGCCCACCACACCGGAGACCACGTTGGTCTCGCCCGTGCCGTTCACATAGTTCGAGATGTACTTCCTGAACCCGTTGCTGGTCAGCGTATCCAGGGCCCCGGCGGTGTTGGTCACCACGTCGAGAAAGCGGGGATTGTCCCGGATGTCGGTCAGGATGTCAGTGAAGTTCCACTCATTCTCCTGGGTGTAGTGCGCGAGGTACGCTCCGAACGCGAGGCTGTGCCGGCCGAACTGGCGGCGCACCTGGATCTGGTCGTGAACGGCGGAGATCGGTTTCCGGACGTGCCACTCGCCGGCTAGGGCCACGAGGCCGTTCGGGGTATCGAAGGGTAGCCGGGCTCCCGTATCGTCGAACTGGTTGGTGAAGAACAGCTGCGCGGTGGTGCCGGCCGGGAGGGCGAGGCTGCTGATGTAGTCGGCGGCGGTCACCATGTTGTTCGGCAGCAGCGCGTTCCATTCCTGGTCGTTCTGCATGGCCTGCGCGGTGTTCTGGATCCGCCAGTTGTCGTCCAGATCGATCGCGGCGTCCACGGTGAACCAGGTGGCATCGGTCCGAAGACCATTGCCGAGCGGCAGGCGGAGCGTGCCGTCGGGGGTCGGCACCTCGAGGTCGAGTCCCTCGGGCGTGTTCATGGAGCCGTAGTTGCTGAACCCCGGCACGTAATCCGGATCCTCCGGATTGGCGAGCGGCAGGGGAAGAATGAACTGGTTCCGGTCGTTGATGTGCTTGACCGACGCGCGGATGTAGCCGTTGTCGAGCCGCCGGGTAATGTTGGCCTTGAGCTGCCCGCCCTGAATCCCGGTGAAGCCGGGGTCCCGCACGCCGTGGTCATACCGGTAGAAGCCGCCGACGTTGAAGTTCCAGGCCTCGCCCAACGGCCCGTTGGCGTTGAGGTCGTACCGGGCGTACTCCTGGCTGCCGCCGGTGAGCCGCGTGGTCCCGCCGAACCGGTCACCGCCGGTCTTGTTGATGAAGTTGATGATGGCGCCCGGCGTATTGGACCCGAAGAGCGCGGAGGCGCCGCCCCGGACCACCTCCATCCGCTCGATGTTCGTGTCGAAGCGGAAGAGATTGTCGGCGTTCATGAAGAACGTGTGCATGGTGGGGAACACCGGCATGCCGTCTTCCATGAACATCACGTACTCGACGCCCAGAATGCCGCGCATCGAGATGTTCTGGTTGACCTCGCCGCCGGAGCTCTCCACCCGGGTGAAGCCGGGCACGTAGCGCAGCATCTCGGTGGTGCTCCGCGGCGCCGCATCCTCCACTTCCTGGGCGCTGAGCGTGGTGACGGCCACGCTGGCGGCCAGGTTCTGCCGTGGGCTCTGCGTGCCGGTGACGATCATCTCCTGGAGCTGCAGCGGATCGCGCGAGAGGGTGAAGTCCTGCGTCGCCGTGGCGCCCGATTCCACGGTCACGCTGGCGGAGTCAGGACGGAAACCCACCATGCGCACCCCGACGGTCTGGGTGCCGGCCGGCACCTGCCGCAGCGAGTAGCTCCCATCTGCTCCGGTCTGGGTGCCGATCGCGGGTCGCACCAGAAAGACCTGCGCGCCCGAGATGCCCGCGCCTCGCTCATCCTCCACCCTGCCCGTCACGGTGCCCGTCTGCGCGGCCGCTGAGCGCGCCGGGAGGAGCACCGAAGCCACCAGCGCGAAGGTCATCGCGAAGGACGCGACGCCGGATCGAGTTGCCGCACCTGCTGACTGGAACATGACGAAATCCTCCATCTGGTACGCGCTCGCGCGCCCCGCCGCCCACACGAAGTGTCAGGGCGGGGGGCGGCGTGTCGAGCGCGTGTGAGTCACGTGGCTGACGAGAGCGGACCAACGGGAGGAACGGCCGGGAGCGGGGCGGTGCGGCGCAACAGACGGTGGGAAGCGCCACGATGGTTGGGCGGCGCCGTTGCGATTTCGACCTATGGGGGTCTGCGCGCGAGGACCCCAGCGCGCCCGTCCGTGCTCGATCACCGACTGCTCAATTCCGACTCGGGAATTCCCTGCTACCGGCGAAAGCGGCCAACGCGCTCTAGTTATAACCGACGGATCGGGTGCGCAAGTGCGGAACGCACACACTAGCCGCCGAAAACAACGCCGCCTCGCCCGAGGGGCGAGGCGGCGCAGGTGTCCGGTTACTGCGCTGGGTCTAGCGCAACGACCAGCGCAGGCCGACGGTGAGCGGAATCATGTACGCGGTCGTCTCGTCGAGCGTCTCGGTATCCACCGCGCCCTTGAAGATCGCGTGGAAGCGGCCTTCAGCGTACAGGGCGGCCGAGCCGAGCTTCAGGTCGAACCCGGCGCCGGCGTTGGCGCCGAATTTCGTCTGCGACTCGGTCGAGCCGAAGCCGTCGAGGCTGGTCTTTCCATTGTACAGACCCAGGCCGCCGATCAGGTACGGACGCGCGACCGCCGCGCTGGGAAACGCGAACACCGCGTTCGCCGTGCCCCCGATCATCCGGCTGTGCCCGTCGAGATCGTTCTCCAGGCCGAGCCGGGTGTAGAACGCGTCCACCTGAAATCCGAGCGGACTCACCGCGGGCTTGACCCGAAGCGCGGCCTGTCCGGTCCACCCCATCGAATTGACGTCGGCCATGCTGCCGGTCGGCACCACGGCGCCGGCACCGAAGCCGAGGCTGAGTCCGGCCTGGGCGTGCGCGGCCTGCGCGCCGAGCGCCAGGGCGAGACCGATCGCGGCACCACGCATGAGCGTCTTCATCGTTTCTCCCTCGGAGGATGGCTGGTGAAGAAGGGGTCGTCGAAGGACGGAACTCGTCCGGGGCCCAAGCGCCCGCAAACCACCTGCCACCAGACGTTTCACGCGCGGAACGTTGCGGGTAGCTCGCGTATTTTCTTGGGGTTAGGTCACCTGCCCAGCGCCCGTTTCTCACTCCCGCCACCGGTCTGGCGGGGGCGTGCTGACAGGGCTTGCACGGCGCGATGCGAGTGGGAGAAGGGAACCGCAACGCGTATTGTTACGTCCCATGGCCTACGACACCGGAGTCGGGCGCAGGTGAGATTCGCCCAGGTGGCCGAGACGTCGCGCCGCGTCGGGGAGACGCGCGGACGCCGCGAGAAGATCGCGCTGCTCGCGAGCCTGCTGGCCGACGTCCCCGCCGACGAGGTCGAGATCGCCGCCGCGTACCTGTCGGGCACGGTGCGGCAGGACAAGCTCGGTCTCGGCTGGGCCACGCTCCAGCGCGCACGATCCGGGGCGGCCGCCGACACGCCCACGGTGGAGCTCGCGGAGGTGGACGCCACGCTCACCGAGATCGCGCGCACCAGCGGCAAGGGTTCCGTTGACGCCAGGCGTCGCGCGCTGGAGGGACTGCTCTCGCGGCTCACCGCGGACGAGCAGCGATTCTTCGCCGGACTGGTCGTCGGTGAGCTTCGCCAGGGCGCGCTGGAAGGCCTGCTGGTGGAGGCCATCGCCCGCGCGGCGGGCCGACCCGCCGCCGAGGTGCGACGCGCCTTCATGATGGCGGGAGATCTCGGCGCCGTGGCGCGGGGCGCGCTCGGCGGAGAGGAGGGTGGCCTCTCCCAATTCGCCGTCCGGCTCTTCCAGCCGGTGCTGCCGATGTTGGCCGGCAGCGCGGACGACGTAGCCGAGGCGCTGGGCGAGCTGGGCGAGGCCGCGGTCGAGTACAAGCTCGACGGCGCGCGCGTCCAGATCCACCGGTTGGACGACGAGGTGCGGATCTACTCCCGCCGGCTCAACGAGGTGACCGCCGCCGTGCCCGAGCTGGTCGAGGCCGCGCGCGCCTTCCCCGCGCGCGAGCTGATCGTGGAGGGCGAGGCGATCGCGCTCCGCCCCGACGGCACCCCGCTGCCCTTCCAGACGACGATGCGCCGGTTCGGACGCCGACTCGAGGTCGAGCGGATACGAAACGAGCTGCCGGTCACCCTGGTGCTGTTCGACATCCTCTATCTGGACGGCGCCTCGCTGCTCGACGAGCCCTTCCACCGCCGCGTGGCGCTACTGGCCCAGGCGGTTCCGGCGAGTCTCGTCGTGCCGCGGGTCGTGACCGGGAGCGCCGAGGCCGCGGGCGAGTTCCATCGCGCCGCGATAGCGCGGGGACACGAGGGCGTGATGGTGAAGGCGCTCGGCGCGCCGTACGAGGCGGGCCGGCGCGGGCGGCGATGGCTCAAGGTCAAAACGGTGCGCACCCTGGATCTCGTCGTGCTCGCCGCCGAATGGGGGCATGGCCGCCGTCGGGGCTGGCTGAGCAATCTCCACCTGGGCGCCCGCGACCCGGGGCGTGGCGGCTTCGTCATGCTCGGCAAGACCTTCAAGGGCATGACCGACGAGATTCTGCGGTGGCAGACCGAGCGGCTGGCCGAGCTCGAGGTGAGCCGTGACGAGTACACGGTGTACGTGCGGCCGGAGCTCGTGGTGGAGGTGGCGTTCAACGATCTCCAGGCCAGCCCGCACTACCCGGGGGGCCTGGCGCTTCGATTCGCGCGGATCAAGGGATACCGTCCGGACAAATCCGCGGCGGACGCGGATACCATCGAGACACTGCGGGAGATCTATCGGGGACAGGGCGGCGACTGAGCCTTTCCGCGGCGCTAGGGCCGCGCGGCGCGCCGGGCGTCGAGAATCTGGCGGACTTTGACGGCGAGCTGTTCGGGTTCCAGCGGCTTCTGCATGAACTCGCGACCTTCCTCCATCAGGCCGCGCCGGACGGTATCGACCCCGGCATAGCCCGACACGAACAGCATCGGGATGCCCGGCCAACGCTCCTCCAGCGCCGCCGCGAGCTGCTTGCCGCCCATGCCCGGCATCACCACGTCCGCGAGGACGAGCTCGGGGAGCACCGACGCGCTCTCCACGATCTCCAGCGCCTCGGTCCCATCGCAGGCCTCCAGCACGGAATAGCCGTAACTGCGAAGCGTACGGGCCAGGATGCCGCGCACGGCGGGCTCGTCTTCCGCCACCAGAATGCACTCCGTCCCGCCGCCGGTCAGCGTCGGCCTCCCCCCACCGGCCACGGGCGCTTCGGCGGCGGCCAGGGGCAGATAGATCTGGAAGGTGGTCCCGCGACCGGGCTGGCTGATGACGGAGACGTACCCCCCGCTCTGCCGGACGATGCCGTAGACGGTCGCCAGCCCCAGCCCGGTCCCCTCCCCGACCGCTTTCGTAGTGAAGAACGGCTCGAAGATGTGGTCGAGGGTCTCGCGGTCCATCCCGGCACCCGTATCGGCGACGACGAGCGCGGCGTATTGGCCGGGCGGCACGGGATCCAGGCCTCGCGCCGTCACGGCCTGCTCGTCGACCCAGAGGTTCATCGTCTCCACGGTGACGGTGCCACCCTCGGGCATCGCGTCGCGCGCGTTGAGGGCGAGGTTCAGCAGGACCTGGTCGAGCTGCCCTGGATCGGCGCGCACCTGACCGAGGTCGGGGTCGAGACGAAGCTCGACGCGGGACAGCTCGCCCAGGGCGCGTCTGAGAATCGGCTCGAGGGCGGTGACGACGGTGTTGAGGTTGACCAGCTGCGGTTGGAGAATCTGGCGCCGGCTGAAGGCGAGGAGCTGCTGGGTGATGGCCGCCGTCCTGTGCGCCGCGCGCCGGATGTGCTCGAGGTCCATTCGGACGACCTCTTCACGGATTTCCCGGTTCAGGAACTCCGCCGCGCCCAGAATGACCGTCATCTGGTTGTTGGCCTCGTGCGCGACGCCACCGGCCAGTCGGCCGACCGATTCCATCCGGTCGGCCTGCCGGAGACGCTCGTCCGCGAGCCACCGCTCCTCCGCGTCCGTCACCGTGCCCATCCATTCCCGCGCCTCGTCGCCTGGGCCGACCACGGGAACGGCGCGGACTACGCAGTGGCGGTAACCGCCGTGTGCCTGCGACCAGATGCGCGAACGACTCTCCCAGATCGTCCCATTACGGCGCGCGTGGAGCCAGCTGGCGGACACGGCCGCACGGTCATCCCCGTGCACGGCGTCGATCCAGCCGAGCCCCCGGTGCTCGTCCCACGATTGCCCGGTGTACGATGCCCACGAGTCCTGCGGGGCACCGAACTCGCCGTCGGGATTCGCGATCCAGACGATGGACGACGTGGCGACCACCAGCGCGCGGTAGCGCTCCTCCCGCCGGGCGAGGTCGGCCTCCGCGCGCTTGCGATCGGTGATGTCGCGCTTGATCGAGGAGGCTCCCACCACGACGCCGGAGGAATCCCAGATCGGTGACACCGTGAGGGCGATGTAGATCCGGGACCCGTCCTTCCTGATCCGCACCGTCTCGGCGAAGTCCACCCGCTCCCCCGCCGCGATCTGCTGGAGCAGTGTGCGCTCGGACTCGTGCAAATCCTCGGGGATGAGCACGAAGATCGAGTTCCCCACCATCTCGCGCTCCGAGTACCCGAAGATCCGCTCGGCGGCGGCATTCCAGGTGGTCACGATCCCTTCGAGGGATTTCCCGATCATGGCATCGGTGGACGACGCCACGATGGCGGCGAGGCGGGTGACGGCGCGTTCGGTCTCCTTCCGGCCGCTGACATCACGGATCGCGCCCACGATCCAGCGCGCCCGACCGGTCTCGTCACGGGCGATGAACGCCCGCTCGGAGACCAAGGCATAGGTTCCGTCCGCCCGGCGGAAGCGATACTCGTGGTCCCAGGACTCGGCTCCGCTTGCAATGGCCACTCGAGACACGTGCTCCGCCCCCGCGATGTCCTCGGGATGCACGCGGTCGGCCCAGGCCCGATACTGATTGGCCGTGATGGATGAGATCTGTTCGGGGGGAAGGCCGAAATACGGCCGAGTGGTGCCGGCCCAGACGACATGGCCGATTTCCAGGTCCCATTCCCACAGCAGATCCTGGGTGACCCTCGCGGCGAGCTGAAATCGCTCCCTGCCACGCCGGAGCTCCTCGGCCGAGGCATGGCCCTCCGGCTGGCCGGACGCTTCGGTGGGAGTAGTCACTCCGGCAAGGGTCCGATCTGCATCGGGGACTGGTGGGCGGAAGGGAGGGCCGGGCGCTCCTGGCGGGTAGCGATGGCGGTGTCCAGACCACTACTATGCGTACACCTGCCACATGGGCCAGGCCCGCTGGAGTCACCTGGGGAGTGAGACAATGACGTCATGGACCGAACTCCTCAGTCAAGCCGCGCCCGGTGACCACGTCGTGCAGCTCTATGGTGAGGACGATCAGTTTCTCGCGAAGAATGTGAGCCTGTTTCTGGGTGAAGGCCTGAGGCGGCGGGATGGTCTCATCGTGATCGCCACCCCCGGCCATACCCAAGGTATCGCCCGCCTACTCATGCAGGAAGGCGCTGCCGCGACGATCGAGGCGGAGCGCGAGGGCCGGCTCGTGTTCCTCGACGCTCGCGAGACCCTCGACCGCCTGCTGCTCGACGGCCGGCCCGACGGCGAGCGCTTTGAGGCCGTGGTGGGAGGCTTGCTTCGCCGGGCGCGAGAGATGAGCGGGAGCGGCCAGGTGCGGGCGTTCGGGGAAATGGTCGGCTTGCTCTGGAAGGAGGGGCGGTATGCCGAGGCGGAAGAGCTGGAAGCGCTGTGGAACGCGGCCCTCGCCGGAAGCGCCTACAGCCTGTTCTGTGCCTACTCGGTCGACCTTTTCGACAGCGCGGTCGATCAGCGCGCCCTGACCGCCATTGTCGCGAGTCACACCCACCTCATGGGTGGAGCGCGCACCGTCCTGTCGAGCCACCCCGCCGCCTGAAGCCTATCCGCTCTTGACGCTCCGCAGTCGCCCGTTGCATGCTAAATCCGCAGGTCATCATCCGCTCTGACTTTCCCATCTGAGGTGCTCATGTTCGTCGGGATCACTCGGTGCGCGCCCCTGACCGCCTTGGCCGTCCTGCTCGCGTCCTGCGGCGGCGACAAGCGCGCGAACGATGCGCCTCCGGCGGACGCCGTTCCGGCAGCGGACGCGTCCGCGAGCAAGCCGAACGTCGTCACATTCACCGCAAAAGACTTCGCCTTCGAGGGACCGTCCGAGATCCCCGCGGGCCTCACGGCCCTGCAACTGGTCAACCATGGGCCGTCGATGCACCACATCCAGCTGGTGCGATTCGAGCAGGGCAAGTCGCTGAAGGACTTTCTCGGCGGGATGAAGGGGGAGGAGTACCCAAGCTGGGCGATCTCGGTCGGAGGACCCGCTCCGCCGCCGCCCAACGACACCTCCACCGTCATTCAGGACCTCGCAGAAGGCAACTATGGCCTGATCTGCTTCATCCCCTCGCCCGACGGCGTGCCGCACGTCGCGAAGGGGATGTCACGTGCTCTCAAGGTGGTGAGCGCGACCGGGCCGCCGGCCGCCGAGCCGGAGGCGGACCTCGTGATAAAGCTGCTCGACTACGACTTTCAGCTCTCGGCGCCCATCACCGCGGGCAAGCACCGTATCCGAGTGGAGAATCTGGGCGCCCAGCACCATGAGATCGCCATCGCCAAGTTGAACCCCGGCAAGAAACCATCGGATGTCACCGCTTGGGGCATGAAGCAGGTGGGCCCGCCGCCCGGCATCATCTACGGGGGCCTGAGCGGCATCATGCCCGGCGCGCACGCGATCATCGAGGTGGATCTCCCCGCAGGAGAGTACGGCCTGCTCTGCTTCCTGCCGGATACCAAGGATGGGAAGCCCCATTTCATGCACGGCATGCAGAAGGCAACCACGGTGACATAATGACCCTGCTCAAGCCCGACCCCACGTTCTACCCCTCGCCCAAAATGGCGATGGGCGCGCCCCCCGAGCGGCACGCCTACGTCGCCACGCTCAACCCGCACCGGCCGGGCGTCCCCGATGCGATATGCGTGGTGGACCTCCACCAGGAATCGCCCACGTACTCGACCGTCGTGCACAAGCTCGACATGCCGAATGTCGGCGACGAGCTGCACCACTTCGGCTGGAATGCCTGCAGCTCCGCGCTCTGCCCGCCTTCGCCTCACCCGCACCTCGAGCGGAGGTATCTAGTGGTGCCGGGGCTCCGGAGCTCGCGCATCTACATCGTGGACACCCAGCCCGATCCGCTGAAACCGACCATCGTCAAGATCATCGAACCCGAGACGGTCAAGGCGCGGACCGGGTACTCCCGTCCGCATACGGTCCACTGCGGGCCGGACGCCATCTACATGTCCGCGCTGGGCGGAACCGAGGACGGCAAGGGGCCGGGCGGCGTCTTCATGCTCGATCACTACACCTTCGAGCCGCTGGGGGCCTGGGAGATCGATCGGGGCGATCAGTTCCTCGGCTACGACTTCTGGTGGCACTACGCCCACGACGTGATGATCACCAGCGAATGGGGCGAGCCCCGGCAGTTCGAGAACGGCGTGGTGCCGGAGGAGCTGCTGGGCAAGAAGTACGGACATCGGATCCACTTCTGGGACCTGAGGCGCCGCAAGCGTACCCAGGTGATCGACATCGGCGACGAACACCAGATGCTGCTGGAGCTGCGACCGGCCCACGACCCCCGCAAGCAGTATGGCTTCTTCGGCGTGGTCATCAGCGTGGCGGATCTGTCCGCCTCGGTCTGGGCCTGGTACCGGGAAAAGGAGACGTTCAAGGTCAAGAAGATCGCGACCATCCCGGCGGAGCCGGCCGATCCCGACCTCCTCCCCCCCGCCCTCAAGCCGTTCAAGGCGGTGCCGCCGCTGGTCACGGACATCGATCTTTCACTCGACGATCGCTTTCTCTACGTGAGCTGCTGGGGCACCGGGGAGATGCGTCAGTACGACGTGAGCGACCCGCTGGACGCCAAGCTGACCGGGACGGTGCAGATCGGCGGCATCGTGCGGAAAGCCGGCCATCCGAAGGGAGGCCCGCTCAAGGGCGGTCCCCAGATGGTGGAGATCTCTCTTGACGGCAAGCGGGTGTATTTCACCAACGGGCTCTACAGCGCGTGGGACGAGCAGTTCTATCCCGAAGGCATGCCGGGGTGGATGGTGAAGCTCGACGTGAAGCCCAACGGCGGGATCACGGTGGATCCCGGCTTCCTCGCGACCTTCGGCGAGGCGCGCGCGCACCAGGTCAGGCTCGAGGGGGGAGACGCTTCGACTGACACTTTCTGTTTCCCATCCTGAGCATGCGGGAGCCTGGCTCGCCCTGGTGGGATTCGGGGTCTACCACGGCCTCAACCCGGGCATGGGCTGGCTGTTCGCGGTCGCCCTCGCCCTGCAGGAACAGCGGGAGCGCGCGCTCTGGAGCGCCCTCCCGCCGATAGCGCTCGGCCACCTGCTCGCCCTCGGGGCGGTGGCCGTCCCTCTCCTCCTCCTCGACAATCTGCTGGAGATCCGGACGCTGGCACTGCTGGCGGCCGGCGTGCTGCTGGCGTTCGGCGCCTGGCGGCTGGCCCGCTGGTACCGCCACCCGCGGTGGGTCGGCATGCGCGTGAGCAGCCGGGACCTCGTGGTCTGGTCGGCATTGATGGCCAGCGCCCACGGGGCCGGTCTCATGCTCGCTCCGGTGCTTCTGTCGCTCATGAGCGCCGGCGGCGGATCGAGTGCACGAGCCGGTGAGGCACTGACCGGGATCGCGCTCCACACGGCGGTGCTGCTCGGGGTCATGACCGTCACCGCGTGGATCGTGTACCGGCGGGTCGGACTCGCCATCCTCCGCACGCATTGGATCAACTTCGACCTGCTCTGGTCGGTAGCGCTGCTGCTCACTGGGGTGTTCGCGCTGGTGCGAGCGCTCGGGATGGCGGCCTGACAGGGGGCCAGCCACTCGCCGCCGCGCCACGCGCCTGTATAGATTCCGGCTCCCCCTCTTATCGCGGCAGCCACGAGCGGTCATGACTCACCGTCAACCACCACGGGCGTCCGCACCTGCACTTCCGGCGGTCGGCGCCGCACATGCCGGGCTGTGGGTCGGCCGACTGCCGATGGCCACCGGCGCGGCCGCCGCCCTGATCGGCGTGGCGGTCATCGAGTCCTACATCTTCGGCCCCGGTCCGCTCATCCCGGCGTGGCCGTTCGTCCCGCCGATGGTGCCGCTGACCGCACTCCTGTTCGTGCTGGTCGGCGCCGCGCTCCTGGCTTTCAAGTCGAAGATGCCCAGCCAGCAGTTTGCGGCCTCGGCCACCGCCGTGCTGATCGCGACGCTGGTGCTCGCTGAGTACCTGGTCTGGCGGAACCTGGGGTTCGACACCCTCCTCTTCCCCGACGATGTCCGCCGGCTGCCCTCCACCTTCCCCGGCCGCCCGTCGCCGAGCAGCACGGCGTGCTTCCTCCTGCTGAGCCTGGCCCTGCTCCTGACCAAGGATGACTGGGCGGCCCAGCACCGCCGAGTCCACCTGGGCGCGCTCACGGCCGCGGCCGTCATCCCGCTGCTGGCGATCGTCGGCCACGTGGTCGGCGTGGCCGAGCTGTACGCGTTCGCGCCCGGCGTCGGGACCTCCTTCGCCGCCGCGCTCCTGCTGCTGGTGCTCACCATCGGCGTCGCCGCCGCGACGCACGAGCCGCTGATCGTCGAGCTCCTGGTCGGCCGCGAGCCGGGGATCATCCTGCTGCGGCGCCTCCTCCCGCTCGCCGTGATGACACCCCTCCTGTTCGTCGCCGGCAGCCTGCTCGCCTTGCAGCTCGGCCTCTACCAGCAGCACGTGGTGCTCGCGCTCTTCGTCGGCGTCTTCGTCGGGCTCTCGCTCTTCGCGGCCTTCCGGGTCGCCGCGGTGGTGCGCCGGGCCGACGAGGAGCGGCGGGCGGCCGAGTGGGCGGCAGCCGACATGGCGTTGAGCGAGCGATTGCTCGAGGCCGAGCAGGCCACCGGGGTGGCGTTGCGCGAGAGCGTGCGTCAGACCAAGGAGCTGCTCGAGATCCTGAACCACGCACCCGTCCTCGCCCGAAGTCTCGATGGGACGATCCAGTTCTGGAGCGCCGGTGCCGAGCGGCTCTACGGATGGAATGCCAAGGAGGCGGTGGGCACCGACGCGGTCAAGCTGCTGCACACCGAGCTTCCCGTGCCCCCGCACATCGCGGTGACCGCTCTGCTGGAGCAGGGCGAGTGGCACGCCGAGCTTGCCCGGCGGTCACGCAGTGGCGGGCGGGTGCAGGTGGCGAGTCACTGGATCCTGCACCGCGATCAGGAGGGGCGGCCGGGCGCGGTCATCGAGGTGGACAATGACGTCACCGAGCAGAAGCACGCCGAGGAGGCGCTGCGGCGCGGGGAGGCCCGCTACCGCGCCCTCGTCGCCGCCGCCGCGCAGATCGTGTGGACCGCGTCGGGCGACGGCCGCCGGCCCACCGACACGAGCCAGTGGGAGGCCTTCACCGGGCAGACGGGATCGGAAGCCACCTGGGGCGGGTGGTTCGAGGCGATCCATCCCGACGATCGCGACGAGGCGCTCCGGGCCTGGGGAGCGGCCGTCGCCGCGCGCCGGCCGCTCGCCACCGAGCACCGCCTGCGCCGCCGCGACGGCGAGTACCGGAGCATGGAAGTGCGGGCCGTGCCGGTGCTCGACGATCAGGGACAGATCCGGGAGTGGGTCGGCGCGCACACGGACATCACCGACCGCGTGCACGCCGAGGAGCAGCTCAGCCAGGCGCAGCGGCTCCAGGCGGTGGGCACGCTCGCCGGCGGGGTCGCCCACGAAGTCAACAATCAGCTCATGGCGGTGCTGGGGTTCGGCGAGTTCGTGCTCGGCGCGCTTGGCCAGGGCCACGCGCAGGCGGCCGACGTGCGCGAGATGGTGAGCGCGGCCACGCGGGCCGCGCGCGTGGCCCAGCAGCTCCTCGCCTTCAGTCGCCGACAGGTCAAGCAGACCCAGCTCGTCGACCCGCACCAGGCGATCACCGCGCTCATCCCGGTGCTCGAGCGCCTGCTCGGAGCCGACAAGGCCCTCACCGTGCTGCCGAGCCGCGCGCGATACCGGATTCTGGCCGATCCCACCCAGATCGACCAGGTGCTCATCAACCTGGCCGCCAACGCGCGCGACGCGATGCGCACCGGCGGCCGGCTGGTGATCGGAACGGACGACGTGATCCTCGACCGGGACTACGCAGACGCGCACCAGGTGGGCCACCTGGTGCCGGGAGCGTACGTGCGCATCATCGTGTCGGACACCGGTACGGGGATGAGCAAGGAGACGCTCGCCAAGATCTTCGAGCCGTTCTACACCACGAAGCCGGTGGGCGCGGGCACCGGGCTCGGCCTCTCCACCGTGTACGGCATCGTGAAGCAGCACGACGGCTTCATCTGGCCCTACAGCGAGCCGGAGGTCGGCACCACGATGAAGATCTACCTGCCTGCCGCGCCGGAGGACGTCGAAGCCGTCAGCGTGCCGGACCGGGACATCCCCAGCGAAACCCCCATCGACATGGAGTCGGTGCTGGTGCTGGTGGTGGAGGACGAGCCGGCGATCCGTGAGCTGGTGCGCCGCACGCTGGAAGGTGCCGGCCTCGTGGTCATCGAGGCCGAGAACGGCCGCCAGGCGCTCGACATCTTCTCCTTCGGCGGCGAGCCGCCGAAGCTGGTGCTGTCGGACGTGATCATGCCGGAGCTCAACGGACGGGAGTTGAGCGACGCCTTGGCGGACATCCATCCCGGCATACCGATCCTCTTCATGTCCGGCTACACCGGCGAGGACGTGCTGGCTCGCAGCCTCTTGCCGGAAACCGCCCCGTTCATTCAGAAGCCGTTCGCGCCGGAGGAGCTGCTGTCCCGCGTACGCGGCATGCTGGCGGGGGCGACCGCTTCGGAAGTACGTTAGCGCTGCCCTGCAGGGGTCCCTCTCCAAATGGAAGGCATTATGTCGATCCTCGCCGCGCTCTGGCTTCCCATGTTCCTGTCCGCCGTCTTCGTCTTCGTGCTCAGCTCGATCATCCACATGGTGCTGAAGTATCACAACAGCGACTACAAGGGCCTGGCCAACGAGGACGTGGTCCGTGCCGCCATCCGGGCCGGCAACCCCGAGCCGGGGAGGCAGTATGTGTTTCCCTACTGTGCCGACATGAAAGACAGGGAATCGCCGGAGATGAAGCAGAAGTTCGTGGAGGGCCCGGTCGGCCTGCTCTACCTGCGGCGGCCCGGTGCGCCGAGCATGGGGCCGACGTTGATCCAGTGGTTTCTCTTCACCCTCGTCGTGTCGTTCTTCGTGGGCTACGTGGCGGCCCATGCGATCACGCCAGACAACAACGAGTATCTCCATGTGTTCCGCGTCGTGGGCGCTGTCGGCTTCCTGGCCTACGCGGCGGGCGGAATTCCGGCGTCGATCTGGATGGGCAAGCCCTGGGTGGTGGCGGCCAAGGAAACGTTCGACGCCCTGCTATACGGCCTGGTGACGGCGGGAACGTTCGGCTGGCTCTGGCCTCGGTAGCCTCTCAGCGCGGGAATGCCTCCGGCAGCCCGCCATCCACGGTGAGGATGTCTCCGGTGGTGAATCGGAACCGGTCGCTGGCCAGCAGCACGGCGACGTCGGCCACGGCCTCGGCCGGGATCAGCGCAGCCCCCATCAGGTTGCGCTTCCGGTACGTCTCCAGCTGCTCCTCCACCGACACGCCGCGAGCGGCCGCGCGCTCGCGGACGAACTGCTGGAACAGCGGCGTATCCACCTGGTCGGCGTTGATCGCGTTCACCCGGATGCGGTCCGGTCCCAGCTCCACCGCGGCCACCCGCAGGGCCTGCAGCAGCGCCGCCTTGCTCCCCCCGTAGGCCACGGCTTCCCTTCCCGGCACCAGCGCAGCCTTGGACACGGACGCCACGATGGCGCCGCCCAGACCCTGCCGCCGCATGATCGCCGCTGCGCGGCCGATCGCGGCCACGGCGCCGAGGTAGTGGACCTCGAGCTGCCGCTGCAAGTCCTCCCGGCGGATGTCGGTGATCGGTGCGAAGCGAGGGGGGGCTCCCGCGGTATAAAACAGCGTGTCGAGCCCGCCGAACTCGAGCACGGTCCGCCGGAACAGCGCGTCGAGCGCCGCGTCGTCCCGCACATCCACCGCGGCGGCGATGGAACGACCGGGCGCCCGGCCGCTCACCTCCGCGGCGACCGATTCGGCCTGGGCGCCATCCAGATCGGCGACCACCACGTGCGCGCCCTCGTCGGCGAACCGGAGGGCTGCGCTCCGGCCGATCCCACTGCCCCCGCCGATGACGACCGCGACGTGCCGCGGCAGGAGCCGCGTGGTCCGGTCCTTGGCGATCTGCTCCTCGATCTTCCGCCGCTCCAGCGGCCAGTGCTCGAACTCGAAGACGTCGGGCTCGGCGATGAACGCGAACCCATCTACCGCCTCAGCATTCTCGATCGCCTCCAGCGTGGCGCGATAGCAGAGGTTGGCGGTGACCGCGCCACGCTTGTCGCCGAAGGCGGTGATCATGCCCAGGCCGGGGGCGAGGATCACCTTCGCCCAGTCATCCAGGGCCGGCTGGCCGTCGGCCGCGTATCGCAGGTGATACGCCAGGTACTCCTCGCGCGCCGCGGCGAGCTGGGTCCGAACCCGGCCGACGGTCGCCTCGGCATTGGCGGCCGGATCGAGGTCGAGCCAGACCGGCAGCCGGCCGGCCCGCAGCAGGTGTTCCGGCGTAGCCATCCCCCGTCGCGTCAGCTCCGGCATCCGGTCCGCCCCGATCGCGCTCAGCACGTCGTCCGAGTCATCGAAGTGGAGCACGACCCGGTCGGGTGCGCTCAGCGCGCCCCGGACGGCGGGCATCACCGTCTCGGCAAGCCGGCGACGCTCCTCGGGCGAGGTCCCGGCGGCCTTCCCTCGCTGAGGGCGCTTTCGGCCCCGCTTTGCCGTGGCGAGATACTGGTCCATCAGCCCGACCGCCTCGCCCAGCCGGCGATGGCATTCCGAGGCGTCCGCGCCCCAGACCACCAGCCCATGATGCGCGAGGGTCAGTCCGATCGCGCCCGTCGGAATCCGGTCCACCATGTCGCGGACGCCGCGGGCCAGCGGAAAGCCGGGACGGACATAGGGGACGTAGACCACGCGCCCGTCGAACAGCTCTCCGACCAGCCGCTCGGCGGTACCGTCGCCCACGTTGGTCAGGCTCATCGTGGCGACGTCGTGTGTGTGGGCGACGACAGGGTGCGGCAGGAGGGAATGCAACGGCGTCTCGACGCTGGGGGCCGGTCCATCGGCCAGCATGCAACCGGCCATGAACCGCATCATCTCCGCGTCACTCATGGTCTCCGCCTCCCGGAGACCGTCGAGCCGCGCGAGCGAGAGGCGGGTGAAGCCGTCGCGGGTGATGGTGCGCAGGTCGGTCCCGCTGCCCTTTACCAGCAGGACGTCGCCCACCTTGACGGAGGTGTTTCCCCCGCCCGGCTGTACCAGGCGGGGCTCGCGGCCGAGGAGGTGGGAGAGATGAACCAGAGCGGCGAGCGGATCGGCGGAGTCGAGGTCGGCCATCGCAGGAAGATGGGGAGCCCCGGGGTCGCGCGCGAGGGGAGGCGCGGGTGGTTAGTTTGGCGGGATGGATCTCACGACTGGCGTCCCGTTCTGGCTGGTGAAGGGTGGCCTGCAGGCCACCTATCCCAAGCTCGACCAGGATCGCCGGTGCGACCTCGCCATCATCGGCGGCGGCGTCACCGGCGCCCTGCTGGGCCAGCGCTTCGCCGAAGAGGGGATTCACACCGTGCTGCTCGAAGGCCGCGAAGTGGGCTACGGGAGCACCGGCGCGTCCACCGCACTCCTGCAGTACGAGCTCGACACCCACCTCTCGGATCTCGCGGACCGGTTGGGCCAAGGCCCGGCCGAGCGGTGTTACCGGCTCTGCGCCGAGGCGATCGAGGGGATCGAGCGGCTCGCAGACAAGGTGGGCGGCGAGTCGGACTTCAGCCGGAAAAACAGCCTCTATCTCGCCAGCAGCGGGCGGGACGTGAAAGCGCTGGAGCGCGAGCGGCGGGCGCGGCGGGACATCGGCCTCGACGTCGACCTGCTCTCCCCCAGCGACATCCGGGAGCGGTTCTCCTTCGAGCGCCCCGCGGCGCTCCTCTCCCGGCTCGCGGGGGAGATCGACCCGCTCCACTTCACCCACGCGTTGCTGGCGAGCGCCGTTCGCGACGGGCTCGAGGCCTACGAC
This sequence comes from uncultured Gemmatimonadales bacterium, assembly GCA_963846545.1. Classification (GTDB taxonomy): domain Bacteria; phylum Gemmatimonadota; class Gemmatimonadetes; order Gemmatimonadales; family GWC2-71-9; genus CAVVWJ01. The sequence goes on along the minus strand of CAWJWG010000001.1, from coordinate 149,672 downwards.
CGCACCGGCGTGGCCCGCTACCAGTCGGATCGGAAGGGCGTCCTGCTCGAGACGGCCGATGGGTTCCGGATCCGCGCGCGGAAGGCGATCTTCGCCACCGGCTACAACATCCCGCCGTTCGTGCCCCGGAAGTCGATCCGCCTCACCAGCACCTTCAGCTTCGCGACCTCGCCGCTCGCTTCCTTCGACGGGTGGGGAGAGGACCGCTGCCTCATCTGGGAAACCGCCCGACCCTACGTCTACCTGCGGACCACGCCCGATGGACGGGCGATCGTCGGCGGGGCGGACGTGCCGTTCAAGGGCGCGCACAAGGTCGAGAAGATCCAGGACAAGCAGGTCGAGCGGCTGGCGAAGCAGTTCGCCGAGCTGTTCCCGGCCATCCCGTTCGACGTGGACTGGAGCTGGGCCGGCACCTTCGCCGAGACGACGGACAGCCTGCCGTACATCGGCGTCGCGCCGGAGTTCCCCAACGGCTACGTCGCGCTGGGGTACGGTGCGAACGGCGTCGTGTTCGGCTACATCGCCGCGGCGATCCTGGCCGACCTCTTTCTCGAGCGGGCCAACGCCGACGCGGAGCTCTTCCGCATCGGCCGCTAGCGGCGGCCACTGGCCGATTCCCGGGGTGACACGCAGATTGGGACCGTAGCCTTCGTCGAACCGGAGGTCCCATGCCCGCCCCGCAGACAGACGCACCGCCCGATACCCTAGCCCGCAAGCCGCTCGACAGCGAGATCGACGTCCACGGTCTCACCCACACCGGCAAGGTCCGCGCCGACAATCAGGATCATTTCCTGATCTGCGCGCTCCGCAAACACATGGTGGTCCACCAGACCAGCCTCCCGGCAATCGACCGCCTGATGGCCGGACCCGAGCGGCTCGCCTTCCTGGCGATGGTGGCCGATGGTGTCGGCGGCGGTGCGAGAGGTGAGGAGGCGAGCCGGGTCGCGCTCGAGGCCGTGACGCAGTACGTGTCCGGCACCATGCGCTCCTACTACGCCGCGTCGTCGGCCGACGACCAGCAGTTCTACGACGCCCTGGCGGAGGGCGCGCGGGAGTGCCATCAGGCGCTACTCCGCCGCGGCGAGGACGACGCGGATTACCGGGGCATGGCCACCACGCTCACGATGTATCTCGGCGTCTGGCCTCGGGCGTATCTCCTGCAGGTGGGCGACAGCCGGTGCTACCTGTTCCGCGACGGCGAGCTGACGCAGATCACCCGGGACCAGACGATGGCCCAGGAGCTGATCGACCTCGGCGTCCTCACCCGCGCCGACGCGGCCACGACGCGGTTCGCCCGCACGCTGTCCAGCTCGCTCGGCGGACGCCAGACCGACCCGGTGGTGACCCGCTTCGATATGCAGTGGGGAACCGTGGTGCTGCTGTGCAGCGACGGGCTCACCGCCCACGTCTCCGACGACCGGATCCGCGACCGGCTCCGGGCGATGACGTCCGCCCGTCAGGTGTGCGAGGACCTGTTGGCGGACGCGCTGGAGGCGGGCGGCACCGACAACATCACGGTCATCGTGGGACGGGCGGTGGCTGGGGAGTCCTGACGGCCGCGCGGGCCGGCCGATGCTCGTCCCACCACGATCTGGCGCGCCCTGAGGTCCACGGCTCCGCCGACCGCACCGCGTCCAGACGCAGCACCAGGGCATCCGCGGATTGGGGGCGGGCGGCTGGCGACTTGTAGCCTGCCTGCGTCGGGAGACGGTGCAAGCCGCGCGCATGACCTGACCTACCAGGTGACCGTGTACTGCCCTCCCAGGATGATGCGGGTCTCGGAGGCCCGGAGGTCTTCGGCGGGATCGTCGTCCTCGGGCCACGCGATGCGGTGGCTGCTGAGCCCCACGTTGAGCGCCAGGTCGTCCACCACGCGGATCGCCGCGGTGAGCCGCTCGAGCGCGTCCCGGCGCCGGGCGACGATCGGGCCGCCGCCGAACGCGAAGGTCTTCTCTGCGGTGAGCGTCACCGGATGCCGGACGGAGGTGAGGTTGCCGTTCACCGAGAGCCGGGTGCTCGCGATCTGCAGCGTCTCCACGCCGTCGGTGTAGATCCCGAACTGGGAGCTGGCGGTGATGCCCTTGACCATGATGCTGGGGCCGATGCCGGCTCGATACGCGGTCCGGTCGGTGGGCACGGATTGGGGACCGGCGCCCAGCCACTCGGTGTGGGTCACACCGGCGTGCATCGCCAGCCCGTAGCTCATCTCGTTCCCTTGCTTGAGGACGCGGGAGAGGTCCAGCCACGCGCCGCGATCGTCGGCTCCCAGAAGACCCTGGACCCGTCCGTTCCAGGCTCCAGCCGACCATTCGCCGTTCAGCGACCACACGCCGCTGTGCAGCGCGTCCTGAAACAGCACCGTCCGGTTGGCGCCTCGGATGGCGCGCCGCGCGAAGACCGAGCTCCAGCCGGCGGTGACCGCGACGACGCGCTCGTTCCGCTCGGGGAGCTTGACCGCGATCTCGTGGTAGAACTCCCGGCAGTGACCCTGGCGGCAGGCTGTGACCCGGACCGGCTGCTTGAGATAGGCCAGCGCTCGGCCGTTCCGGAGCGGCGCATAACGCTCCGAGGTGGCGGCCCCGCCGAAATCGGGGGTGACCCACGCGGTGAGCACCGAGTCTCCAGCCCAATAGCGGTCGACGCCGTTCTCGGACTCGAAGGCGATGCTGTCGGCGCCCGGGCTGCGGACGACCACCTGAGTGCGCTGCCCGAGGTAGATGACGCTCGGGGTCATCCGAACCTCGACCGGCTGGGGACCGCCGGCGAGGAGACTCGACTGGCTCTGGACCGCGCAGCCGGCGAGCGCAGCTGTGCCGACGAGCGCTAGCCCGGTGCGCAGGGTGACGGCGAATGAGGGTGCAAGCATCCGCGCTGACCTTCTCCGGGTGCCGGCCGGAAACCTCGGCAATTGCTGAGTGGGATTGCACTGCGAGAGGCACGGCACCAAAGCGCAAGTCACGCACCGTTCCGCAATCATCGCTAACTCATTGCCCGCTCGCCTTGTGCGACTGAGAAACAACTCCCCCTACGCAGGGGCGCTGTGACGGCGCCACAGGCCCGGGGCAGAATCAGGTGATCTGGGTGTGATCGGTCCGGCCTAGACTCTCCGGGAGATCGGAGATGGCGGCGAACACCTGCGCCGGCTGGGCCGGCAGCGGGGCGCTGAGACGGTTCCCTCCAGCGTGGATCTCGGGTGAGAAGGATTGGCCGTTCGCCCCGTCTCACGGGCAACCCGGTCGAATCCGGCCCGAGAACCCATACCTGGAGGGAGAGATGCACTCGAAGTACCTGGTGGTCCTGAGCCTGGCCGGACTGGCGTTTGCTTCCCCGAAGGGCCCCAGCGGCCCGGAGGCCACCCCGGCGACTCAGCGCCAGTACGGCGCGCCGGTGACAGTGGGCAAGGGCGCTGCACGCACCTACATCGTGGTGGATCAGGCCTCGGGCAATCCGGTCGAGGTCGGCGTGGCGCTCGACGAGGCGGCACTGGAGGGTCTGCCCCCGGCCGGGAAGCACGGCAGCGGAGGCCACGAGCACTACAACGCCTACATTCTCGAACTGCCGGCGGGGAACGGGACGCCCTACCGATTCGTGGAGCTGGATTGGAACCCGAACGGTCACGGGGGGCCCTACACCGCCCCGCACTTCGACTTCCACTTCTACCGCGTGTCGCTCGCCGAGCGCGAGGCGATCGATCCGGCGGCCCCGGGCTTCGCGGCCCGCGCCGGGAAGTTCCCCGCCCAGACCGAGATGCCGGCCGGGTACGTCTCGTCCCACCAGCTGATGAAGCTGACCCCGGAGCAGGCGACGGTGCCGAAGATGGGCCTGCACTGGATCGACATGGCCTCGCCGGAGCTGCCGCCCAGGAACCAGCCCTTCACCGCGACGTTCATCATCGGCTCCTGGGACGGCAAGGTGATCTTCGACGAGCCCATGGTCACCCGCGACTTCATCCTGGCCCAGCGCGACTCCGCAACCGAGCGGTCCGGTGCGATCCCGGTCTCGGCGTCCGAGCGCTATTCCCCCGCCGGCTACTACTTCGATAGTTACCGGGTGAGCTACGAGCCGCAGTCGAAGGAGTTTCGGATCGCGCTGACGGGGTTGACCTGGAAGGAGTAATATCCGGCCGCTGGTCAGTGTGATGGATGGGGGGCGAGCCTTCCAACAGGCTCTCCCCCCTCCTATACTGCTCGATCTGTCATCAAGGTCCCCACCATAGCTCTGCCTACGTCGTCCCGGTTCGCCTCCCGCCTGATTTCACGCCGGACCGATGCTCGCGAGGACTTGCTGGCCGGCCCCATTCGCGGCGAACTGCTCGGCGCCGAGCACCTCGGCGAGCGGGCGAACACGCTGGCGAGGGGACAACGGCTGGACCGCCGCAAGCGGCCGCGCCGGCGCACGCCCCTGCTCGACCGTCTCGACGGCACGCGCCGCATCCTGTCGGAGGCCCACGCGCGGCTCAGCGCTGCCGCCGATGCCGGAGAGGACGTCGGTCCGGCCGCCGAATGGCTGCTGGACAACTATCACGTCGTCGAGGAGCACATCGGTGAGGTGCGCGAGAGCCTGCCCCGGGGCTACTACCGCGAGCTACCGGTGCTCGGCGGGGGCCCGCTGGCGGGCTACCCGCGGGTGTACGAGCTCGCGATCACGCTCATCTCGCACAGCGAAGGCAGGATCGACCTCGACAACGTGAGCGGGTTCGTGGCCGCCTTCCAGCAGGCTGCCTCGCTCCGGATCGGCGAGCTCTGGGCGGTCCCCGCGATGCTCCGCCTGGGACTGATCGAAAACGTTCGGCGAATGACGCTCCGCACCGTCCTCCGCCTGGAGGAGACCCAGCTCGCCGACGCGAGCGCGGCCCGGCTGGCGGAGGCCGAGGCAGCCGGCCCGGCGGCCACCGAGGCCGAGCTCGACCGGTTTCTGGCCGATCCGCCGCCGCTCACGCCGATCTTCATCTCCCGCTTCCTGCAACAGCTCCGCAGCCTCGGCAGCTCACAAGCCGCCGTCCGCCTGCTGGAGGAGTGGATCAGCGAGGAGGCCCTGAGCGCCGAGGACGCCACTTCGCGTGCCACCCGCCGGTTGGCCCTCACCCAGGTCGGCATGGCGAACAGCATCACCAGTCTGCGCGCCATCGCGCGGATGGACTGGAAGACGTTCGTCGAGACGCAGAGCCGTCTCGAGGCCGTGCTGCGGGAAGATCCCTCCGGTTTCTACCCGCGTATGACGTTCGCCACTCGCGACCGCTACCGCCACGCGGTCGAGCGGATCGCCAAGCGCACCCGGCGAGCCGAAGAGGCCGTGGCGCGGCGTGCCGTGGAGCTGGCCGCCGCGGCCGGAACGCAGCCGCGCCGGGATCCGCACGGACACGTCGGCTACTACCTGATCGACGAGGGGCTCGAGCAGCTGGAGCGCGCTACCGGCTACACCACCCCTGGGGCCGAGGCCGTGCATCGCTGGGTGCGGCGACACCCCAACGTCGTGTTCGTCGGGAGCGTGGTCTCGCTCACCTGCGCGGCGCTGGCGGCCCTTCTCTGGCTGGGTGGATCACCGGCCTGGGCGGTGTGGCTGCCCGTCCTGCTTCTCGGGCTCATCCCCGCCAACGACATCGCGGTCAACGTCGTGAACCAGCTGGTCACGGCCTTCCTGCCTCCCCGCACCCTGCCGAAGCTCGACCTGCACGAGAACGGCGTCCCCCCGGAGTTCCGCACCGCGGTCGTGATCCCCACCCTTTTCGCGAACGTGGACGCGGTTCGAGAGGCGCTCGACCATCTCGAGGTGCAGTTCCTGGCCAATCGGGAGGCCCACCTCCACTTCGCGGTGCTGAGCGACTTCACCGACGCCCCGACCGAGCACTGCGAGGGGGATCAGGCGATTCTGGACGCCGCGATCCAGGGCGTCCGCGCGCTCAACGCGCGGTACGCGGAGGGCCGGGACGACTCCTTCTATCTCTTCCATCGCTCCCGCCGCTGGAATCCGCGGCAGGGCGTGTGGATGGGCTGGGAGCGCAAGCGGGGCAAGCTCTCACAGTTCAACCAGTTCGTGCTCGGTCGCACGGGGGACGCCTTTGCCGTGGTGGAGGGCGACCTCGCCATGATCCGGCGCGTGCGCTATGTGATCACGCTCGACGACGACACGGTGCTGCCGCCGGACGCGGCCCCGGATCTGGTCGGCGCGCTGGCGCATCCCCTCAATCGCGCGGAGTACGATCCGGTCAAGGGCCGGGTGGTGCGCGGCTACGGCATCCTCCAGCCGAGGGTGGGCGTCTCGCTGCCGAGCGCGAATGGTTCGCTGTTCGCCGCGATCCAGTCGGGACAGCCCGGTGTGGACCCGTACACCACGGCGGTGTCGGACGTCTACCAGGATCTCTATGGCGAGGGGAGCTTCACCGGCAAAGGCGTCTACGACGTGGAGGCCTTCGAGCGTGCCACCCGAGGCCGCTTTCCGGAGAACCGGCTGCTGTCGCACGACCTGATCGAAGGGAGCTACGCCCGCGCAGGTCTGGCCACCGATGTGGTCGTCTACGACGACTACCCGAGCCGCTATCTCACCTTCATCCGCCGCAAGCATCGTTGGATCCGAGGCGACTGGCAGCTGATCGGATGGCTGGCGGGACGGGTACCTGGGCCGGACGGCCCCGAGCCCAACCGCCTGTCGCTGCTCTCCCGGTGGAAGCTGCTCGACAACCTGAGGCGCAGCACCCTCGAGATCGCGCAGCTCGCGTTTCTGGTGGTAGGGTGGACCCTCCTCCCCGGCAGCGCCCTGCGATGGACTCTGCTCGGGCTCGGAGCCATCGCCGCCCCTTGGGTGACCGCACTCCTGCTGGCGCTGCTCCGTCCGCCGCTCGACAAGTCCTGGCGCGCCTACTACTCCGCTGTGGGGCGCGATGCGATGAACGGCGCGCGCCAGCTCCTGCTCGCCCTCGTCTTTCTCCCGCACCAGGCCTGGGTGTCCGCCGACGCGATCGTACGGACCCTCTGGCGGCTCTTCGTGAGCCACCGAAGGATGCTGGAATGGCGCACAGCCTCGCAGACGGAGCGCGGCGTGGCCGATTCTCCGGCGGTCGGGTGGCGCGCCATGTGGCCGGCGGTGGCGATCGCGCTTCTCGTGGGGATCGCGGTCGCCTGGCGCCGTCCCGCCCCGGGCGAGGTCCCATGGCAGCTCGCCCTCGCGGTCCTGCCGCTGCTGCTGGCCTGGACCGCCTCCCCGATGGTGGCCAACCTCCTCCGCCGGCCGGCGGTGCCGGCCCTCCTCCGCCTTCCCGCGGCCGCGCGCCGGCAGGCCATGCGCTACGCCTTGCTGCACTGGCGCTTCTTCGAGCGGTTCGCCAACGAGGACACTCACTGGCTGGCGCCCGACAACTATCAGGAGGCACCCGAGCCCGTCGTGGCGATGCGCACGTCGCCGACCAACATCGGACTCCAGCTGCTGGCCACGGTGAGCGCCTGGGATCTCGGGTTCATCCCGCTCGACGTCATGGCCGGCCGGCTGGAGCTGGTCTTTCGTTCCCTCGAGCACATGCGGCGGCATCAGGGCCACTTCTTCAACTGGTACGATCTGCGCGACCTCAGCGTCCTCGAGCCGGCCTACGTGTCCACGGTGGACAGCGGCAACCTGGCGGGCCATCTCGTGGCGCTGCGCCAGGCGTGCCTCGCCGCGGTCGACGAGCCGCTGCTGGACGCCCGGGTATGCCGGGCCCTCGAGGCGGCGATCACGGTGGCGACCGAGCGCGCGCGCGCCTTCCCTGCCGCCGCCGCCGCCGCCGAGCACCTGCGGGCGGCGCAGGCTGCCCTCCCACCGCGCGTGGCCCCCACTCTGCCCACGGCGCTGGCGCCCGCGCTCGACCACCTCCGGCGCGCCGGAGCGGCGCTGGTGGAGGCGAAGTTCGATGCCGGCCCGCACGGCCTCGCATCGGAGTGGATCTCGTGGGGGATCGGACTGATCGAGGGGCACGGCGCGTGGGTCGAGGCACTCGCGGCGCGACCGGAGGCGAGTCTTCGCGACCTTGCCGGCTCTTCGACCGAGGCGGCCAGCCTCGTGTCCCGCCTGGAGGCGATCGCGGAGCGGGCGTACGCGTACGCGATGGAGATGGACTTCCGGTTCCTCATGGACCCCGAGCGGAAGCTCTTCGCCATCGGCTATCAGCAGACATCGCATTCGCTCGACGGCTCGTACTACGACCTCCTCGCCTCGGAGGCCCGGCTCGCCAGCTTCATCGCGGTGGCCAAGAACGACGTCTCCGTCGAGCACTGGTTCCACCTGGGCCGCACCCTCACGTTCTCGGCGGGTGCGCCGGCGCTCGTGTCCTGGAGCGGGAGCATGTTCGAGTACCTGATGCCCCTGCTGATCATGCGCTCGTTTCCCCAGACGATGCTGGCGCAGACGTACGACGGCGCCGTGAGCCGGCAGCGGACCTACGGCGCCGAGCGCCGGGTGCCGTGGGGTGTGAGCGAGAGCGCCTACAACGTGCGCGACCGGCATCACACCTATCAGTATCGCGCGTTCGGGGTGCCGGATCTCGCGCTCAAGCGAGGGTTGGGTCGCGATCTCGTCATCGCGCCCTACGCGTCGCTTCTCGCGCTCATGGTGACTCCCGAGCCCGCGCTGGCGAACCTCACCCAGCTCGAGCGGCTCGGCGCGCTGGGCCCCTACGGCTTCCGCGACGCGATCGACTACACCCGCCCCGAGGCCGACCAGACCTTCGCCGTCGTCCGCACCTACATGGCGCACCACCAGGGCATGGGACTGGTCGCCCTGACCAACATCCTGGCTCTCTCCGTCTGGCCCAGGCGGTTCCACGCCGATCCCGTCGTACGCTCTGCCGAGCTGCTGCTGCACGAGCGCATCCCACGCCGGCTGACCCTGCGGGAGCCGCAGCGGGCCCGGCCCGACGCCGCGCTCCCCGAGGCGGACATCGAGCAACCCGCCGTGCGCCGGTTCGACACGGCGGACACGGCGCAGCCGCACATCGCGCTGCTGGGCGAGCCGCCGTACACGATCATGCTGAGTCACGCGGGCGGAGGGTACAGTCGCTACGAGTCGCTCGCGGTCACGCGCTGGCGGGCCGACGGCTGCCGCGACGCGACCGGGCAGTTCCAGTACGTCAAGAATCTGTCTACCGGACGCGTGTGGTCCGCCGCGCACCAGCCCGTCTGCGCTCCGGCCGACCGCTATCACGCCGACCTGGCCACGGACCGGGTGACGTTCCACCGTCTGGACGGCGCGATCGAGACCAGCACCGAGATCGCCGTGGTTCCCGAGGACTCGGCCGAAGTGCGCCGGGTCACGGTGACCAATAATGGCGATCGGCGCTGCGAGGTCGAGCTCACCAGCTATGGAGAGATCGTCCTCGCTCCACCCGACACCGAGCGGGCCCATCCGGCGTTCGCGAACCTGTTCGTCGAGACCGAATGGCACGCCTGGTGTTCCGCCATCACGGCGACCCGCCGCCCCCGGGCCTCCACCGAACGGCCGCTCTGGTGCGTGCACGTCGCGGCCGCCGCCGGCGGGATGGCGGGTCCGGTCACCTGCGAGACGGATCGGGCCCGCTTCGTCGGCCGGGGCCGCAGCACGCGCGACCCCATCGTCATGGAGCGGGATGGCTCGCTCTCGGGTACGACCGGCGCCGTGCTCGATCCGATATTCGCGCTCCGCACGCGGCTCACGCTCGCACCAGGGCAGTCCGCCTCGGTGGCGTTCACCACCTTCGTCGCACCCAGCCGGGAGCACGCGTTCGAGCTGGCCGACCGATACCGGGACCCGCATGCCGCGCAGCGGGCATTCGACCTGGCCTGGACCTCCAGCCAGATCGAGCTGCGCGAGCTGCACCTGACGCCGGCCGACTCGGCGGTCGCGCAGGAGCTGGCCGGCTACCTCTTCTACGGCAACCCGGCGCTCCGAGCCCCCCAGTCCGAGCTGCGTCGCAATCGCGGCTCGCAGCCGCTGCTCTGGAGCAATGGCGTGTCGGGCGACTGGCCCATCCTGCTGGCCACCATCGATTCGGCCGACGGCCTCCCGACCCTCCGCCAGCTGCTCGCCGCGCATCGCTACTGGCGCCGGCACGGCATGACCGTGGATCTGATCGTCCTCAACGCGCACCCGCCCGACTACCAGCAGGATCTGGCGGACCGTATCACGGCCGCGGTGTTCGCGGTCGGGGAGTCGGGCAGCTTCGACAAGGCCGGTGGCGTGTACCTCCGGCGACGGGACCTGCTCGGGTCCGATGAGCTGCTGATGCTCCGCGCCACCGCACGCGTCCACATCGCCTGCGACGGCCGGCCCCTCGGCAGGATCCTGTCCATGGCACTGCCGGAAGAGATCCCCGACGAGGAGCCCGACACGCTCGAGCCCGAGCCCCGCGCCCCCGAGCGCAGCGACTCCCGGGTGGTTCGCGTGGTCAAGCAGATCGGCGCGAAGATCCCCGATCTTCTCGCCCCCCTCACGTCCGTCCTACCCGGTCCGAGCGTTCCCAGCAGGACGCTCGCACCCGCGGTTCCGCGAACCGCGCACGACAACGGGCACGGAAGCCTGGTCCAGGACGGCCAGTACGAGATCGACGTGCGTGGCGATCATGTGCCGCCGGCACCATGGTCGAACGTGATCGCGAACGAGCAGGGCGGCTTCGTGCTGACCGAGCGCGGCGGCGGCTTCACCTGGGCGGTCAACAGCTTCTTCTACCGGCTGACGCCGTGGCATAACGATCCGGTAAGCGACACGGTGAGCGAGGCGATCTACATCCAGGACGCCGAATCGGGCGAGCTGTGGAGCGGCACCCCTGCGCCGGTCCGAAGCGAGACGCCGTATACCGTGCGCCACGGTCAGGGGGCGTCCTTCTTCGAGCACCGTCGCGATGGCATCGGATCGCACCTGACGATCGGCATGGCGGACGACGCTCCGGTGAAGCTCTCCCTCCTGCGTCTCACCAACACCGGGGCCCGGCCGCGCCGACTGCTGGTCACGTCGTACGTGGAGTGGACACTCGGCGTCCTGCGGGAGCACACCCAGCATCAGATCACCACCTCCTTCGAGCCGGAGCACGGCGCGATCTTCGCCCGCAACACGTTCAATCCCGAGTTCGCGGGCTATGCCGCGTTCCACGCGATCAGCGAGCCGGCCTCCGCCTCTACCGGCAGCCGGTACGAGTTCCTCGGCCGCAACGGGACGGCATCCTCCCCCGCGGCGCTCCGGCCCGGCGGGCGCCTTGGCGGCAGCACCGGCGCGGGGATTGATCCGTGCGCCGCGCTCCAGTGCGTCATCGAGCTCGCCCCCGGCGAGACCCGTGAGGTGGTGGTTCAGCTGGGCGCGGGAGACGGCGACGCCGCCGCGCGCGACTCCCTCGTGCGCTATCGCGACGTCGCCCAGGCACGGGCCTCGGTCGACCGGGCCGTGGGCCAGTGGGCCGATCGCCTGAGCGTGGTCTCGGTCCGTACGCCGGAGCCCACCTTCGACGCGATGCTCAATCGCTGGACGCTCTACCAGACCCTCGCCTGCCGGATCTGGGGACGCTCGGCGCTCTACCAGAGCGGTGGGGCCTACGGCTTCCGCGACCAGCTCCAGGACGTGATGGCGCTGGTCTACGCCGAGCCGGCCCTCGCGCGCGAGCACATCGTGCGCGCCGCCGGACGGCAGTTCGTCGAAGGCGACGTGCAGCACTGGTGGCACCCGCAGAGCGGCCGGGGCGTCCGGACACGGTTCTCCGACGACCTGGCGTGGCTGCCCTTCGTGGCGGACCACTACGTCCGCACGACCGGGGATGAATCCGTGCTCGACGAGCTCGCGCCGTGGCTCATCATGCGTGAGCTCGGCCCCGAGGAGCACGAGGTCTACGACCTCCCGAAGATCAGCGACGAGCACGCCAGCGTATACGAGCACTGCCTCCGCGCCCTTCGGCGCGCGTGCACCGCGGGCGTGCACGGCCTGCCGCTCATCGGCATCGGCGATTGGAACGACGGGATGAATCGCGTCGGGGTGGGCGGACGGGGTGAGACAGTGTGGCTGGCCTGGTTCCTCACGACCACGCTCCGCGCCTTTGCCGTCCACGCGGAGGCCCGCGGCGATGCCGCGGTCGCCGCCGAGTTCCGGTGGCAGGCCGACGCCTATGTGGCCGCCATCGAGTCGAACGCGTGGGACGGCGCCTGGTATCGCAGGGCCTACTTCGACGATGGCACTCCGCTCGGCTCGAGCGTGAACGACGAGTGCCGGATCGACTCGATCGCGCAGAGCTGGAGCGTGATCTCGGGGGCCGGCGATCCGGCCCGTCGCCGCCAGGCGATGCGCGCGCTCGACCAGCATCTGGTGCACGACGACGCGCGGTTGCTGATGCTGCTGACGCCGCCCTTCGACAAGACCCCGCACGATCCCGGCTACATCAAGGGTTACCTGCCCGGCGTCCGCGAGAACGGCGCGCAGTACACGCACGCCGCCCTGTGGGCGGTGCAGGCGACCGCGCTCCAGGGCGACGGCGACCGCGCGTTCGAGCTGTTCCAGATGATCAACCCGCTCACGCACGCCCGCACCCGCGAGAGCGTCGCCATCTATCAGGTCGAGCCATACGTCGTCGCGGCAGACGTGTACACCGCGCAGGGTCATCTCGGCCGCGGCGGCTGGACCTGGTATACCGGATCGGCGAGCTGGATGTACCGCGTCGGTCTCGAGGCGATCCTGGGGTTCACCAAGCGGGGCGACACCCTGACGATCGAGCCCAGGATCCCGGCGGAGTGGCCGGGGTTCTCCATCGAGTATCGCTTCGGTGGGAGCCGATACGTGATCGAGGTGGGGCGTAGCGCGGGCGCGCGAGGTCGAGTGGAAGTGACGGTGGATGGCCGGACGGTCGAAGGGTCGGTTGTGAAGCTGGTGGACGACGGCGCCGACCACGCCGTCGCGGTCACCCTGTCGCGCCCCGCTCCATCTCGCTCCACTGCCCGGGCGTGAGCGGCGGCCGGATCTAGTCGATCCCCACCCGCCCCTGTACCGAGGCGATCAGCTTGGCCGAGTCGTAGCCGACGCCGTCCTTGAACACGACCTCGGGATGGCGGATGACCGACGGGTCGGTGGTCAGATCGCCCTTCAGCGCCACGAGGTCGGCGCGCTTCCCGTTCTGCACGGTGCCCAGCTCCTTGTCCACCCCGAGGATCTTGGCGCCGTTCGCGGTCATGATCTTCACGGCCTGGGCCGGCGTGAATCCGGCCTCGATGAAGAGCTCGTAGTTCCGCTGGTCGCCGAAACCGGCCAGCGCTCCGCCGATGCCCGTCGGATCCACGCCCGAAGCCAGCAGTCCGCCCGCGGCCACGAACGCCCGCTCGAACGCCATCGCGTTCTTGAATCCCTGCTCGGTCACCGAGCCCGAGCCCGACGAGTCGATCTCGTGGCGGATCTTGAGATACGTGTCCCGCAGGGCCGGGGTCATCGCCTCGAGGGTGCGAGCGTCCTTGGTCGGCCGGTTGGCCACGAAGGGCTCGTAGACGGCGAGCGTCGAGGTCATGGAGACCTTGTGCTTGAGCAGGGTCGCGATGACGCTCTTGGCCGTCTCGCCCGAGGGATCGGCCTGGCCGACCTCGCCGACCTGCTCGATCGGACACAGGTCGGCCTGCTTCGTCGGATCGAAATCGGACGCGGTCAGCATCCCATGCTCGAGGTTGTCGATGCCGAGCGCCACCGCCTCGCGGAAGCTGACCGAGCAGAGGTGGCCGGTGACCTTCACGCCGCGCTTGTGCGCCTCCTGAATCGCCGCGCCGAGCTCGGAGCGGTGGATGTCGGTGTAGGCCTTGATCCAGGTCACGCCCTCCGCCGCCCAATAGGCGACGAAGCGGCGAGCGGCCTCCGGGGTGTTCACCCGGGCCATGCTGCCTCCGCCCTCCGCCCCGGTGAGGTAGGGCGTCGTCAGGTGGATGCGCGGGCCCGGCACCACGCCGCGGTTGATGTTCGCGCGGGTGTTGATCTCCGCGTAGGGCGAGCGTCCCCCGGTGGTCCGGATGCTGGTGACCCCCGACCCGAGGTACAGCCGCGGCCCGGTGTAGCTCATCTGAACCGCACGACCCCCGGCGGCGGTGTAGAACATGTGGTCATGCATGCCGATGATGCCGGGGATGACCGTGTGCCCGGTCATGTCCATCGTGCGCGCTCCCGCCGGCACGCGCACCTTGTCCGCGGCGCCCACCTCGGCAATCCGGCCGTTTCGAATGACGACCGTCTGCCCCGCGCGCGGCTCGGTGCCGGTCCCGTCCACGAGGAGCACGTTGGTCAGCGCGACGACCGCGGTGTCCACGGTGACGTAGCTCCGCACCTCCTCGGACAGCGAGTCCGGCCGCTGCGCGGCGAGCGTGGCCGGCAGGAGTGTCAGGACGGCGAGAGCGGCGGAAGCAGCGGTGGATCGCATCGATGAGCCTCGGGTTGCAGGGTCGTCAGTCCACTACGAACGCCATCATCATGCCCGCCGACAGATGCTCGGCGATGTGGCAGTGCAGCATCCAGCGGCCGGGGTTCGAGGGGTCGAGCAGAATATCCACCGTGGCGCCGGCCGGCAACACCACGGTGTCCTTCCACACGAGATTCTCGTTCGGCACGCCATTCACCGCCAGTACCAGAAACCGCTGGCCGTGGAGGTGAATCGGGTGCTGCATCGCGTGGAAGCTCTGTCGCTCATTCACCAGCCGGATGCGGACCGGCACCCCACGGCGGAAATGCCAGTCCACGTTCATGTTCTCTCGCCCGGTGGCCGGATCGCGTACGATCCACCGCACCTGCCGCCCGGTCGAGGCCCAGTTCATCATCGGCATCGTCCCGCTCCACTCCATCGGGGAGAAGTAGATCGAGTCGAGCTGCATCAGGCGCTGGGTAATGGGCGGCAGGCCGTTCGTCTCCAGCGTGAGCACCAGCGCCCGCTCGGGGGCGGCCGACGCCGCCGCGCGATAGCGCTCCATCTCCGCGGCGGTCGCCGTGTCGCGCCGGAGGGTGGCGAACGACTCGCGCAGGTCGGGTCTCGCCGGCTCGGGCGCGACCTCCACGGTGCCGAGGGTATCCTCCTCGCCGAAGAACCTGCCGTACAGATGATCGAGTCCGCGGACCCGATTGACCAGCGGCACCACACCCGGGCGATCGAAGCGAACGTGCACGACGTACCGCTCCGCCGGGCCGATCACCACGTTGTCCACCCACTCCTCCCGCGCATACGGTCCTACGTCCGAGCCTGCCACCTTCACCTGCGCGCCGGGCCACGAGAGGTTGAAGGTCCGTGTGTTCGCCGCGTTCGTGAGATAGAAACGGACCACCTCGCCCCGCGCCGCGCGCAGCCGGTAGCTCGGCTCGCCGTTGACCAGGAGCAGGTTTCCGAACCGTCCCATCAGCGCGTGCGTCGGCGACTCGGCGCCGAGCGGCACCGGCCCGTCCTCGCCGATCAGCACGTCGTCGAGCATCAGCACGGCTTCGCGATGAGCCGCGCCGTACGTCTCACCCTCCGGCTGGCGGACCAGGAGGTTGCCGTAGAGCCCGAGCTCCTGCTGCACGTCCTCCCGCACGTGCGGGTGATACCAGTAGATCCCCGCGTCCGGGAAGCGAAGGTGGTAGGTGAAGTGGCCGCCGGGCGGCACCACCGGCTGGGAGAGATCGGGCACACCGTCGTTGCGCTGGTCCAGCCGGATCCCGTGCCAGTGAACGGTGGTGGGCTCGCGCAGCCGATTGGTGAAGGCGACGACGATCTCCGATCCGCGCACCGCCTCGATCAGCGGGCCCGGATACTGGCCGTTGAAGGCGTACGCCGTGTACGCGCGGCCCTTGAGGGTGCGCTCGACGAGGCCCGCCTCGAGCCGCAGCGTGTCGCCCGCTGCCACGCGGACGACCTCCCGTGGACGCGCCGCCGGTGCCGGGCCCTGGGGGAGGTAGGGCGAGACCTCCGGCCGGAGCGCCATCTCCGCCGGCAGCATGGCCAGTCCCGGCGGCATCGGCACGGTGGTCCAGCGCGTCCCGCCCGAGTCGCCGGGCGTGGGATGGCGGTGAGCCTGGTGGCCGCCACTCGAGGCTGCGACGCCCATGCGACCGATCGAGAACTCGAGCAGGTCGGGCGGGAAAAGCCGGGTGCTGGGCGACTGACCTCGGAGTACGACCCGTCCCGTCGGCTCCGCCACTCGCGCGCTCGCTTCGGCGGTGACGAGCACGAAGAACTTCTCCAGGTCCACCACGCCGAGGTCGGTGCGCCCCGCCTTCACCTCGCCCAGCCGCCGCATCGGGTGCATGGCCGGCGGTGCCACCCATGCCACGTACGACCGGTACCGGCCCAGCGTCGCGACGGGGGGCAGGCGCTCGAGCGTGAGAACCAGGCGGTGGCGGGGTCGCCCGTCGGGGGCGACGGCTACGGTGAAGGGGCCGGCGGCGTGACCCAGCTCGACCGCGCCGGCCGCGCCTTCGACATCGGGCGCGGCGACCAGCTCGATGCAGTAGAGATCCCGGCTGGGACCGAGAGGTGTCTGCGGATCGCAGGGTCGCTGCGCCGCGGCTGGGATGGCGGTGAGCGCGAGCAGCAGGCCGAGCGCGGGGAGCGTGCACGGTGTCGGAGCCCGGCGCCGCCGCGGCGGCGCGGCCCCGAGCGCCTTACGCCGGCCGGGCGATGTGGGCATGGACGAAGCTGACCGACATCGATCCCTCGCCCACGGCGGATGCGCAGCGCTTCACCGATCCGCTCCGGACATCGCCCGCGGCGAACACGCCCGGCAGGCTGGTCTCGAGGAAGAACGGCGCCCGCCCGGCGGCCCGCCACCGCTCGCGGTCCGCAATGTCCGGCGGGAGTGACGTGCCGGTCAGCACGAAGCCCTTCTTGTCGAGCTCCACGCATCCGCGGAGCCAGTCGGTGTTGGCGTCGGCGCCGATGAATAAAAAGAGCGAGCTGGTCGGAATCGTGGTGAGCGACGAGGTGCCGTTGCGCACCTGCACCGCGTCGAGGCGTCCGTTGCCCTCCAGCCCCGCGATCGTGCTGCCGCGGTGGACGGTGACGTTCTCCAGGCCCTCGACCCGGTCCACCAGATAGCGCGACATGCTGCTCCCCAGGTCCCGGTTCCGGAGGAGCACGTGCACCCGCCGCGCGTGCCGGGCGAGGTAGACCACGGCCTGCCCCGCGGAGTTTCCTCCCCCGACAACGACCACGTCCTCACCCCGGCAGAGCCGGGCCTCCATCTCGGTGGCGGCGTAGTAGATCCCCGCGCCCTCGAAGTCCGCGAAGTTCGGCACGTCGAGCCGGCGGTACGACACTCCGCTCGCCACCAGCACACATCGGGTGCGAAGGCGCGTCCCGTCGGTCAGGGTCACGATGTGCTCGCCGCCATCGATGCCGAGCGACTTGACCGTGCACGGCACGGTGACGCGCGCACCGAACCGCTGCGCCTGGACCAGCGCGTTGCGGGTCAGCTCGGCCCCGGAGATCCCGGCGGGAAAGCCCAGATAGTTCTCGATCCGCGAGCTGGTGCCGGCCTGCCCGCCCGGCGCCATCGCCTCGACCGTGAGGACGTCGAGCCCTTCGGACGCCGCATAGACCGAGGCCGCCAGACCCGCGGGCCCGGCGCCGACGACGATGAGATCCTGAATGCGCTCCTCGTCCATCCGAGAGACCATCCCGATGCACGCTCCGATGTCCCCGAGCGACGGATTGCTCCACCATTCGCCGCGTCCGTTCATGACGATCGGGGTCGCCGAGGCTGGGACGTTGAACTCGCGGAGCAGTGCGTCGGCCTGTTCGTCGGTTTCGAGATCGAGGAACCGGAAGGGAATGGCGTTGCGGGTGGCGAAGTCCCGAAGCCGGTGCGCTTCTGGCGAGAATCGAGAGCCGATGATCTTCACGCCTTCGAATCCCCCGGCGAGAAGCAGCGTCCGCCGGCTCATGAACGCCTTGACGATCGTCTCGCCCAGCTCCGGCAGCTCGTCCACCGCGCGGCGGAGCGTCTCGCCGTCGAGCTCCAGCAGCCGGCCGGCGGTGCGGGCGCGAGCGGTGACCAGGGCACTGCGACCGCTCAACACGTCCACGTCGCCGGTGAACTGGCCGGCCTGGTGGACCGTGACCTGGCGCGACTCCCCACCGGTGAACTCCTCGATCTCCACCTCGCCCTCGAGCACCACGAAGAACGGCACGTTGTGGTCGCCCTCGGTGAAGAGGAAATCGCCCTCCTGCATCGCCCGGGGCTTCCCTCGGGCGGTGAGGGCGGTGAGATCCCGGTCGCTGAGAACGGGAAAGGCCAGCTCCTTGTCACTCGACATCGATACTCTCCAGTCGCGCGTCTTCGTGTGTTGCGTCTTCGTCAATCTAGCCGCCGGCGGACGGGCCGAGCTGCCGCATCCATCCGGCGGCCGTGCCCGTCAGCTCCTCCAGCACTTCCGCGTCGGTCCGTCCGGACCGCTTGAGCACGGCAAACGCGTGGTCCGCCCCCTCGACCACGTGCAGCGTGGCGGCGTCACCGAGGGCGCCGCACACCGCCCGCACCAGCTCCAGATCGGCAAGGTCGTCGCGGGTCCCTTGCAGGAACAGCATGGGCACCCGCACTCGGCCGAGATGCTCCGCCCGCCCGGTGGCCGGCCGTTTCGGCGGATGCAGCGGGAAGCCGAGAAAGACGATGCCGAGCACGGAGCCGAGCGGCCCGGTCGCCGAGGCATTGGAGGTCATCCGTCCGCCCATGGATTTGCCCCCGGCGAAGAGCGGCAGATCGGGCATCAGCTCCCGCGCGGTGGCCACCGCGGCGCGCACGGTGGCCTCGAGCAGGGCCGGTGGATCAGGACGGCGACCGCCCGCTTCAACATAGGGGAACTGGTAGCGCAGCGTCGCCACGCCTCGCTCGCCGAAGGAGCGCGCGACGGCCTCCATGAAACGGTGGCGCATCCCCGCGCCCGCCCCATGCGCCAGCACGTAGCCGGCCCAGGCATCGGGAGGACGGACCAGCAGGCCGGACACGGCACCTGCCCCGTCGCCCACCAGGATCCGGACTTCGCTGGCAGCCACCGCGACCGCCGCGTCCTTACCGGATGCCATCCGTGAGCCTCTCCAGGGCCGACCCCAGGTCGGGTGAAAGCTCCAGTACCTCGGCCAGGGGATCGGTCTTCAGCTTCCGCATCCGCTCGGGAACCGTCCGGATGGTATGACGGCGAATGTCGAGCTTGCGATTGACTTCCTTCCACGCGAGCGGCACGGACACCGGTGCACCGGGCAACGGCCTCACGCTGAACGGCGCCACGATCAGCTTCCCCGAGCCGTTCTGGAGATAGTCCACGTAGACCTTCCCCTCCCGCTGGGTCACCTGCCGCACGATGGTGGCGATCTCGGGCAGCTGCTCGACCAGACACCGCGCCAGCAGCTCGCCGAGGGACTTCGACTGCTCGTGGGTGAGCTGCCGCCCGAGGGGAATCATGAGATGAAGTCCGGACGAGCCGGTGCTCTTCACCAGGACGGGGAGGCCGATGCGGTCGCAGAGCGCCTTGCCCGCGCGGGCCAGCTCGACCACGTGGTCGAACGGAGCGCCCTTGGGGTCGAGGTCGAGCACGCACCAGTCGGGCCGCTCGAGTGTCGGCGCCCGGCTGGCCCACAGGTGGAGGGGGATGGTGCCGAGGTTCACGACATAGAGCAGCGATGCCTCGTCGTCGCAGACGAAATAGTCGATCTCGCGCTGCGTGTCCTCGCTCCACATCCGCTCGGTCCGAATCCAGTCGGGACGGAAACCGGGCGCGTCCTTCTGGAAGAACGACTTTCCCCCGATGCCGTCCGGATAGCGCGTCATCACCACGGGCCGGTTCCGGAGATAGGCCAGGAGCCAGGGTGACACGGCGCGGTAGTACTCGATGAGGTCGCCCTTGGTGTACCCGTCCTCGGGCCAGAAGACCTTCTTGAGGTTGGTGAGACCGAAGGGCAGCTCATCCGGCCCCTCGGTCGAGGACGCGGGCGCGCCGGGACCGCGAGGCTCCGGCAGGGAGACGGGGTCCGGCGGGGCGGCAGCCTCCGAAGCGCGGGGCGGGGACTCCTCGCGAATGCACTCCTCCGGCGCCTTATCGTCCCGGAAGCGCAGGAACACCGGCTGCCGCAGCAGGCCGTCATCGGTCCGCTCGGTAAACTCCACCTCGGCGACCATCACCGGGTCGACCCATGTAGTGGAGTCGGCATCCTGGGCCGGACCCGAGTAGGGAGGGGTGTCTCGCGCGTGGGCCTCGAGCTCGCGTCGCGCATCGGCGAGTTGTTTGTCGCTGAACCCGGTGCCCGCACGGCCCGCGAACATCAGCTCGCCCCGGACGTACTCGCCGAGCTGCAATGCGCCGAAGCCGCCCCGGGAGCCCTTGGGCGCGGTGAATCCCACGACCACGTAGTCGCCGGTCTTGCGCGCCCGGATCTTGAGCCAGGCGGAAGAGCGCCCGCCCTTGTAAGGCGAGTCCGCCTTCTTCGCGAGGATCCCCTCGAGGCCGAGCCGCTGGGTCTCCTCGTAGAGCGCGTCGCCCTCCTCCTCGACGTGCTCGAGATACCGGAGCGCCCCGACCGGCGGGATGACCTTCCGCAGCACCTGCTTTCGTGCCGTGAGCGGCAGCGATCGGAGATCGAAGTCCTCGAAGCCGAGAAGGTCGAAGGCGTAGTAGGTGACCGGGGTGTTCACCGCCGCCTGGCGGACGTCGAGCGGGCGGCGCAGCATGCCCCGGGTCTGGAGACGCTGGAAGCTCGGCTTCCCCTGCTCGTCCATCGCGACGACCTCGCCGTCGAGCACGAGTCGATCGAACGGCAGGGCGGCCATCGCTCGCACCACCTCGGGAAAGGTGGCCCCGTAGTCGTTGCCGTTCCGAGTGAGCAGCAGGGGCTCGGCACCAGAGCGCGAGGCGAGCACGCGGTAACCATCCATCTTGGGCTCGAAGATCCAGTCCGGCTTGGAGAAGGGACGATCGGCCGTCTCCGCGAGCATGACCTTGAGCCCCTTCGGCTCGACCCGGCGGCGCGTGGCGCCCAGCTTGATCAGCTCGCGGCGCACGGCCTCGCCTCGGTCGCCGCCTTCGCCCAGCTCTTCGACCGTCAGTCCTGAGAGCACCGACTCGGGCGGCAGCTCCTCGGGATCCTTCGTGGCCCAGGCGTCGCGCTCCTTGATGAGCAGCCAATCCTTCTCCGACTTCTTGAGCTTCACCAGCGTCCACATCCCCCGCAGTTTGTAGCCGCGGAGCTCGAACAGCAGTTTGCCGTGGGCGAGCCCCTCGAGCGGATCGCCCACCGAGACCCACTCACCCCGATCCCAGACGATCACCGCGCCTGCGCCGTAGTTCCCCTCGGGAATCAGCCCCTCGAAGTCGCCGTACTCGAGCGGGTGATCTTCGACGTGCACCGCCAAACGCTTCTCGGCCGTGTCGTAGGACGGGCCCTTGGGCACCGCCCAGGAGCGAAGCACGCCCTCCATCTCGAGCCGAAGGTCGAAGTGCAGCCGGCGCGCGGCATGCTGGTGTACCACGAAGAGGCGTGCGCTACCCTGTGAGGCGACCGCTCCGGCGGGCTCAGGCGTGCGGTCGAGCGAGCGCTTCGCGCGGTACGTGTCGAGCGGACCGGTCCCCGGCGGCCGTTGGGCGGGCATCAGGCCTGGGGGAGTGATGGGTCGTGCGACGTGGCCGGCCGTCCGGCACAGTCCACCCACCGGTCGGCCCACCGATCAATGGTCTCGAAGACCGGCCGGAGATCGCGGCCCTTCTCGGTGAGGTGGTACTCGACTCGGACCGGCGTCTCGGGGTACACCCGCCGCTCGACGATGCCCTCCTCCTCGAGCGACTTGAGCCTGGCGCACAGGAGCCGCTCGCTCAGGTCGGGGACCGCGTGCAGCAGGTCGGTAAACCGGTGGGCACCCGCCAGCATCTCGCGGACGATCGCACCCGACCAGCGCCGGCCGATCAGCTCGACGGCCTTATGAAAGTCGGGACAGAAATTGGAATCGTGGGACATGGGGATTCGCTCCGGTCAACGGGACGCCTTCGCATCGCGTGCGGCGGCGCTGCCCACCGAGGCCACCATGATGCTCCCGATCGCGGCCCATTGCAGGACGGTGAGATGTTCGCCGAGCAGCAGCAGGCCGAACATGGCTGCCACGGCAGGCTCCAGGCTCATCAGTACCCCGACCGTCTTCGCCGGAAGGCGGGGCATCGCGATCATCTCGAGCGAGTACGGCAGCGCGCTCGAGACCACCGCCAGCGCGAGACCGATCGGCAGCACCGCCCCCGACAAGAGCTTCGTACCGCTCTCGGCCAGTCCGACCGGCACGGTGAGAACCGCAGCCGCCAGCATGCCAAGCGCAGTGGTCTGGCCTCCATGCGCAGCTCCGGCGCGCCGCCCGTAGACGATGTACAGCGCCCAGCAGGCACCCGCGAGCAGCGCCAGCAGGATGCCGGCGGGGGCAACCGTCGCCGAACCGGCGCCGATCGGCAGGAGCGCCAGCAGTCCAAGTACCGCGAGCGCGATCCACAGGAAATCGATCGGCCGGCGCGAGCCCGCCACGGCGACGGCGAGGGGACCGGTGAACTCGAGCGCGACACCGATGCCGAGCGGAATAAGCTTCAGGGCGTTGTAGAACGCCAGATTCATCACCCCGAGCGATCCACCGTAGATCAGGATGTCGCGCGCCTGCGGCCGGCTGAAGCGCATGCGCCAGGGACGCCACACCACGATCAGCAGAATGGAGGCAAGACCGGTGCGCAGCGCCGTGGCACCGGCCGCGCCGACCACCGGAAACAGGCCCTTGGCGATGCTCGCACCCACCTGAAAGCAACACATGGCCGCAACCAACAGGGCGATGGCCAAGCCGGCCGAACCGTGTCGAGTGTCGATGCTAGGATTCTCCCGTGCCTGCGCCGACGCGGACGATCGCGCCCGACCGGCGTCGGCCTGTCAGCTGGACGGCCTGGTGAACGTCGGGACAGAGACTGGGTTCGTGCGACATGGCGGACTCGTTCCCATCGGGCCTCTTGACGAAAATAACCTGATCCAGTAATCTGGTTACGAATGGTAAGTCGGCCACAGCCGGGCGGACGCATCTCTGTCACCCGGCTGCACTTGGCCCAGTGAGTTCGATAGTTATCTAACTGTCGTATTGGTCGTGGGTTGCGTGGTGCTGGAGGCATCCGAAATGTCCGGTCGTACCCACTTCTCACGCAATTCCCCTGGACGGAACGATCGAGCGTTCCGCGCCAGTGCATACCCCCACGGCGGCCGCCCGACGGCCCCAGGACATCGTATCCCATGAGTCGCGCCTTTACCAACACCCGTGGCTGGATCGCTTCCATCATACTGCTCGCGACCCTGGTCGCTACCGGCGCCGGACTGGCGGCCTGGAAGTACGGCGACCTCGCCGCTTCCGACGCCGCAGCGGCCGCGCAACCGGAGCCGACCGAGTCAGTGCTGGCCGCGGTCGTCACCCGGCGCGAGCACCGGCTCACCACCACCTCGATCGGCACCGTGCTCGCGCTCCGCTCCATCACCCTGCGGAACGAGCTCGCCGGCACCGTCCGCCAGGTTCGCCTCGAGCCCGGTCAGATCGTGGAGGCCGGCACCCTCCTCGTCGCGCTCGACGCATCGGTGGAGGCGGCCGAGCTGGAGGCGCAACAGGCCCAGGCCGCGCTCGCCAAGACCACGCTCGGGCGCCTGCAGCACCTGCGCGAGCACAACGCCACCTCGCAGGAAGAGGTGGACCAGGCGCGTGCCCAGCGCGATGTGGCCGACGCGCAGGTGTCGAGGACGCGGGCCGTCATCGCCAAGAAAGTCATTCGCGCGCCGTTCCGGGCTCGGGTCGGAATCGCCGACGTGCATCCCGGTCAATACCTGAACGAGGGAACCGAGCTCACCACGCTGCAGGGCGTGGCCGACGCGGCCCACGTGGACTTCACGGTGGCGCAGCGGGTGGCCGCGGGACTCGAGGTCGGTGACACCGTGGAGGTCTCCACCGGCACCGGTGCCGCGCTGCCCGCGCGCATCGTCGCGGTAGACGCGAAAGTCGATCCGACGACGCGCAACGCCACCGTGCGCGCCACGATCACCGGACCGGGCACGCCGACGCCGGGAGCGTCGGTGCGCGTGCTGGTTCCGGTCGGGGCCACCGAGACGGCCGTCGGGATCCCGGTGAGCGCGCTCCGGAAGGGCCCCGGCGGCGATCACGTCTTCGTGATCGCGGCGGACTCGGCCGGCAAGACCCGGGCGCACGTGCGGCCGGTGGAAAGCGGCCCCGTCCTGGGTAACGAGGTGCTGGTGCTGAGCGGGGTCGAGGCGGGCGAGCGGGTGGCCACCTCGGGCTCGTTCAAGCTCCGCGAGTCGGTGCTGGTCGCGGTGGCGGATTCATCCGCCGCGACGGCGGAAGGGGCGCGGTAACCATCATGCGCTCCTTCACCGACATCTTCATTCGCCACCCCATCCTCGCGGTGGTGGTCAATCTCGTGATCGTGCTCGTCGGCTGGCGCGCGCTCACCAGTCTGCCGGTCCAGCAGTACCCGCAGATCGAGAGCTCGTCCGTCGTGATCACCACGGTGTACTACGGCGCGAGCGCCGAGAACGTCCGCGGCTTCCTCACCACGCCGATCGAGCGCGTGGTGTCGGCGATCGGCGGCGTGGACTACGTGGAGTCCACCAGCCGGGCCGGCATCAGCACGGTGACCGTGCACCTCAAGCTCAACCAGAGCAGCACGGCGGCGCTGGCCGAAGTGACGGCGCGCCTCCAGCAGGTCCGGTCCGAGCTGCCGCAGGAGGCCGAGCCGCCGGCGATCGAGGTGCAACGGGCCGACCGGCCCTACGCGACGTTCTATCTCAGCTTCACCTCCAGCGAGCGCAGCGTCCCGGCGGTGACCGATTGGCTCACGCGCACGATCCAGCCGCAACTGGCGACGATCGCCGGCGTGCAGCGGGTCACCAACACCGAGGGCGGCCGGCCGATCGCGATGCGGGTGTGGATCGATCCCGACCGCCTCGCCGCGCTCAACCTCTCGCCCGGTGACGTCAGCCAGGCGCTGCAGCGCAACAACTACCTGGCGGCGGTCGGCCAGACCAAGGGTGACCAGATCCAGGTCAACCTGCTCGCCAATACCGACCTCCGTACGGTGGACGAGTTCAACGACCTGATCGTGGCCGACCGGGACGGCGCCATCGTCCGGCTGAGCGACGTCGCCCGGGTAGAGCTGGGCGCCGAAGAGGCCGACCTGGTCGCGAAGTACAACGAGCAGGAGAGCGTGTATCTCGGCGTGTGGCCGCTGGTCGGCGCCAACGAGATCGAGGTCCAGCGCCGGCTGCGTGCCGAGATGGACCGCATCCGTCCGACGCTGCCCAAGGACATCGAGATGCGGCTGGTGTGGGACGGGACGATGTTCATGCGCGACGCCCTGCAGGAGATCTCCAAGACCCTGGTGGAGACCATGCTGATCGTGGGCCTCGCGGTGTTCCTCTTCATGGGCTCGATCCGCACCGCGCTGGTGCCGCTGGTGGCGATGCCCGTGTCCCTGCTCGGGGCCGCGATCGTGATGTACGCCTTCGGCTTCAGTCTCAACCTGCTCACGATCCTCGCCATCGTGCTCTCGGTCGGCCTGGTGGTGGACGACGCGATCGTCGTGGTCGAGAACGTCGAGCGACATGTCCGGCTGGGGAAGACCCGGGTGCAGGCGGCCATCGTCGGGGCCCGGGAGCTGGTCGGCCCGATCCTGGCCATGACGGCCACCCTCGCCGCGGTCTACACGCCGATCGGCTTCCAGGGCGGCCTGACCGGATCGCTCTTCCTGGAATTCGCGATCACCCTCGCCGCCGCGGTGGTGGTGTCGGGGATCGTCGCGGTCACGCTCTCCCCGGTGATGAGCTCGCGATTCGTGCACGCCCACGGCGAAGAAGGACGGCTCACCGCCCTGGTCAACCGCGGCTTCGACGCGGTCCGCCGGGTCTACTCTCGCCTGCTGGATGGCGCGCTGCAGATCCGCTGGGCCATCGTGGCGGCCGCGCTGCTCATCATGGCCGCTGCCTGGCCACTCTACACCTTCTCCCGGCGCGAGCTGGCGCCGGTCGAGGACCAGAGCCACATCAGCCTGTTCCTCCAGGCCTCGCCCGACGCGTCGCTCGTGGCCAACAACCGCGCGTCCATGGAAGTGGTCCGAGCGATCCGCTCGTTCCCGGAGACCGAGTTCATGTGGTCGCTGACCTCCTCGTGGGGAGGCTTCGGCGGCCTGGTCGCCAAGAACTGGAAGACCCGCGAGCGCTCCACCGAGGAGATGTACGGCGAGGTGTTCGGCGCGGTCTCCCAGATCCCGGGGCTTCGCGTCTTTCCCCGGCTGGATCCGCCACTGCCCACGCCGGGACAATACGACGTTGAGCTGGTGCTCCAGAGCGAGCTCCCGCCGGAGCAGATGCTGGAGACGGTGGGCGCGGTGGTGGGCGCCGGCTGGCAGAGCGGCAAGTTCCTTTACGTGGACACCGACCTGAAGATCGACCTGCCGGAGGCACGAGTGGTGATCGATCGCGAGCAGGTGGCCGACCTCGGCCTCGACCTCGCGAGCGTAGGGCAGGAGCTGGGCACGCTCCTGGGTGGGGCCTACGTCAACCGGTTCAACTTCTTCGACCGGAGCTACAAGGTCATTCCCCAGATCGGTGAGGCGGATCGCGCCACCGTGGCGCCGCTGCTCGATCTCAAGATCAAGACGCCGACCGGCGAGCTGGTGCCGGTGTCCACCTTCACCCGCATCGAGTCGAGTACGGCGCCGCGCACGCTGAACCGCTTCCAGCAGCGGAACGCGGTGCGGGTCTTCGGCGGCGTCAAGCCGGGTGTCACCAAGGAGGAGGGCTTGCGTGTGCTGGAGGCCGCCGCGGCCCGCGCGGGAGGACCCGGCATCGTCCAGGACTACGCCGGGGAATCCCGGCAGATCCGGCACGAGGGCGGTGCGCTCGTGGTCACCCTGGGCTTCGCGGTGATCCTGATCTACCTGGTACTCGCGGCGCAGTTCCAGAGCTTCCGCGATCCGCTGATCGTGCTGCTGGGGTCGGTCCCGCTCGCCATCTCGGGCGCGCTGGTGTTCAGCTTCCTCGATCTCACCACGATCAACATCTATTCGCAGGTGGGGCTGATCACGCTGGTCGGATTGATCGCCAAGAACGGGATCCTCATCGTCCAGTTCGCCAACACGCTCCAGGAGAGCGGCATGGAGAAGATGGCCGCGCTCCGCGAAGCCTCGGTCACTCGCCTCCGCCCCGTGCTGATGACCTCGGCGGCGACCGTCTTCGGCCACTTCCCGCTCGTGCTGGTCTCGGGGCCGGGGTCCGAAGCACGCAACAGTATCGGGACGGTCCTGGTCACCGGCATGATCGTGGGCACGGTGTTCACCCTGTTCGTGGTGCCGGTCTTCTACTCGCTCATCGCCGCGCAGCACCGCCCGGTGACCGAAGCGGAGACCGAGGAGTTGGGCGCGGGCACGCCTGCGCTGGCGCACGTGTGACGTTGAGCGCCGACTGGGCGGGCGGCGGGCCGGGATTCCTGGCCCGCCGTCGCACCCCGGGTCGGGGGCGGCCATGGACGCAAACCGTTGCGAATCAAACTGTTACGAGACCGGCTAGGACCCTCCCCTAGCAATGCGGCATTTCTCTCATTAATTCCACTCCATGCCAGCAAGAACCATTGGTACCGCGACGATCTCATTCGGACTGGTCTCAGTCCCGGTGAACCTGTTCTCCTCCAGCGAGTCCTCCGCCGCCGTCAGCTTCAACATGCTGCACTCCACGTGCGGATCCCGGCTGAAGCAGCAGTACATCTGCTCCACCGAAGGGACGGTGGTCGAGAAGGACGAGGTCACCAAGGGCTACGAGTTCTCCAAGGGCCAGTACGTGCGTTTTTCTCCCGAGGAGATCAAGGCGCTCGACGAGAAGGCGACCAACACCATCGACATCGCCGAGTTCGTTCCCCTGTCGGCGGTGGACCGGATCTACCTGGAGAAGGTCTACTACCTGGGCGCGGGCAAGGGCGGCGAGCGGGCGTACCAGCTGCTGGTGGCCGCGCTCAACGACACCGGCCGCGCGGCGCTCGGGCAGTACTCGGCACGGGGCAAGCAGTACCTCGCGCTGATCCGGCCGATGGGGGACATCCTGGTGATGGAGCAGCTGCACTACGCCGGCGAGCTCAAGAGCTCCGACGAGGTGCCCCGCCCCGACGTCACGGTCAAGGATGCCGAGCTGGCGCTGGCCCGACAGCTGATCGAGCAGGGATCGGTGGAGGAGTTCAAGCCGGAGAACTATCGCGACACGGTGCGCGAGCGCGTGCTCGAGGCCATCCAGCAGAAGGTGGATGGCCAGGAGATCACCGCCGAGCCCGAGGCGCCCCAGACCAAGATCATCGACCTGATGGACGCCCTGAAGGCGAGTCTCGCCAAGCGCGGCTCGAGCACGGCGGAGAAGAAGCCGTCGGTGCGCACCGCGGCGGCCAAGGGGCAGGAGAAGGAGAAGGGCAAGGAGCCGGCCGCCAAGCCGAAGAAGAAGGCCAGCGGCGCGAGATAGCGCCATGGGCATCCTGGTCGGCACCAGCGGCTGGTCGTACAAGCATTGGAAGGGGTCGTTCTACCCCGCCGACCTGGCCGCCGACGACATGCTGCGGCACTATGCTACGCAGCTCCCCACGGTCGAGATCAACAACTCCTTCTATCGCATCCCCAAGGAAAGCGTCCTCCTCGAGTGGGCCGGCCAGGTGCCGTCCGACTTCCGCTTCGTCCTCAAGGCCTCCCGCCGCATCACCCATATCCATCGCCTCCGGGACGAGGACGACACGATCGCGTACTTCCTGCGCACCGTGAACGTCCTGGGCGCCCAGCTGGGCCCGACGCTGTTCCAGTGCCCGCCCACGCTCCGGAAGGACATCGGGCTGCTGCGCGACTTCCTCGCCAAGGTGCCGCGCACCTGGCGCGCGGCCCTGGAGTTCCGGCACGACTCCTGGTTCGACGACGAGGTGTACGCGGCTCTGCGCGAGCATGACGTGGCGCTGGTGGCGGTGGACGAGGACGAAGGCGCCACGCCCCTCGTGCCTACCGCGTCCTGGGGGTACCTGCGGCTCCGGAAGACCGAGTACGGCAGCGACGAGCTGCGGCGCTGGGCGGAGCGGATCGCGTCACAGCCGTGGAGCGAGTCCTTCGCCTTCCTCAAGCACGACGAGGAGAGCGTCGCCGGCCCCGACGCCGCCGTACGATTGCGGGCGATAGTCCAGTAGATTCTCTCGCCATGCCCTCCAAGACCCTCGTGTCGACGGTGATCGTCCTCGTCATCGGCCTCCACGCGCTGCCCCCGATGTGGCGCGCCGAGCGGGGGACGCTCTGGCCGTTCATGCAGTACGCCATGTACAAGAATTCCCGTGGCCCCGGGCCGGTGCAGACCACCGACCGCCGCATCATCGCGGTGATGGCCTCGGGCCGGGAGGACACGGTGACCACCGACCTGCTCGGCCTCAGCGTTACCGTCCTGGAGCAGCGCTTCCTCAAGCCGCTGGCGACGGGCGACACCTCCGCGGTGCCCGTGCTGGTCGAGCGGCTCGAACGCGTGGCCGAGAACGAGCCGGTCGTGGAGCTCCGGCTGGAGAGCGAGACCTTCACCGTAACCGACACCGGCGTCACGCGGACCGACAACCCGGTGCTGCGCTACCCCGTCACCGCGTCGCGGCAGAAGTGACGGGCTCCGGCGGCGGGCGCTGGATCGATCGCTGGAACGCCTACTGGTTCCCGACGACCTCCACCCGCGACCTCGCGATCTGCCGGATCGTCGCGGTGGCTGCTCAGCTGCTCTGGTTCTTTCCGAACCTGCACGAGCACGTCAACCTGGTTCGGAAGAATCCCGAATTCATCGAGCCGCAGATGCTGATCCGCGGCCTTCTGCTGGTGGTCCCCCGCGACCTCGTCTTCACACCTCAGTTTGTCACGACGCTCTGGTGGGCGACGATCGCCGTGGGCGTGTTGGCCCTGATCGGCCTCTGTACCCGGACCACGATCTTTCTCTTCGCGCTCGGAAGCTGGTTCTTCGTCGCCCACCTGTTCTCCTACGGCGACCGACACCACACCGAGGCGATCTACTGCATCTTCCTGATGCTGCTGGTCCTCGCGCCGTCGGGCGCCCAGCTCTCCGTGGACGCGCTCCTCCGGCGCCGGCGCGGAGCTGCCCCTCTCGAATACTCGGACCTGGCCAGCTGGCCGCTCAAGGTCGCGCATGTGCTGATCGCGCTGACCTATTTCTCCGCCGGCATCACCAAGATGCTGCACAGCGGGCCCCGATGGCTGAACGGCTACACGCTCCAGACCCACACCTTCGGTGATGCCATGGCCCGAGGTCACCCGATCGGCGTCTGGCTCGCAGGCCAGCACACGCTGGCGATCGGACTGTCGGTCCTCACCATCGCGCTCGAGCTCTTCTTCTGGGTCTCATTGTTCCTGCCCCGTCAGGCGCCGCTCTTCATTCTCGCCGCGCTCGGCTTCCAGCTCGGGCTCTACGTGAGCGCGGGCTACGATTTCTTTCAGCACATGATGCTGCTCGTCCTCCTGCTGTTCTTCCTCTATCCCTCGTGGTGGCGCAGCCGGCTCTCCCGGGCCTCAGGCGCAGCGTGACGGCCGGCGACGCCGGGGAGACTCCCGGCGGCCCCCGAACCATGGCCAGAGCCCCCGACGCCCCTGTCCCCCGGAGAGATCTGTTGCGGGCCGTCGGCTTCGCGGCCGCGGCGGTAGCGTTGCGCGGACCGCTGGCGGCCTGCGGTAACGCCGGCTCGTCACAGGTCCTCCGGGCCGCGGCCCAGGGGGGCGACGCGCCGGTCGGAAGCGACAGCGCCCCGCTCGGGTCCGACCCCGACCGGGCCCGTCTCGCGAACTGGAGCGGCGCACTCCGCCGGGAGCGCCTGGCCCGCTCCGACACGGCGCCGGGCCGCGCCGCCACCCGCGTGGGCGAGCTCGCCGCGGGCACGCCCTACGAGCCCGCCACGCTCGAGGCCTACCTGCGCTCGGGCGGCGATCCCACCGCCACCGAGCCGCTCACGCTCTCACTCACCCGCTTCGACTGCGTGACGTTGGTGGAGGCGTGTCTCGCGCTGGCGCGGGTGGCCCAGGGCCAGGCCGGACCTACCTGGGACCACTTCGGCGAGGCGATCGAGCGCATGCGCTACCGCGGCGGCAACCGCGGCGCCTACGCCTCACGGCTGCACTACTTCAGCGAGTGGATCAGCGACGGAGCGGAGCGCGGGCTGGTGCGGGACCTGGGCGCCGAGCTGGGCGGAGCCGCCGACGAACGGCCGCTCCGCTTCATGACCGAGCACCGGAAGAGCTATCCGGCGCTGGCGAGCGATGCGGTCTACGCCGACATCGTCGCCATCGAGCGCCGCCTCGATGCTCGCCCCCGCAGGGTCGTGCCCCGGGAGCGCCTCGTGGAGATCGGGCCGCGGCTCGAGACCGGTGACGTGCTCGCCTTCGCCACCTCCATCCCCGGCCTCGACGTGACCCACGCGGCGTTCGCCTATCGCGACGCGGCCGACGTGCTCCGCGTGCTGCACGCACCGCTCTCGGGCGGCGTGGTCGAAGTGACCCGTGCGACGCTGCCGGAGTACGTCGCCGCAATCCGGCGGGCCACCGGCGTCCTGGTGGCCCGGCCGCTCTGGGGCAACTCGCCCGCGTGAGCCGAAACTTCACGGAGGAGGAGCCGCGTAAAGGTTCCATGTCCGATCACACCTCGCGCCGTGCGGCGATTCGTTCCATGGCCGCCACCGCCGCGGCGCTGGCCCTCCGTCCCCTCGCCGCCCTCGGTCAGTCCAGCCTCATCACCCGCCCGATTCCCTCCTCCGGCGAGCGGCTGCCGGTCGTGGGACTGGGCAGCTGGATCACCTTCAACGTCGGCGACGACACCGAGCTGCGCGACGAGTGCGCCGCGGTGATGCGCGCGTTCTTTCGCGAGGGTGGCCGACTGATCGACTCGTCGCCCATGTACGGCTCGTCCCAGTCGGTCATCGGCTACGGTCTCACCCGCATCGGCCGGCCGGCAACCCTCTTTTCGGCCGACAAGGTATGGACCTCGGCGAGCGGCCCCGGCCAGATCGAGGATTCTCGGACCCACTGGGGGGTCCGGCGCTTCGACCTGCTGCAGGTGCACAACCTGCTCTCCTGGGAGACTCATCTGCCGATGCTGGAGACGATGAAAGCGGAGGGCCGGCTCCGCTACACAGGCATCACGACCTCGGAGGGGCGCCGGCACGACGAGATCGAGCGGATCATGGCGAGCCGGAAGCTCGACTTCGTGCAGGTGACCTACAACGCGGTCGACCGGGAAGTCGAGCAGCGCATCCTTCCGCTGGCACAGGAGCGCGGCATCGCGGTCATCGTGAACCGGCCCTTCCGCGAAGGGGCGCTCATCCGTCACGTCGCGCGCCATCCGATCCCCGGCTGGGCCGCCGAGATCGGCGCGGCGTCCTGGGCGCAGGTGCTGATCAAGTTCATCGTCTCCCATCCGGCGGTCACCTGCGCGATTCCCGCGACCAGCCAGGTGGCGCACGTCGTCGAGAACCTCCGCGCCGCTCAAGGCGCGCTCCCCGACGCGGCGATGCGGCGGCGCATGGCGGCCCACATCGAGTCGCTCTGATGCCGGAGTGGTGGTCCTACGGCCTGGACGACTTCCTTCTCTTCTCTCCCCGCACCTACTACCGCCTGATCGAGCGGTACAACGCCGGACTCTGGCCCCTCCACCTGGCCGGACTCGCCGCCGGCATCGCGTTGCTCGCGCTCCAGCGCCGGCCCACCCCCAGCCGCATCAGAGCCGCCTGCGCCATACTCGCGATCGCGTGGGCCTGGGTGGGCTGGGCCTTCCTCTATCGGCGGTACGCCACCATCAACTGGGCGGCCGAGTACTTCGCGTGGGGCTTCGTGGCCGAAGCGGTGCTTCTGGCGGCCGTCGCCGCGCGCCCCGACCGGCTTCGGCCGAGCCACGGCCCGACGGCCCTGATCGGGACAGCGGTGCTCGTTCTGGCGGTCGTCTACCCGCTGGTGGCGCCCCTGTTCGGTCAGCCGTGGGCCCGCGCGGAATGCTTCGGCCTGCTTCCTGACCCGACGGCCTTCGCGACCATCGGGCTCCTTCTGCCGGTCCGTGGATCGGGCCGCGCCGCCCTTCTGGTGATCCCGGTCACATGGTGCGTGATCGCTGCGGGTACATGGTGGGTGATGGCCTCGCCCACTTGATATCCACTTGATATCCCGAGGACAGACTGCACCCTCGACCTAGTGGGCCTTTTTTCACCAGCGAGGTGTGTTTTCCATGACTCTGTCGTGCAAGCAGATACGTTCTCTCTCTCGTTCCTTGGTCGCTCCCGCGATGCTGTTTGCGGCCGTCGGTTGCCGCGAGGATGCCGAGTCGCCCGCCGGCCCGTCGGCCGAACAGGCACCCTCGGTGGCCTCGGTTCAGGCCGGCGGATTCAGCCAGCTGAGCGGCGGTGATTCTCATACATGCGGCATCTCGTCCGACAGCCGCGCATACTGCTGGGGCTACGGACTCCTGGGCGACGGTCAGACCTACCGCCTCGCGGCTACTCCGGTCGCGGTCGCTGGCTCTCTGGAGTTCCGGCAGGTGAGCGCCGGAACCGATCACTTCTGCGGCATCACCACCGACCGTCGAGCGTACTGCTGGGGCGGCAATTCATCCGGCCAGGTGGGCGACGGCACGACCGATGACCGGCTGGCCCCGGTGGCAGTGGCGGGCGGGCGCCAGTTCCGATCGATCGATGCCGGGTTCTTTCACACCTGCGCGGTGACCTACCCGGACAATCAGGCCTACTGCTGGGGCAGCAACTTCCGTGGCAAGCTGGGCGATGGCTCGACCAACGATCGGACCACTCCCGTCGCCGTGATCGGTGGTCACCGGTTCCGGCACGCCACCTCCGGGTGGGACCACAGCTGCGGCGTCACCACCGCCAACGAGGCGTACTGCTGGGGCAGCAACACCGAGGGCCAGGTAGGCGACGGGTCGGGGCTGAATCGTCGACAGCGTCCGGTCCGCGTGGGGGGCGGCCATCCGTTCCGCCTGCTGGACGCCGGGGCGTACTACACCTGCGGCATCAGGACGGACGGGGCCGCGTACTGCTGGGGGCAGGGCGAGTACGGCCAGATCGGCGACGGAGACTTCGCCGAGCGCCGGTCGCCCACCGCCGTGGGCGGCGGACTCGTGTTCGACCGGCTGACCGTCGGCTATTCCCACGCGTGCGGGGAGACGGTGGACAATGCGCTCTACTGCTGGGGGAACAACGTCTACGGCATGCTGGGTGACGGGAGCACCGAGACTCGCACCAGCCCGGTCCAGGTCGTGGGAGCGAGACGCTACGCGCAGGCGAGCGTGGGCAGCTTCCATAGCTGCGCCATCACACCGGCGGGTGTCGCATTCTGCTGGGGCAGCAACGGCAACGGCGAGGTTGGCGACGGGACGAGGACCGGCCGTTCGTCTCCCGTCCCGGTCGCCGGCCCGATCTGAGGTCGGTCGCGTCTAGAGGTCCACGATCACCTTGAAGCCGCCGTACGCCATGTTCTTCGGATTGAAGGGCATGGCGTCCGGCTGCATCATCTTCCGCATGCGCGGGTCGCTCATCACCTTCTTGTTCACCCGGTCGCGGTGCGCCCGCGATTTGTACACGATCCACGAGAAGACCACCGCTTCACCCGCCTTCGCCCCGGCCCGCTTCGGGAACGGAACCATTCCGCCGGCACGGTAGTCATCACCCACGCATTCCCGATACTCCAGCGCGCCATGATCCATCCAGACCTTTCCGGCCCTTCGGGCGATCTGGCGGTACAGGGCGACCTTGCGCTTGGGGATCGAGAGCAGGAATCCATCCACGTATGCCATGGTCTTTGCTCCATATCTCGGCTGTAGGTTTCGAGACTCGCGTCGGGTCGGTCGCGGCCTCCCAGCTATACTAAACCCATGCTGCCCGTGTTTCTCGCGTTCCTGCTCGGCGTAGTCGCCGGTCTTCGCTCGATGACCGCGCCCGCGGCCGTGTCGTGGGCGGCCCACCTCGGCTGGATCCGGCTGGATGGAACGCCCGTCGCCTTCCTCGGCCACGCCGCCGCTGCCTACGTGCTCGCCGTCGCCGCGCTGGCCGAGCTGGTCGCCGACAAGCTGCCACGCACGCCGAATCGCACCGATCCGGGCCCCTTCATCGGCCGCATCCTGCTGGGTGGACTCGCGGGAGGAGCGCTGGTCGTTGGCACGGGCGGGTCGCTCGTCGTGGGCGCGCTCGCCGGAGGCCTGGGTGGCGTCGCGGGGACACAGGGCGGCTATCGTCTCCGCACCGGTCTCGTTCGGGCACTCGGCGTGCCGGACTACGTCGTGGCTCTCGGCGAGGACCTCCTCGCGGTGGCCGTCGCGACGTTGATCGTCACCTCGGTGTGACCACCCCGCGGCTCGAGGACTCGAGCCGCGCCCCTAGAACCCGCCCCCGCCGCCGCCGCCCGATCCCCCGCCCGACGACCCGCCGCTGAAGCCCGACCCTCCCGAGCTGCGTGGAGAAGAGCTCATCGCGCTCTCGGTCCGGCTCGAGAGGTCGCCCAGGCGGCTGGAGAATCCCTGCAGGTTGAAGGGGCCACTGGTCGATCCCACGTACCAGGTGGGCGGATCACGGTAGATCCCCTCGAACGCCTTCGCCCACTTCCGCTCCACACCGAACGCCATCGCGAACGGCAGGAACCGCTCGAACATCTCTGGCGTCTTCACCACCCGCTCCAGCCGGTCGCCCTCGACCCGGCGGAGGAACTCCTCGAAGCCCCGCACGCGCTCGAGGGCCCGCGCCCCCGCGACGGTTCGGGCAGGCATGATCCGGCCGAAGCCGATGACGATCGCGGCGCTCGCGATCGCCGCGATGAGGAACGGGAACGGCGTCATGTCGAGCCATTTGGCGCCGGCAGTGGAGCCCACGCCCATGAGCAGGCCTGCGAACACGGCTCCGCCGGCCAGCCAGCGGGTCTTCACATGGTCCGGGCGGGTCCGGTAGAGGCGGCGCTCGACCAGGCGCTTGAAGATGTCGTCCTTGATGCCGGGCAGGTGGCGGTAGAACTCGTTGTCGAGCTCGGACAGCTTGACCTCACCGGCACCGCCGAAAATCCCCTGGAGGACGGCTGCCTCGTGCGGCTGCAGCACCACACCGCCTGCCGGCGGAGTGAGCCGGTGGAAGAGATAGTCCTGCTTCGACATCAGGCCCAGAAAGGTCTTCTCCTCCCGCTCCTCGATCCTGAGGTGACCTCGCACCGCGAGATCCACGACGGTGGCGGTGATGTCGCGCATGTCAGCCGACTCGTCCATCAGCGTGCCCGCCTCGGCCGGCGTCAGCGTATCCGGGGCGTCGTATTGCACCGCGATGGGCAGGCGCGCAGGGTCCCGCCCCACCCGCCGCCAGACGAGGTACATGATCGCCAGCACCACCAGCGGAATCAGCAGCGGCCAGTTGCTCGCCAGGAACGCCAGGACTCGATCGGTGGTGGTCGGTTCAGCGACGAGTCCCTTGTTCCAGCCCACGACGGCGGTGAGTCCCTCGTGAAATCCGAGAGGCTGCGGCATGACCACGTTGACCGACGCGCCGTCGATCGTCACCCGGGCGTCCCGGGCGGTGGACCCGTACGCGCCGTTGAAGGCGATCGCCCGCACGCCGCTCGCCGCCGCGGGCAGCACGATGCGCGCGGACGCCGCGCCGATCGGCACGTCCCACTCGTCGCCGGTCACGTTCCAGTAGAGCTCGTCGTGGTCCTCGAAGAAGCGAAGGCCGTTCCGGGCGCGGTAGCGGAGCACCACGGTCCGGGTCGCGTTCTCCGCGCCCGGTACCCAGATCTTGTATTTGACGTAGTGCCTCTCCCGCTTCCGGTCGACCTCGAGTGGCCGCCCCTCGGCGGTCGCGGACACGAGATCGAGACGCAGCGTCCAGTTGAATCCCTGCGGCGTGTGATACTCGACCGGGATAGTGCGATAGATCCCGTTCCACGAGCCCTCGAAACGGGTGGTGATGGTCTCCGACACGTCCACTGTGCCGTCGCGGTTCACGATGATCGCCGCGTCGAACCGCTCGATGACGAGCGTGCGCTGCGCCGCCGCAGGGGCGGCGCCGATCCAGAACATCAGCGCGAGCCCGAGCGCCCTCATCGGCTTGGCCCGAGATCGACCGACGGCACGGCCTGCTCGGACCCGTCGCCCAGTCCGAAGAATTCGCGCGGCTGGAAACCGAAGAGCCCGGCAATGAGGTTCGCCGGGAACTGCGCGATGCGGGTGTTGAGATCGCGTACGACGGCGTTGTAGTAGCGGCGAGCGTTCTGGATGTGATCCTCGATCTCGGTGAGCGAGCGCTGGAGGCCGAGGAAGCTCTCCCCCGCCTTGAGATCGGGGTACGCCTCGGCCAGCGCGAAGACCTGCCGGACCGAGGCCGCCAGCGCCCCTTCGGCTTGCCCCGCGGCCGCCGGCCCCGCGGCCCCCGCGGCGCGGTTCCGCGCCTCGACCACGCCTTCCAGCGTCCCCTTCTCGTACCCCGCATGTCCCTTGACCGCGGCCACGAGTGAGGGAATCAGATCGTGCCGCCGCTTGAGCTGCACGTCGATGTCCGCCCAGGCGTTGGAGGCGAGGAGGCGGAGCCGGGCCAGGCTGTTGTAGGTGATGCCGACGAAGGCGAGCAGGGCTAGCAGGATGACGATCGCGAGGATCATGGAGTCTCCCTGGGACCAGCGTGACCGGCGTGGGGGATCAGCCCCGCAGCGCCGCGAACAGCGTGGCGACGACGAGGACGACACCGACGGCCATCTTCATAGCCGCGGCGGCCGCGCGGCCGAGGACCGCGCCCCATCCAGCCCGCGCCGCGACGTCGGACTGCCGCGCGCGGGAGTACTCGAAGATCGCCGCGCCGACGAAGGCGCCGACGAATCCCCCCACCAGCGATCCCACGACCGGCACCGGGATACCCACGATCGCCCCGATCAATCCCCCCAGCAGCGCGCCCCAGCCCGCACGGCTCGACCCGCCATAGCGCTGGGCGAACTTGAACCCGATCCACGCCTCGGCCGCCTCGCCCGCGATGGCCAGCGCCAAGGCGAGGCCCAGGAACCAGGCGCTCAGCGTCGCGAAGCCGGTGAGCCAGCCGTAGCCGACGATGCCGAGCACGATCACCCAGAGGCCCGGGAGGCCGAAGGGGATGAGCACCAGCCCGGCGAGACCGGACAGGACGAGCAGCAGAAGGGCGGTCGTGTCCACGAAAGGCCTCTCGCGGTCGGGGAACGGACCGAAGGATATCGGAGGTCAGGCGGAGAAGAAACACGGAGGGGATCGGTGCCGTAGGCTCACTGACCACCCGCGACCCTCGTCCATCAAGACCGGAGCAGCAGCATGAAGCGCGTCGACCCCAGGGGCACCCGCCTCCCCATCAAGATCGATTCCACGTCCAACGGCGAGTACCCTCCGATTCCCGTCGGCGACCGGAATACCGAGGCCAACCGGGTGGCGCTCGAGCGCGCCACGGAGAACGCCCGGCGGCTCGCGATCAGCCGGCGCAACTTCCTGGTTTCCAGCGCGGGGGCCGCCAGCACGCTGCTCGCCTTCAACGACGTGAACGCCGCCGCCGGCAAGCTGGGCGCGTTCTATCAGATCCCGCCAGAGGCGGCTCTCGACGAGGACCTGGCGCGGACGGTCATGGAGGGATCGGAGTTCATCTTCGACGTGCATGGCCACTTCGCCAACCCCACCGGTGCGTGGCTCAAGAAGGTGCCGCCGGGGCAGAGTCCGGTGCTGAGCCCCACGCCGGAGATCTCCGCGGAGCG
Source organism: uncultured Gemmatimonadales bacterium (assembly GCA_963846545.1). GTDB lineage: Bacteria > Gemmatimonadota > Gemmatimonadetes > Gemmatimonadales > GWC2-71-9 > CAVVWJ01. The sequence goes on along the minus strand of CAWJWG010000001.1, from coordinate 110,924 downwards.
GTTCATCAAGGACGTGTTCCTCGACAGCGACACCGACATGATGGTGCTGACCTTCATCCCCTCCATGTCCGACGCGGAGCCGCTCACCATCGAGGAAGCCGCGGCGACACAGAAGATCATCGACGACCTGGAGGGCACCAAGCGGCTCCTGATCCACGGCCGCGTGGCGCCCAACCAGGAAGGCGATCTCGATAGGATGGAGGGCCTGGCCAAGAAGTACGGCGTGGTGGGATGGAAGACCTACACCCAGTGGGGCCCGGCCGACAACGCGTACTACTCGCTTCAGACCGGCCTGGGCTACGAGCTCGACGACGACCGGTACGGCACGCCGTTCATCGAGCGCGCCCGCGCCACGGGCATCCGGAACATCTGCATCCACAAGGGCATTCCGTTCGGCCGCGATGCGAGCTACAAGTACGCCCGCTGCGACGACATCGGGAAGGCGGCGCGGAAGTTCCCCGACATGAACTTCCTGGTCTATCACGCGGGCTTCGATCCCGAGAACCCGGAGCTGCCGTTCGAGCCCGGCGCCGGCCGCAACGGCATCGACTCACTGGTGCAGTCGCTGCTCGACAACGACATCGCGCCGAACAGCAACGTCTACGCCGACGTCGGGACCACCTGGAACATGTTCCGCCGCAACCCCGACACCGCCGCCCACGGCATGGGCAAGCTCCTCAAGTACGTGGGGCAGAACAACGTGCTGTGGGGTACGGACTCCATCTGGACCGGCTCACCGCAGGATCAGATCCAGGCGTGGCGCGCTTTCCAGATCGCCGAGCCGCTGCGGGACAAGCACGGCTATCCCGAGATCACGCCGGGACTTCGGGCCAAGGTCTTTGGTCTCAACGCGACCAGGCCGTACCGGATCAGCGCCGACGAGGTAAAGCTCCGCTCGGCCAACGACCGCATCGGCCGGAAGCGCCTCGGCTATCGCGAGGATCCCGACCCGCTCTTCCTGACCTACGGTCCGAAGACCCGGCGGGAGTTCCTCAACCTGCTGAGCTGGAAGGGCGGCAAGCTGGGAGACTGATGGCACGAAGGGGCCGCACTGCACTCTATCGCGAGAGCAGCGCCTGGAACGCCGGAGTGCGCCGGATCGGCGTCCAGGTCGGATCGACCCGCAGCGACGCCACCGAGATCCACGACGGCACGGTGAGCAGATACCGGAGCTGTTTGGCCGCCGAGTCGGCCTCGCCCAGAGTCGCATAGATCACGGCGAGATTGCGGGCCATGTCCACCCCGAGCCAGGTGTCCTTGGTCGGCGGCCGCAGCTCCACCGCGCGCTGCCCCTCACGCATCGCCGGCTCGCGCCGGCCCAGGCCGGCGTAGGCGAACCCCAGCTTGGCATGCAGCGACGGGTCTTCCGGCCGCGCGCGCACCGCCGACTCGAGGACCGTCGCCGCCGAGTCGAAGTAGATCCGGCTCGATCGCGGATCGCCGCGGTAGTGGCGGAAGCGGGCCTTGGCGAGGTAGTACGCGGCCGAGTCGGGTCCGAACCGCGCCGGGGTCATTCGGTCCACCGCCGAGCGCGTGGCGCTGTCGAGCGTGGCCCATACCGCGGCGCCGATGTCGAACTGCGCCACCCAGACCGCCATGTCGTCGGCACCGGTCCGACGGGCTCCGGCATCGAGCGCCCTGGTGGCGCTCGCCAGATCGCCGTCCCGGGAGACGATCAGGAGCACGTTGTAGATGTAGGCCGGTGACTCCGGCGCCAGCTCGAGTGCGCGCGCCAGGTAGCGCTCGGCCTCCGGATACTCGCGGCGGCGGAGATGCAACTCGAAGAGATCGAGCGCCTTGACCCCCGAGCGTGGGTCGAGATCCACGGCGCGCTTGAGGTCGGCCAGCGCCTGGTCCCACTGCCCCAGCCGGCGCTCCACCAGCCCACGCGCCCACGCCAGGTCGCCGTTCCCCGGATCGCCCGCCTGGGCAGTGCCGAACTCCCGCAGGGCCGCCTCGTAGTCCAGCTCACCCCAGTAGTGGATCTGCCCGAGAGCGAGGTGCGCCTCGGAGAGCTCGGGATTCAGACGGAGGGCGCTGTCGGCCGCCAGCCGAGCCTTGGCCAGGCGCTCTCCGGTCCGCTCGGAGAAGTGGAACTGCCAGATATGCGCGCGCGCGAGCCGGGCAAAGGCCAGCGCGAACGTGGGGTCGAGCTCGGTGGCCTTGGTGTACATCTCGACGGCGGTGCCGAGTGCGTCCGCATCGCCGGGACTGTTGAGGTAGTCGTTGCCGCGGAGATAGAAGTCGTACGCGCGGAGATTCTCGGTCGGCTTGGCCGCCATCGCCTCGTGATCCGGCTGCTGCAGCGCCAGGTCCAACGCGGACGCGACCTGCTCCGCGATCTTCGACTGGACGTGGAATACCTCCTCGATCGTCTCGTCGTAGCGCCCGGCCCAGAGGTGGCGGTCGTCGCTCACACGGATGAGCTGGGGCGTCACCCTGACCCGGCTCGACCCGCCGGTCTTCTGCCACCGCACGCTCCCCTCGAGCACGTAGTCCACGCCCAGCTCGCGTCCGACGTCCTTGAGGGACTTGGTGGTCTTCCGGTACTGCTCCGCGCTGGTCCGCGAGATGACGCCCAGCCGGCGGATCATCGCCAGGCGATTGGTGATCTCCTCGGTGATACCGTCGCTGAAGTAGCCGTCCTCGGCGGACCCCAGGTTGTCGAACGGAAGCACGGCGATTCTCGGTGACTCGGGTACCGCGGGGCGGCGGTCGGAGACGCCGAGCGCGAAGAGCAGCGCGGTGGCGGCCACGGCGCCCACCCCTACCAGCACCGCCCCTCTTCGACGCCCAGCCCGTGGAGACGGCGGTACCGGACGCGCTCCCTCGAGCGCGGCCGTGAAATCCGCCGCCGTCGCGAAGCGGTCGGCCGGCTCCTTGGCCAGCGCCTTCGTCAGCGCGCGGTCGACCGGGTCCGGCACGCCGCCCCTCAGCTCGCGCAACGGGGGCAGCGGCGCCACCACCTGCTTGGCCATCACCGACTGGGGCGTCGGTCCGGTGAAGGGTGGCGATCCGCCGAGCATCTCGTAGAGCACGCAGCCCAGGCTGTAGATGTCGCTCCGGCCGTCGATCTCGGAGCCGCCGCCGGCCTGCTCGGGGCTCATATACGCGGGCGTGCCGACCGCCAGGCCGCTCTCCGTCAGGCGGTCCGACCCTGCCGACTTTGTCGCGGTGGCGATGCCGAAGTCGGCGACGACCGCCTGATCGTCCTCGAACAGGATGTTCTCGGGCTTGATGTCCCGGTGCACCAGACCGTGTCGGTGGGCATAGTCGAGCGCGAGCCCGACCTGGCAGGCGATCTGGACGGCGGTGGCCACCGGCATTTGTCCCGCCTGTTCCAGCCGCTGGCGCAGCGACTGGTCACCCAGATACGGCATGACGTAATACAGGAGCCCCGCCGCCTCGCCCGAATCGAACAGCGGGAGGACGTGCGGGTGGGAGAGTCGGGCGATGAAACGGATCTCGCGGAGGAATCGCTCGGCGCCTACCGTCGCGGCGAGCTCCGAATGGACCACCTTGAGGGCGACCGGCCGATCGTGGCGGAGGTCGTGGGCGAGGTAGACGGTCGCGGTGCCCCCGCGGCCCAGGAGGGCGAGTGAGCCGTCCTCCCGTCGTTCGATTCTGTAACGATCCGCCAGGGCGGCCGCGAGGGGTTCGTGCATCGACACCGGGTTAGGGGTGACCAGCGCTCATTGAAGGATACCGGTACCGGTGAGCGACGGACAGGCGAGAGAAGCGACTCGGTCCCGGGTCCGGGCCTGGCGCCTCGCGTCGCCCTGACCGCCGGCTAGGCCACCGACTTTCGGTAGCGCATCACGGCCAGTGCCAGCACCGCGATCCCGGCCACGGCGAGGCCGGCGATCGGACGCGCCACCGTCTCCAGCCCGGCGCCGCGCATCAGCACCGCCCGCATGATCGCCACGAAGTGCTTGACCGGATTCACCTCGGCCACCTTTCGCGCCCAGTCCGGCATCGAATCCACTGGAGTGAAGAGGCCGCTCATCAGCAGGAAGATGAGGATCAGGAAGAAGGCGACGAACATCGCCTGCTGCTGCGTGCGCGTGATGGTGGAGATCCAGAGACCGAGCCCGAGCACCACGATCAGGTAGACCATCGCGGCCAGATAGACGAGCAGCAGATTGCCCCGCATCGGGATCCCGAACACCAGCTTCGCGATGGCGAGGCCGATCGAGAAGATCAGCAGCGACAGCAACCAGAACGGGATCAGCTTCGCCGCGATGAACTGGACCTTGGTCATCGGCGTGACGTTGAGCTGCTCCAGAGTGCCCAGCTCGTTCTCCCGGGTGATGTTCTGCGCCGTGAGCAGGAGTCCGATGATGGTGGTGAGCGACACCAGCAGCGCCGGGACCATCCAGTACTTGTAGTTCCGGGTCGGATTGTACCATCGCTGCGTTCGCAGATCGAGCCGCCCCGCCTTCCTCGCGCCCACGGGGCTCACAGCCGTGGGCAGCGTCCGGTCCAGCTCGGCGGCATAGGACGCGAGAATCGAGTTGGCGTAGGACTGGACGATGCCCGCGGTCGCCCCCTCCTCGGCGTTGAGCACGAGCTGGACCGGGGAGTACCGCCGACGCACCAGGTCCTCCTCGAAGTGGCGCGGGATGTGGAGCACCGCCGTGACTTCGCGGTCGAGCAGCGCGTGATCCACGTCGGCGTCGCTCGCCTCGTAGCGCACCACCCGGAACTGCTTGCCCGCCATCAGCCGCTGGACCAGTCCGGTGGACACCGTGGTCCGATCCTCGTCCACCACCAGCATCGCCACCCGCTTCACGTCGAAGGTCGCGGCGTTGGCGAGCACCAGGAGCTGGACCACCGGAATCATGAAGATCTGGAAGACCGTGGCGCGGTCGCGGAAGATCTGGAGGAATTCCTTCCGGACCAGAAAGAAGATCGTGCGCATCGGTCAGCCCAGCCGGATCGCGAGCCCGCGCGAGCCCTTGGCGAGCAGGAGAAGGGTCATGCCGAACAGGATCAGCGTCTCCTGCCAGAGGGTCGCGAGCCCGGCTCCCTTGATCATGATGCCCCGCACGATGGTGAGGAACCAGCGTGCCGGCACCAGATATGAGAGCCACTGGAGGATCTCCGGCATCGAATCGAGCGGAAAGATGAAGCCCGACAGGAGCAGCGTCGGCATCATCAGTCCCGCCAGCGCGGCGATCATCGCCGTGCGCTGGTTGGGCGCCTTGGTCGAGATGACGATTCCGAGGGCCAGGGCGGTGACGATGTAGAGCCCGCTCTCCGCCAGCAGCAGCACCAGGCTGCCCCGGAGCGGCACGCCGAACACGGTGCGCGCGGCCACCAGCACCAGCAGCACGCTCACGAAGCCCAGCACGATGTAGGGCATGACCTTCCCCGCCACGATCGCGGTGGGGCGGATGGGCGAGACGAGCAGCATCTCCATCGTGCCGGTCTCTTTCTCGCGGGAGATCGAGATGGCGGTCATGAGCGCCGACACGATGGTGAGGACGAAGGCCACCAGCCCCGGTACGAAGAGGTGGGAGCTTTCGAGCGTCGGGTTGTATCGCATGCGGACCTGTGGATCGATCCGGAGCGCGCCGCCCGCGGGCACGATCTCCCGATGCCACCGCTCCACGATGGCGGTGGCGTAGCTCTGCATGATGCCGCCGGTGTTGGGGTCGCTGCCGTCGGTCAGGAGCTGCACGCGGCAGCGAATCGCCGCGGCCGAGCCGCCGCTCGACGTCGGTCGGGAGCACCAGGGCCTGGCGCACGGTGCCCTCCCGAAACTGGCGCTCGAGCCCCTGTGCGCCCGCAGCGACGCTCACGATGTGGAAGCGGTCCGACGCGGCGATCCGCTCGCGCAGCTCCTGGGTCGCGACGTCGGGCGTCGGATCCACCACCGCGATGGCGATGTCCCGCACGTCCGTGCGGACCGCGAACCCGAAGATACAGCACCTGGACCACGGGGAACAGGATCAGGATCGCCAGCGTCTGGCGGTCCCGCAGCAGGTGCAGGGTCTCCTTCCGGACGAAGCCGATGAAGGCCCTCACGCGGCGGTCCCGGGCCGGGTCAGCTTGACGAACACCTCGTCCAGCGTCTCCGCGCCGACCGCGCTGCCGCACCTCGGCCGGCGTCCCCATGGCCGCGATCGCCCCGTTCACCATGATCGAGATCCGGCCGCAGTACTCCGCCTCGTCGAGGTAGTGAGTGGTGACGAGCACGCTGGTCCCGGCGGCGCCCGCCTCGTAGATCAGCTCCCAGAACCGCCGACGGGTGATCGGGTCCACGCCGCCGGTCGGCTCGTCCAGGAAGACGATCGCCGGCCGGTGCAGCAGCGCCACGCTGAAGGCGAGCTGCTGTTTCCACCCGAGCGGGATCTCGCGCACCAGCTCCTTGCCCGCATGCTCCAGCCCGATCCGGGTGAGGATGTCACCCGTGCGGGTGACGATGTCCCGGTCGCTCACCCCGTAGATCCCGCCGTAGAGCGTGATGTTCTCCACGACGGTGAGATCCTCGTACAGCGAGAACTTCTGGCTCATGTACCCGATCCGCCGCCGCACCTGCTCCGACTGGGTCTTGAGATCGTACCCGGCGACCGTCGCCCGCCCCGAGGTCGGCTCGAGCACGCCGATGAGCATGCGGATGGCCGTCGTCTTTCCCGCGCCGTTCGCGCCGAGGAAGCCGAACACCTCGCCGGGCTCGACGTGGAAGGTGATGGCGTCCACCGCGGTGAAGGAGCCGAACCGGCGAGTGAGCGCCTGGGTGTCGATCGCGTGGCCGCTCATGCCGCCTCGCCCTGGGCCATGTACCACATGAAGGCGTCCTCGATGCTGGCGTCGATCGGCTTCATGGACACGCCAGTGAGGCCCGCGGCCGCGACGTGGTCGGCCAGTTCCCGGGCGATCAGGTCGGGCGCCGCGCCCCGCCGCGCGTCGGTGTAATGCAGCGACTCGCCGAACGGCCAGACCGCGGCCGCGTGCGGGAATTTCCGCAGCGCGCCGAGCAGCCCGAGCACGTTGGGCCCGCGCACCGCGAACAGGGGACGGGGGTAGCCGCGACCGATCGCGTCGGGCCGGTCGGTGACCAGCAGGCGCCCGTCCTGCATGAGGCTCACCCGGTCGCACCGGATAGCTTCGTCCATGTAGGGGGTGGAGACCACGATCGGCAGCCCGTCGTCCCGGAGCCGCGCCAGCAGGTCCCAGAACTCCCGGCGCGACACCGCGTCCACGCCGGTGGTCGGCTCATCGAGAAAGAGGACCTCGGGCCGGTGTACCAGGGCGCAGCAGAGCGCCAGCTTTTGCTTCATGCCGCCGGAGAGCGCGCCGGCGCGCCGGTCGGAGAACTGCTCGAGCTGGACCCAGATCGGAGCGATCGTCTCCCGCGCCTCGGCGATCGTGGTGTCGAACAGCGAGGCGAAGAACGAGAGGTTCTCCGCGACGCTCAGATCGGGGTAGAGGGAGAACCGGCCCGGCATGTAGCCGATCCGGGTACGCAGGTCCCAGAGATCCTCCACCACGTCGCGGCCGAGCACGCGCGCGGAGCCGGCATCCGGCAGCAGCAGCGTCACCAGGACGCGGAACAGTGTGGTCTTCCCCGCGCCGTCGGGACCGATGACGCCGTAGAGCTCGCCCGGCGCCACGTCGAACGACACCTCCTGCAACGCCGCGTCGTCACCGAACCGGCGGACCAGGCCCTGCGCCTCCACCGCCGGGCCGTCACTCACCGGCCGGCTCGTCGGCGATGGTGAGCTCGCCCGGCATCCCGATGCGAAGCCGTCCGTCGGTGTTCGCCACGGCGATCTTGACCGCGTACACCTGATCGGCCCGCTCCTCGCGCGTCTGAATCGGCGTCGGCGTGAACTCCGCCGCCGACGCGATCCAGGTGACCCGGCCCGGCATGGTGGCGAGCGAGTCTCCCCGGTCCACCGCGACCCGGACCTGCTGGCCCAGCTTGAGCCGGGTGAGCTGCGTGTTGCTCACGTAGGCGCGGAAGGTGAGCGAGTCGAGCGACGCCAGCTTGAAGAGCGGCTGCCCCGTCTGCACGTACTCACCCGGCTCGACGTATCGCGCGAGGACGGTGCCCGTGAGCGGGCTCGCGATGCGCGCGCGGGCCAGGCGTTCGTCGATCGACCCGAGCTGGGCGTCGAGTGCCGCGACCTCCTGGTGCGCGGAGCCCCGGGCCGCGCGGGCGCCGGCGAGCTGCTCCCGCACCACCCGCGCGTCGTGATCGGCCCGGTCGCCCTGCTGCGCGGTGGCGGCCGCCTGCTCGAGCAGCCGCTCGGTGCGGGCGAGCTCGCGGTCGGCGATGCTGCGCTGGACCTCGAGCGCCGCGATGTTGGCGTCGGCTTCCCGGGTCCCGCCCGTGGCCGCCGCCCGCCGGGCGGCCAGCGCCTGGCGCTCGAGCACCAGCGGCACAGTGTCGACCACGCCGACGATGGAGTCCTTCGTCACCCGGTCCCCCTCCTCCAGCCCGAAGGAGAGGAGACGGCCACCGACCTCCGCGGCCACCGTCACCTCGGTCGCCTCGAAGTTGCCGAAGGCGTCGGCGCCTTCACGGCGGCAGGAGGCGAGCGCAACGACACAGGCGAGGGCGACGATGCGGCGGATCGGCGGTGCGCTGAAACCGCGAAGTTCGTAGCTCATGGCTTCTCGCTCGCTGTGCGGGGCGTGATCCCGAGAGTGGTGAGATATCTCGACCGCGCCTGGGCCAGCTCGACCCGATGGCGCTCCAGTATGAGCCGTGCCTCCAGCACGTCGGTGCGAGCCTCGACGTAGTCCGGGGTGGTGATGGTCCCCTCGTCGTACTGCGCGCGCGCCTGTCGCTCGACCTCGATCCTGAGCTCGACGATCCGCTCGTCGTCCGCCAGGGCGGCCTTGAGCCGCCCGATGTCCTCCCGGTCCGTCACCACGGCCCGCGCCAGCCGACGGCCCAGGGCCTTCTCCTCGCTCGCCACCACGTCCTGCTGCAGGCGATAGGCGGCGGCGGTGCGGCCCGCGGAACGCCAGGTCCAGGGCCGCCACTGCACCTTGATGCCCGCCTGCCAGAACGCGTCCGACGAGGTGCGGAACCCGTCGAGGCCCGGCAGACCCACGCCCGCCTGCCCGAACGCCAGTATCCGCGGACGATTCTCCACCGAGGTATAGGCCACCTCGCGCTCGAGGCGCTCCCGCGACCGGCGGAACTGGTCGAACTCCGGCCGGCGTCGAAGCGCGGCGGATGCCGCGATGTCGGCCGCTTGCGCGCGCTCCGGCTCGGCGGCGGGCAGGGCCAGCACCGCGGACGTGTCGATGGTCTCGCCCACGAGATCGGACAGGATGGCCAGCGACGCCCGCCGCGACGCCCGCGCCTCGTCCCGCTGCAGTCCAGCGCGCACCCGCTCGGCCTCGATCTCCGCGGCATCCCGGCCCAGCGCGGTGCCGGCGTCCACCCGTGCCCTTACCGCCGCAAGCCGCGCATCCAGGTCCTCGACCAGCGCGTCGTATTCCGCGGACCGCTTCTGGAACAGGAATGCCGAGTAGAACGCGGAGTTCACGTCGGAGCGGAGCTCGTAGAGCGAGACGTCCAGCGCCGACTGCGATTCGGCGTGGCGCGCCTCCTCCAGCTCCCGCCGCCGTGCCACCTCGCCACCGTCGTAGAGACGCTGCTCCACGTCGAGCGTGGTCTGCCAGCGGTCCTTGGGAAAGTCGGGCACCGAGATCGCCGGCACCCCGAAGGTCGGACGGGTGACGTCGCTCTGGTGGCTGGCCTGCCCGTTGAAGGTGAGCTGGGGCAGCTTGTCGGCCGCGATGACGGCGAGGCGGAGGTCGGTGGCGGCGCGGAGGAGTGCACGCTGCTCCGAGCGCGGATCGCTCCGGAGCGCCGCCTCCTGCAACCGGTCGACGCTCAGCGTGTCCTGCGCCGCTGCCGCCCGTCCGCCGAGGCCGAGCGCGAGGGTCACGAGGATGAGTGCGCGGATCATGGCCTGAGCCCCGCCATGAAGAAGTCGGGAAGGAGGCGCCGGCGCTCCTCGACGAAGGCGTGCCAGCGCGGGGTATCGAACGCGAGGAGCTCGCAGAGCGCGGGCCGGATGGCGAACGGGAAGATCAGCAGGCCCATCATGTTGGCCACGAACTGCTCGGCGCTCATGCGACGGATGGTGCCGGCCCGCGCACCCTCGCGAAGCTGCCGGCGGATGACGTCGAGCGGGATGCTCCCGCCCCTCTGCTTCAAGAGCCGGGCGATGCGGTCGGGCTCGGCGTGCAGCTCGGAGACGAAGTAGCCCGCGAAGTAGGGCCGGGCGGACTGGAACTCGATCTGCTCGTTGATGATCGCGGGCACCTTCTCGGCGATCGAGCGATCGGGGTCGGCCAGGATCCCGAAGATGCGCGGCATCAGGGTGCCGAGGGCCCGCTCGAAGATGGCGTCGGCCAGCCGGGCCTTGGTTCCGAAGTAGTAGTGCACCAACGCCTTGTTGACGCCGGCCTCGGCGGCGATCTCCTGGGTCCGGCTGCTGGCGGTGCCCTTGCGAAAGAAGACGGTGTGGGCGGCGTCCAGGATGCGCTCCCGGGTTTCCTGGTCGGGCCTGGGCGCCCGAGACCCTTTTGACCGCCCGGTTGAACTGTTTGGTTTAACCATACGGTTAATATGTGAGCGCGCGCGACGCTGTCAAGATCCGGCTGGTCGGTGCTCGGCAGGAACATCGTGGGCGGCATCAACGGCGCGCCGGCCGGAACGGGGGGTGAGACGCTTCGGATTGATCCAGGGTTCACCGACCCGCAGCTGAACCGCCGGCGGATCCGCCCGCCCCCGTGATCGCCCATGGGCTCTCCGGGTGACAGCCCTCACCGCAAGCAGTGCCTGCCACCGGTATTCTCAGCGTCGCATGCACGTCATCCCAGTCGCATGCTCACTTCGCACTGCCCGAGGGAATTGCCATGGACAGCCGTGAAACCGAGTGGACCGCGTGGCCGATCGCGTGGAGCGCGATCTGGGTCGGCGCGCTCACCGCCCTCGCCGTCAGCCTGTTGATCGGGCTGATCGGCTTCGCGGTGGGCGCCAATGAAGTGTCCAGCACCATCGATTGGAAGAAGGTTCGGTTGTTGACGCTCATCTTCAGCGTTGGTGGGGCGTTCTTCGGTTTCGTGGCCGGCGGATGGGCCGCAGCGACGATCGCGGGCCGGCGGCGGTCGGAGCCGGCCATTCTGCACGGCGCGATCGCCTGGCTCGTCGCGATTCCAATGCTACTGGCCTTGGCGGCGGCCGGCGCCCTGGGTCATTTCGGGGGATGGTACGGGGGAATGGGAGCCATGCCGTCGGTCGCTGCGATGGCGCCCGACACCAACCTGGCCGATGCCATGCGCAATGACGCCCTGGCCACGGTGGCCGCGCTCCTCATCGGACTCGTTGGCGCCGTGCTGGGCGGCTGGATGGCGTCGGGGGAGCCCATGACCTTCACCCACTATCGCACCCGCGACAGGCTGCGCGGGGCGTGATCACACCGAGCGCCGAAGTCGGCGCTTCTATAGGAGACCGGAATGGGCCTCATTCTGCTGTGGCTGCTCGGCTTGCCGACCGGCCTGATCATCCTGCTGTTCCTGCTCGGCATCGGTCACTGATCGGGCAGAGATGACTCGAACGCCGCCGCCCGCTGTGCGGCGGCGGCTCGTCCATCAATCAATCGGCTACTCGGGCCCGGAGAACAAGCGGTCCAGCGCCTCCTGAGACCCCGCCCTGAACTCACGAACGGCGGCGTCGTCCCGCGTGTACGTGGCGAGCCAGGCCCACACACCGGTGCTGCCCCGGGCGTCGGTCCAGGTCAGCAGTCGGAACCACCCATCTTCCAGTTCCGACACGGTACCCGCCATCGTCTGGCCCGGCAGGTTGAGCTGCACCGTGCCGCTGTAGCGCCGGCCGTTGGGAGTCACCACCTCGTAGCGCTCGCCTTCAGCCGGCTGGGCCGGAGTGAGCTGGAACCCGCCGGGCCCCACGAGGCGGTGCCATGCCTCCTCCCGCGGCAACGGCGTGTGGACCAGCGCCCGTCCCGCCTGCCGATCGGTTCCGCGATGCCGGTGCAGATAGTGCCGCAGGCTGCGGAGCTCGGCCTGCCATCCCTCGCTGATGCCGTCGAGCTCGGCGTCCCACGCCGCGCCGTGGCCGAACCCCGAGTGCACCAGGCGCAACCGGGTCTTGCCCTCGCTCGACTCGAGGGTGAACTCCATCGCGATCCGCGCCGGCTCTACCTCTCCAGCCGGGAGCTGGCGTCCCTGGGTGTCGTAGGGCCGAGCGTCCTCCTGGACGAGCCGCAACAGGCGACCGGGCTCCCAGCCGTCGATCCGTGTCTCCCAGTTCTCCCCGTAACCCCACGACCAGAGCATGGAGCCGCCGCGACCCGGCGTGACCTTGGCTTCGGTCGAGAACCAACGGACGATCTCCTCGGCCTTCGTGAGCGCCGCCCAGACCTGGTCGGGCGACGCGTCGAGCTCGAGCACCGTCCGGAACGCCCGGACCGGCTCAGTCGCTGTCCTTTCCATGATGTCCTCCTCGTGTTGCCGCTCTCGGCGGGTGCTTGCCATTGGCTCAGGCCGAATCTCTGGGAACGGGATGTACCGCCGCGAGCAGCCGGAAACGGCGGCCGCCCGGCGCCTTGTCGCTGTGGTGTTTGGCCGCGATGCGCGCCACCGCGTCGGCCAATTCTTCGGCGAACCTGGCCCGTGACTCTGCGTTGGCGAAGCGTATCTCGGTCTCGAGCGTGAGCGTGGCGATCCGCTTTCCCTCTTCCCGGGCACGCTCATCCAGGACCGCCACGTCACGAATCGCCCGGCCGGCCGCGGCGATCAGATAGGCGCTGCTCAGCCGGTCCGCGGCAGCATCTGCCGTGGGAGCCAGCTCGCCGAGGGCTTCGGGACTGATGATGAACGCCTGGGCCGTGGCCCTGACCACCCGCTCCATGCAGTTGCCCTTGCGCCGCTCCTCCACCAGCTCGACCAGGCCCGCCTGCTCCAATACCCGAAGGTGGTAGTTGACCCGCTGGCGTGGGAGGCGGAGCCGCCGAGCCAGGCCGCTGGCGGAGTCCGGCTCCCTCAGATGCAGGAGCAGTTGCTGCCGCTGCGGATCGAGCGCCGCCACGGCCGAGGCGGGCGAGCGGATGACATCCAGGGTCTGCGCGGGGACGGTGGCCATGGCTCAAGGTGTCACCGACATATTTATCTGTCAAGAGCCATTATTCCTGTCCGTGAAGACGGGTGTCCGCGGGCGCTCGCCCTGGCGGACCGTTGACCGCTCTCGGCGCGCCGAGTGATGTTAGGACCATCTTGACCATCCACGATCCCGACGTCGTCTTCACCGATCTCGCCCTCGCCGCACTGGGCGCCTGGTTCGCGTGGCGTCTCCTCACGGTCCGCGCGGGGGAGCTTCGCCGCTCACCCGTGATCCTGATGATCGGCCTCGCCAGCGCCGCGTTCTGGGGCGCGCTGTTCCACGCCTTTTTCCCCCGGAATACGGCCACCCTCCCGGGACGTCTTGCGTGGGTCCCGGTTACACTCTCGATCGTGGTCGCGGCGGCGATGCTGCTGGAGATGGGACTTCGGGTGCTGGCACCCCGACTCGGCGAAGGGCTTCGCCGCGGGATCGTGGGAGCGTATGCCGGCGCATTCGCCCTGGTGGTCGTGCTGCTGGACGAGTCGTTCACCACCATCGTGCGGTTCTACGTCCCCGCCCTCCTCTTCCTCCTCGTGATGGCTTCTGTTCGCGCGGCGCGCGTGGGGGGTGGATGGACGCTGATCGCGGTCGGACTGGCCAGCTCAGCCGGCGCGGCGGTCCTCCAGCAGATGCGGGTGGCCCTGCACCCCGTATACTTCGACCACAATGCGGTCTATCACGTGGTGCAGGCCGTGGCGCTGGTCATTCTCTATATCGGGTTCGAGCGGGTGGCCCGATCCGCCGTCAGCTCCCCGCGGTCTTCTTGAACAGACTCGCGTACTGGCCGTAGCCCTCCGCTTCCAGCCGGTCGGCCGGAATGAACCGCAGCGACGCCGAGTTCATACAGTAGCGCAGGCCGGTGGGCTTCGGCCCGTCATCGAATACATGGCCCAGATGGGAGTCCGCGTGGGCCGAGCGCACTTCCGTCCGCTCCATCAGGAGCTTGCGGTCGGTATTGGTCTTCACGTTCTCCGGCTCGAGCGGACGGACGAAGCTGGGCCACCCGGTGCCCGAGTCGTACTTGTCGGTCGAGCTGAAGAGCGGCTCTCCCGACACGACGTCGACGTAGATGCCCGCCTCGTGGTTGTCCCAGTACTCGTTGTGGAACGGCCGCTCGGTCGCATCCTGCTGGGTGACCGCGAACTGGTTGGATGTCAGTCGCCGCTTGAGCTCGGCTTCGGTCGGCTTCTTGAAGGTCATCGGGTTCCATCCCCTGAAATGTGTCTGCGGCGCGTGCGCCACGGCCCCCTTGGCGGGCCGCGAGCTCGTCTGGCCGGCGGCCGTCTCCGGGTTGAGGGCCGACGTCAGGGCAATGAGGGCCCAGATCGTGAGAACCATGGCCGGGCGGAGGGTCGAACTGGTCATGCAAACCTTCAGGTGAGTGTCGCCATAAGAACGTATCTCACCCCCTTTTGGATCCTTCACCGGCGCTCCCCATGCCGGCCTTCGATCGAGCGCACGTAACACATGACACACCCGTCACTTGCGTTTCAACGGCCGGCCCACCGGACCGAGTGCTGTACCGGAGGGGCGGCCCCGGACACAGCTTCGGCCACCCGGGTGCCGGTAACGTCCCCAGCGACAAGCGATAGCCGCTATTCGGCCGGCACCGGTAGGGCCCGGTCGGCCCGCAACCGCGCGAGCTCGGCCGCATCGGTGAGATCGAGCCGGAGCGGTGTGATCGAGACCAGCCCGCGCTCCACCGCCCAACGATCGGATCCCTCTTCCACTTCTTCGATCGGCTCGACCGTGAGCCAGTAGTGCTGGCGACCCATCGGATCCCGGCCAGGGACCACTCGCCCGTCGTAGTGGCGCACGGACTGGTGCGCCCAGATGAGTCCGGTGGGTCGCGGGGGGAAGTTGACGTTCACCAGCCAGAGCGACGGCTCCGCGATCAACAGCTCGAGTACGCGGACGACGTAGGGACGCAACCGCTCGAAATCCGGCTCGCCGGCAGCGGTCGGCGTGCTGAGCGCGATCCCGCGGAGGCCCAGCAGCGCCGCCTGCTTGGCGGCGGCGAGAGTGCCCGAGTGCCACGTCGAATTGCCGAGGTTGGGGCCGAGGTTGATCCCGGACAGCACCAGGTCCACGTGGTCCCACATGTGGACGCCCAGCGCGACGCAGTCGGCCGGAGTGCCGTTCACCCGGTATGCCTCGAAATCGCGGATCGGAGTCGGCTTGAGGGAGACCGGACGTGAGTGGGTGATCGCATGGCCCATGGACGATTGCTCCACGTCGGGCGCATAGATGCGGACGTCCGCAAACTGCCGCGCCACCTCCGCGAGGGCCAGCAGGCCGGGACTGTAGATTCCATCGTCGTTCGCGATGAGTATTCGCATGAGTAGAATGTGCCCTGAGCGGCGCCTTGACGCACCTCTGTCGCGCGGGTGAGCGACCGGGACACCAGACGCCCATATCGCAGGACTTCACGCCGGATCGTTTCGCGCCGAGGGGTGCATCATGCGGGTGACGTTGGTTCACAACTCCGATGCGGGCGATCAGGCTCACTCCATCAAGCGGATCCTGCGCGCGCTGGAGGAAGCCGGCTACGACGCGAAGCACCTCGGCAGCAAGAAGGGCCTTCGAAAAGGGCTGGAGAAGCCGGGCGACCTCGTCGTCGTGGCTGGGGGAGACGGCAGCGTCAAGCGCGTCTCGGTGGTCCTGGCCGGCCGCGACGTCCCGATGGCGATCATCCCGATCGGCACCGCCAACAACATCGCCAAGTCGCTCGGCGTCATCGGATCGATCGAGGAGCTGGTGACCGGCTGGGACCTCGCGAGGACCCGCCGGCTCTCGGTCGGCACCGTCAGCGCCTCCTTCGGGTCGGAGCGCTTCGTGGAGTCCGCCGGCGTGGGCGCGCTGACGGAGCTGGTCACCCGCGGCGGGGAGGAGATCGACCGTAACACCGCCGGCCTGACGGGCCACGCCCTCGATCGCGCGCTGCACCTGCTCCGGCGCATCGTGGAGGAGCGACCGCCCGCGCCCCGACGCCTCACGCTCGACGGTGAGGATGTCTCCGGCGAGTATCTGCTGGTCGAGGTGATGAACACCCCGTTGCTCGGCCCCAATCTGCCGCTGGCGCCGAACGCGAACCCCGGAGACGACCTGATCGAGCTGGTCACCGTGTCCGAGGCGGAGCGAGGCGTTCTGGTGGAGTACCTGCAGGCGCGGCTCGCGGGTGGGGCGGCACCGCCGGCGCTCACCGTGCGGCAGGGGAAACGGGTGACGATGCACGCCTCGGAGCGGGAGCTGCGCATTGACGACGGGCCGTGGCAGCCGGACCGCCCGGAGGGCGCCGACGCTCTGCGCGCGCACCGGGGTCAGGCCGAGGTCACCGTGGCGCTGGACGACACGGCGGTGCATGTGCTGGCCGCGGAGTAGCTCACCGCTCCAGCCGCCACCGCACACGATGTGAGGCGTCCACTCTCACAACGAGACCCACGCCAACCCGGCAAGTCCGCCGGCGAGAACGACCAGCACCGCATCCACTCGTGTGCGCGTGAGCACCCCGAATGCCGCCGCACTCGCCACCACGGCGAACCAGCTCGGCGGGCCCACCATTCCCTCCGGCCACAGCACCGCCTGGCCAAAGATGAGCCCGAGACCGAAGATGACCCCCACCACAGCAGCCGTGACCCCGTTCAGCGCATCGGAGAATCGATGCTGTCCCCGCAAGGCTTCGATGTAGGGAGCTCCAGCGAAGATGAAGATGAAGGACGGCAGGAACGTCACGTAGCTCGTGACCAGCCCTCCGAGGACCGCGCTGAGCGCCCGTGGCATACCCTCGGGGTGGCTCCAGGCGCTCATGAAGCCGATGAACTGCAGCACCATGATCAGCGGCCCGGGCGTGGTCTCGGCCAGGGCCATGCCGTCCACCGCCTGCGCCGCGGTAATCCATCCCTCTCCCACTGTCACGGCGTGCGTGACGTAGGCGAGCACGGCGTAGGCGCCGCCGAAGGTGACCAGGGCTGCCTGGGTAAAGAAGCGATACAGTTGCGCGTGCAGGCTGTCCCATCCCCGCCACAAGACGAGTCCCACTTGTGGTGCGATCCAGAGCGCCGCACCGAGCCCGAGCACGCGAATAGTCCGTCCCCGTGATGGGCGGGCGAGAAGTCCGGTGGGCTCGTGCCCGCGCGCCGCGCCGAAGACATCCGGCCATCTCGCCGCGCCTGCCAGGCCGGTCGCACCGGCCGCCGCGACGATCAGGGGAAACGGAACGTGCAGGAGATACACCGCGACGAAGGCCACGATCGCGATCGCCATGTGCGCGCGCCGTCGGAGCGCCCGGCGCCCGATTCTCAAGACGGCGAAGACCACCAGGGCGAGCACGACCGGCTTGAAGCCGGAGAGGATACCGCTGACGGCACGAACGTCACCGTACACCGCGTACGCGTACGACAGGCCGAGGAGGAGAACGATCGCGGGCAGGACGAAGCATGCCCCTGCCACGAGCCCACCTCGCGTGCCGTGAAGCAGCCATCCGGTGTAGATCGCGAGCTGATGTGCCTCCGGGCCGGGCAGCAGCATGCAGTAGTTGAGCGCGTGCAGAAAGCGCTCCTCGTCGAGCCATCGGCGTCGCTCGACCAGCTCCCGGTGCATGATGGCGATCTGTCCTGCGGGCCCGCCGAACGAGATGAAGCCGAGCTTCGCCCAGAAGCGCGTTGCCTCCGCGAAGGAGGGGGGCGATGGCTCAGCGGTGGTCACACCGGTGCCGACCTCCACCGCCTGGAAATCTTCCATCACATCGGCCTCTCCTCTGCGCTGCCTGTCGTTTCCAGCTTACCATACTCAGGAGGATCTGCACCCGAGCTGCCATCTCATGCGAGAGAAGGGTTAGACCACATGCCACGTAAGCCCAAGTCCCGCGTCGTGTCGCCCGTGGTTCGGAAGGGCCAGGGTGACGTCAAGCTCTCGCGGGCGGAGTTCGAGCGGCGCCTGGGCGAGCGCTTCTACGATCCCGTGTTCGACGCCGTCCGGGGCGAGATCGACCGCGTCATGGACGTCGCGTGGGCCTCCTACGATGAGTATCACAAGAGCCCGCGGACGAGAAAAGCCGGGCCCGGGTTCGCGGACCCGGAGTTCGAGCTGCCGGTGGAATGGCTGGCGGCACGGGCGGCGGTGCGAAAGGCGGAGCGGCAGCATCGCAGCGCCCGCGGGCCTCGGCGAATACTGATCGTCTGCGGCGCGGCCCGGAGCGACGAGACCTGCCCAGGGGAGATGTCCAAGACATTTCGCCTGGTGCAGATCGCGCGCCGGGTGGTGGAGCGGAGTCGGGGTTTCGAGTGCGACGTGCTGGACCTGAGCCACCTCACCTCGGAGTACGGACGCCAGATCCTCCCATGCAAGGCCTGCGTCTCGACCGCGATGCCGCTCTGCCACTGGCCCTGCTCCTGCTATCCCAATCACGCCATGGGGCAGGTGAACGACTGGATGAACGAGATCTATCCCCGCTGGGTGGCCGCGCACGGCGTGCTCATCGTGACGCCGGTGTACTGGTACCAGGCGCCGAGCGTGTTGAAGCTGATGATCGACCGCCTGGTATGCGCCGATGGGGGGAACCCCGACCCGACCACGACCCACGGCAAGCGGCCGAACGAGGCCAAAGTGCTGGAGCTGAACGGGTGGACCTACCCGAAGCACCTGGCCGGCCGTGCGTTCGGCGTCGTGGCACACGGGGACGTGGTCGGCGCGGAGGGTCTCCGGCGGGCGATCACCGACTGGCTGCTGGACATGGAGCTGGTGGAGGCCGGTGGACTGTCCACCATCGACCGATATATCGGCTACTACGAGCCGTACGCCACCAGCCACGACGCGCTGGACCGCGACACCGCGGTACAGGAGGAGGTGCGGAACGTGGCGCGGAGTCTGGTGAACACCGTCCGACTCATGCGGAAGAAGCGGTATCAGCAGCCGGACGAAGCGCTGACCTCGCCCAGGCCGAAGTGAGGCCGTCGTCCTGCTGATCAGCGCGCGCGCTGGCCCTCGTACATCAACCGCTGGAACCGCGCGCGCCCGCTGCGGCTGAGGCGGCACCGGACGCCGCTCTGCAGCACGGCCACGTGCTCGCCGCTCGGCAGCGCGCAGACCTCGCGCACGCGGGCCACGTTGACGATCGCCGAGCGGTGGACCCGCACGAAGCGATGGGAGGGGAGCCGCCGCTCAAAGGCGCCGATGGTGTCGCGCACCAGGTCCGCCCGTCCCGGAGAGTGGATCCGCACGTAGTCCCCTCGCGCCTCGATCCAGTCCACCTGCTCCACCGGCAGGAGTACCGTTCCGTGCGGCGTGCGGATCGGTATCCGCTCCGGGGGCGGCTCGCGCTGCTCCGGCCGCACGCGCTCGATCTCGCCGGCCCGGCGCTGGCGGACGCGCTCCTTGGCGTGTGACGCGGCCGCGCGGAAGCGGGCGTCGCTGAACGGCTTCAACAGGTAATCGGCCGCGTGCACGTCGAACGCGTCGAGCAGGTACTGGTCGAACGCCGTGACGAACACCACCAGCGGGCTCGTCGCCGGGGCGAGCCGGGCCAGCACCTCGAAGCCGTCGAATCCCGGCATCTGCACGTCGAGGAACACGAGATCCGGCTGGAGGCGAACGATCGCCTGAAGGGTCTCGGTACCATCACCGCTCTCACCGACGAGCCGGAAGTCGGGATCGGCAGCCAGGAGCAGTCCGATCCCGCGCCGGGCAGCCGGCTCGTCGTCGGCCAGGAGCACGCGGATCGGTTCGCTCACGCCCGCTCCCGCCAGGCTCGCCACGGCACCTCGAGCACCGCGAGAGTCCCGCCGGGCAGATCCGGCAGCACCTCGAGCAGATATCCGGTCCCATACAATCGGCTGAGCCGAGCCTGCGTGTTGCGCAGACCCAGGCCGGCGCCGGCCGCCGTGGGCTCCTGAAGGCACGCCGGGCCGTCATTGCGCACTTCCACCCGGAGCGACCCGTTCCGCGGCAGGCTGCGCACCTCGATCCGCCCCGCGCTCGGATCGCGGGCGATCCCGTGGCGAATCGCGTTCTCCACCAGCGGCTGCAGCGCCATCGTCGGAATGCGCACGTCCAGGGTGGCTGGGTCGATATCGAACCGGATGGCGAGTCGGTCGGCGAACCGGGTCTGCTCGATCTCCAGGTAGGCCTCGATGAAGCTCAGCTCGTCGCGGAGCGGCACCTCGTTGCGCTGTCCGTTGCCCAACGTGCGGCGGAACAGCTCACCCAACCTCGCGATCGTGTCGGTTGCGGCCTCGCTCCGGCCGTCGCGCACCAGCGAGGCGATGGTGTGGAGGGTGTTGAACAGAAAGTGAGGCTGGAGCTGCATGCGCAGCGCAGCGAGCTGGGCCTCGGTGAGCTCCGCCTGCAGGGTCACCGCCTCCAGCTCCCGGTCGCGCGACGAGCTGTAATACTCGATCGCGTGGGCGGCGGCGACGATCACCCAGTAGATGATGAACGCGAAGTGGAAGTAGCGAAGCACGATGCGCGGGTAGACCTCGCTGAAAGTGCCCACGTAGCTGACGGTGGGCCCGAAGTACTGATTGATGACGGTGACCGCGGCGAGATCGACCAGCGCCACGGCCGAGCCGGCAACCAGGTGGATCACCGCGGCGCGCACCCATCCGTCCCGCTCCAGGCGGAACCGCCGCCCCAGGAGAAAGACGCCTGGGGCCAGCAATGCCCACACGTACCAGTCCTGCAACCCGGCGAGGAGCGCCTGCGGGATGGTGAGCGGCCGGCCCACCGCGAGCATGCCGAAATACACGAACGCCACGCTCGACCAGCCCAGCGGCGTGGCGACCGCGAGGGCCCACAGGAGGATGGTGACCCCGCCCGGCGTGCGCGATGCGGGTGCTGCCTGCTCGGTTGTCATGTCGGACAATGCACCCGCCGCCGGCGGACGGGACGTGCCGTGGCGACGAACCCGCGATTTCGCGCGACGAGTGGCGGCCGAAACGCGTCGGGTCACCGCGGCGTGCGCCCGGGAGCGTGCACTGTCCCGCCGCGCTCGCCGCGAGGGGTGGCCGGTTGGCCGCATGTCGTCTGGCCGCTGCGTTCGGCCGGAGCTAGCGTGACCCTTCACTCGGACGAGGAGAGATCATGCGAATCGTTGGATGTCTCGGCGGGCTCGGCGTCGTGCTGGCGCTGGCGGGTTGCGGGGACCGTGAGCCGGCGCTCGCGCCGGCGGAGCCGGAGACGGCGGACCTCGGTGGTGGACACCGGATCCAGGCGCTGATCGCGGGATCCGGTCATCACACCCGCATCATCGGCACGGACACGGCGCTCACGGTCTTCGTCTTCAGCGGATATCGCAACGCTGCGGGCAGCACCCACGGCTTCTACTACTACGACTTCCGCGCCGCCGGGTTCTCGGTCCAGGGCCCCATCACGTGCATCACGATCGCCGGCAAGCAGGCCTGGGTCGGCGGGACCGTGGCGCGGATCGACAGTCCTGATCCCGAGGATCAGTCGCTCGTGGGCGCGGACATGTGGTGGCGTTCGGTGGACGGCGGGCTCGGTCACAACCGGCCCGACTCGACTACGGGGCTCGGCTTCGCGTTCCCGGGTGGGACCATCACCGCGGCCAGCTGGTGTCGGGACCAGCCCGCTTCGCTCGTCATGCGATTGGTGGAGAAGGGTGGATTTCTGCTCACGGGCCGGTAGGGTCCTCACAGTTCTCTGACCGAGGCGCATCGTTTGGCGGCGGGTCGCCGCGGACGTGTCGAACTACGCCTCGCAGGGCTACACCTGGTCGCAGGGCCGGGACACGATCGATCTGGGGACCGGGGCATCGGAGGCTCCGGCCTGAGTTCGGCACCCCCGCGTGGAAGCATCGTCGCACTCTCCGCTCTACATCCTCACCGTGGCCAAGATGGATACCGGCTCCGCCACTCCTCCTGACTCTCGAAGGGAGGCAATTCCGCGCTGGTGAAGCCCCCGCCCTGGGCGTATCATGAGTCCAGAAGCCGCCTCCCCCAAGGATCACCACCATGTCGGTGCTGGAGCGCAACAACGTCACCGTGTCGGGCCACGGCACCCAGCCCATTGTCTTCGCCCATGGCTTCGGTTGCGACCAGCACATGTGGCGCTTCGTCGCGCCCGCGTTCGAGGCAACGCATCGCGTCGTGCTCTTCGACCACGTGGGCGCGGGCCGCTCGGACCTCCACGCCTTCGACTCGACCAAGTACGGGACGCTGAACGGCTACGCCGAGGACGTGCTGGAGATCTGCGCCGCCCTGGACCTGACCGACGTCATCTTCGTGGGGCACTCGGTCAGCGCGATGATCGGCGTGCTCGCTGCGGCGAAGGAGCCCGACCGCTTCGACCGACTCGTTCTCGTCGGTCCGTCGCCACGCTACGTGAACGAGGGGGACTACGTCGGGGGATTCACCCGCCAGGACATCGAGGGATTGCTGGAGTTCCTCGACAGCAACCACCTCGGCTGGTCCGCCGCGATGGCCCCGACGATCATGGGCAACCCGGACCGGCCCGCGCTCGCGGAGGAGCTGGAGAACAGCTTCTGCCGGACCGACCCCGACATCGCGCGTCATTTCGCCCGGGTCACGTTTCTCTCGGACAATCGGTCGGATCTGGCCCGGGTGTCCCTTCCGTCCCTCGTGCTGCAGTGTTCGGACGACGTCATCGCACCGGCGGCAGTCGGCGAGTACGTGCACCGGCATCTCGCCAACAGCCGCCTGGTGCAGCTGGCGGCGCAGGGTCACTGCCCCAACCTGAGCGCGCCGGAAGAAACGACGGCAGCCATCATGGCCTTCCTGAGTGCCTAGCCAGGCCCCCATGCCCGACGTGCCGGACGAGGGAGCCGAGGAGCTGTACGAGAACGCCCCCTGCGGCTACGTCACGACCCGCGCCGACGGGACCATCGCCCGCGTCAACCACACCCTCCTGCAATGGACCGGCTATTCAAGGGACGAGCTCTTGTCCGGCCGTCGCTTTCATGAGCTCCTGACCGTCCCGGGGCGGATCTACTACGAGACACATTTCGGACCGCTCCTCCAGATGCAAGGGATGGTGAAAGGGGTAGCCTTCGATCTGGTGCTCGCGAACGGAGACTCGCTTCCCGTGCTGGTGAACGCCGTGTTGGTCCGGGACGCCGCAGGCAGGCCCCTGTCGATCCGCACGACCCTGGTGGACGTCACCGACCGGCGGCGCTACGAGCGCGAGCTGCTGCAGGCGCGCCGCCGCGCCGAGCAGCTCGCCGGGGTGGTGAACGCCTCGAGCGACGCGATCATGCTGGCGACGCCGGACGGAACGATCCTGACCTGGAACCGGGGCGCCGAGCTCCTGTTCGGCTGGTCGGCGGACGAGGTGGTGGGACGGAAGGCCACGGCGCGGACGGTCCCGCCCGACCGCCAGGAGGAGTACCAAGCCGTGCTCGAGGAGCTCCGGGGGGGACGCGAGGTGCGGGTGGAGACGGTGCGCGTCGATCGAGCCGGCCGCCGCCTCGACGTCTCGATCACGGCGACGCCCCACGTGGAGGCGCCGGGCGAGGTGGTCGCCATTTCGGCGATCGTTCGCGACGTCTCCGAGCGCCGCCGCGCGGAGGAGCGGCTACGCCGCGAAGGTCGGCTCCAGGTCGTCAGCACGCTGGCGGGCGGTGTCGCGCACGAGGTGAACAACCAGATGACGGCCGTGCTGGGGCTGGCGGAATTCGTGCTTCGGGCGCTGGGGATGGGACACCCGCAGGCGCGAGACGTGAAAGACATGGCCACCGCGGCGAGCCGGGCCGCAGGGATGAGCAAGCAGCTTCTCGCCTTCAGCCGTCAGTTGCTGCTCGAGCCGCGCCTGCTCGACCTCCACCAGGTGGTGACGGAGCTCGCCCCGGTCCTGAGAGACACACTGGGAGACGGCAGGGAGCTCGTCATCGCCCCGACGGGGGCTCGAGGGCGAGTGCGCGCGGATCCGAGACAGATGGAGCAGGTGCTGCTCAACCTCGTCGGCAATGCACGAGATGCGATGCAGGCGGGAGGTCGGATGACCATCGTGGTCGAGGACGCGCTGCTCGGCGACGTCGAAGTCCGCGCCCATCCCGAGGACGAAGTCGTACCGGGGGCGTACGTCCTCGTGTCGGTGGCCGACACCGGATCCGGCATGGATGCCGCCACGCTCGCCCGGATGTTCGAGCCCTTCTTCACCACCAAGTCCGTGGGCGAGGGGACCGGGCTCGGTCTCTCCATGGTGTACGGCATCGTAAAGCAGCACGGGGGACAGATCTGGGTCGCCAGCGTACCCCATGAGGGCACGACCGTCCGTATCTATCTTCCCGTGACAGAGCCCGACTGATCGCACCGTGACGCCGGCCGGGCGTCCGACCCAGATTTCGAGCGTGCCCGCGCCGCACCCAGGAGCTCGACATGCCCTCTCCCGATGCCGTGACCGTTCGCCCCGATACCTCGCGGAAGCCGCGCGAGGAGGAGATCGACGTCCACGGCCTGACCCACCGCGGCAAGGTCCGCGAGGACAACCAGGACCACTACCTCCTCTGCTCGCTCAGGCGGCAGCTCGTGGTCCGTGGGTCCAGTATCCCCGACGCCGAGACGTTGCTGGCGGAGAGCGAGCGTCTCGCCTCGCTCGCGATGGTGGCCGACGGGGTGGGTGGCGCGGCGCGCGGAGAGACGGCGAGCCGGGTCGCGCTCACGGCGGTCACCCAGTACGTCACCCGCAGCATGCGCTGCTACTATGGCGTCTGGGAGGACGACGAGCAGTTCTATGAGGCGCTGAAGGACGGCGCCCGGCAGAGCCACTCGGAGCTGCTCCGCCTGGGCAAGGAGGACAAAGAGTACAGCGGGATGGCCACGACGCTCACCCTCTACCTCGGCGTGTGGCCCCGCGCCTACCTGCTCCAGGTGGGTGACAGCCGCTGTTACCTGCTCCGCGACGGGAAGCTCGTCCAGATCACCACCGACCAGACTCTGGGCCAGGAGATGCTGGACCACGGCCTGCTGAAGCCAGAGCAGGTGGCCGGCACCAGGCTGGAGCACACCCTCACCAGCGCGATCGGCGGACACCAGAACGCGCCGGTGGTGAGCCGCTTCGACATGGACTGGGGCCACGTGCTGCTGCTCTGCAGCGATGGACTCACCGGGCACGTCTCCAACGACCGCATCCGCGAGGTGCTCCGCTCGATGACGTCGGCCAAGCAGGCATGTGAGAGGTTGCTGCAGGATGCACTGGAGGGCGGGGGTAATGACAACATCACCATCGTCGTCGGCCGGGCGATGCCATCGGATCCCGCCCGCCGTTGATCGTTCACGTCCTCGACGGCACCTACGAGCTGTTCCGTCACTTCTACGGCCAGCGTCGCTTCAACAAGGGAAAGGACAAGCCGAACGGCGCCGTCGCCGGGGTGCTGCATACAGTCCTCGAGACGATCGAGAAGGGCGGCAGCCACATCGGCGTCGCCACCGACCACGTGATCGAATCCTTCCGCAACGACCTCTGGCCCGGCTACAAGACCGGCGAGGGCATCGAGCCCGCGCTGTGGAAGCAGTTCCACCCGCTGGAGGAGGCGCTCACCGCGATGGGCGTGGTGGTCTGGCCCATGGTCGAGCTGGAGGCCGACGACGCGCTGGCATCGGCTGCCCGTCTCGCGTCGGAGTTCGAGCGCGTCGAGCAGGTGTGCATCTGGGCGAACGACAAGGATCTCGCCCAGTGCGTGCGGGGCGACCGGGTGGTGCAGGTGGACCGGAAGGCGAAGGAGATCCGCAACGCGGACGCGGTGCGCGCGAAATACGGCGTGGAGCCGGCGCTGATACCCGATCTCCTGGCACTGGTCGGAGACGCGCAGGACGGCTACCCTGGCATCGCGGGGATCGGCCGCGCCACGGCGGGCAGGCTGCTCAACCGCTACGGGCCGATCGAGAGCTTTCCGCCGAGCGTGCTGGGAGAGCAGCAGGAACAGGCGTTGCTGTTCAAGCGGCTGGCGACCTTGAAGACGGATGCGGCGCTGTTCCGCGACGTGGACGAGCTCGAGTGGCGCGGTCCCGGCGGTGCGTTCGCGGGGTGGGTCGAGCGGATGGATGACGCGCGCCTCTTGAAGCGCGCGCAGGAGGCCCAGAAGGCCCTCGAAGGTCCTGCGCCGGGCTGAGCCGCAGGACCTTCAGGGGAGGCCGTGGGTCAGGGCGCCCGGGTGCCCTCGAACCGGTAGGTCGACACCGTATCGGGGCCCTTCACCTTGTAGCGCGCCGTCGTCATCCCCACCAGCTTGCCGTCCTGCACCCGGTTGACGGTGCGGGCGGTCGTCTGCACACCCTTCCGGATATTGCTCTGGAAGGGGCCGGCCTCGGTGACGACGCTGTCGCCTTCCACGGCCACCACGCGCACGGGTACCGGCTTGCCCTTGGGGAAATGGAACGCCCACCCGCTGGTGTCAGCGGTGGCGACCATCTCGAAGGTGAAATAGGTGGTATCCCCGCTCTCGGACATCACGTTCACGTTCCACTTTCCGGCGACATCGGACAGCGCGATCGGGGCCGGAGCCGCCGGGGCCGCGGTGGTGTCCGCAGCCATCTCTTCCGCCGGTGGCTGATCCTTCGAGCCACCGCAACCAGCCAGCACGATCGTGCAGCAATACAGGGCGAGGCGTCGCACGGGTCCTCCGATGGAGAGAGTAGCACCCGGTCGGGGCCGGGAACCGCGAGAACATACGACACGGTTCACCAGGTCGCAAATGGGCGCTCACTGCTTCCAGCCGCTCATGCGTCCACGGAGATCGGCGGTCACGACCATCGCGCGGAAGCCAGACGTCGCTCACCGACATGCTGGTCGGTGAGGTGACCCATCGCACGGACAGGACCCGGCCCGCGAGGCGACCCTGTTTCAGAGCAACTCCCAGGGAGGGCACGTGCTCAAACTCATCGTCGCCTTGGCGGGCATCACCGCGATCGCCGCCTGCGCGGGGCCCGCCCCGGACCACGAAACCCCAGCAGACAAGGTTCCTCGGCGAGAGCTGGAGCTCGCGCGGGTGGAGGAGGAAGCCGAAACCGACAAACCTTCATCGCCCGCACCCGCTCCAAAGCCCAGGTTACGAGTACCCAAGGCCCCGCCTCCCGCCGCCTCACGGGAACCTGAGCCCGAGCCCGAGACCAGCGCTCCGGCGGATGAGGCCGTCGCGGACTCGGTGCCGCCACCGGAGACGGAGCTCTCGGACGAGGCGATTGTTCTCCGCCCCGGCACCGACCGCACTGAGGATGCCTCCATCACCCCGGATTCGAGCACCACGCCGCCCGAGATGGCCGACACGGTCGCCTACGCACCCTACCCCACCATCGAGGGACCCGCCGACAGTGCGGTGCCCGCACCGACCACCGCCGAGAGCGTCGCGACGGCTGTCGCGCCGGATGCGGCCGGCATCCTCCCCACGGGCACCCTGATTCACGCCACGCTGGAGGATTCGATTCACTCGCGCATCGACGTCTCAGGCAAGGAGGTTCAGGGTCAGGTGATGGAGAACGTCACCGGCAGCGATGGGAGGGTACTCATTCCCGCCGGGTCACCGGTCCGGCTCACGGTAACTCAGGTGAAACCCGGCCGAGGTGACGGGAAAGGCGCGCTTGAGATGCGGACCGATTCGATCACGATCCGGGGCCAGCCACGCGTGCTGGCGGCGACGATCCGGGGCGTGCCGTACGAGTTGCGCGGGCGGGGTGTGACGGGCGAGGAGGCCGCCAAGGTCGGCGTCGGCGCGGCGGGCGGTGCCGTGCTGGGCAAGGTGATCACCGGAAAGACGAAGGGCGCGGTGATCGGCGGAGTGGTGGGTGCGGCCGGCGGTGCGGTGGTGGCGTCGGAGACGGCGCAGAAGGACGTGGTGGTGAAAGCCCGAACGCACGTCGAGCTGATTCTCACTGCGCCGCTTCCGACGAGGTGAGGAACTCAGGCGCCGCCGCCCGCGAACTTGGGCAACTCCGCCCGATGGCGGGCAACGAAGCCCTCGTAGGGCGCCGTGTCGGTGTAGTCCCGCATCTCCGCGATGAGCCCGTCCCGAAATCGGATCACCGCGCAGGTTCGAAGGTCCAGCACGTCATCTGGTGAGCCGCGGAGCCAGCTCCGCTCGCGGATCTCGACGATCACGCGGTCGTCCGCTTCGTACCAGATCCGCTCCAGGTCCTCGTATCCCCAGTCGGCAGAGCCCAGGCCGAACTCGCGCCGCTCGAACGCCTGGAGCACCGCACCCCGACCCCTCCACTCGCCGCCGATCGGCGGGCGGCCCGCCACCCAATAGACCACGTCGTCAGTCATGCAGCGCCCGACCTCGTCCATGCGCCCGGCGAAGAGAGCGGCCTCGTAGGTCCTGGCGAGGTCCATCCGGGTGCTCATGGAGCCATCTCCTCCGCCGGCCGGTCGAGCGGGTTGGCTTTGCGGCCCGCTCGTACCATCGGCCGTGGCTCCGCGCCCCGCGCGGCGTCAAGCACGCGCCAGTGATCCAGCGACCGGTCGAGCAGTGCGCGCGACGCTTCGCGCAGCGGCTCGCTGGTCCGGACCTGGCGGACATTGTTCTGCATGTCCTCGGCGTCCCACCCACGCGAGTGGGCGATGAAGGGGAACTGGGGGAAGTGGAAGCCGAGCTCCGACCAGAAGGTGAGCAACCCACCTGCCACTCCCTGAATGTTGTCCTGCCCGCCGGTGATGATGAACGACACCACCTTGGTGTCGATCAGCACCCTGTTGTGGGTGGTGATCTGGTTCTGCACGCAGTTCAGCCGCTCGGCCATCTTGAAGTAGAGCCCGCTCGCGGCGCCCCATCGGATCGAGGTGGCGAGGATGACCACGTCGGCCCAGTGCACCAGGCCCTCGTAGACTTCGGTCAGCTGATCGGCGGGATCCCGCTCGGTGATGGCGCAGGGCCAGGTGCAGGCGCGGCTCGCCTTGGAGTAGTTGCCCTCGCAGGCTCGGAAGTCGAGGTCGCGGAGCCGCAGCAGTCGCGTCTCCGCCCCGCGAGCGCCGGCGGCGTGCTCCAAGGCGTGCTCCAGCAGCGCGTCGCTGGTGCTGTAGCGCGGGTTGGCTGCATCCATCATCGTGGTGGAGAGACCGAGAATGCGGGGAGGCGCGCCGGGAGGCTTGGGATGCGACTCCAGCAGGTGCGACGGTTTGTGCTTGAGCAGCTTCCGCGGCATGACCGGTGGCGTCTGCACGTATACGCCGTCGGCGCGCTCCTCGACCGCGAACACCGGGACCTGCTCCTCGTCGAATCCCTCCGGACCCCGGCCCGTGATGATGCTGTACTCCCAGCCGTGCCAGGGACACATCACGAATTCGTCCCGGAGCCGCCCCTCGCTCAGCGGACCGCCGCGGTGGTTGCAGCCGTCGGCGATGGCGCGGATGGCACCGCCGTAATTGAAGATCGCGATCCGGTGGCGGTCGAGCTTCACCGCGTAGGGGACTCGCGCGAGCAGCTCCTCCCGCGTGCCCAGACGGTGCCAGGTGTCCATGGTGGCCTCTGTGGCGGTGGGGACTCGTGCAACCTATCCGCGGAGTGCGGCCGACGCGCTCACTTCACCCGAAAAGGAGGCGCACGGTCCACACCGCGATGAGCATGGCCGCCGCGTCCGCGAGCAGCCCCGCCGGCACGGCATGCCGCGTCTTCTTGATGCCCACCGCCCCGAAGTACACCGCGATCACGTAGAAGGTGGTCTCGCTCGAGCCGTACATCACGGCCGCCATCTTCACGAAGAGCGAGTCCTCCCCGTACTGGTTGATCATGTCCACCACCAGCGCGGCCGAGCCGGAGCCGGACAGCGAGCGGATGATGGCCATTGGCAGCAGCTCGGCCGGGAAACCGATCAGGGCGAGCACCGGATCGAGCACGCGGGTCAGCGCCTCCATGGCGCCGCTCGCGCGGAACATCGCGATCGCGAAGAGAATCGCCACGAGATAGGGAATGATCCGGACGGCGACGTTGAACCCGTCCTTGGCACCCTCGACGAAGCTCTCGTAGACCGGCACCCGCTTGTACAGGCCGTAGAGCGGGAAGCTCACCAGGAGGAGCGGGACGACGAAATAGGACAGCACGTTGATGATGCCGCGCGCGGTTTCCATGGCGGCCTCAGATCCTCGCCGCCGCGGGCGGCGGCGGGTTCCGGTTGGGATCGGACTCGCGGTAGCCGCGCAGTCGCCCCAGCAACCTGGCGGCCGCGATGGCGACGATGAGGCCCAGGACCGTGGTGGTGAGAATCGGGAAGATCAGCGTGTTGATCTGCGTGCCCATGAGCGCCAGCAGGAGCACCGGCGGAACCAGCTGCAGGCTCGCGGTGTTGATGGCCAGGAGCATGACCATCGAGTTGGTCGCGGTGTCCTTCGACGGGTTGAGCTTCTGCAGCTCCTCCATCGCCTTGATGCCGAACGGCGTGGCAGCGTTCCCCAGGCCGAAGACGGTCGCGGTGAGGTTGAGGGCGATCATGCCGAGCGCGGGATGGTCTGGCGGAATCTCGGGGAAGAGCGGGCGCAGGATCGGACGGACCAGCTTGACCAGCGCGAAGACGATCCCCGCGTCCTCCGCGATCTTGAGCAGACCGAGGAAGAGGGCCAGCACCCCGATCAGGCCGAGGGCGATCTCCGCGCCGGTCTTGGCGAAGTCGAGGGCGGCGGTGGCGATGGCGTTCAGCTTGACGAAGCGGACCGGCTCGAAGACCACGCCGGTAGTCGTACTACCAGGCTGGAAACCGACCAAGCGTCCCTGCAACTCCTCGTCCCGCGACTTGGACACCTTGCCGATGGTCGCGAGCGGCTCGGGCACCTGGGCCTTGGCCTCGAAGCGGAGCTGGGTGCCCTCCCTGGACTGGAGCAGGTAGCCCGGGTAGCTCGGGGCCGGTGCTCGGTCGGTGCGATAGAAGCTCGCGAACGCCGCCGAGTCGATCCGTATCTCCACCGGCACGCGCCGGGCCGCCGGGTCGTACCCACCGGGGTAGGCCAGCTCCACCGGAAGCGGCTCCCCGTTGCGATACTTGTCGCCGACGATGTCGCGCACGTCGTAGCCGAGGGCGAAGACGAAGCTGGAGACGATCAGGCCTGCCCAGATGTAGTTCAGCATCGACCGGCCGGGTTGTGGTGGAAGCCGCTCGGGGAGAGACGGAACGAATACGATGGAGGGGCGGGGGTCGCAATCCTCCGAGGGCTGGTTAACGTTGGACACCCGGACGCCGGGAGATCTGCCATTGGGTGGCACTACGATCTGATGCTGGTGGTCATGTGCCTGGTGATCGCGAGCACGGGAGGGGGCGTTACACGCTGCTATGACACCACGGCACTCCACCTATCGCCGGATCGTCGTCACCGACGACGACCCCCGGATCGTGGCGTTCGTCGTCACCACACTGCGGGACGCCGGCCACTGTGTGTTCGCCGCGTACGATGGCGACTCGGCTTGCGAGCTGGCCCTCGCCATCCCCGAGCTCGACCTGCTGATCACCAACACCCGCCTGGGCACGGCCACGGCGCGCGAGCTCATTCGCGCCGTCCGGCAGCAGAAGCCCAGTCTGCCCATCCTGCATCTGGGCGACCCGCTGCCCAACCCCGACGGCCTGCTCGACGACGTGCCCAACCTGCCTGAGCCGAGGACCGCAGAGGATCTGCTGGCGGCGGTCGGCAAGCTGCTGGATCAGGGCGGCGCTCGGGCGTAGCCTCAGACACCAGCATCCCCCGCCGTGCCGCTCCAGCGCCTTTGCGGGCCGCTATATCGTCGCCGCCGACGAGGATAGAGCCGTCGTCGGCTTCCGGGGAGGGATGGCGCGCCGCTGCTTCTGAGGGGATACTGCGCCATGCGACCGACCCCGCGACGCTTCGCCGTTCCGATCCTCCTCTGCTCCCTTCTCACCAGCTTCAGGTCCCAGGATCCACCGCCCACGGTGATCACGGTCGATGCCAACGACTTTGCCTTCACCTTACCCGCAACGGTGCCGGCGGGTGTGCTCAACTTCCGCCTGGTCAATCACGGGAAGGAAGCCCATCACGCCCAGGTCATCAGGCTCGAGGGCGGCAAGACGGCCGGAGATTTCCTCAGGACCTTCAAGGATGCAGTGGCGACGCCGGCGTGGGTGAGATACATGGGCGGGCCGGTCGGCACGGCTCCCGGCCGCGAGCTGGCCTCGACCAGCCGACTGACCCCCGGCCGGTATGCACTGATCTGCC
Source organism: uncultured Gemmatimonadales bacterium (assembly GCA_963846545.1). Lineage (GTDB taxonomy): Bacteria > Gemmatimonadota > Gemmatimonadetes > Gemmatimonadales > GWC2-71-9 > CAVVWJ01. Next base: position 78,652 of record CAWJWG010000001.1, on the reverse strand, counting down.
GCATCGCATCACCCGATGGCGTCACCCATCTCAAGAAGGGCATGATCAGGGAGTTCGAGGTGGTCGCGGGGGATGATGCACACTCGGAAGGGCTGCCAACCGCGACCGACACGATAACGATGAACGACTACGGATACGCGTCCAGCCGTCCGCTCAGCGCGGGGCGCCATACGGTCCGGGTCGAGAACGCCGGCCCGCAGCCGCATGAGATGATCATGCTCAAGCTGAGCCCCGGAAAGACACCGGGCGATTTCGCCAAATGGGGCCTGGCGGGACGGCATGGGCCGGCGCCGGGGGTGCCCGTCGGTGGCGTCCAGTTTCTCGACCGAGGCGCCACCGGGGTGTTTGACGTGGATCTCGCGCCGGGCGACTACGGGTACATCTGCTTCGTGCCCGACGCGAAAGACGGGAAGCGGCACTTCGCCCACGGGATGATGACGCAGTTCGCCGTGCACTGAACCGTCATGCACGCGCGCGTCAGGGCGACATCCCGTGCTCCGTCACTGGACCCGCCGCCGCCGACACGGGCATCCCTAGGGCGCGGCGGATCAGATAGGCCGCCAGGAGCAGCAGCCCGAACATGCACACCACGATCGGCCCCGTCGGCAGGTCGTAGTGGAATGAGATCCAGAGCCCGCCGGCGGAGGCCAGGATCCCCGCGAACCACGAGATGACCGCCAGCAGGCCGGTGCGCGTGGTGAACTGGAAGGCGATGGCCGCCGGCACCACCAGGAACGAGAACACCAGCAGCACTCCGGCGATCGGCACGGAGAACGTGATGACCACGCCGAAGGAGAGATAGAACAGGAAATCCCACCAGCGAATGCGCCAGCCCTTGGCAAGCGCGACCTCGGGATCGAAGGAAATGGTGAGGAAGCGCCGCCGTAGCACCCAGTGGAAGAGACCCACGCTCGCGTACACCGCCGCGAGCTTGATGATCGTCGGCCATGTCACCCACAGCAGCGTCCCCACCAGAATGTCCTTGATCGCCTCGCCGCCGCGCGGCGTCCGGTCGGCCACCAGGATGGCCGCCGCAGACGCGACGACGTAGACGATGCCGATGATGGCTTCCTGGGGAACCCGCCCCTTCTCCTCAGTTCGAGTGAGCGCGAAGAGCGCCGCGCCTAGTGTGGTGAAGGCGAGCGCGTAACCGAACGCCGCCCGCGAGTCGGGCTGGCTCCCCGCGAGGATCGCCACCGCCGAGCCGAGCGCCGCCATCTGGGCGAGCGAGAGATCCACGAAGATGACCTCGCGCGCGATGACGTGGAGACCCAGATAGGAATGGATCGCCACGATGACGAGGCAGGCCACCAGCGGCGGAAGGAAGAGACCGAGATCCATCAGGAGGCCCCTCCCTTGAAGCCGGCCGCGAGCCCGCTCACCCACGCGTTCATCAGGTCGAAGTAGGTATTCACGCCGGGTGCGCCCTCCGTGTTCTCCGGGACGATCACGGCCTGCGCGCCGGTGCGCGTAGCGACTTGCTGGATCTTGGCGCGGCTGAAGTAGTTGGCCGCGAAGAGGACGGGGATCTTCCGCTCCTTCATCAAGGCGATCACCTCCTGCACGTGCCTCGGCGTGGGCGGAATGCCGGGCTTCGCCTCGATGAACGCTACGCAGGCCACGCCGTACCGGTGGCTGAAGTAGGCCCACTCCTTGTGGTAGCAGACCATCTCCTTGCCGCGGAACGCCTGCGCCTGCTGGAGCCACCCGCCTAGTTTCCCGGCGAGCGGCTCGCCCTGGTATTTCTGGCCTTTCACGAAGTCGAGCAGCTTGTCGTTCCGCAGCAGGTCGAAGGCTGTGGCCGGCGTGAGAATGCCGACCAGCTCGCGACCCATGGTCGCCTCCAGCACCCGCCGCTCGAAGTCCTGCTCGCGCTCCGAGAAGTAGGCGGCGTCCCCCGGGGCTACCCGGCGAAGCCCGGCGAGGATGTTTCGGGCGATGATGATGCCGTTGAGCGGATCGCTGTGGATGTGGGGATTCCCGTCCACGTGGATGTCGCCCCCGGCGCGGCTGAGCGATGTCGGCACCTCGAGCAGCGCGACGCCGCTCGACGCGGACACGTACCCCGGCCCGCCCTCGGCGACGCTCCGGTTCCCCGCCCGATCGAGCAGCGCCGGCACCCAGAGCTCCAGGTCGAGCCCGGTGGTGACGAACAGGTTCGCGTCCCGCAGCAGCGCCACGAAGCTCGGCTTCGGCTGGACGAAATGCGGGTCCTCATCGCCCCGGGCGATCGACGTCACCGTCCCCCTGTCGCCCACGATCTCCCGCGCGATGGCGGCGTAGGTGGTCAGGCTGGCCACCACCTTGAGCGGGGCGGCGTCCCCACCGGGCGGCACGGGTGACGTCGCGAGTCCCAGTAGCAGCAACAGTGTTGAGAGAGCCATCGGAGAATCCTTCGGCGCCTCGGGCGCTCAGTACGTCTCGTGTTTGTGGGGACCCACGGCCCATACGGCCTGAAACGTGAGCAGGTTCTGGGTGCCTTCCAGGTCGCTCTTCCCGTGCTCGCCCTGCAGCCGCAGATAGACGAACTCGCTCTGCCACCAGGTGATCGCCGGCGTGATGCGCCACTCGGTGTTCTGCTCGCCCCGCGGCGATTCGACCCAGTCGTAGCGTGCGCCGAAGACCCAGCGCTGGCTCCGGCGGACCTGCAAATCGAGGAACGTGCCGTAGCGGTTGGTCACGTCGCCGGCCTCCGACGCATGCAGCCGGTAGCCCTCGGCGCGGAAGGTGACGTCCTGCCGGTTGCCTGATGCGGGCGGGCGGTAGGTGAATCGAAAATCCACGCCCAGCAATCGGCTCCGCAGATCTTGGTCGGCGTTGTTGCCGCCGGTGGCGGTGAAGCCGACCTGCGCGTAGGAGCTGGGGGTGAGCTGCCAGAAGTTCTGGATCCGTCCGAGCAGCGTGGGCTGGCGGCCGCCGGCGTAGAGCGGCTCGCTCTCCGACGTGGTGCCCTGGAGCACCACCTCGTGCGTGCCGCCGGCGAGCGAGACCGGCAGCGCGGTGTACAGCGAGACCCCGATGCCGCTCAGCCCCTCTTCACCGAGGAAGCGCTGATAGACCAGGGGGTATTCGGTCTCGGGCAGCGCATGGAGGTGCCAGCGGTTCAGGTCGCCGATCTGCTGGCGGAACTTGCCCACGTCCGCCCGGATCCGGCCCGGCAGTCCGCTCCAGTAGATGTACCCCTCCTCGATCCCCACCTCCTCGTTCTCGAAGGTCATGTAGATCTTGGTCTTCGAGAACGGGTCCAGATCCGACTGAAAGGAGAACTCGAACTCGCGGGCGATGGCGTTGTCGCGCGGAGGACTCTCGTCGCGTGCGACGAGCCGGACGTCGCCGGTGGCGCTGATCTCGGGGTTGAGCAGATTTGCGCTTCGACGGCCGGAAGCCCTCGGCACCGTGTCGGCCGGCACCGTTCGACCCGCTGCCGTGTCGGTCGGTGAAGCGTCTGAGGGCGGTGGCCGCTGCCCGGCCGCCTCACCGGCGGCGGCGCGGAGGGCGGCGAGCTCGTCGGTGGTGTCGTTGGGTGCCGGCTGCCCGCCGCTCGGCGTGCAGCGGGACGCCCGCATCTCTTCCAATCGAGCGCCGAGGCGGGACAGCGACACGGCCAGGCTGTCGGTGCGTGCATCGCCGGTCATCGCCGGCGCAGCGACAGGGGCCGACGCGGGACAATGGCCCGCGGCCAGCGAGTCCAGCCGCGCGCTCACGCGGTCGAGCCCCGCCTGCAGAGAGTCGGCTCGACTGCCTGCCGTCTGTTGCGCCCACCCCACGTCGGGCGCGAAGGCCATGATCGCGGCCGCGACGCAGGCCGCTTCCAATCGGTGCATTGGGATCTCCATGCTGCAAGGCACTCGACGGGGATCGAGTGCAGGTTCAGATCAGTTGTGTATCGGAACCGGTCAGACGGAGATGGTCGGTGGGGCGCGGGGCTGGGGGATGCAATGCAGGGCGGCGGAGAGCGGCTCGAGGCCGGACCGCCGCCGGAGTGCGCGATACGAGAAGTCCGAGGTGGAGATCGCGGCGTCGGGTCTGACCGCCGGAGGTGCGTTGCTGAGCGCGAGGCTGAGCCGACAGAGCTCGCCGTGCGAGTGTGGACCGTTGGACGCTTCGAGGTGCGGTGAGGTGGGGTGAGTCGGCGCGTATTCGTGGAAGAAGGCGGCGTCGAGGACCGGCAAGCCACCGCCGCCGGCCAGCAGCAGCACGGCGAGGATAAAGGCCGGGGTCCGGGCGAGCCAGCTTCGGCGCATGCTGCCAATATAACCGGCCGCTGCGGGCGCGGCCGCACAGCCGCGAGCTACCGGGTCGGGAAGTTGTTGGCGACCCCCCTCGCACGAACCGTCCGCGCCACCCGCTCGGCGAAAATGCGGGTCCCGGCCCGCACCATCCCGTCCGGCTCGCCCTTGAGCTCGGTCGAGTCGTCGAGGACGATCGTTCCGGTGGGCGCGTGGATCAGCTGGGCGGTGAGGAGCCAGATGAGATTACTGGTCTTGCTCACCTTGGCCATCACGACCCACGGCGCGCCGACCTTCCCCGCCACATACCGCGCGCACGCCACGATCACGTTGCACGGCTGCCCGCCCGTGAGGGCGAGCGCGGATTCCGAATTGGCGGCCGCGCGAACGGCCTCGGGATCGCGGAGTTGATCTCCCAGCCGATCGCTCAGGGTCGAATCCAGCACGCGGCTGCCCAGCACCGCTCGGGCGGTGTCGGTGGCTTCGATGAGGTTGGCCTGGGCGTTGTAGAGCGCGACGTCGAGCGCGGCGACCTTGGCGCTGGGCGGCTCGAGGGGCTCGGATGCGGCGGTGGTTTGGGCCTGGATCGGAGAGACGGCGCCGGCCAGGATCAGGACGCCGAGGCGGAGGATGCGATATTTCATATCGCAAACAAGGCCCCTTGTTCCTGGCGGTCAACCTGGTCCGGCGAGCGTCCGCTCTTGCGGCTGCGCGTCCGATGGCCAACTTGAGCGAAGCACACCATGGGTTCCGGGGTCCTCGCAGCACTCGAGCTGATGCTCGCCGTCCAGACGAGCCAGGCGGCCGTCACCGGCACCGTCCGGGACGGCGAGAGCGGGACGCCGCTCTCCGGCGCGGTCGTGACGCTCCCGGACGTGGAGCGGGCCGCGTCGACCGACACCTCGGGGCGCTACCGTCTGGTGGAGGTGCCGGCCGGTCCACAGCACCTCTCGGTCAAGCGAATCGGCTACGCTCCTCGCACCATCCACGCGCTGGTCCCCGGCCAGGGCGAGCTCCGGATCGACCTCTCGCTGCAGCCCGTCCCCCTCCGGCTCCCCACCATCATGGTGCGGGCGGCCATCGCCATTCGTGGGGTGGAGGCGGGCGACAGCACGCCCTTCCCCGACCGCGGCATCTCCGCCGCGGCGCTCCGCAACCATCCCCTGCTCGCGGAGCCCGACGGCCTCCTCGGGTTGAGCGGAGGCGAGGTTTCCATGGCCCAGGAGGCGCCGAGCGGGGTGCACATCCGGGGCGGCGCCTCGGACCAGACGGCGTATCTCCTCGACGGCATACCGGTCTTCAGCCCGTACCACGCCGCCGGGACCTTCAGTGCGTGGAACCCGGACGCGCTGGAGCGGCTCCAGGTGTTCTCCGTGTCCCCACTGCTCGGCGCGCCCGACGCGCTGTCCGGAACGATCGCCGCGGCGACGCGTGCACCGGGCGACGAGATCCGGGTGCAGGGCACCGTCAGCACCAGCCATGGCCGGGTCACCATGCACGGCCCCCTCGGCCGGTCCGGTGCGGGGTTTCTCCTCAGCGCGCGGTCGGGCTTCCCCGGGATCGTGGCACCGGAGGCGGATCCCTCCTACCTGCGCGGGCGCACTGGCGACCTCCTGGCCAAGATCGAGGCACCCGCGTTCGGCGGACGGTTGCGCCTGCTCGCGTACGACAGCGGGAACGAGATCGATGCCGTGAGCCGGACGGAGCTCCCCGATTCCACATCGGTCAGTGGCACGCGACACGCCTTCGAGTGGAAGAGCCGCTCGTTCGGCGTCCAGTGGAGCCGACACCTGGCCGCCGGTCTGGCCCTGCGGATCGCTGGGTGGAACTCGCGGGGCGAGGCGGAAGCGGGATGGCGCCCGGTGGAGAGCGAGCGGCTCGGGCTCGAATCGGATCGGGAGGACCAGGGGCTTCTCGTCGCGCTCGAGCGAAGCACAGGGGGGCGTTTCACCGGTGCCGGCCTACGGCTGCGACGCAGCCGCACGTCGTACCGGGTATCCGCGTCGGACAGCGGCGGAACCTCGCTGCGCGAGTTGACTCCCGCCCTCGCGTTGTTCGCACAACACCGGCGCCCGCTGGCGTCGGCGGTCTCCGCCGATGTCGCGCTGTCGGCCACCGCGACGGCGGGCGACCTGTACCTCGGCTCCCAGGCCGAGCTGCGCTGGCGCCCCTCGCGCACCGCCACCGTCTCGGCCAGCTACGCGCGGTCGCATCAGTTCTCCCAATCGCTCCGGAACTCGGAGTCGGTGGTGAGCGGCGTCTTCCCCGCCGATCTGTACCTCGGCGCTGGTGGCGGCGGGTCGGGCGTGCCGGTCGGCCGCAGCGACCGGGCGGTGGTGGGGGTGGATCTCTTCGCCCGATCCGGCCTGCGGATGGGTGCCCAGGTGTTCGCCGGTGATTTCGGTGGGTTGCTGCTCGTGGCCCCTCGCGCGCGGATGCCGTTCGTGAGCCGCGGATTCGTCACCGGAGGCGGCAGGTCCGCGGGCGTCGCGCTGGACGCGGCGGTGAGCGGTGCCAGGTACGGCGTGACCGCGAGCTACGGGTGGCAGCGCGTTCGCCTGACGTACGGCGACTCGTCCTACGCCCCGGGGTACGGCACGAGCCATCTGATCGAGACCGGCGTCATCGTGTTTCCGACGCCGACCGCTTCGATTCGACTGGGTCTGTCCGGCGCGGTCGGTCGCCGCGGAACCGGCGTCCTCGGGTCGTTCGACTGGGAGTCCTGCAATCTGCTCGACCAGGGCTGCGAGTTCGCGGGTAGTCCGACGCACGATGCCTCTCACCCCGGGGCCACGGGCCTGCCATCCTACTTTCGGCTCGACCTGGGCCTCCGGAAGCACTGGCATCTCGAGCTGGCGCACCGCGATGTCGAGCTGGCGCTGTTCGGCACGGTGACGAACCTCCTCGGCCGGCGAAACGTGCTGGCGGTCGCCACCGATCCCGCCACCGGCCGGCGCACGGAGATCGAGATGAGGCCGCTGGCCCCGCTGGTCTTCGGGCTGGATTGGCGGTTCTAGCGGTTCCCAGGTGCTGTCACAACTCCACCCGCTCGCCGGTTCCATCTGCCGGGACGACCCGGAGCCCCTGATCCCGACATCGAAGACAGTGCCGTTTCAGGACCGCGTGGTCGAGCTGTTTCACGCCCACTTTCATCGGTTGGTCCGCTATCTGGATCGCCTTTCGGGCGACCCCGACCTCGCGGCCGATCTGGCGCAGGAGGCCTTCATCAGGCTTCACGAGCGAGGGGCGCTCCCCGACCGCCCGGAGGCATGGTTGATCACCGTGGCCATGAACCTGTTCCGGAACGCGAAGTCCACCGGGGCCCGGCGGCGGCGGATTCTCACTCCGGCGCGGGCCGAAGCCGCATTGGGTGACCCGCTTCCGACACCGCTTCAGTCCGTGGAGGCCGAAGATGAGCGCGCACGGGTGCGCGCGGCGCTGGACCGGCTTCCCGAGCGCGACCGTCACATCCTGCTCCTTCGCGCGGAGGGGTACGGCTACCGCGAGCTCGCCGAGGCGTTGTATCTGAGGGAGGCCAGCATCGGGACGCTTCTGGCTCGCGCCAAGCGGGCGTTCCGGCTGGGTTATGACGGAGACGCCGATGCACCTCGATGAAGAGCGGATTCAGCGACTGCTCCACGGCGAGCTGGATCCTGCCGTCGAGCGGCCGACCAGGGAGCATCTCACGGCATGCGCCGACTGCCGCGCATTGCTGGATCGGTCGCGCTCCGAGGAGCGGCGCATCTTCGGCCTGCTGGGAGCACTGGATCATCCGCTGCCGGTGGCCGATGCCCGGGCCGTGCTCGGGGTGCGGCCTTCGTCACGCCCAGGATGGAAGCGGTGGGCGGCCGGCTTCCTGCTGGTGGCGGCCGGCGGAGGCGTCGCCTATGCGGCGCCGGGCTCTCCGCTGCCATCGCTCATCGACCGCATGGTCGCATGGGCGGCCCCGGCCGCACCGCCGACCGATCAGGCGAGCGTCACCGAGGGAGTGGCGCCACTGGGCGGCGGGATCGCTGTGGCACCGGGGCAACGGCTGACCATTCGCATCGAGGCGGACCGGGACAGCGCCGTCGCGACGGTCGCGCTCATCGCCGGTGAGGAGGTCGTGGTGCGCGCGATGGAGGGCTCCGCTACCTTTGCCTCGGACGAGGGCCGGCTCTCGGTTCGGAGTGAGGGCCCCCTGCGGCTCGAGATCCTCATCCCGCGCACGGCGCCGGCGGTGGAGATCGAGTCGCGAAAGCGCCCAGTCTTCCGCGTGGAGCACGCTCGCGTGCTCACCGATACCCCTCGCGACTCCGCGGGCCGCTGGCTGCCGCCGCTGTCGGAAGACGAACCCTGAGCCGTCACAAACCGTTCGCTCGCGTGCTCCTTCGGACCACCACCGGTCTCGAACGGGAGGCAAGATGAACGGAACACTTCTTGGCGGTCTGGCGGGCATAGCTCTTGCCCTCGCCGCATGCGGCGGGGGCGATCCGACCCAGCCGAACTACGACCCCCAGCTCGATCCCGCGGATTTCGTCGCGGCAGTCACCAACCCGTTCTTCCCGCTGAGTCCCGGTTCCACCCAGCACTACCGCGGCGAGACCGCCGACGGCGTCGAGACGATCGTCACCGAGGTGCTGTCCGACACCAGGACCATCCTCGGCATTACGGCCACGATCGTGCACGACCAGGTCTTCCTCGATGGCGAGCTGATCGAGGACACGTTCGACTGGTATGCCCAGCAGAACACCGGCGACGTGTGGTATCTGGGCGAGGATTCGAAGGAGATCGAGAATGGCCAGGTGGTGAGCACCGCGGGATCGTGGGAGGCCGGCGTGGACGGCGCAAAGCCGGGGATCATCATGTGGGGCGATCCCGCGGCGCACCTGAACGAAGAATACCGACAGGAGTTCTATGAGGGCGTGGCGGAAGACGTGGCTACCGTGATCGCGCTGGACGAGGGCGTGGACGTGCCCTATGGCACCTTCACCGGCTGCATCAGGACGGAGGACCGGAACCCGCTGCAGGCGGGTGCGGTCGAGCACAAGTTCTACTGCTCCGGGATCGGGCTGACGATGGAAGGCCCGGTCGACGGGAGCGAGCTGATCGAACTCACGGACATCACCTCGCCGTGAGCGCCGGCTCGCGGCCACCCGAGATGGACCCCGGCGGTCGCCTCCCCCTGAGGTGGCCCCGGGAAGCGTGTCGCGGACCTCGCGGCAGCCTCGCCGCACTGGCGTGCCTCGCGGTCCTGCTCCCCGTTCCGGCCCAGGCCCAGACGGACTACGTCCCCGTCGCTGCGCCGGCGCCGGTCTCCTCACCGCTGTTCTCCCGACAGGCGGCGAAGGTGGCCGGGCTCCTCCTGGCCGGCGCGCTGCTGGGTGACCGGGAGGTCCGGGAGGAGTCTCAGGAACAGCGCAGCGCCGTCACCGACGGCATGGCGTCGGTGGGCAACACGTTCGGCGAGTGGCAATTGATCGTGCCGGCCCTGTCGGCGGGATACCTGGTGGGTGAGATCGCGGGAAGCAGCGAGCTGAAGGGAACGCTGATGCGTGCAGGGGCGGCCGTGGTGGTGGCCGCGGGAGCCGTCAGCGGGCTCAAGTACTCCATTGGGCGGATCCGACCCGAGGCCACGGGCAACAATCTTCGATTCCGACCCTTCAGCGGCGCGAACTCCTTCCCGTCCGGCCACACCGCGGCAGCCTTTGCCATCGCCACCGCGGTGGCCGACCAGACGCACGACGGCTGGTCCGACTACGTGCTGTACGGCGCCGCGACCCTGACCGCCCTCGCGCGCATCAACGACAACAGGCACTGGGCCTCGGACGTTCTGATCGGCGGTCTCATCGGGCATCTGAGCGGGCGGTGGGTGTCCGGCAGGCTGGGGCCGGTGCGGGTCGCGCCAACGGGAGTGATGGCCGACTTCCAGTTCTAGCACGGATGAGGGCGCGGCCGCGGGAGGGTGCGGAACGTGCCCACCCGCTGGTACCGGGCTGGCTCCCCGCCGGCTTCGGGTGCACCTTTGGGCTTCTCCCACCAAAGCCCAACATGCCCGAGCTCCTCGGCCGCCTCCAAGGGGCGCTGTCGGACCGGTACCGGATCGAGCGCGAGATCGGATCCGGCGGAATGGCGACGGTCTACCTGGCGCAGGATCTCCGGCACGACCGGCGGGTCGCGCTCAAGCTCATGCGCCCCGAGCTGAGCGCCGTGATCGGGGCCGAGCGGTTCCTGGCCGAGATCAAGCTCACCGCCAACCTGCAGCATCCCCACATCCTGCCGCTGTTCGATTCGGGCGAGGCGGACGGCTGCCTCTTCTACGTAATGCCCTTTATCGAGGGCGAGTCGCTTCGCGACCGGCTCAGCCGGGAGAAGCAGCTCCCCGTCGCCGACGCGGTACGGATCGCAGGCGAGGTGGCCTCCGCGCTCGACTACGCCCACCGGCACCACGTGATCCACCGCGACATCAAGCCGGAGAACATCCTGCTGCACGACGGGCGGGCGCTGGTGGCGGACTTCGGCATCGCGCTGGCGGCGAGCAAGGCGGGCGGCAACCGGATGACCGAGACCGGCATGTCGCTCGGCACCCCGCACTACATGAGCCCGGAGCAAGCGATGGGCGAGCGGGAGATCACCGCTCGCTCGGACGTCTACGCCCTGGGGGCAATGCTGTACGAGATGCTGACCGGCGACCCGCCGTTCACCGGCTCGACCGCGCAGGCGGTGGTGGCCCGGGTGCTCACGGAGGCGCCTCGGCCGATCCATCCCCAGCGGCACACCATCCCGCCGTACGTGGAGGCGGCGGTGTTGACCGCGCTGGAGAAGTTGCCGGCCGACCGGTTCGCCACGGCGGCGGAGTTCGCCGAGGCGCTCGCGGGACGGGGTTACGCGCCGACCGTGCCCTCGGCGGTCGCGGCGCCGACGGTGCCGATGGCGGCGGCCGCGCGGCGCCGCGATCCCGTCACCCTGGTGCTCCTCGCCGTGTCGGTGGCGGCGATCGCCGCCGCGGTCTGGGGATGGCTCCGGCCGACCCCCGAGCCGATGACCAACCGCTATAGCCTTTTCTATCCCCCCAACCAGGCGCTCCAGCCCGTAACGCAGTCGGGCAACCGGGTGGCGATTTCCCCCGACGGACGGCGGCTGGCGTACGTCGGACCGGCGGAGCGGGGCGGCCGACTCTGGCTCCGGGAGCACGACCAGCTCAACTCGACGCCGATCGGCGGGACCGAGGGCGCGGGAACGCCGTTTTTCTCACCGGACGGCCGCAGCATTGGGTTTCTGATCCAAGGCACTACCCTGCGAACCGTGTCGCTCGACGGCGGCCCCGTGCTGACACTCAGCGACAGCGTGAATTCGACCGGCGGCGACTGGGGACCCGATGGGAACATCTATGTCGAGGTGGATTCGGGAATCGCGCGCATTCCGCAGGCGGGCGGCAGGCTCGAGCTGCTGTACAACGCGGTGACGCGCAACGAGAGCGGCGCGGAGTGGCCGATCGTGCTGCCCGGGGCCAAGGGCCTCCTCTTCCGGACCCGGCGCGCCAACCAGGCGACGTCGGATTTCCAGATCGTCGGCATGAACCTCCCGAAGGGCGAGTCGAAGGTGATCACGCGGGGCATCTTCGCCAGATACTCGCCCTCCGGACACCTTCTGGTCGCGACGTCCGACGGGAAGCTGGTGGCCCTGCCCTTCGACCCGGACAAGCTGGAGGTGACCGGCCCGCCCATCGGCATCCTGGAGGGTTTGGGCATCGAGGTGGGCGGGTTCTCGGTCAACCTGGCACTCTCACAGACCGGGACCTTGGTGTATACCACGGGTGGCGCAGCAGGCACCCGCCGGCCGGTCTGGGTGAGCCGGGAGGGCGTCGAGAGTCCGCTGGACCCCGCGTGGCAGCCGCAGGGGATCGTGTCGAACTTCGCGCTCTCACCCGACGGCAAGGCGCTCGCGGTGGACGTGATCCTGAACAGCATCAACACTGTCTGGGTCAAGCAGCTTCCCTCGGGCCCCTACTCCCGCCTCACATTCGGCGACACCGGCAACATGCGCCCGTCCTGGTCGGCCGACGGACGCTCGGTGCTATATCTGGGCGAACTGACCACCAACGGTGGTACCCCGACGATGCGCCGAGCCGACGGCACAGGGGGCACCCGCAAGCTCCTCAAGGCCGGGCGGTGGGGACAGGCGCTGGAGACACGGGACGGCAAGTGGCTGGTCCTCAGGAGCTCGTTCCAAGAGCGGGGCAAGGGCGACATCTTCGGCATGCGAGCGGGGGACACCGCGCTGGTCTCGCTGGTCGCGACCGCCGCGACCGAGGCCGACGCGGCGGTGTCGCCGGACGGACGCTGGCTGGCCTACGCGTCGGATGAGTCAGGCACGGCGGAGATCTACGTTCGGCCGTTCCCCGACACCGAGTCGGCTCGATGGCAGGTGTCGTCCGCGGGCGGTGCCGATCCGGTGTGGTCGCGCAACGGGCGAGAGCTGTTCTATCTCAGTGCGCAGAACGAGATGATGAGCGTGGCGGTGGCGCCGGGTGCCACGTTCTCGATCAGCCCGCCGGAGCGGCTCTTCTCGACCGCGCCGTACACGCCGATCCCTCCGGTGCCGTCGTTCGACGTGAGTCCGGACGGCAAGCGGTTCCTGTTGCTGCGGGAGACGACACCGACCGAGCGGAACGAGCTGATCGTGGTGGAGAACTGGACCAGGGAGATGAGGGCTCGGGCGCAGCGCTGACGCCTCCCGCCGTGACGTCGCCCTGGGCAGTGTGTCACCTTGAACGAAGTGAAGGGGCTCGTCAGAGGAGTGCCGACCGAACGAGTGTGATGGTCGTCACCATGGATTTGCAGGCACGGATGCTGCTTCAGACGCAGGTCTCGTCGATCTTGGAGCGTTCCAGGATCGCAGGCCCTCGCTGAAGGAGCAGTCATATGTCGAAAGTGATTCCCGTCACCTCCGCCCTGGCCGCAGCCATGCTCGCGGTTGCTCCAGGCGCGCTTGCGCAGGACTCGGCCACTTCGCCGTGGCACACCGGTGGGCAAGTGTCCTTTCCACGGAACAGCTCCGATACTGCTGCGAAGACATTCCCCAGCCGTCCCAACAGTGTCGCCACGTCCGCCGACACGACGTACATCCGCCAGGCCATGCGGGCCAACCTTACCGAGGTGGCGCTGGGCCGAGGCGCGGAGGACGATGCCGAGAACACCAGCGTCAAGGAGTTCGCCAAGCGGATGGTGTCGGACCACAACGCCGCGAATGAAAAGTGGACGTCTCTCGGCAACAAGAATCGCATGAAATTCGAGCTGAAGCTGAGCCCGGAGGGAGAGGCAGCCGCCGAGCGGCTCAAGGACCTGGATGACGCCGAGTACGACCGGGCCTACATGTCGGAGATGATCCGACTCCACGAGCAGAACCTGGCCAATCTCCAGCGCATGGAGCAGTCGGCTCTCTCGTCCGAGGTACGGCAGCTGGCGAGCACCAGCGCGGCGGCCACCCGCGAGCACCTCGCGCTCGCCCAGCAGGTGGGACGCGGTGTCGGCGTCTCGACGATCGCGGGACGCACCGGCGGTGTGACCAACCCGGCGCCCTTCCCTTCGGACAGCGCCCGGCGGCGCACCACCGACACTCGCGAGGCCACCGACCAGGGTGTCGACCGGGATGACCGCGGCAATCCCCGTCCGCTACGGGCGGAGGACCGTGCGTTCGTCGAAAGGATGCTGGGCGACCACCTGATGCACGTCCGCCTGGCCAAGCGGGCGCAGCGCGAGACGAAGAGCGATGACACTCGCCGGCTCGCGGAGCGGATCGAGAAGGATCTCGGCAATTGGGCGGACCGCTGGGAGAGCTTCGCCGACCGGCGCAACGCGAACGTGACCTCTCACCTGGAGCGCGAGCAGCGGGACAAGGTCCAGCGGCTCGACAAGGCATCGGAGAAGAAGAATTTCGATCGAGTCTATGCCGAGATCGTGGCCAACCACCTGGAGTCGCTGGTGTCCAGGCTGCGGGCCGAAGAGCGGGAGGACAAGGCCGGCGCGGTGGGTCGGCTGGCGGAGAAAGAGATTCCGGTGATCCGCGATCTCCTGGTGCGGGCCCGGCGGATCGAGAACCAGACGAGTGCTCGGGCGGATAATTCCGACCGGAAGTAGTTGAAGACCCGAGCCTGCTCCGACGAGACAAATGCCGGCCCGCACTTTCCTAGGAAGGTGCGGGCCGTCTGGTGCCAGGCCGCCTTGTCCGAGCGCCGGCTTGTCTCAGTGAATGACGATGTTCCCCCGCTCCACCGGCCAGGTCCGCGCGTTGCCGTCGGGCCAGATCTTGAGCTGACAGTACTCCTCCGACGTCACGATCCCCGGCGGGGGCTGCTCGAAACCGAGGAAGGTGCTCCGGTCCACCTCGGCACTACCCTTCCCCGTATCCAGGACCCGGAACCACGCGTCGTCGCCGATCTCGGTGACGGGATCGGGGTCGTTGCTGTGGGTCAGGACGCCGCCGACCCACGCCCGGTGGTTCACCTCGTCCACCGCGAGGCAGGTTACGTCGCCGGCGTAGATGAAGCCGAAGAACGGCTGGTACTGGAGGAACCGTCCCGACACCCGCCCGTTGCGGTGCCGCACGGCCGCGTAGGCGAACGTGACGGTTCCGAAGTCCGGATGAACGAACTGCCCACCGCCCGTCACCAGCTGCTGCACTCCCCGGTGGTCCGCCATCCCGTCATCCGTCCCCTGGAGACCGGTCCCTGGCGCCGGTGCAGTGGGCTCGGAACAGCCCAGCGCCAGCGCTCCCAACAGTCCGCCTACCCACCTGGCCTTCGGCATCGCAACCTCCGTGCAAGAGAGTCCGTATGCGGAGGATAGGGCCGGGTGGGTGCAGCGGTCTTGCAGCCGACGCGCAGGGATGGAACCTGACGAACATCCGGGGATGTGCGTCGAGGGGCGGGGCGCGGCGTCTGATTGGTTGGGATTCCGGAATGCGACCTCTTCGGCGAGGGCACAATGATCGGCACTCAGTCGGTTCCGGTAACCATGGGAAGTCCCACGTTCCGCTCGATGACGCTGGAGGGCTTCGAGGTCATCGAGGCCTGGTTCCCTCCCCGGGGGCATCTCGCGCGCCACACCCACGACCGGGGCTGTGTGGCCATGATGCTCGAGGGCTCATTCGACCTGGCCATGGCTGGGCGGGTCCACTCCTGCCCGCCGACCGCGGTCGCCACGGAGCCCGCGGGCGAGCGCCACGCCAACCGCATGGGCGACGCTGGTGCGCACGTGGTCGTGATCCAGCCGGATCCGCGCCGGACCGAGATGCTGCACCCGTTCGCCCGGCTGCTCGACCAACCGTCCCACCGACACCATGCCGGCGTTACCGGCTGCGCGGCGCGCCTGGTGCGGGAGCTCGACCGACCCGATCATCTCGCTGAACTGGCGGCCGAAGCGGCGGTGCTCGAGATCCTGGTGGTGCTCGGCCGGCTCGAGATGGACGCCGAGCGGACGCCGCCGCGGTGGCTGCTGCGGGCGCGGGAGCTGGTGCACGCGAGG
Source organism: uncultured Gemmatimonadales bacterium (assembly GCA_963846545.1). GTDB lineage: Bacteria > Gemmatimonadota > Gemmatimonadetes > Gemmatimonadales > GWC2-71-9 > CAVVWJ01. The sequence continues at coordinate 62,919 of CAWJWG010000001.1, read as the reverse complement.
TTCCGCGAGCCGCTGCGTATCGGCGAGGTGGCGCGGGAGGTGGATGTGCATCCCGGGCATCTCGCCCGGGCGTTCCGGCAACATTTCAGGACGCCGCTAGGCTCTTACGTCCGGAGTCTGCGGCTGGAGTGGGTGGCGGCCAGGCTGACCGGCTCGGAGGAGCCGCTCGCGAGCATTGCCCTGGGCGCTGGCTTCGCCGACCAGAGCCATCTCACGCGCGCGTTCAAGAGCCTGACAGGGCTCACGCCCCAGGCCTACCGCAGGGCTCGAGAGAATGGGCCATCGAAGCGGGAGAATCAGCCGCGTTCGTCAGCCTAAATCCGTCTACTTCCCTGCATCTGCCACGCCCATCCGCTCCTCGACCTTCCGAAACCGTGGATCCTTCCTTAGCGGGTCCAGCAACGGATCGAAAAAGATCTCCGGCATGAAGATGTCTCGCTCGTCGACTGCCCGGTGCAACGCCGCGATCCCACGATCGATCTCGCCCAGCCCGCTGTAGGCTATCGCCAGCGTGAACGGCCCGAACTCGCCACGTTTCGAGCGCTCGATCACCTCATCCAGGAGCTTGAGCGCGGTGGCGCGATCCCCGGCACTGGCGTGGGCGAAGATCAGCGCGGCATACTGGATATCGTAGTCGCCCCCCAACTCGATCCCCCGCTGCAGCGCCTGGATCGCTTCGGCGTACCGCCCTTTGGCGATGAACACCAGGCCCAGCACCATGCTGCCGTGCGGGTAGTTGGGATCGAGCGCCACCGTCCGCCGGACTTGAGCCTCCGCCTCGTCGTTCCGGTGCATGAGGTAGTAGACCCACCCCAGCTCGGTACCGATGATGCGGGAGAGGGGATCCAGCGCGTGCGCGCGCTCCATCTCGCGCGCGCTCTCCTCGAAGCGGCCGCGGCCGGCCAGGAAGTCGGCGTACCAGTGATGCGCGGTGGCGTAGTTCGGGTTGGCGGCGATCGCCCGGCGGAAGCTCGCCTCCGCGGCCACCCAGTCCCACCCGTAGATCATGCTTCCATAGGCGAGCGCGGTATGGGCTTCCGCCAGGGTACTGTCGAGCGCGAGCGCGCGTTGGGCCGCGGTCCGTGCCTTGGGCCAGGTCTCCTCCCGTGACACGCCGGCGTAGGGCACTTGCAGGATGTACGCGTCGGCCAAGGCCGCCCAGGCCCGGGCGAACCCGCTGTCACGGGCGACGGCCTGCTCCAGATAATTGACCGCTTCGGTAATCGCCGCGGCCGTCCGCTGGTTCCAGGCGAACCGGCCCTTGAGGTAGAGGTCGTACGCCTCCAGGTCCTTGGTAGGCGCCGACGACAGCGCGGCGCCCTCGGCGATGCCGAGCTTCACCCGAAGTGCGGCGACGATCGCCCGGGCGATCTCCTCCTGCACGGCGAACACGTCGGTCAGCTCGCGGTCGTACGCCTGGGACCAGAGCTGGTAGCCGTCGGCCGCGCTCACCAGCTGCGCGGCGATCCGCATCCGGTTGCCGCTCTTCCGCACGCTGCCCTCGAGGACCGCGCCGACATCCAGACGGCGCCCCACCTCCCGCACGTCGGCGTTCCCTCCCTTGAACTGAAAGGAGGATGTCCGGGCCGCGACCCGCAGGCCCTCGACCTGGCTCAGCGTGGTGATCAGCTCCTCGGTCAGGCCGTCGCTGAAGTAGTCCTGGTCCTTCGCCGGGCTCAGGTCCACGAACGGCAGGACCGCCGCGGAGCGGCGGGAGGCGCGCTGCCGCCGCTCCCGCGCCGGCCGAGGGCGAGCCATCCCGCCAGCAGGACGATCGCCAGCCCGGCCGCGAGGCCGATCGCCTTGAGCAGCCGCCCGCCGAACGGCGCGCGCGGCGGCCCGCGCGGAACCATCTCCGGCTGCGCCGCGGTCTCGAGCTCCGCCGCGAAGTCGGCCGCGGTCGCGAAGCGGTCACTGGGCGTCCGGGCCAGCGCCCGCGCGACCGCGCGATCCACCGCGGGCGGCAGCTCCCGAACCGCGCCGAGGTGGGGCGCCGGCCCGGTGAGCCGCTTGGCGAGGATGGCCTGCTGGTTCGGTCCGGTGAACGGCGGCTCGCCCGCCAGCATCTCGTACAGGACGCAGCCCAGCGAGTAGATGTCGCTGCGCGCATCCACGGCCGCGGTCGCCCGCCGCCTGCTCCGGGCTCATGTACTGGGGCGTGCCGAGGGTGATGCCGGTCTCGGTCAGGCGGTCGTCGCGCTCGTCGTCCGCCGCCAGCGCCCGGGCGATGCCGAAGTCGGCGATCAGCGCATGACTGCCGGACAACAGGATGTTCTCGGGCTTGATGTCGCGATGGATCACACCGTGCTGGTGGGCATAGTGGAGGCCGTCGGCCACCTCACGCGCGATCCGGAGCGCGTCGGCCAGCGGCAGCTGCCCGTCGCGGGCGATCCGGCCGCGGAGCGACTCGCCCTCCACGAACGGCATGGTGAACCACAGCAGCTCGGCCCCGGCGCCCTCCTGACCCACCGCCCCGCTGTCCAGCACGGCGAGAATGTGCGGATGCTGAAGGCGGGCGCAGAGCCGGACCTCCCGGAGAAAGCGCGCCGAACCCAGCGAGGCGGCGAGCTCGGGACGCATGACCTTGAGCGCAACCGGTCGGTCGTGCCTCAGGTCCCTGGCCAGCCAGACCGTGGCCATGCCGCCCCGACCGAGCTCGCGGTCGAGCGTGTAGCGGTCGGCCAGGGAGGCCTTCAGTTGTTCCAGGGTCTCGGTCAGAGAGGATCGCCGGAGTGGGACGCCTGTAGGCTATACCCGGCGCGCCCACCCAGCCAGTCACCGCCGTCGTCACTGGCGACGCACCGGTTTCGGCCCGACGACGGCTGCACTTCATCGTGAGGTGCGGGCCGGCTCGCGTCAGCGACTCAGTGGCCGTTGAGCACGCGGGGGACGGGCGGTGTCGCCCCGAGTTGAACCCAGCGGCCGTTCCGCCGCTCCCAGAGATCGCCGAAGACCCGGTCGCCATCGTGGCCGCCATATAGAATGAGAGAGCCGCGATCGGGCGCGCTCACCAGCACGGCGTGGTTTCTGGCGGCGGGGCCGGATTCCTGCACCCGCGCCCAGCCACTGTCACGCAGCTCCCAGGTATCCGATACTCGCCCCGTGCCGTCCCAGCCGCCGAAGCGCACCAATCGTCGTGCGGACGGGTCCCACGCCATGACGGTGTTGAACCGGCCGGGTGAAGCCGGCAGATCGAGCCGCGTCCAGGCCGCGCCGTTCCACGACCAGGTGTCGCCCAAGGGGCCGCCGCTTCCGCCGAACAGGACCAGCGACCGGCGTCCGGGGTCGTACGCCATCGCCGCCCCGCTTCTGGCTGAGGGACCGGGGACCTCCGCGCAGCTCCATCGCTCACCGTCCCACTCCCACGTGTCCCCGAGGCGCTCGACTCCGCCGCCAGGCGACTCGGTCCGTCCGCCGAAGAGCACCACTCTTCCCCGCACCGGGTCGTAGGCTGCCACCGCCTCCGCCCGCGGGGGTGGGCCGGCCGCGGTGATCCGGGTCCACCCGCCATCTCGCAACAGCCAGGTGTCGCCCAGCATGGCGGGGCCGCTGGTGCTGTCGCCGAACAGGACGCGACTCCCGCCGAAGAGCACGATCGTGGCGCGGGCGGAGTCGTATGCGATGGCCGGAAAGGTTCGGGGGTCGGCGCCGCCCGGCGACGCTTGATACCACACGCCGGATCGCCAGCGCCAGGTGTCACCGCGGACCTCCGATGCGGTGGCGCCGCCGAAGAGAACGAGAGAGCGGTCGCGCAGATCATATGCGGCGGCGTGGGCGTTACGAGGGCCTGGGGTGATGCGTGGGTCAGGCGATCCGGCGGGCGCTGCCGACTGGACGAACGCGACAGCGGCGCTGGCGACCACGGGGGTCGAGGCGCACGCGACAGCCAGCAGTCCGCCGCGGATCAAGCCTCCAGCTGCACGCCTCATGACCTCACTACGGATCGGCGGGGAGCGAGTTCCGTCCCGGCGGGGACCGCACCATCGTTCGGTCGTCGAGGACTACCAGTCCGTCGGCCGGTAGTCCTTCAAGAACTGGCCCCACACATGCTCGCCGGTATTCATCCCGGCGATGATCGGATCCAGGATCCGCGCCGCCCCGTCCACGATGTCCAGCGGCGGGTGGAACCGATGCTCCGCCACCTTGCGCGCCGCGATCTCCGCCGGATCCTCGTCCGTCACCCACCCCGTGTCCACGCTGTTCATGTGGATCCCGTCCTGCTGGTAGTCCGCCGCCGCCGTCCGCGTCATCATGTTGAGCGCGGCCTTGGCCATGTTGGTGTGGGGATGCCGCGTCGTCTTGAAGTTGCGGTAGAACTGCCCTTCCATCGCCGAGACGTTGACGATGTGCTTCTCCCGCCCCGGTGTCCGGAGCAGCAGCGGCTTGAGCCGCGCGTTGAGAATGAACGGCGCCACCGCGTTGACCAGCTGCACCTCCAGCAACTCCACCGACGACACGTCGGCCATCAGCATCCGCCACGAGTTGTGCTCGCGCAGGTCCACCTGCTGGAGATCCTGGTCGAGCCGGCCCTGGGGAAAGAGATGCCGCCGCGGCTCGCGCTCGTCGTCCAGCAACGGCACCTGCGACAGCTCGGCCGGATGGACCAGCCCAGCGATGCTCGGCAGCCGGCGCTCGAAGGCGGCGGGTGTCACGGCCATGCCCGGTCCGACAGACCCGTCGAGATGCAGGTGCGCGCCCCGCCAGCCATGCCAGTTGCCGAGCAGTTTCCGTGCGGGCTCGGACATACGGTGGCTGGCCGTCCGCTCCCCCTCCATCATGTGCTGGTAGAAGTCGGGCGGCCGGCGGACGGTCTGGCAGGCGTTGTTGACGATGAAGTCGAGCCGGTCGCGGGTCGCCAGCAGCTCGTCGCAGAACGCTTCGACACTCGGGGTGTGGCGAAGATCGAGCCCGAAGACCTCGAGTCGGTCGGCCCAGTCGTCGAAGTCGGGCTCCATGGCGTAGCGGGCGGCCGAATCGCGGGGGAAACGGGTGGTGACGATGAGCCGTGCGCCGGCCCGGAGCAGCTTGATGCCCGCCTGGTAGCCGATCTTGACCCGGCCGCCGGTCAGGAGCGCCACCCTGCCGCGGAGGTCGGCCGTCTCGGTGCGCTTGGCGAAGTTGAGCTCGGCGCACGGGGGGCAGAGCTGGTCGTAGAAGTGGTGGATGTCGGTGAATTTCTGCTTGCAGACGTAGCAATGCTGAGGCTCGATCGGCTCCCGGAGGTCGGGATCACCGGGCCCCTCTCGCTGCTCGAAGCCGGCGGGTGGAAAGACGTTCGGACTGGTGTAGACCGGCTGGCGGCGGAGGGTCCTGATCCCCGTGGCGTCCCGCGCCTGCTCCTCGCGGGTGACCTTGGCGGCTTTGCGCTCCCGCATCGTGGCCCGCACCAGCCGGCGGCGGGCGATGGCGTCGGGCGAGTAGACGTGGCCGGCGGCCTGGATCAGACGGTGCCTGTCCTCGGCGGGCACGCGGAGGAGCAGGGCGCGGTCGGCCACGATCTGCTCGAGCAGCGCGGTGGCGGCGCGCAGGCGCTCGAGAAACGCGGGGTCGCTGGACGGGCCCGGTGGGCTGCTCTGAGATGTGGTCATGGCGGAGGAAGTTTAACCAGCGATCATGCGGCGTGACTCGCTCAGGGGCCTCGCAGCGCGATCAGCAGCTCGGCGAGGCCCTGCTCCAGCTTGGCGAGATCGGGGACTTTGAGCAGCTCCGTAGCCACGGGGCGCGCCGAGCTACTTCCCGGCGGTCGACGGTGCGAGCCCGATGGTGATGACCGTGTTCTCGGTGAACTCCGCCGCTGAGGTTTTCCGGGTCTGTTTGACGGTGCAGGTGGCCAGACCGGATGCCCCCGCGGTGCATACCCCAGGCATCGAGAGGACAAAGTTCTTGCGCGCAGCCGCGAGGCGCGCGTCGGCGTCTGGGACCATCATTTTCATCATCTCCTGCATCTGGGCCATGTCCACCTGCTCGGATGGGGACTCGTCATGGGCCTTCTGCATCGCCTCCGCCATGTTCTTCATCTTTTCCATGTCGCCGGCGCTCGGCATCTGCGGAGGCGCGAGCGCCGCGGTTCCCTCCCCCTCTCCGTGCAGCGCGATCCAGCCGCCCGAGAACGTACCGGCCATCGTCTCGACCGGGGCGACCACCAACTGACCGGCCGGGGAACGGCACTTCTTCCGGACGGAGTGCTTGTCGGGCTCGGGCACGACCTCGAGGGCCAGCGTCTGCTGCTCGCCGGCTCCGACGCTGAGGAGGAAGCCGAACTTGGTAGGCGGACTGGACAGGATGGCGGCCTGGCATCCGGTCGCGGCGCCGGGGGTGAGCGACACTCCGCTCCAGGAGATCAGGCCGTTCGTCTGGTCTGGACCCGAGGTGACGTCGTAATCGGGGTCGGATCCATTGGCCACCAGCTTCAGGACGACGTCGCCCTTCCCGGTAATCGCGGTGCTGCCTCCGGCCCCCCCGCCATAGATCGTGGTGATGGTGGACTCGAAGTGCACCCGGAATTCCGGAACCTTGCAGCCACAGTCCAGCGGGCCGACGAACTCGCCCCCCATCGCCTCGACCCACTTCCGCGCCAGCTCCGTCAGCTCGGGCTGGGTACCCGGCGGCGGTTCCACCTTCACGTCGTAGTCCGCGCGCGACTGGGCGTCCAGCGCGCGGTCGCCGGCGAACCCGGCGGCGATGAACTGGATGCCGCCGTGGTCGTTCCGGATGTGCTCGACGAAGTTGTGGCCGGTCTCCGCGAACGCCTTCACCTGCTCGCAGATCGCCTGGTCGCTCTTGCCGGCGAAGAACAGCGGTGTGCCGGGGATGTCCCAGCCCGCGAGCTGGTCGTGACAGTCCTGGCACTGCTCGTGGTTGAACGGCGGGGGCGGCGTCATCGCACCACCGCGGTGGCGGCCGACCTCCTCTTCCACGAACGGGTTCACGCCACCGTGGCAATTGGTGCACCGCGGATGGCGGAAGACCGGCATCATCTCGGCGAAGGCCTTGACCGACTTCACATGCTGCGTCGGGGTGAGGGTGCATGCCGGCGCCGGCCGCGGAGTCGGCGGCACGCCGCCGCCAGCCATCGCGCCGGTCACGGCGATTGCCGCCGCCCCCAGCAGGAGGACGGTCGTCACCTGCGAGAGCACCCGCCGATCGCGTTGCATGGGGCGGTCCTTCGGTGGCCGGCAGCTCGGCCGGATGTGAACGGGCGTGGACTGCGGTGGTCGATGGAGATCCGCGCGGACGTCGAACCCGGCGCGGTGGAGCGATGTAGGGAGGAGTGCGTGGCGAGTGTCCTAACGTACGGCGGCCTGGAGTGGAGCGCCAGCCAGGTGCGGCTCGACCGCGACCCACCCTCCGGTTCCCCCGTTACCGTCTCGTGAGCGTCACGGCGATCGACGGCTCACCCGCTGGGCGTACTCCGCCTCGAGGTCCCGGATGTCACACCCCCGTGGTAGACTGCAACCGTGACCCCCACCACGTCCCCCAACCTCTCCAAGTCGCGCTTCGTCGCCGGCTGGCAGTGCCACAAGCAGCTCTGGCTCCGCGTCCACCAGCATGAGGCTCCCGAGCTGCAGGTGGACGTCGTCCTCCGGGACCGGTTCGACCAGGGCACCGAAGTCGGCATTCTCGCTCGGAGACATTTTCCGGGTGGCGTTCTGATCGACCTGCCTCACGACGATCCCTCCCGGGTCGAGATGACCCGTCGGACTCTCGAGGCCGGCGCGCCCGCCGTGTTCGAGGCCACCTTCGTTCAGGACCGGGTCTACGTTGCCATCGACGTCCTCGAGCGCACGGAGGACGGGTTCACCCTCATCGAGGTCAAGTCTTCCAGCAAGCTCAAGGACGAGCACATCCCCGATGTCGCGATCCAGGTCTACGTGGCGCGGCGGGCCGGCGTCCCCGTCCGTCGGGCGGAGGTGATGCACCTCAACACCGACTTCAGGCACGGTGCCGAGGGCGATCTGTTCCTTCGAACCGACGTGACGGCGGAAGTGGAGGCGCTCCAGCCGGCCATTCCGGAGATGCTCGCGGAGCAGCTCGCAGTCCTGGCAGCCGCGGAGCCGGCGATCGCGGTGGGAACCCACTGCTGGAGGATCGACCGCGACTGCCCGTTCTGGGATCGCTGTTTCCCGATCGACGAGCATCACGTCTGGACGCTGTACCGGTACCAGAAGCAGCAGAAGTGGGCGCTAGTGCAACGCGGAACGGTGCGAATTCTCGACCTTCCGGACACCCAGAAGCTGACCGACATCCAGCGGCGCCAGCGCGAGGCACTCCGCACCGGGCGGATGGTGATCGCTCCGGGGCTGCGTGAGGCTTTGGGTGCGTTCGATGGCCGCCTCGGCTTTCTCGACTTCGAAACCATCGGCCGAGCCATTCCGGTGTGGCGCGACGTCGGGCCGTGGCGTCAGGTGGTGGTGCAGTTCAGCTATCACGAACAGGTGCAGGGCGCGCCGGGCCAGTACCGTCACTCGGCGTACCTGGCCGAGGGCCCCGGGGACCCACGGGAGGAATTGGCGCTTCGCCTGCTCGAAGCAACGGCGAACGCCGAGCGGATCGTGATGTACAGCTCGTTCGAGCGGACCCGGATCAAGGAGCTGGCGGCTTGGGTGCCGCATCTCGCAGCGGATCTCCTCGCGCTGCAGGAGAAGCTGGTGGACCTGCTCCCGGTCGTGCAGCGTCACGTCTACCACCCGCGCTTCGGCGGCAGCTTCGGCATCAAGAGCGTGCTCAACCCGATGGTGCCCGACCTGACGTATGACGACCTGGCGATCGTGGACGGGCTGGTGGCGAGTGTCGAGATCGCTCGGCTGCTCTTCGTCGCCCACAAGGTGCGGGATCGCGACCAGCTGCGACGTGATCTACTGGCTTACTGCGAGCGGGATACCTGGGCGATGGTGCGGCTTCTGGAGAGTCTGCGGGAAGCGGCGAGATGAGCCAGGGCGAAGGAATAGCTCACCGGCCTTCAAGTGCGGTCAGCCCACCGCCACCGGCGCGTCCGCCGTCGTCGGATCCACGATGGCGTGTACCTCGATGATCCGATCCGCCGGAAACCCTCCGTGCATGGCGTGGTCCCGGATCATCTGCGGCATCCGGCGCCAGGTAGACGCAGTAGAAGTGGTGGTCGGTGACGTAGCTCTGGACCCACTGAATGTCCGGGCCGAGCCATCTGAGCACGTCGTTGGACTTGCGCGCGATCGTCTGACGATCGACCGCTGTGAGCTCGCCGGCGGACGGGATCGAGCGCTCGATGAGAAAGCGAGGCATGGACGTCTCCTGGTAGTTGCAATGCACGTGAGGGTTCCAGTCAGCGAACCGGCCGCTGGGGTTGTAGCGCCAGAGCCAGATGTGCAGACCCCAGAGCTGGAAGGACTCGTTCCTCTTGAACTCCTGGCCCAGCATCCGGGGCGGCTTGGTACCGGTCCACTGGTCGAAGGGGATGATGTACTCCACCGCCACCAGCCGAACGCCGCCCCCCGCCTGCGGCTCGTACAGCAGCAGCTCGGGGTCCTGGAAGGACACCTTCCCGTCGATCAGCGCCGTGTTGCCATAGTGGTAGCCCATCCCGCCGAGGTTGGGATCGGCCATGCACTCGGTGATCCGGGCATTCCAGCCGGCTTGCTTCGCCACCTTGCATGCGCGAGGAGACCACCGGCAGCGGAGCGGGGTGGCGGGCACTAACGCGCCCTCCGACCGTGCCCCGCGGCCGCTCGCCTGCGGACATCTCAACTCAGCGGGCGGGCAGCGCGATCAGCAGTCCGGCGATGCCGATCAGGGTGGTGACCCAGAAGCCGAACATCCATCGCAGCAGCTCGACGCGGACCTGCTGGAGTCCGGTGCGGACGCCTCGGTGCGGAGCTGCTGGAGCCTCGGTGCGGACCTGCTGATCGCCGCCGCGAATCTCGACCAGGAGCTCGCTTCGCAATTCGGCGAGGCGCTGCTCAAGCTTCGCGTCGAAGCGCGCGAAGTTCAGCTCGTTCAGCTCGCGAAGATCGGTGCGGTAGGCCAGGTCCACGGCGTTGAACCACTCCACCAGCCGTTGGCGATGTCCTCGCCCAGGACGTCGTAGAATCGCTTGGACAACTTGGCGGTCACCGGCACGGGCGGCTCTGGAAGAGGAGTCGGTGACACCATAACGATAGACCCGGCGGGAACCGGTATCAATTCCACCCGGCCTGACATCGCTGGAGCAGGGTTTCAGGCGCTGACGCCGGCGACGCGATCCGACCGCACTCTAAGCATCACCGGTGGTGATCCACACCACTGCCGCCGATCGGGTCGCGGGGCAGTGTTTCGACCTCCGATGAGGAGGGAGACCGATGCCGGAGAAAGAGACCATCGAGCGAGCCCGCAAGGACGCTCGGGAAGGCAAGTCGCCGTCCACGCAGGCCGGCGAGTTCGTGCGCGAAGAGATCCACCACATCCGCGAGGGGAAGCACGGCGCCCGCTCCACCGAGCAGGCGATAGCGATCGGGCTGTCGAAGGCACGGAGGGCCGGCGTGAAGCTGACGGTCCCGAAGAAAGGGACCGTGTCAGCGGAGACGCGGCGCGCGGCCCAGCGCGACTCCGCCAAGGGGCGGACTGGTCGGAAGAAGAAGCCGTCAGCGAAGCGCTCGCGGGCCATGCACAAGGCGCTGGAGCGGTATGGCCGGGGAGCGGCCTCGCACGAGGCGCTGGCCAAGCAGGCCAAGTCGGCGGCGCGACGGCGCGGGCCGGCGAAGCGGAAGGCGGCGGCCAAGAAGGCGGCGAGGACGCGGGCGCGGCGGAAGTAGCCCGCCGCGTACTCAGGCATCTCACTTGGGCGCCTACACCACTCTCAGGTTCACGCGATGCTGAGATTCGGCGGATTCTACGACCATGGCGTGCCGGCCAGGACGTTCTACGTCGGGGGTGATCGCCGGACTGAAGATTCGACCCGCAGCTCAACGGCCAGCCACGCCCGCGCCGCCCGCAGCTCGCGTTTGACGGTGGCCAGCGAGACATCCAGCGCCACCGCCGTCTCCTTCAGCGACAGTCCGCCGAAGTACCGCTGCTCCAGGATCCGGCTGCGCCGCTCGTCGACCGCGGCGAGGCGTTGCAGCGCCTGATCCAGCTCGAGCACCGGCTCGACCGCGTCATCGGAAATCCAGACAGCCTCGTCGAGCTCCAGCGGTGCGACCCCGCGCCCGCGTTTCGCCGCCTTGCGGGTGCGCGCGTGGTCCACCAGCAGGTGTCGCATCACCCGGGAGGCGAGGCCGAGGAAGTGGCCGCGGTCCTGGACTCGGGCACCGGGCGAGTCGACCAGCTTGAGATACGCTTCGTGCACCAGCCCCGTCGTGTTGAGCGAGGCATCGGGCTCGGTCCGCAGCCGCCGGTGGGCGACCTGCCGCAGCCGGTCGTACATCAGCGGCATCAGCTCATCGAGCGCGCGAGCATCGCCCTCCTCCCAGCGGCGGAGCAGCCCGGTGATGTCGGCGGCCTCGGCCACCTGATCAATTCCTGGAGAAGCGAGCGAGCAGCGCTTCGAACCGCGGGTCGCCGCGCAGTGGATCGAAGGTGGGCTCCAGACGGAGGAGCGGGACCGAGGCTTCCCTGCCCGCAGGCATGGCGAGCAGCAATTCGATCAGCTCGAGCGCGGCATTCGTTTCGCCGAGCTGGGCGTAGATCTCGACCGCCCCTCCCATGAACGCCGTCGCGGACGTGGCGTGCTCCGACACGGGGACGAGCTCGATGGCGCTGCGGGCTTCGCCCATGGCGTCCGCACGCCGGTCGAGCCCGGCGTAAGCGAGGCCGAGCGCGACGCGAATGCCTGGGGCCTTGGGGTACGCCGCGCCGACGCTGTCCTCGAGGACAGCTCGGGCCGGCCTCGTAGGCCACGTGTGCGCTCGTCGGGTCGCCCATCCGATCGAGCGTCTGCGCCCGCAGGAGCGAGACGGGGCGATACAGGAGCCCTCCGCTCGTGGGAGGGCCATCGAGGAGGATGGCGACCTTGGCGCTATCCAGGGACGCCAGCGCTTGGGCATGACGGCGCCTGATACTGTGGACCGTCCAGTGGGCGTACGTCGTCATGCCCCAGGGGATCGAGCCCCAGGGGAATGCGGCGGATGGCCGCCTCGAGTGAATCGACCTCGCCGAGTCTGAGGTAGTTGAAGCCTCGAATGATCTGAGGGAACTCGCGAGCCGGGTCCATGGCAATGCACCTGATCCCAGTGCGCGATCGACTCCCGGTACCGGCGCAGACGGGCGTAGACCAGCGCGGCGTTCGAGTGCGCATCCCGGTTGTGCGGGGCCAGGCAGACTGGCACGCTCGAACGCGCTCGCCGCCTCCTCCAACCGGCCGAGCTGGCGCAGGTCGGCGCCCATGAGGCGGTACAGGTGAGACGCGTTCGGCCGGCCAGCCACGGCCAGCTCCACCTCGCTGATCGCATTCAATGGCTCGCCCCGAAGAGACCAGTACGCCGCGAGCGCCTCGTGCGCTTCCGGCATCCCGGGTTCGAGGCGGAGGGCGGCTTCCGCCTCGATCCGCGCCTGGTCGCGCCGCGCGATCGTCCGGTCGTATCGGGCGAGCGCGAGATGCAGCGCGGCGAGCCCCGCGCGCGGAGCGGAAAAATCGGGATCGCTCTCCCGTGCGCGCGCATAGTACGACTGTGCCCGCTGAAGGCTTTCCATCCGTCGCTGACTGGAGTCGTCAGGCGCGGCGTCGAGCTCCGCGGCCCTCCCGCGCAGATAGAGGTCGTACGCCTCCGCGTTTGCCGTGGGAACGTGCCGCAGCACACCTGTTCACCGCGCGTACATCGACGTGCAGCGCCGCGACGATTGCCTCCGTCGCGCTCCGCCGCAGCGCGACCACGGTATTGACCGGGCCACGGTAGTCGCGGGTCCAGCTAGTCGTTTCTGATCTACTTCGAACAGATCGACCTGGAACCGCACGTCGTCGCCCGTGCGCCGGACCCTCCGCGGACGACCGCGTCGGCACCCAGTTCGTTGGCGATGTCCTTGGTCGCCTTGCCGGATCCAGGGTACTCCAGGGCGGACCATTCACCCGGCACGGCGACGGCCTTCAGCCGTGAGAGCCGCGTCGCGATCTCATCCGCGAGCGCTACGCCCAGGTAATCGGCGTCGTCGCCCGGGCCGAGGTTCTCGAAAGGCAGCACTGCCACGATGCGAGGCTCGGCGCGATCGGCCGGAAGCTCCCGGCCGAAGCAACCACGCCGTCGCGCCCCCTCCGCCACCACCAGCGCGAAGGTCGAGGCCCACACCAGTGCGCGCCGCGCGGATACCGGCGAACCGGGGACGCCGGACGCACCCTCCGGGCCGTCACCGATCGTGACTCCATCGCAGCCAGCTCGGCCGCGACCGCTTCGGCCGATGCGGGTCGGTTGCCTGGCTCTCGTCGCGAAAGTTCCAGCACCAGCGCGTCCAGCTCGGAGGCAGATCCGGACCGGAGCGCCGACGGACGGGCGGGCTCGGCGTGCACGATCGCGTGGGCGATCGCGACCTCGTGCTGGCCCTCGAACGGACGTCTCCCCGTCAACATCTCATAGAGCACCACTCCCAGGGCCCAGAGGTCGGCCCGGCCGTCGAGCCGGTCGCCGCGAACCTGCTCCGGCGCCATGTAGGACACCGTACCGAGCGTGTCGCGTGACCTGGTCACCGTCACGTCCGCCACTCGGGCGACACCGAAGTCGAGGATCTTGAGCTCGCCCTCGGGAAGGAGCATCACGTTCGCCGGCTTCAGATCGCGATGGACGATGCCGGCGCGATGCGCCGCGTTGAGACCGCGCGCGATCTGTCCCGCGATACGGAGCGCGTCGGGAATCGGCAAGGTCCCGGCCCGCGCGATACGCGCCTTGAGGGTCTCGCCCTGGTACAGCGGCATGGCGAGGTAGAGCCGCCCGTCCTCCATCTCACCCGTCTCGTAGATACCGCAGATGTTCGGATGATCGAGCGCGGCCGCGGCGCGAGCCTCGCGGAAGAACCGCTCGCGCACCTGGCCGTCCAGGCGTTGTCCGGGGAGGGGGAACTTGAGAGCGACGGGACGAGAGAGACTGGGTGTCGACGGCACGGTAGACCACGCCCATGCCCCCGGCCGCGACCGGCTCCACGATGCGGAAGTGATCAACCGTCTGGCCCACCAGCTTCAGCAGGTCGCGGTCCGCGCTCGGTTCGGCCAGGGGCGGGTCCGCGATTCCGAATATCGCGTCGACGCGGTCGAGACCGGAGGCCGGGGTCGCGTCCGCATCCAGTAACTCCTCGAGCGCATCACGGGCGGCCGGGTCGGTGGCACCGATCGCAGCGAGCCGCAGGGCTCGTGCGCCGGCGTCCAGCTCCACCAGCGCGTCGAAGGCGGCACACAGCTCCGCCCACCGTCCCGGATCTCCGGGCTGGATCATCTCGAGTGCCAGGGGAAGGGCAAGCGCCCTCCTGAGCCTTTTTGCCAGCGGACTTCGCTACCCAAGTCAGACCGAGATTCGGTCCGCCTGCAGGACCAACCTATGCCGCGAAGACTGCGGTAACAAGAACACGCACTCGCGCAGGATCCTCGTGACTGGAGACGACAACATGTCCACCAGACATCGGTTCACCCGCCTCCGGGCCACCATCCGGCCGGGCATTCTGTTCCTCTTGCTGGCCTTGGTTCTGGCGGCCTGCGACGACAAGGGTGGCATCACCGGGACGCCGCCGACCGTGACGGGCACGGTAACCAGTGCCGCTACCGACAATCCCGTCGCCGGAGCGGAAGTGAGCATCGGCGGCGCCACCACCACGACCGGGGTCGATGGACGCTTCGAGCTGACCGACCTCACCCCTGGAGCGGCGACGCTTCTGTGCACCGCCACCGGGTTCGAGGATTTCGAGACCAGCATCACGGTGACCGACGGCAGCGTCGACCAGGAGATCGGACTGACGCGAATCGAAGTGTTCGAATTTGGCGACTTCGCCCTGTACGTGCCTGCCAGCGTCGGCCCCACCAGGGCGATCATCCTCGCCCTGGGCGGGCCAAACACCAAAGCCTTCGTGACCGGGGAGCCGGCGGGCGCGCCCGTTCCCGCCGTCGAGGCTTCGCTGCAGGCGCTCGGCGTGTCGCTGCGGACGCTGGCGTCCGCCAGCGGGCTCGCCGTCTTGGGCACCTCGTTGGCTGCGATGGCGAACGACGCCAGCAGCGATCAGCTCATCCTGGACGCGGTTCAGACCGCCGGGGCGTTGAGCGGGAGACCGGACCTGCCAACCGCTCCCGTGCTCATGTACGGCATATCGGGTGGGGCTCCCCAGGCATCCGGGTTCACTGGGCGGAATCCCGGCCGGATGGCGGGACTGTTCCTGAAAGTCCCGGCAGGCGTGTCGCCCGTCACGAGCGGTGACGCCCTGCAGGTGCCGGCCTACATGGTGCTGGCCGAGCTCGATGCATTCGTGGACAGTACCGGCCTCGTCGCGGCGTTCGTGGCCAGTCGCGGAGCCGGCGCGCTCTGGGGGCTCGCCAAGGAACTGGCGGTACCCCATCACTCGCTATCACCACTGCAACGCCAAGTCACGATCGATTGGATGAGCACCATCCTCGAGCTGCGCCTGCCGGCCACTCCCTCCGAGCCGCTCAGCGAGATCGCCGAAACCTCCGGGTGGCTGGGGGACCGTGCCACCGGCGAAGCCGCCCCGTGGGTCGGTTACGCGGGAGACCGGGCGTTGGCGAGCTGGATCCCCTCGGAGTCCACCGCCGGGGAATGGGAAACGCTCGTCGCGGCACCCGCAGCGGCCACCACGGCCTCGCGTTAGCACCGTCATCCACGGCGATATCTCAGAAGCCGGCTTGCCACTGGGTGACCTTGAGCCCGACGGACACCCAGCGTGGCGGTCCTGCCTCATAGAATTGCCCGCGGGCATCGTTCGCCAGGACGGTGCCCGCGTAGCGGAGTCCGAAGAGATTCTCGACGCTGCCGAAGACCGTCGCCGGGCCCAGTCGCCACGAGGCATTGAGGTGAACCAGGGCCCGCGCCGGCACGGCGCGAAAGTCCACCTGCTCCACACCGGCGCCCGTCGCTGACGCGAAGTACCAGATCCCGGCATCCGCGTTGCCGGATTCCACGTACACGATGCTCTGCCACTCGACCTGCACGCCGAGGTCCAGGGCAGGCACGGGACTCACCCGGGCCTCGCCGGTGAGCCGGTGCCTCGGTACCGCCGGAAGGAGATTTCCGGCGAAATCAACCGACCGAGGCGTTCCGGTAGCATCGACGACCACCGAGGTGTAGTCCCGCAGGCGGAGGTCCAGGAAGGCGTAGCCGGCCCGCAGCTCGATCCCGTCCGTCACCCGCGCGGTGACACCCACCTCGAGCCCGATGTTACGTGAGCGGCTGGCGTTCTCCGGTTCGCTCCTGCCGTTGCTTGCGGGGAACGAACTCTCCCCGGACATCGGCGTAGAAGACGGATCCGTCGATCAGCACCCGGCCGCCCACGATGCGCCGCGCGCCGACCTCGAAATTCCAGAGTGATTTCGGGTGCAACGACTGGGAGAGGGGGGCGCTGGGGCCGGCCGAGATCTCGCCGATGGCCGGGACCTCGAAGCCTCGCGCGGCCGACGCGTAGAGCGACGTTGCCGAGCCGAGGCCCCAGACGGCGGACAGCCGGGGCGAGAGTTGGTCGAATGCCCTCTCCCGGTCGGCGCTGCTGTCCGGGATGAAGCTCTCGAAGCGGTAGGTGACCTGGTCGTATCGCAGGCCGAGAGTCACACGGGCGGCGCGGGCGGCCTGCCATTCGATCTGGGAGTAGGCGCCCAGGTTCGGAACTGCGAGGTGACCGTAGTCGAGCAGCCCGTCAGGGTCGCCGCCGTCGTTTTCCCACCGATGATCGAGACCGAAGATGTTGTCGTAGTCGAGCCCGACTGTCGCATCGAGGGGCAAACCGCCAACGCGGTCCCCCCGGAGACGCGCGCCAACCTGGACCCGATGGAGATTGAGATCCACGATCGTGCCTGTAATGGGAAAGTCGAGGGTGCGCCCGCCGTAGAAGAAGTACCCGCTCGCGATCCCGCTCCCGACGACCCTCTCGAGCCGCGCCCCGGCGCGGTAGCGATTGTCGCCCCGCCCGAAACCGAACGTCTCGGCGGCCGCGGACACCGCATCGGGATCGACGTCGAACTCCGGCTGGTTCTGGGCGCCCGGCAGTCGAGTGTCCAGACGGGAGCCGTTGGCCTGAACCGCGACCCGGGTGCCGGGCGCGGCGACGTAGTCGAATGCCACCTGGCCGCGGACGATGTCGCCGTCACTGTGGGCCCGGTATCCGTCTCCCGAAGTGTACGAGGCGGCGGAAAACCAACTTCCACGCCCGCCGGCGAACACGTCGCCCCCATGGCCGTCGATTTTCCGGAATCCGAAGGGGCCGGCCAGGGCCCGAGCCGCGACGCCTCGACTGTCGCGGCCGGAGCGCGACACCACGTTCACCAGGCCGCTGGGCGAGCCCGCGTAGAGGGCGGACGCCGGGCCACGGACGACTTCGACCTGCCGCGCGGCCGCGAGCTCGAGGAGGTCGAGCCGCGCCACTCCATCAGGCTCGGTGAGGGGAATGCCGTCCAGCAGCACCGCGACACCGCGCACCGCGAGTCCGGCGCGCGCCGCCGAGCCACGGATGCCGATCTTCACGTCGTCCGCCCCGTAGCGCGAGGCCACCTGCACTCCGGGCATCATCCGGAGGGTTTCGTGCAGCCCCACGGTCCGGCCGCGACCGATGGCCGACGTGTCGGCCACCGACACGGCCGCCGCCACTTCGCTGAGGCTCCGTTCGTCGCGGGTGACGGAGGTGACGATCGGGTCGAGGATGGTGGGAAGGGGCTCGAGCGGTATGGTCACCACGGTGACCGCGAGGGTGTCCGGCTGAAGCGTCACGACCGTCGGAGCGAAACCAACTCGTCGAACCGCTCAGGTCCACCGGGCCAGGAGGCGACCAGCGGAGAACGAAGACGCCTCGGGCGTCGGTGCGGGCCCTGGCGCCGGAGGGACGCAGCTCGACCTCGGCGTCGGCCAGCCCGACCGGCGAGTCGGCGCGAACCACATGGCCCCGGACGACGTGGGCCTGCGCGCTGAGGGGCGGGGCGGCTCCCGCGAGAAGGATGGCGAGAGTGACGGCCGTGCGTGCCTGCACGTCTCCACCTCTGGCGTGCCGGGTCGATCGCGGGCTGGAGTGGTCCGGCGACTGCGAAACACGTCGGGGCGATCGCCCTCGATCGAAGGTGTGGACCGGGCCGTCCGGCGGCAAGGAGGCGGCCGGAGCTGAGCCGATTTGCCGTTGAGTTCCGCTACCCAGGTGAGGCACGCGATTCCCCAACCTGGAGGCGGATCATGAGGCGACGGTTTTCCATGCCTATCCTGCTTGCGTGCGCGGCCGCCGGCGTCGCATGCGGCAGCGAGAAGGTTGCAGGGCCTGGGAGCTTCGACCCGGGTTCACCGGTGCTCACCACGCTCGAAGTCACGCCGACCGCCGCCGATCTCGCCGCTGTCGCGCCGGGAAACGTCTTGCAGTTGACAGTTGCCGCGCGGGACCAGCGAGGAGTGCTGATGCCGAGCACCGGTGTCACGTTCCTCAGCCGCGATCCGGCGATCGCCGAGGTCAGCGGCAGCGGGGTGGTGACCGCAGCCGCGCCCGGCGTCGCGGTGATCCGGGCGACGCTCACGCTCGGCGGGATCACCCGGATCGCCGACATGGGGGTGACGGTTCACGGGGATTACCCGGACATGGCCGGGATCTATGACTTGGTGGGGGTGATCACGGGGTCGGACCCGGCGTGGGGTATCGCGGACGGCTCCCTTCAAACAGCGGTCCTCACGATCGAGCACTCTCCCGATTCACCCCGGTTCACCGGAACCTTCCCCAGATTCTGTTTCACCGACTGGACCGGCGAGTCCTGCAACCAGACCCCCGGGGCCGTCAGCGGCGTCATCGATCATGGGGGGCGGGTGGTCATCGAGCTGACCTTCGAAGGGAGTCAGTCGTCGTACTTGTATGGGGAGGGGGAGTTGGCTTCAGGGCAGCTCGTGGGAACCTATGGCGCCGGGGGGCACATCTCCGGCAACTTTACCGCCGACCGCAGGCCGGAATGATCGGCGGTCGCCACAGCTACCCTCGCGGCCGCACCCGGGGCCCGATCCGCAACTCATGCCCCTCGTGCGACAGGAGCACATCCGCCACGGGACGCGCGTCCCGTGGCCGTGGGGACGATGCATGCCCCACCACTGCCCGCTGCGCGGGCCACGCCGATGCCGATAGGTGGTCGCCGCGGGGGTCAGGATCGCCGAGCAGGCGGTGATCCCGACCGATGAGACCAGGAGCAGTGGAAGGGTGAGGTGCATTGCATCTCCGGTTTTACGGTGCGAAGGAATGCCTGACACTTGCCGGCAGGGTACCGCCCTGCCCCGCAAGAACTCCGGAGATGAGCATGAAGCTGCTTTCAGGTCGGCGTGACGGTACCCACGATCGCGCGGTTCCGACTCCTGCCGGCCTCGAACGCGGAGATATTCTCGAGCGTCTCCTCGGCAATGGCACGGAGCGCCTCCTCCGTGAAGAAGCCCTGATGCCCCGTGATCAGCACGTTGGGAAAAGTGAGGAGTCGGGCAAAGACGTCGTCCTGGATGATCTCTCGCGAGAGATCCTGAAAGAAGAGCTTGTCTTCTTCCTCATACACATCCAGCCCCAGGTATCCGATCCGGCCGGTCTTCAACGCGCCGATCACGTCCGCGGTGTTGATCAGTCCCCCCCGGCCGGTGTTGATGAGCATGACTCCCGCGCGCATGCGCCCGAGCGTTGCGGCGTCCACCATGTGGCGGGTCTCCGGTGTGAGCGGGCAATGGAGCGAAATGATGTCGGACTCCCCGAAGACCGCCGCCAGCTCTACATAGCGGCCACCGATCTGTCGGAGCCCCGGGTCCGGGACGGGATCGTGGAGCAGAAGGCGGCAGCCGAATCCATGCATGATCCGGGCGAAGGCCGCCCCGATCCGGCCCGTGCCCACGACCCCCACCGTTCGGCCGCACAGGTCGAAGCCGAGCAGACCATCCAACGCGAAGTTGCCCTCCCGAACCCGGTTGTAGGCCCGATGAAGCTTACGGTTGAGTGTCAGGATCAGGCCCACCGCGTGCTCCGCCACGGCGTGGGGCGAATAGGCGGGGACCCGCATCACCGTAATCCCGGCGCGCGACGCGGCTGGCAGGTTCACGTTGTTGAATCCGGCCGCCCGAAGCGCGACGAGGCGCGTGCCGCCATGCCCCAGCTCGGCGAGGACCTCCGGGCCGAGGTCGTCGTGCACGAAGCCGCAGACCGCCGGGAAGCCCTCTGCCAGGCGGCTGGTGTCGTGGGTGAGCCGATGCTCGAAGAAGACGAGGTCGTGGCCGCGGTCCCGATTGGCGGCCTCGAGGAACTGCCGGTCGTGCGGCTTGGTGCTGAAGACGGCGGTTCGCATCAGATCAGCTCACCGACCCCGGTATCGGCTCTGCCCGATCGGAGATCCTCGCGGGCGCGCTCGGCCAGGCGTGCGTATCCGCTCCGAATCCGGTCCAACTCGCGGTCCTCGAGCTCTTCGAGATCCAGCAACGCGTTGTGCGCGCCCGATCGTCGCCCGGAGCAGCTCGTCCAGTTTCACCTGCACCGCCTCGGCAGTCGCGGTTCTGTGTGTTCTGGATCAGGAAGACCATCAGGAAGGTGACGATCGTCGTCCCGGTGTTGATCACCAGCTGCCAGGTGTCGCTGTAGCCGAACAGCGGCCCGGTCGCCAGCCAGACCAGGATGACCCCGGCGGCCAGCACGAAGGCTTTGGGGCGCCCGGTCACTCGTGAGGTGGCCTTGGCGAAGCTCTTGAACCAGGAGTGCGACTTGGTGGGGCGCATGGCTCGCTCCTCGGGAGAGTGTGGCGGTCGCCGATGTCCCCGCGCGCCTACCGTCCTTTCGGCCGGGTGACCAGCACCGGGAGCTCCCCTCCCCGCACCAGCTTGTCGGCCACGCTGCCGAGCACCAGGCGCCGCGCGCCGCCACGACCGTGGGTGGCGAGCGCGACCATTCCCGTTCCCGGGGCGCGCGACGCCTCCTGGATCGCATCGAACGCGCTGCCACCGAGCACCGCGGCGCCCGTGGCGGACACCCCTTGGGCCTTCAGCTGGTCCGCCACGCCATGGAGATAGTCCTGGGCCTCCTCCCGACCGAGCCGGGTGAGCTCGTCGTCGTACCCGGTGGGGAACGGCAGCGGCGGGTCGGTCTTCAGGACGACCGGACGCACCATCTGAATCAAGACGAGCTTGGCTCCAAAGGTCGCGGCGAGCGCCCCCGCCGCGGGCAGCACCGCCTCGGCCCGCCGCGACCCGTCCAGCGCCACGAGAATCTCGCGCACGCCGGGGGCCTTCCCGGAGATCGCGGCGTCCTCCTGCGGCCGGATGAGGAGCAGGGGGATCTCCAGGCTCCGCACCAGCCGGTCGGCCACGCTGCCGAGCCAGGCGCGGCGGATTCCGCCGATGCCGTGCGTGGTCATCACCACAAGGTCGACGCCGATCTCCGCGATGTACTCGCCGAGGGCGGGGGCGGGAGCGCCCTGCAGGATCGCCTTGGCGACCTGGACCTGGTGCTCTCCCCGAAGCCGCTCAGCGACCCTGGTCAGGTAGTCGCCCTGCGACCTCCGGAGCGCCAGCTCGATCTTGGCGTAGAGCGCGCCGGTGGCCCGGTCGAGCGGCGGTGGCGAGGGCAACTGGTGCACCAGCGCGAGGCGGAGCCGGGCCCGGGCAGCGCCGGCAATGGCGGCGGCCCAGGGCAGCGCCTGCTCCGCAAAGGGGGAGCCGTCGAGGGGGACCAGCACGGAGCGGATGCGCATCGGCGCGGGAGCCGGGGAGGGTTTCATCGGTTTCTTCATGGGCGGGGTCGGCCCAGGGCGGCGCGAATGGGGCAGTACCCGGTGATGGCCGTGCCGAACGGCACCAGTCCGACCAGCGTGAGGTAGCGCCACGGCTCCGGAAGCGCCCCGTACAGGCCCAGGATCATGATCCCGACGATCAGCCGAAGCATCCGTTCGGCCTTGCCGATGTTGGTCACCATGGTAACGTCTCCTGGATTCGCGTCAGGCGGCGCAGTACAGGCCCGGTCGCGGGCTGGGCCCCGCCCGAGAGTAGCGGCCGGGCCATGAAGAAAGGATGAAACCCCCGGGAATCGCCTCAGGGATTCCGACTCCCCCGTCCACCGTACACATTTGCCGAGTGGATACCCCCGAATTGACGCCACCCCTGACCACCCAGCAACGGCTGGAGCGTCTCGTCGTCACCACCTCAGCCCTGGTAGGAGAAGTATCGATCGAAGGCGTGCTCCAACACGTAGTCGAGTCCGCCGCCGAGCTCATCGGCGCGCGCTACGCGGCCGTTGGCGTGCTCGCGCCGGATGGGCGCCTGCTCGAAAGCTTCACTACATACGGTATCGCGCCGGAGCTCCGGGCGCGAATCGGCGCGCCGCCGCGCGGGCACGGGATCCTCGGCCTGGTGATCCGGGAGGCGCGTCCGATCAGGCTTCCCGACCTCGTGCGGCATCCCGAGAAAGCGCCCGGCTCCATGAAGAGAGCGCGCTCCTGCTGGAGGAGGTTCAGCAGCTCCAGCGGAGCCGGGAGCGGTTCTTCGCCATGGTGAACCACGAGCTGCGGAACGCGCTGGCGGCGGTCTTCGGCTGGTCGGAGATGCTGGTGCGGCGAAAGGACCCCGCGACGGTGCCCCGGGCGGCGTTCGAGGTGCTCGACTCGGCCCAGCAGGCGGTGGGACTGATCAACGATCTGCTCGACCTGAGCCGGCTGGACGAGGACCGGCTGAAGCCGGTGATCCGGGCGGTCGAGCCGGGGAACGTCGCGAAGCGGGCCGTCGGCCGGGTGACGCCCGCCGCCCGGGCCCGTCACTTGGCGATCGCGCTGGAGCCGAGACCCGGCCTTCCCACCTGCGATACGGACGCGAGCCGGGTCGAGCAGATCCTGGTGAACCTGCTCCGCAACGCGGTTCAGCACACGGCGGAACGCAGCACGGTCCGGCTGGACATCAGCGCGGGGGACCGGGTCGTCGTCTACACGGTGCGAGACGAGGGGCCCGGGATCCCCGCCAACGACGTGGAGCGGATCTTCGACATCTATGCCACGAAGAAGGACGGAGACATGCGCGGCGTCGGGCTCGGGCTCCCGCTGTCGCGCCGGCTGGCTAGGCTGCTCGGCGGCAATCTCCGGGCACTCTCGCATCCGGGAGAGGGTGGCGAGTTCGTCCTGGAGCTACCCGCCTCGGCGGGGCCATGAAGGAATGTTCATACTGGCTTCCACAAGTGTTCAGCCGCATCCCGGCAGATTGCGAACCATGAAGATTCTCGTCGTGGAGGACGACCGGAAGGTCGCCGGGTTCATCGAGCAGGGGCTGCGGGAAGAAGGGTACGTGGTGGACGTGGCACCGGACGGCGAGGAAGCCGTCATGCTGGCCCACGTCTACGACTACGACGTGATCCTCCTCGATATCGTGCTGCCCAAGAAGAACGGCTTCCAGGTGGCGCTCGAGTTGCGCCGTGAGGGCCGCAACACCCCGATCATCATGCTGACGTCGCGCGACGCGGTCGAGGACGTGGTTCGGGGCCTCGACGCTGGCGCGGACGACTATCTCGCCAAGCCGTTCCAGTTCGACGAGCTCCTCGCCCGGGTGCGGGCGCTGCATCGCCGCGGGGGCGCGGAGCGACTCGAGATCCTCCGCTATGGGCCGATCACCCTGGACCGGCTGCGGCATCACGCGCTCATCAACGACGACAAGCTCGACCTCACCCCCAAGGAATTCCAACTCCTCGAGTACTTCCTCCTCCACCCGGAGGAGGTGGTGCGCCGGACCACGCTCCTGGAGAAGGTATGGGACATGCACTTCGACCCGGAGAGCAACGTGGTGGACGTCCACGTGGGCAATCTGCGGCGGAAGCTGAGCCAGGCCGCGGGGGAGCCGCTCCTGAAGACGATGCGGGGGGTGGGCTTCAGCCTGCGCCACGGAGACCCGTCGGGGGTCGAGGACGAATTGGCCTTGCGGGGAGGGATCCCCTCCGGATCGCCGTAGACCCGCTCCCGCTGAATCGGGCCAACGAAGCGCTCGACCGGCTGCGGGGCCTCCGGGTGAAGGGCGCCGCGGTGCTGATTCCGGGACTCTAAGTCTCGCTCCCTTGCGGGTCCCGGCACGCTGTCGGAGCTCCGCTCCATCATTCGCTTCATGAAACCTCCGTCCTGCCCTAGCGCGGGAACCCCTCAAGGAGTCTCACGCGAAATCCCGGCGCCCGGACAATGGTCAGCGCCTGACCTTCCACGTTGACCTCGAGGTCCTCCTTCGGGACTCCCGGCGCTTCCAGGCGTACGATGAAGTCTTTCTCGTTCTCCGGAATGAAGATCCCTTCATCACTCCGTCACTCCGGCTTCATGCCGCCGCCTCAATCTTGGCAGGTGCGGCATACACCGGCGGAAACCGCCCGAGGAGGATGACGTGACAGCAGATCGCAACCGGCCGTTCCAGACCATCATGGTCCCGCTCGACGGCTCCCTGTTCGCGGAGCAGGCCCTCGCGGTGGCGGCCGGCCAGGCGCGAAAGGCTGGAGCGGTGCTCCATCTGGTGAGCGTACACGAGCCGATGCCGGTGGCGGGCATGCTGGACACCGAGACCATGGGCTCCGACCTGGATCTCTGGAGCCGCACCAATCTCGCCGAGTACCTCGAATCGGTGTCCGCCGCCGTGGAAAGCAGCCATGGTCTCACCGTCGTCACCACCGTTCGCACCGGGCGTGCCGTGGCCTCGCTCTGCGAGTATGTCGAGTCGCAGCGGATCGACCTGGTGGTCATGACGACGCACGGGCGGGGTGGCCCCATGCGCTGGTGGCTGGGCAGCGTGGCCGACCACATGCTTCGGCGTCTGGCCGTGCCAGTCCTCCTGCTGCACCCCCGTGAGCCACGCCAGCCGAGCGAGTTCCGCCGCATCCTGCTGGCCCTCGACGGAGAGATCGAGGAGCCGTTGATCGAGACGGCCTGGACGCTCACCGGGGCGGACCCGGCTCCGCGCTGGGTGTTGACCCGGGTGGTCGAGCCGGCCCTGCCGTTACTGACCGGGCTGGCCGCCTGGCCGAGGCACCTCCCGGCGGGGTGGGCCAAGCGGCGGGAGATCGATGCGCGGAACTACCTCGCCCGCCTGGCCGAGCGGCTGCGTGCCAGGGGGGTGAAGCCTACCCCGCAGGTCCTGGTGGGCAGGGATGTGGCGACTCAGGTGATCGACCTCGCCGCGGCGATGCGCGTCGACTGCATCGTGGTGGGAACCCACGGTGCGGGCGGCATGGAGCGAGTCCTGCTGGGAAGCGTCTCCGACAAGATCGTCCGCGGGTCGGAGATCCCCGTCCTCATCGTGCCGGCGGCGACCTCGGCCACGAGACCGTGGGCGGTCGGGACTGAGCTAGCGACCGGGTCTCCGGCGCGATCAGCCCTTTCTCAGGCGTCGGAATGACGCAGGCGGGGAGGGGCGAGCCGTCAGAGGAGATTCGGAGCTCGGTGCGCGCATTCATCCGCCGAGCCCAAGGTTGGTAGGTCCTTTTGCCAGGAGCGGGGCTATGACGACGAAGCGGCGACAACGCGAGGGGCTGATGGCCACCGACACCGGGAGGGCAGGCCCGGCGTACGTGCTCCCGTTCCGGGAGATCACCCTCGACTCGATCGCCCAGGTGGGGGGCAAGAACGCTTCCCTGGGCGAGTTGTTGCGCTCGCTCACGCCGCAGGGCGTCGCCATTCCGGATGGGTTCGCGGTCACCGCGGAGGCATTTCATCTCCATCTCGCGGAGGCAGGGCTCGACTCCACCATTTACGCCGAGCTGGACCGACTCGACCTCGCCGACCTGGGGACGCTGGCCGCCACGGCGCGGTCGATTCGCCAGCGGATCGCGGCGGCATCGCTCCCTACCGCTGTGCGGGAGCAGCTGACCGCGGCCTACCGTGCCCTCTCACAGGAGTATGGCGAGGACGCGACCGACGTCGCGGCGCGCTCCAGCGCGACGGCCGAAGATCTGCCATCGGCCTCGTTCGCCGGGCAGCAGGAGACGTATCTCAACGTGTCCGGCGTTCCCGCGCTCGACGCCGCCGTGCGGGCCTGTATGGCCTCGCTCTTCACCGATCGCGCCATCACGTATCGAGCTCATCACGGCTTCGCCCATCGAGGCGTCGGGCTTTCGGTCGGCGTGCAGAAGATGGTCCGGAGCGACCTCGGCTCCGCCGGGGTGATCTTCACGCTCGACACCGAGAGCGGCTTCCGGGACGTGGTCCTGGTCACCGGAGCCTGGGGCCTCGGTGAGACAGTGGTACAGGGCCGGGTCCGGCCCGACGAATACTGGGTACACAAGCCGACCCTGCGGGCCGGCTTCCGTTCCATCGTGCGGCGGGAAATCGCCGACAAGGCGGTGAAACTGGTCTACGGGACGGACCAGACGGCGGCGGTCCGGGAGACGAGGGTTCCGGCGGCCGACCGGCGCCGGCCGGTCCTCAGCGACGACGACGTGCTCACGCTGGCCCGCTGGGCCGTTACGGTCGAGGATCACTACTCCCGGCGTGCGGGCCGGGCGACCCCCATGGATCTCGAATGGGCGCGTGACGGGCGCACCGGCCAGCTGTACGTGCTGCAGGCCCGACCGGAGACCGTGCATTCCCGGGTGACCCATCCGGTGGTGGAGGTGTTCCGCCGCCGGGGGAGCGGAACAGTGCTGGTCACCGGCCGCAGCGTCGGCAGCCGGGTTGCCACCGGCGCCGTGCGGGTGGTCCTTTCCACTCAGGACCTGGGCAAGGTGAAGCCGGGCGAGATCCTGGTCAGCCAAATGACCGACCCCGACTGGGAGCCGGTGCTCGCGCGGGTCGGCGCGGTGGTGACCGACGAGGGGGGGCGCACCTGTCACGCTGCGATCGTCTCGCGCGAGCTGGGCATTCCTTGCGTGGTGGGCACCGAGAAGGCCACCAGGACCTTGACCGACGGGCAGGAGGTCACGGTCTCGTGTGCCGAAGGAGACGACGGGAAAGTGTACGCCGGTCGCATCGAGTTCGAGCGGAGCGAGATCGACCTGGCGAGCCTGCCGACCCCGCGGGTCCCGCTGCTGCTCAACCTGGCCAATCCGGAACGGGCCTTTCAGCTCGCGGCGCTGCCGAGTGCCGGGGTGGGCCTGGTCCGGATCGAGTTCGTGGTCGGGTCCTGGATCGGGATTCATCCGATGGCGCTGCTCCACCCCGACCGGATCCGCGACCCCGCGGACCGCGTCGCGATCCGGGCGCGAATCGGAGAGCTGGTCTCGCCGGCGGAGTTCTTCGTGGAGCGCCTCGCCTCCGGCGTGGGGCAGATCGCCGCGGCCTTCTATCCGCGGCCCGTGATCGTCCGCTTCTCGGACTTCAAGACCAACGAATACGCCGGCCTGCTGGGTGGCGCGGCGTTCGAGCCGGCCGAGTCCAATCCGATGATCGGCTTCCGGGGCGCGTCCCGCTACTACGATGAGCGGTACCGCGAGGGATTCGCTCTGGAGTGCGCAGCGATGCGACGGGTGCGAGAGGACATGGGGCTGGTGAACGTCAAGCTCATGATCCCGTTCTGCCGGACTCTGGAAGAGGGCCGCCGGGTGCTGGCGGAGCTGGAGCGCAACGGGCTGGTGCAGGGCCGGACGGGGCTCGAGGTCTACGTGATGTGCGAAATTCCCAACAACGTGATTCTGGCCGAGCAGTTCGCCGAGCTGTTCGACGGCTTCTCGATCGGCTCCAACGATCTCACGCAGCTCGCTCTGGGGGTGGATCGCGACTCCGAAATCCTGACCCACCTCTTCGACGAGCGGGACCCCGGGGTGAAGCAGCTGATTCGGATGGTCGTGGAGGCGGCACACCGGAAGAACCGCAAGGTGGGAATCTGCGGTCAGGCCCCGAGTGACTACCCCGAGTTCGCCGAGTTCCTCGCCGACATCGGGATCGACTCCATCTCGCTCAGCCCCGACTCGATTGCCGAGGTCACCCGGCGGCTCGCCGCGGCGACGAGCTCGACGGCCGCGGGAGAGTTCGCCGATCGAACTCCTGCCGGCTCCCGAGCCTAGCGCGTCGGCCGGGGCGCTCCCCTTCACCTGGGGCACCCGGCGGGCGATCATCCTCGCCGCCGTACTGGTCCTGGCCTCGGGTCTCCTGCTAGCCGGGCCGGTGCACCAGTGGCTCCTGTCAATGATCGCCGCGGCGGAAGAAGTGATCCGGGACCGGCAGGCCTGGGGGATGGTGGCGTTCGTGCTGCTCGCGGCGGTCTCCGCGATGATCGCGTTCGTCACCAGCTCAATGCTGATTCCGGTCGCGATCTACGCCTGGGGTCCATGGCTCTGTTTCGTTCTGCTCTGGGCCGGCTGGTTCCTGGGCGGACTCGCCGCCTACGCAATCGGCCGATACTTGGGCCGACCGATCGTGCAACGGCTGGTGCGGCCGACCGCGTTGGAGCGACAGGAGCGCTGGGCCCGGTCCAGCCGCTCCCTCACCGGCATCCTCCTGCTCCAATTGGCCGTGCCCTCCGATCTGGCCGGCTACGTGTTTGGACTGATCCGATGCCCGGTCGGGCGGTTCGTGACGGCGCTGGCCCTGGCCGAAGTGCCTTACGCTCTGGGCGCGGTCTACCTCGGGGTGAGCTTCGTCGAACGACGGCTCCTGCCTTTGCTGGCCGTGGGAGTCGCGGGTGTGTTCCTGAGCGTGGTCGCGCTCCGCGTGTATCACCGCCACTGAGGCCTTCACGCTGCGGAGATCCGGATGGATGAATCCGTCGTCCTGCTGGTCGGCGACTTCGGCGCCACCAACATGCGGTTGGCCCTGGTGGCGACCGGCGCCGGCGGTCCGACAACCCTCCGCGAAGCCTCGCTCCGTAGCGGGGACCACACGGGACTAGAGGCACCGGTCCGAGAGTTCCTGCGCGGCGCTCCGGCATGTGCGGAGCGGGCCGTCTTCGCGGTGGCGGGCCCGGTAGTGGAGGGCCGGGCCGAGCTGACCAATCTGGGCTGGAAGCTCGAGGAGCACGATCTGGCGACCTCGCTCGGCGTCGGGTCGGTGCGACTGGTGAACGACTTGGTGGCGATGGCCTACGCGATCCCGCACCTCGACGCCGAGTCGGTCGTCACCCTCCAGGCCGGCCGCGCCGCGCCGGGCGGGACCATCGCGCTCCTCGCTCCAGGTACGGGACTCGGGGAAGCCTTTCTCACCCGGGACCGGACCACCTGGCGGGCCCACCCCTCCGAAGGCGGCCATGCGGACTTCGCCCCGGCGGACCAGCTTCAGGTCGACCTCCTCGGCTGGATGCGGAGCCGGTTCGGACACGTGAGCGGCGAGCGGGTCTGCTCGGGACGCGCCCTGCCCGATCTCCATGCTTTCCTCGCGGAGCGCGGGGAGGCCCCAAGGAACGAGCGGGTGGCCCAGCGCCTGGCCGGCGCCGGCGACAAGACACCCGTGATCGTCGAGGCGGCCCTGGCCACCGTCGAGCCCTGTCCCCTCTGCCGCGCGACGGTCGAGCTCTTCGCCGCCATCCTCGCCGCCGAGGCCGGCAACATGGCCCTCCGCACCCTGGCGACGGGCGGTGTATATCTGGGAGGCGGGCTGCCCCGCCGGTTGTTGCCCATCCTCACGCGGCCCCCGTTCCTGGCCAGGTTCGGGGACAAGGGACGGCTCTCACCCCTGCTCGCGAGGCTTCCGTTGCACGTGGTGATCCGGCCCGGCATCGGTCTCTTCGGCGCGCTGCACTACGCGCTCGCGATCCATGGCGACTGAGCCGCGGCTCCCGCTGCGGCGGGTCCAGGTGGAGCAGACGAGTACGGTGGCGGACTACGCCGCCGTCGCCCACCTCGCCGCGGCGGTCACCGAGCTGAAGCTGGAAGCCGAGAGCGTCGCTGGCCGTCTCGCGGGCCGCACCACCTGGTTGGTGAGCTCCACGGCGAAGGGGGGCGGTGTCGCCGAGATGCTGCCCACGATCGTGTCGCTGTTGCGCGATCTTGGCATCAAGGTGGAGTGGGTGGTGATCGGCACGACGGACATGGCATTCTTCGAGCTCACCAAGCGGATTCACAACCTCATCCATGGCGTCGGGACCCCGGATCTGGGGGAGCCCGAGCGGGCGCTCTTCGAGAGGGTGAACCGGGAGAACGCGGATGCACTGCGTGAGGTGGTACAGCCGGGCGATATCGTCCTGGTGCACGATCCGCAGCCGCTGCCGATCGCGGGCCAACTGCGCGAGACCGGGGCGATGATCGCGGTCTGGAGATCGCATATCGGGCTCGACGAGGAGAACGCCGCTACCCGCGCCGTCTGGGACTTCCTCGCTCCCTACTTCGACGCCTACGACGGCGCCGTGTTCTCCGCGCCCGAGTACATCCCCGTGCGCCTGGCCGGACGCGCGACCGTCATCCCACCGGGGATCGACCCGCTGTCACCGAAGAATCGCGACCTGTCGCTGCGCCAGACGATCGAGGTGATGTGCAACGGAGGGCTGATTCCCTGCCCCGGCCCCACCATCGGCGACCGATATCTCAACCTGGCCCAGCGGGTGCTGCCCGACGGGACATGGGCGCCGGCGAGCGTAACGGACAGCATCGGACTGCTCACCCGCCCGATCGTGACTCAGGTGTCGCGCTGGGACCGCCTCAAGGGCTTCCATCCACTGCTGGAAGCGTTTGCCCGGCTGAAGCGCGCCGCGCAGGAGGGCGACCCCACGATCACTCCGCTCCACCGCCGGCATCTCGACCTCGTCCGGTTGGTGTTGGCGGGCCCCGATCCCTCCGCCATTCAAGACGACCCCGAGGCGCGGGAAGTCCTCGACGAGCTCCGAGCCTCCTACCGCGTCCTCCCTCCCGCGCTTCAGGAAGACGTCGCCATCCTGTCGCTGCCGATGCACTCGCTGGAGGAGAACGCGCTGATGGTGAACGCGCTGCAGCGGGCATCCACTATCGTGGCGCAGAATTCCCTCCGCGAGGGGTTCGGGCTGACCATCGCGGAGGCGATGTGGAAGCGGGTTCCGGTACTGAGCAATGCGCGCGCCTGCGGGCCGCGCCAGCAGGTGCGCGACGGGCTCGACGGACGCCTGATCGCCGACCCCGAAGACCCGCTCCAGTTGCAGGGCGCGCTGAGCGAGATGCTGGCCGATCCGGCCCGGCTGGACCGATGGGGCCAGTCCGCGCAGCGCCGGGTGCACGAGCATTTCCTCGTCTTCGATCAGCTCCGAGCCTGGGGGCGATTGGTTTCGACGCTGGTCAGCCGCCCGGAAGCCGGGAGGGCATGAGCTGCTTCGCGGGTCAGTGCCGCGTGGAGCTCTCGGAGCAGATCTCGTAACTCGGGCGACAGTGCCCCACACCGCAGCCCGCTCACCGACTGTTCGATCTGGCGCCACCAGCTTCGGAGCGCGAGGAGCAGTGATCTGGCGGTCACCGCATCGGAACAGGGGCAGCGGTGTAGGCTGGGCTCGGCCACGTGATTGACCCGAGAACCGACGGGTAAGTGGGAGTCCCCAAATGGTCAGATCGATCCCGCGGCGAGGATATGGCGAAGCTGCAAGACGCTCCTCCAGCGGTGGTGACGCAGCCTAACGCTTGCGCCATGAGAAAAGGATGAAACGGTCGCGAAGTTGGACGCGAGGAGTTGCGAAGGCGGCTTCAGACATTTTTCACCGTGGGTTCGGCGCCGGCTCGACATCTTGCGAGGGTCCATCGACCACGAGGATTATCATGACCGTCGCCGAGCTCATGCAGCACAACGTCAGAACGGTCGGGAGCGACGCCAGCATCGCCGAGGTCGTCCTGTCGCTCGCGGATGCGCACGTGTCCGGTCTGCCGGTAGTAGACGGAGGGGGGCGGCTCATCGGCGTCGTCTCCAGCAGCGATGTGCTGACCGCGGAGGCCGAAGTGGAAAGCGCCGACGCGCGCCGCGAGCTGCTCGAGAACACCATGGTGCGGGAGATCATGACGCCGCGGCCCTTCACCGTAGCGCCGACGGATGATGTCCGGGAGGCCGCTCGGCAGATGCTCTATGCCGACGTGCACCGCCTGTTTGTGACCGAGGGCGACCAGGTGATCGGGGTCATCTCGACCACGGACATCGTCCGGGCGGTCGCGAACGGCATGCTCTGACCGGCCGGCCCGGGTAGGCGGCCCGGATCGCGGTAGGCGAGCCGGTCCTAGCCGCCCTGGGAACCGAGCGACAGAAGGCGGAGGTGGAGCGCCGGGGATCATGCCGCCACCGTAGCGGGGGTGCCGTCCAGTGAGGTTACACGGCGGCGAACGCGCCAATGACAGCGAGGCGGTTGTCCACCTCGGTGATGCCCGGGGCGTTGCGAGCCGCCCGCTCCGCGTCCTTCAGCTCCACGTACGACCGCACCACGCCTTCCAGGATCGCCTTGTTGCCCTCGATATCCACCGTGATCCGTTCGGCGTCGAATTCGGCGCCCCGATGCAAGGCATCCTTGATGCGCTTCTTCACGTCCCGCGGGCTGGTCGTCGGTATCAAGGTGATGAGATTGAAGACGCCGCGGACGCCCCTCAGATAGCGGACCGCACGCTCGGCGGCTTGCTTGTGGAAGTACAGGCTTACCTGCCCGTCCAACGTGATCCATCCCTTGTCCACCTCGACCTGAATGCGGTCGTGAGGCACCGCGACGTTCCACTCCAGGGCGTCCACCGCCGCCCGCGCGATCTCGACATCGGAGCGTTGGAAGGCCGTGGGAACCTCTACCTCGATCTCGTTGGCCAGAGCCCTTACTCCCCTGACTCGGGCGGCGGCCTTCGCGGCCTTGGCCTTGTCCGCCAGGCTGTCCACGAAGCCGCCGAGGGTGACGATCCCGTCACGCACACCCACCGCGATGTCGTCGTTCCGGAGGCTCGGCTCCCATCTGAGCTCGGCCGTGATGTCGTTCTGGATGTCGTTGTCGGTATGTGACATGGTCTTTCTCCTTCGTTTCGGAGATCTGCCCTGGACCATCATGCTCTCGAAGTCGCGTCGAGCAGCATCCATACTATGGACGGGGCCCTGAAGCGAAGCTGAAACCTGGGTGAGAAGACGCGTGAGGATTCGGTACCTTGGTGCAGCGAGGCGACGGGAGGCCGATATGCAGTCTCATGCAGGCCAAGCGGTAGCGAAGCGGTGATGGCCGGGTTCGCCGAGGCGCCGTCCGAGGTCCAGGCACTGCTCGCCGGCCTCGGCACCCTGGCGCTGACCGCCGCGGGGGCGGCGCTGGTCATCATCGGGCGGCTGGCCCGTGGGGCCACGTTCGACTCCATGCTGGGCTTCGCCAGCGGTGTCATGCTCGCGGCGTCGTACTGGTCGCTGCTGGAGCCGGCGATCGCCGTGGCGGCGGCGCGGGGTGATCCGCCCTGGCTGCCGGCAACCTGCGGATTCGTGGCCGGCGCGGTGTTCCTGGCTATCGCGGACCGGGTGCTTCCCCACCTGCATCCGATGGATCCGCCCGCGAGCCCCGAGGGCCCCCGAACAGCCTGGTCCACGACCACCCTGCTCATCCTGGCCATCACGCTGCACAACATCCCGGAGGGGCTGGCCGTGGGCGTGGCGTTCGGCGCCGTCGCCGCACCCGGCGCGGCGGCCCTCCCCGGTGCTCCCTCGCTCGGCGCGGCGGTCGCGCTCGCCGTGGGCATCGCGCTGCAGAACGTCCCAGAGGGGGCCTCGATCGCGCTGCCGTTGCACGCAGCGGGCGCGGGGAAGTGGCGGAGTTTCCTGGCAGGCACCGCCTCCGCCGCCGTCGAGCCACTGGCCGCGGTGGCCGGTGCCGTCGCGGTGGAGAGCGTCTCGGGCATCCTGCCCTATGCGCTCGCCTTCGCCGCCGGAGCGATGATCTATGTCGTGCTGGAGGAGCTCATCCCCAGCGCCCATCAGAGCGGGCGGGCCGATCTGGTGACCCTGTCGGCGGTGGGAGGCTTCACGCTGATGATGGTGCTCGACGTCGCGCTCGGCTGAGGGACCGTCGAACTGCCACTCAGGACGTGCCCCGCCCGGGCGCAGCCGTCCGCCGTGGGCTGTCGTGCACTTCGAGCCGGTTTCCCCCACGCCGCTTGGCCGCGTAACAGGCGTTGTCGGCGGCCTCAAGGAGATCGGGGACGGCATCGCTCCCGGGCCGGATGACCACCAGGCCGATGCTGGCACCGACGGCGTAGGTGCTGCCACCGCAGCCGAACCGATGGCCACTGACCGCCTGCCGGATCTCCTCGGCGATTCGAGTGGCCTGCGGCAGGCGGCAGTGCTCCAGCAGGATGCCGAACTCGTCGCCGCCCAACCGGCCCAGGGTATCGCGGGACCGCATTCGATCCCGCATCAGGTCGCTCAGCTGCCGCAGCAGCTCGTCGCCCGCCAGATGCCCGCAGGCATCGTTCACCCGCTTGAATCCGTCCAGATCCAGAAAGCAGAGTGCGTGCTCGGTCTGTTCCTCTCCGGCGCTGGCGAGCGCGCGGCTGAGGCGCCGCTCGAACTCGCTGCGGTTGACCAAGTCGGTGAGGGCATCGTGGGTGGCTTGATGGGACAGCTGCAGGGCGATCAGACGGGCATGCGTTACGTCGCGCGCGACGACGGTGGTGCCCGTGACCCCTCCGGCCCGGCCGCGAATCGGGCTGGTGGAGACGTCCAGCACACGGCGCTCCTCCCCGGAGGGTGCAGCCAGAAAGGCCTCGAAGGGGCGGCCCGGCTGACCGCTTCCGAGGCACTGGGCCACCGCGCCCTCCAGCGGCGCCTCCCCCGACTCGTCGCTCACCCACAGGATCTCCCTCAGCGGGCGGCCGCGCGCGTCCTCCCGACCCCACCCGGTCAGTTGCTCAGCCGAGCGATTGAGGAACTCCACCCTGCCCAGGGTATCTGTGGTGAAGACGGCATCGGCGATGGCATCGAGCGCCCTCGTCGTGCGGTCCGACTCGACCAGCGCCTCCTCGGCTCGGGCGCGGGAAGCGATATCGTGCACCACGGCCATCACCAGGCCGGCAGGGGAGCCCACAACTGGGGTCAGGGAGACTTCCACCGCGAATTCGCTGCCGTCCGCCCGCAGTCCCATGAGGTTGCCCCGGTCACTCATCCGGCGCACAGTGGGCGACCGGCTGTAGGCCGATCGGGCCGCCCCGTGCGACTCCCGCAATCGTGCCGGGAGCAGCACCTCGACCGGCTTGCCCAGCAACTGCTCGGCGGTCGTCGCGAAAAGCATCTCGGTCCGCCGATTCAGCGCAACGATCGCACCGGAGCGGTCCACCACGAGCACGGCGTCGGGTGAGGAATCCAGCAACGCTTGCAGCTCCGGCGACAGCGTCTCGGTTCCAGGCGTCATAGCGATGGGGCACTTACCTCCGGGGCATGAGACTCCTCAGATCGACTGTCGCCATCATGATACCCGACCACCGAGTCCCCAGTGCCACTCACGCCACCGCGCGGAGGACCACGCCGCCGGAGCCCGCCCCCTCCAGAGGCCGCGCGTTCCTTGCCGGATGGGTCATGGGCGGCCCGACCGGACGGCCTTGCCGAGCTGGCCGGCAACCGCCGGAATCGCCGACAGGAACGCGATGAAGGCCCACTGTCCGGCGCTGAGGGGCTCGACCACCAACAGATCGGCCAGCGGCGTCAGGAACACGGCGAGCAGCTGGAGGCCGGCGGCGAGCGCCACGGCCCCGAGGGCGACACGGTTCGCCAGGGCCGCGCGGAGCGTAAGGACCGGCCCGCGGCTACGGGCGTTGCCGAGGTGGAGGATCTGGGCGAACGCCAGCGTCATGAACGCGGCCGTCGTGCCGGCCAGGAAAAAGGCGATCAGGGTCACCGCCGCGATCAGCGTGGCGTAGAACCCGATGGCGCGGAGCATCCGCGACGACAGGATGGCTTCCCCCGGATCGCGAGGCGGCTGGCGCATGACCCCCGAATCCCCCGGCTCGACCGCCAGCGCCAGGGCCGGAAAGGTGTCGGTGACCAGGTTGAGCCAGAGGATCTGGAGCGGGAGCAGTGGTGACGCCAGGCCGGCGATGCCGGCACCGAGCAGCACCAGGATCTCCGCGAGATTGCAGCTGAAGAGGTAGAACACGAACTTCCGGATGTTGTCGAAGATGATCCGGCCCTGCTCCACCGCGGCGCCGATCGTGGCGAAGCGGTCGTCGGCCAGGATCAGGTCGGCCGCCTCCTTGGCCAGGTCGGTTCCCCGAATTCCCATCGCCACGCCGATGTCCGCCTTGCGTAAGGCCGCCGCGTCGTTCACCCCGTCGCCCAGCATCGCGACCACGTCGCCGCCAGCCTGGTAGGCACCCACGATCCGCAGCTTCGCTTCGGGGCTGACCCGGCTGAAGACCGCGGTCCGGCCGACCTCCTGGCGCAGCACCTCGTCCGGCATCCGGTCCACCTCACGGCCCTCGAGGACCCGCTCGCCGGGGCCGAGTAGTCCGAGCTGCCGGGCCACGCTTTGCGCCGTGAGCCGCTGATCGCCGGTGAGCATGGCGGTCCGGATGCCGGCGTCCCGGAATACCTGGATCGTCTCGGGCACGCCCGGGGCGGGAGGATCCATCATCCCGACGAACCCCAGCCAGGTGAGTCCCTGCGGCGCTTCGCTCGCGCTCGCGACATCCTTGCTGGCCACCGCCAGGACCCGCAGGCCGCGGCCGGCGAGGTCGTGATTCAGTCCCAGCAACCGCTCCTGCTCGGCCTGTTCCAGCGGGCGGGATCCTTCGGCGGTGGCGACGCGCTCGCACAATTCCATGATCCGACCGGGCGCGCCCTTCACGCAGAGCAGCATCCCATCGGCGGTTCGGTGCCACGTCGCCATGAACATCCGTTCGCTGGAGAACGGCAGATCCGCCACTTCGGGCCACTCACGGCCGAGCGCAGCGTGATCGAGGCCCGCCTTTCGCGCGGCGACCAGGAGCGCGGTCTCCGTCGGGTCGCCCCGTCCCTGCCACATTCCGTCCACCTCCACCAGCTCGCCGCGGCTCGCCAGCGCCGCGATCCGCAGGAGGCGCTCGACATCCGGTGGAGGGGCGAAGGCTCCATCGGGAACGACCACCTCGCGGTCGGCTAGGCGGAGCACGGTGGCCGTCATCTCGCCCGCGGTCAGGGTGCCGGTCTTGTCGGTGCAGATCACCGTGGCGGAGCCCAGCGTCTCCACAACCGGCAGGTGCCGGATGAGGGCGCGCCGCCGGGCCATGCGGCGCACGCCGACCGCCATGGCGATGGTGCCGACGACGGGAAGCCCTTCGGGCACCGCCGCGACCGCTAGGGCGATGCTGGTCTGCAACAGCTCACCAAGCGGCACGCCATGCGCGAGGCCGAGCGCGGCGACCGCCGCCGCGACGACCAGCGCCACGCCGGCCAGCTTCCGCCCCAGGATGTCCAGGCGCCGCTCGAGCGGCGTCGGCTCATCCCGGACCTCGGCGGCGAGCGCGCCGATCCGTCCCACCTCGGTATTCATGCCGGTGCCGACCACCACGCAGCGCGCGCGCCCGGCGACCACGGTGGTCGTCTTGTAGACCATCGTGTTCCGGTCCGGCAGCGGAGCGTCCGCCTCCAGCACGACATCGGCCGCCTTGTCCACCGGCAGCGACTCGCCGGTCAGCGCGGCCTCCACGGTGCGCAGCTCCACCGCCTCGAGCAGCCGGGCATCCGCGGGTACCGCCCCTCCGGCTTCCACCAGGACGACGTCGCCGGGCACGACTTCCCGGGCATCGATCTCCCGGGACACGCCTCCTCGCAGCACGGTGGCTCGCGCCACCTCGAGCGCGAGGAGGGATTCCATCGCGCGGCGGGCGCGGAGCTCGGTGGTGAACCCGAGGATCACATTGAGGAGGAGGACGGCCCCGATCGCCGCCGCGTCGAGAGGATCGCCCGTCACCAGCGCCACCACGGCGGCGGCGGCGAGCAGGAGCACGATCAGGCTGCGCACCTGGCCGAGAAGAATCTGCCAGATCGGGACGGGTCGGCTGCGGCGGAAGAGGTTGGGACCGTAGCGGGCCAGCCGCTCGGCGGCCTCCCCGTCCGTCAACCCTTCGGGACGGCTCTCGAGTCGGCGGAGCGCTTCGGCCGGGGCGATCGCATGCCAGGATTGCGGGCGGCCGTCCCCCGCGCTCACGGCCCTGCCCGTAGCGCCCCCGCGGTATGAGCGTAGAGCAACCACAGGCCGGACACATAGAGGACGAGCATCAGGGCGCTGCCGGGCTGCAGCAGGCTCCGGCGGCCCTCCGACCGCAGCACGATCGCGGCCAGTCCGAGCGCCATCAGCACCACCGCGAGGAAGGCCGATATCGCGTGGCTGGGGTCGAGCCCCGAGAAGATGGAGCCTTCCGGATGGGCGACATCCATCGCGAGAAAGACCACCATGTTGAAGGCATTCGATCCGAACAGGTTCCCGATCGCGAGATCGACCGCGCCAAGCCGCACCGCCGCGACCGACGTCACCACCTCGGGCAGCGAGGTCGCCAACCCAACCAGCCACGTGCCGATGAAGGTAGTGCCGAGGCCGCTGAGCTCGGCGATCCGCTTGGCCGACCAGGCGAACGCCGGCGCGGTCACGAATACCGCCAGCGCGGCGACTGCGAATCGGCGCATCGCCGCGCGAAGCTCCGATCGCTCGCCGCTCGCGCGGGTGGCGGCCGGCGGCGCTTCCGTTGGGCCGTCGGCGCGATGGGCGTACACCACGCGCATCCCGGCCAGGAAAATCATTGCCAGCAGCACCGACTCGACGCCCAGGGGCCAGCCGGTCCGAGCCTCGCCGGTGAGCACGAAGATCCCCGCCGCCGCGTTGAGAATGATCGCGAGACACGCGGTGACCGCATGGCCCGGCGTGGCGGCGCTGAAGACCGTACGGGTCGGGCGCAGGTACCCTATGGCCGCCAGGATCATCATGTTCGCCATACTGGAACCGAAGAGATCTCCGGCCCCCAGATCGGCGGCGTCGAGACGGACGGCGCTCACGTCGGTGGCCAGCTCCGGCAGCGAAGTGGCCGCGGCGAGCACGACCGAACCGATCCAGAGCCGGCCGAGCCCGGTGAGCTCCGCGATGGCATCCGCGGCCCGGGTCAGGGCCGCACCGGCCAATACCAACAGCCCGCCGGCCGCGAGGAACACGGCCAGGGCCGTGGTCATGCCGCCGGACGCACTGGGCGCTTCGAGGAGCGCCCGGGAGGGGCGACGAGCACGTCGCAGCTCGCGTGGTGCATCACCGCCTCGGCGACGCTTCCGAGCAACAGGTGGGGGAGACCGGTGCGTCCATGGGTGCCGAGCGCGATGAGATCGGCGCGGCGAGTCCGGGCCGCCTCCAGGATGGCTCGCCTGGGGTCGGCATGGCGCAACGCCACGGTTCGGACCATCGATGCGGCACCGGATTCCTCGATCAGCTTCGTCACCGCCGCCCGGGCACGGTCCCGGCATTCGCGCTGATAGGCCGAGCGGGCGGCCTTCTTGGCCACTGCGACAAGCAGGCCCTCGTACGCCGTCTCGTAGACGTGGACCACGTGGAGCACTGGTCGTGTCGGGGCCACCACCCGCACGGCGAGATCCATGACGGCGTTCGAGGCTTCGGAGAGATCCAGGGTCACCAGCGGGCGGCGGTACGGCGACCGCGCCGGGCGCGCCACCAGCAGCAAGGCGGCGGGCCCGTGTTGGAGCACCCGTTGGGCCGTCGACCCGACCAGCAGCTCGCGAAAAGGCCGGTGTCCATGGCGGCCCAGCACGACCAGATCCATGGGGCTGGATCGGCGCATGATCTCCCGGGGGGCCGGGCCCTGTGCCAGGCTGGTTCGCACCCGGACTTCCTTCTTGCCCGCTGCCCGCAATCCGCGAACCAGCCGGGCCGCTTCCCAGTCCAGGCGGCGCTCCGCTTCCGCGACCTCCCGAGCCCGGAGCGCCGAGCTCAACTGGGCGGGGAGGGCATGGAGGATCGTGATCTCCGCCCGAGGCGCGAGCGGGAGATGCCGGAGCCGGCTCAGCGCGGCCGCGGCGCCCGGGGAGAAGTCGGTTCCCACCAGCAGATGCCGGAGTGCGGCCGGGGTCGAGGTACGACGCATGATTCCCTCCCAGAAGCTGAAGCGTCCGACCCTCAGTGTAGCCGCCGAAGGATGAAGAAAAGATGAAGCCGGGCCGAGGGATATCAATGTGGCGGTCCGGTGGATGTCCCTCGCCCGGGGCCGCGGGGGCGCTGGATTTCCGTCACACCCCTCCCCAACAAGTTGTGGTCTCGGAAGTCGATGGTCCACCGCTCGGCCATCGGTCCCCCCACCCCAACGACAGGATGCCACTCTCCCGATTCACCCCGGTTCACCGGAACCTTCCCGAGATTCTGTTTCACCGACTGGACCGGCGAGTCCTGCAACCAGACCCCCGGGGTCGTCAGCGGCGTCATCGATCATCGGGGGCGGGTGGTCATCGAGCTGACCTTCGAAGGGAGTCAGTCGTCGTACTTGTATGGGGAGGGGGAGTTGGCTTCAGGGCAGCTCGTGGGAACCTATGGCGCCGGGGGACACATCTCCGGCAACTTTACCGCCGACCGCAGGCCGGAATGATCGGCCGGTCGCCACAGCTACCCTCGCGGCCGCACCCGGGGCCCGATCCGCAACTCGTGCCCCTCGTGCGACAGGAGCACATCCGCCACGGGACGCGCGTCCCGTGGCCGCGGGCGATGCATGGCCCACCACTGCTCCGCCCGCTCCGCGGTCCACACCGATGCCACGGGAACCGCGTCCAACCGATCGCCCACCGCCTCCGCGTCCGCCGGACGGCGGCCCGGGTCCTTCTCCAGACACTGCATGACCAGATCCTCGAGCGCACGCCGGAATGGGCCGATCGACCCGCTGCGACGGCCGCTTCGGCTCCGCCTGGGCGTGCTGCATCATCACCTGCACGGCGTTCTCGCCCTCGAAGACCATCTTGCCGGTGAGCAGCCAGTACGCAACGCAGCCCAGTGCGTACAGGTCGACCCGGTGATCGGTGTCGCCGGCGCCGAGCACCACCTCCGGCGCCATGTAGCCCGGCGTGCCGCTCCAGCTGCCGTCGGCCGTGAGCTCGATGGCGTTCTTGTCCCCGCCCGCGCCGCCGCCCCCGTCCCGCGCACCCTCGAGCCGGACCAGCCCGAAGTCGAGCACCTTCGCGAAATCGAAGGTGGTGCCGGCGCGGCTGACCACCACGTTGGCCGGCTTGATGTCGCGGTGGACCAGGCCGTTGCCGTGGGCGTCCGCGAGCGCCGAGCAGACCTGTCGCAGGAGGTGGAGCACCCGCTCCGCCGGTAGCGGCCCATGCTGCCTGACCAGGGTTTCGAGGTCGAGCCCGTCGAGCAGCTCCATCACGTAGTACAGCCGCCCGTCCTCGGCGACGCCGAAATCGTAGAGCTGCACCGTGTGCGGGGAGGTGAGCGCGGCGGTGGCGCGCGCCTCGCGCTCGAAGCGCCGCACCAGCAGCTCGGGATCCTCCGCCGTCGCGCCCAGCGTCCGCTGCCGGATGAGCTTGATCGCCGCCGGCCGGATCAGCAGGCGGTGCCGCGCGCGCCAGACCTCGCCCATCCCGCCCCCGCCGATCTTCTCCTCGAGCAGGTACTGTCCCAGCTCGCTGGCCTCGGCGACCTGCCGCCGGAGTCCGTACAGGACCCGTGAGACGATCGTCGCCAGCGTGGTCCCCAGCACGCTCCAGAGCACGGTGTTGAGAGTCATGTGCAGCTTCTGATAGCCCGGGCTGAATCCGGGCAGGAGCGCTATGGGGTGGTGGCGCGCGATGCACACGAGGACGGTCGGGAGGAAGACGAGGGCCGAGAGCAGCAGGGTGCGCCCCGGCCTGGAGGGCATCAGGATGGCGCGGACCATGACGGTGACGGTCAGGGCCAGCAGCACCTGAAGGATCTGGCTCTCGTCCTCGAGCGTCATGAAGGAGAGGAAACCGCCGGCCACGATGAAGCTGACGGCGTCGAGCGCGCCCAGGCTCCACAAGGAGAGCCTGGTCCGGCTCGCCAGCAGCCAGAGCAGGGCCATGTTGAGGCTGGCGCAGAGGTGGCCGAGCGCGACCGGCCCGCGCACTACGGAGGCGAACGGGGCGCCGCCGACCAGGACCAGGCTGGCGAGGAGGAAGAGGTAGAACCCGAACGAGACGAGGAAGAGCGTCTTGCCGAGCAGGGCCAGCCGCTCGCGCACGAAGCCCAGGCCGCTGGAGCTGTCGAGGCCCCGTTCGAGGAGGGGCGGCGGATTAGTCGTCATCGCGCTGGCGCGGGAACCCCGCCGTCGGGTTGAAGCGATCTGCGTTGGGCATTCGGGGGAAGATGGGCACGGCGGGGCGCGAAGCAAGCGTCACTTGACTGCTCGGCATCTACTTCCGTAAGTTCTTACGCATCTCATGCAGACACAGTCCACACAAGATGTTACCGCATTAGGGATCTCGCCTCCGCCGGCTGCTGGAGCGGATGGACCGGGAAGTCCTGGCGGTCTACCGCGCCGCGGGCCAGCCATTCGAGCCGCGCTGGTACGGCGCCTTCACCGCGCTCCGCGACGAGGGTCCGCTCACGGTCGGCGAGCTGTCCCAGCGGCTCGGCATCTCGCACGCGGCCGTGAGCCAGGTGCGCACGGCGCTGGAGGAGGCAGGTCTCATCCGGGGCGAGGGCGACCCTCGCGACGGCCGGCGTCACGTGCTGTCGCTCACCCCCAGAGGGCGCGAGACCGCCGCGCGCCTCGCGCCCCTCTGGTCCGCGATCGCGTCGGCTGTCGGCGAGATCCTGGACCAGCACGCCCCCACCCTGCCCGCCGACCTGGCGGCGCTGGAGCGCGCGCTGGACCTGCGCGGGCTGCCCGCACGCGTCGGCGCTTCACTCGATCTGGAAAGTTTCGATGACGACTCGACATAACAGACATGGAACGGGAACCGTGTTGTTCGCGGCCGGAACCCTGCTCGCCGGCTGGCCGTCCGGCCCGGCCGAAGCCCAGCGGCCGGTGGCGGCGGGCCAGCCGGCCGTGGCCCCGCGGCTGTCGGCCGCGGACCGCGACGAAGCGCTGAAGCAGGTGAAGACCCTGCTGTCGGCGGAGTACGTGATCGCCGACATGCGGACCAGGCTGGTCGAGCGGCTGGGCCGCGCCGAGCGGGAGGGGCGGTACCGGGTGGACGACCCCTCCGCTTTCGGGGAACGGATCACCGAAGACCTCCGGGCGGTGAGCCACGACGGCCACCTGTCCTTCACCTACGCGCCGGCGGCGTACGCCGCCGCGATGGCGCCACCCTCCAGCGACCGGGGGTCGCCGGCCCGGGCGCGGCGGCAGGCGACGCGGGCCCATCACGGCCTCACCGAGCTGCGGGTGCTGCCGGGCAACATCCGCTACTTGAGGATCACCGGGTTCGAGTGGGTGACCGACGAGACCGGGGCCGCGTACGACGCCGCGATGCGGTTCCTCCGTGATGGCGACGCGGTGATCATCGACCTGCGCGGCAACGGCGGCGGCGCGCCGGAGGCGGTGCAGTACCTGGCCAGCCACTTCCTGCCCCCCGACACGCTGCTGCTGACGTTCGTCCACGGCTCCGAGACGCCGATTCAATCGCGCACGCTGGGCCACCTGCCGGCCGGACGCCTGCGGGGCAAGCCGCTGTACCTGCTCATCGACGGCGGGGTCGCATCGGCGGCGGAGGAGTTCGCCTACCACGTGCAGCAGTTCCGGCTGGGCGAGCTGGTCGGCGCCAGGACCGCGGGGGGTGCGAACAACAACCGGCTCGCGCCGATCGCGCCGGGGTTCATCCTCAGCGTCTCGGTGGGGCGTCCGGTGCATGCGGTCAGCGGCGGCAACTGGGAAGGCGTGGGGATCGAACCGTCGGCGGCGGCACCGCCGGCGCAAGCCCTGGAGGTGGCCCAGTCCATGGCCCTCACCCGGCTGGCCCAGTCGCCGGGCGCGGACCAGGGGGCCCGGGCCGAGTACGAATGGGCGCGAGCGGCGGTGGAGGCGCGGCTCCGTCCGGTGAGCATGCCGCCGGCGGCGCTGCGGGCGCTGGCGGGCGGCTATGGCGAGGTGACGGTGGCGTTCCGCGACGGCGCGCTCTGGATGGCGCGGCCGAACCGGGAGACGGCGCGGCTGGCGCCGTTGACGGCGGACGGCCTCTTCGCGGTGGACGGGCTGGACGCGCTGCGCGTTCGGTTCACGGGAAAGAGGCTGGAGCTGCTTCGCCTGGGGGATGCCGCGGTTCGGACGTTCGAGAGGAGCTGAAGCAGGGGTATCCACATTTCTGTCCCTTCCCCGCGCGAAAAGGTTTCACGATTGTGACCATTCCGCCGCTTCCCAGGCGGCCGTCAGGGCACGTCTATTGCCGATATTGGGGGACGGCCCATAGGCCGCCCCAACCCCACGTGGAGCGCGAGATGAAGGAGTACCTGCTGGCGAGCGACTTCGATCAAACCCTGAGCTTCAACGACTCGGGCCTGGTCCTGAGCGAGATGCTGGGCATCACCGGATTCGCCGAACGGGCCGCCGGCCTCGCCGCGATTCACCTGGTCCAGCAGGGCGGCGAGCTGGCCTACCTGCTGCTGCACGACCCGGAGTACCGGCGGGTGCGGCGGGAAGATCTGGTGGAAGTGGGCCGCCGCATCCGGCTCAAGCAGAACCTGCCGCTGCTCTCAGGCTTGCTCGACGCCATCGACGGCCACCGGTTCGCGCTCTACGTGATCTCCGCCGCACCGGAGGAGGTCATCCGCTCGGCGCTGCAGGGGATCGTGCCGGAGCATCACATCTTCGGCACCAGGTTCCGCTACGACGACTCGAGTGGCGAGATCCAGTCCATCGAGCGGGTGACGGCGGGCTACGGCAAGGTGGTGGTACTGGAGGAGCTGCGGCGGCGGCTCCGGGTGGGTTACGACCGCGTCGTCTATGTCGGCGACGGCAGCTCGGACGTCCACGTCATGCTCCACGTCAACCGGC
Organism: uncultured Gemmatimonadales bacterium; assembly: GCA_963846545.1. Taxonomy (GTDB): domain Bacteria; phylum Gemmatimonadota; class Gemmatimonadetes; order Gemmatimonadales; family GWC2-71-9; genus CAVVWJ01. The sequence goes on along the minus strand of CAWJWG010000001.1, from coordinate 18,054 downwards.
TGGGTGGGCTCACGATCGCGGCGTCGGAGAACCGCTATCTCACGCCGATCGCGCGACGGACCGTGCTGAGCGACGACGGGCTCAGCGTCCTGATCCCGATCCAGGAGGAGATCGCCGGGTGGGACGGCGCCCGGATCCGCGCCTTCTTCGCCGCGTACGGGCTGGTGCTCGAGGACTGGGACAAGATCCGCACCGACTCCCTCACCATCCGGGGAGCGGTGACGCCGCAGGCGGTGGCGTGACCGCGTCGTGGATCGGGTGGGTGGCGACCGCCGTGTTCGCCGCGTCGTACGCCTGCCGGGATCCGGTCGGTGGTGGTGGCAAACCTCATTGTCGCGGGGGCGGCGCTGGTGTCTTCGCACATTCCGCACGATGCTGCTGCATCTTCGCGTCGCGCCGCGCAAAGTCGAGCTCATTGAGCTCGCGCAGGTCGGTCGGCAGCCCTCGGCCGGACGACCGGTCGAGATTTGCACGGTGCCCCGGTGATCATCGGCGGCGCCGCAGCGAGTCGAGCAGGATCGGCACCAGCGCCCGGGTGAAGGTTTCGGCGTCGTCCCGCGAGAGATGGGACCACTCCGGCGGCTCCCAGGCGTCGAGTCCCGGGTAGTCCGCGTAGTAGATCGCCACCGCGTCCACCTCCTTCGCCAGCCGGTCCCAGAACCTCGCGCGGGGGACGTCCCGCTCCTCGTACTCCAACACGCGGCCTCCCGACGGGTGCCGAACGAAGGCCACGTCCCCGCCCCGCGCGCGGATCTTCGCGATGTCGCGGCGAAGCTCCGCCAGCGCGGCGCTCACCGAGTCGGGACCGGGCGGCGGACGCCGGTCGGGGTCGTCCATGCCATCCAGCCAGATGTCCCGGACCAGTTGCCGGTACACCGAATCCCGCAGCACCCTCGGCTCGAGCCATCCCTGGCGATCGGCCTGGGTCACACTGACCTTGCGCACCGAGCGATCGAGGAACATCCCCTCGCGGAGCGGGAGCGGCTGGCGCTCGATGATGGCCTGGAGCCGGGTATCCCAATCGATGAAGGCGAAGACGTCCTCCACCCGCATGAAGATCCGCTGGCCCAGCCACTCCGACGGAGTCTCCTTGCGCGCCCGCTCGGGGAAGTCGCCCAGGTAGCCGCGCCGGGTCCGGAAGAAGATCTGCGGCGTCACCCCGACCACCACGAGCCCGGTGACGGTGGTGTCGTTCGCCAGCTCGGTGAGGATACCGCGGGGACTGGTGCCGACCAGGGCGAGCTGGACCGGCGGCGGACCGCCGGCCACCTCCGCCCACGCCTCCAGGTTGGTGTCGAAGTAGATCCGGGAGGAGCCGATCAGGATGGTGCGGTTCCCAGTCGCCAGGCGGCGCTGCATTGCCCAGAAGCCGGGGGAGTCCACGTAATCGGGCGTGGTGAACCCGATGCCGCGCCAGTACAGCTCCCAGCCCGCCGTCAGCAAGGCCGTCGCCACGAGCACACCCGTGAGGATGCCGCGCCACGGGCGGTCGGGGACAGGCCGCTCAGAACTGGAAATAGATGAATGCATTGCCCGAGCCCTGGGAGGTGATGATGGCGAACAGCATGGCGGCCCACAGCGCGGCGATGATCCACCCGGGTGTGCGCTCGACCACCGCCTCGAGCGTGGTGTCCCGCATGCGCCAGTGCGCGGCGAGCATCGCGACCGTGACCACGGCGACCGCGAGGATCCCGTTCCAGTAGAGCACGCGCGCACCGGTCTCGCCGAGCCCCACCATCGACCGCAGCAGGCGCCAGGCGGAGGTGAAGTCCCGCGCGCGGAAGAACACCCAGGTGAAGTTGACCAGCACGAAGGTGAGGAGCGCCAGCGCGATGCGGGCGCCCGTGCCGGTAGCGACAGGCCGGCCGGCGAAGCGCTCCTGCAGCCGACGCTCCACCGCCAGATACGCCCCGTGCAGTCCGCCCCAGGCCACGAAGGTCCAGCTCGCCCCGTGCCAGAGGCCGCCGAGCAGCATCGTGGCCATCAGGTTGACGTAGGTGCGCCGCCGGCCCTTCCGGTTGCCGCCGAGCGGCAGGTACAGATAGTCCCGCAACCAGGTGGAGAGCGAGATGTGCCACCGGCGCCAGAAGTCGGAGAACCCGATCGCGGCGTAGGGGTAGCGGAAGTTGTTGGTGATGGAGAAGCCGAGGCAGAGGCTCGCCCCGATGGCGGTGGTGGAGTAGCCGGCGAAGTCGGAGAAGATCTGGCCGGAGAACGCGAGCACCCCCATCCAGGCGTCGAGCGGGTGCAGGGCCCGCGTGGCGCCGAAGACGGTGTCGGCCGTGGGGGCCAGCAGCGTGTCGGCGACGACCACCTTCTGAAACAGGCCCAAGCTCACCAGGGCCAGGCCCCACACGCGCTGGGAGGATGTGGCCTGGCGCGGCAGGGCGAACTGGGGAATGAGATCCGCGGGCCGGACGATGGGTCCGGCGACGAGCTGGGGAAAAAAGGTGACGAAGAGGGCGAAGTCGAGGAACGAGCCTGCCGGCCGCTCCCGGCGGAGGTACACGTCCAGCGTGTAGGCCATCGTCTGGAATGTGTAGAACGAGATGCCGACCGGCAGCACGATGTCCCAGGCGGGCGGGACCCACGCAATCCCGACCGTCCCCATCGCGGCCTGCCAGTTCTCCAGCAGGAACTCGCCGTACTTGAAGTAGCCGAGGATGCCGAGGTTGCCGGCCATCGAGAGGAGGAGCAGCCCGCGGCGGCGGGCGGGTCGCTCCTCCCGGTCGAGCCACTTGGCGACCCACCAGTCGAGAACGGTCGAGATCCAGAGGAGGACGATGAACGGCGGGTTCCAGGCGGCGTAGAAGACGTAGCTGGCGAGGAGGAGGTTGAGCTTCTTGACCCGCCAGGGGAACGGCAGGGCGTGCAGGATGAGGACGACGGCGAAGAAGAGCGCGAAGGTGAGCGAGTTGAAGAGCACGCCGCCGTCCCGGGGGAGGGAACCGCCTGATCGCCGTCATGTGCTGTCCAGGGAACGCGCAGATGGTACGGGAGGAATTCGTCGGGCGCAATGGCCCACCGCGGGCGAACGCGATGCGATCGCCGACCCAGGCTAAGCCTCGATCAGCTCCACCGGGTATCGCTCGAACACCGGGTCTCGAGTCACCAATGTGAGACCCTCGAGGTCGGCCTGGGCAACCAGCAGACGGTCGAACGGATCGCGGTGCAGCGCGGGTAGGCCGGCCACCCGCTGGGCGTGGCGAAACGTGACCGGTAGCTCCAGAAAACCGGATTCCTCCGCCGCCTCCTCGACCGTGCGGGTAGGCCGCAGCCTCCCCAGCCCGGTCTTGATCGCGACTTCCCAGGCCGACGCTGCACTGACGTACACCGAGTCGGCTGTTTCGATTGCCCGCCTGGCAGAGCCGCTGAGCCTGCGGCCCTCGTCCCACCAGATGAGGACGTGCGTGTCCAGCAGCAGGTTCATCGGCCGCCTTCGAAGTCACGCACCACGGCGTCGGGCAGCGGCGCATCGAAGTTCCTGCCGACACGCCACTTCCCTTTGCCTCTGCCGGGCACCCGTAAGGCGCGAGTGTCTTCGAGAGGCATCAGTCGGGCCAGCGGGCGGCCCGACTTGGCGATGACGATCTCCTCACCCTCGGCCGCGCGCTCGACCAGACGGGACAACTGAGTCTTGGCCTGGTAGAGGCTGACCGTTTCGCGGACCGTAGGCTTGCGGGGCATGGGGTCAATCTGATCAGCTTGACCAAATTGGTCAAGTCAAGCCGGTCCGCGGCTTTCCATGCGCACCTCCAGGGGAGTCACCTCCTGGCGCCCAGCCCCGCCGCGCGGTCCTCACTCGGGCGCGCGGAGTCGCTCCAGCGTCTCGCCCAGCCGCCGGAACTCCTCGCCGTAGCGGGCCCAGTCCACCTCGCGATTCGCCTCCAGCGCCGCCTGGTACCGGCGCCAGGCCTCGGCGACCAATGCCCGGATCGTCGTGTCGGCGGTCGCCGGCCTCGCGGTCCCCGCCCCTCCGGCCACAGCCGTCGCCGGCTCGCGTCGCTCGCCGGTCGCGCCGCCGAACATCTCGGTCAAACCCGCCTCCAGCGTCTCCTGCATCACCACCCGGTTCTGGTACGCGACGATCACCCGCTTGAGCTCGGGAATCCGTCCGCCTTCCGCCTGGAGATAGAGCGGCTGCACGTACACCAGCGACTCCTCGATCGGGATCACCAGCAGGTCGCCCCGGATGACCCGGGAGCCGCGCTGGTCCCACAGGGAGACCTGGCGGGCAATGTCGGTGTTCTGGTTGATCCGGTTCTCGATCTGCCGGGGACCGAACGCGAGACTCTGACGCGAGAGCCGGTACACCAGCAGCTTGCCGTAGACGTCGCCGTCGTTCCGCGCCACCATCCACGCGGCCAGGTTCTCCTTACCCCGCGGGGTGAACGGCACCATGTAGATGAACTCGGCCTTCGATTCCTCGGGCAGCCGCATGATGATGTGCCGCATGAACGGCACCGCCTCGTCGGCCTTGGTGACCTGAGGGATCTGCCACTGGTCCTCCCGGTGGTAGAAGTCCTCCGGCGCGCCCATGTGATAGGTGGTGTAGAGGCCGGCCTGGATCCGGTAGATGTCGTCGGGGTAGCGCAGGTGCGCGCGCAGATCGGCCGGCATGCTGTCGAGCGGGACGAAGATGCCGGGGAAGATGCTGGCCCAGGTCCGGATCAGCGGATCGGTCGGCGCGCTGACGTAGGCGGTCAGGGTGCCGTCGTAGGCATCGATGACCAGCTTGACGCTGTTCCGCATGTAGCTGGTGCCGTCGACCAGCGGCTGCGCGTAGGGATAGGCGCTCGACGTGGTGTAGGCATCCAGGATCCACTTCAGCGTCCCGTCGTCGGCGAGCACCATGTAGGGATCGCGATCGAACCGCAGGAACGGCAGCGCCTTCCTCGCCCGGGCCACGATGTTCCGGTGATAGAGCACCCGACTGTCATTGGTGATGTCCTGCGAGAGGAGGACCTTGGACGACCCGAACCGGATGGAGAGCAGCAGCCGGCGCCACAGGTTGCCGACCGGGATGCCGCCGGTGCCGGTGTACGCGGCGTAGACGTTCGCCTCGCCGGAGGGATGGTCGAACTCGCGCTGCCGGGTGCCGACGAAGACGTACTCGCTGGCGATCTCGCCGTAGTAGATCTGCGGCCGGGTGACGCGCAGCGATACGGTGGAGACCGGCGGCAGGTCCTTGACGAACAGGACCGGCAGGCCTTCGACGGTCACCTGGTTGACGGGGCTCAGCGTCAGCCCCATCCCGTGGGTGAACGTCAGGTGCTCGTTGATGAAGGTGCGGGTCGGCAGTGAGGCCGGGTTGAGCTCGCGCGGCGAGAGCAGGACCTGGCGGTAGACTCCGTCGATCGAGTAGCGGTCGTCGTCCACCGAGACGAAATCGTAGTAGGTGCGGATCTCCTGGAGCTGCCCGAACGTCTGCAGCAGCGGCTCCCGGTCCCACAGCCGCACGTTCTCGATGGTAGGGCCATTGGCCCGGATGTCGGCCATCGTGAGCCCCGCCTCCCCCGCCAGCTCGCGGACTTCCACGCTGTCGAGCCCCCACGCCTGACGGGTGGCGGCGATGTGATGCCGGAGATAGGGCGTCTCCCGGGTCAACTCGGTCGGTGCCACCACGAACTTCTGGATCGCCGCGGGGACAAGACCGCGCCCCACGACCGCCACACCCAGGTAGCCGGCGACGGCCAGGAGGCCGTAGCTCGGGAGCCGCCGCTGCATCCCTCCGATCACGATCGCGACCGCGGCGAGGCCGGCCGCGACCGCCGAGACGCGCAGGGCCGGGAGACGGGCGTGGAGGTCGGTGTAGCTGGCACCGGTCAGCGGGCCGGTCGTGGAGTACAGGAGCCCGGGGATCTCCACCAGCCACAGCCGGAGGGCGGTGAGGAGGAACATCGCCGACAGCAGGAGCGCCAGGTGCAACCCCGCGCTGGGCTCGATCACGAGCCGGCGCGGGCGCAGCACGATGTCCCCGCGCATCCAGTAGAGCGGGATGAGCAGGAAGAGAGCGATGACGGTGAGGGTGCTCAGGAAGCCGAGCGCGGCCGCGAGCCCGGGCAGCGTGAAGACGTAGAACCCGATATCGCGCGAGAAGATCGGGTCCACGACGCCGAACGGCGTCCGATGGATCATCCGGAGCACGAGGTCCCAGGCCGGGGTCGCCGCGAAGCCCGCCAGAAGGCCGAAGCCCAGTGACACCGGCAGGCTCAGGCGGCGCAGCGCCGCCGAGACGTCCACCCGCTGCTGTCCGGGCGCGAATTGCAGGACGACGGGGTTGGGCACCAGGCCCCGCTGCGCGGCCCGCAGGTTGAGGTAGAGCACGCCGAAGGTCAGCCCGCCCGCGGCCAGGAAGAGCAGGCTCCGGGTAATCAGCTCCCGGGTAAAGACGATCCGGTAGCCGATCTCGCCGAACCACCACCAGTCGGTGAGCAGTCCGCTGAAGGCCGGGAACAGGAACAGCACCGCGAAGGCGGCGGAGAGCAGAATCAGCGTGAGGCGGCGTCGGAGCACGGGTGCCTCTGGAGAGGGGGTCTCAGCCGGCCGAGAAACGCGATCTCGTCCTCGGCGTGACCTTGCACTTCAGGAAGGTATCCCCCTGGAGGGCACAGGGGACCTCGCGTGTCGTGGGAAGCCAGCAAGGACCCGCGAACCGCGCGGCCAGGTACGCCCTCCTCGGCAGGTGCTGCGCCCGGCGCGGAACCGGCGGCGTGACGGGATGATGTCGATCGAAAGGAAAACAGAAAGGCCGGGACAGCGGGCACTTGCCTGAATCGCTGTGGCTGCCCATGATGGCGCCATGGCAGAACAACAGGCGGAAGCCGGCACCCGGCTCAGCGCGGTCGAGATTCATCGGAACGTCCTGCTCTCGGGCCTCAAGGAGCTGGAGCGGCCGGCGGCCGCGCTCCTGTGGTCCTCGCTGGCGTCCGGGCTGGTGATCGGCTTCAGCTTCGTGGGTGGCGCCTATGCCGCCAGCCTGGCCGGTCCAGCCGGGAAGCATGCCGCCTTCAGCGCGGTGTACCCGCTCGGCTTCATCCTGGTGATCATGGCGCGGAGCGAGCTGTTCACCGAGAACACGCTGGTGCCGGTGATCCCGTTCCTCGAGTCGCGCGACCGCGAGACGTTTCTCCAAATGCTCCGGGTGTGGGGGCTGCTGCTGGTGGGGAACCTGGCCGGGGCGATGATCTTCGGCTGGGTCCTCGCGCGCACGGCGATGGTGGAGCCGGCGCTGCACGCCGAGCTGGGCCGGATCGCCAGGGAGGCGACGACCGGGAGCTTCGGCGAGATCGTCTACGCCGGCGTGTTCGCCGGCTGGCTCATCGCGCTGCTGAGCTGGGTGCTCGCCTCGACCCACGCCACCGGCGCCCAGATCGTGCTGATCTGGCTCTGCACCGCGCCGATCGCGGCGCTGCGGTTTCAGCACTCGATCGCGGGATCGGTGGAGGCCTTCTACCGGGCGGCCAGTCGGGTGCGGCGGACTGGGGCACGATGCTGGGAGGCGTCGTGCTGCCCGCGGTGATCGGGAACGCCATAGGTGGCGTGCTGCTGGTGGCGCTGCTCAACTACGGGCAGGTGGCGTCGGACCGGGAGTCGGAGCCGGGGGGCACGAAGGAGAAGGGCTGACGCAGACCAGGCGAGCGCCTCCGATTCGGGGGGAGACGTCGCCTTCGTGAGCCCACCCGGATATCGTAGCCCAGTCCGAGCAAGGCGCCCCCGCCGGAAGAACCCGCGGCGGGTGCCAGACAAGACGTTCGCGCTCCACCGCCGGGAACTCATCCGACGGGGTCCAGATCGCGACCGTTCGTTCAGCGGAGCGCTTACTTCGCCCCCTTCCCCACGACCTGCCGCAACCATCCCTGCGCCACCACCAGCTCGCTCTCCTGTAGCGGCTCGCCTTCCTGGGTGAACATGAAGCGCTTCCCATCCGACGCCGCCGCGTATCCGTGCACCCCGGCCCCGCCGGCATACGGCGCGGTGGAGAACAGCACCCGCTGCTCGCCCACCGAGAACGTGGCGCCCGGCCGGATCTCGGCCGCCACCAGGTCGCGCTTGCCGTTGAGGTAGTACAGCTCCCGGCCGCTCCCGGCCCAGCGCGGCTGCTGGCCGCCGGCGGTGGACACCTGCCACTTCGCGGTCGCGGTCTCGGGGAAAGGACGCACGTACACTTCCGGTGTGCCCGACTCGTCCGAGGTGTACGCCAGCCAGCGCGCGTCGGGGGAGAGCGAGGGGAACAACTCGGTCGCCGCCGAGGCGACCAGCGTCACCGGGGTGCTGTCGCCCGAGCCGGTCCGGAAGGCGAGAATGTCGCCGGACCCCGAGGTGTTGCCGGGGGTCCGGGTGACGATCCAGCGCCCGTCGCGCGAGGGCACGATTTGCCCGTAGTCGGCACCTGAGGGGACCAGCCGGCGGGCCACCCCGGTCCCATCGGCGCGGTGGGTGAACAGCGGTCCCACCCCGGTGCCGCTCCGGTCCAGAATGAAATAGACGTCCCGGCCCTCCGGCGACCAGGCGGGCCGCACGCCGGCGGTGTCGCCGAACGTGATGCGGGAGAAGGGCCCGGTCGGGAGCTGCTTGACCCAGATGTCGGCTTTGCCGTTGCGGGTCAGCTCGACCGCGAGCCGCCGGCCGTCGGGCGAGAGCGCAATGTTGGTGATCAGCCCCTGGGGGTCCCAGGACGGGTCGATCGCCGAGGCCAGTCCCTCCCGGGTGACCCAGACCGGCCGCCGGGAGCCCAGGGTGCTGCCGCTGGTGTAGACCAGGGTGCCGGTCCGGGAGAGCGAGAAGTCCACGTTGAAGCCCGCGGTCCGGACCCCGATCCCGTCCAGCAGCGCCACCGGCGGGCCGCTCAGCTCGAGCTTGTCGGTGTCGAACGGAATGGCGATGAGCTTGCCCTCGGCGGTGACCACGAACAGACGGCCCTCGGCGTACCGGGCGTAGATCCCGCGGGTGAGCACGTGGCGCGGCAGGCCGGGGCCCTGCACGGCCACGATGTCGAAGTCGGCGGGCCCCTGGCCTGCCCGCCGGGTGCGCACCAGGAGGCCCTTGCCACCGGGCAGGGCGAAGGGCCATTCGGCCCCGACCTCGTTCGCGTCCTGATCGATCCTGTGGACCAGCTCGGGAGCGCCGCCGGCCGGCCGCACCCGGGCCACCCCGGAGTCCACCTCGAAATAGATCCAGTCGTCGTCGCTCCAGTCGCCGCTGGTGGAGTTCGCCTTGTCGTTGAGCGTCACGGTCGGCGCGCCGTCGAGCGAGGCGATCCGCACCGAGGTCCCGCTCTTGATGAATCCGATCCGCCGGCCATCGGGCGAGAAGAAGGGACTGGCGGCGCCCTCGGTGCCGGTGAGCGGGGTGGCGGAGAGCTGGTCCAGCCGCCGGTACCAGAGCCGGGGCGCGCCGTCACCCGGGCCGTTGTAGACGATGGCGCGGCCGTCGGGCGACACCGCGACGCGCGCGCCTGCCGCCGGCATTGGGCGGCGCGAGCGCCTCGGCCGCCCGGAGCGCCAGGGCGAACTGGATGAGAGGCTCCTGCGGCGACGGGCGGAGCCAGCCCCAGAGCGCGGCGGCGGTGGCCGCGGCCGCGAGGCCGGCGAGGGCCAGGACGGCCGGGCTCGCGCGACCCGCGCGCGCCGCCGGCGCGGCGGGGTCCGGCGCCGCCGCCATCGAGGCGGTGCTGAGGTAGTTCCGGTCCTTGAGCGCGTCGATGAATTCGGCCGCGGTGGCGAACCGGTCGGCCGGCAGCTTCTCCAGCGCGGTGAGCACCGCGGCCTCGACGTGGCGCGGGATGGTGTGGCGCTGGGTGCCGAGCGGGCGGGGACTCTCGGTGAGCACCCGGGCGACGACCGCCTGGGCGGTGTTGCCGGTGAAGGGCGGCTCGCCGGTCAGCATCTCGTACAGCACCGCGCCCAGCGCGTAGACGTCGGAGCGCGGGGTGATCTCGCGCTCCCCCATGGCCTGCTCGGGCGACATGTAGTGCGGCGTCCCCAGCGACATGCCGGTCTCGGTCATCCGGGCGCCGCTCGCCTTGCTCGCGGCGAGGGCGATGCCGAAGTCGGCCACCAGGGCCTGGCCGTCGTGCAGCAGGATGTTCTCCGGCTTGATGTCGCGGTGGACCACGCCGTGGCGGTGGGCGTAGTCCAGCGCCGAGGCGACCTCGGTGGCGATGCGGACCGCCTCGGGCACCGGAAGCTGCTTCTCGCGGGTGAGCCGGTCGCGCAGCGTCTCGCCCTGGATGAAGGGCATGACGTAGAACAGGTAGCTGTCGGCCTCGCCCGAGTCGAACAGCGGCAGGATGTGCGGGTGCTGGAGGTTGGCCGTGAGGGTGATCTCGGCCAGGAAGCGCTCCGCCCCGATCACGGCCGCGAGCTCGGGCCGGAGCACCTTGAGCGCCACGGCGCGGCGGTGGCGGAGGTCCTGGGCCAGGTACACCGTGGCCATGCCACCGGCCCCGACCTCGCGGTCGAGCTGGTAGCGGGAGGCAAGCGCCGTCTGAAGCCGGCCGAGCAGGTCGGGCATAGTTGCTGTCGCTGGGATGGAGGTGGGAGGACGGGTTGAAGATGTCGCGCATGCGGTGGGTTGGCCAGAGGGCGCTGTGGGAGCGCTCGCGCGACCTCGGCGCGCGCGTTACGTTGTCGATCCCGGATTTACCAGTGGACCCCATGGAGGCGCTCAGTCATGGACAGCACGATCGTGCATTTCGAGATCCCCGCGGACAACACCGAGCGGGCGGCGAAATTCTATGCCGACATGTTCGGCTGGAAGCTCAACCGGTGGGAGAACCCGGGCGGGATCGAGTACTGGATGGTGGAGACGGTGGAGACGGACGGCGAGGGACGGCCGGTGCGGTCGGGCGTGAACGGCGGGCTGATGCCGCGGATGTATCCGGCCCAGCAACCGGTCAACTACATCGCGGTGGAGAACGTCGACACGGCGGTGGCCAAGGCGGAACGGCTGGGCGCCAAGGTGATGATGGGGAAGACGCCGGTGCCGGGGATGGGGTGGTTCGCGCAGCTCACCGACACCGAGGGCAACGTCTTCGCCGTGTGGGAGACGGACCCGGCCGCGGCGCCAGCGGCGGCGGCCGCACAGGCGGACGGGGCGGCCCAGTAGGCCAGTCTGGATCATGAGCCGGATGGAACGGCCCCGCAGAAGCCGACAGGCACGGGCTTCAACCACGCAACACCGGTTATCGCTGATTCCTCTCGCCGCCGCATTCGCGCTCGTCGCCGGATGCCGGACCGCCTCCGAGTCTCCCGAGCCCGCCGGCCTCACCGGCCGCGTCTGGGCTCGGGCCGATTCCACCGGCCTCCCCGGCGTGATGCGCATCTTCCTCGACGACGGCACGCTGGTGATGGACTCCTGTTGGGAAACCTACCGGCTCGCCGGCTGGGAGCGGGAATCCGACAGCACCATACGATGGACCGAAGACGCGGCCGAGATCCGGGCGACGATCCGATCCCTGAGCGACAGCGAACTGGTGCTGGCCCTGCACCTGCGCGACACCACCGAGCTCCAGCGGTACACCTCGGCGCCGGTGCCATATCTCTGCCCCGACATGATGAAAGGCGCGGGTGACGCCGCGGGCGGGTTTCACGCCATCGGGACCGAGCCGTTCTGGGCCCTCGATATCGGCGAGGACGGCCTCCGCTTCACCACACCCGAGGACCAGACCGGCATCCAGTGGCCGGCGATCTCGCCCACAAGCCAGGGGGACACACTCCACTGGGCCGGCCGGACCGAGCGCGCGGCCGTCGACGCGCGCATCTGGAAGGCGCCGTGCAGCGACGGGATGTCGGACCGGGTGTGGCCGTACACGGCGGCGGTCCGGGTGGCCGGCGAGAGCCATCGCGGGTGCGCGGAGTTACGCGGGTAAGCGGGGGGAGACGCAGGCGTGCTCGACTACGGTAGCTCCACACCGCCCGGTCGGTCGCGACGATCAAAGCGGCAGGAACAGCTGCTCCAGGCTCAGCTCGAACGGCCGGCCCGCTCAGAAGCAGGGTTCGCATCCGGCGCCAATCCAGCGTGCGAGCTTCCTCGGCGGGCACCACGAAGACGTCCGGCTGGACCAGGCCCTGTTCCATCTTCTGCACTAGCGCGGCCGGCTCCGGCTCACGCGCCTTGCGTACTCCGCCTTCAGGTCCCGGTTCGCCATCGCCCGCGCACCCTGGTACTTCCGGTCGCTGGCGTCGTACCGGCGCTCCTCCAGCCGCGCCGCATTGGCCTGGAGGTCCTCGATCTCCTCCGCCAGCTCGGGCGCGTTGGGACAGGCCGCGAGACTGCTCGCCACGGCACGCAGGCTCTCCGCGGCGCCGCCGAAGTCGCCCCGGTCCGCGCGGCGCACCGCCTCCTCCCGCGCACGGGCCGCCTCGAACCGGAGAAAGGTCTGCTCCACCGTCGGCTCGACGTGGTCGGTGCCGTCGAGGTTGGCGACGACGGGCATGACGACCGTGCGGTGCTCGATGCCGGCCTCGGTCACCACATCGGCCTCGATGCGGACCTCGCCGAGCGGCACCTTGCCGAGCTCCTGGACATCTTCCACATGGAAGACCAGGGCGAGCGCCCTGGGTGAGGTCGCGTACAGGTCGTGCAGCGGCACGCGCCACCCGCCGGCCTGGTCTGCTGCACCGGTACGACTGCAGGAAGCTCACACCGGCCACGCGGGGGTGGGTGAGGCGGACCTCCACCTCCACGTTCTGCGCCGCCAGCGCGACCAATCCCTCGATCTCGCCGCCGAAGATCCCGACCATCTGATCGTCAGACTCGACGTACCAGTAGTTGCCGCCGCCCGCGCGGGCCATCGGCTCCAGCAGGTCCTCGTTGAAGCCCGCGCCGAACCCGATGCAGGTCGTGGTCACCCTGCGCTTGGCGCCGCCCTGGGCCAGGCCCACCAGCTTGGCGGGCTCCACGACGCCGACGTTCGCCTGCCCGTCGGTCAGCAGCACGATCCGGTTGGTGCCTTCGACCTTCTGCCGCTCGACCAGCTTGCGGCCCATGAGCCAGCCGCCCGACAGGTTGGTGGAGCCGCCGGGCTGGACCCGCGCGATCGCGTCCATGGCGGCAGGGTCACCCCCGGGCGCGGGCTCGAAGATGGTCTCGACGTTCCCGTCGAAGGCGACGACCGAGAGCCGGTCCTGGGGACCGAGGAACCCGGCGAACCGCGCCGCGGCGTCCTTGGCGGCCTCGAGCGGGGTGCCCGACATCGAGCCCGAGCGGTCGAGCACGAGGGCGACGTTGATCGGCGCACGCCGGACCGGCGTCTCGCCGGCCAGATGCACCAGCATGCCGACCTGGTGGGCGTTCTGCGTGGTCAGGAACCTGGTGGACAGACGGACTTCGGACTTCATGCACGCCTCCGGGGCAGGTGAACGTGCATGAGGATACGGGGAGGGTGTGACAGTGAGGGGCCTGCGAGGCTAGCGGCCGGCGACCACCTTGGCGAGCTCGATCAACGCGCCCTGGCAGCCGACGCCGACCAGCGAATTGCGCAGCGCGATGACCTCTTCGCGGCCGAGTTGGGCCTGGTGGACCCCCGGGTTCCGCAGGGCGGCGATCCGGCTGAGAATGCCGGGGAAGTGGTCCACGAACCAGTCTCCGTTCGGAAGTCGTTGCCTGAGCTGGCGATGAAGCGGTGACCTGCCGCGGAGCACGTGGGCGAGCTGCCCGGTGGACAGGTGTCCCCTGCCGCCGAGCTCGATGGTCTCGCCATCGGACCTCACCTGCCGGAGCTCTCGTGGGAGCTCGGGACCCACCTGCCGCAGGATGGCGTTGCAGGTGACCTCGACCGCCTTGGCGAGGTTGGCGACCACCGGCCCGTAGTCGAAGGCCGGATCGTTCCGCTGGTCCCGCAGGATCTTCTCGGCCGAGGCGATGAAGGTGCGCGCGGCCGGGTCCAACGCGAGCCAGGCGTCGTCGCCGAAGAGATTCTCCCGCAGATCCCGCTCGGTCGTTCCCACCCGACGGCCTCGGCGTCCACCTCGGCCCACAGACGGTCGTCACGAACCGGCGTCGCGATCCTCGGGATCGAAGAAGCGAGTGCGGCTCGGACTGATGAGACGATGAGCGGCAGGTCCACCATGCCGCCGTACAGCGACACCGGCCGGTCGTGGTAGCCCGGATTCCGCAGGGTCTTCAGCTTGGCGATCACCACCGGGGTGTCATCGGCCACCAGGCGCCGGAGATCGAGGAGCTTGTACCAGAAGTCGCACTCGAGGCCTGCGTCCGCGTAGTACGACGGGACGTGGGAACCGTCCGAGGCGCGGACATCCTCCAGCCGGATCTCGTCCACGTGGCCGACGTAGAGCGAGCGATAGTCCGTCAGGTAGAGATGCAGCATTCCCGGCTGTCGTCGCCGGCCAGCTCGGCCGCGATCTCCTGGATCTGCGGCATGTGCTTGAGATCCTGCTGCCGGTTGGCCGAACGCACCTTGCCCCACCATACGTAGGGCTCGGCTTCCGTCTCCCGGGCATTCCAGCGCCGAGCCGCATCGAGCAGGACGCGGACGTGCGCCGTCATCGCGTCCGCGGCGTATGCGGGGTTCCAGACGTCCACCAGGTGTCGTTGCAGCACGGCGGTCGTCACGAGCCGGCCATCCCCCGCAGCCGCGCCACCACCGCCTCGCGCACCGTGTCAGGCGCCAGCACGTCTGCCTCGGGGCCGTACTGCAGGACGTGCCGCACCGCCCAGTCGGTGTCGGCGAGCGGATGATCCATCGTCAGCGAGCCATCCTCCGCCAGCGTCTTCCCTTCCCGTTCCGCGATCCAGCGCGCGACCCTGGGTGAATAACGAACCGTGAGCGTCTCCGCTCCCGTGGCGCTGAAGGCGCGACCCTCCGTCACGATCCGGTCCACCTCGGTCGTCGATGCGGGAGTGAACCGCGCATCGAGCGCCTCCACTTCCTCCATCCGGTCGAGCCGGAAGAACCGCACGCCGTCGCTGCTCTCACAGTGGGCCACGGCGTACCACATGCCGCTGGCGAAGACGATGGCGTAGGGACAGACCACGCGCTGCGCCGACTCCCGCTCGCCGCCCTTGTGGTAGCGGAGGCGGACTTTTCGGTGCTCCCGCTGCGCCTCGCGCATCACTCGCAGGTGCTCGAGCCGGCCGGGCGGCACCGGAGCGGACGCGGTCACCGCGTCGCCCGCGTCGTCGGCCGGCAGCCGGACGATGGCGGCGCGGAGCCGCTCGATGGCGCCGTCGATCGGGCCGTGGTCCTCCGGCGTCCGCTCTTTCCGGAGCATGGTGAGGCCCAGCTCGAGGGCGCAGAGCTCGCCCCGGGTCAGCCGCATGGGACGGAGCAGGTGATTCGAGTGCACCGAGACTCCCCCCGGCGCGATGTAGATCTGCAACCCCTCGACGAATCCACCCGGCACCTCGAAGCGTTCGGAGATGGACTGGAGATCGCGCAGCACCGTGCCCTCGGCCACACCCGCCTTCGCCGCCACCTCGCCCAGCGGATGCAGCTCGCCGTCGGCGAGCCGGGGGATGAGGTGGAGGATGCGGCGGAGCTGCTCCGCGGCGCTCTCAGGCATGGTGGGCGAGCGTCTCGCGGACGAGGCCGGCGTACTCCTCGATCACCTGCGCGGGGGAGACCGGCTCCAGATCGCCCGCGAACGACAACATCCACCGGGCGAAGCTGTCCACCCGGCGGACGCGGAACCTCCGCAGCTGCTCGTCGCCCTCGACCGGCTCGCCGAGCCGGTGCGCGGCGACGGCCGCGCCGGAGGTGCTCCGGAGGCGAACCACCGCCGTGATGGCGTCCCCGGTGCCGAGCTCCCAGGCCTGGCGCGAGCGGGCGTGGTCCTGGAGATCGAATCCGGCGGGGATCTCGTAATCCGGCGTGCCGGGGCGCTGGCCGTTGGGCTTGGCCTCGGCGACGCGGCTCAGCCGGTAGTTCTTCACCGTCTCCTCGCCGACCGCGCGAGCGGCGAGATACCAGTGCTGGTTGAGGAAGAAGAGACCGAACGGCTCCACCGTGCGGGCCGCGGTGACATCGCTGCCCATCGTGTGGTAGCTGAACGTGAGCCGCTTCCGCCGCGCCAGTGCATCGCCGGCGGCGACGAACAGCTCGGGTGCGGCTCGCGCATGCGCGGGCGCGACCCTGGCGTCGGGCCGGGACGCGGCGTCGACCGGGAGGTCGCAGGCCAGCTTCCGCATGGCCGACTCGGCATGCGCGGCCAGGACCGGATCACCCAGCTCCCGCAGCCGTGCCGCGGCCTCGGCGATGGCCGACAGCTCGTCGGCCTCGAAGGTGAGGACCGGGAGGGAGGAGTAGCCGTACTTGTCGGTCTTTCGCGGGAGACTGGTCTCGCCATCGGAACGGAGGGCGAGATAGGGCAGGTAGAAGTCGCGGACCCGAAGCCGATAGCCTTGCGCCTCGCCCTCGTCGGGAGGCGGGAGGGTCTCGATCGGGACGCCGAAGGCGCGCAGCTCGTCCTTGTCGCGCTCGAACATGCGGCGGCGGGTCTCCTCGGACTGATCGCCCGCGGCGTAGGCGGGTACGTCGCGGATCAGCTCCTCGAACGTCGCGGGGTAGCGGCGGGCGAGGAGGGCGGCGAGGAGGTCGATCCAGCGCTGGATCTTGGGGACGGTCATTGGCTATGAGCTATGAGCTGTGAGCTGTGAGCTGGAATGTTGCGGCTCTTGGTCGGATCGCGCAAAAATGGTCATGGATCAGCGTGCTGCCGGGGATATTCATGAGCGATGTCCCATTGCCCGCCGCGTCGAGGAGATCGAAGATTATGGGCATGTCTGCCTTTGATTCCCCTGTCACCACACTGGAAGAGTTCTTCGCGCTTCCGGAAGATTACGCTCGCCGGCCGGAGCTGCTCGACGGGTTGCACGTCGTGAGCCCGGAAGCCAGCCTGCGTCACCAGCGCGCCGCGAACGTACTCGGACGGCTCCTGCTGCCCTGCCTGTCCGGGCGCCCGGACCTGGAGCTGTTCCCCCTTCCGGGCAACATCGTCCTCGGCCCGCGCACCGTGGTCGCGCCCGACCTCTTCGTGATTCCTCGGCCGGCTTCATCCGGCGTGCATTGGCGGGACGTGGCCCGACCGCTTCTCGTCATCGAGGTGCTCTCCTCGAGCACGGCCGCCAGGGACAGGGGGGTGAAGCGCCGAATCTATCAGCAGGCTGCCATTCCAGAGTACTGGATCGTGGACCTCGACGCCCGCCTGGTGGAGCGCTGGCGGCCGGAAGACGACCGGCCGGAAATCCTCAGGGAGCGGCTGGCGTGGCAGCCCGCGCGCTCGGCGGAGCCGTTCGAGATCGACCTCCCCGGGTACTTCTCGGAGGTCCTCGATCGCTAGGCCGGCCTCGGTTCTTCAGCGTACTGCACCAGGCTACACAGCAGGTTGACCAGCCGCATCTCCTCCACCGATCCGCAGCGCACGTTCATCAGCTCAGGGGATCCCACCACGATCGCCAGCGCCTCGGCGCGGGAGACGGCGACGTTGAGCCGGTTGGGACTGAGCAGGAACGACGCCCCGCGGGGCGACTCCGCCAGGCTCGAGGCGCAGAGGGAGACGATGACCACCGGCGCCTCCTGACCCTGGAAAAGGTCCACCGACCCCACCCTGACCTGCTCCCCGAGACGAGCCTTGAGGGCGCGCACCTGCGCGTTGTAGGGAGCGACGACGAGGATGTCCGCCGGTTTCAGCGCGCGGGGACCTCCGTCCTTGTCCACCACCTTCCTCGTCCGCAGCTCCTCCACGAGGCCGGCGATCACCTCCACTTCCTCGTCGCTCCTCTGTGCACAGCCCTCGTGCTCCACCGGTACCCAGACGATGCCCCTTTCCAGCGGCACTCGCCCCACCGTGCCGCCGAAGACCCGGTGTCTCTCCGTGCGGGGGTCGCTGCTCAGACGACTTTCGTAAATGGCGTCGGAGATGAAGCGGCACACGTCATCGTGCATGCGGAAGGAGACGCCGAGAAAGACACCGCGATCGGGCGGCACGGTGGCGTGCTCCTGGAGGACGTACTCCAGGCAGGACATCCCGGTCTCGCCCGGGTGAGTCCCCTGGGTGACGTGGCTGAGCTGCATCTGGTCGCCCACAAGGA